>JBIKIN010000011.1:0-136169 GCA_044361595.1 Pelobium sp. | reverse complement strand
TTTAACTTTTTTACGACTTTTACTATGATGCAGATTAATCCAGTCTTGACGTTGTGAATTCATGATATTTTTATTGTTTTCAAATATAAATCATTAAAACCAAAATTTTAACAAATTCATGTTCAATCAATATTTAATTCAGAGAAAATGACATTTATGGTGTTACTTTTTTCCATGGAAGAACCATTGACATGCAAGAATTTCGACTAATAAAAGTTGTATATCTTTTTAAATTCAGGAAATAGTCCTCTTTTTTTATATTTAGATTTAATTGACCCTTTGGAACACTTAAAACAGTACGGTGCGGTTATATTTACGAGATGGAATACATCACCTCTCCTATTTTTATGCTTTTAAAGCTGAGGCCAGTTTAAATAAAGTCGTTGTTATTTGTTTTCGCCAATTTTTATTGATTTTACTAATTCGTCAAACTCTTTTGTACAATCTTCTCCAATTTGACCGTCAGTGAAGTTTACCTGAAAAAAGTAGCTTTTATAAGGAATTGCATAAGTTCTACTTCTCACTTTCATTTCTTGACCGTTTTGTGCTTTCATAGTGAATTTTCCTATGAAATAAATACATTTAATTCCAGATATTTCAATTTCTGTTACTTCATTAAGAAATTCAAAATCTGAAAAATATTTTTTAAAACTAGTTGCGCTTTGCGCCATTCCGCTTTTAAATTGTTCGAAATCACTTTTACCCTTATATCTTACATTTATTTGGATTATAGGAATTATTCCAGCGTGAGTTTTTGGATCATATTTATAAAATGAAGTCAATAAAATTGAACCTTTATTATCTGAAATCAACTTATTCAGATTTTCTTCGTTTACCTCAAATTTTTCGAGATTTTTTAATAAAACCTTATTATCCGCCTCAATCCAATTTTTTGGTTCTTGAATTTCAAATTCATATTCTTTGTTTACGAATTTTTTCTGACTGTAAGCGAAATTTACTGAATTAGTGATAATGAAAATTAATAATAATATTTTTTTCATGTTCTTGATTTTTTGAGATTTTTCTCTTTAATAACTCCTAATAAATATTTATGTCTTGATTCAATTAAATCGAACTAAGAATTTTTATTTTATTTTCTAAGATAGAAATAAAATCTCCAATGTTATATCTTTCATAAATAGTAGCAATACCCTAAGCTTAATAAACTCGATGGAAGCATTTGTTTGATCTCTTTTTTATGCTTTTTTGGAAGCATTAAAAAAGCGAGTACGAACAGCCAAACTTGCGGAACTTAAGAATGTAGGAACTTGTGGCAAAGCCATCCCTTTTGGGGCTTTTCCCAAAGGGATTCCTTTGGAACTAAAAATTGTTTTCTATTTCTAATCAAACGCAACAACCTACTAAATGAGATGCTTCCTTCGTCAGCATGACGAACGATAAAAAACAAAAAAGCTCCTCAGGAGAACCTGAAGAGCTTTGTATGCTTGTAAGAATATAATTAACCTATTAACTTTTGATTTAATAAATACTCTGCAATTTGTACGGCATTGGTTGCTGCACCTTTACGTAAATTATCGGCAACACACCACATGTTTAGGGTATTGTCTTGCGACTCGTCTCTACGGATACGACCTACAAAAACTTCGTCTTTTTCATGCGCATCCATTGGCATTGGGTATTTTGCATTTGCAGGATCGTCTACCACAATTACACCGCTGGTTGCTGCCAATAATTCACGCACTTTTACTAAATCAAAATCTTTTTCAAACTCAATATTTAAAGACTCGGAATGGCCGCCCATTACTGGGATACGAACTGTTGTAGCAGTAACGCGTATGCTATCATCGCCCATAATTTTTTTGGTCTCCAAAATCATTTTCATTTCCTCTTTGGTATATCCGTTATCTTGGAAAACATCTATTTGAGGAATCACGTTTAAATCGATAGGGTATTTATAAGCCATTGGTCCATCGGTAATGCCTTTACGTTCGTTCATCAATTGGTCAACCGCTGCTACGCCAGTTCCGGTTACAGATTGGTAAGTTGAAACTACCACACGCTTAATTTTATACTCGTCATGCAACGGCTTTAAAGCTACCACCATTTGTATGGTGCTGCAATTTGGGTTTGCAATAATTTTGTCTTCGGCAGTTAACACATTGGCATTAACTTCTGGCACTACTAATTTTTTGGTAGGGTCCATTCTCCAAGCCGATGAGTTATCTATAACCGTTGTACCAACTGCTGCAAATTTTGGAGCTTGCTCTGTAGAGGTGCTTCCGCCTGCCGAAAATAGGGCTACATCTGGCTTCATAGCAATAGCCTCATCAACAGTTACTACCTTGTATTTCTTTCCCTTAAAATCAATTTCCTTACCCTTGCTCTTTGCAGATGCAACGGGAATTAATTCTGTAACCGGGAAATTGCGCTCTGCTAAAACTTTTAACATTACCGTACCTACAAGGCCGGTTGCGCCTACAACTGCAACTTTCATGATGTTTTTTTAATGTTTAAATAATTTATAATTAATATCTTGTGATTAATTTTACGGTCGCAAATATGAGAAAGATTTTATTGTTTTTTGTTTTAATTATATCAAAAGTTGCATTTGGACAATTAACAGAAAACTTTAGTGATGGAGATTTCACTCAAAATCCCACTTGGCAAACAGATATCAGTACAAATTTTGTTGTTTTTAATCAGCAATTACGCTCAAATTCTACTACGGCTAGCTCAAATTTCTATATTTCTACACCAAACAGTAAAGCTTTAAATTGTACTTGGGAGTTTGATGTAAACCTGCAATTTGCCACTTCTGGCGCTAATTATTTAGATATTTATTTGGTAAGTAATACTGCTGATTTAAAAAGTACGGCCATTAATGGATATTTTTTAAGGATGGGAAATACACTTGATGAAGTTGCGCTTTACCGCCGAAGCGGAGCAACAACAACCGCTGTAAAAATTATTGACGGTGTGGATGGTGCTGTAGGTTCATCAAACAACAATTTTAAATTTAGAATTACCAGAACCAACTCTGGCGCATTTAATTTAGAAAGAGACGATACCGGAACAGGAAATTCATTTATATCTGAAGGTACAGTTACAGATAATACTTTTACAACCACCACTTCTTTTGGCTTTTTGGTTCAGCAATCCACAACTACTTTCCATCAAAAACATTTTTTTGATAATATAGCTATTCAAGATATTATTGTAGATACCACACCACCAAGTTTAAATACTTTGGTAGTTAACACAGGGACTCAAATAACCTTAAATTTTAATGAAACTGTAGACCCTTCCGACGCTGCAATTTTAAATCACTACACCTTAAATCCGGGAAACATTACGCCAGTTAGTGCCGCATCAAATGGGTCTAATCTGATTTTAAATTTTGCTACGGAGTTTATTACAGGTACATCTACCATTACGGTAAATACCATTAAAGATTTAGCAGGAAACGCCATTACAGCTCCAATAAGTAGAAACTTTAACTATCGTAGACCATACACAGCAAGATTTAATGACATTGTGATCAATGAGATTTTTGCAGATCCATCGCCACAAATAGATTTACCATCGGTAGAGTTTGTAGAAATTTGGAACCGTAGTACAGAGGATATTAGCTTGGCAGGGTTTAAATACAGCGACCCTAGCAGCACTGCAACTTTTGGAGCTTTAGACAGTATTAAGGCTAATCAATATATTATTTTGTGCGCAAGAGCTGATACTACCGAGTTTAAGCGCTATGGAAAAGTAATAGGTTTATCACCTTGGCCATCGCTAAATAATGCCAGCGATGCATTAACTTTAGTCAATCAAAATAACATCATTATTTCACAAGTTAATTATAGCGATGCTTGGTATAAAGATGCGGTGAAAAGAAGCGGCGGTTATACTTTAGAACTCATCGATCCTTTATCTACCTGTAAACCATCACAAAATTATGCGGCCAGTAACGATTTTAGCGGCGGAACTCCGGGTAAACAAAATTCTATCTATTTAAGTAATCGTACCACAGCACCGCTTCAACTCATCGGCGCAAGCCTAAAAGATAGTTTAACCATTAGCTTAAATTTTAATCGTGGATTAGATAGTTTAAGTGCTTCCATATTAAATAAATACAGTATTAATAACGGTGTTGGTTCTCCTCAAAGTGTAAATCCAATTGGACCGTCATTTTCTACAGTCGATATAAAATATACAACCGCTTTGGCCAGAAACCAGAGTTATACAATTACGGTAAACGGGTTAACTGATTGCGGTACAAATACTATTACCAATCAAAGTTTAAGTTTTGTTTTTCCTGGATTGATGCTGCGTGGCGATGTTTTAATTAACGAAATATTATTTAACCCAAAACCCGGCGGAGTAGACTTTGTAGAGGTTTACAACAATTCTAACAAAATTCTTGATTTAAAAGATTTAAAATTGGCTACCATCTTTGCTACCAAAGATTCGGTGATAAGTATTAGAGCGGTAAGTGTAAATACCGTACTTTTTCAGCCTAAGAGTTATTGGGTTTTAACCACCCAGCCCGATACTGTAAAATCTCAATATCAAACACCAAATCCTAATAACTTTGTGAAACTAAGTAGTTTTCCATCTTTTAATGATGATGATGGAAAAGTTGTGATTTTAAATAAGGATGATGCTAGGTTAGATCAATTAAATTATGATAAAAGCATGCATTTTGCATTGATCAGAGATTTAAACGGTGTTTCTTTAGAGCGCAGCAGCTTTACACAGCCTACCAATGCAAAAGGTAATTTTAGATCAGCAGCGGCAAATGTAGGTTACGCAACGCCGGGTTATAAAAACTCACAATTTATAGAGGATGGGGTAGCTGTAGAAGAAATTAGCATTCCTAATAAAACCTTCTCGCCAGATAATGATGGCTTTGAAGATGTTTTGCCTATTTTATTCAAATTTTCACAGCCCAATTATGCAGCTAATGTTACTATCTATAACGATCAAGGAGCATTGATTAAAAAATTAGTAAGAAACGAAACCATTGGTGCTGAAGGCCAATGGATTTGGGATGGCTTAACAGATACTAATCAGAAGGCCAAAATGGGTGTTTATATAATTTATGCCGAGCTTTTTGACTTAAGCGGAAACGTAAAAAAGTATAAAAAAACAGCAGTTTTGGCATCAAGGATTGATTAAGATCAGGGCGCTTTAATCCCAAAGAAAAATCGAGACAGACAGGGCTTTTTCCGCCCGTACCGTTCAGTCGGGCATTATGTCTTTTTATTGCCCTCCTTCGACTCCGCTCAGGATGACTATAAAAAGCCTGCCCGAATGTTACAGGCGGGGATGTTTCTTTGCCAAATATCCTAAAGACTGCTTTGGTGCATTCCTTTGGGGCAATCCTTAACACAAACCTTTTAATTCTTATTATAATTCTTACACATCAATCCCCCTTTTTCTTTTAACCTATAAAACATATCTTTAACTGCTAACTCTAAATTAAAATATACACGAAACTATTTTAGTATTTGTTTCTAATGCACAAATTGGAACCGAATTAGCAAACGAACTCAGGAAAATTAATAGGCAAAGTAGTTTAGAACCTTATGGTATTGCAAAATCACATGGAGGAGTCCAGATAGCTCTCGGGATGAAAGTGGAGACTAGGGCAATGAATTAATTATTACATTATCTAATTAAAAAAATTTATGACACATAATAAAACCTTATTTAAGTTGATAATCATGCTTCTGCTTGGTATTTCAGTAAATCATGTAAATGCCCAACAAACCCGGATTGACAGCCTAAGGAATACACTCCATACTGCTACCCACGACTCAATTAGGATAAGGTCAATTACTGATATTTCCCGATATTATATGGCATCAAATTCTGACTCTTCGCTCTTTTATGCGACGAAAGGTTTACTTATCGCCCGAAAAAACAAGCAGTCATTACACGAAGGAAATTTTTTGATTAATCAGGCATACGCATTAATGCAAAAAGCCGATTATGCTGGAGGACTACAAAATTTATTACAAGCATTTGAAATTCTACAGAATCCCGACTCCGAAAAAAACGCATATGGTTTGGGAAAAGAATTACCTGCTGAATATAGATTAAATAGATTGGCTTTTAATCATAGTATTTGCGGGGGATTAATGGAAGAAACAGGTAATACAGAACAGGCCATTTTTCATTATAAAGAAAGTGTAAGGATAGCATCATTAATCAAAGATTATTTTAGAATAGCTGCTGTTTCGGCTGCAATTGCAAGTCAGTATCTTGATGCAAACCAGCTTGACTCTGTGGAAGTATATGCACAGAAGTCCGTGAAGCTTTACGAACAGATCAATAGTGGATGGAAGACCCAACCAATCCTTTACCTGGCCCGTAAGAACTTTAAGGCAAAAAATGACGAATTGGGTAGAGAATACCTCTATAAAGCACTACAAGTTGCTACCGAATATAAGGAAACTAACAGGCGTATGTTGTTACTCGTATATAGAACGCTGTCCTCGTTACATCAGAATAGTGGGGTTAAAGATTCTTCCCTTTATTATGCCAAAAAAGCATACGAAGTAGGTTCTGAGCCAGGATTGATAAATACTCAATATTTTAGAGACGGAGGAGTTTACGAGGTCTTATACAAAGCGTATTTGCTCAACAATCAACCAGATAGTGTTTTAAAATACCAAGGGCTTACCCTCACCACAAGAGATGCGTGGAATAAAGAAAAATATAAGAATCTGGCCAACTTTCAGAGTTTGTTACTAAGCGAAGCCACTCGTTTGCGGGAATTGGAAAAGCAGCAAATAGAAACACAATCAAAAATCAGAACCTACAGTTTTCTTGCAGTACTTGCTGTTCTTTCTATCATCGGTTTAATTCTTTACCGCAACAATCGGCAAAAGCAAAAAGCGAATCTTGTTTTACAAGAACAGAAAAATAAAGTGGAAAGTACCTTACATGAATTAAAATCTACCCAGGCCCAACTCATCCAATCAGAGAAAATGGCAAGCCTTGGAGAGCTCACCGCAGGCATTGCACATGAGATTCAGAACCCGTTAAACTTTGTAAATAATTTTTCTGAGGTGAGTAATGAAATGATTCAAGAGATTAAAGAAGAAAGAACAAAGAATAAAGACGAAAGAGATGAGGCTTTACAAGATGAGATTTTAGAAGATATTTATAAAAACCTAGAAAAAATAAACCACCACGGTAAAAGAGCCGATGCCATTGTAAAAGGAATGTTGCAACATTCACGAAGTAGCAATAGTGTAAAAGAACCCACCAATATCAATGCGTTGGCTGATGAATATTTAAGATTGGCTTATCATGGATTAAGAGTAAAAGATAAATCTTTCAACGCCACCATGAAAACAGATTTTGATGAAACAATTGGCAACATCAATATCATTCCACAGGATATTGGAAGAGTGATTTTGAATTTAATTACGAATGCGTTTTATGTGGTGAATGAACGGAGCAAACAAAATATTACAGATTACGAACCAACAGTATCAGTAAGCACAAAAAAAGATGGCAACAAAGTATTGATCTCTGTAAAAGACAACGGCAACGGCATTCCACAAAAAATTCTCGACAAAATCTTCCAACCTTTCTTTACCACCAAACCCACCGGGCAGGGCACAGGTTTGGGATTGAGTTTGAGTTATGATATTGTAAAAGCACACGGTGGGGAAATAAAAGTAAACACAAAAGAAAAAGAAGGAACTGAGTTCACCATTCAACTACCATTATAATTAAATACATGATAAAGCAACTAACACTCACCCTCCTTCTTGCCCTTACAGCAAGCATAAGCTTTGCCCAGCAGAAAAAGATTGCCTTTGAAAAATACGGTGTAGCCGAAGGCCTTCCAGAGGAATTTGTGATAGACCCCCTTCAGGATGACAAGGGCTTCATCTGGTTTGGTACCCAAACGGGTCTGGTAAAATACGATGGCTACCGCTTTAAAGTCTTTAAAGCTACCCCTAATCAAATGGATACCACCAATTTTCAATCAAGGAATCTTTTAGGAGGACTACTAAAAGCAAAGGATGGTAAGATATGGATCGGGGAAAGTGCAGGAAAAGGTGGGATTAGTTATTTTGACCCGCTTACCGAAAAATTTAGGACTTTTTACCCCGAGGGCAAAACGACCAATGCTGAGATTAGCAATGGTAATGCTATTTTATTCGAAGATGAAGCAGGAAATATCTGGTTCAAGAGTTATACAAATGTGTTCAGGAAGTTCCTTAACACCTATTGCCTTAACCCTACCAATGGGGTAATAAAAAAGTACCCGCTTGCTGATAGAAATAGCCGCTTTTCTACACATGTTAACACACTCGAATTATCGGGTACAGTTTGGTTACTGGATGAAAAAAACAATCTCCAACGATTGAACCGTCAGAAAGATCGTTTTGAAATCATCATCCCTGCCGGAAAGAATATTTGGCAATCTGGCAAAGCAGATACCCTAAGGCAAATTAGCAAAGCAACCGCCAACCGATTGTTGCTTACTGGCTCACATGGCCTTTATGTTTTTGATAGCAAACAACTGAAAATAGTAAAAAGCTATGTTCACCAACCTAATAATGCCAATTCAATGGCTGACTCAATTCTTTGGGCAAAGGAAGATTTGAAGGGGCAAATTTGGTTGACATATCGACAAGGTAAAATTTCTTTGATAGACCCTGTTTCCAACCAAATCCAAACCTTTACCTATGGCACTCCTCCACTTCCTTATCAAAAAGGCATTTCAAAAATTACGCAATTTTTCGTCATCGCTCAAAACAAAGAAAGGATTTTGTTTCAAGCTTGGGAAGATTTGAGGAAATCATCATTTTTTATTCAATATCAGTTTGCTACAAAATCATTCAGCATTTTCGATTACAATTTTAATCTACCCGCTAATCCTTTACCTCAAATTCCGTTACCTTATAACTCTTTACAGGACCGTTCAGGTTTGTTATGGTTAGGCACTCGGCCAGGTTTATACAAACAAGCTCCCAAAAAGCAACAGATGGATCTTTTCCGCTATCGAGCGGATGAACCCAACGGCCTACCATCGGATAGTATCCGATATTTATTTGAAGACAGTAAGAAACGATTGTGGGTAGGTACCCGAAACGGACTCGCTCTGTACCAAGCCAGTCAGGGTAATTTTAAAGTCTTCAAAAACAACCCCTCCAATGCATCATCTATCAGCAACAATGCCATTACCGCTGTACAGGAAGATGCCGATGGCAAAATATGGGTAGGTACTGCAAATGGGCTAAACCTTTGGCAGGAAGCTACCAGCAGTTTCAAACGATTTTTTTATAGCCCCAAAGAGGTCAACAATATTGCGTTTCTTTTTCCCGATAAGCAACAAAGGCTTTGGCTTTCTATCAGAGATAAAGGTGTTTTTGTTTTGGATAAAAATACGGGTAGGCTCATAAAAAGTTTTATTCCCGATGCTAAAAACCCTGCTTCCCTCACCAGCAAACAAATTGACAAATTTTATCAGGATTCCAAAAGGAATATTTGGCTGGGCGACGGAGGGGATAATCAATTTGGGTTGTACCGATTAAATGAGCGGGAAGATGGTTTTACGCATTTTTTACCTGTCTCAGGAGACAGCACTTCCATCAGCCACAATGAAATAACTTTTCTTGCGGAGGACGGAAAAAAACGTTTGTGGATTGGTACGGATGGAGGCTTGAATTTATATCATCCTTACAAAAACAACTTTACTGTTTTTAGGAATACCGAACTTTCTTCAACTAATTTTTTTACCACTGACAAAAGAGGAGAACCCTGGTTTGCAACATATTCATCTGGCGGACTTGTAACTGTAAATGCAGAAAAGGGCACCATTACAGCTTATGATGAATCAAAGGGTTTGTTGCATAACGATTTATATCTTAGTCAAAATGGACGAATTGTGAAGGACGAATTCGGACGGTTTTGGCTGCCCACCCAAAGGGGCTTATCGGTATTCGACCCAGAAACAAAATCGTTTGTTTCTTACTTTCAAAAAGATGGCTTTCAGGCTTATGATAGAAGCTATCGAGGCATCAAAACCAGCAATGGCGATATTTGGATTGGAAGTAACAATGGTCTAAATCGTATTGTACCTGCCAACCTGCTGAAGAAAGATACAACGCTACCATCCATCGTTTTAACACAAATGAGCATCAATGATTCTCTCTATTCAAAACCCGATGGAACTATTTTTAAACAATCGGTGGCCTATACCAATACCATTGAGTTGAAGCATTGGCAAAAGAACCTGAGTTTTGATTTTGTGGCTTTGCACTACCTGCGCTCAGAAGACAACCAATATAGCTGGAAGCTGGAAAACTATGATAAGAATTGGTCGGCACCGTCTAAAGAAAGAAAAGTGTCTTATACCAATCTTTCACCAGGCACTTATATTTTCAGAGTAAAAGCATCCAATGCCGATGGGGTGTGGAATGAAGAAGGCATATCCATGACCATCACTATTTTGCCACCTTGGTGGCTTACTTGGTGGGCATATACCATTTATTCATTGCTGTTTTTGGCTGCATTAAGAGCATTTAGTCTTTGGCGGGAACGGAAGTTGCGGCAGGAAAAAGAACAACTACAACATAAGGTAGAAGAAAGAACCAGTGAGTTAAAACAATCATTGGAAGAGTTAAAATCCACCCAATCCCAACTCATCCAATCAGAGAAAATGGCGAGCCTTGGAGAACTCACTGCAGGCATTGCCCATGAGATTCAAAACCCATTAAACTTCGTCAATAATTTTAGTGAAGTGAGTAATGAGTTGATAAGTGAAATGGTTGAAGAAGTTGATAAGGGGAATACAGCTGAAGCAAAAGAGATAGCAAAAGATGTACAACAAAATTTAGAAAAAATTCTTCACCACGGCAAAAGAGCCGATGCTATAGTAAAAGGAATGCTTCAACATTCAAGTGCTGGAAGCGGAAAAAAAGAAGCCACCAATATCAATTCTCTGGCTGATGAATATTTAAGATTGGCATATCATGGCTTAAGAGCTAAAGACAAATCTTTTAACGCCACCATGAAAACAGATTTTGATGAAAGCATTGGTAGCATCAACATTATTCCGCAGGATATTGGAAGGGTTATTTTGAATTTAATCAACAACGCATTTTATGCAGCCTCCCTGCCCTCTCCCGAAAAAACCGGGACAGGCGACGGGGGGTTCAAAGATCCTAATTATAAGTATGATCCAACTATCTGGGTGAAGACTTCCAAGAACCCCCCTTTGGGGGGCAGGGGGGCTGAGGTTTTAATTTCAGTTCGTGACAATGGGCCGGGCATTCCTCCGAAAATTCTAGATAAAATATTTCAACCCTTCTTTACCACCAAACCTACCGGGCAGGGCACAGGTTTAGGATTGAGTTTAAGTTACGATATTGTGAAGGCGCATGGTGGGGAAATAAAAATAAATACACAAGAAAATGAAGGCACTACATTTACCATCGTATTACCAGCATAAGCTGAACGTTTTATCGGCGACAGCTAAAAAAGTATGGAAGTTAAAATTCTTCCTGCCGCTACTCCTTTTGGTAGCTTGCAATAATGCACCCAAAGACGATGGTACTAAACTACCATCCCTCTATACCCCACCCAAAAGCTGGGAAGCCAACCCAAAGGTTGCTTATAAAGTGAATATGGTAACTGGCAGACCAGTAGAACCGGTAACTACTGTGGATGGTAAACCCGTTATTACAGGCATACCCATACCTGCCATTGGCAAAAGAATACACCCTGATAGTATTGCAAAGCCAAAATTGATACCACTTATTCCCATCCGCAGTGACATTAAAACGATGGATAATAGGTATCCTGTACCAGATAATTTGCAGCAAACACCCGTGGATGAGAGTAAACTCATCATACACAATGCAGCAAACAGCCCACAAGGATATATAATTAAAAACCAATTTGGCGATACCATACCAACGGGTAAACCCATAGCTGCCAAAGGCAAAACCGGAAAGGCATTTTCTCCAAAAATAAACCCTGCCCTGCCACTGGTTAGTAAAAAGGATGTATTGTACGATATACAGTATTTGAATATAGACCAGGGCTTGCCACAACAATTTGTAACGTCCGTGTTTGAAGATAAAGACGGTTATTTTTGGTTTGGCTTCAATGGCTCAGGCGTGAGCCGATATGATGGAAAATCATTTGTTGTTTATGGAAAAGAAAATGGACTTGTGCAAGGGGATGTTCGGTCCATTTTTCAGGACAAGAAAGGCCATCTCTGGTTTGGTACGAGTGGTGGTGTGAGCCGGTTTGACGGGAAGTCTTTTGTAAACTTTACTACAGCCGAAGGGCTTGCTGGAAATAGTGTGAGCAAAATTTTAGAGGACAAATCAGGCAATCTCTGGTTTGCCACCAATGATGGGGTTAGCAAGTTTGTACCGTCTAAAGATGCTAGTACGGGAACCTTTTATAATTACAGCACCAATGAAGGGTTATCTAATAATAATGTCATATCTATGGCAGAAGACCAATCAGGCTCGCTATGGTTTGCCACATGGGGAGGTGGAGTAAACAAATTTGTAGGTAAGTCCCAGTCTGCCGGGCAGGCAGGTTTTATTCATTTTACCACAAAAGAAGGGCTTGCAAACGATACGGTAAACAGCATTATAAAAGACAAGCTTGGGCATCTTTGGTTTAGCACCAGACGTGGAGTAAGTAAATTTGATGCCCGCCTGAATGACAAAGTGGGGCAGGGCAAAACCTTTACAAATTTTCCCATTAAGTTATTGGCACCCAATGGGCGTTCCAATGAACGGGTCTTATCGAGTACAGAAGACCAGTATGGTCATATCTGGTTTGGCACAGCTAACAGTGGCCTGATTAGGTATGATGGGAAAAACTTTATTCAAATTTCCGAAAAAGAAGGGCTATCGTATAATGGCGTCTATTACAATAGCCTATTTGAGGACAAGTCTGGTCATCTTTGGATTGGCACATCGGGCGGCGGATTGAACCGGATTAACACAACATCTTTTTTGCGATTTACCAAAGCAGATGGGCTTTCCGATAATTTTATCTGGAATGTTTTGGAGGACAGAAAAGGCAATTTGTGGTTTGGAGCAAATACCGGAATAAATGTTTACGATGGAAAAAGCTTTGCTCATTTTCCGCTTGGCTTTGCGTATTTCTCTTTAGAGGATAAATTGGGCAATCTATGGTTTTCAGGGTCGGGACTAAACAAATATGATGGTCAGTCTTTAGTTCGTTATGGCCTTCCCAAAGGGGTTAAAGATGTGTTGTCAATGATGGAAGACAGCAGGGGACATCTCTGGTTAGGTGGCCAAGGCCTTACCCGTTATGAGCCTCCAAAAGACGGTAAGTCGGGAACTTATTTTCATTTTACCGAAGCTGAGGGCTTCTTTACCGGCGGATATACACCAGCTATGCTGGAAGATAAATCTGGTAATCTATGGTTTAACTACCGTAATGGGTTAACTAAATATACACCTTTAAAAGACGGACAGTCGGGTACTTTTGTTCATTTTACAGCAGCCGAAGGTCTGGGAACTGGTATTGGCAAAATGTTGCAAGATAAAAATGGGTATCTCTGGTTTGCTACCGGTAACGGGCTCATCAGGTATGAACCATCAAACCAAGGCCATTCAGGAACCTTTACGCATTATACCACAGATCAGGGACTGCCATCCAATAATCTTTTTTCCATTTTTGAAGATAAGCAAGGTATTCTTTGGATTGGCACCAGAGACGGTTTGAGTAAATACGATGGCAAAACCTTTCTCAACTTTACCACAGCCGAAGGGCTATCCGGCAACCAAGTTACTAGAATTATGGAAGACAAATTTGGCAATCTTTGGATTTCTACGTACGGTGGCGGTGTAAGCAAGCTGGAGAAGAATGCTTATAAACCTTCGCAACAACCACCGGTAGTAAGTCTGCGGCAGTTGTACATCAACGAAGTAGTTCCAGATTACCGCAATCCTGCAGACAGCTCTCTGCAAAAAATAAAGTTTGACGGAGTTCAGGACTTTGAGAATTTTCCAATAAATCCAAGAATACCATCCGATCAAAATCACCTCAGCTTTCAATATTCAGCATTAGATTGGAACGCTCCCACTAAAATAAAATATAGCTTTCGATTGCTAGGTTTGGAAAAAAAATGGAGCATTCCTGTGACAAGAACTACTGCAGATTTCCGTAACCTGCCTGACGGAAAATTTATTTTCCAAGTATGTGCTATTGGCGAAAGTGGAGAATGGAGTAAACCTTTTGATTATGAGTTTACTATACTTCCACCCTGGTGGAAAACTTGGTGGGCATATACTATTTATGCCTTATTGTTTCTGACAGCATTAAGAGCATTTAGTCTTTGGAGAGAAGGAAGATTGCGAAAAGAGAAAGAACAACTGCAACACAAGGTTGAAGAAAGAACCAGTGAGTTGAGAAAAAAATCTGAGGAACTCACTCACTCATTGGAAGATTTAAAATCCACCCAAGTCCAACTCATCCAATCCGAAAAAATGGCAAGCCTTGGTGAGCTTACCGCAGGCATTGCCCATGAAATTCAGAACCCGTTAAACTTCGTCAACAATTTTAGTGAAGTGAGTAATGAGTTGATAGAAGAGTTGAAAGGCGAAAGATTAAAGGTAGAAGGTGAAAGGGATACGGTTTTAGAAGATGAATTGATTGTAGATATTTCCGCCAATCTCGAAAAAATAAACCATCATGGCAAACGAGCTGCTGATATTGTAAAAGGAATGCTGCAACATTCAAGTGCTGGCAGTGGTAAAAAAGAACCAACCAATATCAATGCATTGGCCGATGAATATCTACGTCTTTCCTACCATGGCTTAAGAGCAAAAGACAAATCCTTTAACGCTACTATGAAAACGGAGTTTGATGAAACCATAGGCAACATCAACATCATACCGCAGGATATAGGAAGAGTAATTTTGAATTTGATTACGAATGCGTTTTATGTAGTGAATGAACGCAGTAAGGCAGAAGGTGTAGGGCATAAGGAAGAAAATGAACTCAACCCTATACCCGCTTATGAGCCAATAGTATCAGTAAGCACAAAAAAAGTAAATGGTAAAGTAGAAATAACAGTGGCCGACAACGGAAACGGCATCCCACAAAAAATATTGGATAAAATCTTTCAACCTTTCTTTACCACCAAACCTACTGGGCAAGGAACTGGTTTGGGATTGAGTTTAAGTTACGATATTGTGAAGGCGCATGGTGGAACAATTGAGGTGGAAAGTGTGGAAAAAGAAGGAACAACGTTTATTGTAAAACTACCGATTCAAAATAACTGAAAATGAAGAAATTACTGTTTTTACTCCTGATTGCCGTCACTTGCAGCCTTGGTTTTGCTCAAAGCCGACAAACTATTGATAGCCTAAAAATCCAATTGACTAAGACGAAGCCCGACACGAGCCGAATAAATGTGCTCCTAAAACTGGGCAAAGCCTTGGGACGCTCTTCGCCCATCCGTAACGCAGACAGTGCAACCCGCTACACCAATCAAGCACTTGAATTAAGCCAAAAGATTAATTATCGAATCGGGGAGGCAGAGGCGTTATTAATATTAGGCGATATAAATTACATCAGTTTTTATAGTGTGTCAGCGGTTGAAAATTATCAAAAGAGCCTTAAAATTTACGAGGAGCTAAACGATACCTTGGGCATTATCAAAAGCTTACGAGGTTTCTCAGTTATTCACTTTCTTAAGAAAGATTATCGCAAAGAACTCTCCAACTACTTGAAAATAGAACAACTGGCCCGAAAAATCAACAACAAAGAAGAATTAATACGTGTTTTAAGTAACATTGGGCAAACCTACCTCAGGCCCGGCATAAATCAGTTAGACTCTGCCAAATACTACATTGATCTATCGCTCCAACTTAATCCAGAAAATAATTTAAGTAGAGCATTCGCCTTATCACAAAAAGCGAGAATATTTTTTGGAGAGAAATCCTATTCAAAAGCACTGGACTACGTTAGACAATCGTTGGTGCTTTTTAAAAAATTCAACGATCAAAATGGTATTATTCAACAAACCTCAGGAATTGGCGGTGTTTACTTCCGCCTTAATCAACTTGACTCTGCCCTTCACTATTACCAATTAGCCTATCAGATGGGTTCTATAAGTGCTGATTCGTTGAGGGCAAAAATATATTATGGCTATCCAATCGCTACCGTTTATGAGAAGCTCAACAAACATCGGGAAGCCAACAAGTATTATAAAATAGCCATCTCAGGCATTAGAGGGCTTGAAAAGCAAGACGATACGCAACGTCTGCTGGACTTAGAATATCAGGAAAAAGAACGAATGCAGGAGGTAGAAAAAGCCAAAGCAGAATACACTAATTCCATTCGGTTTTATGCATTGCTTGGTGGGTTATTCCTTGTATCTGTTTTTAGCCTCTTTCTTTACCGCAACAATCGTCAAAAGCAAAAAGCCAACACCTTACTCCAACACCAACGCGACGAAATCCACCAACAACGTACCCAACTCCAAAAAACACTGGAAACCCTCAAATCCACCCAAGCCCAACTCATCCAATCCGAAAAACTCGCATCACTTGGCGAACTCACCGCAGGCATTGCTCATGAGATACAAAACCCGTTGAATTTTGTCAATAATTTTAGTGAAGTGAGTGGGGAGTTGATAGAAGAGTTGAAAGGCGAAAGATTAAAGGTAGAAAGTGAAAGGGATAAGGTTTTAGAAGATGAATTGATTGTAGATATTTCCGCCAATCTCGAAAAAATAAATCATCATGGCAAACGAGCTGATGCCATTGTAAAAGGAATGCTGCAACATTCACGAAGTAGCAATAGTGTAAAAGAACCAACCAATATTAATGCACTTGCAGATGAATATTTACGATTGGCATATCATGGCTTAAGAGCAAAGGATAAAAGTTTCAATGCCACCATGAAAACTGATTTTGATGAAACGATTGGTAACATCAACATCATTCCGCAGGATATGGGAAGAGTGATTTTGAATTTGATTACGAATGCGTTTTATGTAGTGAATGAACGCAGTAAGGCAGAAGGTGTAGGGCATAAGGAAGAAAATGAACTCAACCCTATACCCGCTTATGAGCCAACAGTATCAGTAAGCACAAAAAAAGTAGATAACAAAATAGAAATAAAAGTTACCGACAACGGCAACGGTATTCCTCCCAAAATACTCGATAAAATCTTTCAACCATTCTTTACTACTAAACCCACCGGGCAAGGCACTGGTTTAGGTTTGAGTTTAAGTTACGATATTGTGAAAGCACATGGAGGTGAATTAAAAGTAGAAACAAAAGAGAATGAAGGGTCAACATTTATTATTCAAATACCAACTAATTAAAAAATGAAATCACTAATAAAAATTTGCCTTTTACTACTTCCCTTCTTTGCAAACGGACAAGATGTAGCTATTTTGGATACTACACTCTACAACAAATGGGTTAAACTCGACAAATGGCGTTACCAAAAAGGAGATAACAAAGATTGGGCAAAGCCAGCGTTTGATGATTCGTCCTGGAAGCAGTTTCAATTTTATAATTTAAATATGCCCGATGGTAAAAATGCCATTGCTAATCGTGGCGAAATAGTCTGGTTCAGAAAACACATAAAAGCGGATAGCAGTATAACCGATGCCATTGTTATAAATATAATTCAATTGGGTGCGTCCGAAATTTATTTGGATGGAAAATTGATTCATCGGTTAGGCACAGTAAGTGCAGATGCCCAGCAAATCGTTTTTTACAATCCTGGCCCCAAAATATTTCAACTGCCACTTCAAAAAGGAAAGGAGCAGGTTTTGGCAATACGTTATGTAAATGCACAATACAAATTTCCCATATACTCAAATACGAATGGATTTATTAGAATTGCTGCTTCCACACTCAACAATGCCAACTCTTCTGATGCTATCAAAAATTACAGAATAGTTCCCCGAAAACAATTAGTAGATAAATATTATGTGATGGCAGGAATTGCTATTTTAACTTTTATCATTTTTTTATCTTTTTTCCTTTTTTTTCCCTCAGAGAAGATCAACGGTTATTTCGCACTAAGTACTGCTCTTTTAATTTTATTTTGTTTTGGTGTTATCTGGAGCTCTAATACAAATGGTGAGCAATTTTGGATTAACGTTAGTTGTAATAGTTGTGTTATAGTTTCCATCTTGATTTCGTTATATTGTTTATACCTAATATTTAAACGGCCTTTAGATATACCTTTTAAAATTGTAGCCTTCTTGCTCATTTTTGCTGTAGGTTGTTTCTTTTTATACAATTCGGGTTTAGTAGCTCCACTATGGGGATTAACTGCATTTATCGTCAGTATTAGATTGGCAGTTAAATCCCGGACTGAAAACCGTGTAGCGAGTGTAATATTTATTAGCTCTAGTGTTATTAGCCTTTTTTTCTGGGCGGTTAGTGTGCTAGATGGATTAGGTATTATTCAACTCAATGTTGTTGAATACATACCAATTGCTTTTATGCTTCAACCTGTATGTTTGGCTATTTACCTGGGCTACGATTTTGGAAAAAGAAGTCAAAATTTGCGATTAACCTTGGAAAGGGTACAAAAACTCTCTAAAGAAAAAGAGACAATTTTAACATCACAAAAAGAACTTTTAGAACATCAAGTTAAAGAAAGAACTGCTGCTTTAAATCGGTCTTTAGAAGATTTAAAATCTACTCAATCCCAACTCATCCAATCCGAAAAAATGGCAAGCCTTGGAGAGCTCACCGCAGGCATAGCCCATGAAATACAAAACCCGTTGAATTTTGTAAATAATTTTTCTGAGGTGAATAAGGAATTGCTGGTTGAGTTAAAAGATGAAATTAAAAAAGGAAACTTGGACGAAGTGAATGCCATTGCAGATGATGTAATTGCGAATGAAGAAAAAATAATTTATCACGGTAAAAGGGCTGATAGCATTGTGAAAGGCATGTTGCAACATTCTAGAAGCAGTTCTGGTGTAAAAGAACCAACAGATTTGAATGCCTTATGCGATGAATACCTAAGACTTTCTTACCATGGTTTAAGAGCAAAAGATAAATCGTTTAACGCAACCATTAAAACCGATTTTGATGCTTCCGTTGAAAAAGTTACAATAATGCCTCAAGATTTTGGTAGGGTAGTTTTAAATTTACTCACTAATGCGTTTTACGCTGTAGATGAAAAAAAGAAGACCATTCAAAACCAAAACGGAAGTACAGAAAATAGTTACGAACCTACCGTTAGCATTGCAACTAGAAAACAAAATGAAAAAGTTGTAATTACCGTAATAGATAATGGAAATGGGATGCCTCAAAACGTAATTGAAAAAATATTCCAACCATTTTTTACTACAAAACCAACAGGAAAAGGAACAGGTTTAGGGCTATCTATGAGTTACGACATTATTACAAAAGGACACAATGGCGAATTAAAAGTAGCATCTGTTGAAAACGAAGGAACAACATTTAGTATCATCATATAAAAATTAAAAATTATGAAAGTATTAGTAGTAGATGACGAAGTGGATGTAAAAACACTTTTTGAACAAAGATTTAGAAAAGAAATTAAATTTAGTATCATCATATAAAAATTAAAAATTATGAAAGTATTAGTAGTAGATGACGAAGTGGATGTTAAAACACTTTTTGAACAAAGATTTAGAAAAGAAATTAAAAATAACGAGATTGAATTAGAATTTGCTTTTTCTGGCGAAGATGCCATACAATTTATGAACGATCACGAACACGAAGCTGTTTTAATTTTATCAGATATCAATATGCCAGGAATGAGCGGATTGGTATTGCTTAAATATATTAAAGAAAAATTTGAAAAACCGCCTCCAATTGTAATGATGATAACCGCTTACGGAGATGATGAAAATTACAACGAAGCCATGAAACTGGGTGCCGATGATTTTTTAACAAAACCAGTTGATTTTGCAGACCTAAAAAACAAGCTTAAAAGCATTTTATCGTGACGAAAATTTTAGTAGCAGACGATGAGGCTGATTTAGAAACACTCATTCGTCAAAAATTTAGACAAAAAATAAGAGAGCAAGTATATGAATTTGTATTTGCAGAAAATGGTCGTGATGCTTTAGAAAAGATTCATTTACATAACGATATTGATATTGTTTTAAGCGATATTAACATGCCAGAAATGGATGGATTAACCTTGCTTTCTAAAATAGCAGACCAACATCCATTATTAAAAACGGTAATGGTTTCCGCTTATGGCGATATGGAAAATATCCGAACAGCTATGAATAGTGGTGCTTTTGATTTTATTACAAAACCTGTAAATTTTCAAGATTTAGAGTTAACTATTGAAAAAACAATACTGCAAGTAAATCAAATCAAAAAAACCCTACAAGCCATTAAAGAAAACAACATTTTAAAAATGTATGTTGATAAAAATGTGCTTAGTTTTATGGAAACAAGAGAATACGAAAACTCTTTAACAGATAATGAAACCATTAACGCAACAGTAGTTTTTATAGATATTTGTGGCTTTACCTCTATCAGCGAAAATGAAGCTCCAGATACAGTAGTAAAATTATTGAACGATTATTTTGACATTATGGTTAAAGAAATAATTGCTCAAAATGGCATAATTGATAAATTTATAGGAGACTGTGTAATGGCGGTTTTTAAAGATGATTATCATTTAGACCGAGCCATTGATGCAAGTATCGCTATCAGAAATAGTATCAATAACCTCCCATCAGAAAAAGATTACTCGCCAAAAGTTTCTATTGGTATAAATAGTGGTGAAATGATTTCTGGAAACATAGGTTCGGTAACCTTAAAAAGACTTGATTTTACAGTTATTGGCGATACCGTAAATACATCTCAAAGGTTACAAAGCGCTGCCGCTGTTGGGCAAATTGTAATTACAGAAAAATGCTACGAAAAAGTGAAAAGATCATTTAAATGTGAAAAAATAGGAACTATAAATTTAAAAAACAAAGCAGAAGAAATTATGATTTACGAAGTTATTAGTTAAGTTTACATTTTTTTATTTATGGATTACGAAAAGCTTTATTCTTTTGTTATTTCTAAACTAGAAGCAGATATTGATCAAAATATTTGTTATCATAATGTATATCATACACAAAATGTTATTCAGAATGCCTGTTATATTGCCCATAAAGAAAAAATATCTGAACATGAAACTACACTTTTAAAAACAGCCTCTTTACTTCACGATGTTGGTTTTTTAGAAAGTCACCTCAATCACGAAGAATTAGGATGTGCTTTTGCAAAAAAAAATCTGGTTAACTTTAACTACTCTAACCAACAAATAGACCAAATCTGCGACATGATTATGGCAACAAAAATTCCTCAAACACCTAAAAACAAGTTGAGTGAAATTTTATGTGATGCCGATTTATTTTACCTTGGCGATGATCAATATGAATTTTATGCCGACAAATTATTTCTTGAATTTCAAAACAACAAAATCCTCTCTACTAAAGAAGATTGGAATAAAAGACAAATAGATTTTTTAAATTCTCATACTTTTTTTACTAAAACAGCAAAGGAAAACCTAGAAGCCAAAAAACAAAAAAACAAAATCCAATTGGAAAATAACTGGCAACATACCAACCATAAAAAAACGAACCTAGCAGAGATTTTTCAAGATACCCTTTCAGTGGTACTTGGAGTTATAATCGCAGCATTTGCCTTAAAATCATTTTTAGTGCCAAACCATTTTTTTGATGGTGGCATTACTGGAATGTCTCTTTTAGTGCATGAATTATACCACTTAAACCTAGCTTTATTGATTGTTCTATTTAATTTACCTTTAATTATTATTAGCTATTTTTCAGTTGGGAAACGCTTTGCTATCAGAACATTTTTAAGCGTAGTATTTTTAGGGACTTGCCTATGGTTATTGCCATCTTTTGATATCACGCATGATAAACTAATTGTATCCATTTTTGGTGGTGTTTTCCTCGGTGTTGGAATTGGTTTAGTAATGAGAGCGGGTGCCGCATTAGATGGGATTGAAGTATTGGCACTCTATACTTTGAAAAAAACATCATTTACCATAACAGAAATTATTTTAGGTATTAATGTTATCATCTTTGGAATTGCCGCCTTAAAATTCGGAATCGAAACTTCATTATATTCTGCGCTTACCTACTTTGCCGCCTCTAGAACTATTGATTATGTAGTAGAAGGAATCCAAGCTTTTACAGGTGTAACCATCATTTCAGCAAAAAGTGAAGAAATTAAATATCAATTAGTAAACGAACTTGGTAGAGGAATTACAGTCTATAATGGCGAACGTGGTTTTCTTCCCGGGAACTATGATATTAGTACAAAATGCGAGATTATTTTCACGGTAATCACTCGTTTAGAAATGAGAAAACTAAAAAATCTAGTTTATGAGATTGACCCAAAAGCATTCGTTTTTGCCAGTACCATAAAAGAAGCCTCAGGTGGGATTATTAAAAAGAGGGTAAAGCATTAGCAAAATCCACTTTTATTAATCAGTAAAATTTATAACGAGTTTAAATTTAGTTTCAAACATGCTCACTAATTTGAGTAGGAGAGGCAGGGTTTAAAAAAATTAGTTTTTGGGCGTTTTCTACCTCCCCCAGATCTGTCAATATGTTATCCTCTTTGGTCCCAATATAAAATTGGGAACTGCCGCTGCTATCATTAACGCCCCTTATTTATTAATGATAACAACAATCTCAATGTAATTTGCACAAGCTAACTGTAATAGAAGATAAAATTTAAATCAAGGTAAAGTTTCTTCCCTAAAAAACCGGTAGTCCAATATTAAACCATTAAAAATAAACAAATTATCCTCTTTTAATTATCAAAATCGGTTTATAAAAAAACCCAATTCCAAAATATTGACTCACAAAATGGTATAATAAATTTGTAAAATGTAATTTCAAATTTTATTTTAAAGATGGTAGAAATAGCAAAGCCCTTTAAATTTTATGGTCTAGATATCTTATTAACTTTCGCCATTATTACAGTATTTCTTTTTCACTATTCAGTATGGTTTCAACACCCAGCTTGGTTTCCCAATTTTTTGGAGTTTGGCGGGATAGAGGTAAACTTGTTTTTTGTACTAGGCGGATTCTTAATATCTTCTCAATTGTTTACTCAAATAAAAAAAGAAGTTACTTTTTAAATGAGACATTGTTTAATCCAAGTTACTTAAATGATATATTTATACTTTAAATCCATCATCAAAAAAATATTGCATGAGATACCTCAAAATTAATATCATCAGCTTAATAGCTATCCTAATTTACGCTTGCAATCCACTAGAAAATAAAGAGCAATCGGCATTTAATGCCGATAAAGAAAAGAATGCAATTAACCTCATGCTCGATTCTTTTAACGTAGCAGCTGGAAAAGCAGATTTTGATGGATACTTTAATTTTTATACTGAGGATGCCATATTTACCGGTACAGATGCCACCGAACGCTGGGATAAAAAAGAATTTATGGTTTGGGCAAAGCCTTTTTTTGATAGGGGCAAAGCTTGGAGTTTTACAGCTTTAAAAAGAAATATTTACTTTTCTAAAAATGGTGATTTAGCTTGGTTTGATGAGCTTTTAAATACCCAAATGAAAATTTGTAGAGGCTCGGGCGTATTGGTAAAGCAAGGCGACCATTGGAAAGTGCAACAATATATTTTATCTACTACGGTGCCAAATCCAATTTTAGACGAGGTAATAAAAATGAAAACCGCAACTGAAGATAGTCTCATTAATCAATTAAAGTATTAATGAATTTCAAACAATTTGTCCCTTTAAAATTTTTTAAGCTTTACGCCGATTTTAAGAACAGAAATCAATCGCCCGAGGAAATTTTTACTCGCATTTATCAAAAAAAATATTGGGGAGTTGCGTCTAATGGCGAGCAATTTTTTTCTGGCGATGGAACTGTAGATTTAGCTGCTGAACAGTATAAAGAAATGCTAATTAACTTTATTAAAGAAAATGCCATTAAAAGTATTTTTGAGATAGGTTGTGGCGATTTTACCATCATGAAATCCGTTTTAGAAAGTACGCCTCAAACTCAATATCATGGGGTAGATATTGTGAAAGATTTAATCAATCATTTAAATCAGAATTATCAAAGCCAAAGCATTAAATTTTCTCAGGTTGATGCCATTACAGCAACAGCATTTCCACCGGCTGATTTATGCATCATTAGGCAGGTTTTACAACATTTAAGTAATCAACAAATAGAGGATATTTTAGAGAAAACTAAAACTTTTAAATACGTTATAGTTACTGAGCATTTACCCTTAAACCCTAAAATCATCAATGCCGATAAAGCTACAGGAGGTTACATTCGTTTACAAAATAAAGAAATATCTGGAGTGTATATAAATCAAGCTCCCTTTAATCAATCTATCAAAGAGTTGTTATCGTACTCACAAAATGATAAAGACTATGATGGTAAAATAGTGCCAGCAATTATGCAGACTGTCTTGATAGAAAATGATACTAAGGCTTAAAGCAAAAAGTTCAAAGTTAAATTTAGCCTCTCAAATCTCCTTCTCCACCCACATCCCGTCTTCTTTCATTATGCCAATTAAATCGTCTAGGGCATTGTCAGAGCTTACGTTTTTCTTTACCACTTCTTTGCCACGGTAAAGCGTAATTTTACCCGGACCAGTTCCTACATAACCGTAATCGGCGTCAGCCATTTCGCCTGGGCCATTTACAATACAGCCCATAATACCAATTTTAATACCTTTTAAATGATCTGTACGGCTACGTATCATTTGGGTAGTTTCTTGTAAATCAAACAAAGTACGTCCACAACTAGGGCAGCTTATGTATTCCGTTTTAGAAATACGAGAGCGAGTAGCTTGCAAAATCCCAAAAGAGGTAGAAACCTTAAACTTAGAACTTGTTTGTGGTGCATCTAACCAAACACCATCGCCCAAACCATCCAGCAATAATGCTCCTAAATCTGTAGCGGCATAAAGCTGGGTTTTAAGTTCTATTTGTTCTGTACTTTCTGTTGTGGCAAAAGCGTAACTTCTTTTAATAATTACTGGAGTATCTATCCCTAAATTCATCAGTTTAAAAAAGAAAGCTCTTTGTTGCGCCATGCCATGTTCTTGGTCGGTTTCTAAAACAAATACCAAGGTCTTATCAAACGGAATAGCAGCAAAATCATCGCTATCTAAATCAGTAGGTTTTATGCTTACTAAATTTAAAGCAGAATCTTTTTCGCTTGCGCTGATGTATTCTTTTAAACTAAATAACGGGTGACAATTGGTTTTACTCTGCAATTTTTGCCAAGTAGCGTAATTATATAATTGCTTTAAGTTTCCAGGAAAATTAAATGAAGGCAATTCATCGCCCAAATAGGCAAAATCAATCGACTGATCGCCCATGTTATATTTATCCAAAATAGGCGAATAAATATATCCAGCTGGAGCTAAAATGTTAGCGTCTTTTAGGTTTTGATCAGATAAATCTAAAATCACTCGAGGAACCTGATGCCCACCAATAAAAGTATTCAACTCGGCCGAAGCTCTTTTGTTATACTCAAAAGGGGAGAAGCTAGCAGGTAATTCAAAATCTAAATCATAAAGGTCTGATATGGGTGTTTCTGATCTGTTTTTGTAGCGTTGTGCCAAAGCTTGCGCCACCGGAATTTCAAACTCGGGTTCTTCGGTTAAAGAAACCCTAATGGTATCGCCCAAGCCATCTTCTAATAAAGTCCCAATTCCCACTGCCGATTTAATTCTGCCATCCTCACCATCACCAGCCTCGGTAACACCTAAATGCAAAGGATAATTCATGCCTTCGGCAACCATTGTTTTAACCAATAAACGGTAAGCCTGTACCATTACTTGGGCATTGCTGCTTTTCATAGAAATTACCAATTGGTGGTAATCCATACTGTGGCAAATGCGAATAAATTCCATCGCACTCTCTACCATTCCCTTTGGGGTATCGCCGTACCAGCTCATAATCCTATCAGAAAGCGAGCCGTGGTTAGTCCCAATACGCATAGCCGTACCGTTAGCTTTGCAAATTTCTACCAGCGGGGCAAACTTCTTTTTTATCCGTTCTAGCTCTTTTTCATAAGCTTCGGGCGTATAATTTATCTCTTCAAACTTCTTCTTATCGGCGTAGTTACCCGGGTTAACACGTACTTTCTCTACTATTTTTGCGGCAAGCTCGGCAGCGTTAGGGGTAAAATGGATATCGGCAACTAGCGGAGTACTGTAACCTTTAGCTTTTAAACCTTTTTTAATTTCGGCTAGGTTTTGCGCCTCTTTCATACTAGGTGCAGTAATACGAACATACTCGCAACCCGCATCAATCATCCTGATACTTTGTGCAACTGTCCCCTCGGTATCCATTGTGTCGGTAGTGGTCATAGATTGAACACGGATTGGGTTATCCTCGCCCATAGGCACACCACCAATAATCACCTCCGAACTCACAAATCTTGAGTATTGTGTTAACGAATTACAATATATTCCTTTTAAAGCCATTGTTGCTTTGCTTTGCATGCCAAGTAAAATTTGGGTTAAAATTAAGAAACTGTTTAGATTTATAATGTAAAATTTTAAACAGACCCTAATTGTTTATATGAAATAGTTTAAGCTTAAAATTGTTTGGATGCTAAAGAATTAGGGTTAAGTCGAATTTACTAGGTGCTAGCCGGGTCTCTCCAATGCTATTAAGTTAAGAGAAACTTGCGTCACGTTGAGGAACGAAACGTCTCACATGCAAGGTTTGCTCATAGAGTTTTACACCTATTTGTGTGATGTTTCACTAACGCTCAACATGACAAAACGCTTAACTTAATAGCATTAGGGTCTCTCGCCAGAGGACCATGCTTTTCCAAATCGCTAAGTATTTCCCGCAGATTTCGGAGATTCTCGCAGATGTTGAACGGCTCTGCTTTTTGTCATTGCTCCAAAGGAGCTACCTTGTAGCGAGAGAAAAGAAGTAATCTGTGTTTTTTGTCACCGAGAGAGGAACGAATCAATCTGTCCAATTAAAACAGGAAACATGGGTTATTACAAACCGATTGCCACGCCGCCAGAAAAAGGCGACTCGCAATGACGGTGATTTTGTCATTGCGAGTGAAACGAAGCAATCTCTTGTTTTAAATCTGATATTTTGGGGCTTCCCCCAATAGAAAAAATTGGGGTCACGCTATGCGCTACAATCTTTTTGTTTCCCACGCCGCAAAATCCCAAGGTCGAACAAAAAGCCAGCCCGAAAACTGGCGGGGATTTTCGCTGCTATCGTTAAGCCAAGATAACGCGTTATGTTGACGTTAGAGAGACATCTTTTACTAATAGATAGAAGATAATACAAGCAGACTCACAGGAGAGATGTCTCGTATCCTCGACATGACGTAGAGTAGAAAAAACATTTCAGTGCTAGCCGGGTCTCTCGCCAGAGGACCCTGCTTTTCCAAATCGCTAATTATTTCCCGCCAATTTTTGAGATTCTCGCAGATGTTTAATGGTTCTGCTTTGTTATTTCCTGTCATTAGAGACATTCGTTATATGCAATAACGATATTAGATGTGTGTTTATGAATTTTGTTTATCTAACTCAGGTTGTAAGCTGGGCAACTCTTCATCATAAATTTGTTAGAAACCATTAAAACAAAACTTATTAAATTTTAACAGCATACTTATGCATATACTTTTACTTAATTAAGTATACATATTAGTATATTAATATTTGTTTAACTGTGCTAGCGGGGTTTCTCGCCAGAGGACCCTGCGATTTCAAAGCTGTTAAATATTCCCCGCCGATTTTGGAGATTTTCGCAGATGTTGAACGGTTCTGCTTTTTGTGCTAGCTGGGTCTCTCGCAGAGGTCCCTGCTTTTCAAATCGCTAATTATTTCCCGCAAATTTTGGATATTTTCGCAGATGTTGAACGGCTCTGCTTTTTGTACTAGCCAGGTCTCTCGCTAGAGGATCTTACTTTTGCAAATCGCTAATTATTTATCGCAGATTTCGGAGATTCTCGCAGATGTTTAATGGCTCTGCTTTTTGTGCTAGCCGGGTCTCTCGCCAGAGGACCATGCTTTTCCAAATCGCTAAGTATTTCCCGCAGATTTCGGAGATTCAACAGAATAAAAGATATTAAAAGAATAATTTTTTTAGCGCTTAAACTTTCATTTTCAATTACCGAACGGAGTCCTAATTCCATAAAGACATTTCAGTGATTCGATGGAATATTGAAATCAATGAAGATTAAAACGAGGAGCTATTTTAAAATTTAATACCTGAAACAATTTTCTCTGTGCCATAACAAATATTCCTGCCCAGGATAATGAAGTTTACTTATAGGAAGTTTTATCTTTTTTCCTTTCAGATTCTTTAAAGAATTATTTAAGATGTTTACTTCAATGATTTGGCTCGAAACTAAAATTTTAAAATCCTCATCTAAACTTAATAAACCCCTATCAAACGCTCTATGAATATTAGGTGAGAGAGAAATTCCATTATTAATGTGGTCTTCTTTACAAATACTAAAAGGTTTAATATGACACGCATCAACTAAACTAAGTCCGGATGCAGTTTGAACTTTCCATCCTGTAAATGCACAAGAATTATCATAAACTTTTGGAACTAATCTTTTAAACAATCCATTTCTTACGTATACTTCCTCTTCTGTACTAATCAATAATTTTTTGTAAGCAGGCATAGGTTCATTTAAAATATCCGAACTTAAATTATTAATATAACTATTTTCGTCTAAAGATTTTGCGTTTGTAGGGAAATAAGTTCTTAAAATTGTTTGTTTTAAAGATGTTCTGGAATTTTTGTCGATTAACAAGTTGAATAAATTTTCAGAGAAATAACCATATTCTACAATGGTGATTAACTTATTAAAGTTTTTGACATGGGCGCTAAGTTGACAGCCAATTAAAGGTTTAACAAACCAAAAAGAATTTCCTGATATTTTATCATTTTGCAGGTAATAAAAAGGTTGTGTAAAATCAGGTTTAAAAGGTTCTGTAACCAAGTTATCCCAATTATTCAAAAAAGCGGCAACTAGTTCCGTATTAACATAAATTTTATTTTCGCTTATTATTCCTTTGTCAATGAGATCAATAATTGTCAATAAAAAAATTGGTTTGTGAGGAGCTAAACCAAAAGGGGTAACACCTCTTTTTAGTTTCGAAAATGCATTTTCATATTTTAATAATTCACTCAATTGGAATTGAACTTGGTTTTAAAACTCAAATATAATTTTTTGTGTGAAGTTTTGGTATTTAATCTCCACCCTAATTTTTTCGCGTTAACGATTGAAACGACATCCTTTTTTTGTGCCTTCGACTCCGCTCAGAGTGACAAAAAAAAGATATAGTGTAAAGCGTGTATAAACGCCCAAATTATTTTCAAATTTTAAACGGTTTCTTCATTCTAGTTATAGCCTAGGCTTAGGAGGAAGCTGAAGAAACTTTCTTTTTCAATAGTTTCATGCTCAGGTTTTCGATACCGTAATAGGTGATGATGCTGAGTATGACACTGCCTGTAATGACATAGGCCAAGCTGATGTAATGATTGCTGTAGCCCAGTAATGCGGGTATTTTAGCATAGGTTTTGATGAAGATATAATGGTTGAGGTACAGCGAGAATGAAATTAAACCTAAGAAATAGATGAAGCGGGAAGATAAAAAATTGCTTAAGCCATTGGGCTGGCAGAGATAAAGGATTAAAACGGGAAGCAGGCAGATGACCAAAAGATCTGTTTTTGGGAAAAATAGGGCTATGCCTAAAAGCATAACCAAATATTTGAAATAGGGACGAGATACTTTTTTGTAAAAAAGGAAATAGGTGAAGATGCCTAAAAAATAATCGGCCAGGGTGCGTAAAATGCTTGCCAAACCTCGGGTAAAGGATATAACGGGATGGAAGCCTTCTATGGTACGTAAGTGCTTGTAATTGTACCAATTGAAGTGTAAACTGCGGTAACTGCTGATGCCAATCAAAATTAAAATAGCTAATATGACCAAGATCCAAGGCTTTTTGACCCATTTTAAAATGGCAAATAATAAAAAAGGGAATAGGAAATAAAGAATCCACTCGTTGGTTAGTGACCAGCCCGGTGGAATAATGGAGTTATTATATTTAAAACTTAGCCCTTGGAAAAGTGTGAGATTGATGATTAAACTTTGCCATTTGTATTTGAACAGGAAGTAAAATAGCAAGGTAACGGAGATGTAAAGTGGGAAAATACGAATGAACCTTTTATACATAAAGGTGCGGTAATCTTTAAAATTGAGCGTGGCAAACATTTTATGTCCGCTTAGGCATAGCACAAAACCGCTCATGACAAAAAACAAATCGACACTTAAATAGCCATGCCCCATAAAGGTTTTGAGATAGCTATTTATTGGGCCAAGGTGCAGTTTGGCTAGCTCTACATTCCAATGGAAAATAATGACATAAAATGCGGCTAGGCCTCTAATGCCGGTAAGGCTTTTGATCTCTTGCATATTAATTTGCTACTAAATTATTAATAAATGTTTGAGTTTGGGCTGTAAATTATTATCCTAGTTAAATGTAAAAATACTTTTGCTATTCAAGCCTTTTATATTTTTTAGAAAATCAACTGATGATTTATGACATATCGTAAGAGAAACGAATCAGTCGGATGACTTCTTGGTCAAGGTCATCAAAATCGTGAAGGCGGATGCTAGATTCAAATTTGGAACCTTGCTGTGCCGTTTTGTAAATGGGAAACTCTTCGGAAAAATAGGGGAGGTAGAATTTAATATCTAAAGCTGTTTTCATAGGTTTTACCACCAAAAAAGTCTTTTTATGTACAAATACCACACAGTTTTTAGTGGCACTATAAGTCATATCTGGCCAATCTATTAGCTGTGCAATTAACTGGTCAAACAGATGATTAACTATAGCTTGCTTGCTATGGAAAAGAGAATCTAGCTCTACTCGGGCGCAATAATGCCATTGCTTTACGCTTCTGATGGTTCTACCGCAATTGGGACATGTTTCCATTTATTTTGCATTTAATTTTTAACCCTAAAAGTATAAAAATGTTTAATTTAGGCGTTATTCTAATCGATTAGGTAATCAATATGAGTTTTAGTAAATATAAATATTTCGCCTTTTTAGCTATTGCAGCTTTCCTGTTTTCTTGTACAAACGATGGTAAAAATATAGCTTCTAGTTCTGCGTTTGCTAAACCCGAAAGTGGTGAACTGATTAAATTAGGAGAGACTTTAAAGTTGAAATTAAACTTTGCCGATGGTTTGGTAGATTCTGTTGCTTATTTTATTGATAACCAGCAAGTAGCTACCAAAGATACTGCCGCTTTTGAATTTGATACTAAAGATTTAATGTTAGGTAGCAGACTAATTACTGCCAAAATTTATAGAAAAGGTGTTGCCGAAGAAGCGACAACAAATGTGGTGATTATTAGTAATGTTACACCAGCACAATACAGTTACCAGATTGTTAAAACTTACCCGCATGATGTGACTTCTTATACCGAAGGGTTAGAATTTATTGATGGTGTGCTGTACGAAAGTGCTGGCGAGTACAAGGTTTCTAGGTTGTTTAAAACCACTTTAGATGGTAAAATATTAAAAGAGAAAAAGATTGAGCCTCAATATTTTGCCGAGGGGATTACTGTAATTGGTGATAAAATTATCCAATTAACCTATAAAGAAAAAGTAGGTTTTGAGTATGATAAAAATACTTTTGAATTGTTGAAGACCTTCCCTTACAACCACGCTAATGAGGGCTGGGGCTTATGTTTTAATGGTGAAACTATTTTTAATACAGATGGCAGTAACCGCATTTTCTTTTTAGATAAAAACACTTATTTACCAAAGGGTGGGATAGATGTTTATGATGATAAAGGTCCGGTTACTAATTTAAACGAATTGGAATGGGTAGAGGGAAAGTTGTATGCTAATATTTATGAATCGGAATTGGTAGCCATTATAAATCCCCAAAATGGTTTGGTAGAAGCGTACATTAATTTAATGGGTTTGCCACACGCACCCGTTGCCGACCCTGGAGATGTTTTAAATGGTATTGCTTACGATAGCAAAGCCAAACGATTATTTGTAACTGGTAAGAAGTGGGATAAACTTTTTGAGATTAAAGTGGTGAAGAATTAATCAGGTTAAAACGCTTTATTTAAACCGCTTCTCCAAAAGTTAACAAGTTAAAATCTGGGTCTAAAAGGGCAAATTCTTTTTGCCCCCAAGGTTTAGTTTGTAATGGTCCGTTTGGGTGTATAGCCACTTTTTGATTTAATAAAAATTGGTAAAACTCTTCGATGTGGTTAAGTCTGATGTAAACTCCACTGTAATTTTCTCTATGATCTAAATCTTTGAAAGAGAAAAAATGAATTTCTACCTCGTCTTTTTTTAGGATAAGGTAATCTTCATAATCTTGACTGCCAATATCTGTAAAACCTAACTGATTAATATAATAATCTTTAGTGATGGCTTTATTACGCATGGGTAATTTTGGGTTTACGGCCTTGAGCATATTGTTTGATTTAGCATGTAAAGTTGGAAAATATTTTTAGTTCAACTCGTTGATTGTAAACAATAAATGATTAATTGTTAGCAAATAAATCGCTACTTAAATACCTATCGCCACGGTCGCAGGCAATAAAAACAATCACCCCACTTTCTAATTCTGATGCTAATTTTAAAGCTGCAGTGCAGGCTCCGCCACTGCTCATGCCTGCAAAAATACCTTCTGTTTTAGCGAGTTTACGAGCCATTTGAGTAGCATCTTCTTCAGAAATATCTATGATTCGGTCTACACGGCTCGCATCAAATATTTTAGGTAAATAAGCTTTTGGCCAGCGTCTAATACCAGGAATTGATGAACCCTCGGTAGGCTGACAACCTACAATTTGTACGGCAGGATTTTGTTCTTTTAAAAACATAGACGTTCCCATAATGCTCCCTGTGGTTCCCATAGAGCTTACAAAATGAGTCACTTGATGTTGCGTGTCTCGCCAAATTTCTGGCCCTGTACTTTTGTAATGTGCTAAATAATTATCGGGGTTTGCAAATTGATTTAACAAAAAATATTCGGCGGTAGCACCTTTTTCATCGGCATAATCTCGGCACTTTTCAATGTCTTCTAATAAAATAACCTTTGCTCCAAAGGCTTCCATGGTTTGGGTGCGCTCTTTGGTGGAGTTTTTGGGCATAATGAGCTCAATTTCTAAATCGAATAAACGAGCAATCATGGCTAAAGCAATTCCCGTGTTACCACTGGTTGCTTCAATTAGTTTTGTGCCTGCTTTAATGTCGCCACGCTCTACAGCACTCTTAATCATATTTAGAGCTGCCCTATCTTTAACGCTACCACCCGGATTATTTCCTTCTAATTTGGCATAAATGGTAACGTTTGGGTTTGTATTTAAACGCTGTATCTCTACCAATGGGGTGTTACCCACTAAATCTATGATGGAAGCCATAAAATTAAGTTTTAAGAATTTTCTATTACTTTAATGGAAGGGTTATGATATACTGTAGAATTTGCTGGAACACTTTTAGTTAACCAAACGTTACCACCAATAATACTATTTGCACCAATAATGGTTTCGCCACCTAAAATAGTTGCATTGCTATAAATAATCACACCATCTTCTACTGTCGGATGTCTTTTTACTCCTGCTAAATCTTTACTTACACTTAAAGCACCCAAAGTTACCCCTTGATACAATTTTACATTTTTACCAATAATAGCGGTTTCGCCAATTACAATACCAGTGCCATGGTCTATACATAAATATTCTCCAATTTGTGCGCCGGGATGAATGTCTATTCCGGTTTTAGAGTGGGCATATTCTGTTAAGATTCTTGGTATTAAAGGTGTTTTTAATTGTAATAATTGATGTGCGATGCGATAAAATGCGATTGCTGTAAAACCAGGATAGGTGCGAATGACTTCAAACTCGTTGTTGGCAGCAGGGTCGCCACTGTTTAGGGCGGTTACATCTTTTTTTAGAGTTTCGTATAGGTTAGGGATTTGAGCTATAAACTGAGCCGCTATCACATCATTATTGCAATTGTTGCAAGCTTGGGTAGCGTCTAATAAATTATTTAGTTCGGTTTGTAGCTTTTTAAATTCTTGCTCAATTTCTTCAGAAGCATTAAAAATTTGATCAGATGCTTCAGGAAAAAGTAAACCAATAATTTGATATGCCCACTGTGCTACAGCTATGTTTTTAGGAATAGCCTGTGCTCTTTGCTGCCTTATAAAAAGTGCATTGATGAATTCTTTGTTCATTTGATATCAAAGATAATTGAAACAAATGTTTTAAGGTTATTTTATTGATTAATGTTGTTGAGGAAATGTAAAAAGAGAAAACTAAGAATAGTGAAATCTACATTTTGCAATAATAATTTCATCATCTTGAATTTTATATATCAAGCGATGTTCATCATTTATTCTTCTCGACCAGTATCCTTTATATTTATGTTTTAGAGGTTCTGGCTTTCCAATTCCAGAAAATGGTGTTCGAGAAATATCTTTTAATAAGTCATTGATTTTAGATAAAAGCTTTTTATCTGTTTTCTGCCAATAGAGGTAGTCTTCCCAAGAATCCTCGACAAAAATAAATCTCATGGTTCTATTAAGTCTTTTTCGAAAGTGGCTTTATTATTTATTTTTTGAATAGCAGAATCTAATCTCCTTGCGTTTTCTAAAGAGCTTAATTCATGATTGGTAGCTAAAAGAGAGTTGTATTCATCTAAGGACATAATCACAACGCCTTCATCTTTACCTCTATTGATAATCAAAGTTTCAAAATTTTTTGAAACTTTATCAAAATAGCTTTTGATGTCTTTTCTAAAATCTGAAATCGTGGTAGTTAACATATTTGTACTTTAAGATGTACAAATATAAGTACAAAAATTGACAAATAAAACCTTAAAACTCTACAACGCCGCCTTAACCAAATAAGGCAAAATCTCTTTTTGGAAAGAGACAAAATTCTTCCTTACATCGGCATCAGAGACAGAGGTAAACGCAAATGAGAAAATGATGCTTTTACTCGCTTTGATTAAAAAGCGTAACCTTTCTGGGAAAGTTTCATCATCATTTAGGGTCTCTATGGACATAAAAGCTTCAAATAATAATTCTTCTAACTCGTCTGATAAATCTTTTAAAAATTCTTGCGCATTGGTAGATTCTCTGATAAAATCCCAGCCTATAAACTCGTTGCAAACGGTGTAAGATAAACGGCTAACTTTTAAAATTAAGACTTTAAGGTGTTCTTCTTTAGATAAACTTTTATGGCCTAGGTGAATCACATCATTTAGGCTTACCTTTAAATAATCCATTAAAATGGCGTGTAAAACCAGCTCTTTACTCTCGAAGTATTTGTAAATGGTTGCTTTAGCGATTTTAGCTTTTTTAGCAATCTCGTTGACGCTAGTTTTATGATAACCGTATTTGCGGAATAAATCTTGTGCAGCTTTCTTTATACTTTCTTTAATCTTATCTACTTCCATTTTAATTTTGTACGGTTATTAAGTCTCCGTTTATAGAAACATTATATCTTTTTAAGGGATATTGAGCGGGTGCTTTAGCGGCAGAACCATCAACTAAACTAAATAAAGCACCGCTAACCTTATCTTCTACCAAAGAGCCTCCAATTGGAGTTACTGGGTTTTTTTGTATTGGATTTACGCTGCTGCATCTATCGTAAGCCAATATTCTGCCGTCGCTATTTTTATATAAAACCAAACCTGCAATACCAATACTGGTGTTAGTTACTACTTCTACACCACCAGGCTGTTGTAATTTTGGTAATTGGAATTGTAACGAAGCCGAGAAGTTTACAGGCACATCTGGTATAACAGACATTTCATCTCTACTACATGATGAAAAGCCAATAATAACCAAAAAAACAAGTAAAATTCTGAACTTAAACATTAAATAATTTCTGTTTGAAACTGTTTTAAGAAACGAATATCGTTCTCGGAGAATAAACGTAAATCTTTAATCTGATATTTTAAATTGGTGATACGTTCTATTCCCATACCAAAGGCAAAGCCAGTATATTTCTTAGAATCTATATTTACATTATCTAAAACATTAGGGTCTATCATACCGCAACCCAAAATTTCTACCCAGCCACTATGTTTACACATTTGGCATCCCGCACCTTTACAAATGGTACAAGAAATATCCATTTCTGCAGATGGCTCTGTAAAAGGAAAATAAGATGGTCTAAATCTAACCTTTGTTCCTTCGCCATACAGCTCTTGAACAAAATAATATAAAGTCTGTTTTAAATCGGCAAAGGAAACATTTTCATCAACATATAAACCTTCTACTTGATGAAAGAAGCAATGTGCCCTAGCCGATATAGCTTCGTTTCTGTAAACTCTACCTGGCATTAATGCTCTAAAAGGAGGTTTACCCGCTTCCATTAAACGCACCTGAACGGATGAAGTGTGTGTTCTTAAAGCAAAATTGCCTTTTTTCTCTGTATCAGCATCTTCATTGGGAGTTGGAGCCACAAAAAAGGTATCCTGCATGTCTCTTGCGGGGTGCTCTTCGGGGAAATTTAAAGCCGAGAAATTATGCCAATCGTCTTCAATCTCTGGTCCTTCGGCAACCACAAAACCTAAGCGTTTAAAAATCTCTACAATTTCTTTACGCACTAAATTTAAAGGATGACGACCGCCAATTTCAAAACCTTCGCCTGTTAAGGTTAAGTCTTGTGAAGCACCTATATCTTGTTTTGTACTGGTAAAATTATCTTTGTAATCGTTAAACTTAGCCTCTGCTAATTGCTTAAACTGATTTAATACTTTACCTAAAACACGTTTCTCTTCTGTAGAAACAGCTTTAAACTCGTCAAATAAATCTTTAATAATTCCTTTAGTCCCTAAAAATTTGATACGAAAAGCCTCCAGCTCTTCTGCTGTTTTGGGTTCAAAAGCTTCAATTTCGCTAGTGTATTGAGTGATTTTAGACTGCATAAGCCACAAATTTAATAAAAAAGTGTTGTGATTTTGTGTTTAATCTAATCTTGTTGCTTTTGATGAAGATAAAATTTAAAAACTTCAATTTACTAATACAGTTTTCTTAATTTTTTCAATTCTAATAAGAGAACTGTACCTTAAGAATGAGCATTCTACCTAGTAATGGATAAGTTGAGGAGTTTTGGAAATTTAAATTAGTTGTTGCAATTTCAAAATTTTTAATGTTTGCAAGGTTTCTAAAATCAGCGGATAGATCTATTCTTTGTTTTTGAATGTTATACCTAAACGAACAATCTAAAAAGAAGTAATTGGTATTTATACCTGCATTATTTTTATTATTTAAAAGTGATGCATTAGTCTTCAAGAAAAAATTGTCTTTGATATCATATTCAATTGATAGGTTTTGATTAGCATTTTGTACTTCAAATGTATTTAATACAGTTAGAATTTCTTTAGGTTTACTTTTAAATGATTGTAAATTAATGTTGTAATCATATCTAAAATTTTGAGCAATTCTACCGTTCCATTTAAATCCAAAGTTTTGTGAAGAATTTAAAAACGGAAAAAGCTCATTGTTTAAGAATTGGTTGCTTAAACCGCTTTGGTAAGCATACAAAAAGGTTATTGATGACCTAAGTGAAAATATATATTTACTTACATTACTACTAAAATTAAATGATGAAGATGTATTATTTAATAATACTCTCTCTGTTGTACTTAGATTTTGATTTATAACTCCAAAGCCAATATTATTTACATTACTTTCTCTGTAATAAGCAGCAACATTAATGAAAAATATTTTAACAGCATTTTTATAGTTTAAAAACACCCCAGTGTTAAAGCTTTTAGAGGTGCTAAATAATTCATTATTTTGAGAGTAAGATCTATAGTTATTTAGAACTAACCCTGGAAATGATTGTAAAATATTCCCTGCCGAATTTGTTCTGATGTAAGATAAGCTTCCCGAAAATCCATTTTCTTTTGCGTATCTAACACTTAAGTTTGGGTTAAATAGTAATCTATTATCGGTTAGGTTTAAAGAGGCTTGATCTTCATTTGCGTTAATGCTTTGGTATTTAATAGGTAATTTTGCTGTTAATCTAAAGTTTTCTTTTTTCCATTCGTAGTTAGGCTCAGCATAAAAATTAAATTCGTTCCAAGTTAAATTATTAGTTGCAGCAATAGCTGGAGATATAGTTTCGCCAATTTCATTAATAGCATTTAAAGTTGAGTTAAATTGTTGCAGGTTTATAGATTGTCCAAACTTATAAGATTGGTTAAAATTACCTTTCCCATTTTGTAAGGTTATATAATTGTTAGTGAAAAAGCTTGGGATATTAACGCTTTGGTTAATATTTTTTAGCACTTCATTATTAGGAAATATGTTTGGATAGCTTGCACTATCAATATTCAAATTTTCTGGATGTGTTTGATAGCTTACAAAAGAGTAGTATTGTTTGATCGTTTTTCCTTTGGGAGATTTAATTAAATCTAATTCGTTAGAAAACGATGATGATTTTAATTGATAATTTTGAAAACGGTTTAGGTTATTAGCCACAAGTGAAGCGTTTTCGCTTTTGTTTTGATGCTCAAAAGTAAATTTATTGTTTAAATAATATTCGATTTTATTTTTAAATAAAATTATATCGGCATAAAATTTTTGAGGTAAAATACTGTTGTTTTGATTTTCTGTATAGTTGATTATTTCATTTGGCAATAAAATATTGCTATTGTTAACATATCGTTGCTTTTCTTTATCATACTCATAATAAGCTTTAGATTTTACTTGAACTTCGTTTTTCAATTTCCATAAGTTAGCACTATTTGCTAAGCCCGAATGGTTAAACAGATACCTATTTTGTGCTAATGGGGGGCTTCCTCCTGTACCAGAACTTAATTGCGCACCCACAGGGCTTACTCCTTTTTTCACCAATTCTTGCAACTGATTTAATGATAAAATATCGTTGCTGTATGCTAAACCTGTATTATTAGCTTTAGCTATATGTATTGCTTTATAATTGTTTTTTAAAGAAATTAAGTTTATTTCTTCTTCGTATTGCGCTGGTAAGCCACCGCCTAAAATAGCTTGCCCAAATAGTTTTAGTTTTGCTTTATCTTTAAAAGTTAAGTTAATATCTACCGCATCACTAAAAACCTTACCTTCTAATGCTTTTATACTTTGGTGGTTTTCTAAAACTTGTATTTGGTTTACAATGTTGTTTGGTAATGTTTTGGTGGCAATGTTATATTTGCTCTCTAATAAATCATCTCCGTCTAAATAGAGTTTACCTACATTTTGCCCATTAAATTTAATTTGTCCGCTTTCTGCAACAGTAATTCCTGGTATTTTCTTTAATACATCGCCAATAGTACGGTCTTGTGGCGATGCAAAATCATCTGCTCGGTAGGTTGTGGTGTCACCATTCATTTTAACAATTGGCTGTGTGTTTTTTACAACTACCTCTTTAAGTTGCATTGTACTTTCTTGTAGCAGAAAATTGTATTCTGTTTGGTTAATTTTAATAGGAATAGTTTGTGATAAATACCTTAATGAATTTATTTTCAATAGGAAATTATTGTTTTTATTTATTTCAAATTGGAATTCTCCATTTTTATTTGTTACGAAGAAATCAATTATTGATGAATCAGATTTTTGCAATAAAAGAACTGAAATGTTAGAAATAAGTGAATTATGCGAATTACTTACGCTTCCATTAATTATTAACTTTTCTTGTGCCCTTGTATAACAAAAATTAAAAGTTAAAAGTAAAATAAAAAATGGCGTAATTTTTAAAATTCTATAACTTCTCTTATCGCTTTTCATTAAAAGTTAATAAAAATTAAAAAAGCAAAAATATTTTATTAAAATTAAAAAAGTCATTTTCAACGCTCAATTAAATATGGCATTTCTTCAATTTTAAAATTAACATAAATAGGACTTTCAAGTATGTTACGAGTACTTGGTTTTAATGATTTGCTAGAACTAAAACTTGATCCTGGATATTTAAAATTCAAAAAACCTTGTGGGTCATCTCTTAGAAAATATACTAATTTTAAATATTCTTGCCAACTAATTAATTTTAAAGGTTCGTCCCAGTATATCACCTTTGTATTATCTACTACATTATTAAAACTTTTTAATTCAAAGTCAATTCGATTTGTTTCGTCAGTTGCCTTGAGAATTAATCCTGGCAGACCATTTAATTTCCATGGACCTGCTTTAAATGGAAATTCTGTAGTATACCAACAGTTATAACTTCTTCCTTTATAGTTAGTAGAAGCTTTATAAGATTTAATACCATTAATAGTTGATGTATCTTTATGTAATTCCCATTTCAACTCTGGGAATGCTCTTTCTATTATATAGTTGCCAATTATTGGATTTGAATTTGTAAACATCTTCTTACTTTCAAAAAATGTATAAATTTCTTCAAAATTATATCTTATGTTGCCTTGAGGTGCCACAACTCCAGTTTTTTTGGCAATATCTTTCATTAATGAATCTTGTAGTTTCCGATTTTTGCTATAAAATACAGAGGAGTTTTCTCCTATTAATAATTCATAATTTTCTACTAATATTTTATTTAAATCTGTTGAATCATATTTGTGAGTCAGTGTATAATCGCATTTAGCAATAACCATTTGTTTGATTTGGCTAAAACCAATACAAGATTGAAATGTAAAAATTATTATTAATATCTTTATTTTCATGTTTTCTAGGTATAAGTTTAAAATTACTCAATGATATTTATAATCAATCATTGAGTAATTATTTAGAATTTATTCAGGTTTAAATAGTCCCAATTCACAATCAAAAAATTCGTAAACACCATTAATTCCAATCTGTTCATCAACTGTATAACCACCAGGCCTACACATACTATAGGTAGAACCGCATATAGTTTGTCCAGCTATGCAATCAGGATTGTCTTCAATAGTAATAGTATTATCAATAATAGTATTATCAATAATAATAGTGTAATCTGTATTTTTCATTTCTTTTTCTTCAGCCGCAAAGGATGAAATACCAAAGCAAGTTAATGCTAAAGCTACCATTAAAATTTTTTTCATGTTTTTTGAAATTTATGTTTTTCCTACTCGTAAGCTTTTCGGATTCCGCTAGGTTGATGAAGTTTTTTCCGGCCAGATAAATTAACAACTTGAAATAAAGATAATTACCATACCCCACATATAAGCAAATTTTTTTCATGATTTATTTTTTTGTATAAAATTCTATAGCTTCTAGTGGATAATTGAATCTATAATTTGGTAAAATAGGACTTCTTTTTAGGGGTAACATCGGCGGCGTAGTTGATATTTTTCGCCCAAGTTTTTGCTCTAAATATGCTTGCGGATTTTCCTGCATTGCTTTTGCTAATTTCATGTAGTTTAGCCATGAAATTTCGTTTTCTGTAAATTCGATATTAAAATCATTATTATTTTTATTTTGAAAAGATTTGAGTACAAATTTTATTCTATTAGTAGCGTCTTCAGCTTCTACGATTAAACCTGGTAGCCCTACTAATTTCCAAGGACCGGCTGTAAAAGGCAACTCATTTGTAAACCATACAGAAAATTTTCTACCGTGAAAATTACCTGTAGCTTGTTGACAATTGTACCCCAGAATTTTCTTTTTTTGGCTTTTTATATCCCATTCTATATTTGGAAAATCTCGTTTTATTTTAAAATCTCCAATTACTTTAAGAGATGTTGTGTATAAAGTTTTTGTATTAAAATTAAATAAGATTTTTTCTTCTGTATATCTAGCATTTGAAATGGGAGCCATAAATCCTGTTCGTTTACGATTATTCTCCATCAGTGAGTCAGTTATCTCTTTGTCTCTACTTTTAAATAATGAACTGTTTTTCCCAAGAAGTAAAACAAAATTTTCTTCTTGAAATATGTTGTAGTTTAAAGTATCGTAATGATGGGTTAATGTATAATGAGCTATTCCACTTAATGAATTTTTAACCTGTGAAAAAGATTTTGAGAAATTAAAAATTAAAAGACAAGTGACTAATATATTTATGTTTTTCATTTTGTAGTTGCTAAGTCAAACAATAATGAAGTTCCAAATTCATTGGAACTTCATAAGTTAATCAAATTTTAAGGCCACTCTCCACACAATTGATAATTCATGTTTGAATAAATTATCCATGCCTCTTCAGGTGTAAAGTCCCCAATTTGGTCACAAACCATGAATTCTAAACCACACGTAGTTAATCCTGCTGTACAAACATTAGTAGATTCTTTTACATTTGGATTGGTTGTTGCGCTTGATGCTAAACTAATAATACCAAGCGCCAAGCAAATAATTGCTGCCTTTTTCATATTAATAAAATTTAAGTTTTCTCCTACTCGTAAGCTTTTCGGATTCCGCTAGGTTGATGAAGTTTTTTCCGGCCAGATAAATTAACAACTTGAAATAAAGATAATTACCATACCCCACATATAAGCAAATTTTTTTTAAAAAAATTTAAAATTTAGACTTTGTTCGTATTAATGTAGTTTATATCATTAGTTAAACATTTAACAATTTATAATCTTGAAACAAGAATTAAATTAGGGATTGTCCAAAGGACTCCTACGGAGAAAAGGCAGCTGTTTTTTTGTTTGTCCCTTCAAAATCCCTCCTTAACTCCGCTCAGAGTGACCATACTCAGGATGACAAACAAAAAAGATATATCCGTCAAGGTGGGCAGTTAAATCGCCAAATAATTCTATTTAATCACCTTTAACTCTTTACCAACTTTAATAAACGCAGCAATTGCTTTATCTAAATGATGCCTATCATGTGCTGCCGACATTTGAACTCTTATTCTTGCTTTACCTTTTGGCACTACTGGGTAGTAAAAGCCTATCACATAAATTCCTTCTTCTAACATTTTAGCTGCAAAATCTTGAGATAATTGAGCATCGTACAACATTACAGGAACAATTGGATGTACGCCTGGCTTAATATCAAAACCAGCTTCGGTCATTTTTTCTCTAAAATATTGAGTATTGCTTTCTAATTTGTCACGTAACTCGGTAGTTTCTGTTAGCATATCTAGCACCGCAATAGAAGCACCTACAATACTTGGCGCCAAGGTGTTAGAAAATAAATAAGGTCTACTACGCTGACGTAAAATATCGATAACTTCTTTTGGACCAGCAGTAAAACCGCCAGATGCACCACCCAAAGCCTTTCCTAAAGTTCCAGTAATGATATCAACACGGCCCATTACATTGTGGTGCTCATGCGTACCACGACCAGTTTTACCTAAAAAACCGCTGCAATGGCATTCATCAATCATCACCAAGGCATTATATTTATCGGCTAAATCGCAAATTTTGTCTAGCTGTGCAATGGTGCCATCCATAGAAAATGCACCGTCGGTCACAATAATTCTATGACGTAAACCTTGAGTTTCTTGTAGTTGTTTTTCTAAATCAGCCATGTCATCATGCTTGTAGCGGTAGCGTTGCGCCTTACACAAACGCACTCCATCAATAATAGAAGCATGGTTTAGTTCATCAGAAATGATAGCATCTTGGGCATCAAATAAAGGTTCAAAAACACCTCCGTTAGCATCAAAAGCGGCAGCGTATAAAATGGTATCCTCGGTACCTAAAAACTCAGAAAGTTTACGCTCTAAAGTCTTGTGAATATCCTGCGTACCACAAATAAACCTAACCGACGACATTCCAAAACCATGAGTATCTATAGCTACTTTAGCAGCTTCGGTCACTTTAGGGTGAGACGATAGGCCCAAATAATTATTAGCACAAAAGTTAATTACCTCTTTCCCGTCATTTACCTTAATATCAGCGCCTTGAGGCGTTATAATCACACGCTCTTTTTTATATAATCCGGCTGCTTTAATATCTTCTAGTTCTTTTTCTAATACTGGTTTTAACGTTTTATACATAATAATTGGGTTTTATAATTTACAAAAGTAAGGAATAAAAATCTTTTTTGTTTGGTGCATTTGGGCGTTTCCTTAGTCTTTCGCTTATGGCCAAAGCACAGGTCGGGTGTTTACGGGCTTCGGTTTTTTTAGGTTTTTCTCCCTCTATGAGGAAAACCTAAAAAGAACTTCCCCTTTAACCCCCTAACGCAGAAAAGAGGCTATTTTAAAATTTTGGTTTTTGTCGGGCTGAGCGGAGTCGAAGTCTGATTAAAATGTTTTTAAAACATTTCGACTTCGCTCAATGTGACTTTTCGGTTAAAATCAAAAATCTTATACTTTAACTATTTTAAAAGATAGATTTTTCCATCCTTCATTACCAAATTCACATTCCTAATAGCTGCAATATCTTCAGCAGGATTACCACTTACAGCAATAATATCTGCTGTTAAGCCAGTTTTTAATTGTCCAATATTGTTTTGATGAAAGACCTTCGCATTTACAGATGTAGCAGATTTTAACACCTCTACAGGCGACATGCCATAATTGACCATCATTTCCATTTCTCGGGCGTTATCTCCATGTGCAAAAACACCCGCATCGCCACCAAAACTGATGATTACACCTGCTTTTAAAGCAGCTGTAAAACTTTTACGTTTATTTAATATCCTATATGGCTCTGGTTCTGTGGCTTTTTTCCATCCCGTATATTGTTCTACGGCATCTCCAGCTGCAAGTGTTGGGCAAAGTGCAACGCCTTTTTCTTTCATTAATTTAAAAACTTCTTCATCTCCACTGTCGCCATGTTCAATAGTTTCTACACCGCCTTCTATGGCTCGCAACATTCCTTCTTTGGTGGCTGCATGTGCAACTACTGGTCGGCTGGTACTTTTTGCAGTTTCTACCACCATTTTTATTTCTGCCACACTAAAAGTAGGGGCACTGGTTTTATTTAATCCCCATCTATAATCAGCATAAATCTTAATCAAATCTACACCATGGCCAATTTGGTTTCTTACCGTTTTTATTAAATTTTCTCCATCACTTTCCTCGGCTCCTTTGGGCAAGTCTATTTCGGTAACTGCTGTTTTTGGGCCGTAACTTCCAGTGGCAACAATTGCTCTGCCTGCAACAATCATTCGTGGACCTGATATTAATCCTTTTGCAATACTTTCTCTTAAACCAACATCATCATAACTAGCACCTTCAGTCCCTAAATCTCTTACCGTGGTAAAACCAGCCATTAAAGTTGCTTTAGCGTGGTTTACTGCTCTTACAGTACGTTCAGTTCTGCTTTCTTTAAGTATTTGATCATTCCACTCGGTTTCGTTGTAGGGGTGTAGGAATAAGTGCGAATGCCCTTCAATTAAACCAGGAAGCAAAGTTTGCCCAGTTAATGTAATTGTGGTATCAATCTTTAATTTAATTTGTTGCAATTCTTTCTGATCGGCAACCATTAAAATTTGCTTGTCTTTAACAATCACAAACCAATTTTTATGCATTGCTGTACCATCAAAAACCCAATCGGCTTTTAATAAAGTTGTTTTTGATGGTTGTTGGGCAAAAGAAAATTGAAGGGTAAAAAGAAGCAGAAAAATAAGCTTTAACTTCATAAGTTTTAAGAATAAAATCCAAGCTACATAAAAAATAGGATTTTTTTAAAATTGACTTTTGCCAAAGTATAGGCTACAGTTTAAATAACTAAATGACTAACAATTCAATGTCTTGCTCTTTTTTGGCCTTTAAATGATAATTTCCTCATATTTAAAGCTAAATTAACCTTTGTTAACAATTAGCTTATCAACTTATTTATATATTCGGGTTATATTTCTATAGCGATGAAAAAACTTTACCTATTATTTTTTTTAATTACCGTTTCACAATTGCTTTTTGCTCAAAATTTTACAGTTCAAGGTAAAGTTACCGACAATTTAAACGAAGCGATACCGTTTGCAACAATTTTTGTTAAAGGAACAACTATTGGTACATCTGCCAATAAGGATGGGTTTTTTACGCTAAAATTAACATCAGGAAATAAAGATTTAATATTTAGTGCTGTAGGCTTCAAACAACTCATTAAACCTGTTTTTATAAATAAGGATTTAACACTCAATATTAGTTTAAGTACAGAGATTTTTGAACTTAAAGATGTAATTGTAAAATCAGGTGGCGAAGACCCAGCATACGATATTATTAGAAAAGCGATTAAGCAGCGGAAAAGCTATTTAAATCAAATGTCGGCATATACTTGCGATGTTTATATCAAAGGGATACAAAGATTATTAAAAGCCCCAGAAAAATTTTTAGGTAGAGATGTGAGTGCGGTAACTAGTGAAATTGGCCTCGATTCTAATAGAACTGGAATTCTTTACCAATCGGAGTCGCAATCTATTTTAAGTTATTTACCTCCAAATAATTATAAAGAAGAGATGATTTCTTCTAAAGTAGCTGGTGGCAACCGCTCTTTTAGCTTTAATAGAGCAACAGACTTGTTATTGAATTTTTACGAAAACTATCAAGAGTGGGATGGATTAAGCAATCGCCCATTTGTATCCCCAATTGCAGATAATGCATTGTTTTACTATAACTATAAATTAATTGGCTCTACTGTAGAAAACGGTGAACTAATTAATAAAATTGAGTTGTTACCAAAGCGTGGTTACGACCCTGCCTATCGTGGATTCATTTATATTGTTGAAGATAGCTGGCGAATACACAGTACTGATTTTTTGATGACTAAAGAGTCTAATATTTCTTTATTAGATACCATGCACATTAACCAAACTTATATTGCTGTTAACAAGAAATTGTGGTTGCCAAACAGCATTAAATTACAATTTACCGGAGGTTTCTTAAGTTTTAAATTTGGAGGTTATTACGTTGGTGTTTATAATAATTATAACGTTAACCCGCCTTTAAGTAGCAAAGATTTTAAAGAAGTGTTAAAAATTACCAGTGATGTAAATAAGAAAGATTCTACTTATTGGGATAAAGTTAGGCCAATTCCGCTAACTTTAGAAGAGCAAACTAATTATGTTAAAAAAGATAGTTTAGCAGAAAGAAGACAATCTAAACCTTATTTAGATAGCTTAGATAATAAAAATAATAAGTTTAAAATCACCAAACTATTATTAGGAGGGTACAACCCTAGAGATAGATACAATAAGACCTATTATCATATTGATGCAATTATACCTGCTATTCATTTTAATACGGTAGAAGGTTTTGCTATTAATTATGGAGCCAGTTATACCAAACAGATAGACACATTAAATAATCGGTTTTTAAGATTAGCTGGTAATTTTAGATATGGCTTTTCTAATAAAATATTTAGTGCCAATACAAATGCTAATATACCAATTGGTAAAAAGATGAGTTTAACCATGCGTTTAGGCTCAAATATTGAAGATTTAAACGATAGAGGCACATTATCTTTACTTAATAACACGATCAACTCTTTGTTTTTTGAGCGTAATTATTCTAAATTTTATCAAAAGAAATTTGGCGAGGCTGCAGTTTCATCAAGATTGCCTTTTGGTATGTTTGCTTCATTTGGTGTAGCTTATCATAGCAATAAATGGCTGCCAAATACAAGTAATTATGCTTTTAGAAACGATAAAAAAGCCGATTATTCGTCTAATAATCCATTTATTAATACTTTAGATATTCCAGTATTTAATCCTTATCAAAACTTTAACATATATACAAACCTGAGCTATAATTTTAGTAATAAATACCGCACCTTACCACAAGGCAAATTTTACATACCTTCTAAATGGCCTACTTTATCTCTTCGTTATGAAAAAGCAATACCAAATATTTTTGGTGCCGATGCTAATTATGATTATGCAGCTGTAACACTTGCCAAGCAAAATATTAAATTAGGTTTTTATGGTAATTTTGATTTTAGCTTAACAGCAGGTAGTTTTATAAATTCCGATAATTTGCAATATCCAGATTTTAAGCATTTTAGAGGTAATAAAACTTTAGTGATTAATCCAGTGTCTTCTCAGTTCTTATTTTTAGATTACTATATAAACAGCACTGGGTCAAATTATTTTGAGGGCCATACCGAGCAAAATTTTAAAAGCTTTTTCTCCAATAAAATACCTTTACTACGTAAACTTAAATTACAGGAGCTAGCAGGTTTTAATTATTTATTAAGTGATAAACTTACCAAAGGATATAAAGAACTTTACTTTGGATTTGCCGGAACTGGTTACAAAATTTACTATGGCTTCTCTTTTGAAGGGAATAAGCAAGTACAATCTGGTTTTAAGATTGCTTATGGTTTGTAATTCTAAAATTTCATTCAATTAAATTTGAATTTTTATTAAATTGCATTAAATATTTCTGTTATGAACGATAAAGATTTATTAGTAGGTATTTCTGAGATGCAGAGAAAGCAAGATCAGCATTCCGAAATTTTAAATAAGCAATCGGAAATTCTAAATAGACAAACCGAGATATTGAATTTACATTCAGACATATTGAATTTACATTCAAAAAAGTTTGATAACATGGAGAACACGCTGAGTAGCTTATTGGATATTTCTATTACTCAATTTGAAAAACAACAAGAGTTTAATGAAAAATTATTAGCCAAGATTGATAATCTAGGAAAAGCTTAATTAAAATTATCTATAAAACACCCAAACCTTTTTTTTAATTAAAACTACATTAGCCAAATGAAAATTGGAATTATTGGTTTGGGAGATATGGGTAAATTATATGCCCGCACTTTTTCGCAAGCTGGTTTACATGTTTTTGGTTGCGATTTGCCCGAACGCAAACTAGCATTACAAGAAGAATTAGAATCTCACAACATTAGTATTTTAGACAGCGCAAAAAATGTTTCCGAAACATGCGACTTCATTTTTTATGCTGTTGAGGCAGAAAAAATAGCCGAAGTAGTTGCCTTGAGTGGAGCATATACCAAAGCAGGCGCAATTGTAACCGGAATGACATCTGTTAAAACACCAGAAGTTGCCGCTTTTGAAAAATACCTTCCTTTTGATACCGAGATAATTTTAACTCATGCTTTACATGGGCCAGGTTTTGCAACAAAAGGGCAAAAGTTAATTATTGCCCCTCATCGTATTGGCGTAAAAAGCTATCAAAATGCGTTATCGGTATTGCGAACTTTACAATCAGAAATAATAGAGTTAAAAGACTATCATCAGCATGACCAAATTATGGCCGATACTCAAGCTGTAACCCACATGGGTTTTGAAAGTATGGGAACTGCTTGGAAAAATGCAGGAACTTATCCTTGGGAAAGTGGTGCTTATGTATCGGGAATTGATAATGTTAAAATATTAACTACGCTTAGAATTTTTAGCTATAAAGCGCATATTTATGCAGGTTTAGCTATATTAAATCCTTACGCAGCCAGTCAGATTGAAGCTTATGCGCAATCAGAATCGGCTTTGTTTAAAATGATGATTCAGGAAGATGAGCAAAATTTTAGAAAGCGAATTATGGCTGCCAAAGAATTTGTTTTTCATGGGCAAACCAATCTCATTTTGTTTGATGATGCCATTATGAAAGAATTTAGTGTAGGTAGCAATAGTGCATTAGCTAAACCAAACTCGCATTTAAGTTTATTGGCCATGGTTGATGCCTGGTATCAGTTAAAGATAAATCCTTATGATAATTTAATTGGTCAAACGCCACCCTTTAAACTCCGTTTAGGCATTGTTGAATATCTTTTCAAAAACGATGAACTGTTAGAAGAAACCATACAAACTGCCCTCTACGATAAAAGTATTAGAGGTGATGATTTAGAGTTTCACACTGCGGTTAGAGAATGGGCATCTATCATAAAATATAAAGATATGAATGGTTATAAAGCTCATTTTGCGCAAGCCAAAGAGTTTTTTGAACCTTTATTGGAAAAAGGCAGACAACAAAGTGCCGAGTTGATTAAGCGTTTGTCTTAAATTAAGTAATAATTGAATTTCTAGCTTATAATTGATTACCTAGATAGGTTTAAGACACAAGCCCTTGTTGAATTAACCCGGGTGGCAGCGTACCCCGCAGCCCCGTTTTTCTTGGGGCGAGGAGTATAGCAGAAAACGGGACTACCTGAACCTATGAATGTTAGGCCTTGCTTTTCTAAGAAATAAATTATTTTACTTGATAATTTAAAATATTAATTTCTTCTATTTGAGACATCTGCTGATCCGAAGTTAATAATGGTTGGTTAAGGAAGTAAGCAGTAGAAGCAATTATTAAATCTGGAAGTTTAAGTTTGTAAGATTTTCTGAATTTTATTGCTAGTTTTTTGATGTCGCTGTTAATGTCTATGATAGTCAGCTGGCTTAATAATTCTTGAATTTGAATTTCTTCTTTTTCAGTTATTTTAGAATATCCGAGTAACTCTAACTCAGTAACAAATGAAATAAATATAGATTTATTGTCTAAAATCTCAGTGATGGTCTGGTCGCCATTTAGTAAGTAAAGTAAAATGTTGGTATCAACAAAAATATTATTCCCATTCATCTCTTAACTTTTTCTGAATTTTCAAAGGATCTTCCTCTAATTTTAGAATTCCAGAAAATCTTTTTGCATCCAATTTTTTTGAGGGCTCAGTCTTTTGAATTGATTGCTCAATATCTTTATTTTTACTATTAGATTTAATGATAGTAACCATAGTTGTTTAATTTATTAAAGATAATGATATTTTTATGATTCAAATTTATGAAACTCGAAAAATTTTGTGTTAAAATACATTTTCTTAATATGTTGAAATCTTCTACTTGCCTATTTTGCACAAAATTTTAGCTTTGTAAAGGTTAATTGTGATTTGCAGATTCTCAAACTCATATCTCAATACTCAAATCTAGAAAATGGCTGAACAAGTAAATTACAGTGAAGATAGTATTCGCTCCTTAGATTGGAAAGAGCATATTAGGTTAAGACCAGGAATGTACATTGGTAAACTGGGTGATGGCTCGGCTTATGATGATGGTGTTTATGTGCTTTTAAAGGAGATTGTAGATAATTCTATTGATGAATTTGTGATGGGCGCCGGAAGAACGATAGATATTACGGTGAGTGATCATAAAGTTTCTATTCGCGATTATGGTCGTGGAATTCCGCTGGGTAAGGTGATAGATTGCGTTTCTAAAATTAACACTGGTGGTAAATACGATTCAAAAGCTTTCCAAAAATCAGTAGGGTTAAACGGGGTGGGTACAAAAGCGGTAAATGCCCTTTCGGCTAATTTTACGGTACAATCTTACCGAGATGGAAAGACAAAAAAAGCAGAATTCGCCAAAGGCGAATTGATTGCAGATAACCCAGAAATTGAAACTACTCAGCGCAATGGAACGGCTATAGTTTTTATCCCCGACGAAGGTATTTTTAGAAATTACAGATATATCCCCGAGTTTATAGAAAACATGATTTGGAATTATGTTTTTCTAAATGCGGGCCTAACCATCAATTTTAACGGACAAAAGTTTTTCTCTGAACGAGGCTTGTACGATTTATTAGCTCGTAATACCGATGCAGAGGCCAATCGTTACCCCATTATCCATTTAAAAGGAGAAGATATTGAAATCTCCATGACGCATGGCCAGCAATATGGCGAAGAATATTACTCGTTTGTAAACGGACAGCATACCACACAAGGCGGTACACACCAGCAGGCTTTTAGAGAAGCACTAGTAAAAACAGTAAGAGAATTTTATAAGAAAGAATACGATGCTTCTGATATTAGAGCATCTGTTGTTGCGGCTATATCTGTAAGAGTACAAGAACCAGTTTTTGAATCGCAAACTAAAACAAAATTAGGTTCGCTAAATGTAGGGCCAGATGGGCCTACGGTAAGAACTTTTGTAAACGATTTTGTTAAAAAAGAACTCGATGATTATCTGCACAAGCATCCAGATGTTGCTGATGCATTGTTGAAACGAATTTTACAATCGGAAAGAGAGCGTAAAGACATTGCAGGAATTAAAAAGCTAGCTAACGAGAGAGCCAAAAAAGCCAGTTTGCATAATCGTAAATTACGCGATTGTAAATGGCATTTAGATGATGAAAAACTAAGCGAAGAAGACCGTAAAAAGACCACTTTATTCATTACCGAGGGAGACTCGGCATCGGGTTCTATCACCAAAGCTAGAGAGGTTAAAACTCAGGCCGTTTTTAGTTTAAAAGGTAAGCCGCTAAACGCTTACGGTTTAACCAAAAAAGTAGTTTACGAAAACGAAGAATTTAATCTTTTACAACATGCTTTAAATATTGAAGATGGTTTAGAAAGTTTACGTTATAATAATATTGTGATAGCTACCGATGCTGATGTGGATGGCATGCATATTCGTTTATTATTAATGACTTTCTTTTTGCAGTTTTTTCCAGATTTGGTTAAAACAGGTCATGTTTTTATTTTACAAACCCCATTATTTAGAGTTCGTAATAAGAAAGAGACTATTTATTGTTACAGCGATGAAGAACGTGTTTTAGCGATAGATAAATTAGGTTCTAAGCCAGAAATTACCCGATTTAAAGGTTTGGGCGAGATTTCTCCTGATGAGTTTGAGAATTTTATTGGCGAAGATATTCGTTTAGACCCAGTGATTTTACAAGGAGAAACCAAAATCAAGAATTTATTAGAATATTACATGGGTAAAAACACCATGGATAGGCAACAGCATATTGTTCAGAATTTGAGAGTAGAGAAAGATGATGCAGATATTATTGCCGATGCGAAACAAGCGGCAGAAGACGCTGCGACAGCATTAGAAAATTCGGCGGCATAATTAAGCTTTAAGCTAAAGGCAAAAAGCTTAAAGTAATATCAAATTTTAATTTATTACTATTGATAAAGAAAGAAATTAATATTGCTTTTGAGGATTTTGAAGGCATTAATGAGCTTAACACATTTGATAAAACCTTGTGTTTAGAAGCTGTAAAAGCTTTAGAAAATTCTCACTCGCCATATTCTGAGTTTAGGGTAGGTGCAGCAATTAAGTTAGCAAGTGGTAAAATTGTTTATGGAAGTAATCAAGAGAATGTAGCTTATCCGTCTGGTTTATGTGCCGAGCGAGTAGCGCTTTTTGCATGCGGAGCTAATTATCCGAATGATAAAATCATTTCTATTGCAATTACAGCACACACTAACAATTTTGAGTTGTTAAAACCTACAACACCCTGTGGAGCTTGTTTGCAGGTTATGGCCGAGTACGAAAAAAAGCAAAATAGCAGCTTTGATGTTTTACTTTACTGCATTGATGGTCCCATTTGGAAAGTAAATGGTGTGAATAGTTTCTTGCCTTTTATGTTTTTTGAGGATAGGTTGAAGTTATAATAACCACAAAGTATGCATTGGATTTTAACCACAGAGAGCGCAGAGTACACAGAGCTGAGTGTTCAATTAAAATTTTAAAATGGAATTAGAAAATTCTTTAGCAACAAAAGTAATCGGTTTAGCCATTAAAGTTCATAAAGAATTAGGTCCGGGATTATTAGAATCGGTTTACAAAGAATGTCTGTTTTATGAGATAAAGAAGAGCGGCTTATTTGTTGAAAAGGAAAAGCCGTTACCAATATATTATGATGAGGTTGAACTCGAGTGTGGTTATAGATTAGATTTATTTGTTGCGAATAGGCTCATTGTTGAAGTCAAATCAGTAAAAGAACTGAATGATATTTATTTAGCTCAACTGTTAACCTATCTTAAATTATCAGAATGTAAATTAGGACTCTTAATCAATTTTAATGTCTTACTATTAAAAGATGGAATTAAAAGAGTTATAAATGATTAGCAAAATATTTATTAACCGTACAGCTTTGTGTTCTTTGTGCCCTCTGTGGTTCAGGAAATAAAATTTACTGTGGTTACCAAAATTATGGACGAAAACAATTACCAAAACGAAGAAACCCTACATAACGTAACGCCACTTAGTGGGCTTTATGAAAATTGGTTTTTAGATTATGCATCTTATGTAATTTTAGATAGGGCCGTTCCCCATATTCATGATGGATTAAAGCCTGTACAGCGTCGTATTCTTCATTCGCTAAAAGAAATGGATGATGGACGTTTTAACAAGGCGGCGAATGTAATTGGTAATACCATGAAGTATCACCCACACGGTGACGCATCTATTGGCGATGCCATGGTACAAATTGGACAAAAGAATTTATTGTTAGATACCCAAGGAAACTGGGGAGATCCTATTACAGGCGACTCTGCAGCTGCACCACGTTACATAGAAGCCCGTTTATCTAAATTTGCTTTAGAAGTTGTTTTCAATCCAGATACTACCGAGTGGCAATCGAGCTACGACGGTAGAAATAAAGAACCCGTTACATTACCCGTTAAGTTTCCTTTATTATTAGCGCAAGGTGCAGAAGGTATTGCTGTAGGTTTAGCTACCAAGGTGATGCCTCATAATTTTATCGAGTTAATTGATGCCTCTATAGAAGTTTTAAAAGGGAATAGACCAGATATTATTCCAGATTTTTTAACCGGTGGAATGGCCGATTTTTCTAATTATAATGAGGGGCAAAGGGGAGGTAAAATTAGGGTAAGGGCCAAAATATCTGAGCTAGATAAAAAGACTTTAGTCATTACCGAGATTCCTTTTTCTACCACCACTATTGGCTTAATAGATAGTATCATTTCTGCAAATGATAAGGGTAAAATCAAAATCAAAAAAATTGAAGATAACACCGCAAAAAATGTAGAAATTGTAGTTCATTTAGCTCCCGGAATATCGCCCGATGTAACCATTGATGCGCTTTATGCTTTCACTTCTTGCGAAGTTTCTATATCTCCAAATACTTGTATCATTAAAGGGGATAAACCTCTTTTTATGAGTGTAAACGATATTTTAACAGAAAGTACTGTTTATACAAAACACCTTTTAAAGCGAGAATTAGAAATTAAACTGCATGATTTGCAGGAGAAAATCTTCTTCAGCTCTTTACTTAAAATATTTATTCAGGAAGGGATGTACAAGCATCCTGATTATGAAAACTCCACCAATTTTGAAGAGGTTTTAGTGGTTTTACACCGATTATTTGAGCCATTTAAACCTAGTTTATATAGAGAAATTTTACCCGAAGATTTTAAGAAATTAATAGATAAACCTATGAGTAGCATCACCCGCTTTGATGTTAAAAAAGCGGATGAGCAAATGGCTAATCTAGAGAAAGAAATTAAAGGTGTAAAACATGATTTAAGACACCTAACAGATTATGCTATCGCTTATTTTATTCGTTTAAAAGAAAAATTTGGTAAAGGCAGAGAACGTAAAACAGAAATTAGAGCATTTGATAGGGTTGAAGCTGCGCAAGTTGCCTTGGCAAATACTAAATTTTACATCAACCGTGAGGATGGTTTTGTAGGTACAGGATTGAAAAAAGATGAATATGTTTTTGATTGTTCTGATTTGGACGATATTATCGTTTTTAGGGAAGATGGCGTTTGTTTGGTAACCAAGGTTCAGGATAAAACTTTTGTAGGTAAAGGAATTTTGCATGTAGGCGTTTTTAAGAAAAACGATGAACGTACCATTTATAACATGGTTTATAAAGATGGTAAAACCGGTACGGCTTACATTAAACGTTTCCCTGCGGGTGGCGTTACCCGAGATAAAGAATACGATTTAACCAAAGGTTCTAAAGGCTCTAAGGTTTTATATTTTACCGCTAATCCTAATGGCGAAGCAGAAGTCATAAATGTGGCTTTAAAGCCGATGTCGAAATTGCGAAAACTTACTTTCGACCAAGATTTTGCCGAGATAAGTATAAAAGGAAGAGCATCGCAAGGGAATATTTTAACCAAATATGCCATCAAGAAAATTACCTTAAAATCTAAAGGAGTTTCTACTTTGGCAGGAAGAAAAATTTGGTACGATCCAATCGTGAAACGCTTAAACGAGAACGGACATGGGCGGTATTTAGGCGAATTCCAAGCCGAGGATAAGATTTTATGTGTGTTTAATGACGGCAGTTACGAGCTTTCTAGTTTCGATTTAACCAATCATTTTGATGATAAAATGACTAGGATAGAGAAGCTAAACTCTGAAAGAGTTTATGCTTGTATCCACTTTGATGGGAAATCTAAAAACTACTACATCAAACGATTTACTTTTGAAGATTTAGCCATTGGAAAAAGAACCGGTTTTATAAGTGAGGAGCTAGGTTCTAAAATGATTTTATTGAGCAATGCAGATCATCCAATGGTTAAAATAGAATCGTTAAAAGGGAAATCTCAAATTTTTGATGAGCAAGAAATCGATTTGTCAGAAGCTATTGAGGTTAAAGGATTAAAAGCCCAGGGCAACAAATTAAGCCCTAATGATGTGCAAAAAGTAACCTTGCTTGCCGAAAATAATGATGAAAGTGAAGAGGTGGAGGAAGAAATTATAGAAGACGATGATGAAACCTATAATGAGGAGGAAGATGAAAACGCAGATGATGAACAAGAAGTAGCTGAAATAAAAGAGGAGGAAAAGCCTGAGCCATTAGCTCCGGTAAAACCTAAGTTTGAGTCTTTAAAAAAGGAAGAGCCTAAGCCGGTAGAACAACCAAAGATTGTAGAGCTTAAAGAAGATACTCCAGTACCAAAAGAAGAAAAGGTAGTGGATAAACCAATAGAAGAGGTGAAACCAGTTAGGAAAATTGATTTTGAAATTACCAATCCTGATGAAATTAAACTGGATGATAAAGGACAGTTAGGGTTGTTTTAATATGGATCAAGAATAGGTTTAAATTTATTTATGCTTTAAAACTAATTTTATACTATGCAAAACCAAGAAGACATTCGATGGAAACAACGCTTTAAAAACTATCAAAAAGCTTTAAGGCAGCTAGAGAAATTTGTATCTCACCAATCATTAAATGAAATGGAAGAGCAAGGTTTGATACAAGCTTTTGAATACACCTACGAACTATCTTGGAATGTAATTAAAGATTATTTGAGCTACCAAGGAATCACAGAAATTATTGGCAGCAGAGATGCTTTTAGAACAGCATTTAATAGAGGGCTTATAGAAAATGGTGCTATTTGGATGAGTATGATAGAAAGCAGAATTAAAAGCTCACATACTTATAATGAAGATGTAGCTAAAGAAATCATCGCCGAATTAAAAAACAACTATTTCAAAGAATTTTTAAATTTAGAAAAAGCTTTAATCTTATTGTTATAATGTCATTCGGGCTGTCAGATATAGATATTGAAAAAATCAAAAATGTTTTTGGTCGTTTCCCTCAGATAGAACAAGTTATCATTTATGGCTCTCGGGCTATGGGAAATTATAGACCAAACTCTGATATAGATTTAACAGTAAAAGGGCTAAGTATTTCGTTGGATATTTTAAATAAAATCACTCAAAATTTAGATGATTTATTGCTCCCCTATTTGATAGATATTTCTAATTTTAAGCAACTAGACAACCCTGAATTTATCAATCACATAGAGCGTGTAGGTAAAGTATTTTATCAAAAAATTTAAATTAAAAAACCACAACATTAATCAAAAGAGCTAGTCTTTTTTTCTTCTAAAATACTACATATGCGTTATTGAAGCCTAACTCATTTTGTTGAACTTTTGAGATAATCAAATCTCAAAAACAAAATGAAAAAGTTATTAATTATTGCATTTAGCTTGTTTGTTACAAGTGTATTTGCGCAAAGTATTAATCCTAAACAGTATGCGCTAATAAGTGGAGAACTCTTAAGCGGAAAACCTATTAATTATATTCCTTATGTGAGTGAAGATAATATGGTATTTTCAACCTACGGAGATTACTTGTTTTTAGTTAACGTACAAGAGAAAGAGGAAGGTAGGTTGGTAGTTTATTCGCTAAAATTAAAAAGCGAAATAAAAACTTTCAAAATAAAAAAAACAAGTCTTTATGCATTTTTTGGTAAAATTATTTGCAACCCAGAAAATTCTGGTCAGTTAGCAATTGTCCTTAATAAAGGTGAGGTGAGAGTCATTAACAATTGGCAAACCGCACCAGAAGATGTTTTACTTCAAAAACCAGGTGAGCATTCTGTTGCTGTAAATGCTTATGTAGAAATGGGACAAATGGCCTTTTCTAAAGATGGAAAAAGCTTGTTTTTTATAGAGAACAGAACTAAAGCTTCAATGGATAAGAATGAAGTTGTAAAATCTGCGGACTTATCAACAGGTAAAATAACTATTAAAAAGCTTCCTGATGGCAAAAAGCCTTATATAGCCTATCATGTAAAAACATTTATTGGAGTAGATGAAATTATAGTATTTAATGAAGTAACTAAAACCCAAAATAGTAGCATAGAAATATTTGATTTAACCGCTAACAAATTTGTAAGGAAGTTTGATTGTGGAACTGCATCTGGCTTTAATAGTTCTATGGCCAGCCCCCGTATTGTTTTCTTTAATTACGGAGGTTATGAGTTAAACTTACAAACGGGCGATAAAAATGAAACCATTAAAAGGATAAAAAAATCTTTAGAAGGGGAGGATACCAGTTTGGATATACATTATGCGCCAGGTAAAGGGTACGTAGTAGGTTATCTATATTATTGGGAGAAGCGAACTGAAACTGCAACTACCATCACCACTAGAAGAAAAACCAAAAGCGGATTATTCTTTTTTGATGAAAACGGAAACAATGTAATGGGTAGTTTCCCAGCTGTTAATGCTAAAATACCAGATGCTGGCGTAAGAAACTATCAGATATCACCCAATGGAAAATATATTATTTTTAGTCATGATGATAAAGATGATAGTAAAAATGAGCGTTTAGTAATTGCAACATTATAGTCTAAAATTTTATATAATCATAAAAAAAGCTGTTTTCAATACAAAGAGAACAGCTTTTTTTTGATATAAATCCTTGTTATATAAGTCTATTTCACAAAATATACTACATATGCGTTATTGAAGCCTAACTCATTTTATTGAATTTTTGGTTAAATCAAATCTCAAAACAAAATGAAAAGAATTTTATTAAACGCACTATTGCTGTTAGCAGGAAGCACAGCATTTGCACAATTACAAGTAAGCACTAAAAGCTTCGATTTAGAATCTCAAAACAAGCATAAAGGATGGGTAATTATTGATGCCGGTATTGATGAAAAAAGTCAGAAAACTTACCTAAAATTTGCATCACCTTCTTGTGATATTGAGACATCTAGGAGTGGGTCAATGATTACTACAACTTTTAAAGGTCTTATTTGGAATATTGATAAACTTTATTTTGATAAAGATTTTAATTACATCAATACAGTAGAAAAAAAATACGATACATCTGAAGATGCTATTTTAAATGGTGAAATTATTTATAAGAAGAAATTTAATGTAATATCAGGGGAGCCTTTATTCACTGCTTTGGCTATGCCTACTGGTAAAGTTGATTATAGCTATATGTTTACCAAAATAGTTACAGGTGTTGCGGGAATAACTGGGTTTAAGGTAGGCGTGTCAAAAATTGGGATTAAAGTTGGTGGTAGTTTAAAAAAGTACGGTGCTGATGAATGTTTTGAAAATCCAGCCGCTTTTAAAATAAGCGTAACTGATGCAAAAGAGGCAAAAGGACAATTGTGGATACCTACATTTAATCATCCAATACCAAATGGTGGGCATGTTTTGTTTAATACTGGATATGTAAACCCCGACCTTACAAAAACCCACAATGTGTTTAGAAAGTATGATGAAAATGCGGATATTATTAAAGAAAAAGTGCTAACTTTTGATTATCAATGCTTAGTTTATGGTAAAGAAATTGAGCAAGCACCAGGTAAATTTGATTATGTTTTTTTAACTCGAACAATCAATTACAAGAAATCAACAGGTAAAGTAGCTCCAGCAAATCAGTACGAATACATTAGAATTGATGGAACTACTTTTGATACCAAAGAACAAATTACCTTTACTGCCCCAAATTCTCAATGGACAATTAATCAAGTTTTTGAAAAAGATGGTGCTGTTTATCTTTCTGGAACCGCTGGTAAAACCGCTACAACTTATCTAGATTTTTCTATACCAAAACCATCAGATTTTCCAAATTTTCAAATTGCTAAAATAGAAAATGGCAAACTAGTATATGCTAAATCATTTACTCCAGAAAATATTGAAACAGCTTTAATGAATGTGAATGGAGAAAAGACCAAATCTGATTTAAACTTTAATATGTACGATTTACAAATGGATGCCGTAAACGGGAAATTTATTTATAGTGGCCGTTTTGAGAACTTGAAGACTGCGGTTTTTAGCGAAACAGGAGATTTAGAAGCTTTTATTGTTAAAGAAGCCGAGTACTCAAAGGGTTATTTCACATTCACTAAAGATAAAAAAACCATGTATTTAATAGTACAGGATGTTACAGAATACAATAAATGGGATAAAAAAACAGGCACTATAACAGCTAAGGAATCTAAACAATTGTTAACGGCTCCGTCTATAATTACTTATGATTTGGCTAGTAAAAATATAAAATATGAATCGCTAAAGAATGATAACTGGGGGCTACAATTTAATGAGCCAATAGTGTTAGATAACGATGATAAAATATTATTAGTAGGTGGCAACATCACCAAAAAAGCCAAAGAAAGCGAAGTGGTATTTGTAAGTATTAAAAAGTAAAACGATGAAAAAATTAATCATATTAACAGCATTTATGTTCCTAATGGTAGGAGCTAAAGCACAAGACGATCAATTATACTTTGGCCTATATAGAATGAGCAGTGCGGATGTGACTTTAAAGAGTGGCGATACAAAGTTTAAACAAAACAACGTAATTTTTGTGGTAGATTGGTTAGCAGGTAATACCGCTTGGGTAGGTATGGATTTATCTCTTGTACCAAATATAGATTGGGGAGGTAGTGTAGAAGCACCTGAAACTGTACATGGCGCTTGGGCCGAGGTTGATTGGGGCTGGTATCTTAATCCAAATAAACCTATCAGAATTTTAGGCTCAGAAACACATATAGGTTTAGGTGTAATTGGTGGGTTTAAATCGGCTGGTTTTAGCACAGCAGGTATTACCTTTCCTGGTGCTAGCTTGTCTATTTTAACTTATGTTAATGATAAAATTGTAGTAAATACCAAGTATCATTATTCGTTTTTCTTTAACAATCAAGAAAGTGGACCATATAATGCCCGTAACAAAAAATTAGCTTTTAATTGTACATACCGAGTTGGAGATAAATTAGGTATTAATGTTAGTCCTAACTTTAATAGTTTTACTACAGATAACTCAACAGGGGCTTTAATTAAGGGTAAATATAGTTCAGTAGATTTTGGTTTTAGCTTGTTTTGGTAATCAACCATCTACCTATAATTTTGAAACACCAAGGATATTAAATTCTTTGGTGTTTTTTGTTTTTTAGAAAAGCAAGGGCTGGTGTTTCAAAGGTCTCGCTAGTCCAGTTTTCTGCTAAATGCATTTTTCCTTTACACAATTGCTAACACGCAAAAAAGCTTTCCGATGCCAATTGGGTTTATGCACAAAGGCTTGTGCAATATATTATTAGACTTAAATTTTAATTTCTACGAAATATTTTATACCATTATAAAATTAAATACCTAGTAAAGTATAATTAATCTACGATAATAAAATTTTATGAAATATAAACTGCTGCTTGCTATTTTATTTTGTGTTGTTTTTGTGTCCGCACAACCTAAACAAATAGATAGTTTTAAAAAAAACACTTTAAATCAAAGCAATGATTCTCTGCAGATTATTAAATTTTATGAATTAGCTAAAGATTTTGAGCAAAAAAAAGACGCTATAAATGCTACAAAGAATTACTTACAAGGTATAAGTTTATCAAAAAAAATTAAAAAACATGTTAGCGTTGTAAAAGGTTACAACGAATTATCCTACTATAATATTCTAAATACAAATTACACTGATGCTTTAACATATTTGTCTCAGGCGATAATTTACGGAAAACAGAATAATGTAATTGATGAGTTAGGAAGAAGTTATTTTTATAACGGAACTGTATTTAATTCGTTAAAAAAATTCGATACGTCAATTGAGAATTATTTAGTAGCAAGTGAATTATTTAAAAAATCAAATAATTTAAAACGTTTAGGAAATTGCTGCCATAATACTGGTAACAGTTTTTATGCTAAAAGTAATTTTGAAAAAGCACTTGATTACTATTATAAGGCGGTTGATTTTTACGAAAAAGCTAACGAACAAAAGTTGAAGGGAAGTGTGACGATGAATATTGGGGTTATAAATTATAATTTAAAAAATTACGACATCGCTTTAAAATTTTTTAATCAAGCTAAAGTAATTGCAAAAAATAATAATGATGAGTTGCAAATTTTAAACGTGAATGCAAATATTGCTAGCATTTATCATGGGCAAAAAAAATATAATGAAGCAATCCCAGTTTTAAAAGAAAATTTAAAGCTTAATGAGAAAATTAAAAATCGCAATGTTGAAAGAGTAAGTACAAGCACTTTGGCAAGTTGCTATGAGAGAATTGGAGATGAAGAAAATGCTGAAAAATATTTGAAAGCAGCTTTAATAATTGCTCAAGAAGATGATGACAAAGAGTCGTTAATCATAAATTATAATAATTATGCGAGCTTTTTGAGTGGCACTAATCGTTTAAATGAAGCAATCACTTTAGAAAAGAAGGCACTTGCAATTGCAAAAACATCCCCAGAATTTTTAAAATTTAAGCATACTTTATATAGTAGTCTTGCTGCTTTTTATAATGAGATAAACGACATGAAATCTGCTTTTTTATATAAGGATTCGCAAATTGTACATAAGGAGTTGCTAATTAATGAAACTTCAAATGGCAAGCTTCTAGAACTACAAACCAAATATGAAACTAACCTAAAAGAGAATAAAATATCGCTCCTCAACAAATCCGATTCATTAAAAGGTTTACAAGTTGTAGCTCAACAGTTAGCAATCAGTAAGAATTTATTTGATATCTCTCAACAAAAATTTGCACTGGCAGAAGATAGCTTGATGCTTTTTTCCCAGAATCAAACTATACTTCAGAATAGGTTAGATTCTACAATAAAAGAGAAAAAAATCAATACACTTACTAAAGAAGGCTTACAAAAAGAATTGGCATTACAGCAAAAACAAGCAGCAATCAAACAAAAAAATAATACCATAATTATTGTGGCTATAAGTAGTGCGCTATTACTGCTAATAGGTTATGGGCTGTTTAGAAAAAAGCAGCTAGAACAAAAAGCCATTTTAGCAACTGAACAAGCCAAGCAAAGAGAGCAATTAACCAAAGCCGTGATTGATGCGGAAGAAAACGAACGCAAACGAATTGGTAGCGATTTACACGACGGCGTGGGCCAGCTTTTTTCTGCAGTAAAAATGAACCTATCGGGTTTATTTGACAGAATAAATTTTGAAAGTAATAACGAGAAATTTTTGGCCGAAAAAACACTTGCGCTAGTAGATGAGAGTTGCAAAGAGGTGAGGATTATATCTCACAAGATGATGCCAAATACCTTACTAAAATCGGGTATCGCATCAGATATTAAATCTTTTATAGAAAAATTAGACGAGCAAAACCTAAAGGTGAATTTTTCGGCTAAGGGCTTTAGCGATCAATTAGAACATAACGAAGAAGTTATACTTTATAAGGTAATTCAAGAGCTGGTGAGTAATATTATAAAGCATGCTAAAGCAAGCGAATTAACTATTGCTATAGAGAATGATAAGAAATTTATAAGGGCATTAATAAAAGATAATGGAGTAGGTTTTAATGTCGCAGCAATAGATGGTTTTACAGGTATAGGTTTAAAAAACATTAATACTCGTATCCAATATTTAAAAGGAACTGTCCATTTTGATAGCGCACCAAATAAAGGTACTGCAGTAAGTATTATGGTACCTTTAGGTTAAAATACTGCATATGAGTTATTGATAATCCTTCTATTTTACTGTTTTTTTGAATAATTGGTTGAGCATTTACAACACCGTTTGTAATGATTAAGTTTTAGCTCAATTAATTTGTGAGATCATAGTTGAGGTTTGATTAAAGGCTGCATTTATTTGCAGCCTTTTTTATAATTTAACAAAATGAAAAAAATACCTATTGCCATAGTAGATGATAAGCGTTTATTGAGAAACTCGCTAAAAGACCAATTAAATTTTTCGGAATTAATTGAAGTTGTGTTAGTGGCCGAAGATGGTGCCGATTTTTTAACACAAATAGAGAAATCAGAAATCAAACAAAGGCCTTTAGTGGTTTTAATGGATATTGAAATGCCCAGAATGGATGGTATAGAAACCGTTTTAATTGCGAAAGAGATTTACCCCGATGTTCAGTTTATTATGCTTACCGTTTTTGATGGCGAGGATAAAATATTTGAAGCCATAAAGGCCGGCGCAAGTGGATATTTATTGAAGGATGAAAAAATTCCCATCATTATTAAATCTATCAAAGAAGTTTTGGAAGAAGGGTCTGTTCCAATGTCGCCAATTGTTGCCCGTAAAACTTTAATGATGCTGAAATCATCTCCAAATAAACCTAAAGATAGTGCTGCTCAAGAATCCGAGTATCAGTTATCAACCAGAGAATTAAATATTTTAGAACTGATTGTAGATGGTTTGAACTATCAAGAAATTGCCGAAAGATTATTTATTAGTCCGCACACAGTGCGTAAACATATTTCAAATATTTACGATAAACTACATGTATCCAATAAAACTGCGGCTATTAAAATTGCTTTGAAAAAGAAATGGTTTTAAAACCTCACTTTAAAATGCTCTTTAGCTTGCCCATCTCTAAAAAAGACTAAACCTATCCAAAATAAATCTATAGTAACAGTTACCTGTGGATGCTCTTTAATTTCTTCCCAGGCTTTTTTCATTCCAGCACTCCAATAAATATCATCAAATATCATAACCGATTGTTTACTTAAACGAGGCAAACACCAGTTAAAATAATTAAGGGTTGCATCATGCCTGTGGTTACCATCAATAAAAATAAAATCTAATTCTTGGTTTTCTGATATAATTTTTGGTAGCGTTTCATCAAAATTACCAATGGTAGGATGTATATTTTTTAAGCTTAGTTTTTCAAAATTCTCTTTTGCAACACTAGCAGTTTGCGGACATCCTTCTAAAGTAATAATTCTTGCATTTGGAACAGCTACCGAGAAATAAGATGTAGTTACACCTAAACAGGTTCCTAATTCTATAATATTTTTAGGTTTAAAATGCCTAGCTAACCTAAACAGTAATTGGGCTAATTTTTTAGATTTTAATGCATTTTTAGCCAATTGCTTAACTTGTTTTTGTTTTTGATTATTGATGTAAGAACCTGCACCTAAATCGGTAATGGTAATAAACCTTTCATCACCTAAAAGTTGTTGTCTTAAATTCTCAATATTTTTGTATTCGGGTTTCTCTTTAAAATCGTAAATTACTTCATCAATTAATTGGTAAACAAATGGCGAGTGCACCCCATGTCGGGTTTTAGCTTTAACTAAATGATCAAAATAATTTACAAATAGGGTAGCGTTAAACATATTGCGAAAATAGTAAATTTGACTGGTGAAGCAAGAAGTGGGCGGTAACAATAAGAGGTAAGATTTTAAAAATAAGAGACAAGAAGTAAGAATCTTGTTATGGTATCATAATTAAAATATATATAAATCGTTAAAACAATATTTCAATTAATAACCTTAATTGTAAAGCATACACCCCTAAAAAGAGCATGATAAACGAAAAAGAGATAGCATCTTTAATAAAATTATTAGACGATCCGGATGTAGAGATTTACGCTCATATAGAAGCTAAATTACTATCCTACGGAAACGAGGTAATTAACTATCTTGAAAGTGCTTGGGAACGTTCTTTTGATGCTATTTTACAAGAACGAATAGAAAATTTGGTTCATAAAATCCAGTTTAACAACGTAAAAGAAGATTTAGCTTTATGGTATCAAAGTGGCGGATTTGATTTATTGAGAGGTATTTTAATAATTAATAAATATCAATATCCCGATTTAAACGAGCAAAAAATTAGTAACTATTTAGAAGCCATAAGAAGAGATATTTGGTTACAAATGATGAACGAAGCTAGCCCAATAGAAAAGGTTAAAATTATTAACCATATTTTTTATAATGTTTATGGCTTTAGCGGAAACACCACCAATCACCAAGACCCTAAAAATTCTTATTTAAGTGAAGTTTTAGATAGCAAAAAGGGGAATCAGATTACCTTAGCTATTATTTACTCCATTATAGCTCAGAAACTTGATATTCCTATTTACGGCGTAAACCTGCCACAACATTTTATTTTGGCTTACACCGATGTTTTAGATAGTAATATTGACGAAAACGGAGTTCTTTTCTACATTAATGTATTTAATAAAGGCTACATTTTTGGAAAAAAGGATATTGATCAATTTTTAAGGCAATTAAAAATTAATCCAGATGCCATATTTTATCAACCTTGCTCTAATACTGATATTTTAAAGCGGGTTTTACGTAATCTGATTAGCTCTTATGAGAAAGCTGGGGCTGTTGATAAAGCCGAAGAATTGATAGATTTATTAAAAGTTCTAGGTTAAAACCCATTTAAGCTCATCCAAGTAATCATACTATCAAACCAGCTGTCTTTACTTTGTTTATTGATCATGCCATAGCCATGTCCGCCGGCTTGATATAAATAAAACTGAGATTTCACTTTTGCTTGTTTTAAATTTCTGGCAAAGTCAATACTATTTTCTGACGGAACAGTCTTATCATCATTTGCATGAAAAATAAATGTTAAAGGCGTATTTTGATTTATTTGTAAATGATTAGAATATAATTTCACCATTTCCTCTGATGGGTTTTCGCCTAGTAAATTCTTTTTAGAACCAGCATGCGTATTTTCTCCCATAGTTATCACAGGATAAGCCAGAATCATAAAGTTTGGACGTAAGTTTATTTTTTTAGGATTTTCAATCAGTGATTTTTGATAATGAGTGCCTAGGGTTGAGGCTAAATGACCGCCGGCAGAGAATCCCATAACACCAACCTTAGTGGTGTCTAAATTCCATTTTTTAGCATTTTCCCTTACTGTTTTAATAGCTTGTTGTGCATCTTGTAAAGGGCCAATGGTTTTATCTAGCATAATTAAATCAGAAGGTAGCCTATATTTTAAAACAAAAGCCGTAATTCCTAATTTGTTTAAAGCTTGGGCAACTTGTGATCCCTCGTGGGTAACTGCCAAAGCAGTGTAACCACCACCTGGACAAATAATAATGGAGGTACCATTGGGATTTGGAGCGTAATACGCTGTTAATTGCGGTGTTGAAACTTGTCTTATCCTAATTCTACCATCTTTTGCGGTGTCTGCAATTTCTTTGTAAGATTCTGGAGTTTCTTTAGCGTTTGGAATCTTTTCGGTGTATAAATTAAAAACTTCTTGCGCCATGATGGTTTGAGTTGTTAATACAACAATTAATAAAAGGAATGATCTTTTTAACATAGATTTAAATGAATTAGTTCAGGTTATATAAATAATTAGTTTTAAGTCCAAAAAATTTCGCTATCAATATAGAAAACAGTATCTATAAAATACAATAAACTATTGCAAGTTAATACATTCTCATCATGTAAATCTTCTAAAATTATTCCTAATTGTGGATGGTAATAATCATTATTTTTTGTGTTTTTGAACCCGTTATTTTGTAAAAACAGTTGTACTTTATTTAAATCTGTTATTTCATCAGATTTGATAAATTGTTGCTCAACAACGGCATAAAATTCTTTTTCAGATTTATAAAAGCCTATTAATTTGTAAGCGGTATCAGCAAAAAAATAATTATTAAGCAGTAAATTGTAAAAGTAATCTTCCCAAGAAGCGTAATAAATACAATCGTTTAGTTTAATTACAGATTTACCATCTTTAATATAAACTTTTTGTTCTGCACCACTCGATATAAAATCAGCTTCATCTATGTAATTTAATATTAAATTATTTCGCTCAGCGAAAAGCTCTAGCTTCTTTGTTTCTTCTTTTTTGTATTGGTGTTTTTCCTCAGCCATTGGGCTTGTTCTTTGGCCGCTTCTAAGGTAATTGGTGACTGTTTGGATAACTGCATCATAGCTAGAGCTGCTCTTTCCTGAAATGATATTTTGTAATTCATTTTTAGTTTGTTGTAAGTTCATTATTATTAAAAAAAGCAACTTATAATCTTGTAACCTTAAAGTTATATAATTATTTTGACGATTGCCCCATCAACTATTTACTATCAATCACTCTTTCATTCATTCAAAATTAACTTCTTTACTCCCCACCAAATTCCATTAAATAGGCTTTTAGAAAATCATCTAAATCGCCATCTAAAACAGCCTGAGCATTAGAAGTTTCAAAATCGGTTCGTAAATCTTTAATCAGTTTGTAAGGATGTAAAACGTAATTTCTAATTTGTGAGCCCCACTCAATTTTCTTTTTATTTCCTTCAATAGCGTTTGTGATTTCCATTTTCTTACGCATTTCAATCTCGTATAATTGAGATTTTAATAACCTAATGGCGTTTTCTTTATTCTGTAACTGAGAACGTGACTCCTGATTTTTAATGATAATTCCTGATGGCTTGTGATGTAACCTTACAGCAGTTTCTACCTTATTTACGTTTTGTCCCCCAGCACCACCCGATCTAAATGTTTCAAACTCAATATCTGCCGGGTTAACATCAATTTCTATAGTTTCATCCACCAAAGGATAAACATATACAGAAGCAAACGAAGTATGACGTTTGGCATTGGCATCAAACGGAGATATCCTCACTAAACGATGCACCCCATTTTCTCCTTTTAAATAACCATAAGAAAAATCGCCATCAAACTGTAGGGTAACTGTTTTTACACCAGCAACATCACCTTCTTGGTAGTCTTGTTCGATAATTTTGTAACCATTTTTTTGCCCCCACATCATATACATCCGCATCAGCATAGCCGCCCAATCGCAGCTTTCGGTGCCGCCAGCACCTGCTGTAATTTGTAAGACTGCGCTTAATTGGTCTTCCTCTGCCGATAGCATATTTTTAAACTCCAGCTCTTCCAAAGCTTTTAGAGTTTGTAAATATTGTGCTTTCATTTCTTCTTCTGTTGCTTCTCCAGCCTGTAAAAATTCAAGCATTACGGCACTATCCTCAACAGCTGCATCTGCTTTTTCATAAGCATCTGTCCAGCTTTTTTTAATCTTTATAGCGTGTAAAACTTTTTCGGCTTCTTTAGGATTATCCCAGAAATTGGGTTGAAGCGTCATTTCTTGTTCTTCTTTTAGTAGTAGTAATTTCGCATCTACGTCAAAGATGCCTCCTCAGAGACGTTACCCTGTCTCTCAAATCTTGCAGTTGTTCTTTTGTCATTTGGCAAATATATTAATTCTTACAGTTAAGATTTTGGTGTAATTTATATTTATCGATAAACCAATTTCCATAATCTTACAAGAATACTGTTCCATCTTACCAATTCGTCTATATTTGCAAATCAAAAATAGATTATGGATACTATCACCAAAACATTATTAGAGAATTTAAAAGCAAAAACGATTTCTTTTGTAGATGTAATTGCTACAATCGATTCTTTGTATCATCATACTCCCACTGCGTTTAAAAATGGCGATGTTGATAATCAAGCAAACCAAAATCAAGGTAGTGCTAAAGTTTTTTCTTTTGCAAAATTGAGTCAGCTATCTCAACAAAACACCTTAGCGTTATTTGCCGAACATTATGAAGCAGTGCTTAACACACCAGAGGGTAATGATCACCAAAATATTCGTCAGTTTATGCAGCATGGATGGGATGGTGTGAAGTTTGAAAACTCGGCTCTGAGTTTAAAATAATATTTGATTCAATAAATTATCAGTTGCAAAAAAAAAAACACTAATGGGTAAATATTTCTACTTTTTGATTGCTATTTATCTGTGTATTCTTAACAAAAATCGATTTGTTCCTACAACATGAGTATTCTCTCTAAAAAGTACATTATATTTTTCTTTGTGGTTTTGGTGGTTTCGCCAATTATTGGCCTACTGTTTAACAAAGAAGAATTTTCAGCAGTTTTTGCAGCTAGGGCTTTGTTTACTGCGGCTTTAAGCACCCTCATTTTTTTTATGATCAGTAAAAGGCTAAAACATTAAAGTTTTAAAGAAATATGATTTCTGAAACTACTTCTGCCGTGGCAGCTTCATTTAGGTTGGCTATAATTTGGCTGCGCATCATCACCAGTTGACTTTTTACAACTGATGATTCTATTCTTACAAATAGTTTTTTATCTCTAATAAATATTTCTTTAGTTCTATTTGCAACAGCTTTTCCTACTACACTCTCCCAAGATTTTATCGCAAAAGTTTCATCAACTTTACCCTTTAACCTGTAAACTTTAAGCATTTGCGCTAAAGCTTCTTTCATGGTTTTGTCGTTTGTTCTGCTCATACTGGATTTGCGGTACCTTTATTAATTTCGAAAAGGTTTAGGCTTACGCCGATATCTTCAAATATACGTTTAACTCTGCCTGCATTAGTATCGGTAATGAAAATTTGTCCAAAATCATCTTCCGACACCATTTTCATTAACTTGGTGATACGGGCATCATCTAATTTGTCAAAAATATCATCTAATAAAAGCATCGGCTTAAAGCCTTTATTTTGGTAAATGAATGAATATTTAGCTAATTTAAGGGCAATAAGAAAAGATTTTTGTTGTCCTTGCGAGCCAAACTTTTTTAATGGTAAATTACCATGTACCTGAAAAACCAATTCGTCTTTATGTATGCCTTGGGATGTACGCTGCAAAATTCTGTCTTTTTCTAGGTTTTGCTTAAGGATGTTTTCAAAAGATAAATCAAGCAGAGGCGATTGATAGTGCAATTCTACAAACTCGGCATCTTCTGTTAAATAACGGTAATGCTGATTAAAAACAGGTGTAAAAGCCTCCATAAAAGCTTTACGTTTTTCAAAAATCTTATTGCCACTGGCTACTAATTGCTCATCAAAAATGGATAACAAATTAGGGTCGTACTTACCTGTATCTGCAATTTGTTTTAATAAGGCATTTCTATTCAGTAAAGTTTTGTTGTAGATAATTAACTGGTCTAAATAGTTAGCATCTGTTAAAGAAATTACGGTATCAATAAATTTTCTACGCTCTTCGCTTCCTTCTAAAATTAAAGCTACATCATTTGGCGATATCATAACCAATGGAAATAAACCAATATGTTCAGCAAGTCTGGTATATTCTTTTTTGTTACGTTTAAATTGTTTTTTCTGATTTTTTTTTACCCCACAACTGATATTTTCTTGTTTGTCATTTTTCTCAAACAAGCCTTGTAGCATAAATAAATCTCGGTCTTGTTTAATTTGTTGACTATCTATTGGGTTAAAATAACTTTTACATAAAGAAAGGTAATGGATAGCATCTAATAAATTGGTTTTCCCTGCTCCGTTGTTGCCTGTAAATGCATTGGCACCATCAACAAAAGTTAACTCAGCTTCGTCGTAATTTTTAAAATTTACAAGGGAAAGTTTTTTAAGATACATGACGTAAAATTATAAAAAACCTAGGTTAGAATTTTTATATTTTATCTTAAAAAGTGTCAAAAATCAATCTATAATTAAAAAAGAGGCGTTAGAACGCTCAAATAGGTGTTTATTAGTAATTTATATTATTTTGCACAAAGTGGTTGTTGTTTTTAACGAAAACACTATTTTTGCACTCTTTAATAAAATCGAAAATGTCAAATACACAGAACGATCAACTATCAGAACTTACAGCATCTATGGGTAAAACCGGAGATTTTGTGCAAGAGAATAAAAAGAGTTTGTTAGTAATTGGTGGTACAATAATAGGCTTGGTTCTATTGTTTTTTGCTTATCAGCAATTTTACTTAGCGCCTAGAGAAGTAGAAGCAGTTGACCAAATGTATAAAGCCCAAAAATATTGGGAAGAAAAAAATTGGGATAAAGCCATTAAAGGTGATGGTAACTTCCCTGGTTTTGAGCAAATTATAGATAAGTACGACAATACAAAATCGGCTAATTTAGCTTATTATTATTTAGGTATAGCTTATTTAAATAAGGGCGAGTATGCAAAAGCTGCAGAAAGCTTAACCAATTATAGCGGTAGCGATCCAATTATTGCACCAAGAGCCTTAGGTTTGGCTGGCGATGCATATGTTGAGTTGAAGCAGTATGATAACGCGGTTACTTTTTACAATAAGGCCGTTTCTAAAGGAAATAATCTAGATTCATCGCCAATTTATTTAAAGAAATTGGGTCTAGTTTACGAAGAGCAAAAAGATTTTAAATCTGCCGTAGATGCTTACAAAAAAATTAAAACAGATTTCCCAGAAAGTGCATTAGCTGCTACTATTGATATGTATATTGCTAGAGCAGAAGGTAAATTATAAATTAAAAATATAAATTAATAAAAGGTTAGCTTTACATTAGGCTAACCTTTTTTATTTTTACAAAATGGCAACTCATCTAAAAAATTTATCAGACTTCTCGCACACAACTATTCCGAATGGCAAAGGTTTTAAATTTGGTATTGTGGTAGCGCAATGGAATGCAGAAGTTACTGGCGAGCTTTTAAAAGGAGCTTATCAAGCTTTAATAGACAATAACGTAGCCAAAAAGGATATTAAAATTATTGAAGTTGCAGGTAGCTTTGAATTGATAGCTGGCGCCGATTTATTATTAGCAAATAAAAATCTAAACGCAGTAATTTGTTTAGGGTGTGTGATACAAGGCGAAACTAGACATTTTGACTTTATTTGCAATGCAGTCGCTAATGGCATTGCTAACGTAGGTATTAAACATACTAAACCAGTGATATTTGGAGTTCTTACTACTGATAATCAACAACAAGCTTTAGACAGAGCCGGAGGTAAACATGGCAATAAAGGTACAGAAGCGGCAATAACAGCATTAAAAATGGCAGCCTTAAAAAATGAATTCTAATAAAGCTTATTTATTAAATATCAATTTATTACCTTTAACATGGTGTTTTGAAACTTTATGATTTTTATATCGTAATAAACACAAAAATTAACGCTTAGCACAATGAAAAAACTTATCTATATTATACTTTCCGTTATGATTATCGGAACTGTATTACAGTCATGTTCTTCTAGATTATGTCCAGCCTATAATTCTTATCCAGAAGCAAGAAGTAGAAGATAAAACAATTTATGTTTTAAATTCTTTATCTTAAATGGTAAAATCTTTAATGAAAAAATTAACGCAAGTATTTGTAGTGTTATTTCTATTGTCTTTTGTTGCAAATGCACAAGATAAAGAAGCAGTAATAAATAAAGTTTGGGACGCTGTAGGCGGAAAAACTAATTTTGAAAAGGCAAGATATTTTCAATTCACCTTCGCATCAGAAAGAAATGGGAAATTAAACCCAGGTAGAACTCATTTATGGGATAAATTTACAGGAAACTATCGTTTAGAATCTGAAACAGCTGATGGTAAAAAGTCTGTTGTTTTGTTTAACACAAATACCAAAACAGGAAAAGCCTTTGAAAACGGGGTGCAGTTACCAGATTCTATTGCTAGTAAATTAGTAACTAGAGCTTATGCTGCTTTTATTAATGATACTTATTGGTTGCTAGTTCCAACTAAGCTACAAGACCCTGGCGTGAATACAAAGTTAGAAGCCGACGAGATAATCAATAACGAGGATTGTTTTGTGATTAATCTTAATTTTGATAAAGTAGGTTTAACACCAGGCGACCAATATTGGTTGTATATTAGCCGTACTAATGGACAAGTGGTTAGGTGGAAATACTTATTACAAAACCAAAAAAATAGCTCTGCTTTAGAGTGGGCTCCATATCAAGAATTAGGGCAAGGAGTTAAATTATCTACCAAGAAAACTAATACAACTAATAATTCATCAATTATCTTTCCACTGGCTAAAGTTTTGGAAAGTGTTGATCAAAATATTTTTATTAAACCATGAGCTGGATTAAACTAAATCAAATTTCTCAATTAAATGATATTAAAGCTGATGAAGGCTATAGTGTTATTTTTAAGCATAGCACTAGGTGTTCTATCAGTATGATGGCTAAAAAGAGAGTTGATATGGATTTAGGTGATTTGCCCTCAACTGTAAAGCCTTATTTTTTAGATTTAATAGCTCACAGAGAAATTTCTAATCAAATAGCAGAACTTTTTCAAGTTCATCACGAGTCGCCTCAGTTATTATTAATTAAAAGCGGGGAATGTATTTTAGATCAATCTCATAGCGATATTTCTATTGAAGAGGCTTTGGAAGTGATTGGATAAAAAGGATTCTTAAAATGGCTGGTAATGGGATTGACTAATTCAATTTGTACCGTTTCAAAGGGTTATTTCCGCCCAAACACAAATGTAATTAATTTGTAGTAGAGGAAGTAGAAGTACTTTGCTGGGGTATATAGATAAAGTTTTCTTTTACTGGGTGTCATTCTTTTTAATTCATTCAACAGTGCTTATGAAATTATCCATCAATCCTTTTACAGTAATAGCAGTTGGTCGTTTTTCTTTTTTAGTATATTGAGTAATATGTTCAGTAAACAAAACAATGGTGTTTTTGAGGTTCGTGGTTTCAATTTCACTAGCAATTCTTAATTCTGAATTGATTAGTCCCTTAATCTTATATAAATCGCCTTTAATGGTATTTTCTATGAACTCTAAATCATATCCCATCCATATAATCCCATTTCCTGCAAATTTCCCCCAATAAGCAGAAGATTCTTTATTCTTAACGATTATAATCTTTGGTTTTATAACTTCTTCAATTAAATGTTGCGTTAGATTCAATTGGTCAGCAATAAATTGAATTCCATTTGGATTAGGCAGAATGTCCTTCTTTAATGTCAATTGATTCTTTTCTCTAAAATACAGTATATCAAGGTAGCCTGTTTTTTTTCTGAAATCAATATTATTATCTTCATCAAACACCATTTTTTTTAAAGAAGACCAATAGTTGTCGTGTATATTGTTCGAGATTATCGTCTGAAAATCAAAACCAAAAGATTCTTTTATATCAGTAGACCTAAAAGAGGGATTAATACCAGTTATTAGTATATCTTTTTGGTCATTATTTATAGAATAACAAAAACCTCTATCAATTATGAATTCTGGTAGAATTTCAACGTATTTTTTTGTCCAAATTGTAGTGAGTTTTTCTTCTAGGTTCATGTTTCTTGGTTAATTATGTTTCGCCACTAAGTCGATTATGCTTACTTAACGTTTTGCTAATTTACTTAGAAATGTTATTACCTGCCAAACCATTATCGTAACAACTAAAATTAATTCTTAGAAAGTTAAATAAAGTAGTTCAGCCATTTTTACATAGAAACTTGTTGTTAGGTGTTGGACTTTTATCCACCCCAAATTGAAGGATTGGTTAAAATACCAGCAATAATGTTTGATAGCGTGTCAGATCCAAAAGTTTTTAATTTGTCTATAGTTTTAGTTTTCTTAAGTTCTGGTGTTTCTTTAGAGTCTAAAATTAACTGTATTTCACCTAATTCTTTACCAGTTAATTCCTTTTGTAATGTCTGAACAATAAGGTCTAGTTTAATTGTTTGGTTGTTAGATTGACTTTGAACAACTGTTAAATTTAGCCCACTATTATTTCCGTCATAAATTTGCATAGGAGAACCTAGTATTTCCAGTTCGTAGATACAGCTTTCAATAATTGCTTTTGCAGTTTCTTTAACTGTTTCAACATAATAAGTTGGCGATGAATCTAAACTAAAAGATTTTCCTAATTTTATTCTTTCTACTTCTTGAATTTTCCTGCTTTCTTTTCCGAAAATTCTTTCTAAAATCGAAATAGTGGAGCTTTTCCAAGCATCTACGCCAAATGAACGCTCAGATTTAGTTATACTATTAGTTCCGATTTTTTCCAGTTCGTCTAATTGCCGTTTTAATAAAATAATGTATTTATCAGTCATAAAAAAAATCGTTTTTTATAATGTTCGCAAACTACTAAACATACTCACTTCACCATCCAAAACTAATTTCCTTCTTAATATCAGGATTCAAACTGTAAAACACGGGGCAAGTTAAAGCTGCATGTTCTAAAATTTTCTTTTGTTTATCAGAATATTCGTTCTTTTTAGGGAAGTCAAAATTGATGTGGATTTCTGAAATTCGCCTTGGTTCGGTTGCCATTACTTTGGTTACTTCTGCTGTGGTATTGTCCATATCAATTTCATGCGTACGGGCGGTAATTCCCATGATGGTTAGCATACAATTGGCTAAAGATGTTGCTAATAAATCCGTAGGAGAGAAAGCCTCACCTTTTCCGTGGTTGTCTACAGGTGCGTCAGTTATAATTTCGGTACCTGATTGTAAATGAGTTGATGTGGTTCTTAAACCACCATTATATACTACTTTGGAAGTTGCCATATTTATTTTTTAGGATTAAATCTAAAAATAAAAATTTGATTAACTATTTAAGTCTATTAAAATTTTAAAATTAAATTAGGATTTGGAATTTTGTTAAGACACTCATCTTTTTCAGAAAATTTTGCTACTCCGGGATAATCTCCCTTGTAATTATCCATGCTCACCATCAGTTGAAAATGTAAATGCGGAGGCCAATTTCCATTTTCTTTCTCGTTTCCAAATTCAGCAAACTGTGTACCTTTTTTAATGGTTTGATTTACTTCTAAATGATTTAAACTGGCTAAGCTTAAATGGCCGTACAAGCTATAAAAAGTACAGTTTTCTATGTGATGTTCTAAGATGATTGTTGCACCATAATCGCCAAAATTATCGTTAAAAGCATAACTATGAACCTGAGCATCTGCGAAAGCAAAAACAGGCGTATTTACTTTGCCCCAAATATCAACACCTAAGTGAAGTCTTCTTGGTTCTTCATCACTATTGCCAAAATGCTCACTTCTTGCATAAATGGTTCGATGTTCAAAATAGCCTCCAACACCAAATTTGGCGTTGTTTTTGGCTAATACTCCATCAATATATTCAGAGAATTTGTGTGTATCGTTTACTGTTTCTGGTAATAAATCTTGATTATTTGCCGTAAAATCTAAATTGATATAGTGATCTTCTGAAGGGTTAAATGAAACAACATCTGCAAAAGTAGTATGGTGTTTTTGGAGTAAAAGGTTTATTTCTTGTGCGCTATTAATCATTACTTTTTTAAGCTAAATGCAAAATGCTCAGCTTTTAAACTGAGCACCTGTTAATACAATTATTAGTTTGATATGTTGCGTTAACGATAGAAGTGGATACCTGCCTTGGGTCTAAGGCCTGCAGGCGTATGAACGGATAGCGTGTTAAAACGCCTTGATGATTATCTTAACTTTCTTCCTCGTCTTTATTAATTCGAGTAAAAATTTTATCCATTCTATCTACGTATTCGTTAGTATCATCAATAAAAAACTCTAACTGTGGCACCCCACGCACCTGATCTTTGATTTTTTTGCCTAAAATATATCTTATCTCGGCTGTTTTTGCTTTAATGGTATTGATGGCCAATAAATTGTCCGGAGCATTAAAAAAGCTTAAATATACTCTTACAATTCCTAAATCTGGAGTTGTTCTAACTTTGGTAACGGTGATCATGGCGTTAGGTAATAAATTATGAGCATCTCGCTGAAAAATTTCTCCTAAATCTTTTTGTATTACTCTTGCAAATTTTTGTTGTCTTTTAGATTCCATGTTTGTTTATTTTAGTATCAAGATTAGAGTATCAAGTATCAAGATTTCTTTGTCTTGCTTCTTGTGTCTTTATTCTTGCTTCTTTTTAATATAAAAAATTGTTGAATGGATAAATTTGCTGATTTACCACTTTTACACGGTCGTATAGCAGGTTTCTAAATTCATCTAAGTTCTCTTTCTCTGTTGCCGATATAAATATGGCGGGACTATTACTTTTAGCCATCCAGCTGTTTTTAAAATCGGCTAAAGTCATTTTTGGAGTTTCCTCGTTTTCTACTTCCCAATCTTGTTCCACTTTTACTTCGTGGTAATTATCAATTTTATTAAAAACCATAATCATTTCTTTGTCTATGGCTCCTAAATCTTTTAAAGTTTCGTTTACTGTATGTATTTGATCTTCAAAGTTTGGATGCGAGATATCAACCACATGTATCAAAATATCAGCTTCTCTAACCTCATCTAAGGTTGATTTAAAACACTCTACCAAATGATGCGGTAGTTTTCTAATAAAACCTACTGTATCTGATAACAAGAACGGTGCATTTTCTAAAACTACTTTTCTTACGGTGGTATCTAAAGTGGCAAAAAGCTTATTTTCTGCAAACACTTCGGATTTAGAAAGCATATTCATAATGGTAGATTTACCCACGTTAGTATAACCCACTAAAGCAACACGTACTAACTCTTTACGATTTTTTCGTTGTGTTTCGTTTTGCCTATCAATTAAAGTTAAATTCTTTTTTAGTAATGATATTTTTTCTTTAATAATCCTTCTATCACTTTCTATTTGGGTTTCTCCAGGCCCACGCATACCAATACCACCTTTCTGACGCTCTAGATGGGTCCACATTCTAGTTAAACGCGGTAACATGTATTGCAATTGTGCCAGTTCTACTTGAGTTTTAGCTTGTGCGGTTTGCGCTCTTTTAGCAAAAATATCTAAGATCAAATTACTTCTATCAAGCACTTTAACCTTTAGCTCATTCTCTATATTTCTAAGTTGCATGGGCGATAGTTCATCATCAAAAACAACAATGTCTATCTCTTCTGCCTTAACATATTCTTGTATTTCTTCTAGTTTACCTGTACCTACAAAGGTTGCCCTTTCTGGCCTCTGCATTTTTTGGGTAAAACGTTTTTCGGTAATTCCACCTGCAGTTTCTACTAAAAAGGCAAGCTCATCTAAATATTCTTTTTCTTGCGCTTCGGTTTGGTTTGCTGTAATCAATCCCACTAAAACAACTCGTTCTGGCTTTACTGCGGTATCGTAAATTTTATTTTTCGGCATTTAATTTTCCTTCTGTTTGCAAAGATACAATATGCTTGCCATTTAAAATAAAACTAACATATTGGCATTAAAAGTTTATTTATTTAATTTTTTAACATTCTTTAATACCAATAAATTTTGGGCATTACTACTTAAGCCACTAATGTTGTTTTGATAAAGATTAACCGATTCATCGTAAAATAAAGGGACAACGGGAGCATAATCCATTATTAACTGATCCATTTTTTGATAAAGTTTATACCGTTCGGCATCACTTTTTATGTAGTTAATTTGTTCATACATTTTGTCAAACTCTTTGTTGTTAAAGCTGGTGTAGTTTGGTCCAATTGGTACGTAATTTTTAGAATAAAACATCGACATATAAATCTCACCATCGGCATAATCGGCTATCCAGCTACCTCTAAAAAAGTTGACTTGTCTTTTTGCAATCACTTCTCTTAAAGAAGCGCTTTGATTTACTTCAATTTTAGACTTTATTCCCACGTTTGCCAGCTCACCTTGTATAAATTCTATTAAATCTTTATAAGTTGTGGTGGTGCTCAATGTAATTTCGGGCATTCCTTTCCCATTTGGAAAGCCAGCTTCCCTTAATAATTGAGCTGCTTTTGCTGGATTATACTCATAACCCTTTACGTTATTGCTGCTAAAACCTGGCATCCCCGCCGGAATAAAACCTGCATTTGCTGGTATTCCGATGCTATTTCTTAAATATTTGATTAAGCGATGTCTGTTGATTGCATAATTAATGGCCTGCCTTACTTTTTGATGTTTAAGAGGCGAGTTCTTTACAATGGTTAAGCTGCTATCTACCAGCATTCCTAAATACTCGGTGTTTAGGTAAGGGCTTTTTTTAAGGTGAAACTTACCTTGGTATTTTTTAGTCATTTTGCCGCTTTTGGTTAAAATATCATCACGGTAGCTACCATCAATACTATTAAAATAATCTAAATGCTTTTTTAAAAATTCCATAAATGCAGTTTGTTTATCGGGAATAAAAGTGGCTTTAACAGCGTCTAAATAAGGCAATGAATTTCCATTACTGTCCTTTTCAAAATAGTTTTCGTTTTTGAGTAAAACTAAAACTTCACCTTCTTTCCAATATTTAAATTTAAACGGACCAGTTCCAATAGGGTGCGTTCTAAATTCTTTACCATATTTATCGGCAACTTCATGTGGTATAACCGAGCAATACTGTGCAGATAACATCGATAAAAAAGGAGGAAAAGGGTTCTTTAGTTTAATTACAAAAGTAGAATCGTTTGGCGCTTGAAAAGCGTCGGCCCCGCTAACTTTATCATTAAAAATCCACGCTCCCGATGAAGCAATTTTAGTGTCTATTATTCTAGTGAAGCTATATTTAAAATCACTTGCGGTAGCCCTTCGGCCTTTTCCATTCTCAAATAAACTATCATCATGAAAAAAAATATCATTTCTTAAATGAAAAATATAGGTTTTTCCATCATCAGAAATTTCCCAGCTTTTAGCTACAGACGGCCTAATATTTAAGCTGTCATCTATCTGCACTAAACTATTAAATAGTTGATTAGTCATCCATAAAACATTTTGATTTCTGGCAAAAGCGGGATCTAGCGAGGTTAAGCCTTGGTCTAAATTGAGGTTAAAAACAGTTTTTTCTTCTTGATTTTGATTAGCATTACAGCTAAAAAGAAATATAGAAACTACAAATAAACCCAAACATATCTTGGATAAACTTGTCAATCTATATTGATGGATTAAAAACATAGGGCTCGCTCAAATTTTTATCTTTGCAAAATAATATAATAGATTAATAAATGAATCAAACCAGAATCATTTCTCTTTTACCAGCTGCTACAGAAATTATTTGTGCCTTAGGATTAGAAAATTGTTTAGTAGGCCGCTCTCACGAGTGCGATTATCCCGCTAGCATTCAAAAATTGCCCATTTGTTCCGATGCTAAATTTATCGCTGGCAGCGATAGTGCGCAAATTGATGCTCAAGTAAAAGAAATCCTTTCAGATGCAGTTTCAATTTATAAAATCGACCAAGAATTAATCAAGTCTTTAAAGCCTACTCACATTATTACGCAAGCCCAATGCGAGGTTTGTGCTGTTTCTCAAAAAGATGTAGAAGAGGCCTTAAGCAATTTAATTTCGAAAGAAACTAAGTTGATTTCTTTACAACCCAATACACTTTGGGATATTTTAAAAGAGATTAAAGAAGTTGCCAAAACTTTAGGGGTTCAAGAAAAGGGGAACGAACTTGTAGAAGATTTAGAAGAACGTATAGATTTAGTCAAACATAAGCTTAAATTTTTTCCGGATAAACCTAAAGTGGTAATTATAGAATGGCTTTCGCCGATTATGGTTGCAGGAAATTGGATTCCAGAATTGGTAGAGATTGCAGGCGGTCAGTCGCTTTTGGCCGAAAATGGAAAGCACTCGCCATTTGTAGATTGGCAACAAATTTATGATGCAAATCCGGATGTTTTAATTGTATCTCCTTGTGGTTTTTCTATTGCTAGAACTTTACAAGAGATAGATTTAATTTTGAACTTACCTGGTTTACGCGACTTAACAGCAGTCAAAAATAACCGTGTTTATATTGCCGATGGAAACGCTTATTTTAATCGTAGCGGTCCACGGATTGTTGATACTATAGAAATGCTTGCCGAAATGATTACGCCTAAATATTTCAATTATGGTTATGAAGGTGAGGGATGGATTAAGTTTGAGAGCTGATTTAGTTAGTCCTTTAAAATGGCATATAACCCTAAAATACATCATCGCCGTTCTATCAGATTAAAAGGTTATGATTATTCGCAAGCGGGAGCTTATTTTATTACCATTTGTTGCGAGGATAGGATTTGTAGATTTGGGAAAGTGATTAATGGTGAAATGGTTTTGAATCAGTTTGGTGAGATTGCTTATAACAAGTGGATTAAACTAGCCGATAGATTTATCAATTTTGAAATAGATGTATTTCAAATTATGCCAAATCATGTTCATATGATTATAGTTTTGAAAGATGTGGGGGCAACCGTCGGGGCAACCGTCGGGGCAACCCTTGCGGTTGCCCAAAAAGAAAATATCAATAATGATTTCATCAAAGATGAAATCATTATTGATGAAAATCAAAGGGCAGGGGCGAGTCCTGCAGCGACGGCTCCATCAATCTCAGATATTATCGGAGCATACAAATCAATTGTTGCCAATAAATGTTTAGAGATATATAAACAGAAAAATGAGCAGATGGGAAAAATATGGCAGCGAAACTATTATGAGCATATCATTAGAAATGAACAAGCTTATCATAATATTGCTAATTACATCATAAACAATCCCCAAAAATGGGATGAGGATAAATTTTATATTTACGTTTAATTACTTTTGATGATTTCTCTTATTTACAAGCAAATTCATGTTAAAAAAAGATAGATACCAAGCATTTGTAGAATACTTTGCAGAAAATCAGCCTACGGCAGAAACAGAATTACATTATACCAATCCTTTTGAACTACTAATTGCTGTGATTTTATCTGCCCAATGTACTGATAAGCGCATCAATCAAATTACGCCCAAACTATTTGAACGTTTCCCTACACCCGAATCTTTAGCTCTTGCAACATCAGATGAAGTTTTTACTTATATCCGCTCAGTAAGTTATCCTAATAATAAAGCCAAGCATTTGGTTGGCATGGCTAACATTTTACTGAATGAATTTGGCGGTATAGTTCCGGAAAAGATAGAGAATTTACAAAAAATGCCTGGAGTAGGTCGTAAAACGGCTAATGTTATTGCATCGGTAATCTATAATGCACCAGCAATGGCGGTTGATACGCATGTTTTTAGAGTATCAAATAGGTTAGGATTAACAACCGCAGCAAATACACCTTTAGCCGTTGAGAAGCAGTTAGTCAAGTATCTTCCGCAAGATAAAATTCATATAGCACACCATTGGTTAATATTACATGGTAGGTATGTGTGTTTAGCAAGAAATCCAAAATGTAATGAGTGTGCGATAAACCACATCTGTAAATATTACGCAGCGCAAAATACCCCAGCCGCATTACTGAAGAAAGAACAAACAGAAATGAAGTTAAAAAAGAAAAAAGCAGCACTGGCTAAGAAAAATAAAATTGCTAAAGAGCTAAAGAAAAGAGCTGTTAAATAAGCTATTTATTCACATTTATTTGAAAAATCAAAAACCTTAACTAAGTTTAAAATAATAAATTTTTAAATACCAATTTTTTTAGCAATTTTTGCCTTTATAAAATTGATTTTACTACAAAATACTAAAAATATTATACATGAGTGCAAGTAACGATAAGCTAAAAGCCCTACAATTAACCCTAGATAAATTAGAGAAATCTTACGGTAAAGGCACAGTAATGAAACTAGGCGATGCGCCAATAGAAGCTATGGAATCAATTTCCACAGGTTCTTTAGGATTAGACATTGCATTAGGAATAGGTGGTGTACCAAAAGGTAGAATTATTGAAATTTACGGACCAGAGTCTTCTGGTAAAACAACATTAGCTACACACATCATTGCCGAAGCACAGAAAAAAGGTGGTATTGCAGCTTTTGTAGATGCCGAACATGCTTTTGATCAGTTTTACGCCAAAAAATTAGGTGTAGATATTGAGAATTTATTAATCTCTCAACCAGATAATGGCGAGCAAGCTTTAGAAATTGCAGATAATTTAATTCGTTCAGGCGCTATAGATGTCATAGTAATCGACTCGGTTGCTGCATTAGTCCCTAAAAGTGAAATTGAAGGAGAAATGGGCGACTCTAAAATGGGTTTACATGCTCGTTTAATGTCGCAAGCTTTAAGAAAATTAACCGGTTCTATTAGTAAAACTAAGTGTTGTTGTATTTTTATCAATCAGTTAAGAGATAAAATTGGGGTGATGTTTGGTAACCCAGAAACTACAACAGGTGGTAATGCATTAAAGTTTTACGCTTCGGTACGTTTAGACATTAGAAGAATAGCGCAAATTAAAGATTCTGACGAAGTTTCAGGAAACCGTGTTAAAGTAAAAATTGTTAAAAATAAAGTTGCTCCACCTTTCCGTATTGCAGAGTTTGATGTCATGTTTGGTCAAGGTATTTCTAAAGTAGGGGAAATTATAGATTTAGGTGTAGAATACGGAATCGTTAAAAAGGCAGGTTCTTGGTTTAGCTATGGCGACACTAAATTAGGACAAGGACGCGATGGAGTTAAGCAGTTATTACTAGATAATCCAGAATTATCTGATGAATTAGAAGCAAAAATTAAAGCCGTTGTAACTGGCGAAAACATTTTGGTAGAACCAGAAGATTAATAAAATATCTAAAAATACAAAAGCCGCAAAATTTAAAATTTTGCGGCTTTTGTATGAAATAGCTTTCCTAATTTTCGATTGCTTTTTTGCCAATCAACAAGCCAATTCTAATCCCTGATGTTAATCCAATTCCACTACCGGCACCTGTAGAAATCATGCCGTAATGGTATCCACTAAATTCTAAACTTGTTGTTTCTCCGTTGCTAGTGGTAAATATTTCTTTATTATTATTTAAATCGTACCCCAAACCAGCATAAATATCTAAAAGGAAAATATCACTAAAAACCCATTGCTTACCAAGATTTACTAAAACACCGCCAAAAACAGAAGTTCGTCTATTATACTCGTACCTGCCAAAGTTATTTCCACTAACATAGGTTTCTTCCCTTCTACTAAAAGTTCCAAACATTACCTCAGGCTTAATATATGTGCCTTGCATCACATGCGAAAACTTAGAACCTCTGCTTGTAAAATCGGGTAGTTTAATAAACTTGTATCCAGCACCAATGTAGGCACCGGCTTGGCCTCTATAAATTGCAGGATTCGTACTGCTAGATGCAGATAAAATCTCTTGCCTTTTGCCCAATCCAATTATGCCTAAAGTAGCTTCGTAACTTCTGCCGGGCTTCACACTTTTTTCATAGCTTAAGGCGGTATACCCTAATAAAGGAGATAAAAAGTTAATCTTTATAGCTTCTTTTTTCTGGTCTGTGTAAAGTTCTTTATCATTAAAACTTGAGGTAAAAGTTTCTACTCTTCCATTTTGGTAAATTATTTTAACAATTCTATCTTTCTCAACAGTGTAAGCTGGACCATCTTTGTCGTTAAATAATTTGTATTTGATTTCGTCAATACCAATTTCGGTAATTTTCACTTCCAAAACTTCGCCGCCTTTTTTGTAAATTTTATCTTGGGCCATTGTTTTGCCTAGTCCAATCAAAATTAATAGCATAAATAAATTGAAGATTTTTTTCATAATTAGTTTTAAGTTATTTACAATGATAATTAAACTATCCATAAGTTGATTATCCTTTAGGTTGATTAATCGACAATACGTTTAGAATTGATACTTTGATACTAGCCTGCTCGCAATTAATTTCTAAATAATTTTGAACTAAATAAAAAAACCGCTCTAAAATTTAGAACGGTTTTTTAAAAATTTTCACTACTCACTATCTAATACTCACTACTTATTAACATACATCACCTCTTTAACAGCCTTTATCACACGCTCTGCATTTGGTAAACTTGCAGCAATAAGTGTAGGAGCGTAAGGTAAAGGAACATCTGCACAAGTAATTCTAATTACAGGTGCATCTAAGTAATCAAAAGCATTACGTTGTACGTTAAATGCAATTTCAGAAGAGATAGACGCTAAAGGCCAAGCTTCTTCTACAACCACTAAACGGTTAGTTTTCTTAACCGAGTTGATAATACAATCATAATCAATAGGACGTACAGTTCTTAAATCAATAACTTCTACGTTAACTCCTTCTTTGGTTAATTCTTCAACTGCAGGTGCAACCACACGACTCATCATTTTACCGAAAGAGACGATAGTTACATCGGTGCCTTCTTTTACAATATTAGCTTTACCAATTTCTAAATAATATTCTTCTTCTGGAACATGTCCTTTATCGCCATACATTAATTCCGACTCCATAAAAATAATAGGATCGTTATCTAAAATTGAAGACTTCATTAATCCTTTAGCATCATAGGGATTTGAAGGAACAACTACCTTTAATCCTGGACAGTTAGCAAACCAGTTTTCGAAATTTTGCGAGTGTTGCGCACCTAACTGACCGGCATTACCAGTGGGGCCACGAAAAACAATTGGGCAACCAAACTGTCCACCACTCATAGAAAGGGTTTTTGCAGCACTATTTATAATTTGATCTATAGCAACCAATGAGAAATTAAAGGTCATAAATTCTACAATCGGACGTAAACCATTCATAGCAGATCCAATTGCAATACCCGCAAAACCAAGCTCTGCAATAGGCGTATCAATTACTCTTTTAGCACCAAACTCTTCAAGCATACCTTGGCTCACTTTGTAAGCACCATTATATTCGGCAACTTCTTCGCCCATTAGGTAAATTTTATCGTCTTTGCGCATTTCTTCGTTCATAGCTTCACGAAGGGCTTCTCTAAACTGTATTTCTCTCATTATAATGTTAAATATAATTCTTTACGGAACGCAAATATAGTTAATGTTGTTTTAAATGCAATTAATATCAAGTGCCAAAAACGTAGTATTTAGTATCTATTTGCTGTAGCATTAAAATGGCTTTTTTTATTTGGTTTTTAAGCTAATTTGTAAAATTTTAATTTTAGTAAGGGCGCTTTAACACGCTTTCCACTGTATCTTTTTTTTGTTTGTTCCTTCGGCTCCGCTCAGGATGACAAGCAAAAAAAGCCCGCCTTAACGGTACGGGCAAGGATGCCGTTTTTCCACAGGAATCACTTTGTGGCAATTGTTAGCGCAAAAATCTTACAATTAACAATTTCTGATGCTTTAAATTGATGAACATAGCCACATAAAAATTCCTATTTTTGCAGCTTCAAATATTTTTTACAAACATGTCAGAAGAAAAATCATTAAATTTTATAGAAGAAATAGTTGAGGGAGATTTAAAATCAGGTAAGCATAAAAGTATTGTAACCCGTTTTCCGCCCGAGCCTAATGGTTTTCTACACATCGGGCATGCCAGCTCTATTTGTTTAAACTTTGGTTTAACTCAAAAGTTTAACGGTTATACTAATCTCCGTTTTGACGATACCAATCCAGTTACAGAAGACACCATTTATGTAGAAAGTATAAAGAAAGACATTACATGGCTAGGCTTTAAATGGGAAAACGAACTTTATGCCTCAGATTATTTTGACACACTTTACCGTTACGCAGTTAAACTAATTGAAAAAGGTTTGGCTTATGTAGACGAGTTAAATGCCGAACAAATGGCAACATTTAAAGGCACACCTACCGAAGTCGGTAAGAATAGTCCGTTTAGAGACCGTTGCATTGCTGATAATTTAGCTTTGTTTGAGCGCATGAAAAACGGTGAATTTCCGGATGGAGCTCATACCTTAAGAGCAAAAATAGACATGGCGCATGTAAATATGTTGATGCGTGATCCTATTTTATATCGTATAAAACATGCTAAACATCACCGTACTGGCGATAAATGGTGCATTTACCCCATGTATGATTTTGCTCATGGGCAAAGTGATGCCATAGAAAACGTAACACACTCGGTTTGTACCATGGAGTTTATTCCACATCGTGAATTATATGATTGGTTAATTGCTCAGCTAGAATTATTCCCATCAAAGCAATATGAATTTGCTCGTAGAAATATAGATTATACCGTAACCAGCAAACGTAAATTATTGCAGTTGGTAAACGAAGGTTTTGTTACCGGCTGGGACGACCCTCGTATGCCGACAATCAGCGGATTAAGAAGAAGAGGTTTTACGCCATCTTCAATCCGTAATTTTTGCGATAGAATTGGAATTGCAAAACGTGAAAATTTAATAGAATATAGTTTGCTGGAGTTTTTTATCCGTGAAGATTTAAATAAAACATCGTGGAGGAGAATGGCCGTTTTAGACCCTATTAAAATGGTGATTACCAATTATCCAGACGGACAAGAAGAAATGTTACACGGAGAAAATAATCCAGAGGTAGAAGGTCATGATGGAGAAAGAGCAATTCCTTTTAGCAAAGAATTGTGGATAGAGCGTGAAGATTTTATGGAAGAACCACCTAAAAAATTCTTCCGTTTAGGCCCAGGTTTAATGAGTCGTTTAAAAAACGCTTACATTGTAAGGTGCGATGATTTTGTGAAAGATAGCGAAGGTAATGTAACCGAAATTCACTGTACTTATTTCCCCGAGTCTAAATCAGGTGAAGATACATCTGGTTTAAAAGTTAAAGGAACCATGCATTGGGTAAGTGTAAAACATGCTAAAACCGCCCAAATTAGATTATACGATAGGTTATTTACCGCCGAAGAACCCGACCGTGAAGAAGGCGATTTTAAAGATTACATCAATCCAGAAAGTTTGATGGTTTTAAAAAACGCTTACATAGAACCCGATTTAGCAAATGCGCAACAGCAATTATTGGATAATCCAGACAGACGTTACCAATTTATCCGTAAAGGGTATTTTTGTTTAGATGCTGATAGTACAGCAGACCATTTGGTTTTCAACAGAACAGTTACTTTAAAAGATACTTGGGCTAAAGAAAGCGCTAAGTAGTTCAAGAGTAAAATTTGATTTAAAGGATTTTAGTTTTATTGCTGAAATCCTTTTTTGTTATATTGTGAATTTAAAATGTAGCTCAAAGAGATGATAAAAGATGCTAATTATTGGATAAATAAACTACAAATGATTGCCCATCCGGAGGGAGGTTTTTATAAAGAAACTTACCGTTCTGATGCGCAAATAGAAACACCATCAGGTTTGCGTAACATCAGCACAGCCATTTACTTTTTGTTGCAAAATGAACAAAAATCTCATTTTCACAGGATAAAATCTGATGAGCTGTGGTTTCATCATTTAGGCGAGACCTTAGAAATATCCTATATTTTTGAAAATGAGTTACATCAGATTTTCTTGGGAAATAATCCAGAAAATGGAGAGGTTTTACAAGCAACTATTCCAGCAAATACTTGGTTTGCATCTCGCTTAAAAAGCAGGAATGGTTTTGGCTTAGTTAGTTGTACTGTTGCGCCGGGTTTTGATTTTCAAGATTTTGAAATGGCAAAAAAAGCTGATTTGCTAGCTCATTACCCAGTTTTACAAGATATTATTGAAGAAATGTGTTTGAGTTAACCTATTAACCGTTTCGTCACCAAGAGGAACGAAAGGTCCCACAAAAAAATATTATTCTATGTGCGCTACTAAAAAATCTCAGAGATTTCCTTTTACATCTTATACTATCTGTGCATCTGTGGCATTTTTTTTTCGTAAGCTTTATTAATTTCAAACTCATCCAATTAAAATAATTCTAAAACTCAATCTCATCATTTAAAAATCTTAAATTTGAGTATGAGCAATAAATTTGAAAGAAACGACGCACCTTCAAAAAAGAAGATTTTTTATCCAATTATTGCTCCGCTTAAGCAATATCTAATCAAGTATGATCGTGAAATAGAACTTCCTGTCCAATACTCAGATATGCTACGTTTTAATTTTTCCACACCGCTTTTAGACAAAAACGATATAGATACCCTTTGGCAAACCGTTTATTACGACGAGACAGAGATGAAAGAACTTTATCCAGGACTAAAGTACATTTATGCCTTAATGCATGCATCAGGTAGGTTAGAAGTGATGCAGCATCTCTCGGTTTCTAGAATAGATTATTGTTGTTTTGGAAATTCTAAACCTTTTAGAGTACGTATCATCAATCGCTTAAACGATAATTACGACCATTTTTACGTAAAACGAGCCGATGCATCCAGAGTGTATGGCTTAGAACTAGAGCATATTTTATCACCAAACAGAATCAACTACATCACTAGTGATGAAACTCTAATAGAACAGCATATTCCTGGCTTGCCAGGCGATGTTTTTGTAAACGATTATATTAACGATATTAAATTTAACCAAACGCGTATAGCTAAAGAATTTGTAAAATTTAACGAACGTTGTTTTGTTCGATTACTTGGCGATATGCGATCTTACAATTTTGTGGTAGATATTACGCCAGATATAGAGGGCAATCAGTATAGAATCAGAGCCATAGATTTTGATCAGCAATCTTACGAAGGCAAATTGAAGTTGTACATGCCTCAGTATTTTAAAGAAAACAACAACTTGGTGTTTTTAGGTATAGGGTCTATTACCGAGGAAACCATGAAACAATATCAACAAGAAGAACGAAGTATCATTAGCCATAGGGTTAAATTAGCCCGTCACAGGTTAAAAGAATTATTTGATGTTTCCTTAAAAGACGAAGTAGCACCCCTAGAAAAAACTTTAGCTCTTGGGAAAGAATTGGCAGAGTATCATAAAAATAAAAAGTTTTTGAAGATAAAGCACATGGGCAAATTGGTGAAAGCACACATTTATGCCTGTTTAGAGAATAAGAAATAAACTATAACTCTTCTCATTTTAATTATTTATACAAATTTCTGTAACCAATTTTTAAAATATTAGTCTTAGTACATGTATGAAGGTTAATTTTTTTTTCTGGATAGCTACAGCTTTATTATTAATAAGTTTTAACTCATTTGGTTTAGAAAATTATAGCCTATCATCTACAAACTTTGGGCAATTCAAAATCAAAGGCTTAGAAGTTGAACATCAAGAAAACGAACTTAAAACCTATATTATACCCATCAAAAGGTATCAAAACCTCATTTTAATTGAAGCCTCTTTAGATAGTATTTTAGGCGATTTTGTATTTGATACTGGTGCTCCTTATTTAATTCTTAATCAAACCTATTTTAGAAAGTATAGAAATTTAGGAAGTATTAATTCTGGAGGAGTAAATGGCAACACTTCTGGTTTTAAAACCTTTGTTAAATCTATTCAAATAGACCAATTAGGAATCAAAAAATTAGAGGCAGATGTTGTTGATTTATCCGGAATAGAGAATAGTAAAAAAATAAAAATCTTAGGCTTATTAGGCACCCAATTATTTAATAATTACGCTATTGTAGTGGACCCTTATCAAAATCAAATGTATATACACGAATTAGATAGAAAAGGGAATTTTAGTGATGAACAAAAACGTTTTCGTAATTTGTACCTTAAAACTAATTTTAGTTTAAACAATAATGTAATTTTGATAAATGCTAATGTAAGAGGTAAAGGTTTAGTATTTGCTTTTGATACTGGTGCCGAAGTGAATTTGATTGATTTTAGAATGCCAAAAAAGGTCTCAGCTGCTTTATATCCTATCAATAGGATAAACATGGCGGGTGTAGGAGAGGGCAATACGGAGTTGCTTTATGCAAAATTAGATTCATTAAATATGGAAACTAGAACGTTCATGAATAATCGATTTCTGGTGGCAGATTTATCTAAAATGAATAAATATTATAATCAATACGTTGATGGTATTTTAGGTTATGATTTTTACTCGAGAGGTGTCTTTATGATAAATTTTGTAAAAAAAGAGTTTGAAATGTATTATCAATATGTAGAAAATTAAGATGGTTATTTTCCGTAAAACAATATTTATCCTCTTTGTCTTTTTCCCCTTCCTTCTTATAGGACAGGATAAAAGTCACGATTTTTTTATTGAGGATGAATTTATGCATCTAAATATAGATTTACGAAAAAGCAATAAGAGCATTGATAGCTTGTTACAAATAGCTAAAATCAATAACCTATCAAGTAAAGACATTAGAAATACCAAGTTTAGAAAGCTAACAATAGATGGTTGGATGATGAAAAAGTCTGATCAAAATTTCTTACAATTCAAAAGGTCTTTAAACTTTTTAACTCAGCTTAATGAGAATAACTTTAAAAGTATTCTTCATGATATTTTTAATAATGGGATCAATTATGGTTATGATACCGATGCTGAGTTTGGAGTCAATCATTTTACTACAGTTACTGTTAAAGAACTCGAAAATGGTTTAACAAAATTTACTTTGCCTGCACATGAGGGTGCTAAAAAAGTTGTCCTTGCTGGCTCATTCAATAATTGGAGTGTAAGCGAGTATATCATGACCAAAACTTTGTCCGGCTGGGAGTTTACTATAAAACTAGACGCAGGCATGCATCTATATAAATTTATAGTTGATGGTTTTTGGCTAAACGATCAGTATAATTTGAATAAAAAACCAGACGGACATGATGGCTTTAATTCAATATACTTTAAATATAATACCGAGTTTGTTTTAAATGGATACGTAGATAAGAGCAATATAATCCTTAGTGGAGATTTTAATAACTGGGATAAGCAAATGTTATCCATGAAAAAAAACAATACTGGCTGGCGACTTCCAATGTATTTAAAAGAAGGCCGAAATGAGTATAAATTCATCTTAGATCAGGATTGGGTAACAGATCCTTCAAATGCTATGAAAGTGCCTAATCAAGAAGGGACGTATAATTCGGTAATTTATATTGGTAATCAGGTAGATTTTAAGATTAGTGCGGCAAACGCTAAAAAAGTGAATGTTGCAGGTACATTTAACAATTGGAAACCAAATACAGATGCACTTATTCCTGAATTTGAGTTTTGGAAAACAACTTTGAACTTGGCTAAGGGAAATTATCAATATAAATTTATTGTAGATGGAAATTGGATATTAGATACTAAAAACCCACATACTGCAATGGATGGGGATATTGTTAACTCTTTTAAAGCAGTAGAGCCAAATACTAGTTTTTGTATTAAAGATTTTCCTAATGCTAAAAATGTGTTTATTTCTGGTGATTTTAATCAATGGGATGAGTATGGTTATAGTATGGTTAAAATAGATGATTGCTGGAGAATAGATGTTTATTTGAAGCCCGGAAAGCATTTATATAAGTTGATAGTGGATGGTAAATGGGTGAAAGATCCTACTAATAGTTTATTTGAACCTAACGAGTTTAACGACTATAATTCTGTTATTTGGGTTAAATAGGTGCTGATTTAAAGCTTATTAACTTCATTTTTACAAAATATTTTGCAATACAAAGTGGAATGCCTATTTTTGCAATCCGATTTAAAGATTTGGGTACACCCAAAAATTTGAATTTTATAAATGGACCTGTGGCTCAACTGGATAGAGCACTTGACTACGGATCAGGAGGTTAGGGGTTCGAATCCCTTCAGGTTCACAAACAATTTAAGGTAAAGCCTTTTTGCCGGCAAGCAAAAAGGCTTTTTAAATTTTAAAAACAAATATGCTAAATATTGTTCTCTTTGGCCCTCCGGGTGCCGGTAAAGGCACTCAATCACAAAACTTAATAGAAAAATTTGGTTTAATTCACTTATCAACAGGCGATATTTTAAGAGGAGAAATTACCAATGGTACTCCGCTTGGATTAGAAGCTAAAAAACTGATGGATCAAGGTGTTTTAGTGCCCGATGAAGTAGTTATTGGAATGATATCTAATAAGTTAGATCAGAATTTAGACGCTAAAGGTTTTATTTTTGATGGTTTCCCAAGAACAGTAGCACAAGCTGAAGCATTAGATCAATTATTGGAATCTAAAAATGAAGCCATTTCTGGTATGATTGCCCTAGAAGTAAGTGAGGTTGAGCTAGAAAAAAGGCTATTAATGAGAGGGAAAGACTCAGGTAGACCTGATGATCAAAATCCACAGATTATCAAAAAAAGAGTTCAAGAATACACTTCAAAAACTGCTCCAGTTGCTAATTTTTACAAAGCACAAAATAAGTTTTATGCGGTAATTGGTATTGGTTCAATTTCTGAAATTTTCGAAAACATTGTTAAGGTTGTAACTCAGCTTTAATTATAGTTTTTTATATCATATTTTGAGGATACTGATGCTTTCAGTATCCTTTTTAATTTTTTAATATAACGTTTTTACTATTTAGGTAAAGCGACCAAAGCTTATGTCTCAAGGAACAAATTTTGTTGATTACGTTAAAATTTCCTGTAAATCGGGTCATGGTGGTCCGGGTTCGGCCTATTTACACCGTGATAAAAAGACTAGTATGGGCGGTCCTGCCGGTGGAGATGGAGCCCGTGGCGGACATGTAATTGTACGTGGTAATGCTCAGTTATGGACATTGCTACACCTTAAATTTAGAAAACACGTTTTTGCAGGCGAAGGAGGAGCAGGTGGTGCTACCAATAAATCTGGGAAGATGGGTAGAGACGAAATTTTAGAAGTTCCATTGGGTACCATTGCTAAGGATCCAGAAACTGGCGAAATTTTATTCGAGATTACCGAAGACGGACAAGAAAAAATATTATTAGAAGGTGGAAAAGGAGGATTAGGAAATGCACATTTTAAATCTCCTACACACCAAACACCACGTTACGCTCAGCCTGGCTTGCCAGGTAAAGAAGCTTGGCGAGTTTTAGAATTAAAAGTATTGGCCGATGTAGGTTTAGTAGGTTTTCCAAATGCTGGTAAATCAACATTGCTATCTGTAATTACAGCCGCTAAGCCAGAAATTGGCGATTATCCTTTTACAACCATAGTACCAAACCTAGGTATAGTTTCTTACCGTGGTCATCAATCTTTCATTATGGCCGATATACCTGGTATTATTGAAGGAGCATCGGAAGGGAAAGGTTTAGGATTTAGATTCTTAAGACATATTGAGCGTAATGCCGTTTTATTGTTTATGGTTCCTGCAGATACATCTAGAACCATTAAAGAAGAGTATGATATTCTACTTTCAGAACTTACCGCCTATAATCCTGAGCTTTTACAAAAACCCAAAGTTATTGCCATTACCAAATTAGACTTGTTAGACGCCGAGTTGCAAAAAGAAATGCAAGCACAATTACCCAAAGACATTCCTTCTATTTTTATTTCTTCTTTGGCTAACAAAAATCTAATAGAGTTGAAGGATTTACTGTGGAAAGCGATAAACGCTTAGTTTTTTGATTATTCTATTTGAATTATAAATTAGTTTCGGTCTGTGAGGACGCAGACCGAGGTTTAAGGTTTTGGTAAGCTATCATTCTTTTAAAACCATATCTATACACATTACTGCTGCAAGTATTAAGGTCCTCCTAGGGTCATTTTCTGGAACAGTTTCGTTAATTTTAAGCATATAATTATCTGCACTGGTAAATAATTCGCGACCAATACCTGCCCATTTTTTGCTAACATGAGCCAATTCTTGGTTGTCTTGCGTAAATTTAAAATCCCAGCTGGTCCATTTTCCCTTTAAAGTACAAACAACACGATCGTCTACATCTAATACATTAAACTTGCCACCCAATGAGAAAAATTGTTGTTTAAACTTTCCTATTAATTGTTCTTTTTCATCAAACACTTCTACAGTAGATACAAAAATAGAGATTCCTCTTTTTACCCTTAAAATGCTTTCGCCATTTGGAGTAGTTATTTCTATATCAAATGGCGTCATACGCTTATAATCTGTAAAGCGAAGCATTTTACTAAAGAAACCTAAATTTTGCTCTCGGCAAATCAATACCATTTCTTGGCTGTTTGGGTCGAAAATATCGTAGCTGTTAGAGGCTTTGAAAATACCGCGGTGTTCTTTTACAAAGAATAGGTTTTTGTTAAGTATAGAATTCATGTTTTTAGCTTATCGTTTTTGATAAACAAACATAATTTATTTTTTGGATTTTGGAAATGGGTGAGTTTTTTTAGCTACGAAGCTGATCAGGATCTTACCATCAATTAAAAACTCATAGAATAAGATGCTGATTAGCCAGCTGGCTAACAGCAGGACAAACAAACCGTAAACCCATAAAGCAGGTCATCCTGAACTCGTTTCAGGATCTTACTAGCAATTAAAAACTGATGTGGCAAGATGCTAAACCGCTAGTTATCTTACAGCATGACGAAATGCAGAGCCATCTAACTTTTGCGTTAGGGATTGTCTAAAGGACTCTCCAAAGGAGTTCTTTGAACCTTCGGAGAAATGGCAGTTTTTTTTTGCTGTCCTTCGACTCCGCTCAGGATGACATCCAAAAAAATTATAATGTACAGCCCGACCCCGATTTTTCTTCGGGGAAACGCCTAAATGTTATTTATAAGGATAATATACAAAATTTGCTCCTTCTGGAACCACTACAAACACGCACATAAAATCATCGGCTGGTTTATAGCTTTGTAAAAAGGAGTCTTTTTTATTAGATTGGATAATTCCTTTTTCTTGAAACTCTTCTAACGTAGAAGCTTGAATAGTCCAGCTGGTCCCTAACTCCGTGTGATTGATAATTACCTCACCAAGAGCCACCTCATGTTGATGTGCGATAAAAATAGGATAGGTTGAAAGCCCTTCGACCATAATTTCTATGGCCACCTCTCGTAAAGTATCTTTGTAAAATTCTAAATCTTTTTTTAGACTAATTAAGGGGCTTTCTTGCGGTTGCTGCCCTTCGTTTTGTCCTAATAATTCTTCTGGATTCATGCTTTTAATTTTAATAAAACCACATTTTCTACGTGTTGTGTATGCGGAAACATATCAACAGGTTTAATGCGTACAACATCGTATTTTTCTTTTAAGCGAATTAAATCGCGAGCCTGAGTAGCCGCATTACAGCTAACATAAACAATTTTTGATGCTTCTATTTCCATTAATCGCTCTACCACATCGGGGTGCATACCTGCTCGTGGCGGATCGGTTATGATCACGTCTGGCTTACCGTTTTGGTTAATGAAATCGTTGTTTAAAACATCTTTCATATCGCCAGCATAAAAAACCGTATTGTGGATGTTATTGATTTGTGAGTTTATTTTGGCATCTTCAATAGCATCAGGAACATATTCTACACCTACTACTTTTTTAGCTTTTTTAGCCACAAAATTGGCAATAGTTCCTGTTCCGGTGTATAAATCGTAAACTAACTCAGTACCTTTTAAATCTGTGAAATCTCGGGTGATTTTATACAATTCGTAAGCTTGAATAGAATTGGTTTGGTAAAAAGATTTAGGACCAATTCGAAATTTTAGTCCTTCCATTTCTTCGTAAATAAATTCACGCCCAAAGTAAAGCAACACTTCTTGATCTGAAAAAGTGTCGTTCTTTTTTTGATTGATGATGTACAGCAAAGAGGTGATTTGCGGGAATTTGTTTTTCACAAAATCCATTACCAAATCTACTTGTCTTTCTTCTGGATAGGCAAAAATCACTATAACCATCAATTCGCCAGTAGAAGATGTACGAATAACCAGGTTACGTAAGGCGCCTTCATGAGCTCGTAAATCGTAAAAAGAGATGCCTTTAGCTTTGGCAAATTCTGCAATGGAATTTCTAAGCTCGTTAGAGGGATCGGCCTGTAGGTAGCAATGGTTTATCTCTAATATCTTATCAAAACGTAGTGGAACATGGAAGCCAAGGGCATTCATGTCTTTATCATCGTTAATTTCTCCGTCTAAATCTGTTAGCCAGCGTTTATTAGAGAAAGTATATTCTAGTTTATTGCGGTAGTATCTGTCTTGTGCAGAAGGTAAAATTTCTTCGGCATGGCTCACTTCCAAACCTGCTAAGCGTTGCAAGGCATCTAAAACCGATTTTTGTTTGTATTTGAGTTGAGCCGCATAGGTCATGTGTTGCCACTTACAGCCACCACAAACACCAAAATGTTCGCAAAAAGCAGCTACACGATCTGGAGATGAACTAATTAATTGAGAGATTTTAGCTTGGGCAAAATTCTTTTTCTTTTTATAGATGGTTGCATCTACTACATCACCTGGGATTGCTTTTTCTATAAAGACCACTAAATCTTCTGCCCGGGCAACTCCTTTTCCTTCTTCGGCAATATCAAATACGGTTAATGCCGTTAACGTTTTTTGTTCTTTCAATCTTTGAAAATTATATGGGGCAAATTTAGGGTTTAAAGTTGTAGGTTGAAAGTTTAAAGTGGAAAGTTGTAGGATGTAAGTTTAAAGTAGAAAGTTTAAGGTTGAAAGTAGAGAATTAAAAGTTAAGGATTTGGTGTTTAGCCTGAATAATAGCGATGCTAATTGAAAATTTGGACAAAGAAAATCCTACAAGCTTTTGGATAAGCTTTTTAGAAACAGTTTTTTGATTAATTTAATTGAAAAAGTTGAGTATTAAAGTCCAAAAGTTTTGGTTTGTGTTGTCAACTAAATCAAACTGTTCATCAATCAATAAAGAGAAATTTTTAATTTCTTGACTAATATTATTCATGATTTATATTTAATATTTAGCTAAAATAACAATTTTTATACCAAAAACCGAATTGGTATAAAAATTAATAATTTATTAATATTGGATTTTTTTGAGAGTAGAGAAGATTGCACTTAACCGAGGGTTAGCAGGAGTAAATTTTGATGGATAATCAAGATATTGAAACAACTATTATGTATCTATTTACTTTAGGCAATGAATAGATTTTTTTAAAGAATTTAGATAGAACGTAGTGTTTATTACATTTTCTATTTTAAATATATAATACCTATTTCATTGAAACTTTGTTAAAGGCTATTAAAAAATTGCAATTAAGGTATTATTGATTTATAAAATATTAGAAAAACATTTGGTTTAAATAAAAAATTTATATCTTCGTGTACGCTCACGTTTTTGAATGTGAATTACCAATTATAACTATATACAATACATTTTTTTTGAAGAGTTGAATAAAATATATCTTTTTGATAATTTACGTGTACGTAAACGATATTGAATTATCTACTAAAAATACATAAGTAATGCTTAAATATGGCAATGAAACAAAATACGAGTTTAATTAATATAGTTCAAGTAAATTCACTTACTTCAAAGCAAACACTTATTTCTACCTATATTTTAGGGAGTTTATTTTTTGTTTTTGGATTTATTACTTGGATAAATGCCATCTTAATTCCTTATTTTAAAATTGCCTGCGAGCTTACAAACTTTCAATCTTATTTAGTTGCATTTGCTTTTTATATTTCCTATTTCGTAGTTTCATTGCCTTCATCATTTCTTTTAAAAGCAGTAGGTTTTAAAAAGGGTATTATGTACGGGTTATGGATAATGGCGTTGGGGGTTTTTATGTTTATTCCAGCTGCATTTACCAGAACGTATGAAATTTTTCTTGTAGGCTTATTTACCATTGGCTCTGGTTTAGCCATATTACAAACCGCAGCAAACCCTTACATCACTATTCTAGGACCGGTAGAAAAAGCTGCCAAACGAATTAGTTTTATGGGGATATGCAACAAAGGAGCTGGAATAATTGCGCCGCTATTATTTGCATCTGTAATTTTCAAAGTAACCGATGGCGAAATGCTTAATCAGCTGCCGTTAATGAGCGTTATAGAAAAAAATGAATTCTTAAACGAATTGATTAGACGAGTTATACTACCCTATAGTATTTTAGGATTGGTACTAACTGTATTAGGTTTTTTAATTTTATTATCCCCTTTACCAGAAATTGATACCGAGCAGGAGAGTGAAGAAGTGTCAAATTTAAATATAGATAAAAAAAGCCTTTTTGATTTTCCTCATTTAATACTCGGTATTTTGGCTATCTTTTTTCATGTAGGCACTCAGGTTATAGCTATTGATACAATTATTGGTTACGCAACCTCTATGAATATGCAAATTATGGAAGCTAAAGTTTTTCCTTCATATACTTTATTTGCTACTATCATAGGTTATTCTATTGGAATTATTTGTATCCCGAAGTTAATATCACAAGTAAACATTTTACGCATATGTACTGTTCTGGGGACCATTTTTACTTTTTTAATTATTTATACACATGGCAATTATACCATTTTAGGCCATCACACTGATATTTCAATTTGGTTTATTGTTTTATTAGGTCTGGCTAATTCTTTGGTTTGGGCGGGCATTTGGCCATTAGCCTTAAAAAATTTAGGAAGATTTACAAAAGTGGGATCATCTACCTTAATTATGGCATTGTGCGGCAGCGCCATTTTTCCTGTTATTTATGGGTATATAGCTGATTTACATGATGTAAGAACTGCTTATTGGGTGCTCATTCCATGCTACTTATACTTGGTTTTCTATGCTTTTTACGGCCATCAAATTAAAAGATGGATACCAATTAAAAAAAACAGATGATAAAAATAAATAACTAAAAACAACATAAACTGTGTATTAACCAATTAAATCTAAATTATGACGTGAACCTAAAAATAACCAAAGCGAATAAAGATGCTTTAACAACATCTTTTAGCCACCACAAAATTTTAAAGTAAGTGTTAATTGCGCTTATAAATGAATTAAAAATTTTAAACGAAAAAGAATGAAAAAACAGTTATTAACAAGTGCATTTTCTTTTCACAAATTTTACGAGAATTTTAACACTAAGTGTGTATTGTTATGCACTTCTGTATTAATTATTTCTTCTAATGTAAATGCAAAAACAGAGAAATTTGCAAAAGAAACAATCGCTAATAAAAGCATTTCGACCTTAAAAAGTACAACAAACAGAGCCTTTTTCTCTAAAGACGTGATTATAAAGGGCACAGTTAAAGCAGAAGGTGGAGGCCTATTACAAGGTGTTGCTGTAACCGTAAAAGGTACAAATATTAGTACAGGTACAAACTCCTCTGGAGCTTATCAAATTAACGTACCAGAGGGTTCAACATTAGTTTTCACTTACGTTGGATATGTTACACAAAGCATAATCACAACAAACAAAACCGAAATTAATGTTACAATGGCTATGGATTTTGATAAGTACAATATAGATGAGGTTGTAGTTGTAGGTTATGGCACACAAAAGAAAAGAGATATAACCGGTGCTGTTGGTTCTGTAGCTATGAAAGATATAGAAAACGTACCCGTTACAAGAGCTGATCAAATTTTGCAGGGAAGAGTAAGTGGGGTTCAAGTAACGCAAACTAACTCAGAGCCAGGGGGTAATATTTCTATACGTATAAGAGGAACAAACTCTATTACAGCTGGTAACGAGCCATTGTTTGTTATTGATGGTTTTCCGGGTGCTGGGGATTTAAACTCTATTAACCCTAACGATATTGAATCTATTGATGTTTTAAAAGACGCATCTGCCACAGCAATATATGGTAGTAGAGGTGCAAACGGGGTTATTATTGTAACCACAAAAAAAGGAAAAGCAGGACAAACATCAATAAATTTTGAAGCTTACCAAGGTATACAAAACGTAACCAAAACTTACGATATGATGAATGCCACAGAGTACGCAAATTATTTAAATGATGTAGTAACTTTAACAAATTTAGAAACTGGCTCTACAAGACTACCTGCTTACACTGCAGCGCAAATCGCCGCTTTGGGTGAAGGAACAAACTGGCAAGATGCACTTTTGCGTACAGCGCCAATAAAAAGTTATCAATTAAGTATTAATGGAGGAAACAATGACACTCAGCATAGCTTAAGTTTTAATTATTTAACACAAGACGGTGTGGTGCTTAATTCTGGCTTTAACCGAGCTACTTTACGATATAGTTTAGATAAAAAAATTGGTGATAAAATTAAAATGGGCTTTAACACCCAAACTTCACGTACGGATGAAGACCGAGCTCTAGTAAATACAGCTGGTGGTAGTGCAGGAAGTGTGATTTTAGATGCTTTAAGGTTTAACCCTGCTTTACCAGTTAGGGATGCCGTTACTGGACAATATACTTTTCAAAGTGGACCAGCGCCTTATGCAGATAACAATATTGGAAACCCAGTTGCATACGCAGAAACCGTAAACAATAAATTTGCAACCTTAAGAAGCTTAATGAATATTTTTGGCGAGTACGAATTTATTAAAGGCTTAAAATTAAGAGTAAATGGCGGTGTTGATTTAAACTATGATACTCGCGATTTTTTCTTACCATCTGATCTTTTCTTGGCAAATGGGCAGGGAACCGCAACTAGAACCGCAAGAAACAGATATAGTTGGGTAAACGAGAATTTTTTAACCTATGATAAAACCTTTAGTAAAGATCATGTGGTTAGTTTTTTAGCAGGTTTATCTATTCAGCAATTTGATAACACAAATTTTAACGCATCCAATACCAGTTTTTTTACAAATATTTTAGGTTCTGACAATATAGGTATCGGTTCTACTACACTTCCTCCGTCATCTGCTAGGGGAAGAAAAAGTTTAGCTTCTTATTTTGGAAGAGCAAATTATAGCTTAATGGAAAAGTATTTATTTACTTTTACCATGAGGGCAGATGGATCTTCTGTTTTTGGAGATAACAATAAATGGGGATATTTTCCATCAGCAGCTTTTGCTTGGAGAATAATTGGCGAGGATTTTATCAAAGACCTTAATTTTTTAAGTGATTTAAAATTACGTACTAGTTATGGTATTACCGGAAATCAGGAAATTGACCCTTACTCTTCTTTAGGCAGATATGGCTCTAACGGATACACTACTGGCGCAACCAGGTTAATTGGTATTGCACCAAACAATATTTCTAATCCAGATTTAACTTGGGAATCTACTGCTTCTTTAGATGTAGGTTTAGATGCAGCGTTTTTACAAAACCGTATTAGTGTAACTTTAGATTATTATCAGAAAAAAACCAGCGATTTATTATTACAGGTTTCTATTCCTAGAAGTACAGGCTATCAAACTACTTTAATTAATGCCGGTGGGGTTGAAAACAAAGGTTTTGAACTTGGTTTAAATACTGTAAATTTTGATGGAAAAAACTTCCAATGGAGTACTAATGCTAATATATCTTTCAATAAAAACAAAGTCACTGATTTAAACGGAGAATACCAACGTTTTGTGGGAGACTTAAGTACAAGTATTTTTCCAGGTGCAAACCCAGGTAGTAATGTATTACGAGTTGGAGAACCAATTGGCTCTTTTTATGGTTACACTTTTCAAGGTATTTGGCAAACACCAGCAGAAATTACTGCTAGCGGAATTATCAATACCACTAACCTAATAAGACCTGGAGATCCACGTTACGCAGATTTAAATGATGATAAAGTAATTAACGCAGCAGATAGGAGTATTATTGGAAAAGCCCAGCCAGATTTTATTTATGGTTTAACCAATAATTTTAGTTTTAAAGGGTTTAATTTAAATGTGTTTTTACAAGGTGTACAAGGTGTAAATGTACTTAATTTAAACAGATACGAAATTGAATCGGGTCTTTTAAATACAAACAAGCTAAAAAGTGTAGTAAATCGTTGGACAGGACCAGGTACAAGTAATACCATTCCTAAAGCAAATAGTACTTTAAGAAGAGGCACAGGTGTAACTAGTGATGTGGTAGAGGATGCAAGTTTTTTAAGAGTAAAAACTGTTTCTTTAGCCTACAAAATTCCAGTTTTAAAATCTATGGCTAAAACTGTGAAATCTTCAAGTATTTATGTTACTGCTCAAAACCTTTACACATTTACCAATTATAGCGGGTTTGACCCAGAGGTTAACTCTTTTGGTGCGAGCAATTTAAGTTTAAATACAGATTATAACGCTTACCCTAATGTAAGAACGTTTATTGTAGGTTTAAAAGTTGGATTTTAAAAATTAAACAGATGAAAAAATACATTTTAATAATAGCCGGACTAATGTCCATCACTTTGGTCTCTTGTGAAAAGTTTTTAGAAGAGAAACCTTATGATTTTATTGGTGGTGCTAATTTTTATAAAACAGAAGGAGATGCAAATGCAGCATTAAATGGTGTTTTTAGTAGTTTACAACCTCAAACCTATTTTGGAAGAACAAGCTGGTTAGTTACCGAGCTAAGTGGCGATTTAATGAGGGTAAATGCTACATTAGCAGATCGTGATAACTTATACGGACAAACTTTTGATTCGAGTAATGGCGAAATTGGCAATTGGTGGAATAGTTCTTACAACTTAATTAACAGAGCTAATGATGTAATTAAAAATGTACCTAATATCCCAATGGATGTTACTAAAAGAAACAACATTGTAGGAAATGCTACTTTTTTAAGAGCTATGGCTTATTTTGATTTGGTAAGAAGCTTTGGTAGTGTGCCGTTAATTTTAAATCCAACAACAGATTTAAGTAGTTTAAAGCCAGCAAGAACTCCAATTCCAGCAATTTACGCTCAAATTATAGAAGATTTAAAATACGCTGAAGCCAATTGCTTGGCAGAAAATTTAATCCCAGCTAATGCAAAAGGAAGAGTATCAAATGGTGCAGCATCTGCTTTATTAGCAAAGGTTTATTTAACTAAAGCATCACTTCCAGCTACTAAAGAAGCCAGCGATTATACAAATTCTTTAGCTGCATCTAACAAGGTAATTAACTCGGGCTTATATGCTTTAGGTGCTTACGCTGATGTGTTTGATGTTACTAAAGAAAACAACAGAGACCATATATTTTCAATCCAGTTTGATTTACCTCCAAATGTTGGAAACATTGTTGTACGTATGCACTTACCCGCTGGTTTAAACGGAACAGGATCTTTTGTTGTTGAAAAATCTTTTGAAGATTCTTTTTTACCATTAGACACTAGAAAGGCTTTAACATTAAGAAAAGAAACGCCAACCTCTCAGTTTGCTTACTATTCTAAATTTGCCGATCCATTAAGACAAACCAATAATGCAAGAAATAATGTTTTAATAACACGTTATGCTGATGTTTTATTATTACAATCTGAGGCCTTAAATGAAATAAACCCAGCTGATGCTAATAAACTTACAGGCATTAATGCAGTAAGGTTTAGAGCAGGTTTACCAAATTTATTATTAGCTAACGTAGCAACAAGAGATGCTTTTGTTGATGCTTTGGTGCAAGAAAGAGCTTGGGAGTTTAGTGCCGAAGGACACAGACGCTTTGATTTGTTAAGATTAGGTAGATACAAAGCAAGACAATTAGCTGCCTTTAACAGAACTGTAGCAGATAAGTATCTTTTATTCCCAATTCCGTTAGCAGAAACAGATTTAAATCCAAATTTATTACCTAACAACCCAGGTTTTTAATATTTGAATTTAAAAATTAAATAGAAAGCCATTTCATTTCATATGGCTTTCTATTTTTAATTGAAAATACTAAAGGCTTTTAGAACACAATTAAATAATAGATTCTTAATTTATTAGTAAACGTTATTCAATTAATTATTGGAATAAATTGTATTATAATTTCTGTTTTTTTAATAGCAACTAATTTTTAAAATTTTTCAATTTAACCCTCAATACTGGTAAATATTACTGACATTAATTACGCTTAGCTCATTAAATTTTGCGGGTTTTGCCAGTTAATTCTTTTAACAAAAATAACTCTAAACAAAAAAAATTAAAGTTTTAGTCTTTAAGTTTTACATGTATTTAATGAAAAATTTATTTATACCCTTATTAAATGAATTGAATGTTAGTGCTAGTATGGAAGAAGTTTCAGCTTTACTAGCTACATGCCCCAAAAATCCTATCAGCTATCAACTTTGGCCAAGTAGCGAAACTAATTGTCAAACTAATTTTACCATAGCTCATAATGGCAATGCTTTATTTTTAAAATATGAAGTTGCAGAAGATATAATTAAGGTTAATACTTTCAATACAAACGGTGCTGTGCATAAAGACAACTGTGTGGAGTTTTTTGTTTCTTTTGGACAAGAAAAAGGTTATTACAATATTGAATTTAATTGCGTAGGTATAAGTTTAATGGCACATGGTAATAGCAGATTAAACAGAGTTTTTTTAACAGAACAAAGCATCAAAAAAGTTAAAAAACATGTTGAGATTAGAACAGCTCCGTTAAATAGTAAAACAAAATATTTGTGGGACCTTATTCTAATTATCCCTATTGAGGTTTTTGAGCATAGCAAATTGAAAACGCTAAATAAGCAAGTTGGTTATGGTAATTTTTTTAAATGTGGTGATGATTTACCACAAACACATTTTTATTCTTGGAATATAATTGATGCAAAAACTCCAAATTTTCATTTACCAGAGTTTTTTGGATCGCTAGATTTTGGATAAAACCTTTTAAAAGAAAGTAAATTAAAATTATATAAAACACAAGTTGTAAACAGCCTTATATGAAAAAAATTAAAATAGTTAATGGGCATATTATTACTCCGTACCAGATCATAAAAAATGGTTGCCTGCTAATTAGCACTAATAAAATAGAACTCGTAACCGAAAAGGATGTTGCTACAACAGATTATCAGATTATTGATGCAAAAGGAAATTATGTTTCCCCGGGTTTTATAGATATTCACATACATGGTGGCGGCGGACATGACTTTATGGATGGCACAGAAGAGGCCTATCTAAAAATCGCTGAAATACACGCAACTTACGGAACTACCGCAATGGCTCCTACCACACTTACTTGTGCTAAGGAGGATTTGTTAAAAGCTATTGATTTATATAAAAGTGCAAATATAAAGAATACAAAAGGGGCACAATTTATTGGCTTGCACTTGGAAGGACCTTATTTTGCATTAAGCCAAAGTGGTGCACAAGATCCACGCTATATTAAAAATCCGGATGTGGAAGAATATAAAGAAGTAATTACACACGGTACGCATGTTATTAAGCGTTGGAGTGTTGCGCCTGAATTACCGGGTGCCGTAGCAATGGGAAAATACCTACAATCTAAAAATATTGTTGCCGCAATTGCACATACCGATGCCATTTACGAAGAAGTTTTAGAAGCCGTAGAGAACGGATATAGCTTAGCAACTCATTTATACTCTGCCATGTCTGGCGTTACCAGAAGAGATACTTACCGATATGCAGGCGTAATAGAAAGTGCTTTTTTGATTGATACCATGGATGTAGAAATTATTGGTGACGGTATACACGTACCTCCACCACTTTTAAAATTAGTATACAAAATTAAAGGCCCAGATCGTATTGCATTAATTACCGATGCTATGCGAGCAGCCGGGATGCCAGAAGGCGACAGCATTCTAGGAAATAAAGAAACAGGAATAAAAGTTATTGTTGAAAAAGGGGTAGCTAAAATGGCCGATAGATCATCTTTTGCCGGTAGTGTTGCCACAACAGATAGATTAGTTAGAACTATGGTTCAAATGGCAGATATACCATTAATTGATGCCGTTAGAATGATTTCTAAAACACCAGCAAAAATTATGGGTGTAGAGAAAACCAAAGGAAGCTTAACTGTGGGAAAAGATGCCGATGTTTTAATTTTTGACGAAAACATCAATATTAAATTTACCATGGTTAACGGTAATATCGTTTATACATCAACAGATTTTGTATTGTAAAAGAACATTAAAATGAAGCAGTTTATAAAAGATAAATTAACAGTAAAGATTTTCGAGAACAGAACACTGATGGGTGAAGCGGTTGCAAATGCAGTTGCAGAATGCATTAACAAATTATTGAACGAGCAGCCTTTCGTAAATATCATTTTTGGGGCGGCACCTTCTCAAAATGATTTTTTTGCTTCACTTCTTAAAAAAGATATAGATTTTTCAAGAATAAATGCCTTTCACATGGATGAATATATCAACCTAGGCGAAGATGCACCTCAAGGGTTTGGTAATTTTTTAAAGAAATATTTGTTTGGTTTAGCACCATTTAAAACAGTAAACTACATTAACGGTAATTCAACAGACTATAAAGCAGAGTGTTTAAGATATGCTAATTTGTTAAAGGATTTTGAAACCGATATTGTTTGTTTAGGAATTGGAGAAAATACACACTTAGCTTTTAACGACCCGCATGTGGCGGATATTAACGACCCGGTTTTTGTTAAAAGAGTTGATTTAGATCAACAATGCCGCACACAACAAATTAACGATGGTTGTTTTAAAACCCTAGAAGAAGTGCCAACACATGCACTAACACTCACTTTGCCAGCATTACTTAAAGCGCCTTATGCTTTTTGTACTGTACCCACTGATAAAAAAGCCCAAGCTATATTTCATACAATTAACGAAGAAATTAGCGATAATTTTCCATCAACCTTGTTAAGAAATCATCCAAATGCAATTTTGTATTTAGATGATCAAAGTAGCTCCCTAATTAATAATCAAGGTTTAAAACCTAATTAACTATTTATTAAACGTTAGCAAAGAGCAAAATATGAAGTGCGAATTAAAAAAAGAACAAATTCAATTTTACCAAGAAAATGGTTTTTTAATAATTGAAGATTTTTTATCTAAAGAAGAATTAGATAAATGGCGTGAAGCCGTTACAGAAGCAATTGCAGAAAGAAAAGGTTTAAAAATGCCAGGCAAAGATGCAGTAATGGGTATGGATGATGGGATCAATAAAGATTCAGAGTATTTCTCTAAAGTGTTTGATCAACTCCTTAATCTTTGGCAAACCAATGATAAGGTAAAAGAAATTATGCTTGATGAAAGAATTGGAAAAATGGCTTCGCAACTTTCTGGTGCTGATGGAATAAGAATATGGCATGACCAAGCTTTATTTAAAAAACCATGGGCAAATCCAACTTCGTGGCATTTAGACACACCTTTTTGGTCTTTTTCTGATAGAAGAGCTTTATCTATTTGGGTAGCTTTGGATGATGCAACATTAGAGAATGGATGTTTATATTTTATCCCAGCTTCTTTTAAAGAAACTACCTATGAAAATAAAGGAATAGGTAAAAATATGGATGGCATTTTTGAAGCTTATCCACAGTTTGCGCAAGTAGCATCCGTTTCTGCCAGTATGAAAGCCGGAAGTTGCTCTTTCCATAACGGTTTAACCATACATGGTGCTGGTGCAAACATGAGTTGTGGAAACCGAAGAGCCATGACTTGTGCTTACATGCCAGATGGAAACACTTTTAACGGCGAACCTAATATACTGCCTGATGCTTATTTAAAAACGCTTAAAGTAGGCGATTTGCTTAACAACGAGGAACAAAATCCATTAATTTATAAGGTAAAATAAATGAATTCGGCTATCAAATTTTTGTGTCCTCGTTGGGGTTCAGAAGATATTCCTTGGGATATTTTTTTGAAAGAGGTTAAAGATTCCGGCTATTCAGGTATTGAATGGTTTCCCCTTGGCGAACCAAGAGATGATGAACGTGTTTTAGAATTGCTAGCTTTTTATGAATTAGATTTTGCCATCGTAATGGCAGTAATTGAGCCCTATAGTAATTCTGAAACCTACTTTAAAAAGCTTGAAGCTGATTTGAATGAACTGATGCAAATCAGAAATGAACATAAAAAACCTATGTTCTTTAGTGCACAAACGGGTAGAGAGTTTTTTAACGAACAAGAGATTAAACAATGTTTAAGCATCTGCAGTAAGGTAGAAGAAAAATATCAAACACCCATTTATCAAGAAACTCACAGAAATAAATGGTCTTATGCGGCACATTCGGTTGCGCCGGTTTTAGCTAAAAATCCCGATTTAAAACTAACTTTTGATGTTTCACATTGGTTTTGTGTTTCAGAAAGTTTGTTAGAAGATCAACAAAACGCTGTAGATAGCGCTATAAAACACGCAAAACATATTCACGCCAGAGTTGGTAGTACACAAGAATCGCAAGTTTGGGATCCGGCATTGTCAGAGTATGAAGAAGTATTAAACGCTCATCTTCAAATTTGGGATAAATGGGTAGCTAAAATGAGATTTAATCAAACGCCAATTACCATTACCCCCGAGTTTGGACCAGCTCCATATTTGGTGAAAGGCAACAGAACAATAGCTCTAAGAGAAGAACAATGGCGAATTAATTTATGGATGAAAGATTTTTTACAAAATCGTTACGCCTAAAATATATACTATGAAAAGAAAAACTTTCCTAATGCAAAGCACCATTTTTTCTGCAGCAAGCTTGTTTACGCTCAATAGTAATGTTTTTTCTAAGTCAATTGCAAACACACTTTTAGAATTTTCTGAGGATGATTTGTATAAAATATTTAAAAATCCGGCAGATAATTACCGCCCATTTGTAAGGTGGTGGTGGAACGGCAATAAAATTGAAAAAACCGAATTAGCAAGAGAACTTAAACTACTAAAAGATGCTGGCATTGGTGGTGTAGAAATAAATCCTATCTCGTTTCCATCTAATACAGATGATATGGGTATCTCATCTGTTGATTGGTTAAGTGACGAATGGATAGATCTTTTAGAATTTACTTTAGAAGAAGCTAAAAAATTAAACATGACCTGCGATTTAATAGCTGGTACAGGTTTCCCTTTTGGTGCTGAGTTTTTAGAAGGAGAAGAGCGGGCGCAAGTGGTAGTTACAGCAGTAAAAAAAATAGAAGGACCAATAAAAACTGAAATTTCTGTATTTGATATTTTTAAAGAAGCAGATCCTGCAACGTTGAGCCCCTATAGCGGACGTAAAATGGAGCTTTTAGAGTTACAACTGGTTCCAGATCCATTAATTAGTATGGATCAAATTATCAATATTGAAAATCAAGTATTTGATGATGTTTTACAAATCAATCTTCCAAAAGGAAAGTTCGCAGTTTATGCTCTAGTTAAAATAGATGGCTTTATGAAAGTGATACAAGGCGCTCCCGGTGGCAGAGGACCTGTATTAAATCATTACAACGAGAAGGCCGTTACTAAATATTTAAACCGCATTACAAATGCCATACAAAATAGAATTGGCCCCTTATCTCCATTTGTGAGGTCTTTTTTTATAGATAGTTTAGAAATGGAAGGCGCAAACTGGAATAGCGATATGATGGCCGAATTTCAAAAACGAAGAGGTTATGATTTGTATCCTTATTTACCATTTATCTTGTTCAAAACTGGCCGAATGGGCAATACAATTAGCCTTACTTATGCGGTAAATGTTAGTGCAGAAATAGAGATAATGCTTAACCGTATGCGTTATGATTTTGAATATACCAAAGCAGAAATTTTTAGAGAAAGGTTTTCTAATAACTTTATAAAATGGTGTAGAGAAAATAACATAAAATCAAGAGCACAAGCTTATGGTCGAGGGCATTTTCCTTTAGAGGGAAGTTTTGAAATGGATATACCAGAAGGCGAAACTTGGATGAAATACGGTATTGGCGAAGAAATTTCAGAGGCAGATTTTACCAAATATCCTTGGCATTTAGGTCGTGGAAATACCATGATTAATAAATCTGTCTCATCGGCTGCTCATTTAAAAGGTAAAAAACTTATCAGTTCAGAAGAATTAACCAATACAGATATGGTATTTAACGAATCTTTAGAACTGTTTAAAATTGCTGGAGACCAAAGTACCATTTCAGGTATTACACATCCTATTTTTCATGGTTTTAACTATTCGCCAAAAACAGCTTCTTTCCCTGGTTGGATAACTTATGGAGGTTATTTTAACGAGCGAAATACCATATGGCCGTATTTTAAGCATTATACAGATTACAGAGCAAGGCAATCAGCCTTATTGCAACAGGCTAATTTTTTTGCAGATATTGCTATTATGGCACCAACTGGAGATATGTGGAGCGAATTTGGAGCGCAAATGGAACCATTTCCTACCAAAGTTACACCATCTTACCAAATGCTGGTTTGGGAATCTATCCATCAAAATGGGAATGCTTGTGATTATGTATCAGAGCAAGTAATTGCCGAAGCTGGTTTTAAAAATGGTTGTATGACTTATGGCGACAGGAAATACCATACACTTTTTTTAATAGCGGTAAAAAGTATTACCCCAAAAACTGCCCAAAAATTATATGATTTTGTTAAAGCAGGAGGTCGTATTTTTTGTATTGAGTATTATCCAGAACAATCTTTAGGTTGGTTAAATCATAAAAAAAATGATTTAGATGTTAAATACTGGATAGAAAAATTGAATAAATATCCTAAACAATTTATTTTTTTAGATAAACCATCGGCAAATTTTAAAGCTTGGTATACAGGTATTCAAGAAAAATATAACATTACGCCATACCTAAAAATTGCAGCACCAAATACACTTGTTACACAGGTAAGGTACCAAACCAAGGATACCGAAATTTTGATTATTAACAATGCCAGTGCACACAAAAGCATCGATTTAGACGCTACTTTCTCCTCAGAAATTACAGCAAATAAACAACCTTGGATTTGGGATGCAGCAAGTGGAGATAAATTTAAATTGGATTTAAAAAATGGGCAATTAAAACTAAAACTTGCTCCAGCAGATTCTCGAATTTTTGTATTTAACAAAGATAAATTTGGAGAAAAATGGAATCCAATTCCCGAAATAGAAGGCAATTCTACGCCGCTAAATGCCTTATGGGATGTAATTTTTTACCATATGGACGGAACTGTAAAAAGCCAAACGTTTAAAACCCTTACAGATTTAAAAGATTTACCAGATTTTACACATTTTGCCGGAACAGTTTCTTACAAAACTACACTCAACTTAAACCCTACAAATCTTCATTATTTAGATTTGGGTAAAGTATTTGGCATTGCCGAGTTAATAGTGAATAACGAAAATTTAGGCACAAAATGGTACGGCAGAAGAGCCTATTCACTAAAAAACTTTTTGAAAACGGGCAAAAATACAATAGAAGTTAAAGTAACCACCGTAATGCTCAATTATATGCAATCTTTAACAGATAATGCTACGGCGCAATACTGGTCAAATCAGCCTAAAAAACCACAACCACTACAATCATTAGGACTATTGGGTCCTGTTTACTTATATTAATATTAAAATTATGAAACATCAAAAAAAATTAATTCTAGTAGCTCTGTTCATGTTGTTACAAACCCCTGGGCTTTTTGCAAAAGATTACAGAGCATCATTTTTTCACATCAAATCTGACGGCACTACTTTAAATACACGTTCCATCCAATTTGCTATTGATTATATCCATAAAAATGGCGGCGGACGATTGGTTTTTTATGTAGGAAGATATTTAACAGGATCTATCCATCTAAAATCAAATGTAACCATTCAATTAGAAGAAGGGGCTGTTTTATTGGGTTCAACAAATCCTTTTGACTACGATAGAAACGGACAAACAGCACTTATTCATGCCCGTGATGTAGAAAATGTAGGCATCACTGGCGAAGGGATGATTGACGGACAAGGAAGAGCCTTAGCAAATAACTCTATCGCTTATGCTAATGATGGCTTAATTGAAGATATTTTAAAATACGATCGTACCAGAGAGTCTATTAGACCAATGGTGATTTACTTTTTCAATTGTAATAACATCACTATTAAAGATTTAATTCTTCAAAACTCTGCTTGTTGGATGCAGACTTATGAGCGTTGTAAAAATATGGTGATTGATAATATTACCGTAAATAATGTGGCGTTTTGGAATAGCGATGGAATTGATCTTGTTGATTGTGAAAACGTAACAGTTACCAATAATAACATTGACGCTGCCGATGACGGAATTTGCCTTAAATCTCACACCGCAGGTTTTTTCTGCAATAATATTTTGATTGAAAACAACATTGTACGTACCAGTGCAAATGGGATAAAATTAGGAACAGCCGGTAAAGGTGGTTTCAGAAATATTAAAGCAATTAATAATACCGTTTACAATACTTATCGTTCTGCAATAGCTTTGCAAAGTGTTGATGGTGGTTTTTTAGAGGATATTTTGATTGATGGTTTAAAAAGCGTCAACACTGGTCATGTGATTTTTTTAAGATTAGGAGAGAGAATTCCGGGTAAAAAATCTACGATGAACAGAATATCTATTAAAAATATAACAGCTGATGTGCCAATTGGCAAAGCTGATGCTGGTTATGATTATGAAGGACCTATAGAAGATATGCCAAGAAATATTTCCCCAATTATTATTGCTGGTTTACCAGGGCAATATATTGAGGATGTAACCTTTACCAATTTCAATATTTCTTATCCAGGTGCCGGAACTAAATTTATGGCCTATGTAGCATTAGATAAATTAGATAGCATTCCTGAATTACCAGATGGTTACCCCGAATTTTCGAAATTTAAAGAAATACCTGCTTGGGGAATTTATGTAAGGCATGCCAAAAACATGAACTTTTCTAATATCCATTTAAAAGCAGAAAAGAAAGATTATAGATTACCAATTATAATGGATGATGTACATGGGGCGCAATTAAAAAAAGTAACTTTTGAACAAATTGATCAGAAAAAGTTGATATATACTCAAAAATCAACCGATATTAAGGTTCAGTAATCACCTATTTTATTAGATATTTTAAATATTTTTTATGCAAAAGTTCAGTAAACACATATTTATTACTGCATTAATGGGTCATCTTGCTTGTTTTGTAACTGCGCAAACTAAAACAGATTTGTATAAGTATGTAAAGCCTATTATTGGAACTCAAAAAATGGGTCACACATTTCCAGGTGCTACTGTACCTTTTGGAATGGTACAATTAAGTCCAGATACTGACACTTTATCTTACGAAGAAAATGGAAAATATAATAAAGATGTGTATAAATATTGTGCTGGTTACCAGTATGATGACCCTACAATAGTTGGCTTTAGCCATACCCACTACAGTGGCACAGGGCATTCAGATTTAGGTGATTTTTTAGTAATGCCAACAGTTGGAAAAGTTCAGCTAAACCCGGGTACTGCTATTCATCCCGAAAATGGCTATCGCTCAAAATATAGTCATGCTAATGAAGTGTCTGAGGCCAACTATTACAAAGTAAAATTAGATGATGATAATATTTTGGCAGAGCTTACCACTTCTGCTAGGGTAGGTTTTCATCAATATACTTTCCCAAAATCTAAAGAATCAAACATTATTCTTGATTTAATGCATGGCATTTACAACTATGATAACAAAAACGTTTGGACTTATTTTAGAGTAGTAAACGATTCTTTAGTGATAGGCTCAAGACAAACCAACGGTTGGGCAAAAAACAGAACGGTATATTTTGCAATGTCTTTTTCTAAGCCTTTTAAATCTTACGGAGCAAAAGATTATAGTCCAAAAGAAGTATACAAAGGTTTTTGGGCAAAGTTTGATCAAACAAAAAACTTCCCAGAAATGGCTGCTAAAAAAATTAAAATGTACTTTAATTTTGATACAGAAGAAGGGGAAAAAGTGAAGATTAAATTTGCCATTTCGCCGGTAAGCACAGATAATGCTTTGTTAAATATGCAAACAGAAATACCCGGTTGGGATTTTAATTTAGTGAAACAACAAGGGCAACAAGCTTGGAATAAAGAGTTGCAAAAAATAGAAGTTAAAACCGCCAAACCAGAAGATGCTGTTAATTTTTACACAGCCATGTACCATGCCTTTTTAAGTCCAACGCAGTATATGGATGTGAATAAAGAGTATAAAGGTTTAGACCAAAAAATACATAAAGCAGCAGATTTTACAAATTACACCACTTTTTCTTTGTGGGATACTTATAGAACTTTGCATCCTTTTTTCAATATCATTCAGCCGCAAAGAAATAACGATATGGTAAAATCTATGTTGGCGCATTTTGATCAAAGTGCTTTACCCATGTTGCCAATATGGTCAAACTCGGCAAATGATACTTGGTGTATGAGTGGTTACCACAGTGTTTCTGTAATTGCAGATGCCATTATAAAAGGCAACTTCACTGGAGATGTAAATAAAGCTTTAGCCGCTTGTGTGACTACAGCAAATCAACGTTATTTTGAAGGAATTGGAGATTATATTGATAAAGGTTATGTGCCTTCAGATAAAAACAGAACAGCCGTTTCTAATACCATAGAATATGCTTATGATGATTGGTGCATTGCGCAATTAGCTAAAAAAATAGGAAATATCGAAGTTTATAATACATTTATTAAAAGATCAGAAAATTGGAAAAATGTGTATGATGCTTCAATTGGGTTTATGCGTCCACGTTTATCTGACGGAACTTTCCGTAAAGATTTCGATGTTTTAGAAACCGAAGGGCAGGGGTTTATTGAAGGCAACGCTTGGAATTATAGCCTGTATGTACCTCAAAACCCTAAAGAATTGATAAAAATAATGGGAGGCGATAAAAATTTTATTCTACACTTAGATTCTTTGTTTACCATGGATTTACCCGATGAGTTTTTTGCACATACAGAAGACATTACCCGAGAAGGAATTATTGGAAATTATGTGCATGGAAATGAGCCTGCACACCATGTTGCTTACCTTTATAATTACACCTCTCAGCCATGGAAAACCCAAAAAACGGTGCGTATGATTTTAGAAAAACAATACCATAACGGACCAGATGGTTTAGGCGGTAATGATGATTGCGGCCAAATGAGCGCTTGGTATATCATGTCTTCTTTAGGTATTTATCCAACAGCACCGGGGTCAGATCATTATGATTTAGGTAGTCCTGCTGTAATAAATGCAACACTAAATTTAGATAATGGCAAACAATTTATCATTGATACAAAAAATCAATCGGCTAAAAATGTTTATGTAAAACAAGTCCTTTTAAACGGAATAGCTTTAAATCGTTATTACATTACACATGAAGAGATAATTAGCGGAGGTAAATTAATATTTGTAATGTCTGCTGTTCCAAATAAAAAAGCATACCATTAAAGCTGTTAATGTTGTTAAAAATAGATAAGTCTTTTAATAAATTTTTAGGTACGGTGGTGCTCTTATGTTTTGCTATAAGCACAACTTATGGGCAAGATGAATTTCAGATTATTGAAAAAAGAATTACCAATTATTTACAAGCAGATTTGAATAGAGAGCAATTAGCGCAAAACGTAGCAGCTAATAGTTTAGCAATCAAAAACGATGGTTCTTGGGCAAGTATAGATTATTCATCAACAGCAGAAACCAATTGGCCGCCTTTAATACATCTTAGCAGAATTAAGCAATTTGCGCTTATGTTAAGTGTAGACAATTCAACTTTTACAGGTCAAGAAAAGTTGAATTTACAAACTGTAAGTGCTTTACGTTATTGGTTAAAAGAAAATCCAAAAAGTACCAATTGGTTTCAACAAGAGATTGCTTCGCCTACTGCAATTGGAGAAATATTAATCCTCCTTAAAAACAAAAACACTTTACCTAAAACCTTACAAGATTCTTTATTAAAAAAAATGAATGAAGGCAATGTACAAAGAGCAGTTGGAGCTAATAAATTAGATATTGCTATCCACATGATGTACAGGGCTTGTGTTTTAAAAGACAAAGTACTAATGGATTTGGCTGTTTATCAGGCTTTTTTACCTATTACTTTGGGCCAACGAGAAGGCTTACAAAGCGATTATTCTTACAGGCAACATGGTCCTCAGTTGCAGATTGCAAGCTACGGTCAGGTTTTTTTAATTGGCGAGTACAAGGTGGCATCATGGCTATTGGGTACTAGTTATGCCTTATCAACCGAAAAGTTAAAGATAATTGACACCTATTTAATTGAAACCTATTTAAAAACAATAAGGGGCAGATATATTGATTTTAATACCGAAGGGCGTGGAATTTCTAGGAATGATGTTTTAGATAAAACAAGTATTACCGAAAAATCAGGGGTACAAAGTTTGCTGAGTTTGGCAAAAATGGTTAATCCTAAAAATGAGGATGTTTTAAATGACGCAGAGCAACGTATTTTGCAAAACCAAGAGCCATCTTATAAAATTAAACCCAGTCACGCTTATTTTTATAATAGCGATTATACTATACACAATCAGCCAGCTTATTCTTTTAATGTTAGAACAGTATCTAAACGTACAGTTAGAACAGAATTTGGAAATAGAGAGAATTTGCTAGGAAAGTTTTTAGCAGATGGTTCAACCAATATCCAAAGAAGTGGTGCAGAATATTTTAATATTATGCCCATTTGGGAATGGGATAAAGTACCGGGTATAACCGCTAGAGATTATTCAGAAGACAAACAAACCACCATTGAGTGGGGAGAAGTAGGAGTAGGCTCTTTTATTGGAGGCGTATCTAACGAAATCTATGGTGCAAGTGTTTATACTTTAGATTATAATGAGGTAAGAGCTAAAAAAGCGTGGTTTTTCTTTGCCGATGAAGTAGTTTGTTTAGGTGCCGATATCAATAGTTATGCTAAAGAACCAATTACCACAACAATTAATCAAGCTTGGTTAAAAGGTGCGGTAAAAGCTTTCGCTGATGATAAATTGAAGAAAGTGAAAAACTTAAAGTCTGAAAATGTTGATTGGATTTGGCATGATAGTATTGGCTATTATTTCCCAAACAAAGGAGAAATTCATTTAGCAACTGATAAGCAGAAGGGCAGTTGGTTTAAAATCAATGCAAACAGGTCTGATCAAATAATTGAAGGTAATGTGTTTAAATTGTGGTTTAACCACGGAGTAGATCCTGAAAAGCAAACTTATGCTTACGTGGTTAAACCAGGAGTTAGCCAAAAAGAGATCATATTAAGCAAGCCTTCTTTTGTTAAAATACTTTCTAACACCCCACAAATACAAGCTGTTGAGCATAGCTATTTACAAATGTTGCAAGTAGTATTTTATGAAGCTGGTACATTACAAGGGCAAAATTTCTCTATCACCACAGATAAACCCTGCGTGTTAATGGTAAAGGATTTTGGGTCAAAAAATGCGGTTTTATATGTAGCAGATCCTACTCAAAAACTAACAAAGGTACACATTACTTTTAGTTCTTTACAATTGAAAGAAGCATTGCCAATAGCCATTACTTTACCCCAAGGAGAACATTTGGGTAGTACAGTGTGCTATCCAATTAACAATTAATAACCGATTATACAGTATATCAAATTAAAAAATGAAGAAAATAAGCCTACTTTTTGTATTTTTTGCCAGCCTAACTTTTGTTGGATGTGCGCAAAAAAAAGCGGTGTTAAATGTGAATAAAGAATTGACTTTTGCTGCAAAACAATATGAAAATATGTTGGCTACGCATCAAGATGTAACGCAATTTCCACAGTCAACCAAGCCAAACGGGGAGATGTATAACCGAACTTCTGATTGGTGGTGTAGTGGGTTTTTTGGAGGTTCTTTATGGTATTTATATGAATTTACTAAAGATGAAAAGTGGAAAACTGCTGCAGATAAATGGACAGTAGCACTAGATAAAGAAAAGTACAATACCAGCACCCACGATTTAGGTTTTATGCTTTACTGTCCTTACGGCAATGGCTATCGTTTAACTAATAACGAAGCTTATGTAGAGCCTATGCTTACTGGCGCAAAATCTTTAGCTACCAGATTTGATCCTAAATATGGCTTAATAAAATCGTGGGATAAACATGCCGATTGTGATTATCCGGTAATTATTGACAACATGATGAATTTGGAGTTTTTGTTTTGGGCGGCTAAAAAATCTGATGATAAAAAGCTTTATGATATTGCGGTAACCCATGCAGATAATACTTTAAAACACCACTTTCGAGATGATTTTAGCAGTTACCATGTAGTTTGTTATTTGCCAGAAACCAAAGTTTTTAGAAAGAAAACACATCAAGGCGCAGCAGATTCTTCTGCTTGGGCAAGGGGACAAGCTTGGGCGCTTTATGGCTATACGCTGATGTACCGCGAAACAAAAGACGAAAAATATCTTAAACAAGCAGAAGGTATTGCAACTTTTGTGATTAATCATCCAAACCTACCCGCAGATAAAGTCCCTTATTGGGATTTTGACGCACCAAATATCCCTAACGAAGAGAGAGATGCTTCTGCTGCTGCAGTTTTTGCTTCTGCATTTCTAGAGTTAAGTGGATATAGCAAAAAGAACGAAAAATTGTATTTTACTACTGCCGAGAAAATGCTCACCAGCTTAGCTTCACCTGCTTACACTGCCAATTTAAACGAGAATAATAATTTTATTTTGAAGCATTCCGTAGGGCATAAGCCCGGTAAATCAGAAATTAATACGCCTATAGTTTACGCTGATTATTATTATTTAGAAGCTTTACTGAGGTATAAAAAAATCACCAAACAATAATTTGTTTGGGGTTTGGTTGGTGAACAAGCTCTTTGGAGCTTGTTTTTTTGTTTCAATTCCTATAAGATTTATAATTCTCTTTCGTAATTACATCAATAGGCATATAATAAGTAGGTTCAACTTCTCCGTTTAAAACCACACTTTGATATAAAGCCATAATGCCTTTATAACCTTGTTCCTGAGGTTTCTGGCAGATTAAAAAATCAATGACATTGTTTTTTAAATGCTCAATATTTTGTGGTAAAAAATCATAACCTACTAAAAATATATGTTCTTGACTTGTTTTTTGCAAGAATTGGGCTACAGAGAAAACCCTTGAATTGGTTACAAAAATAGCTTTAACATCTTGATGTTCTGCCAGTACTTCTGTTAATTTTTTTGCAACAGATTGGTAATCTGTATTAGGTGTAATAGCTGTTTTTATAATTTTTACTTTCTTTTTATGGTCTTTAAAATAAGAGATAAACCCTTCTTCTTTTCTTAACAAGTGATGGTAACTATCAATCTGTTTAGAGATGTTAACTATCAAAATCTTATCACCATCAGACACTAAATAGTTAACTATGTGTGCGCTTAAATGCCCGCTTTGAAATAAATCAGGACCAATATAACTCAACCTAGATTCGTTTGGAATATCAGAATTTATGAAAATTTGAGGAATTTTTTTAAGGTTACAAAGCTTAGAAAATGCTAATGATTCCTCAATAAAAATAGGAGCAACCAACACGCCATCAACATGAGATTTAAGGATGTTTTTTGATTGTTTTACAAAAGAGTCTTTATCATTTTGATCATAAAAATACTTATCAATCACAATTCCAAACTGCTTAATTTCGGCTTCAGCCATTTCAATGCCTTTATTAGGGGCGTCCCAAAATTCGGTTTCGGTAGAAACAGCTGGAATTAAACTTGCAAATCGCAGTACTTTTTTAGAGGCTAACCTTCTTGCTAAAATATTTGGCTGGTAGTCTAACTCCTTCATTATTGCCAATATTTTATGCTTGGTAACCTCAGAAACACCCGCTCTGTTATGCAATACCCTATCAACAGTACCAATAGAAACATTAGCTCTTCTCGCTATTTCTTTTACTCCTGTTAGCATGTTTGTTTTCATTTACAGATACATTGGTTTCTTTTTGTAAAAGTATTAAACAATGTAATAAAAAAACAAAAATATTAGTGGTATTTAACTGCGTTATTTTAATTGATTTTTAGCACTTCTTAAATTAAACTTTAAAACAAAGCCATACGATTAAATTATTTCTCGCTTTTGTACGCTTTTTAAGATGGTTTTTTCTTGCCTCAATTATTTCACTAAAAAATTAGCATCCTCTTTTATGCCTGCTCCGCCTGTTTGCAATAAAGCATCATCATTAACGGTAATTATAGCTTCAGTAGCTGATAGGTAATTCCCTTTGTAAGGTTTATTAGTAATTAAATTATAAGCAGAAATCAGGGACCATCTTGGCGAATCACTCAAATTAGCATCAGAACGGTGTATTGTATTGCTATGGAAAAACAAAGTATCCCCAGCTTCCATCTCTACATAAACCAATTCTAAATTTTTTAATGCTTCATCTACCCTTTCTTGGTTCGCACCTACTTGCTCTCCGCTAAAGCCATGGTCAATTCTACCCATTAAATGCGAACCTTTAATCACTTGTAAACAACCATTTTCTTTATTAGCAGGAGATAAAGCTGTTAACACACTCAACATTTGAGGATATAAAAACCCATCTCTGTACCAGTAACCATAATCTTGATGCCATTCCCAAGCACCACCAACTTTAGGCTCCTTTTGCATCAATTTAGAATGAAAATGAGCAGATTCACCGCCCAATAACAAGTTTACGCCCTCAACAATTCTTTTTGATCGGGCCAATATACTGTAGGCATCATCACCTAATGAATACCATAAAGCCAGTTTTGTTCTTAAGCCATTGGCGTCACCTCTATCAAAAGATTTATTGCTAATCACCTCGTCATGTATGGCAATGTCATATAGTTTTTTTACTTCTAATGCTTTTAGCATTCCTTTAATTAATATATAGCCGTCTTTTTCAAATTGAGCCTTGTCTGCTGCTGATATTTTTTTATTGTCCATTTTCTGCTGTTTGATTTGTTTTTATTTCTGGAATTAAGCGAGTTAATAAGAGATAACCCAATAGGTAAGTAAAACCAATAATCATAAATATACCACCATAACCACCTGTAATTTCTAAAATTCGGCCTGTTAAAAGTGATAATATTATTCCTCCGCTTACCGCTGATAAGGTTGCAACGCCCATTACTGTTCCTACTTCGTTTGATGGAAAAATATCTGTAATGGTTGCAAAAATATTAGCTGTCCACCCGCAATGAGCTGCTGCACCTAAGCCAATTAATAAAACGGCAATCCATAAATTATCTGTAAAGCCTACCCCGCAAAGTAATAATGCCAACAAAGCACAAGCCAATAAAGCTTGCTTTCTTGATGCGTAAACGCCTTTGCCATTTTTTATAAGGTAAGATGAATAAGCGCCGCCTGTTAAACTGCCTATATCTGCTAAAATGTAAACGGCAACTAAGGGCCAGCCTAAAGATGCGGTGCTTACTCCTTTAGTTTCGTTTAAAAACTTAGGTAGCCAGTACAATAAAAACCACCATGTTGGGTCAGAAATAAACCTCACCAAACAAATGGTTAAAACCTCTTTTTTTAGCACTACGCTTTTCCAACTTTTTGCTAACGGTTTAGACAATGGCTTATCCGTTTCAACAACTTCTTTTGTAGGTTTTTTATAAGTGGTGAACCAGAAAATCAACCAAATAAATCCTAAAGCACCAGTTAAAATAAATGCCCATTGCCAACCATAATGGTAGGCTATAAACGGAATTAATAAGGGGGCAACTATTGCACCAATATTAGATCCGGCATTAAAAAAGCCTGTGGCAAATGCTTTTTGAGAAGGCGGAAACAATTCTGCTACGGTTTTAACACTAGCCGGAAAGTTTACCGATTCTCCTAATCCCAAACTAAAACGGGCTAATCCAAAGCCAAATGCACCTCTTGCAAAAGCATGAGCCATTCCGGCTGCACTCCACAAGGCAACGCCTAATCCAAATATCCATTTGGTGCCAAACTTGTCTAACAGTTTCCCTGTTACTACCACTCCTAAACCATAAGAAATTTGAAATGCCGTTACAATATAACTGTATTCAACCTCATTCCATTTATATAATTTTTGTAGCTCAGGAGCTAAAATACTGAAGACATGCCTGTCGAGATAGTTAATAGTAGTACCAAAAAATAGGAGGATACAAATTTTCCATCCGTAAGAAATCTTCATATATTTTAATTAGAGAATGAAAATTTCATCCTGTGGGTTTTTAAATTGGTATAACGAAACTAAGGCTAAAAAAGAAGAGCTTTTAGCGCAAATTTTGCATTTTATAAAACAAATTTTGCTTTAAATATGATTTATGTAAATAAAAGACTATTTTTTGTGCAATGAAACCACTTCACCTTAAAGTTCCAGCTTATAGTAAATTTTATATTGATGCAAGAAGAGAGCAGGTGAGCTATTTTGGGAATCCTTGGCATTTTCATGATGAATTGGAAATCACTTTTGTACTTAAAAGTGAGGGGACAAAATTTATTGGTGATCATATTTCTGAATTTAAGCCAGGAGAAGTTATTCTATTAGGATCTCGTTTGCCTCATTATTGGCATAACCAAAATAGCTACTATCAAAATGTTGATGAAAAAGCAGCAGAGGCCATCATCATTAGGTTTAATCAAGATTATGCAGGTAGCGATTTCTTGAAAATCCTACCCATGAAACCGGTTTTAGATTTATTAAACAATGCTAAAAGAGGAATTGCAATTTGTACTGAGCACCTAGATTTACAGCAAAAATTAATCGACTTTTTAAAGCTAAGTGAAGCGCAAAAAATAATTGCTTTAACTGAGATTTTATTGAGCATTGCCACAGAAAAAAAATACGAATATTTATGCAGTATTGGGTATGCCCATCAATATAAAAGTAACGATATAGAGAAAATTGACCGAGTTTACAGCTATGTATTAAGCAATTTTAAGGACGATTTAAGCGTAAAAGATATTGCCTTGAAATGCAATATGAACACCGCTGCATTTTGCAGATATTTTAAAAAGAAAACAGGAAAGACTTTTAAAGATTTTATGAATGAAATTAGGCTAGGAAATGCAGCAGGCTTATTATTGAAAGGCGATTTGAGCATTGCCGAAGTTGCATTTGAATCGGGTTTCAATAACCCTTCTTATTTTAACCGTTTGTTTAAAAGGGCTAATGGAATTACGCCAAAAGCTTACCAATCACAATATATCAATCACAGCTAAAACTAAAAAGCTTAAGCGTAAAGCTGATGGCTAAACTTATCATATGAAATAATGGAAATCAAATTTTTTATCCCTAGATGGGGAAACAGGCATTTATCATGGGCAGATTTTGCCAGAAAAGCTAAAGAGGCTGGTTATGCCGGCGTGGAAGCAAATTTACCGATGTTGCAAGAGGAGCAAACAGAAATGTTTAATCAATTGAATAAAAACAATTTAATTTGGATTGGACAACATTTTGAAACCGCAGCTTCAAACTTTGAGGATTATTATCCAGAATATGAAACTCGTATAAATGCTTTAGCTGCTGCAAAACCGCTTTTCATCAATTCGCAAACGGGTAAAGATTATTTTACTTTCGAAGAAAACAGCAAACTGATAGCCCTTGCTGCAAAGATTAGCAATGAAACGGGGACAATTATTTTGCATGAAACCCATCGAGGAAAATTTAGTTTTTGCGCAGTTTATACTGCTCAGTTTTTAAAAAAGCATGCTGATTTAAGAATCACAGCCGATTTTTCTCATTGGTGTTGTGTTTCCGAATCTTATTTGCAAGACCAAAAAGATAGTTTGGATTTAGCAATCAGTAGAACCGATCATTTTCATGCTCGGGTAGGTTTTCCCGGAGGACCACAAGTAAACAATCCCGCTGCCCCCGAGTGGAAAGAAGCACTTGATTTTCATTGCAAATGGTGGGATGCGATTATTGAGCGTCACCGCATTTTAAACACCTCAACTTTAACCATTACCTGCGAATTTGGCCCTTTCCCTTATATGCCGCAGTTGCCGTTTAGCAAAGAAGATGTCAGCAATTTATGGGAAGTGAATTTGTTTATGAAAGATTTCTTGGGCAAGAGGTATGCAGGTTTTTAAGTTCAATATTTTGAAAAAGCAGGTTTTGAGAAAGTAGAAACCCTGCTTGGCCTTGACTACTGAGTTTTTTGTTTGCTCAATATGGTTTTATTTTTTAACCACGGAGGGCTCAGAGGTCACAGAGTTGGGCGGCGAGTTGCCATTTGGCTCTGTGTGCTTTGTGTACTCCGTGGTTTTTATTTTTTTTAATTAAGTGCTTAGTGAACAGTGTTTTTTACAGCTTTCCCTGCGCTGAGTTATTTCATTTCCCCAAAAGGAAAAAACCTACCTAAACAAGCAACAGTTTTAAGTCTTCTGCTTTCAGAATTTAGCCTCAATTAATCGGATTATCCAACAACCAATATCCTAAAATAGATATTCCCCTTGGATACCAATAACCAATCCAAACGTCATCTTTTTTCAATAAACCATCGTTATAAGCATAAGGACTGTTTTTATTCCATTGGTAAATGTATGGTGCAGATGAATGTTTAATACCATACCATTGAGCGGCAACAACATCGGCAACAATGGTTTTACTAAACCAAGTTGTTCCTTCTTGTGTGGTTAATTTAATGCCATAATCTGTGATACTTTGAGCATAAGTTGTGGCATAATCTTTTTTCAACACTTCTGCCAATTGTTTTAGCCATACAGATTTAGAACCAGCTAATCCAGGTAAAAACAAACCTTCGCCAATCACCACAGAACGCTGATTCCATTTAGGGAAAGTTTCATCTAAACTAACCGGGATAAAGCCATATTTCTTTTGTGCATTTTTCAAAGTAGAAAGAATTAAACTGGCTTCTTTTTCATAACGCAATGCTTGTTTAATCCTTAAAGCTTCATTGTTTACAGCCAAACCTAAATTTTTAAAGCCAACACCCTCTCCATCAACCACACCTTTTTTTGTTTCATCAATCCCTTTAACTATTTCTTTATTGGCTAAAGCTCTAAACATTTCTGCTGCCACAGCATAGGCACTCATTTGTTTTGCGCCTAAAAAAGTGTTTTCTGGAGATAACTTTAATGCTTCATTTGCATCATAAGTGCTCCAACCATATGCTTTATCGGCTATTCCATTTCCATTGGTATCTCTATTTACTACAGATTGTAATAAAACCTCAACTGTTCCCAACATCGATTTTACAAAAACATCATCACCACTTATTTTCCAATAATAATAAAGTAGTAAAACAAAAGAAGTATTCTCTTCTACAGCCATATGAGGACCATAGTTGTAATTTGCAGTTTCGTTAACAAATGGTAAATCACCAACATCGTGATATAAATATGGGCCATATTCAGCAGCAGTCATTCCTTGTTGATAGGTAGGTTTGTCTTGAGCCGGATTGGCGTTAACAGTAACTTCTGCTTTAGCAATGTAATTTGTCCACTGACTTAGCTGAAGTTTCAATCTCCATGGACAAAAAAGGGCACTTACCTCTGTTTCATGAGCAACATCTACAGTACTTAAATGTTTAAATCTCCCTTCTGAAACGTAAAAACGAGGCTGCTGATTTTCATCCAATAAAAAGTAAGTATTAGCTAAATCTGTATGAAAAGTTAAAGCTAAAACCCATTTTTCTTGTGCGGTTAAATTGCCATCCATTAAGCTGTTTTCAAATTTTTGAGTCAGGCTGATATTTTGCTCATAATTTGCTTCGGCATATTTTAAAACGGCCTCGATACTCTTCCAGTAATGGGTATAATAAAATTTAAGGTCTTGGTTTACGCGAAGATCCTCAATAACTTTATGGTCATTATAGGTCGCATAAATTTGTGTAAATTCTTTATTTGCTTTTGGTGCTAAATTTAACTCGTAAATTAAACCACCAAAGCCGTCGGTATTAAAAGTGCCTTTTGCAGGAGATTTGATAGCCGTTAAAGCAAGTTTTACATCTTTATCGGCATTGTCTCTAAACAAAACACTTTGCGCTACATTGTCAGGTTTCATCGGCTCTAAAGCCATGAAATTGAAACCTTTTACAGGCGTTTTAGCTAAAGCAACTTTAAGTTTACAGTTTAGGTTTGTTTTGCTATTATTTGTAATATTTACTTGTAAATAAAAACCGGGAAATATTTGAGTTTTAATTGCTGTACTATCTGCTAAATCTTTTGAGGCTGTAAAAGAAGAAACCAATGTAAAATTAACTTTTATACCTTCTGGTGTTTCCCCGGTTATTTCCATAGATGAAGGGCCAAATTTTAATTGCTGATTTTCTAAATAAGTTGCATTTTTTGGTAGTTTGGTTGTTCTTAAACAATAGAATTTATTATTCACTTCTACACCTATAAGTAGTTCGGTTTGTTCGTCCATATCAAAACCCAAACTGCCTGTTTGCATGCTCTGCTTCTCGTTTAATAATGAAAAAGAAAAGCGGCTCCCTAACCTAGAATTTAATAGAGAAAAATTAGTGCTATCTGTTAACTGAGTAGCCAAAAGGTTTTGGTTAACTCGAAAGCTTTGTGCTGAAAGGCTGCAAGAAAAGCCAATAAGTAAAAGGGTGAAAAGTGTTTTTTGAAAATTCATTTTTAGGATTTTTAAATCATTAATTACTTTTAAAACTGGACGCCGGTAAACCTTCTTTATTGTAGAGATTTGCTCCTTCGGGGTCATCTGCCCATGCATACCGAACGGCTATAGGCTTGGCTATATTTTCTGCCCAAACTATTACTCGCTTACCTGCTATTTTAGCTTTTGCAGGAACAAAATTCTTTCCGTCGGCAGAGATACTAAACTGCTTTAACTCTTTTCCTACACACATTAAACCCGAGCCAATGTGAGTAAAGGATACGTAGATTTCGTTTTTTCTGATGGCAATAGATTGATATATTGGACCAGAAAAAACCACATTTTCATGATAAGCAATTTTTTCCGCTGCCAAAGCCAAACGCTTCCCAACATCTTGTTTATTTGCCGGATGAATATCTTCTTTCTCGCCAATATCATGAATCACTACCATAGCCGTATTAGGTACTTTCAAAGTTTTCATTTGCGCTTCTCTTAATAACGCCCAATTGTTAATTTCTAGCGCAGTACCCATTGGCGAATAATTAGCCAATTGCACATATACAAAAGGTAAATTAGGTTGTTGCCAATCTTTACGCCAACCATTAATGAGAGAAGTTAATAGCTCCTGATATTGCTCTGGTTTATGGATATTACTTTCACCTTGATACCAGGCTATTCCTTTAATATTGTAATTGGCAAGTGGTTGAATCATCGCGTAATAATAAGCAGTAGGACTATGAAGCGATAAACCATTTCCTTTAGGTAATTGTGGTAATTCTATTCCAAATTTATATTTCCAAGGATGGTTTAAAGGAATAGAATCTTGAGCAAATTTTAGTTGATAGCTATTTTTTGGGTTAAACCCGATGCCTGTAGTAGGGCTTATTAACCTAATTACCAGTTTGTTTTTGCCAGCTTTTAAAATACTATGAGCAATGTTATAATTACGATTGGTATAACTGCTATTGATGGATCCCACTTTTTGTCCGTTAATATAAGTTTCATCCTGTGTAAGCATCATTCCTAGTGATAGTGTTGCAGCTTTACCAACTAAATTTGCAGGGATGTTTATCTCGGTTTTAAACCAAATAGATCCATATTTAGGGAAATTTACTTTTTCTCCTAATTTATTGATATCATTTACCGATTCCCAATCAGCTTCATGTTGATCTGTTTCTGAAAACCATTGCTCATTTACACCTAGATCATTTTCTGAGATAGCTTTATACCAAGTCTCCGTTTTTAATTGATGCGTTTTAAGCGTACGGGCAAGCTCTGTTGTGTTTTGAAACCTTTGAGCAATTTGTTCATAATCAGGAAATTTTTTTAGCGATTCGATATTTACCCATGATTGTACGGGAGTTCCTCCAACACTGGAGTTAATAATGCCTACTGGCACTTTATATTTTTCAAATAAATCCTTAGCGAAAAAATAAGCCACTGCCGAAAAAGACAAAACCGTTTTAGAATTTGCGCTCACCCAACCTTTGTCGCTAGAAACATCAGCTATAGGAATAAAGGCCATGTCTCTGTTTATGCTAAATTGCCTAATCATAGGGTAATTACAATTGGCAATTTCTTGAGCATATTTATCTTGAATATTTGGTCTACTCATTAATGCTTCCATGTTAGACTGACCAGAACATAACCAAACATCACCAATCAATACATCTTTAAGTACCACATTATTGATATTCATTACAAAAGGACCACCCGCTTCTTGAGCATCTAATTTTAAGAGCCATTTACCGCTCTCACTTGTTTTGGCGTTGTAAATTTTGTTTTTGAAGGTGACTTGTATTTCTTCCCCAGCATTGGCCCATCCCCAAATTCTAATAGGTTCATTTCTTTGGAGTACCATACCGTTACTCACCAATTTAGGGAGTTTAACCCCGGCTTTTAAAGCAAAGCTTAAAATCACTATTAAAAATATTAAAAAGAAATTCCTTTTCTTTTTATAATGAGGTTTAGTTTTTAGCTGCATTTAGTACGCATTGCCAATTGGGATATTTTGAATTGGTTTCTGTTAAAAGAGTTACAATTTTTAGATAGTCGATATTAAAATAGCTTGCACTAATAAAAACATCAAGTGCTTTTTTAGGTTCAAAATTAGCGCCTGTTATATAATCGGGTTCTTTATTTAGCGCTCTTTTTTTGTCAAAAGCAGATTTGCTATTCACAAATTCTGCATGGGTTTTTTCGCCAGTTGCGTAGGGTAGTAAAAACGCTACCGATTTTTGAATCGAAGAACCTGAGGCAGACAGGTAAGTATAATAATCAAAGTCTGTAGCTCTTTTAATAATAATTGCGGCCGTTAGTAATGGCTCTAAAGTATATTGATGGTAATGTAAGGCATCACGTTCTTTAAAGTCAAATCCAGAACCATCAGCATATAAATTCTTGGCTATTTGTTTTTTCATATTAGTGTCTACAAATAACTGGTAAGCTTTATCATTCAATAAATAGGCAATGCTTGTTAAAATTTTTATTCGGTGTGAGTTCCAATTGTTATAGGTTGATTTTCTTTTAAGTAGGGTATGTTGTGTGGCTATTTCAGCATCTGCAATTTGTTTAAACCATTTTTCAATTACCTGCCTGCTATTAGTGTTTATTTCATCTTTAATTAAATCGTAACCTTCAAATAATGGGTCTAATTTAGATTCGTTTATTGGGTTGCCTATCGCTTGGTTTGTTTCTGCCCAAGCATACATGTATTGTAAACACTTCTTAAAATATTCTTTTTTGTTGGTGATTTTGTAAGCATAAGCCAAAGCATGAATTTTTTTCATATCTGTTAATGCTTTTAGGCTTTCTATTTTTTTTGGGTCATTTGCTAAATGCCCTTCAGACACAATAATGTTAATAGGTTGTGGGTCTTGTTTAAGGGCAATTTGCGCCTCTTTTTCTAAAATATTAAATGCTTTTTTTGCACTACTATCTATTTTAATAATACTGATTAATTTATTTAGCTCCTTTTTATGAAGGCTTAAAAATTGTGCCTTGGTTATTGTGGTAGTTAACACAAGCAAACAGCAAATAAATGTGAAGTAGTTTACTTTAGTCATTTATTATTGGTTTTAATAATCAGTTTTAATTAGAAAATTAATTACGCAATAATAGTATAATCTATTTACAATAACTAATAAAAACATATAAGTTATCGTACACGAAAAGCGTTTATAGATAATAGATGCTTACTTCTTAGATAAATAATTATTGATTAGCTGTATCATTACATTTCCATTTAAATAAAGCTTTGTTTTTAGCAACTTATAAATCTTTAGAACACCTTATAATAAGTTATTTTGAGGTACTCTTGAATACTATAGGTACATAGTTTTATCATTACAGTTTGTATTTTCAACTCAATCAAGCCGCTTATAATTATTGGTAAATAAAAAAACCAAATCTTCAACTCAAATTAACGGTTTGTACAATTTAAAATTGATTAATAGATGGAGACCATATTAGGTAAATTAAAAATCCACAAAAAAAACCTCACATAACTGCGAGGCTTTATTTTGTAATCATTATTGAGTAATGGTATTAGCAATTTCTGTAAAGGCGGCCAATTGATTTGCTTTATCTGCAGATGAGGGTGTTATTTCCCTAAAGTTTAGTCGGGTGTAAACATGCAAATTAGATGGAATGAGCTTCACATTAACATTGGCACCGCTACTCGTTTTTAATCCTTTATAAATTAGAACAGCACTTACAGGGTCGGCTACATTATCTTTTTCAGATTTTAATACACTTAGTGTGCAGCCTTGCGGTAAAACAATGCCATCTTCTAAGTCTTTACGTACTTCGTTTATGACGCTGCGTAATTGCTGAAGTGTTTCGTAAGGGCGGTAATGGTAATAATATTTTTCTTCGCCAGCGGTATTCTCTACGGTAGTATATCCAATAATCGGACCTAGAACACCTACTAATGATAGGGTTTTATTTCCAGAGATTACAATAGGATCTATTAAGAAAATATGTTTTGGTTTGATGTGGTTATTGAAATAGCCATCGGCCAACATTTTTAAAATCAATGCTCCTCCTGTTGATGAGCCTGCAAAACTGATGTTTTTATAGCCTTGGCTTTCTAGTTTTTCAAATTCGGTGATGATAGGTTGTCTCCAATCTTTCCAAGTTGCATCTTTGAAAGATTGATAATCGCGGCCATGCCCACCTAAAAGCACTTGCGAAATATCAAAATCGGTTCTGTTTCCTTTCCAAGTGCGAAACTCGTCCCACTCGAAAGTGGTGGCACTATAACCATGTATGGCAATGATTATAGGTTTTAGTGCTTCGTTAGGTGTGGGGTTTGGCTTTGCTGCCGATACCAAATAATTTTGAGGATTGTAGATGGATTGATCAAAAAATAATCCACTATCTAGCATATCATCTGTAATCTCAGGTTCTATTCCGCATGCAGAAAAAATGAGCAAAGGGATAAAAAGTAAGGTTAGTTTTTTCATTTCGATTTCTTTTTGCTAAGATTCCACATCACGCTTGTTTGAAAATAAACTGGATAAAGAGTTCCAGCTCCTTGTTCTCCATCGCCAGTAATAGCGTTGTAACCAATGGAAAAATTTAATTTTAAAGGCGATTTAAACGAATATAATAAACCAGCATCTAAAGCTAATATTGCCGAACTATTGGTTAAGTTTTTGAAAATATCTGATTCGTAATCGGCAACAAAGTAACCCGTATTTAGCCTAATTGTAGGCTGTAGCTTTTTGCTTGGGCGAAAGAGGTACGCTCCAGAAATGGTAAAATTATCTTGTTTAATGGCGTTAGAGCTGACGGCAGAACCTAAACGACTAGTAACATAAGATGCACCAAGCAAAATTCTTTTGCTGAATTGATACTGCCCTGTGACGCCATTTTCATAATAAAGGTCAACTGTTTTTTGAAACTTTAAGCCAATATCATAAGTATGGAGTTGACTATAAGAACTTTTATTGCTGAAGAGAAAGATTAAAATCAGTACAACAAATGGCTTTAAATACCTTGTTTTTGTTTTCATTAAAATTAATATTTTAATCAAATAGAGCTTGTTTATCTATTTTTTATTTCGTTTAATGGAATAATTTTAAATGTAAGGTAAATTTTGTGCTAATTGATGTTTATTTTTTGGGGCTGAATTTTGGTTGGTTTGATAAGAAAAGGGATAGAAATTATTCAATTTGCTTGATGGGTTTTAAGTAAATGATGTTAGAGCACTTTTGACAGAGTATTTTATGTAAAAGTTGTTTTTAAAAGCACCAAAAAAAGCTTCAGCTGAATTAAGTCTTTTAGTTAAGATAAATAGTAGCTAGAATGCTTGTTTATAAATTATTGCAAAGTGTTTTGAAAATTGAGATTGAAAAGGAGGTGTAAGTATGGTTTTTGCTCATACTAGTCGGCAAAGATTTGGGCTAGTTTTGGAGATTGCGAATTCTGTAAACAGTTATTTTCCGTTAAAAGTAAAATTTCTCGCAAAAAGCAATCTTGCAAAAACGCAGCTAGCTTAAGGCTTTTTTAATTCAAGGTTCTATATTCTAAAGGTGTTTTACCTGTCTTTTGTTTAAATAGTTTATTGAAATATTGTGGATATTCAAATCCTAAATGGTAAGCTATTTCGTTAATATTTTTATCTGTATTTACTAAGTAAGTTTTTGCCTGTTCTATAAGGTAAAAATGAATGTGCTCTTGAGCATTTTTACCAGTTTCTTTTTTTAATAAGTCACTTAAATAACTAGGAGATAAATTAACATTGTCAGCTAAAAACTTAACGCTTGGCAGACCTTGTTCTTTTACATAGGTTTCGGTAAAATAGTTATTTAAAATTGTTTCTATTTGAGCAATTATTGACTTGTTTGTTTGGCTTCTTGTAATCATTTGCCTGCCATAAAACCTTAAACAATAATTTAATAATAATTCGATGGTAGAGACCATGATATATTGGCTATGTACATCAATATTTTCTTGAAGTTCCATTTGAATTTTTTGGACACATTCAAATAAAATATTTTTTTCTTTGTCTGATAAATGAAGGGCTTCTGTAACCTCATAATTAAAAAAGCTGTAACTTTTTAATTTCTCATTTAAGGAAGTAGCTCTAATCAGGTCGGGGTGAAAAAACAAACCCCAACCCATCATATCCTCTTTGTGTTCAATTTCATTATCAATTTCAAGCGTTTGGTTAGGAGCAATACATATTAAATTACCGTCTTGAAAATCTATTGCTTTTCTACCGTATTTGATATTGTTTTTGCAATAGTTTTTAAACATAATGGAATAAAAATCAGTAGAAATTTTAGAATATTCTTGCATTTTTTCACTTACGTTACTGAAATCTAAAACGGCTACTAATGGATGCTGACTGTTGCCTAAATTGAATAATTTATATAAGTCTGCAACACTATGAAGATGTACAATTGAATTCATATTTTCTCAACTAATTCTTTCAAATGTTCAACATAAAAATGACCACGTTTTTCGGCAAAGAAGTCTAAAGATAATAAAACTGCACATTGTATAAAAAGTCCCAAACCAAAACCTTTCCAAAATCCGTAATTAGCTAAAGAATACATTAAAATGATACCTAAAAAAATCATTACTATTTCAAAATAGCGATAGAAAATAAAGTTTTTCATCACTTTTTCCATTCTTGGAATTTCCTCTGATTGAATTTTATGGGGTTCGTTTTTTAGGATGGTTTCAACTCTTACACTGTCTATTGGGCTTCTCGTAAAGATTGTTGCCCCAATAACTATTTGTACTATTGAAAAAAATACTAATGGAATTGCCAAACCTTTCCAAAAATTTTCTTTTACAAAAAACAAAAAATAGACCGATAGGACGATAGCAAAAACACCGAAGCCCATAAATAATAGACTTTCAGCTTTTTCGGCACTAAAATATTTTACAATTGGATTCATAGTTCTATTATTTTAAAGTCCGAATTGTGATTTGATACCGCCAATAAATGTAGCATCATCATATTGGTGACGGTTTGCTATCAATATTTTAGCATCTTCACCTGCAGTATATCGCAATTGTTTTTTACCATCGGTTGCCGCTTCAAATATTGCGGTTGCCACCACACTTGCTGGTGAAGCATTTTCTGCCATTACAGGCATTGCTGTCAATAGCGCACCTACAATTTTTTGGTATTCAGTTATATTTTCATCATTACTAAAATCAAAAGATCTGCCTCCAAAATCAGTTGCTATCATTCCCGGCTCAATAATTTTTACTTGTCCACCAAATTGTTCTACTTCATAGCTAAGCGATTCGGATATACCTTCTACAGCAAACTTTGTCCCGTGATATAAAGAACCCAATGGGAAAGTCATTTTGCCTCCAATTGAGGAAATATTGATAATAATACCTTTTTTGTTTTGTCTAAAATGAGGTAGAATGGTTTTGGTAACGTCTAAAAGGCCAATAACATTGGTGTTGAATTGTCTAACAACTTGGTCTCTACTAAATGCTTCCAATGGTCCGTATGCTCCATAACCAGCATTGTTTAACAATACATCAATACTACCAAATTTTTGAACACCTTTATTAAATGCGTCTTGAATAGAAGCTAAATCTAAAACATCAAGCTGGGTAACTAATACATTTTCTAATTGGTTTAATTCTGATTCGCTTGCTGGCTTTCTCATGGTAGCAATTACATTCCAACCTTTAGATTGAAATAGCTTCGCAGTTTCTTTTCCTATGCCACTGCTTGCTCCCGTAATTAAAATTGTCTTGTTCATTATTTTGAATTTAAAATTATACTGTAAAACTGTTTCTTTATGTCAATTATTAGATAATACAAATTCAGGTTGTTTGTATTCTTTTTACGGATTTTTGGTTTAAGCCTACTGTTAACTTATAAATCTGTCTTTGTAATGCCTTAATATGAAAAAAAAACAGGGTACATAGGTCTGATTATTATCAGATTCATTCCCAAGCATAATCTTTAAATAAATTACAGATAAAAGCTCAACTAACTAAACAGCTCTGCAGCAAGGATTGGAAGGGCGGGAGCCAAGTGGACGGTTTGCTTTTTTGGAAATCAAACGGTACCTCTGCAAAGCCTGACCCCGTTTTTTCCATCAGGGTGCCACCTAAAAAAGTTTGAAATAATTTAATAATGTAAGAAAAAACCCATAAAACCAAAAAAGCCTCACATTTCTGTGAGGCTTTTTGTTTTAAGCTCCTATCCCGATGCATCGGGACTCTAACCATCTGAGCTAATGCATCAATTGAATTTATATCGTTTATAATTTTTTCAATAATTATTCTGCTCTTTGATTTTTTAATTGCTTTTTCAATTTTCATTGCAAAACCCCTGTGGTTACCAAGTTCAATTATCTTTTTGCTAATCCAAGGTCGGTGTTTAGAAGTGTAAGTTAGCTTTTCATTATGATTATGTTCAGACAAACGCCTTTCAGGTTTGTCAGAGTAACCCACGTAATATTTATCTGAAGTAAAGGAGTATAAAATGTATAGGTAGAACATAAAAAACCTTTTAAAATAAGAAAACCTTACCGGACGTAGTAAGGTTTTTCTTGTTTTGAGCTCCCATCCCGATGAATCGGGACGAACCAGGGACCCTCTAATTAATCCCGATGCATCGGGACTCTAACCATCTGAGCTAATTCTTCTACTGAATTTATATTGGTAATAATTTTTTCAATGATTATTCTGCTTTTCGATTTCTTAATCGCTTTTTCAATTTTCATTGCCAAACCCCTATGGTTACCAAGTTCAATTATCTTTTTGCTAATCCAAGGTCGGTGTTTAGAAGTGTAAGTTAGCTTTTCATTATGATTATGTTCAGACAAACGTCTTTCAGGATTGTCAGAGTAACCCACGTAATATTTATCTGAAGTAAAGGAGTATAAAATGTATAGGTAGAACATAAAAAACCTTTTAAAATAAGAAAACCTTACCGGTCGCGGTAAGGTTTTTCTTGTTTTAAGCTCCTATCCCGATGAATCGGGACGAACCAGGGACCCTCTAATTAATCCCGATGCATCGGGACTCTAACCATCTGAGCTAATTCTTCTACTGAATTTATATTGGTAATAATTTTTTCAATGATTATTCTGCTT
>JBIKIN010000010.1:0-139231 GCA_044361595.1 Pelobium sp. | reverse complement strand
CCGAATAAACTCTCCGCTACCCGCCTTTCCGTCGGGCGGGCGTTTGTTGCTACAAAGTTTCTGCTTTAAATTCTTTTTGTGCTAATCGCAACAAACAAGGCGGAATAATTGGTGAACGGTTGTTGGTGCTTTTGCTAAGTAGGCAATCTTGCAGAGCCGTTAAAAGGACAAATAATATAAGCTTGAAAAGCACAAATATCTCTAAGGAAAAACCTTGTTTGATTCTAATGCGTAATCTGGGTTTAAAACTCATGGTGTGTAGAATTTCATTTCTAAATAAATAGTTGATTAACTATTTCTAAATATTAACTATTATATTGCTCCATTAAATAAGAACTCAAATTAAAAACATGATTAAAACTAAATTAATAGCCGTATTAAGCGTTTTTACAACGTTTATTAGTTTAAATACATCGGCACAAGAAAGCACTACACCTCCAGCTAGTACCAACAATTATAACTATGTAGAAGCTTTTAAACCAAACTTTTATACCCAAAATGGTAATACCTATCGTAGCGCAAGCGGAAAGCCGGGTCACCAATATTGGCAAAACAAAGCAGATTATGTTTTAAACTTATCTTTAAACAACGAAGAAAATAAAATTACAGGATCAGAGAATTTAACCTATACCAATAACAGTCCAGATGAGCTTGATTTTATTTGGATGAGTTTAGATCAAAATCTTTTCAAAAAAGATAGTCGTGGAACCGCAATTATTCCCCCAACCGGAAGCAGAAATGGTAGCCGAGGACAGGTTTTTGAAGGTGGGCATAATTTATCATCGGTAAAATTATTGAGTTTAAACGGGAAGACACAAGATGTTGCTTTAAAGTACATGATAGAAGATACCCGTATTCAAATCTTTTTACCAGAAAAGTTAAAAGCAAATGGGGGTATTTTAAAACTTAAAATAGATTTTTCTTTTGTTTCTCCTGAGTATGGAAGCGATAGAATGGGAGTTTTGCAAACTAAAAATGGTAAAATTTTTACCATGGCGCAGTGGTATCCACGTATGTCTGTTTATGATGAGGTGAGTGGTTGGAACACCATTCCTTATACTGGTCCTAGCGAGTTTTATTTAGAATATGGAGATTTTGAAATTAACATCACTGCTCCATCAAATCATATTGTGGTTTGCTCTGGCGAATTACAAAACCCGAAAGATGTTTACACTGCAGAACAAGTAAAAAGATGGGAAGCAGCAGCAAATAGTGATGCAACGGTAATCATTCGCTCTGCTAAAGAAGTGACTGACCCTGCCTCACGTCCAGCAGGTAAAAAGGAATTGACTTGGAAATTTAAATTAATAAACTCTCGTGATGTAGCTTGGGCTTCTTCACCTGCATTTATTATCGATGCTGCTAAAATGAATTTAGCAAGCGGTAAAAAATCTATGGCTATATCTGCCTATCCGGTAGAGAGCGATGGAAAAGATGCTTGGGGTAGATCTACCGAATACACCAAAAAATCTATCGAGTTTAACTCTAAAAAATGGTTCGAGTATACTTACCCTGCTGCTACCAACGTGGCTGGTAACGAAGGTGGAATGGAATATCCAGGTATTGTTTTTTGTAGCTGGAAATCTAAAGGAGATGATTTATGGGGCGTAACCGACCACGAGTTTGGTCATAACTGGTTCCCTATGGTGGTAGGTTCTAACGAACGTTTATACGCTTGGATGGATGAGGGATTTAATACTTTTATCAATTTTTTAACAACCGAAGATTTTAATAATGGAGAATATGCGCCAAAAGGAAAGCAAGATATGCACCGTTTGGCAACTGTTTTAACTAATCCTGTTTTAGAACCTATTATGGTAAGTCCAGATAATATGAAGGAATCTCATATTGGTTTACTATGTTATTACAAGCCGGGAATTGGCTTAAGCCTATTAAGGGATCAAATTTTAGGTCCAGAGCGATTTGATAGAGCATTTTCTGCCTATATAGAAAGATGGGCTTTTAAACATCCTACTCCAAACGATTTTTTTAGAACCATGGAAAATGTGGCTGGCGAAAATTTAGCTTGGTTTTGGAGAGGATGGTTTCAGAATAATTGGAAAGCAGATATTGCTGTAAACAATGTTTCTTACATAAAAAGCGATGCGAAGAATGGCGCTATGATTACTATTGAGTGCAAAGAGAAAATGCCTCTACCTATCATTTTAGAAATTGTAACTGCAAGCGGCAAAAAAGAAACCATCAAATTACCAGTAGAAGTTTGGGAACGTAATAACGTTTGGACTTTCAAATATCCATCAACAGAAGAAATTGCTTCTGTAACTTTTGATCCAGAACATGTTCTACCCGATGTAAACACAGCTAATGATGTGTGGAAAAGTGCTAAGTAACTTTTAATGAAAGTATAATTTCAGAAAGGAGAGCTTTTAGTTCTCCTTTTTTTGTGATGTCTATTTTTAGGTTTTTATAATAACACAATGAAATTATATGCTACAAACCCGAAATGATGAAGCCTTACAAAACATCTTGTACGCTAGTGAATAAGCAGTATTTTGCTATTAAATCAGTTAAAACTGAATTCAAATACACCAGCTTTTTATTGTTTAAAGAAGTTTTTTAAAACTATCTTTTGGTAATTTCGTTCTTTAATCAATGCCATAAAGTGTAATAAATCCGTTAAATCATTAATTCTAATAATTTTTTACGATTTAGTTTTTAACTTTAAGGCATAATAAAACCCTAATATTTTAACACACTTCATGTACATTATCATTTTCTTTATTGCTCATTGGTTCATTTCCCTATTTGTTCAAACTTTCTTTTTACATAGATACGCTTCGCATAAAATGTTTAGCTTAAACTCGTTTTGGTATAAGTTTTTTTATATCTTAACTTACATCGGCCAAGGCGCATCTTACTTAAAACCAAAAGCCTATGCCATTATGCACCGTATGCACCATGCATTTAGCGATACTGAGAAAGACCCCCATTCCCCCCATTTTTTTGAAGATGTTTTTCAAATGATGTGGAATACAAGAGGGCATTATCAAGTTTTTGAAAAGGATTTAGCTTTGCCCGAGCCTCAGTTTAGAGGTGAGTATGCAGAGTGGAAGTTTATAGATAATTTAGGTACATCTATGATCTCAAGAACTTTGTTTGCTGTAGGATATGTGGCATTTTATTTTGTTTTTGCAACCCAATGGTGGATGTGGTTACTTTTACCTTTTCATATTGTAATGGGTCCATTACACGGAGCTATTGTTAATTGGTGTGGGCACAAATACGGTTATTCTAATTTCGATAATAACGATAAATCTAAAAATACAACTCCTTTTGATTTCTTTATGTTAGGAGAGTTATTTCAAAACAATCACCATATGTATCCTAACAGTCCAAATTTTGGTAAAAAATGGTTCGAGGTTGATCCCGTTTATCCTATCATGAAATTAATGCATTGGTTAAGAATTATAAGATTTAGAAAAGCATAAATTTAATCATGAATTGGCTTTAAAATTTAGTCAATTTCATAAAATACAAAAGCTCCTTGAATCGTATCAAGGAGCTTTTTTTTGTTTGATGATTTAACTAATTACCTCTAGTAGGTCTTCCACTTTGGTTACCTTGATCTCTACTACTTGAAGATGGAGTGGCAGATCTATCTACACTTTTAGCGGGTGTATTTTCGCTTCTGCTTGGTCGGCTGCTGCTATTACCACTTGGTGCGTTTCCTCTGCTAGATGAAGACGGCGAAGAAGGTGTACTTCTACTAGGTTCTGGTCTTTCAGTTCTAGAAGGTGTAGGAGCCGGAGTATTATCCCTAGAAGAATTACTTCTATCTACATCGGGTCTATTACTTCCACCGTTATTAGAACTTGGAGAACTATTTCTATCAACTACAGGTCTATCATTTCTTTGTGGATTATAGGTCCCATTATTGCTATTACCTGATGAAGGACTAGTTCTACTCACATCCGGGCGAACGTTATCATTATTACCATCTGGTCTTGGCTCAACACGGTTTATTCTATCGTCACTAGTTCTTGTAGGTCTATCAACAGTTTGTGGTCTATTAGAATTTCCTCCGTTATAGCTACCATTATTACTATCACTAGTTCTAGTTCCGCTATTATCGTTTCTAGTTGGTCTTCCGTTATTGCTTGCTACTACTCTTGGGGCCGCTTTATCATCTCTGCTTACATCAGGTCTATAAATGTTAACAGTACTTCTATCTACGGTAACAGCACCAGGTCTTACATTGTCTGCAACTCTGTAAATAGGAACGTCTTGCCTCGTTGCTCTTCTAATATCATCAGCTCTTGGCCCTGTGTAATACCTTACATTTCTGTTGGTGTAATAGTTATTAATGATGGTAGTTCTTTGTACAATATAAACATTGCGTCTTGGCTCCCAATACCTGCTGTAAGATGGATAATAAATGCATCTTTGAGGAATGAATACCCAATAATTATCAGGCACATTATATCTTCTTCCAATATTAATACTGATACGAGGTGCTAATGGTGCCCATCCATAATAACCACCGCCACTTCTCCAAGTTACCCAAGCAGGACCCCATTCGGTATCTGGTGTCCAAATCCAGCCATCGTATCTGTCGTAAAACCATCTTCCGTAATGGAAAGGAGCCCAGCCCCATTCATAATCAGAAACCCAAGTATTTCCAAATTCTGTCATTACCCAATGTCCATTGGTATAATATGGTCTAAAGTCTCTATTTACATCAGGGCGCCATACATAACCATAGTCTGGATTCTCATACCACTCGCCGTAGTAAGATAGCTCGTCGTAAAAAACTTGTAAAGAAATATTTCGGTTTGGTTTTGCCTCAGCTTTTTGAAAGCTAAAGCTCCAAATCACAGCAATTATTCCAATAGCCGAGATTATTTTTTGAGTGCTTCTGCTCATGATTTTTAGTTTAAAATGAATTAATGTTTTATTAACGCTTCAATATTTAATTTCATTATCTATTTATATTTTTTATTATCATCAAATAATGAAATACTATTTGGCGATAATAGGTAATGATAATTTATCATATTGATATAAGAACTAAGAACGATATTAAACCCTTCTTGTTCATTAGACGATAGGAAAATCAAAAAGGTGTCAATAAAGATTAAAATAATTTATTGGTAGACTAATGTAAAATCAAATAGTTTACTTTGTAACATGGCAAAAGGCATTTTATATTTAATTCCGGTGGTGATGGCCGAAGGAGCAGAAGCAAAATCTTTGACTCCTTATTTAGGAGAAACTATCAATCAGATTAAAGAATACATTGTAGAAAATGAGAAAACTGCGAGAAAGTGTTTGAAATTTGCCGGATTAAAAACTCCTCAAAGTGAATTAGTAATCCATGATTATGGCAAACATCAACGTGGAGGAAGTTTAAAACCCTATTTTGAAGGCTTGGAAGCCGGCGAGGATGTAGGTTTAATGAGTGAGGCTGGCTGCCCAGGTGTTGCCGATCCTGGAGCTGAAATTGTCGCCGAAGCACACAGAAGAAATATTAAAGTAGTACCATTGGTTGGGCCTAGTTCTATTTTATTGGCCTTAATGGCATCTGGTTTTAACGGGCAAAGTTTTGCTTTTCAAGGGTATATTCCTATTGATAAAATGGCCAGAATCAAAAGAATTAAAGATTTAGAAGGTTTTTCTGAACGTTTTAAGCAAACCCAAATTTTTATAGAAACACCTTTTAGAAATAATCCTTTATTGAACGATATTTTATCCAGTTGCCGTAACGATACTAAACTTTGTATTGCCTGTAATTTAACTGCCGAAGATGAATTTGTCTACACCAAAACCATTGGCGATTGGAAGAAAGATCAACCCGATTTACATAAAAAGCCTACCATATTTTTACTTCATAAAGAAAGATGACCATACCAGCTCAGTCTGATATTTTAATTGAAGATGTTAATCCAGCTAACTTAGCTTTAGCGGTATTACTTTCTAAAAACGGAGCAAATGTGTTGCTAGTAGACCAAAATCCGACTATTGGTAATTTAGAGCCTATCACTTTAGACCAGTATTGTTTTGATTTTTTAATAGCCTATGGTTTTGAATTCTCTGAATCAGAAAGTAAAGACCTCACTTTTAATAGCAATCAGTTTGCGCAACAATCTTTCAAAATTTTAGGTAATCATCTTTGTCGGATTATTTGGGGAGTCACTTTTACCCTAAAGGATTTTGTTAAAAACGAGTATCATCTTCAACACGATGGTAAATTGAGTTTACATCAAACTCAATTTTTCATATCTAAGCTTAACTTTAATACGCAAAACACCTTTTTAGATTTTAAAAAGGCTTTTTTATTAGCTTGGCGCTTAACAGGTGTTTTTGTAGAAAATAATTTAAAAGTTAATTCTTTGACGGGTTATTTTTCAGAATCAGAATTGTTCCAAAATCAATACTCAAAAAACTTAAAAGCTTTAGCCCAAAGAAAAAAATCTTTTTGGCAGACTATTTTTAAACCTAAGGTTAAAGATTATCATTTAATAGATAGCAAAGTAAACTTGCATTTAAGTATGTATAGAAGTTTGCAAGCTGGTGACTTGTTGCCTAACCTCTCTTTTTTTGATGAAAAAGCCAAAGAATACACTAGTTTACACAAATGGTGTAACTACAAATATTTTTCGGTTATTATTTTTGGAAGTATTATCCAGCCAAGTTTATTCTCTTTGGCAAGGTGGATTCAGTTAAACTATCCGGTACAGTTGTTTTACTTACCATGGAGTAAAAGAAACCAAGAGCTTTTTACCGAGCTTAATATTTTAGAAGATATGAAAAAAACCATCATCGTAAGGCCGGATAAATACATTGGGTTATTACACGATGGTATTGATGTAGATGTAATTGATAACTATTTGGCTAATTTTGTAAATATGAAAGAGAAAGCAAAACCGGTTGAGGTTTAAAACAACTTTAAAATCAGCATTAATAATAAAAAACCAATCATTACTAAAATGTATGCTAGTGGTTTTGCAAAGTTAAGCGTCCAACCTAATAAGGCATCGGGTTTTTGTACAATCAGATTTTCATCTTCTCCATTAAAATAGAAAATGCCGTATTTGTATTTAGAATTTTCTTTTTTAGGATTGTTAGCCATGTATTGTTTCTGCCTTTCCGTAGTTTTTAATTACCTCGCCTTCGTAGGCTAGCCATTCCTGCCAACGTTTTTCTACATCAATTCCGGTTCCGTATTTTCTAGCTAAACCAATAAATAAGGTATAATGTGTGGCTTCAGAAATCATGAGTTCGTGGTAAAATTCAGATAACTCTTGGTCTTCTACATATTCTGATAATACTTTAAAGCGCTCGCAGCTTCTGGCTTCTATCATGGCAGCTAGTAACAGTCTATCTACCATACTTTCGGTACGTTTGGCTTCGCCACCACCGCGTTTTAAAAATTTAATCAGTTCGTTTACGTAGTTATCTTTTCTTTCTAAACCCAAAGTATAGCCACGTTTAATGATAATATCATGTACTCTTTTAAAATGGTCCATTTCTTCTTTTACTAACTCGGCCATTTCTTGTACCAATTCAGAAATATTTGGGTTCTGAATAATTAAAGTAATGGCATTGGTAGCTGCTTTTTGTTCACAGTAAGCATGGTCGGTTAAAATTTCTTCAATATTACTTTCTACAACATTTTTAACCCAATGTGGGTCGGTAGGTAGTTGTAGTTTAAACATGGTTTTCTCGCTCATGCTGCAAAATTACGGTTTATCAATAATAGTTTTGTAAAAAGGATGTGATTTGTGTTAGGGATAGTTCAAATGACTTTCCTAAGGAGTTCTTTGAATCTTTGGAGAAACGGCAGCTTTTGTCCAAGCAGGGTCTCTCGCTAGAGGACCCTGCGCCAATCCAACCTTAGGATAAAGACAGGATAAAGACAGGATGAAGACAAGATAAACGTATGATAAAGACAGAAAAAACATTCAAAATATGAATAACCATTCATTGTCACGCGGAGTCGAAGGATAGGAAAAAAACTACCTTGCTTACTGGCAGGTAGGTATTGAATAGCCCGACACCGTTTTTTTGCAGGGTAACACCCAAATGATTTTATTAAGATAAGCTTAAGACGCTCTTTATCATACCAATCTAAAATTCATTGCTGACAAACTGTCATTTTCGTTTAAATTTTATAGTTTTGTAGTCCAAATTTAAATGCATGTTAGAATTAGATTTACCGTCTAAACAACACGATGAAAGTAGACAAGGCGAGGCTTTAGTTATTAAAACTAAATTACCTGTTGATAAGGTGTCGCGTAAGCTTTACATAGAAAGTTATGGTTGCGCCATGAATTTTTCTGATAGTGAAATAGTTGCTTCTATACTGGCTAATGAAGGTTTTAGTACCACACCAGCTTATGAAGAAGCAGATGTTATTTTTATAAATACTTGCTCTATACGTGAAAATGCCGAGACTAGAGTAAGGAATAGATTAAAACAGTTTAGAGCTATAAAAAGAGAAAATAAAGATTTAGTAATTGGTGTCTTAGGCTGTATGGCCGAGCGTTTAAAAGCTAAATTTTTAGAGGAAGAAAAATTAGTTGATGTGGTAGTAGGCCCCGATGCTTACCGAGATTTACCTAATTTAATTGCTAAGGTTGATGATGGACAAAAAGCAATTAATGTATTGCTATCTAGAGAAGAGACCTATGCAGATTTAAGTCCGGTAAGGTTAAACTCTAATGGTATTTCTGCTTTCATTTCTATTATGCGTGGCTGCGATAACATGTGCTCTTTTTGTGTGGTACCTTTTACCAGAGGAAGGGAGCGTAGTCGAGATCCATTTTCTATTGTAAAAGAAGCAGAAGATTTACGCGATGCAGGCTATAAAGAGGTTACTTTATTGGGGCAAAATGTAGATTCTTACAAATGGAAAGCAGAAGATAATGATGATGTGGTTAATTTTGCGAATTTGATTGAAATGGTAGCGAAGGTTAGTCCGCAAATGAGGGTTAGATTTTCTACATCGCACCCTAAAGACATTACCGATGAGGTTTTAGAAACCATTGCCAAGTACGAAAATATTTGCAACTATATTCATTTACCAGTACAGTCTGGAAATTCTAGAGTTTTAGATTTAATGAATAGAACTTATACCAGAGAATGGTATTTAAACAGAATTGATGCAATAAGAAGAATTATTCCTACTTGCTCTATTTCTACCGATATTATTTCTGGATTTTGTAGCGAAACGGAGGAAGAGCATCAAGATACTTTAAGTTTAATGCAAGAGGTTAAATTTGAATTTGCTTACATGTATTTTTATTCTGAAAGACCGGGCACTCCTGCAGCCAAAAAATTTGCTGATGATGTGCCCGAGGAGGTTAAACAGAGAAGATTAACAGAAATTATTGCGCTGCAACAAGAAAATAGCTTTTACAGAGCACAAAAAAGACTTGGAAAAGTAGAACAGGTTTTGATTGAAGGGCTGTCTAAAAAATCTAAACTAGATTATTGTGGACGAAGTGACCATAACCATATGGTTATTTTTCCAATTGTAGATGGGTTTAAACCTGGCGATTATGTGAATGTTTTGGTAGAAAAAACCACCACGGCAACTTTAATTGGAAGGATTGTAGAATAAAGGATTAGGAAGCAAGAATAAAGAAGCAAGAAATTAGAGTTGAACGATAACTTATGAGATTATAAATATAGTTTAAGAAAAAAATAAAACTTATATAGCGAAGATGCTTCAACACAACTTTAAAAATCTTAAAATCTGGCAAAAAGCAATGGATTTAACAGATCTTACTTTTTATTATTGTGATGATTTACCAACTAAAGAAAGGTTCAACTTAATTGATCAAATTAATCGCTCATCGTGTTCTGTTCCGTCTAATATTGCTGAGGGTTCTGGCAAAAGAACAACCATTCATTTTGCCGAGTTTTTAACCACAGCTTTAACTTCTTCGTATGAAATGGAAACTCAACTATTAATTTGTCAGCGAAGGAATTATGGAGATGCTGAGAAACTTTTAAAATGTTTAGAACTGGTAAGTGAAGTTCAAAAAATGATTTTCTCTTTTAGAGAAAAAATATTAAAGATGTAATCGAATTTGAGTAGAGGGTTTTTAAGCGAGCTGCTTTCTTACTTCTTGATTCTTATTTCTTACTTCTTAATAAATGCACCCAACAGATATGGATATACAAGATATTAAACAAAGGTTTGGAATTATTGGTAACTCGCCTTTAATTAACAGAGCTATAGATATTGCTAGGCAAGTGGCTCCAACCGATATAACTGTTTTAATTACCGGCGAAAGTGGCTCGGGTAAGGAAGTTTTTTCGCACATCATTCATCAAATAAGTGCCCGCAAACACGGTCCATTTATAGCTGTTAACTGTGGCGCAATACCAGAGGGTACTATTGATTCAGAGCTTTTTGGTCACGAGAAAGGCTCTTTTACAGGCGCACACGAAGCTAGAAAAGGTTATTTTGAAGTCGTAAACGGCGGAACTATATTTTTAGACGAAGTAGGCGAATTGCCGCTAGGTACACAAGCCAGATTGTTACGTGTTTTAGAATCGGGAGAGTATATTAGAGTAGGTTCTTCTAAAGTTCAAAAAACCGATGCGAGGGTAATTGCAGCAACAAACGTAGATATGTTTGATGCCGTAAAAGCGGGTAAGTTTAGGGAAGATTTGTACTATAGATTAAACACTGTTCCTTTAAGAATACCGCCTTTAAGAGATAGAAAAGAAGATATTCATCTAATTTTTAGAAAATTTGTTGTTGATTTTTCTACAAAATACCGTTCGCCAAATGTCACCTTAGATGAACAAGCTGTTCAAGTTTTAATTAACTATGCTTGGCCGGGTAATGTTAGACAATTAAAAAATATTGCCGAACAAATTGCCGTTTTAGAAAAGGAAAGAAATATTAATGGGCAAACTTTAGCGTCTTATATTCCAAATGATGGTAGAAGTAATTTGCCCATGCGGATGAATCAGAATGGTACAAAAGAAGATTTTTCTGAACGAGATATTCTTTACAAAGTTCTTTTTGATATGAAAAAGGACATGGTTGAGCTGAAAAAGCTTGTAGTTGATATTTTGAGTAACGGTGGTAATGTTTCTAATTATGCGGAAAATCATCCTCAAGTGTTAAACGCTTTATATGAAGATATAGAGATGCCTATAAGCGATTCCACCTTAACTATACAGCAGCCCAACAATAATGTTAACAATAATAGATTGCAAGACGATTACCAATTTGCACACCAAGAAGCAGAAGAAGTAGAAGAATCTTTGTCCTTGATTGATAAAGAGGCAGACATGATTAAAAAAGCTTTAAAAAAGCATAAAGGAAAACGAAAAGCAGCATCAGAAGAATTAGGAATTTCTGAGCGCACATTATATCGTAAAATAAAAGAACTCAACTTAAACTAAGCATGAAAAATAGACTAATTTATTTATTGCTTTTACCATTTTTGTTTTTGCTAAGCTCTTGTGGAATTTATTCATTTACCGGTGGTTCGGTATCTCCGGGAATGAAAACCGTTTCTGTTTTAGTTTTTGAGAACACAGCTCAATTGGTAAATCCAAATTTAAGTCAAGCATTTACTGAAGCATTGAAAGACCGTATAAGAACCCAAACCGGTTTAAGCTTTGTTCGTACGGATGGTGATGCAAGTTTTTCGGGCAGAATAACCGATTATACCATTCAACCGGTAGCTATACAAGGAAACCAAATAGGTACAGCCGGATTAAATAGATTAACCATTTCTGTTTCTGTAAAATATGTCAATAAAATAGATACAGAGAAAAGTTTTGAGCAAACTTTCACCCGTTTTTTAGATTTTAACTCACAAGGATCGGCTTTCACAACCCAAGAACCAGCGTTAATCAAAAACATCAATCAACAATTAACAGAAGATATTTATAACAGAGCGTTTGCCAATTGGTAGTCTTTTCTTAACTTCACAATTAATTACAAAACTTCAAAAATTGAGCGTTATACAATCAGAAATCGATAAATTCTTGTTTTTCCATTCTAATCCATTAGAATTAAGTGAGCAACACGTTTCAGATTTAGAACAATTAATTCAAAAATATCCTTACTCCCAAACTTTAAAAGCTTTATTAGCAAAGGCTTCAGAAAATACTAGTCAATTTACTTTTAATTTAGGTGTTGCTGCGGCATTTACTTCATCCAGAGAAAACTTACATCATTTTATTCAGCATCCAGAGGCTTTTGTTACCCAAATAATCCCTAATAAAGAGGGTATAATCACTGAGGAAACTGAAGAAGAGAATTTCGGACAAGCGTTTGGTGTAGATTTAAACGAAATGATGGTTACCAATAAGCAAGTTGCGGTAACTGAAGATTTATCAACTTACAAAGATATAGGGGAAGAAGAAGTTCAATCTTTCGCCGATGTTGAAGAAGAATTTGTTGAAGTGGAAATTGAGAAAGTTGAAGAGCCAATTTCTGTTATTGAAGAAACTAAAGAAGAGGTTCAGGCTTTCGCCGATGTTGAAGAAGAATTAGTTGAAGCGGAAATTATAAGTATAGAAGAGCCAATTTCTATTGTTGAAGAAGCTAAGGAAGAAATTCAGGCTTTCGCCGATGTTGAAGAAGAATTAGTTGAAGAAGAAATTACAGCTATTGAAGAGCCAATTTCTATTGTTGAAGAAGCTAAGGAAGAAGAAGTTCAGACTTTCTCCGATTTTAAAGAAGAGTTAATAGTAGAGGAAATTACAACTGTTGAAAAACCAATTTCTATTATAGACGAAACTAAAGAAGAAGTTCAGGCTTTCGCCGATTTTAAAGAAGAGTTATTAGTAGAGAAAATTACAACTGTTGAAAAACCAATTTCTATTATAGACGAAGCTAAAGAAGAAATTCAGTCTTTCGCCAATGTTGAAGAAGAATTAGTCGAAGCGGAAATTACAGCTATTGAAAATCCAATTTCTATTGTAGAAGAAACTAAGGAAGAAGGGGATTTAGCTGTTACCGATGTTGAAGATGAACAATTTGAATCTTCTCAAAAAAATGTAGAATTTATTAGCCCAAAACAAGACATTATTTTTGAGAGCCCTGTTCATACAGACTTTTTCGCACTAAATAAAAAGGAAACATTAACAGGGGAGGCAAATACTTTAGAATTAGTAAATAAAGACCAAGATGTTACGCCATATCATGATGATAGCATGCCTTATACTTTCCTATGGTGGTTAAATAAAACTAGAAAAGAGCATGCCTCAAACTTACGTCCATTCGCGGCAAATAATCCAAATAAGAAAAAAGAATCTGTTACTAACCCTATTCAGGATAGTTTAAATAGTCAGATAGCTGCAAATATTTTTCACTTAAAAGGAGTAGAGGAAATTGCTTTAGATACTAAAACCAATGTTACAGTACCGTTCAATTTTCAAAACAAGGAAACTGTAATAATAGAGAAATTTATTAAAGAAGAACCTTCTATTAAGCCACCAGCAGCAAATAAAATAGATACAGAAAATAAAGCAAAGAAAAGTTCGGAGGATGCTAACGATGTTGTTTCAGAAACTTTAGCTAAAATTTATGTAGAACAAATGCTTTATCACAAGGCTTTAGATGTTTACAAAAAATTAAGTTTGAAATTCCCCGAAAAAAGTGCTTACTTTGCCAGCCAAATAAAATACTTGGAGTTAAAAGTTAATTAAATAAAAAGATGATTATAGCATTAGTGATTTTAGGAATAGTTGTTTGTATATTTTTAGTGTTAGTTATTTTAATACAAAACCCTAAAGGTGGCGGATTAGCATCGGGGTTTTCTTCTTCTAATAACATAGTAGGTGTGCAACGTACAGGTGATATTTTAGAGAAAAGTACTTGGGGAATGGCTATAGCAATTATGGTAATTGCTATTTTAGTAAATGTAAGTGGACCAAAGACTGGGGCAGCTGTAAAAACAGATTCTAAAATTCAAGAGCAAATAGATAAAACTGCAACACCATCTGCAATTCCGTCTTTCCAACAACCAGCAAAAACAGATAGTACAGGAAAATAAGATTAAATAGAAATTATTAAAAATAAGCTACTCTTTTAGGGTAGCTTTTTTTGTTTGGTTAAAATTATAGAATATCGATTTAAGGGTTTTACGCAAAGAATGCGAAAGGCTTGGTGCTCTTTTTTTGGGGGCTGTACTCTTATTCAAACTTTTTAGAACAGGGAAACATAAAAAATTTAGGATTTCTCAAAACGAAGAATAAGTTATCTTAAAATTGTTTCAACATCCCAAATGTAGGTTAATCAGCATTAGAAAAACTTTTGTGATGAGATTCCGAAATGAATTTGTAATGACCTACTTTTTTGATAAATCTGCAAATATTAAAGCAAATTGTAAGATTTGTAACGTTATTTTACTGTTTTTAAAATATCATGACCCATACGGTCTCTTTTAGTTTGAAGGTAAAGTTCGTTATGTTTGTTAGATGCTATTTCTATAGGAACGTTTTCAACTACTTCTAAACCATAACCAATTAAACCAGCTCTTTTGGTAGGATTATTTGTCATCAAACGCATTTTAGTAACACCTAAGCTTCTTAAGATTTGCGCTCCCACACCATAATCTCTCTCGTCCATATCAAAACCTAAAGCTAAATTAGCGTCCACAGTATCCATTCCATTTTCTTGAAGATTGTAGGCTTTTAGCTTATTAACTAAACCAATTCCTCTGCCTTCTTGGTTCATATAAATAATCAATCCTTTACCTTCGCGTTCTATCATCTCCATAGATTTATGTAGCTGTGGACCACAATCGCAACGGCATGAGCCAAATATATCACCCGTAATACAAGAACTATGTACTCTAACTAAAATAGGTTCATCTAGTTCCCAGCTACCTTTAATTAATGCGATATGATTTTCTTTGGTGTTTATTTGCGTAAAGGCAACCATTTCAAAATCTCCCCACTCGGTAGGCAATTTTACAGAAACTTCTCTGTGAATTAAAGACTCTGTTTTAAGACGATATGCAATTAAATCTTTGATTGAAATAATCTTCATGTTTAGCTGCTTGGCTAAGACTAAAAGTTCTGGTAAACGAGCCATTTCGCCATCTTCGTTCATGATTTCGCAAATCACGCCTGCTGGTTCTAGACCTGCAAGAACAGCTAAATCTACTGCAGCTTCTGTATGTCCCGCTCTTCTTAAAACGCCACCGTTTTTTGCAATTAAAGGAAATATATGTCCTGGCCTACCTAAATCTTCGGGTTTAGTTTCAGGATTGATTAAAGCTAGTATTGTTTTTGAGCGGTCTGAGGCGGAAATACCTGTAGTGCATCCATTCCCGTTTAAATCTACAGATACGGTGAAGTTAGTTTCAAAAGTGGCTGTATTTTCTCCAACCATTAAATTTAATGCTAACTCTTTACAACGTTGTACGGTTAAAGGTGCGCAAATTAAACCTCGGCCATGTGTGGCCATAAAATTAATTACCTCTGGTGTTGCATGGCTTGCGGCGGCTAAAAAATCACCTTCGTTTTCGCGGTCCTCATCATCAACTACAATTATAATCTTACCCGCTTTTATATCTTCTATTGCTTCTTCTACTTTATTTAACATGTTATGTATGTCTTTTTGTAATATCCCAATACCCAACCTTTATCCCTTTACAGTAATCATAAAACCCTGCCAATAGAGAAATGTTCATTACTATGAAATAGTTTGCAAATCTAAGTAATTTATTAAGCCAATTGTTTTGTTTAAAACCAATACCGGTCAATGGGATGCAATAAAATATGAGCTGAAAAACAAATAAAATTTGGTACAACCAACATGTTTTTAAAATAATTAAGTTGATAATGAATATAATAATTAAAAAAAATGGGGTTAGCCATCTTAAGCCTTTATGCGACCAAAAACAAAATCCTTGTGGTTTAAATGGTTTCAATACCTTAAAATAATGAGATAAATTTTGAAAATTACCTGCCGAGATACGCCTTCTTCTTTTACTTTCTACAGTAATTGAACCACTTAATTCTTCAATACAAACCGAATCTAAGTCTAAAATACATTCTTGTTTTTGTTTTAAGATATTACTTGTTATAAAGAAATCGTCAACCAAAAAATTGTGGGGTATTGGTTCAAAAAATTCTTTTTTAAACGAGAAGCATGCACCAAAAGGTGAAATTGTACACCCCCAAATTAAGCCTTCTAAATATTTAATCTGGTTTTCGTAGTTTACGTATTCTTTTTCTTGGTAACCTGTGTTGTTCTGATCACTATTAAACGTATTTTTAATTAAACTAGCTACCGAAGCCACTTTAGGGTAAGTATAATTTCTAACATTATTTTTAATGGCATCTTTTGTAAGGATAACATTAGCGTCTGAAAGTAGTATAATATCATACTTAGCCAATTTCACCATTTGATTGACCACAAAAGACTTTCCCATTCTGGTGAGGTGCTCATGAAACTTTATAAATGGGTATTGAAGCGCTAAATATTGAACAATCTCTTTACTTTGGTCTGTAGATGCATCTGAAAAAACGATGATTTCTATTTTTTCTAATGGATACCCGTTGGATAAAATAGATTCTATCTTAGATTGAATAACATGCTCTTCATTATGAATAGGTATTAGGATAGAAACATCTGGTATTAAGTTGCTGTTTGAATATTTCCATGTTTTATTTTTAGCTAAAAGCTTTAAAATAACTGGATAAAATAAATAGGTATAGCTTATCAGAATGATAAAAAACCAGAAAAGTATATTAAGCATTCAGCGGTTTTTTCTTTAAAAATTTCTTAAAAAAGTTTTTGTAAACATCAACATCAAACAATGCCGAGTCTATTGTAGCTTTATAAGTTAAAAATAAGCCCAAAGGCGTTAGAACAATTATAGCTATCCACATACCTAAGAAAGGAGAAATATTACCTTCTTTGGCAGATTTTTCTCCTACGGTGCTAATAATATGATAAATTAAAAAAAACGCAACAGAAACAACAACGGGTAAGCCTAACCCGCCTTTTCTAATAATTGCACCTAATGGAGCCCCAATAAAAAACAAGACTAAGCAGGATACCGCAAGTGTAAATTTCTTATTGTATTCTACCATGTATCTAGTAATTACTGAAATCAAATCATTTGATTGAGTGGCTGTTCTGTCAATACTTTCATAAATTACCCTAGCATTTTCTCTAGCACTCGAAAGCGTAATTTCTATACTTGCAGAATCAATCCCTGCGTAAATACCATCTTTTTTAAAGTTTAAATTTTTGATGGGTTTTTGCGACCGATAATTTTGCGTTGCATAGAACATTTTAAAATATGGTTTTATGGAATTTAAAGTTGTTCTATTTATACTGTCTTTTATGTGGATTACAGAATCTCTTGAGGCGATAAGTTGCTTACTATTAAGCATGGCGTAATTGCTTCTAAATAGGTTTTCGTCTTCTCTTTTAAATTTAAAACTCTCTAAATTTAATTTTTGTTCCGTTTCTTTAAATCTTAATCTTATTAATTCTTGCCTTGGATTATACCCGGTTTTACCTTGCTTTTCTTCGTAACGCACACCGTCTCTAAGTCTTAAAACTAAAAATTTATCGTCCTCTGTTTTAGAAATTTCTCCCTCTTTGGCCATTAATACGTTTGTATTACCTGTGCCGTTAGATTGATCGTATATGACAACGTTTTTCCATAAAGAACCATCATTTTCTTTCTTTTCTACTCTTATAGAATATCCTGGTATACTATTATTAAAAACGCCTTCTTCTATTAAAAATGCAGCTTTTTGTTCCCTAACATCGTATAAAAGGGCACCCATTTTTAAATTGGCAACAGGCAACATATAATCTGAAAAATAAAAGGCACCAATTCCTAAAAAAGTAATGAGTATAATTAATGGTGCCATGGCTCTTTGTAAAGATATACCAGCAGATTTTATAGCAACTAACTCATAGTTTTCACCTAGGTTTCCGAAGGTCATGATAGATGATAATAATATAGATAGTGGTAAAGCCATGGCCACATTAGTAGCAGCCGCGTAACCTAAAAGTTTTAAAATTACATACCATTCAAAACCTTTACCTATTAAGTCGTCTATGTATTTAAATAGAAAAAGCATCAAGAGCAAAAACATCACAATAAAAAAAGTGACTATAAATGGTCTTATGAATGCTTTTAAAACTAAAAGGTGGATTTTTTTCACGCGGCAAAATTAACAAATTTTATGCGCCAATTACGTTTAAAAGTGATTCTATCTGAATATCCCAAATTTGCTGTCTGTCTTTTAAGTTTTCAGGTAAAGCAAAGTCAGTAATTACTAACGCAACATCGTTTGTTAATTCGTCTTTAACGATTTCTAATTCGAAAAAAGTATATGGTTCATCGTCTATCCAATGAAATTTTACCATTTTATTTTCCTTAAAGGATAATAACTTTGCTTTTTGTTCTTCGCCATCATCCCAAACAAAAGTGTAAACATGGTCTCTAATTCTAACATCATCGGCAAACCACTCAGATAAGCCATTTGGCTCGCTAATAAAGCTATATAGGATTTTTGAAGATGATCTTATTTCGTATTCTAATACAAATTTTACTTTTTCGCTCATGAGCCACTTAATTACTTTGGGTGTAAAATAGGTAAAATATTTTTTTTTACATTCTTTTTTTAAAGGAAAGAATATTCGTCTATATTTGCAACTCGAATTTTAAACCGTTATGGTGGTTTTCTTAAAGAATTTGAAAATTATAAATAACCCTTCGGCGGGGTAGCTCAGATGGTTAGAGCGCAGGATTCATAACCCTGAGGTCGGCAGTTCGATCCTGCTCCCCGCTACAAAGCCCCGATTATTTCGGGGCTTTTTTTATAGACCTAATTAATGGATTGTATATACCGTCTATATTTTGTATTCAAAAATATTTAATAAAATTTACATAGGTTTCACCTCAAATCTTGAGCAGAGAATGTTATCTCATAATGTACTAGCTAAAAAAGGATATACATTGAAATATATACCGTGGGATGTTGTTTATACGGAGATTTTTGAAACCAAACTTGAAGCTATACAACGAGCGAAGCAATTAAAATCTGGGAAAGGCAGAGAATTTATGTGGGCTTTGATTAAAGATATTGGTTAGCGCTTAAGAATCATATCCGCCAGTATGCGGACTGCTTTCGATCCTGCTCCCTGCTAAAAAGCCTCGACGAAAGTTGAGGCTTTTTCTATTTGTAGTTTAAAATTTTTAAACGCTTTTGTTGTAATAATTTACTGCTGCTGTTGCATTTCTACAAATCTTCGATAAGAATTAATTGGGGTGTTATCAACTTCTAATACCGTTTCTATTTCCTTTTTAAACTGATTTGGCTCATCCTCGTAAGAAACATTTACTTTAACTTCTAATCTATGCTTAGCTGTTCCTTTATATGTTCCTTTTACCGGACTACAGTCTTCAAAATTTCTGCCTACGGCTAATCTTACGTGGTAATCATCTACAATGCAATTGTTTGTAGGATCTAATCCTAGCCAGCCGTAATCTGGTATATATGCTTCTACCCAAGCGTGTGTTGCGCCCTCACCCCGCATACTGCTTTTTTTAGCACAAATATAACCACTTACATAACGTGATGGAATTCCCATATGCCTAAGCATAAACAGTAAAATATGTGCAAAATCTTGGCAAACACCCGCTCTTAGGTTCCAAATTTCTTCAATAGTGGTAGAAATATTTGTTATTCCCTTGATGTATTTAAAATTCTCGTAAACAAAAGTGTTTAAATTGGTTGCCACTTGATACGGAGAGTTAATTTTCTTTTGCTCGGGGTTAATAGCTTCATAAACTTCTTTTTCTGATGAAAACGCTTCTTGTTTTAAGAAATTGATATAAGGTAGTTGATAGGACAAATGTTTAAGGGTATTCCACTGTTCTTCAATAAAAATAGAAGTTTCGGGTAATTTCTTCTTCTGTACTTCTACCACAATGATAGAGTCTATTTTTAATTCTTTATGGTATTCTTTAATTGTAAATGTACCTACTACATTACCATAATAGTCTATATGAGTATCTACTAATGGATCATTAGTAATCTTAATTTGATGTTCTATTATTTCTTGCTGTTCATCTTTAATAGGGAAGAGCATGATTTGGTTAGCGCCATCATAAACAGGTGTTTGATAAGTATAAATTGTGCTATGATGAATCGTAAACTTTGACATGTTTTTTTTAATTAATATTAATTAAATTGGAAATAATAATGATTTAAAGCATTGCCTATCGCCATTAATTCTAATTTGATATGATTTAAATATTCTTTAACACCTTGTTTTTCTATATCTTTCAAATCGGTATACCTAATATGGCTTTCTAATTTTCCTATCATATAGCTTAAAGCTTTATAAGCCTCTGTCGATCTATCTGTTTTTAAGGTTTCAAAAGATTGTTTTAATCTTTTAACAGAATAAACTATAGAGCGGGGAAAGTGTTCGTTCCAAACGATTTGATGTAAAATGTTTCTAGAATCTAATGCAGAGCGATAACTTTTTAAAAATATTTCGTAACCAGAAATAGAGAGCAAAAGGTATTTCCAATAAGTGGGGTCAGATCTTTCTTCTAATGAATAATTAAGTTCACTAAACTTTACATTCAAAATATCTACCGATTGCATAGCTCGCTCTAAATATTTTCCAATATTCATAAAATAGTAGCCCTCACTTCTAGCCATGGTAATTTCGCAAGTGCCATAGTAGTACATTCCTTGTTGTACCAAATCATCTAGAACAGAAACTGGGTCGCTATTTTGCAATCTAATACCTAAATTTTGATTTCTTGAGGCATGGTAATAATCATTTAAACATTGCCATACTTCTTTGGTAACATTGTCTTGAACGGATCTTGCATTTTCTCTCGCTTTGTTTACTAGACTAAAAACAGAATTTTGATTCAATTTATCTGTTACCATAAATTGTAATACCTTTCTCCCTTCGTATTTTGTAGCTTCTATGGTTTGTGGCAACATATCTGAAAAAATCACTAGAACTGGTCGCCAGCTAAATGCTTCAAAACCATCTTGAGAGTATTCGTAATTTACCCTTAGTAATCTTAAAATGCCATCACATCTTTCCATGTACCTAGACATCCAGTATAATGAATTTGCAACTCTACTTAGCATATTGTATTCAATTTGTTTAGAAAATTAATCATTTAACACCCAAGTGTCTTTACTACCTCCACCTTGCGAAGAATTTACAACCAAAGAACCTTCTTTAAGTGCAACTCTTGTTAAGCCGCCAGGTACTATCTCTATTCCTGATGGCCCAAATAATGCAAATGGTCTTAAATCTATTCTACGCGGAGTTAATTTACCGTTTATGTAACAAGGAGCGGCCGAAAGGCTTATGATTGGTTGTGCAATAAAAGATCTAGGCTCTTTTAATACCTCTAATTTATACTCTTCAATTTCTTTTTCTGTTGCAGCATTTCCAATAATCATTCCGTATCCACCACTTCCATTAGTTTTCTTAATTACCATTTTTTCTATGTTTTTGAAAACATGCTCTCGCTCTGCTATGTCTTCTAATTTATAGGTTGGTACATTTTTAAGAATGGGCTCTTCGTTTAAATAATATTTGATCATATCTGGAACATAGATATACACAGCCTTATCATCTGCCACACCGTTACCAGGCGCATTCACAATAGCAACGTGACCTTTTCTATAGGCAGACATAAGGCCAGCAACACCTAGCATGCTATCAGCATTAAAGACTAGAGGGTCTAAATACTCATCATCAACTCTTCTATAAATTACGTCTACTCTTTGTAAGCCTTGGGTGGTTTTCATAAATACCCTGTGATTATCAACAACTAAATCTCTACCTTCTACCAATTCTATTCCCATTAATCTGGCTAATGTAGAGTGTTCAAAATATGCCGAGTTATAAATACCCGGGGTTAACATCACAATATTTGGATTAGAATTATGCCTTGGTGATAGCGCAGCAAGGTTTTTATAAAGTAACTGAGGATAGTTAGTTACTGGTCTTACCGAAGTGCTTGGAAGTAAATCTGGAAAAATTCTTTTGGTAATTTCTCTATTCTCTAACATGTATGATACGCCAGAAGGGGTTCTTAGGTTATCTTCTAAAACATAAAAGGTTCCGTCTGAATCTCTAATAATATCAATGCCAGATATATGAACAAATATTTCGTGAGGCACTTTTAAATTATGCATCTCTCTCAAATAATGTTCGCAAGAGTATATCATCTCTATGGGGATGATTTTATCTTTTATGATAAACTGATTTGAATAAATATCGTTTAAGAAAAGGTTTAAAGCTTTTAATCTCTGTTTGATACCTGATTCAATATAATTCCACTCGGTGCTAGTAATAATACGAGGGACAATATCAAAAGGAAAGATCTTTTCTATTCCCTCATCGCCAGAGTAAACTGTAAAAGTAACTCCTTGGCTCATGAAAAGTCTACGAGCCATTTCTTCTTTTTGTGTAAGTTCCTCGGCTGTAAACTTGCTTAAGTGCTCATATAGTTTTGCATAGGGAGTTCTTATAGCTTTTCCATTATACATTTCATCGTAAAATGTGTTTCCGGTTACGTAATCATTAAATAAAGAAGAATCCATTGGCTATAGAATTAAATATTCTGATAAATTACAGAAATTTATAATATAAAATTAAATTTTAATCAATTAATATTTAATTTTTTTATTGTTTTACTAAAATAATTTAAATATTATGATGTTTTTGATAATGAAAGTAAAGAGAAATGATTTGTTTTTCCTTAAAAACAAAAAAACCTTCAATTTTAGTTGAAGGTTTTTTTAATCTAGTAACTAAAATACAATTCTATTTTGCTAATGTAATTACCGACTCGTTTAAATTAACGTATTCTTGATTGTTTACTGCTTTTGCTAGTTCTACGCCTTGTTTAGCAGTTTCAATTGCGCCTGCCTTATCTCCTTTTTTTAATAAAATTTTAGCTTTCCAATATTTATACCATGGTGCTTTCATATCTGTTTTTTCGGCTTCAATAACCCAAAGTAAAGCCTGTTCAATATCTTTATTATTATTGTAATAGTATTGTGCAGCTGCAAAGTATGGTTTTTTAGCTCCTTCCATGGCCTTGCTAATATTTGCCATAACCTTAGCATCAAAATCTACCTCCATTGGGATACTCACTAATGTGTTTTCCCACATTAAATCAAGGTTCATTTTACCAGGTTTAACATCAGAAAAAACGATACTGAATGTTTCTACTGGATTATTAATTTTACTTGGTTTAACATCTATCCTTAAAAAGTCTTCTTCTTTTTTGTATTCATATGCACCCCACAAATCTGTATTCTTGTTTAAGATTACAGTCCAAGTATCTTTATTTGGAATAGTAAATAAAGCGTATTTACCTGCGGGAACTTTATTTCCATTTATAGTTATTTCATCTGTAAAAGTAAGGGCGGTTGCGCCGTTTGCTCCTGTACGCCATACTGCGCCAAAGGGTTCTAAAGCGCCAAATATTTTTCTATTGTTCATATTTGGTCTGCTGTAAGTTAGGGTAACCTTACCAAGACCTAAATCTTGAACCACTGTTTGCGAGCTACTTACTTGCGGCATTAACGCTTGTCCGTTAGTAATATTAAAAATTAAAAGAAAGCAGATTATTAAAATTGATGATTTAAATAAGGGTTTCATATTATGATTATTTAATTTGAGATAAATTCTAAGTTATGGTTTTCTTGAAACTAATGGAAGAAAATTAAAAAAAAATCCCTAAGATGTTATCTAGGGATTTAAGAATTATTTGAACAGATGTTATATTAATACTTTTGAAGACAAAGCATCTTGTATAGAGATCTTGTCAATCAATTCATTCTCTAAATAATCAGCCCATGTTTTTAAATATAAAATTACATCGGCTTTCATATTATGCTTTAAGTTTCTTTTTTCTAAGGGTAAATTTTGAAGAATTTTGGGGTCTGATAACTTTTCTAAATGAGCTAAGTCTTGTTTTGTGAATCCAAAATCAATCATTTCATCAATGATATGGTCTATAGGTAAGCCACTAGTAGGGCAATAATCAAATAGTTGTTCATTCCAGTCGCCGTGTCTTCTCATCGCAGATTTGTGAATTTCTGCTTTGTCTCTATTAGTAATTACTTGGGCTAAGTTTCCACAATTGCAGCTTCCCATGTGACCCCATTGGTATGATGCTCCTTTTTCTAAGTTAGCGATAGTTGCTCTAAGAGCATTTATAACAGATATTGATGCTTTTGCCATAATCGATTAACATTTGTGCTATTAAAAAGTTTTAGCATTTATTTAGCTAAAATAATTTTTTGTTCACTTAAATAAACATTTAAAACAAAATAAAATTTACGTGGCATTTTAATTGTTTTACTTAAAAAGTAAAAACTAAAATACATGAAAGTAAAATTGTTTATGGTATTGATGATAGGACTAGGTTCGCTATCCTTAATGAGTTGTAGTCAGCAAGTTTCTGAGGAGGAGTTGTCCTTAACCACTAAAATGGATGCTGTTAAAGATTCTATAGAAAAAACTGAAAAAATAATAGAAGAAGATATTGATAAGGTTCAAGCATCTTTAAAAGAAGTTGATGAAGCATTTAAATAAAGATTATGAAAAGTAGAAAAATATTAAGTCTTGCCATTCTACCATTACTAATTGTATGGTTTGCAGCGGTTCAACAAAACGGAAATTCTGGTAAGGATAAAGGAAAACAAAATGATAAATCGGAAAATAAAAATTCTGGCTCTTCAAACAAAAATAATGTCCCAAATAATGGACAACCTAAAAATAAAACAAAAGGTGATTTTGATAACGATCAAAAAAATAATCAGAAAAAAGGTAAATACGACGATAAGTCTAATGGCAAATCTAATGGTAAGTATTTTGATGATGATAAAAAGTGGGATGATGGAAAATGGGATAATAATAGATTTAACGGTAGAATGCTTAAACTCAAAGAGAAGAAGAGTAGAAAATGGATGAACGATAAGGTTTATTTAGGTGTAAATTGGTTTGGTAGTGATACCGAAATTTATAATACTAAAAAGCCTAAAAACAACAAAAAAGTAACACTTTGTCACAAGCCCGATGGCTCTAATTATCCAACTTCAATAACAGTTTCTGAAAATGCGCTGAAGGCGCATTTAAAACACGGAGATTTTGAAGGTAATTGTAATGATTTTGATAGAAGTGTTTATACCCCAAATTATTGGGATTTAAGGAGTGGTTACTACAATCAATATTACCAAACTACAGAAACACTTTCTTTTGGCGAGCAGCTATTAGCTACCGCTTTAGATGTTTTAACTAATAGACAAACACAATTAGCAAACACTAGAGCCACCTTAACACCAGTTCAGATACAAAAAAGAGAAGTGGCTTTAATAGATTTACAGAATAACGTTTATGTTCTAGAAAACTCTTTAGATAGTGGAAACCAACGAGTGGCTACCATTAACTTTGTTTTTTAATTATTTATAAGCTAAGAAAAAAGCCTTATTAATTTTAAAATTAATAAGGCTTTTTCATTTACAGTATACAGCCACGCAAGTTATTTAAACTTTCCCATCAAAGCTTTCAGCTTATCTTGCATATCTCCTTCAACTTCTTTAGGTTCTTCCTTTTTCTTTTCTAAAGGCTTAATATAATTCCTTTTTTGTTGCTGATGTACAGTTTTTTCTTTTCTTACCGGAGTTACTTCTTTCTTTTCAACTTTTGGTTTTTCACCAGTTTTCATACTTAATGAAATACGTTTTCTAGCGGCATCAACCTCAACTACGGTGACTTTTACCCTTTGCGATACTTTTACAACTTCGTTTGGGTTTGATATAAATTTGTCAGCCATTTGACTTAAATGTACTAAGCCATCTTGATGAACACCTACATCTACAAAAGCACCAAAATTGGTGATATTGGTAACGATACCTGGCAAGACCATCCCAATCTTTAAGTCGTCTATTTTGTTAATTCCATCAGCGAAAGCGAAAGCTTCGTACTGCTCTCTTGGGTCTCTACCTGGCTTGGCTAACTCGGCTAAAATATCTTGTAAAGTAGGTAAGCCCACTTCTTCACTTACATATTTTTTTAAGTCAATTTGTTTTCTCAGTTTATCATCAGTCAATAAATCGCTTAAAGTACAATTAAGATCTGTAGCCATTTTCTCTACCAAAGCGTAACGTTCTGGATGCACGGCACTGGCATCTAATGGATGCTCTGCATTTCTAATTCTTAAAAATCCTGCAGCTTGTTCAAAAGCTTTATCACCTAACCTAGGTACTTTTTTTAATGATTCTCTGTTTTTAAAAGCACCATGTAAATTTCTATATTCTACAATATTTTGAGCCAATTGCGGACCCAAACCAGAGATATAAGCCAATATCTGTTTTGATGCTGTATTTAGCTCAACACCAACAGCGTTTACGCAAGAAATAACGGTATCATCTAACGAGGTTTGTAATTTGTTTTGGTCTACATCATGCTGATATTGCCCTACACCAATAGATTTAGGGTCAATTTTCACCAGTTCTGCTAGAGGGTCCATTAACCTTCTGCCAATAGAAACCGCACCTCTTACGGTCACATCATAATCTGGAAATTCTTCTCTTGCCACATCAGATGCGGAATATATTGAAGCTCCACTTTCGTTAACCATCACCATTAAAACACCTTCTAAATTTTGAGCTTTAACAAAATCTTCCGTCTCTCGGCTAGCCGTTCCGTTTCCAATGGCAATAGCTTCTATTTTATGTTTTTCTACCAAATACTTCACAGTCTGAGCAGCTTCTTTAGCTACGCCAGCACCCGTATGCGGATATATGGTTGTGTTTTCTACCAATTTTCCTTGCTCATCTAAGCAAACTAATTTACAGCCGGTTCTAAAACCCGGGTCTAAAGCCATTACCCTTTTTTGCCCCATAGGTGCACCTAACAATAACTGACGAGCATTTTCCGCAAACACTCTAATCGCTTCCTCGTCGGCCATTTGCTTAGACTTTAATCTTGTTTCGGTCTCCATAGATGGTTTTAACAATCTTTTATAGCCATCTTCTAAAGCCAATTTTACCTGCTGTGTCTTTTTATTATTTCCTTCTAAAAACAAATTTTCTAAAATTTGAATAGCTGCCTCTTCCTCTGGCAAAGCATCTAATTTCAAAATCAATTCTTTTTCTCCTCTTCGCATAGCTAAAACACGATGAGAAGGAGCGGTTTTTACAAGCTCGGTCCAATCAAAATAGTCTTTGTATTTAATGCCTTCCTCTTCTTTGCCTTTTAAAACTTCGGCCTTGTAAATTCCCTTGTCAAAAAAAAGCGAACGCATAGCAGTTCTAGCTTCAGCATTTTCGGCAATTATTTCAGCAATAATATCTCGAGCACCTTGTAAAGCTTCTTCGAGAGTATTTATACCTTTTTCAACATCAATAAATGGTAAGGCTTCATTTTCTGGATCATTATTGTCTTGCACTAAAATGTTTAACGCCAAAGGTTCTAATCCTTTTTCACGAGCAACCGAAGCTTTTGTCTTACGCTTAGGTTTATATGGCAAATAAATATCTTCTAAAGCAGTCATGGTTTCTGCCGCTAAAATCAGTTTTTTCAAGTCATCTGTCAGTTTTCCTTGCTCTTCAATAGATTTTAAAATCGCTTCTTTGCGCTTGTCTAAATCTCTAAGTTGTTGCACTCTGTCTCTAATTTGCGCAACCTGCACCTCATCTAAACTTCCGGTAATTTCTTTTCGGTATCTAGAAATAAACGGCACTGTAGCGCCATCGTCTAATAAATTTAAAGTGGCTACTACTTGTTTGCTGCTTACGTTTAATTCTTGGGCAACTATAAAAATATGCTCTGACATTTAGTTTTTTTTTGGTTTACGAAGATGAAAATTTATGATTTATTTATTAGAAAATAATTGAAATTTTATTCCATTAGTTTATAGCAGATTGAGAATTAAGTAAAGGAAATGATTTTATTTTGGGCGTTTTAACGGGCTATCCGTTATAGTCCCGATGAAAAATCGGGAGCTGTCACTTCTATCCCTAACGCAAAACTTATATTGGTTAACAAAGTTCAAGAAATTAACTTTTTTCTTTTGTCTTGAAACAAAAGAAACAAAACCCGAGCGAAGCGAACACACGAATTCTATTGAAAATAAATAAAAAAACGAATAATTCAAGGCTTGCATCTGTAATCGCATAAAACCATCATTATTCTGATAGCGGATGAATGAGGCCTCCACCGCTTCATAGCCTTTGCCCAAGGCTGCATTCATCCTTGGTTATTCGCTAAATGTTTGTTAGTGCAATGAATAATAATGGCTTTCTGATTCTTACATCTGCTAGGCCGTTCTTCAGAATTGCTCTGCAAGAACGCATTAACTATAGTTTTATATTTAATAAAAAATAGCATGACCACCCAGCAAAGGCACAAACGAACATTAACCGATAAATCCGCCTTGTTTGTTGCGATGTGCACTAAAGAATTTTAAGCAGAGACTTGATAGTAACAAACGTAGCGGAGAGTTTATTCGGTATTTTTATTTTTAAAGGCGCTCATGTGTTCGCTCCGCTCGGGTTTTGATTACTTTTTGCGGAAAAATTGCGAAGCACTCTTGAATGCCTATAAAAACAATAAAAAAGAATGAAAAAAGTGACTAGCCTAACGCGGCGATGAGCGGTTTTAGCTTTAGCTAAAACAAATCATCTCCCTCAGATTTCGGAGATTTTCACAGATGGTTGAACGGCTCTGCCTTATAAAAAAAACTACACTTCCTTAAAAAAAGAGTTCAAAACTTATTTTATAACTTAAATCAATTAAACAACCATACCAAAACACTCCATAATCTTTAAACTTATTAAAGCGTCTTCTAAAGAACATGGATTATCACCTTCACCTAAAAAGTAATTTACCGTTTTTTCTATCATGTTTTGTTGTACATGTTGTGGCGGGTCAAAACTAAAAGTTTCATAACCATTCTCATTAAAAAGATTGATATGATGTCCGAAGAAAGGAAAATCTAACTTCCCTTTAGTACCAATAATTTCGCATTTTTCTACCTCATTTTCTGGTAAAGCATTAAAATTCCATATTCCATTAAAAACGATATCATTTTTAAATAAGATATTCCCTGTGGTTATATCGGCTACTTTACTGACTTTAGTTTGGTTGCAAGAAAAACCTTGAAAATGTAAAGGATTACCAAATATGAATACTAAAATATCTAATTGGTGTGGTGCTAAATCGTAAAACAAACCTCCACCAGAAATTTCTGGAATAACTCTCCAGTTTTCTTCTGTTTGTGCAATTTGAGTTGAGTTTGGTCTTTGAAATAATTGAATATTAATTGCTCTTACCTCGCCAATGGCTTTATTTTCTACTAATTCTTTTACCTTTAAAAAAAGGGGTAAAGCTCTGCGATAATGAGCAACAGTTACTTTGTTTTTATTTATTTTTTCTGCCTTAATTAAATCTTCACATTCTTTTACGTTAATAGTAACAGGCTTTTCTATGTAAACATTTTTACCAGCTTGTAAAGCTTTGATAGCATATTCTTTGTGTGATGCAGGCGGCGTGGCTATGTAAATGGAATTAATATGATTGTCGTTTATGAGTTCATCAGCAGTGCTATACCATTTTTCTATTTGATGTCTTTTAGCATAATCGGCAGCTTTAGCTGCATTTCTACGCATTACAGCTTCAATTTTAGAATGAGCTACTATATTAAAAGCGGGTCCACTTTTAATTTCTGTTACATCTCCGCAACCTAATATTCCCCAAGTAATTTTATTAATCATTTTAATAAAAGGTGTTAAATAGATTTTGTTTAGTAATCTATTTTATTTCTAGACGCACTCCACATTTTAAAAGCTTCTAAAGCCTCGTCATTCAGAATCTGTTCTGATTTTAGCTTTCTATTTTCTAAACTTAAATCAATTTCATCATAAATAAAGGCATCATCAAATCCAATATCGGCGGCATTTTGCTTTGTATTTGCATAATACATTTTATCTAATCGGGCCCAATAAACAGCCCCTAAACACATGGGGCAAGGCTCGCAACTGGTGTAAATTACACAGCCTTCTAAATTAAAAGTGTTTAGTTTTTCACAAGCTAATCTAATAGTAGCAATTTCTGCATGTGCGGTAGGGTCGTTAGTAGTTGTTACTTTATTAGCACTTTTAGCCACTATTACACCATCTTTAACTATTACAGCTCCAAATGGTCCACCTAATCCTTCTTCTACATTTTGTTTAGAGAGCGCAATAGCTTCTCTCATAAATTCTTGATGTTTTTCCATGATTTTTTTAGACAAAAAAGGCCTAACAAATGTTAAGCCTTTCATTTATTAAATTAGGTTTTAAACTATTTCTTATCGCTTTTGTAAGCTTCGTTTAAGCCTTTAATCACTTCTTTGGTAACGTCTAAACTTTCATCCGCAAATAATATAGCAGAGTTTCCTTTAGAGTAAGTTAATACCATTTTGTAGCCTTTGTCTTTAGCGTGTTTCTTTAAATAATCAGCAACTTTATCATATAATTTTTCGTTCTCTGCTGCTTCTTCGTTTTGAAGTGCCGAACCTGCATTTTGTTGATAAGTTTGTAATTCTTGTTGCTTTCTAGCTAATCTTTGCTCGGTTTGTGCTCTTTGAGCGGCACTTAAACCATTTGCACTTTGTTGATATGCAGCGACTTCTCTTTGAAAGGCAGCACCTTTATCTTTTAAATCAGCCTCAGCTTTTTTAGACTTTCCTTCAAACTTTGTTTTTAATTCTTTGAAATATTCGTAATTGTTTAATAACGAATCAGAATTAACATAAACTATGGCGTTTTTGTTATCCACACTTGTTGTACCTTCTGCTTTTGCAGCTGTATTTTTATCTTCTGGTTTGTTGCAAGCGGCAACTGTAACTATCAAAGCAACTAAACAACTTGTTTTAATAATTGAAATAATCTTCTTGTTCATCTAAATTTAAATTTTGGCAAATATAACTATTATGTAAATGTATCCTAATCTATAATCAGATTAAGGGTTAATTTTTAAACATTTAACAACATTTAACATCAAAAAAAAGACACTGAATTTTCAGTGTCTCTTATTTTTTTATTTTTTAAAATTAATTAAGCTAATTGCTTGTTTAATTTATCAGCTAAAACTGATTTTGGCACAGCTCCAATTTGCTTATCTACAATTTCGCCACCTTTAAAAAATAATAATGCAGGAATATTTCTGATTCCATAATTCATAGAAATTTGTGGATTATGGTCAACATTAACTTTTCCTACTATTGCTTTTCCGTCAAAATCTTTAGCTAATTCTTCAACAACTGGACCTACCATTCTACATGGTCCGCACCACTCTGCCCAAAAATCTACTAATACTGGTTTATCTGATTTTAAAACTAACTCATCAAAGTTAGCATCTGTTATTTCTAATGCCATAATAATATTGTTTAAGACTATTAGTCAAATATAATGTCATCACCTTACTAAACCAAATAGATAATTCTAATCTTGCAATAAGATTACGCTATACAGCTTTTTATTGTTTTCCTGTTAGATAAAAGCAGATAGTAAATCATTTTTTTGAATTTAAATGATGTTAATTCGTCTTAAACTTAAAAATAAGGTATAAAACTTAAAATTAAGTTGTATAACTTAAAAATAAGTTATATGTTTGTTTTATGGAAGAGTTAACTAAAGCAGAAGAGCGTATAATGCAGGTTTTTTGGAAACTGCAAAAAGCATTTGTTAAAGAAGTGATAGATGAATTAGACGAAGAGCCTAAGCCTCCTTACAATACCATTTCATCTATTGTTAGAATTTTAGATAAGAAAGGGTATTTATCTTACAACGCATTTGGAAAAACTTACCAATATTTCCCGGTAATAGACAAAGACACTTATGGCAAGCAATCTTTCAAAAAGTTTTTCAATAACTACTTTGATAATTCTGCAACTAGTTTACTTTCTTACATGATTAAAGAAGAGAATTTAAGTGAAGCAGATTTAGAAGAAATCAAAAAAATAATTAACCAAAATTCTTAAGTCCATGGAATTGTTTTTATACTTCGTGAAAGTTTCGGCCTGTACAGCGATATTTTATTCTTTTTATCATTTTGTAATCTCCAGATTTACCTTTTTTAATTTTAATAGATGGTATTTGATTGGGACTTTAATATTAAGTTTCACAATTCCGTTATTGTCTGTTACCGTAGAAAAGGAAGTGGATTTTCCAGCCCAAATTAATATAGAGAATAGCAATAAAGTAGAAATAAGTAAAAAACAAATAGATTCAATTGACCCTGAATTTTCTGAGGCGTCACCTTCTATTTTGGATTCAGTCTCATTAGTGGATATTTTAACTTTCGTCTACATTTCTGTTTTTACCTTTCTTTTAGTTAGGCTGATAATAGGAATTGTAAGAATACTATGGAAGACAAGAATATTAACGAAAAGTGATTCTTTAAACTTAATTTTAGTTAAGCCAGATTGTAAGTTTAAAAACTCTTCGTTTTATAGATATATTTTTATTGATGAAAGCTTAACAGATGAAGTCAAGAAGCAGGTAATTCATCATGAAGAAGTACACGTTTCAGAATTTCATTTTATTGATAAATTAATTGTAGGCATAAGTATTTGTATTTTATGGTTTAATCCTTTTATGTATGCTTACTTATATGCTGTTGACGCTAATCACGAATTTGAAGTTGATGCTAAAAGTATCAAAGCTTTTGATAAAAAATCTTACGCCAGCTTAATCTTGAGTTTGGCACAACCAAGTTACCATTTATTTATTAACCATTTCAGCAGGCTTCCTTTAAAAAAGAGGATGAATATGCTGTTTCAAAACCCTACAAAACGTATGAAAAAGTTAGTTTATTTATCAATTGTGCCTTTAATGGCTATGTGTTGTTTAGCTTTTGTTAAACAGAATGAGGTTTTAGTTTTTAAAACGGAACCAAATCTTGGTATAATTAATAAAGAAAAGTTAAATAAGCCATTAAAAACTGATACGCTTATAGGACGAACTATGATTGGAAATATTACTGAGTTAATCTCTGAAATATCACTATATAACGCTAAAGTTGATGTAAATGGTAAAAAATTGGCAATTCAATTAAGTCCAGTTGACGCTAAAAAGGTTAAAGTTGGGGATTACATAATCTTTAAAGTTAAAGGATATATAGATAATGTTAAAATTTATGATAAAAGCAGCAAATTAATTAGCAAAGGGGATGCAAAAACTTACATTGCTATTAATGTAATTGATAATAAAGGATCTAATGTGTTTCCCAAACCTGTAATTGCATATGCATTTCTTAATGAAAAAAATGGTGTGCAGTATACTAACAGTAAAATAGAAAAAATAGTTAAAAATGATAACAATGAAATACAACGCATTGTTTTAAATGATGGCACTTTTAAAATTGAAATAAACCTTGGCGATTTAGAACTTAAAAATGAAAATTTTAAAATTGGGGATAATGTAACTGCTAGATTTATTGAAGAGAAACTAGCTGCAAATAGATACTTTAAGACAAATAAAATGGTTTCAATTTATAACATAACTCAAAAAGTATCACTAATCAATCAGGTATTACACCCTAAATTTTATACTGAAGATGGAAAGCAAATTCAGAAGTCTTCAAAAATTGATTCCAAACCACAATCAAAAGATTATAAAGACTTTGATTTTAAAAAATACATTCAGGCTTATCAACCTTCCAATATCAATACAAGAAATTTCACATCAAAACTGCCTAGCACTAAAATAGAACAAACTTTAGTAATAGATGCCGGACATGGGGGAGAAGATGGTGCAACAAAAAGTTATTTCACGGGAGAGGCTGAAAAAGACTTGAATTTAAGGGCAGCTTTAATTTTAAAAGAGGAAGCTGAGAAAAGAGGAATTAAAGTTGTAATGACCAGAGAAAAAGATAAATTTTTGACTTTAAAACAAAGAGTCGAATTTCAAAAAGGAGCTAATGCTTTTGTCTCTATTCATCACAACTCGATGCCTATGAATAAAAAAACAAAATTACCTATTTCAAATGAGGGTTTTAGAGGTGTCGAAATTTATATCAGTAATAATGCGGTGTCTCAAGGACAGTCTTCTAAAATGTTTGGAGAAAATGTATTAACCTCATTAAAAAATCTGAAAGGATTTCCAGTTAGAGATTCTTTAATAGATAAAAACCTATATGTAATCCGTGAGGCAATTGTTCCTTCAATTTTAGTAGAGTTTGCAAATTTAAGCTATAAAGAAGGGAATGATTTTGTAAGTGATGAAGCTAATGTAAGAAGAATTTGCAATTTGATTTTGGATGGATTTGAGAAAGATAGATGTTAAATTGGAATGTAAAAGAGAGAAACTTGTTGAAGTTTCTCTCTTTTTTATTTCTTACTCACCCGGATGATACTTCTTCTCCACATGTTTCAACACATCTTCCTTATAAAATAATACATCTTTAAATTTTCCATCGGCGTAAGCCTGAGCTTGATCATAAAAATGGGACGAATTACTATTTCCACTTTCTCCGCTTGCTAGCAAAGATTTTGCTTTTATTTTCTCTCCAAATTCTACAGCACAAACAAAGCTATTGCCACTAATACCGTATCTTTTTTGTGTTCCGGGCATCGTTCTGCTATTAAAAGAAGGTAATTGACCCCATAGAGCAGATGCAAAACCTACAGGAATACTTTGTTTTTTGTCGTCATAAACTTCATTGATTTTACCAGTTAACCTTTGGAAGCGATTGACCTCGCCCCAAGGCATTTCCCATTTCCCAAATTTGGATTGTAAATCATTTATGGTCTCTGTTAAGGTGCTTAATAACTTTTCTGGTGTGGCACTTCTAGCAAATTCTTGCGTTTTTTCTACTTGATCTTTTTCACCAGCATCAATATAAACCTGCATAATAGCCGGACTTAATTTTTGAGCCCATTCAATCGCTAAAGTTGTTGCTATAGAATTTGAGCCCGAATGATAATCCCATTTTCTTAAAATCTCTATAGGTTCTTTTAAGTTTTTATAAGCATCGGCTTTAGCCTGATAAGCATTTAATAAAGATGGAATCAATACTTCAAATGCCGACAAATAAGTATCGTAACCTGTTTCTATAATTTTGTCTATCGTAAACTGATGTTCTATATTTAACACCCTTACTGCATTTATTCCTCTAAAATTTTCTCCATCAGGTGCCATATAGGAAGGATAGTCTGTTTTAATAGGGCTATGTATTCCAGCTACCGAAAATGGTGTAGAATTACAATTTTGCAACCATCCGTTTTTAGGGTTATAAATATGTACACTTTCTTCTACCGTATGTAAACCTAAATAATTGGTTGCAGATGTTGAACCATCTACCGGTTTAGTCCAATCAAACTTTAAGTCTCTTTTAGGGATGTGGTTACCATGCCAATAAGCAATATTCCCGTCTTTATCTGCAAAGACAGTGTTATTTGAAGTATTGGCTAATAAATCCATCGCCTTTTTATAATCTTCTAAACCTTTTGCTTTAGTACGTAACCAGCTTTGCTCTAAACTTTTTGCTGCTCGGTTATATGATGTTAAACTAATCCATTTACCATCTCTTTTAGCCATAACCGGACCGTGATTGGTAAAGTAAGTATTGAAATCTTTTTGTTTAAGCTTGCCATCCTCTAAAAATTTAATAACCATTTTCTTTTGGATAACTGGCTCTAGCTTACCATCAAATTCGTAAAATATTTCATCACCTTTAAAAACAATTTTTTCAATGTAAGCATCGGCAACGTCTACGTTGTTAGAAGTATGCATCCATCCACAGTAATCGTTAAAACCTTGGTAGATAAAAAACTGACCCCAAGTTACCCCACCATAAACTCTTAATCCTTCTTCGCTATTAATCTGCACTTCTGGTCTGAAATAAAAAGTAGTATGCGGATTGATGTATAAAATGGAATTACCCGAAGCTGTATTTTGTGGAGCAATTGCAAAACCGTTAGAACCTGTTTGATGGTCTACTGGTTTAGGTGCAATACTTCCCGTTTGATCATTTGGAGCATAAAAGTTTTTTAACTCGTTAACAGATAAACCTGCTGTGCTAATAGCACCTATGCTGCCGTCGGTCCATAAATAGGGGTACCAAGGCTTAAATTTGGTTAATAAAGCGGGCTTAACCTTAGGGTTTTTGAATAAATAATAATTAATCCCATCGGCGTAAGCATTTAATAATTTCTTCATCCAAGGTTCGGCTTTGTTGTAATCTGCCATAGCCTCTGTAGAATCTATCAATAATCTAATTTGCAAATCGTTATAGATATTTTTTGATCCGTTTATTTCTGATAATCTACCTAGTTTTTCTATGTAGTTTAATTCTACTCTTTTAAAATCATCTTCACACTGTGCATAAAGCAAACCAAAAACGGCATCTGCATCTGTTTTACCATAAACATGAGGGATGCCATAGTTATCTCTTATAATTTCTACTTGTTTGGCTTGTGTCTCATATCTTTTTATCTCTTCTCTGGTAATTTTTTGACCAAATAGGAGAGAAGGCAATAAAAGTAAAATGAAGATTTTTTTCATGCTGATTTTTTTTGATGTTAAGATATGTGTTTTTTATAAAAAATAAAGGAGTTCAAATTTTTGAACTCCTTTGCTTTAACAGATTAATTGTTTTTTAGTTTAAAATGCTTCTCCTAAGGAAATATACAAACCTTTAATTCTATTCTCGTTAATTGGTTTTTCTCCCCAAGCGTAATCTACCCTTAACGCAATGCTTTTGTCTAAATCAAAAAATATTCTAGCGCCCACACCGTAATTAGGTTTTAAATCTCTTTGGGGTAAAAATCCATTTTTGTAGGTAGAACCTCCGCCTCCAAAGGCAACCAATCCAAATCGATCTATAATTCTGTATCTTAACTCGGCTTGTAAAGCCATATAATTTTTATCTCTATAACGGCCAAGATAATATCCACGCATTACTTGGTCGCTTCCCATTTGCCTCAACATGTAAAAAGGAATTTCTTTATTGCTACTTATGGTTTCGTAAAATAGCTGACTACCTAAAGTTAATTTTTTAGATAGCGATTGAAAGTATCTGGTATCGGCAGTAAATAAAGTGCCAGAAAAGTTGTTACCTCCAAAAAAATCTGGAGCATAACCAAATCTTACACGTCCAAAAAAGCCTTTAGTGGTGTAGGTGTTACTATTTCTGGTATCTAATAATTGGGTAACTTTAAGAAATGCATATCTACCACCATCCTTATCAAATAAGTTAGCTTGATTTTCAGAGTCAAATATTCCGCCTAATTCTCTGTCCTTAAAATTTAGCGATTCAAACTCAATACCAATACCGGGATAATAAGACTTGCTTAGTCTTTTTTCAATTTCGGCATTTATTCTCCATCTATTTTGCACAACCAAATCCTCGTCGGCCTTTAAAGTGTTGCTTCCTAAACCGTAGAAATTAAATGGTATGTTTGAAAATCGAGCTTCATAAATGTGATGCCATTTATTACCCTTAGACCAAATATCTCCTCTACCTAGTACCTGACTAACACCTTTAGTACTTGTAAAGGCTAAACCATAAATTTGTGATGCTCTTATGATGCTATCAGTCGGGTCTACATAAAATGAATAAATGCCAGCCGCACCAAACTCTACACCTGCCTCTTGGGTGTATCCAAAAATTGGTACAGGTAAAAAACTGTTATGTTTTGTAGTATCGCTAGAAAAAAACTTTGATGCTAACCTGACAATGATGTTTTTCTTTTGGGCATAAGTGTTGTTGATAGAAATAATAAGTACTAATATAACTAAGACTCGTTTCATATAATTTTCAAATTGCAAAAGTGCTTTAAAACTAACAATATTTACTAATTAATTTTTTAAAAGGATTTTTCAAATACAAATATTTTCGTTTCCATCTATTAAAATAAAATATAAAATTGGCGGTGAAGGCGTAATTATATAAGTTTGTAATGTTTGATTTATCTATATTCATTTATACAATAAAACATAATAATAGAGGTTGGTTATTGTTGTTAAATAAGCAATTCTAGTTTTAATTATCGTCTATCAACATGCTAAAGAAAATTACATTACTTTTCTCAATCTTATTATTTTTCTCAATTTCAAGTAAAGCCAATTTTGAATATAACGCAAACTGCATCAAAGCTTACGAGGCTATTTTTGATTTAAGGTTATCAGATGCAGAGAACATTCTAAAGGTAGAAAAACAGCAACACCCCAATAATGGCATAGTAGTTTTATTGGAAAACTATATCGATTTTTTTAAAATATTGATTTCGGAGAACATGTCTGACTACAATAAACTGAAGGATTTAAAAGGGGTTAGATTAAATAAAATAGCGGGTAATGACGCTTCTTCGCCTTATTATCTTTATGCACAAGCAGAGATAAATTTACAATGGGGCATGTTAAAGGGCCGTTTTCAAGACTACGTTTCTTCTGCTTTAGATATTAAAAAAGCTGATAATTTATTAAGACAGAACGAGCAAAAATTCTCTAATTTTTTACCAGCTAAAAAAAGTTTAGCATTGGTTGAGGTGATTATGGGCTCAGTACCTTCTAACCTTAAAGGGATGCTGCAAACTTTTGGTTTTAAGGGCGATGCTAATAAAGGTGTTGCCATGTTGCAAAACTTATCAGTTAACATATCTAAAACGCCTTATCAATTTTATAGAGACGAAATCACGTTTTTACTTTGTTACATAGAAACAGATTTAAGACCAGATTTATCTAATTATCAAAAGACAATGAATCTTTTAAATAATTTTAATGATGGAAGCTTGTTAAAAACGTATTTACAAGGCTATGTATCTTATAGAAATGGTAAGAACGACACCGCTATACATTATTTATCTACTGTTAAAAACCTTAAAGGTAATTATGTCAATTTTCCTAAGGTGAATTATGTTCTAGGTTCTGCTAAACTTAATAGAAACGATGCCGATGCTTATGTTTACCTAATCAAGTATTTAAAGGAATATGATGGGATTAACTTTGTAAAGGATGCTTATTTAAAACTAGCCTATTTTTATTTGTTAAGAGGCGATAATGAAAAATATCAATCCTTTCTCAGGTTGGTAAAATCTCAAGGTAATTTAATTGATGAAAAAGATAAACAAGCACTTTTAGAAGCTAATGATAGCCCTGCCAATATAGATTTATTAAAAGCAAGATATAGCTTTGATGGTGGTTACTTTTCCAAAGCACTTTCTTTTATTGACGATAAATCAGCTGCTAGTTTCAACTTATTACGCGATAAAATAGAAATACACTATAGATTAGGTAGAATATACGGCGAACTTAATAAAACTAATGAAGCAGTAATTAATTACCAAAAAGCAATTAGTTTAGGAAGTAAGAGTAATTATTATTTTGCAGCAAACGCTGCTTTATTTGCTGGTTATATCTACGAGAAAAAGAATGATAAGCTAAAAGCTGCCAATTTTTTTAGAATAGCTGTCAATATGAAAAATCACCAATACGAAAACAGTATAGAAAATAAAGCTAAGGATGGTTTAAAAAGGATAGGCTACAATAATTAATTAAGTTTCTATGGTAAACCTAATTTGTTTTTGAATGGCTTTTTTATGGTGTTGATTAATATTTGATTTTAATTCATCGAAATTAAAATGCTGATTAGTTCCACAATCAAGCATGTGGCAAAATAATGTAGGCTTTAAACTCTCAAAGTATTCGGTTAGGTTAGTACTCCAAATTAACTGACAGTTTCCTTTAACTTGAGGCATAATTTTACTTAAACCATCTTTAAATTCAATATGCCTTACATACTGAGATTCTATGTTTCCCTGCGGAAAAATAATTAACACATTGCCGGGTGTGCTTAAAATTTCTGCAGCATATTTTAGACTTTCATCAGCCGATTTTGAATGAGGAACTATAGAAAAACAACCAAAATATTTTAGCCAAGGATTTTTTTGTAATTGCTTTTTCAAGATTAATATATAATTATTATTTGCCTTTTGCTTTTTACTAATGGCATGGTAACTTAGATATAAAGCCCAAAAACCATCTAAAAACCCCAAATGGTTACACATTAACACATAAGACGAATCTGGATTAATAGGGACATCGTAAATCTTTATTTTATTATAAAACTTTTTTAACACCCAAAACATAAATTTTAAGAGCGCAAAAAGAATTATTCGAGGTAATGGTTTATTTTTTATGATCATGAATAATTTCTTTTAATTTAATGGCAAAACCTTCGTTAATCATTTCATGATTTGAGTCTAAAACATATTCTTTAGCGAGCTTGATTTCGGAAATTATCCCAGCGCCTATTTTTGGAGGATAATTATGATCTCTGATTCCAAAAATAAAGATACTATTGATTTGATGTTTATTTAAGCAGGCTATAAATTTTGTTTGATCAAGCTTTAAGTGTTTTAAAAAAGTAAAGCAAGCATAAAAATTAAAACGTAATTGGTAAGTTTCAATTTCTCGATATAGTATCTCATGCATTTTATGATCTACTATTTTTAGTTTTTTTACTAAAGCGAGTAAATTAACTAGCCCATTTTTACTTAATGCTAGTTTTTCTAATAGCTTATTGCCTAATTTATTCCTACTCAAAAAAGTAACTAACCAGCCCGGTTTAAGTGTTGCTGGGGCGGCGGTTATAAACTCTTCGACCATGATTGGTACTTCTTCTACTAAGGTGGCAGCGTAATGCGAGCCCATAGAATAAGAAATTAATGAGAATTTTTGAATGGTTTGCGCTCTACAAAAATCCACAAAAATATTGGCTAATTCTTGCTTACTAATACCTGATTTAATGTAAGAGATGTTGTTATTTTTTAAGATGGTTTCTTTATGAAAAAACAAATCGAAACCGTAAAATGTATATTGGTCTCCTAAAGTTGCGGCTAATTGTTTAAACTGTTTTCCATGCATTCCAAAGCCATGAAAACATAACATCACTTTATTTCCAGTTCCAAATTTGTAGTAATGAAGTTTTACTAATGGATGCTCAAAATAATGGTCTGTCATTCAAAACTATTTTTTTAAAAATGCAATGGCCCAAATATAATCTCCATCATGAGTGATACTTAGGCTAATAGTAAGATTTTTTAAAGTTATTGGTAGGATTACTGATGGTTTACCTCCAATTTTTTCTCTCAATATTTCTATTTTTTTAAATGGCAATGGCATTGAGTTTATTTGCTTTACCGCTTTATAAACTGCTTCCTTGGCTGCCCAAGTAGATGCGTATCTTAAAATACTTTCTTGAAACTGCTCACAATAATATATTTCATTTTGGGTATAAACCTTTTTCTGAAACAGTGGATTGAAAGAAGCTACAAAATCTGGTAAAAAAACAACATCATTTCCAATGGCAAAATCTTTTTCGATTGATAGTTGTTCGATGATGTTTTCCAAATTAAATTTCTTCAACAGCAAGACCCATGATATTAAAACCGCCATCAACAAAATGGATATTTCCGGTTATTTTTTCTGATAAATTAGAGAAATAATATAAAGCAGAATTAGCAACATCTTCTGCAGTTACATTTCCGAGCGGAGCAGTTACTTTACCAATTTTTCTTAGTTTTCTAACACCATTTAAGCTTCCAGATGAGGTAGTCATTACTAAACCTGCCGAAATAGCATTTACCCTAACCTGATTGTTCCTAAAATAATGAGCTAAATATTGCATGATGTTTTCTAAAGCAGCCTTGTTGATAGACATGCCTGCATAATTAGGAAATACCCTTTGCGAAGCGTTATAAGTTAATGTAAGTATTGATGCGTTTTTTGCTAATAAAGGTTCGGCAACTCGACTAATTCTTAATAAAGAATAAGCACTGATATTAAAAGATTCCATTAAATCTTCAAACGGAATATTAATATAGCTTGGGGCAGTTTCCTCAGAACCGTAAAAAGTATTGCATAGTACGTTTTGGTTACCATAAGCCACACCATGTAATAAGTAATTGATAGGTCCCCAATTTGTAAACACTTTGTTTAAAAAGGCAGCAATTTCTTGCTCATTTTTCACATCTACTTCTTGGGTAATGCTTTCTATTTGATGCAATTTTAGAATTTCTAAAACATCATTTTTTGTTTCATTGGTGTAACTAACAGCAACTTTACATCCTGATAAATGAAGCTTTAAAGCTATTTGAAAAGCAATAGAACTCTCGTTTCTAACGCCAAAAATTACCGCTACTTTATTTTTATTATCAATCATTAATTATCTTTTGAAACAATCATGGCACTATTTGTTCCGCCAAATCCATAATTTAAACAAGCAATACTATTTATTTCTTTCTTGATAGTTTCTTGTTGTAATAAATCTCTGTAATTATTTAATGGATTTTTTGGCCCATCCCAATCGGGTGAGGTTTGAAAAACTTCTAATTCTGAGTTTAAATTATCTGAGTTTAAACAAGGTAAAACTTCTTGTCTTTTCAGCATCAATAATGAAGCTATAAACTCAACCGAGCCAGCTGCACCTAGCATATGTCCAAATTGAGATTTAGGTGCTGATACGTGGTAGTTTTTATCGCCCAAAGTGTCAATAACGCTTAATAATTCTATGGCATCTCCGGCAGGAGTGGATGTTCCATGCACTTTAACTACATCAGGTTTTGTAGCATGACCATCTAATAAACCCTTCCATAGCCTTTGTTGCCCTTTAAATGATGGGTAAAACATATCTCCATCACCATCAGAATTGTTAAAATATTGATCTATTACACCAATGATGTTTGCACCTCTTGCTTTGGCTATATCGTATGCCTCTAAACAAACAATTCCAGCTCCAAAAGAGCAAACAAAGCCATTTCTATCTATATCAAATGGTCTTGAGCTTTTGCTAGGCTCAAATCCTCTACTTAATACCTGCATCCCATCAAAACCTAAAAAGGTTTCGAAAGATGTTCCCTCAGCTCCACCCGCAATAATTCTGTCTTGTAATTCAAAACTAATTAAGCGATAAGCATAACCAATATTCCCTAAACCAGTTGCACATGCAGAACCTATAGATTCGCAAACTCCTCGGTTTTTGATTAAGCAAGATATATTTGCCGCTTCTCTATAAACCATTCCTCGGTCTACATTATGACTTCCTAAAGTCCTAGTTTTTTTACCTAAAGTAAAAAAACTATTCCACGCAACACGTTGTATTTCGCTACCACAGCTTCCAGAACCTACTATTACACCCGTTTTTTCAGATTCTACTTCACTGTTTTCCCAGCCTGCCATTTTAATAGCATCTAAACTGCTAATCATAGACCAAATACTCCCAATATCTGCCGTAGCTAGGTTTTTATCTGGTATTCTGCTCAATAAATCTATATAAGTTTCTGGATAGCCCTCTACTAAAGTAGAATAAACCGTTTCCAAATTAGCTTCAGCCTCTGTAATATAACCTGCTACACTAGAACGTACTCTATTGCCATACTCTAAGGATTTATCCCAAGTTCTTATCAGACTTTGGTTGCTAAATAATTTTTGTTCAAAATCCAAAAGGTTGCTACAAGTAGGAAAAACTCCTCCCATACCAACCACAGCAACCTTTCTTCCTTTAATACTCATGGTTTTTAATTCTTAGATTTTAAGATTAAATCAACAAAATCTTTCACTTTAGAACCTAAATCGTCTATATCGTCATCATCAAATTCTACATCAAATTTTTGCTCCGCTTTTGAAGCAATGTTGATCATCTCAGTTGATGGAGTTTTTAAATCGGTTAAAAAATCTGTGTCTTCAGTTATGTTTTTTAAATTCTCTTGATCAATAGTTCTTACTGTTTTCAATATTTCTACTAATCCATCAATAATTTCTTGTCTTTCCATAAATTTATTTTCTTTTTATTGCTCTACCAGTTATACCAAACAATTCGGCTACTAAAGTAAAGCTTTCATCTAATTCGTAGTTTGTTAATTTTGCTTCGTTAAAATTTTTAAAATAAGCGTTCAAATCTAAATCTTTTGGAGCTTTGTAAATTCTCCCATCAACCACAATCTGCCTAAACTTATAAAAAATAATTTTCCCAATATTAATGAGCGTTTCGCCCTCTAATATATACGAATGAAAATTTACATTCCCGATACTGATAAAAGTAGGTATATAATGGTTGTTATTAAGATTGGCATCTTCACCTCTTTTTAATTTTTCGAGAAAAGTACCGCATGAACCTGTAGCTTGTGCAAAAGATTCGACCATATCTACCCCTCTAAAAACTCCGAAATGATCATTTACATCAAATGCGTTTGGCGTATAACTTGCCACGATACCTATTTTGGGATCATGCCAATGGTAATTATCTACATAAAGTTTAGTTGGACCATGTAAGAGAATATTTTTTGGAGATACACCGACTAAATTTAACTCCATTTTATAGCCCTCCATTTACATGAATAGTACTCCCATTCACAAATGATGCCCCATCTGAAACTAAAAATAATACTACTTTAGCAATTTCATCTGCATAACCCATTCTTCGTAGTGGAATATTACTAATAATTTTGTCTTGCTCTGCTTGTGGTATGGCGCCTGTCATATCGGTATCAATAAGTCCTGGAGAAACGCTCAATACCCTAATTTGATTATTTTCAAAAAGTACACCTGTTTCTTTTGCTAAAGATTTGGAAAAAGTAGCTAAACCTGCCTTAGTTGCAGAGTAAATTGTTTGAAACGCATTTCCTGTATCGGCCACCATCGAGCTCATGTTAATGATAACTCCTTTTTGTTTGGTGCTAAAAATCTTAACTGCAGTTTTAGATATTTGTATGGGTGCTTTTAAATTTATTTGAATAGCATGGTCAATTTCCCGCTCCGGCTGGAACAACAAAGATTTACTTACATTAATACCAGCGTTATTAATTACAGCATGAAGATCTTCCCCATGTTGTGCTTTTAAGGCCTTACAAAAAGCGGCTACCTCTTCTGGCTTAGAAAAATCAGCCGCTAATATGTAATTGTTTTCTTTAAGTTGAGTGATGTTTTCTGCCTTGGTAGCATGTAAAATTAAGCAATAATCATTATTTAAGGCTTGTGCTATTGCTAAACCCAAACCTCTGCTTGCACCAGTAATTAATACTTTTGGTTTCTTTACCACTAATTCTATCTATTTTAACAAACTCCAAAATTATAAATATTGGCTATAATTCCAATTTTTTAAATGTGAAGTTAGTTGTTAATTCACTTTTTCCATTGAAGTCTTAGGAGCAATTATTATTGTTTAATTATCTTTTTAAATTATTTGTACCAATCAAAATTCTATTTTTGCAAAAAAAAACTTACAAATTATGAATGTAGAAAGAGGTCCAATTTCACAATTTATAGAGAAAAACTATCTTCATTTTAATGCAGCAGCATTAATGGATGCTGCCAAAGGTTACGAAACACACTTATTAGAAGGCGGTAAAATGATGATTACTCTTGCCGGAGCAATGAGCACTGCCGAGCTTGGTATTTCTTTAGCAGAAATGATAAGACAAGATAAAGTGGCTATAATTTCTTGTACTGGTGCCAATTTAGAAGAGGATATCATGAATTTGGTAGCTCACTCACATTATAAAAGAGTTCCAAATTATCGCGATTTAAGTCCTCAAGATGAATGGGATTTATTAGAAAATCACTACAATCGTGTTACTGACACTTGTATTCCAGAAGAAGAGGCTTTTCGTCGCTTACAAAAGCACATAGAAAAAATATGGAAAGATGCGGAAGCTGCTGGTGAACGTTATTTTCCTCATGAGTATATGTACAAAATGTTGTTAAGTGGTGACTTGGAACAATATTATGAAATTGACCCTAAAAACTCTTGGATGTTAGCAGCCGCCGAGAAAAATTTACCAATAGTAGTACCAGGATGGGAAGATTCTACTATGGGAAACATATTTGCTTCTTATGTGATAAAAGGACAATTAAAAGCTTTAACCATGAAAAGCGGAATAGAATACATGACTTGGTTAGCTGATTGGTATCCTAAAAATTCTGGAGGTAAAGGTTTAGGTTTTTTCCAAATAGGCGGCGGTATTGCTGGAGATTTTCCTATTTGCGTAGTTCCAATGCTTTATCAAGATATGGAAATGGAGAATATTCCTTTTTGGAGCTATTTCTGCCAAATATCAGATTCAACAACTTCTTACGGATCATATTCTGGTGCCGTACCAAACGAGAAAATTACATGGGGGAAATTAGATATAAATACGCCTAAATTCATTGTGGAGTCAGACGCAACTATTGTAGTGCCTTTGATGTTTGCTTGGATATTGAAACAGTAATTATTTTTAATCGATAATTTACAAATAGAGGTAGGTGTGTAAATGCATACCTCTTTTTTCTGATAAACTTTTAAATACTATTTGCTATTTACTTATTATTGGGCGTTACCAAGGGTCGCGTTATCCGTTGTACTCCTCTCCGCTGAATAGCGGCTACGGGGTTTCGCTTCTACCGCTAACGCAAAATAAGATGAGATCATCTTCCATAAAACTTTAATTTTATTTGCAAATTAAAATTAAAGTTTTTCGTAGTACCTATAATATAGGTATTTATTTTTTCAGAAAAAAGAATGACAAATAGCACTTAAATAGATACATTTTGGTCATTTTTCAATTTTATTTAGAACTATTCTAAATTGATAAATTCAGTCACAACTTTGTCACCCGATGGCTAAATAATTATACTTTTGTCATTCAGAAAATGTGATTTAAACGATTACAGAACTATTTTAAAGATAAAAAATTATAAAATTTTGTATAACAAACTCAATATGAGAAACTTCTCATCTGACTTTAAGCAAATCATAAGCTCAATTACATTAATTGTAGCTTTTTTTATTGTTTCTGCAACAACAACAATTGCGCAAACTACAGCTTCAGATTCTTCGGCAACAGCTCCTGCTACGGGTGCGGCTGCTCCAAGTGGCGATGCAACAGCGGGCGAAGCTTTGTTCAAAGCTAATTGTGTTTCTTGTCATGCATTAAACAAAAGAGTTTTAGGCCCTGCTTTGGCTGGTATTAATCAAAAGTATAATGACGAGGCTTATCTTATCAAGTGGATAAAGAACTCTTCAGCAATGATTGCATCTGGTGATAAAAGAGCCGTAGCAATTTACGAAGAGTACAATAAAGCTGCGATGACATCTTTTCCTCAGTTTTCTGATGACGATGTTAAGAACATCTTAGCATACATACAAGTAGAAGGGGATAAAAAACCAGCTGACGGTGCAGCCGGTGGGACAGGAGCGACTGTTGCTGCTACAGAAACTGGTGTGAGCGACTTCATGTTAATTGGTTTAATTTCCGTAGTAGTTATCGCTTTCTTAGTTATTTTAGTTTTAAATAGAGTTATTGGTACTTTAGAGAGACTATTGATTAAGAAGGAAGGTGAAGTTATCCTTCCGGATGATGAAGACGAAGAAAGTGTGGCAAAAGACAGATTAGCTACAGTAAAAAAATTAGCTAAGAACAAAAAATTTGTTGCTTTTGTAGTATTAGCAGTTTTAATAACTATGGGTTCCTTTGGATGGATGGATTTATGGAATACAGGTATACAACAAGGGTATCAACCAGTACAACCAATTAAGTTCTCTCACCAATTACACGCAGGTACTAACGAAATTCAATGTCAGTACTGCCACTCTGGGGCTTGGAAATCAAAAAATGCAACTATCCCGTCATTAAATGTTTGTATGAACTGTCATAAGTATGTTCAAGCAACTGAAAAATACAATGGAGAAATATCGCCAGAGATTTCTAAGATATATGCTGCTTTGGATTACAATCCAGAGACCCAGCAATATGGTGAGAATCCTCGTCCTATCGAGTGGGTTAGAATTCACAACCTACCAGATTTAGCATATTTCAATCACTCACAACACGTAAAGGTTGCAAACATAGATTGCGAAAAATGTCATGGTAAAATTCAAGAAATGCAAGAAGTTTATCAGTACTCACCTTTAACTATGAAGTGGTGTATTAACTGTCACAGAGAAACAGAAGTTAATGCTAAAGGAAATCCTTACTACGAAAAAGTAATTGCTGCACATGAGCAAATTAAAAAAGGAGAAAAAGTGACCGCTGCTGTTTTAGGTGGTTTAGAATGTGGTAAATGTCATTATTAATAAACGATTACAGACTTATATAGCTTAAATGGAAAGCACAAAAAAGTATTGGAAAGGTTTAGAGGAAGTGAAAAACACTCCTGAATTTGTTGAGAATAATAAAAACGAATTTGCAGAACCAGTTCCTGTAGAACAATTATTAGAAGGTAGCGGATTAAATGCACCAACTCCTCGTCGCGATTTTTTAAAAGCAATGGGCTTTGGTTTAGGTGCAGTAAGTTTAGCAGCATGTAATGTAGCTCCTGTTGTTAAGGCGGTTCCTTATTTAATCAAGCCCGAAGAAGTAACTCCTGGTATTCCTAACTACTATACTTCTAGTTACAAGGGGAATAGTATTTTGGTAAAAACCCGTGAGGGACGTCCTATTAAAATAGAAGCTAATCCTAATTGTTTGGTTAGTGGCGGTGGAACTAGTGCACAAGCTCAAGCTGCGGTATTAGATTTATATGATGTTTCTAAGTTAAAAGGTCCTATTTTTAACGGTTCTGATCAATCTTGGGAAGATATTGATAATCATGTTAAACAAGAGTTAGCAAAAATTCAGGCTTCAGGAAAAACTATTGCGCTTGTTAGCTCTACAGTTAATAGTCCTTCTGCCAAAGCTGCAATTCAAGAATTTACAACCGCTTACCCAGCTACTAAGCATGTAATGGTTGATTCAGTTTCTTATTCTGGTATAATTAAAGCTAATCAGGCTAGCTTTGGCAAAGCTGCAATTCCTCAATACCATTTTGAAAAGGCAAACGTAATTGTAAGCTTTGGTGCTGACTTTTTAGGTACATGGATTTCTCCAGTTCAATTTACTACACAGTATTCTTCTAATAGAGGTTTAAAATCTCTAGAAGAAAAAAGAATGTCTAGACACATTCAATTTGAGTCTGGTTTGAGTATAACTGGTACCAATGCCGATTCAAGAATTGCTATTAAATTATCCGAGGAGGGGCCAGCCTTAATCAGTCTCTATAATGCTATTACTGGTTCTTCATTATCAGGTTCATTATTATCAGATAATAAATCAGCTGAAACGGCAATTAAATTGGTAGCTCAAGAATTAGTAAATGCTAAAGGTAGTTCTTTGGTAGTTTCTGGTTCTAACAGTGTTGCGATTCAAACTTTAGTTAATGCAATAAATGTTGCACTAAATAATTACGGTACTACTATCGATTTAACAAATAGTTCTAATCAGTTTTTAGGAGACGATACAGCTTTCGCTAATTTACTTTCTGAAATCAACTCAGGAAGAGTTGGAGCAGTTATGTTTATGGATATTAATCCAGCTTATTCTCATTCAGAGTTTAAAGGAATGGCTGAGGCTTTAAAGAAAGTTTCTTTAACCATATCTTTTGCTGATAGATTAGATGAAACTGCTTCTTTATGTCAAATTACGGCTCCAAACCATAATTTTCTAGAATCTTGGGGTGATGAAAATGCAGTAGAAGGTTATTACACTGTTGTACAACCAACTATTAATCCTATTTATAATACACGTAATGCGGCATTCAGCTTATTAAAGTGGTCTAATACAACAGCACCAGATTATTACACTTTTGTAAAGGGTAATTGGGAAAAGTCTGTTTTATTAGCTGCAGGTAAATCTTGGGATGATATTTTACAAGTGGGTTTTGTTAGCCTTCCATCAGCTGCACCATCTGCTTTCACTTTCTCTGGAGATTTGAACTTGGCAATATCATCTATTTCTAAATTAAGCAAGTCTTTACAAAAAGATATTCAATTACAAGTTTATCAAAGTGTAGCAATAGGTTCGGGAGAGCAAGCTAATAATCCATTATTGCAAGAAACTCCAGATCCTGTTTCTAAGGTAACTTGGGATAATTATTTAGCAATAAATCCAAAATTTGCGGAAAAATTAGGTTTTAAAGAGTTTGAAGTTGTTAGTGTTAAATCAGAAGGTTATAGCATAGATTTACCAGTTTTACTACAGCCTGGTCAAGCACACGGAACAGTTTCTGTGGCTATGGGTTATGGTAGAACTAAAGGAGGAAAGGTTGCTGATGAATTGGGTAAAAATGCTTTTCCATTCTTAAGTCTTGTAAATGGCACTATTCAATACGCTAGTACAGTTACATTGGCTAAAACAGGTGGTTTTGAAGAATTAGCTCAAACTCAAACTCATCATTCTTTCGAGGGTAGAAATATAATTAGAGAAGCTACTTTTGCTCAATACTTAGAAGATCCAGCTCACGGTAGTGGAAACCACGGAACTAAGCATGAGAAGTATGATCTATGGAGCAAATATGATCAGCCTGGTCATAACTGGGTTATGGCAATTGATCTAAATGCTTGTACCGGTTGTGGCGCTTGTATTGTTGCTTGTAATGTAGAGAATAACGTTCCAGTTGTAGGTAAAGACGAGGTTAGAAAGAGAAGAGAAATGCACTGGATACGTATAGATAGATACTACACGTTCAATGAAGAGGGAAAACAAATAACAGAGGAAAAGGAAATTGATGAGATTGAAGGAACAATGGAAAATATTTCTGTAGTTCATCAGCCTATGATGTGTCAGCATTGTGAACATGCTCCTTGCGAAACTGTTTGCCCAGTTTTAGCAACAGTACACTCTAATGAAGGTTTAAACCATATGGCTTACAACCGTTGTGTAGGAACTAGATACTGCGCTAACAACTGTCCATATAAAGTTCGTCGTTTCAATTGGTTTAATTACTGGAATGATTCTCGTTTTGATAATTATTTGAATAACGAGTTTACTCAATTAGTTTTAAATCCAGATGTAACAACTCGTTCTAGAGGAGTTATGGAAAAATGTTCGTTGTGTTTACAAAGAATACAAGCAGGTAAATTAAAGGCTAAAATTGAGAAACGTACTTTAGCTGATGGAGACGTAAAAGTTGCCTGCCAACAAGTTTGTCCTGCTAATGCAATTGTATTTGGAGATGCTAATGATGCAAATTCAGAAGTATCAAAAGCATTAAAGAACGAAAGAACTTACTATGTTTTAGAAGAAATAAACGTACAACCGGGAGTAGGTTATATGACAAAGATCACTAACTCTGGTTTACAAAAAGCTTAATATTTAATATTATTATTTAAGATATGTCATCACATCACGAATCGATATTAAGGGAACCACTAATTACTGGTAAAGATATTACCTACTCTAGAATTACAGAGGAAGTTTTATTGCCGGTAGAAAATAAGCCTAACAGAGCTTGGTGGATTGGTTTTATTGTTGCAGCTGCAGGCGCTTGTCTTTGGTTATTCGCTGTAAGTTATACTTTCTGGACTGGTATTGGTTCATGGGGTTTAAACAAAACAGTAGGTTGGGCTTGGGATATTACAGGTTTCGTATGGTGGGTAGGTATTGGTCACGCTGGCACCTTAATTTCGGCTGTATTATTATTATTCCGTCAAAATTGGAGAAATTCGATTAACCGCTCTGCCGAAGCCATGACAATTTTCGCCGTTATTTGTGCTGCAACCTATGTTGTTTCACACATGGGTCGTCCTTGGTTAGCTTATTGGCCATTACCATTGCCAAATCAGTTTGGTTCTTTATGGGTAAACTTTAACTCACCTTTAGTATGGGACGTTTTTGCAATTTCAACTTATTTCTCAGTTTCATTGGTATTCTGGTACGTAGGTTTACTACCGGATATTGCAACCATCAGAGACAGAGCAACGGGTTTAAGAAAGAAAATCTATAGCATTCTATCTTTTGGATGGACTGGCTCTGTTAAATCATGGCAGAGATTTGAAGCTGTGTCTTTAATTTTGGCAGGTGTTGCTACACCGCTGGTATTATCTGTACATACTATTGTATCAATGGACTTTGCAACTTCAGTAATACCAGGATGGCATACAACTATATTCCCTCCATATTTCGTTGCTGGAGCTATTTTCTCTGGTTTTGCTATGGTTCAAACCTTATTGTTAGTAACTAGAAAGGTTTTAGGCTTAGAGAATTATATCACAATGTTCCACATAGAGTCTATGAATAAAATCATTGTACTTACAGGTTCAATCGTAGGTGTTGCTTACTTAACTGAACTATTTATTGCTTGGTATTCTGGTGCTGAATATGAGCAGTATGCATTTTTAAATAGAGTTTCTGGTCCATATGCTTGGGCTTATTGGATCATGATGACTTGTAATGTGATTACTCCTCAACTTTTTTGGTTCAAAAAAATTAGAACAAGTATTGCAATTTCCTGGATACTATCAATTATAGTTAATATTGGTATGTGGTTTGAGCGATTTGTAATTATTGTAACTTCTTTACACAGAGATTATTTACCATCTAGTTGGGCCATGTTTTATCCTACTTGGGTAGATATTTCAATATTTATTGGTTCCATTGGTGTTTTCTTTACTTTGTTTTTATTATTCATCAGAGTACTTCCATCAGTAGCTATGGCTGAGGTTAGATTATTAGTTAAAACTTCTTCAGAGCAGGCTAAAAAGAAATTGATGGAAGAAGGCAAGGTAAAAGCACATGAAGCAGAATACTATGTAGAGTCATTAGACAAATATGATAGTGTTGAACAAGCAGATTACGTAAAAATTTAACAATGAGTGATATTAAATATATTTTAGGTTTGTTTGATGATCCTGATGATATGATGCATGGGATTGATCAGCTTCAAAAAAATAACATCGGTATTTACGATGTTTATACTCCAATGCCTATTCATGGAATTGAAAATAAACTAGGAGTTAAAAGAAGTAGGTTGCCAATTGTTGCTTTTATATGTGGTATTACAGGTACATGTACTGCATTAACAATGATTTTTTACATGATGGTTCATGATTGGCCTATGAATATTGGTGGTAAGCCAAATTTCGCATTGCCAGATTTTATTCCAATTACTTTCGAGTTAACAGTTTTGTTCTGTGCATTCGGTATGGTTGGTGCCTTTTTTTACAGAACCCATCTTTTTCCAGGTAGAGCGCCAAGGGTTATGGAGCTAAGAGCAACAGCAGATAGATTTGTTATCGCCATTGACGCTAAACTAGTAAAGGATAGTGATAAAATAGATAGTTTGTTAAAAGATGCAGGTGCTATAGAAATTAAGCACAATGATAGAAAGTATGTTAGTTATGAATAGAATAAGTATAATTGGCTTTTTATTAGTTGCCTTTACTTCGGTTTTATTAGTTTCTTCTTGTAAAGACAAAAGAAGCAGAGGTTTAGAATATGCACCTAATATGTATTACCCTATAGCCTATAATCCAGATCAAAAGAACCCTAATTTTGAGAATGGAATTACTGCTCAAGTACCACCATCTGGTACTACTCCTGTGGGTTTTAACCGTTATGATCAATATCCTAACACCACTGAAGGTTATTTTGAGGCTAGTGAAAAAATGGTTAACCCAATAGCGAATAATGCAAAAAATCTTGCAGAAGGTGAAGTGCTTTACGTATCTATGTGTGGTCCTTGTCACGGCATTAAAGGTGCTGGTAACGGAAAGATTGTAGAATTAGGTAAATATCCTGCACCTCCTTCTTACGCTACTGGTATTTCATCAAGAGGTGGAGCAATGAAAGATCTTACTGACGGTAAGATATATCATACAATGCAATATGGTTTAAACCTTATGGGTTCATATGCATCTCAACTTAGTCCAGAAGAAAGATGGAAAGTTGTGTTATATGTTCACAAATTACAAAACGAGAAATAAGTTATTTTTTAGACATGGGATCTCACTCAAATTCATATAATTTTTCGGAGCAATTCGATTTTAGCGGGAAAGCTAAAACTATCAGTATTATTGGTATAGTTGTAGGTATAGCAGCTATAGCTTATGGGATTTTAACTGGTCATGCCGAGCGTACTTTTCTTAACTTATTATTAATGAGTTATTATTTTACGTGTGTATGTGCAGCCGGCCTTTTCTTTTGCGCTGTGCAGTTTGTAGCTCAAGCTGGATGGTCAGCAAGTTTATTACGTGTTCCTCAAGCTTTTGCAAAGGTTTTACCTTTTGCAAGTATCATTTTGATTCTAGTTGTTGTTACTGGTTTATTAACTCATAATTTGTATCATCATTGGGCTGACCCTGCTTTGATTGATCCAAACAATGAAGAATATGATGCGCTAATCGCTGGCAAATCTGCTTATCTAAATATTCCTTTTTTCATTACTCGTTTAGTAGTGTTTTTAGGTAGCTACAGTATTTTTGCCTTACTAATCACCAAGTTATCTACAAATGAAGATCTGGTAGGCGGTTTAGATAGTTACAAGAAAAGTATAAAATATTCAGCTATTTTTCTTGTTATTTTTGGATTTACAACTCCTATATGGGCGTTTGACGTTATCATGTCTCTAGAGGCACATTGGTTTTCTACCATGTTTGGCTGGTATAATTTTGCTGCTATGTGGGTTTCTGGAATGGCTACTATAGCAATTACTGTTATATTACTGAGAAAAGCTGGTTACATGAGCTGGTTAAATGATAGTCATGTTCATGATTTGGGTAAATTTGTATTTGCATTCTCAATTTTTTGGACTTACATCTGGTTTTCTCAGTTTTTATTAATTTATTACGCAAACATTCCTGAAGAGACTGTTTATTTCTTTAAAAGATGGGAACCTCAATTTTTACCTTTATTTTGGTTAAATCTTGCTGTAAACTTTTTGTCTCCTCTTTTAATTTTAATGTCAAGAGATGCAAAAAGAAAAACAAATACCTTGCTTGCTGTGTGTATATTACTAGTTTGTGGTCACTGGTTAGATTATTACATGATGATTATGCCAGGAACATTAGCTGAAGAGGCTGGTTTTGGATTTATTGAATTAGGTGTGGCTTTGGGTTTTGCAGGTTTATTTGTTTTCTCAATGTTAACATCATTAAGTAAATCTAGCTTAGCTCCTAAAAATCATCCTTTTTTAGAGGAAAGTTTAAATCACTCTATTTAATTGTTTATTATCAATCAAAATGAATATTTATAAATATTTCAACATGAAGAAATTATTATCATTCTTAGCAATTTTAGTACTCTCTTTTACTCAGGTTTTAGCAGAAGAGTCAGGTGTTGCTGAAGAGGTAAGCAAAGCTGATGGTTTAGGTAAAACAGTTAGTTATTACCTTATTCTATTTCTTTTAGCTTGTATTTTTGTAGGAATTATTGGTAAAGTTTTACAGGTTTATGAACTAACCAGACAAATTCAGGGTAAGAAAGAAGGTATTAAATGGGATAAAGTAAATGGAATTATTTTCGCTGCTACTTTGATTGCTGGTTTATATGGTACGTACTGGTCTTATACAGTCCAAGGTGCTCAAATTTTACCTGAGGCAGCTTCTGAGCATGGAGCCAAAATTGATTCCATGTTTAATATCACATTAATTATTACAACAATTGTTTTTGTGATTACCCACATATTGTTGTTCATGTTTGCCTATAGATACAACTACAATAAAAAGAAGAAAGCTTACTATTATCCTCACAATAACACTTTAGAAAAATATTGGACTATTACTCCTGCAATTGCTTTAACTGTATTAGTTTTAATGGGGTTCTTTACATGGAGAGGTATAACTAATGTTTCTAAATCAGATAGAGATAGTGCTATTCAAGTAGAAGTAACAGCACATCAATTTGCTTGGGATGTTAGGTATGGTGGTAAGGACAATGCAAATGGTAAAAAGAATTATAAACTAATTGGTAGTTTAAATGGTTTAAACAATTTAGGACTAGATTTAGCAGATAAAAAGAATTTGGACGATTTAAAAGTTACCGAAATTGTTTTACCCGTTAATCAATCTGTAAGATTTACTTTGGGTTCTATGGATGTTTTACATAGCTTTTATATGCCTCATTTTAGAGTTCAGATGAACTGTGTTCCAGGTATGGCTACATATTTTCAGTTTACTCCAAAAATAACAACTGCTGAAATGCGTGAAAAAACCAACGATCCTAAATTTGATTACAGACTTTATTGCGCTAAAATTTGTGGTGGCTCTCACTATAATATGCAGTTTGCAGTAAGAGTTGTATCACAAAAGGAATATGATAAGTGGTTGAAAGAACAAAAACCAATCGTAACTGACGATATGAAAAAGGAGTATCAGTTAGCTATGAAAGATAATTTAAAAACAGAAAATAATAAAATTGCATTAAATAATTAAGATTTTAAAATTTAAGGATATTATGTCAACGATTGCAATTCCTCATACAGCACACAATAATCATGATGATCACGCTCATGATCATCATAAAGAAACTTTCTTAACTAAATACGTATTTAGTCAAGATCACAAGATGATTGCTAAGCAATTCTTAATCACCGGTATCATAATGGGTGTTATTGCAATGCTTTTATCGATTTTGTTTAGAATTCAGTTAGCTTACCCTGATCAAAGCTTTCCTTTATTGGAAGTGTTTTTAGGAAAATTTGCTCCTGAAGGTAGATTAGATCCAAACTTTTATTTGTCTTTAGTTACTATTCATGGTACCATTATGGTATTCTTTGTATTAACTGCTGGCTTAAGTGGTACCTTTTCTAACTTATTAATACCATTGCAATTAGGTGCTCGTGATATGGCTTCGCCATTTATGAATATGTTATCATACTGGTTGTTTTTTACTGCTAGTGTGATCATGTTAGGCACCTTTTTTATTGAGAGTGGGCCAGCCGGAGCAGGATGGACTATTTATCCTCCTTTATCTGCAATTCCGAAAGCTATGCCAGGTTCTGGTTTAGGGATGACTTTATGGTTAGTATCTATGACTTTATTCGTAGCTTCATCATTGATGGGTGGTATTAACTATGTTTCTACTGTTTTAAACATGAGAACAAAAGGAATGGACTTATGGAAAATGCCATTAACCATTTGGGCTTTCTTTTTGACAGCTATTGTAGGTATTTTATCTTTCCCTGTATTAGTTGCCGCGGTAGTTTTGTTAATTTTTGATAGAAGTTTTGGAACTTCTTTCTATCTATCTGATATATATATTGCTGGACAAGCCTTACCTAATGAAGGTGGTAGCCCTGTTTTATTTCAACATTTATTTTGGTTCCTTGGTCACCCAGAGGTTTATATCGTTTTAATGCCAGCATTGGGTATTACTTCAGAAGTAATTGCAACAAATTCTCGTAAACCTATATTTGGTTACCATGCCATGGTTTACTCTTTAATTGGTATAACTGTATTATCATTTATAGTGTGGGGTCACCACATGTTTGTTACGGGTATGAATCCTTTTTTAGGAGGTGTATTCATGATTACGACTTTAATCATTGCTGTACCATCGGCAGTTAAAACTTTCAACTATTTAGCAACTCTGTGGCGAGGAAATATCAGATTTACGCCAGCTATGCTATTTGCTATTGGTTTAGTATCATTCTTCATCTCTGGAGGTTTAACAGGTATTTTCTTAGGAAATGCAGCATTAGACATCAACTTACATGATACTTATTTTGTTGTAGCGCACTTTCACTTAGTAATGGGGTCAGCTGCTATATTTGGTATGTTGTCTGGTATTTACCACTGGTTCCCTAAGTTGTTTGGAAGAATGATGAACGCTAAATTAGGATACTTACATTTTTGGTTAACATTTGCAGGTGCTTATTTAGTGTTTTTCCCAATGCACTTTATGGGATTAGATGGAGTTCCTAGAAGATATTACGCATTTACTGAATTTGAGTCAATGGGTGAGTGGTTATCAGTTAATAAGTTTATTACATGGGCTGCAATTATTAGTGCTTTAGCTCAAGTGGCTTTCTTATTCAATTTCTTCTATTCTATTTTCTTTGGCAAAAAAGCTACTCAGAATCCTTGGGAGTCTACAACTTTAGAATGGACAACTCCAGTAGAAAGAATTCATGGTAACTGGCCTGGTGAAATACCGACTGTTTACAGATGGCCTTATGATTACAGTAAACCTGGTCATAAAGAAGACTATATCATGCAAACTACACCCTTATCGGAAACTATGAGTTCTAACCTTCCACATGATTTTGAAGGTAATGAAGCTGCAGAATTGATTCAGGAACAGTGGAATAAGACAAATAATATTACTGTTAATAATCCTGAAGAGGTTAAGTAATTAATAAACATATTTGAATTTGGTTGGGGTATCACGTATTAAATTACAGATACCCCAATTTTTATCAAAGCAAAATGCACTCTAAAGCTGAAAGGCGATTCTTAAGAATAAATTTAATTGCAATAATTTCTTTATTCCTCCTCATATTAGCTGGAGGTGTTGTTAGAAGTTCTGGATCTGGCATGGGTTGTCCTGATTGGCCAAAGTGTTTTGATCAATATATACCACCTACAGATATTTCACAACTACCTAAAGGTTATCAAGAAAAGTATGTTGCACAAAGGCTAGCTAAAAATGAAAGATTTGCTAAAATTTTAGATAAAACTGGTTACTCAGACCTTGCGTTTAAAATTCGACATGATGAGTATATTAAATTACCGGAAGAATTTAATCCACTTAAAACCTATATCGAGTATATTAATAGGCTCATAGGCGCCTTAACAGGTATATTCTTAGTTTTAACTTTTGTGTTTTCCTTTAAACTTTATAACATAAGTAAAAGACTATTTTGGTTATCTGGAATAAATTTGATTTTAGTTGCTTTTCAAGCTTGGCTAGGTTCCATAGTAGTTTCAACTAATTTAGTTGCTTGGATAATCACTATACATATGTTAGTTGCTATCTTGATATTAGCAGTTTCTATTTATACTTATCAGTATTTATATCTTTTAAAAAGCGAGAATATTAGTAAACTTAAAGTCTCATTCTTTATTAAGACTATTTCATTATTAGCTATTTTAGTTTCTATTATACAAATTACAATTGGTACCGAGGTAAGAGAGGAAGTTGATGCTGTGCAGATGATGTTTAAAGAATTGAATAGGTCAGAGTGGCTTACTGAAGTAGGAAGAGTATTTACCTATCATAAAGATCTAGCAATTTTAACTATTGTTTTTAATGGATTATTATACTTTTTAATCATCAGAAGCTTAAGAGATAGAAGAATAATAAACTCAGCAAATTATATTATAGCTTTTCTAGTTTTACAAATTTTTACAGGTGTAGCACTAAGTTACTTTGCATTACCATCTTGGGCACAAGCATTACATATTTTATTAGCTACGCTTTTATTTTCGGCACAATTTTATTTGTATCTGATTTTTGTAAGCGGTAAGAAACAATTAAACAACTAAAAAATTGAAAACCTTTTTAAACGATTTTAAAAATTTAGTAAAACTTAGATTAACCTTCTTAGTTGTTTTCTCTGCATCAATATCTTTCTTAATTGCACCAGAAAGTCAATTAGAAATTAATTGGTATAGCTGGCTAAAATTAGTGATTGGGGGTTTTTTAGTTACTTCAGCAGCTAATGGTTTTAATGAGATTATCGAGAAAGATCTTGATAAATTGATGAAAAGAACCGCCGACAGACCTTTACCATCTGGTAGAATGACCAATGGCCAAGCTTTAGTTTTAAGTCTTTTAATGGGTATTTTTGGCACTTATTTATTGGGTAGTTTAAATATACTAACGGGCTTACTTTCTGTTTTTTCTATTTTGTTTTACGCATTTATTTATACTCCGTTAAAGCGTAAATCTCCAATAGCCGTTTTTGTGGGTGCAATACCAGGCGCATTACCTCCACTTATTGGATATGTTGCAGCTCATGGTTTTATAGATCATGTTGCTTTAATTTTATTCGGTATTCAGTTCGTATGGCAGTTTCCTCACTTTTGGGCTATTGCATGGGTATTAGATGAAGATTATAAACAAGCTGGCTTTAGACTATTACCAACCACTAAGAGAGACAAAGTGAGTGCAATAATAACTTTTGTTTCAACATTGATATTAATACCAATTAGTATTTTGCCGTTTTTATATGGTTTTGGAGGCTATTATGTGTTAATTGTCTCTATTATTTCAGGAATTCTCTTTAGTTATCAAGCATTAGTTTTAGTTAAAAATTTAGATATTAAGTCTGCTCAAAAACTTATGTTCGGCAGTTTTGTATATCTACCAATAGTACAATTAGTTTTATTATTTAATTTAAAGTAGTATGGCACAATTAAAAAATATAGAAGTAGATAGATATAATTTACAACCTAAAAAATTTATTCTTTGGTTATTCATTGTTTCATCAATGATATTCTTTGCTGGTTTAACCAGTGGATTCATAGTTTACTCTGGCGCTGGAGTTGGTAAAACTTTAAACGTTAAATTACCTAACGTTTTTATTTATAGTACAGTTGTAATCTTATTAAGTAGTTTAACACTGCATTGGGCATACCTTCAAAATAAAAGATTAAAGTTTGCTCAGCAAAGGCTTTGGTTGTGGATAACCCTATTTTTAGGAGTTGCTTTTATTGCCCTACAAATTTATGGATGGAAAGTTTGGACTGATTTAGGCATATATTTTATCAATTCTAATGCATCTATTAGTTTTGTGTATGCATTTACGTTATTACACATTGTACACATATTTGCGGGTCTAATTATTATAATTACCGCTATTATAAGTAGTTACAAGCCAATTCCAAACGTTACTAATAAATTTAGAATAGAAATTGCATCTATTTTTTGGCATTTTGTAGATATTCTATGGATTTATTTATACCTTTTCTTACTTTTGAACCAGTAAAATTTTACAAAGAGTTTACAGCATAATTATTTAATGGATACAACAGCAAAATTAGACGAAGTAAAAACCACTCCATGGGCAGGTGGTAGGTCACCGTTTCAAGTAGAATACGGAAAATTGATGATGTGGTTCTTCCTATTGTCAGATGCATTTACATTTTCTGCATTCTTGATTTATTACGGAGCACAACGTTTTAGTAAAATGACATGGCCCGATCCAGATATAGTTTTTCAATCTATTCCTGGCATAACAGATACAGGTGCTCCGCTTGTTTTCGTAGGTATCATGACATTTATTTTAATAGCTAGTTCAGTAACGATGGTGTTAGCCGTAGAAGCTGGCCATAGAAACTCTAAGAAAGAAGTTATTTGGTGGATGGTTGCTACAATTATTGGTGGTTTTACCTTTTTAGGTTGCCAGGCTTTAGAGTGGACTCACTTACATCATGAAGGTTTTTGGTGGGGAACTGTTCCAAGTGCAGAAGTAATAGCAGAACTTGGCGCCGACGGAGTTAGTGCTCAACAGTTTGCAAATTTATTTTTTACCATAACCGGTTTCCATGGTTTTCACGTTTTTACTGGTGTAGTTATTAATATCATTATTTTATTTATGACTATGGCCGGAACATTTGAAAAAAGAGGACACTATTTAATGGTAGAGAAAGTAGGTCTTTACTGGCACTTTGTAGATTTAGTTTGGGTATTTGTATTTACCTTCTTTTATTTAGTTTAAACTTTCAATAATATTAGTTATGTCATCAGAACATTCACAATTAGAGCATGCCGATGAGCATCAATCAATGAGTAAAGGTAAAATTTGGAAGGTTTTCTTTATCTTATTAGCCATTACAGTTGTAGAATTTATTATAGCACTTTTAGTGCCTGAAACCATATTGCCAAAAGGTTTTAGAAATTTCACATACATTGTATTAACTTTAGTTAAAGCATTTTATATTGTTGCATTCTTTATGCACCTTAAATTTGAAAAGTATACACTTATTGTAGGAATTCTCGTTTCCTTCATTTTTATCCTCTATTTTATTGTATTAATGATGAATGAGGGTGACTATATGAATGGGCACATGAACTTATGAGTAAAATAAAATTTCCTTTATTTAAAATATTAATCCTGGTAACAATTTTAGCGGTACCAGGATTTTTGTATTATTTACTTCAGGCAAAAGGAAAAAATAGATATAAACCTTTGCCTATTTACGGTGATAAAGTAGTTGCCTCAACTTTTAAAACCAAGCGAGGTGTTAAAATACCAGATACCATTTATCATATCATTCCAAATTTGAGGTTTATTTCTTCTTATGGAGACTCTTTAGATTTTAATAGCCTTAAAGGAGACTTATTAATCGTAAATTTTTTCTACACAAAAGATACTTTGACAACACCAAAGGTTAATCAAGTTATTTCGGGTTTAAATAAAGAGTTTGATAATAATAAGCTTATTAAGTTTGTTTCTATTTCTATAGATGGTAATAATGATGATTTTAATGCTTTACGAAACTATGCGAAAAAGACTAATAGCGTAAAGGGGAAGTGGGATATTTTAAGTAACGATACAACTAAAACATACCCGTGGATTAGAGATCAATTTTTTGTTAATGTATTAAAAGATAATAACGGTGAATTTGTTTTTAGTGATAAGTTTATCCTATTAGATGCTGAACAAAGAATAAGAGGTTATTATGTAGCCACATCATTTGAAGAAGTGAAGAAGCTAAGTGAAGAGTTGAAAGTATTAATTACAGAGGAATTAAGAAAAATTAAAGCTGAATTTTAAAACACAGTGAAGATTTTAATGTTTATAAAATAATGACGGACAAGTTAATTTTTAGGTTAATTGCAGGGGTATCAACATTTGTTTTTTTAGTAGTGGTAATTTTAAACAGGAAAATTATTCCAGTTACTATTGAGACTCCTTCTTTTGTATACTTTCTACCTACCTTAAATGCTACTATAAATGGTATATGTACAATTTTACTTTTACTTTCTGTTTATTTTATTAAACAAAAAAATATAGCGGTACACAAAAAAATTAATATCCTAACTTTTGCTTTGTCATCAGTTTTTTTGGTGTCGTATATTTTATACCATTACTTTGTTCCAGAGACAAAATATGGCGATACTAACCATGATGGTTTAGTAAGTGCTATAGAAAAAAACCAAGCAGGTTTTCTTTTATATTTTTATTACGTTATATTAATATCACATATAATCCTAGCCGCAAGCGTTTTACCTTTAATTTTATTGAGTTTTTATAGAGGCTTAATGAGCCAAGTAGAACTACATCGTAAATTGGTAAGGTTCAGTTTCCCAATTTGGCTTTATGTTACTTTTACAGGTGTGATAGTTTATTTAATGATATCACCATATTATAATTTTTAATTATGAAACTATTTTATAAAGCATTAGCATTGTTGCTAATTTTTACATGTTTGATTTTAATAAGTAATTCTACTTTTGCTCAGTGCTCTATGTGCCAAGCTACCGTCGAGTCAAGTGTTGATAACGGAGGCTCTGCGGCAACAGGTTTAAATAGCGGTATCATGTATTTGCTTGCAGCGCCATATATTGCAATTGCTGGTATAGCATGGTTATGGTATAAAAAATATCGCAAGAAAAATGTTGCAATAGATATTAAAGAGCATAAAATTAATTTAAATTAATAACTCAAATTTATATCCTATCTTATTAAGATGGGATTTTTTATATTTGGACATGCCAGTAACACCTCAATTAAAAGCTATGCTTCATGCTAAATGCCCACGATGTAGAAGAGGGGATTTATTTAAAACATCTATGTACGGTTTTAAATCTCAAAAAATGTATAATGATTGTCCTCAATGTGGATTAAGGTATGAAGTAGAACCCGGATATTTTTATGCAGCTATGTATGTAGGATATGCGTTAAATGTTGCCTTGGCTGTTTCAATTGGCACTATTACATATTGGTTTACTAACGAGTTAGAATCTCCTTGGCCTTATATATTTTCAATATTATTTTTCGCGTTTCTATTAGCGCCTGTAAATTTTAGATACTCTAGAGTGATATTATTATATTGGCTTTCGCCTAAGATTAAATACATATCTAATTATGATCACGATTAAACAAAGTACTTTTGATTTTATATCTGCATTAATAGATAACAATAACAGAAATTGGTTTAATGATAATAAGGTTAGTTATGATCAGGCAAAGAATAATGTAGATGAGTTTGCAGCAGAATTGTTAGCTAAAGTTAAATTAGTAGATCCTTCAATTAATCCAGATTTAACAGCTAAAAAGTGTGTAATGAGGATTTACAGAGACATTAGATTTAGTAAAGATAAAACTCCTTACAAGAATAATTTTGGTATTGGTATTTCTCCAAATGGTAAAGGAGGTAACGAACCTGGTTATTATATTCAAATTCAGCCAAATAATAATTTTATAGCAGGCGGACTTTGGATGCCAGAATCTAATCAGCTTAAAGCAATTAGACAAGAAATTGATTATAGCACACAAGACTTTTTAGGGATAATAAATTCTATAGAATTTAAAACTTATTTTAAAGAGTTAGATCAAGAACATCAGTTAAAAACTACGCCTAAAGATTATGATGCTAATCATCAGTACATAGATTTATTGAAGCTTAAAAGTTTTACTGTAACTCATCATTTAAAAAATGAAGATTTATTAGATGACAATGCTGTAGATAAAGTTGTTGAAATTATAAAAGAAATATATCCTTTAACCGTATTTTTAAAGCAAGCCATTAACCCAATTTAATTTGTAACCTAAATAATAAATCGAAATGAAAAAATCTATTATTCTCTTCTTTGTTGCAGGACTATTTTTAACAAGTTCTTGCGTGGTTTTATCTAAAAAGAAATATGAGAAGCTTTTGTTTCAGAAAGATTCTTTGGCTAAAGGATGGGATGCGGCAAGTGTAAAGATAGTTTCATTAGAAGAAACAATAACTAATTTAAGAACAGATACCTCTAAATTATTATCTAAAATTGCAGATTTAAACGAACAATTAGAAACATTAAATACTAATTACGCAACATTAAGAAGCAACTCATCATTAGAAATTAATAAATTATCAGGCAATTTGACTCAGTTATCAGATGATTTAAGAAAAAGAGAAGCTAGGTTAAAAGAGGTTGAGGAAACATTAAAGAAACGAGATGAAGCTACCAATGCTTTAAGAGATAAATTACAAAAAGCACTTTTGGGTTTTCAAGAAAACGGGTTGACAGTAGAAGTTAAGAATGGTAAAGTTTATGTTTCATTAACCGATAAGTTATTGTTTAACACTGGCTCTATCATTATTGATGATAAAGGAAAACAAGCTTTACAAGAATTAGCCAAAGTTTTAAATACACAGCCTGAAATTAATATCGCTGTTGAGGGTCATACAGATAATCAAAAGGTGGGTAATTTGGGACAAATTAAAGATAATTGGGATTTAAGTGTGCTTAGGGCAACTTCTGTTGTTAGGTATTTAACCGAACTACAAGCCATTACTCCAGAACGTTTAACTGCAACTGGTAAAGGACAGTTTCAACCTATAGAGCTAGGCAACAGTACAGAATCTAGAAGTAAGAATAGAAGGATTGAAATAGTGCTATCGCCTAAATTAGACGAGTTATATAACTTAATTAAATAGGTTTCATCCATATAAAATTATAGCTAATTTTATTTAAGATTTTTTAATTAACAAGGCATAATCACTGTTAAAAGAGATTATGCCTTGTTTCTTTAATCAAAGTATGATTAATATTATAAACCTAATTTAAATCTAAATCAGCCTATAAATGCTAAAATTGCACAAACTGATTAATCTGTTGTTGTGTAAATTTTAACGTATCTTCTTTAAAAAAATCATCATGTTCATCTAACTCTTTGTTAATGTAAGGAATATGGATTTTTAATGGTAATACATGTAAATTTACATAATTGCAAATTCCGGTAAGATGATCTATCCCTCTAATATTACCATATTTTCCAGTAGAATGCCCAACCAATGCAGCTTTTTTGTTAAAAAAAGAATCAGGAAATTTTAAACTGTCTATCAATAGTTTTAAAATACCCGGAAAACTGCCATTATACTCTGGAACAACAAATAAAAACTTAGTACTATTAGTAAATAATTCTTGTATGGCTAACATGTCTGGATTAAGAGTGCCATATTTACCATTATTAACTATACTTTGTGGTAAATCTGTTAATGATAATATTTGAGCATCAACACCTTGTATTTTAAGTTGTTTTTGATAGTATTTTGATATTTTTAAAGAGTTACTATCGCTACGGTTTGTAGCCGATATAATTAGTGTCATAATGTTTATTTGTTTATAAGTTGCATTAACGCTTAGAAATAGATATTGTTTAAATTTGTATCTTGCAACCTTGTAAAAAAAAAATAAAAAATTTGTCTAATGTACTAAAACAAGACATTTTTTATAGCACAACGCATTATATTTTAAAAATAAGGAAATCTTAAATGAGTAAAATCATAGCCATTGCCAATCAGAAAGGTGGAGTTGGTAAAACAACTACAGCAATTAACTTAGCTGCAAGTTTAGCGGTATTAGAGTTTAAAACTTTAATCGTAGATGCCGATCCTCAGGCAAATTCTACATCTGGAATCGGTTTTGATCCTAGAACTATAAAAAACAGTATTTACGAATGCATTATTAATGATGTTACAGCTAGAGAGGCTATCCAAAAAACAGATACGCCTAATTTAGATTTACTGCCAGCTCATATAGATTTGGTTGGAGCAGAAATTGAAATGATTAATTTACATGATCGCGAATTTAAAATGAAGGCGGTATTAGCCAAAGTCTACAATGATTATGATTTTATAATTATAGATTGTTCTCCATCCTTAGGACTAATCACTATTAATGCTTTAACTGCGGCTAATTCTGTTATTATTCCAGTACAATGCGAGTATTTTGCATTAGAAGGTTTAGGTAAATTGTTAAACACCATAAAAATAGTTCAAAATAGATTAAATCCCGATTTACAAATTGAAGGTATTTTATTAACCATGTACGACGTTAGACTTCGCTTATCTAATCAAGTTGTAGAAGAAGTTCGCTCGCATTTTGAAGATTTAGTTTTTAATACCATTATTGCTAGAAACACCCGTTTAAGTGAAGCCCCAAGTTTTGGCGTATCTGTAATTATGCATGATGCTAACTCTAAAGGTGCAATCAATTATCTCAACCTAGCCCGAGAGATTATCGCTAAAAATGGTTTAACAAAGGAAAGTGTAACAGCAAAAACCGAGGTATTATAATAATATGAGTAAAGATAAAAAATTTGGTTTGGGTAGAGGTTTAGGGGCGTTGTTAAATGACACACCAGAATCTTTTAGAGGTAGAGATCATCAAACCAATGTAACAGATAATCCTAATGCAGCGCTGGGCACCATTAGCCACATCAGAATTAATCAAATTGAGGTTAACCCTTATCAACCAAGGTTTGAGTTTGATGAAAATGCTTTAAAAGAATTATCAGAATCAATAATTTTGCAAGGCCTAATTCAGCCAATTACAGTTAGGCAATTGGGTCAAAATAATTATCAGTTAATTTCTGGAGAGCGTAGATTAAGAGCTTCAAAATTAGCAGGTATTACAGAAATCCCAGCCTATATTCGCACTGCTGATGATCAACAAATGCTAGAAATGGCATTAATTGAGAATATTCAGCGAGAAAATTTAAACGCTATCGAAGTTGCTTTAAGTTTTCAAAGAATGATTGATGAGTGCAATATTAATCAAGAGGAGCTGGGTGATAGAGTTTCTAAAAACAGATCTACTGTTACCAATTACCTACGTTTATTAAAACTGCCACCAACCATACAAGCAGCCATTAGAGACAACAAAATTTCTATGGGACATGCTAGAGCTCTCATTAACGTAGGCGATACCACAACACAACTTTATGTTTTTCAGGAAATTCTTTCTAAAGACCTTTCGGTTAGAAAAGTAGAAGAATTGGTGAGAGATATTAAAGCAAATGGCTCTAATATTCCATCTAAAGAAAAGAAACAAGAAAGTATTTCGTTTCAGTATCAAAAAATTCAGGATGATTTGTCTTCTAAATTTGCTACAAGAATTAAAATGAAAGTGCAAAATGGAGGTAAAGGATGCATAGAAATTCCTTTTATTTCTGATGATGATTTAAACCGAATCTTGGAATTACTGGACTGGTAATGAATAAGTTTTGTTTCATTTTGCTGCTGCTGATTATTTTTGGTTTGCCTATTTTAGCGCAGCAAAAAGAGGATAATGTTTCAAAAGCAAGTATAGATACTTCTAAAAACAGAGAAACTTTCAAAACAAAATTTAAAAATACAACCAAAGAAATTGGTTTATTATTTAAAGATACATCAAAGCTGCAACCACCTCGTAAAGCTGTTTTAAGGTCTGCTATTATTCCTGGTTGGGGTCAAGCCCGAAACAAAAAATGGTGGAAAGTGCCACTGGTTTATGGTGGATTTGTTGGTTTAGGTTTAGTTTACGATTTTAACAATAAATTTTACCAAGAAACCCTAGCCGAAAGCCAGTTTAGAAAAGAAAATCCCAGCAATGATAGACAAAGTGTATTTTTATATTCTCAATATCGAGGGATTTCGGATAATCAAATGTTTTCTGCCAAAGATTTTTACCGCCGAAACAGAGATTTGTCTTTGTATAGCATGTTTGGCTTTTGGGGTTTACAAATGGTGGATGCCTACATAGATGCTAAACTAGCTACATTTGATGTTAGTGATAATTTAAGTTTACAGGTTAAACCTAAAATTTATATGCAGAAACAGCATGCTTTTGCATTTAACACGGCAACTCCTATGTTGTCGCTCAAAATTAACTTAAAAAATTAGTCTAGTAACACAGTTTTTATCATATTCGCAATAAATTATAAACTGCTAAAAATAATCCATCATGAGAATTGCTTTAATAGGTTATGGTAAAATGGGTAAAATGATTGAGTCAATCGCTTTAGACAGAAATCATGAAATTGTGTTAGTGATAGACCAAGATAACCTAGCAGATTTAACAATAGAAAATCTTAAAAAAGCCGACGTTGCAATCGAGTTTAGTACTCCCTCATCTGTTTTAGATAATATTAATTTAGCAATTGAGGCTCAAACTCCAATAGTTGTAGGTACCACAGGTTGGTATGGTCATTTGCAAGAGATTAAAAACAATTGTGAGGAAAATAACGCAACCGTTATGTATGGCTCTAATTTTAGCGTTGGCGTAAATATATTCTTTCAAATCAATCAACAAGTGGCTAAAATGATGAATAAATTCTCTGCTGAGTATGATGTGGCAGTAGAAGAGATTCATCACGTACATAAATTAGACTCGCCAAGTGGTACAGCCATAACCATAGCTGAGGATATTTTATCAGAGTTTAAACAAAAAACAGAATGGGTTGATGTAAAAGCAGACGATCCAGTAACAATTCACTCCCCGCAGCATCTAATCATTTCTTCTTATAGAGAAGGAGAGGTGCCAGGAACACATTCTGTAATTTACGATTCTGATGTAGATAGATTAGAATTAAAACACGAAGCACACGGCCGCCAAGGGTTTGCTTTAGGAGCAGTATTAGCAGCTGAGTGGTTAAAAGAGAAAACTGGATTTTTCTCAGTAAAAGAAATGTATAATTTAAACGATTAAGCGTTAGAAATGAACTGGAAATTTTGGAAAAAAAATAAAGAAAAAAAGAAAAAAAGCGCAACCAGAGAATGGATTGATGCAGTTGTTTTTGCAGTTATAGCAGCTACAATTATTAGAGGGTTATTTATTGAAGCCTATACTATCCCTACGGCTTCTATGGAGCGTTCCCTTTTGGTAGGTGACTTTCTTTTTGTGAGTAAGGTAAATTATGGTGCTCGTACGCCAATTACTCCAATTGCGTTTCCATTCGCACACCATACTATGCCATTAATTAATACAAAAGCATATTGGGATGGTTTACAATTGCCTTTTTATCGTTTACCAGGATTAGGTGACATAAAGAGAAATGATGTTGTAGTTTTTAACTACCCTATGGATGCTGATGCTCCATTAAATCGACCAATAGACAAAAGAGAAAATTACATTAAGCGTTGTGTAGGAATTGCAGGCGATACTTTAGAAATTATAGATGCTAAGGTTTATATTAATGGTAAATTAACCGATTTACCAGTAATGAGTCAGACACAGTATTACGCTAAAACCGATGGCTCGGAGTTTAACCCACTACTTTTTGAAGATATTAATCCAGATGATAAGCAAAGGGTTACTAACAACGAGTATATTTTTAATGTAACCAAAGAAAGAGCTGCGGAAATTAAGAAGCTACCAAGTATAATAGATTTTACGCAAGTTATTGATCAAAAAAATACGCAAGGTCAGCAAGTTTTTCCGTCAGATCCTCGTATTAAATGGAACCAAGATAATTTTGGTTCAATCATTATTCCTAAAAAAGGGTGGACAGTTAAATTAGATAGTTTAAATTTTCCTGTTTATCGTAGAGCAATAGAACTCTATGAAGGTAATAAATTAGAAGTTAAAGGAAATGATTTTTACATTAATGGGCAAAAATCAGATTCATACACTTTTAAAATGAATTATTATTGGATGATGGGAGATAATAGACACAACTCATTAGACTCTAGGTATTGGGGCTTTGTACCTGAAGACCATATTGTTGGTAAAGCCCTTTTTGTTTGGATGAGTTGGAATGAAAATGGTTCTTTCTTTTCTAAAATTAGATGGAATCGTTTATTAATGGGTATTAAATAATAGTAAGATATAAAGAGTTATCCCCAAACCTAATAGCTTTATAGTCATTAGTTTTGGGGATTTTTTTTTAAATCTATTAGTGTAACATTTTCGGCTAAAAGTCACTTTGGCATATCCTTTGTTTTGAGATTACTAAAAAACAAAAGTAAATGAGAGTGGTATTGAAAGTTTTAGCTATTGGCTTTTTTATAGCCTGGCTTGTGGGGGTATTTATATTTGGTTTAGGGTTATTAATTCATATTTTGCTAGTTCTAGCTATATTTTCATTTATCATTAACTTTCTTTCAGAGCCTGTTTAACGATTTACTTAAAATAAGGCAGGTTTTATTAAATCTATTATCTTTTAATAGCTAATCAACTCCTCATTTTAGATGAGTTTAAAGCTTTTCTTATTGTAAAATTCTATTAAAATAAAATTACCCAAATTATTAATAATAGAGATTTCCAATTTATCTTTGCATTCTTTAAAAATAAGATATGAAATTATTAAACTATATTTTAATCACATCAGCTATAATTGGATTTTCATCTTGTAGCACAACTAAACAAGTTGCCGCATTAAAGCCCTTACCAGATTATACTTCGTCAGAAGTAGTTTATGAAAAGCAACTTTCTTTTATTAATATGCCAGTAGTGGTTACCGTTAAAGATTTGCAAACCCAAACCAATAAATATTTAACCGGATTAATTTACGAGGATAATTCTTTTGATTCTGATAACTTAATGATGAAGGTTTACAAGCAAAGTAACATTATTATTAGTGAAAAGGATGGTAAAATTATTATGGATTTTCCTTTAAGAATTAATGGTAAAGTGAAGTACGGAATGGAGTCTTTTGGTATTAATCTTTCAGACGTAAAAGATTTTTATCTTAATGGTACTGTTAGATTAAGTGCTATTGTAGGTTTAAAAGATTGGAAAATTACCACACAAACAACCATCCAAAATATTGCTTGGAAAGAATCTCCATCTGTTGTGGTAGCGGGTAAATCTATTCCAATTACTTATTTAATAAACCCCGCAATTACTATTTTTAAGCCTACTCTATCTAAATTAGTTGATGATGCGATTAAAGAATCCCTAGATATTAAACCTTACGTTTTAGACGCTTTGCAAGCATTTAGTGAACCCACTAAAGTAAACGAAACCTATGAATCTTGGTTTGTGATGCAACCAGTAGAAGTTTATGCTTCTAAAGCTAGCGTAGCAAATCAAAAAATCACTGCTAATTTAGGCTTAAAAGCTTATTTAGAAACAGCTATAGGTAGCAAACCTAAAAATACATTTGATAGAGCAAGCGTATTATTAAAAGCAATTGATAAAATGCCAAATGAGTTTAAGGCTAACGTAGCGGCCTTTGCAACTTATACCTATGCTTCTAGTATAGTAAGCAAAAATTTTGCTGGTCAGAAATTCGAGTCAGGAAAGCGAAGTGTTACCGTAAACAAAGTTGAATTATGGGGTAAAGAGGGTAAAATGATTGTAGCATTAAATTTAAGTGGATCTGTAAATGGCGATTTTTATTTAACGGGTATTCCAGCTTACGACGCTGAAAAGAAAGAGATTTATCTAGATCAAGTAGATTTTGTCTTAGATTCTAAAAGTAAATTGCTTAAAATAGGTAATTGGCTAGCTCACGGATTAATTCTGAAAAAAATGTCTGACGCATGCCGTTTTTCAATTGCCGAGCAGCTTGCTGAAGGAGAAAAGTCTATGTCAAGTTATCTTACTAATTATGAGCCTATGAAAGGCGTGAAAGTAAACGGAAAGTTAAATGGTATTACACCCAATAAAGTAATTTTAACACCAAATGCAATTGTAGCCATGGTTGTAGCAACTGGGAATGTTGCGGTTACCATTGATGGATTAGAGTAATTTACTTTAGCTATTATAGTCAATTAATTGCCCTCAATTATTCACTTTATTAATGAATTATATTGTAAAATAGACAAATTTTTAAATAAGGCATGATAAAGTTTACTTTATGATTGTTAGTTTAGCATGAAATTAAAATAATGATGAAAACAATAGATGATATTAATTTTTCAGGGAAGAAGGCATTAATCAGAGTTGATTTTAATGTTCCTCTAGATTCTGATTTCAATATAACAGACGATAAGCGTATTACTGCGGCATTGCCTACAATTACAAAGATTTTAAAAGATGGCGGTAGCGTAATTTTAATGTCGCACTTAGGTCGTCCAAAAGATGGCCCAACAAATAAATATTCTTTAAAGCATATCGTAGCGCATTTATCAGAACTTTTGGGTACAAGTGTAGCTTTTGCCGATGATTGCATTGGAGCACAAGCACAAGAATTAGCCAAAAACCTTCAAATTGGTGGAGTTTTATTGCTAGAAAACCTACGTTTTTACAAAGAAGAAGAAAAAGGAGATGAAGCATTTGCTCAAAAACTAGCTCAACTTGGTGATATTTATGTAAATGATGCCTTTGGTACCGCTCATAGAGCTCATGCTTCTACGGCAATAATTGCTAAATTTTTCCCAAGTTCTAAATATTTTGGATACTTAATGGGCTCAGAGTTAGCTAATGCAGAAAAAGTATTAAATAACCCCGAGCGCCCTTTTACCGCAATTATGGGAGGGGCAAAAGTGTCTGATAAAATTTTGCTAATAGAAAAGTTATTAGATAAAGTAGATAATTTACTGATTGGCGGCGGTATGACATATACTTTTATTAAAGCTAATGGGGGTAAAATTGGAAAATCTTTAGTAGAAGAAGATAAATTAGATTTAGCTAAAGAATTGATCAAAAAGGCTAATGAAAAAGGAGTAAACATGATTATTCCTACAGATTCTGTAATTGCGGATGCCTTTTCTAACGATGCAGAAACAGGAAATGCTTATAACGACCACATCAAAGACAATTGGATGGGCTTAGATATTGGTGAAGATACTATCAAAAAATTTGCAGGCATTATTGCCAAGTCTAAAACCATTTTATGGAATGGGCCAATGGGTGTTTTTGAGATGCCTAAATTTGAAAATGGAACAAAAGCTGTTGCCAACGCTGTGGTAGAAGCTACAGAAAATGGAGCCTTCTCTCTCATAGGGGGTGGCGACTCAGCAGCTGCAGTTGCTAAATTTGGCATGGAAGAACAAGTGAGTTATGTATCTACAGGTGGAGGCGCCCTGTTAGAGTACATGGAGGGCAAAGAATTACCTGGCGTTAAAGCAATTTTAGATTAAAACTTTAAATATTAATTAATCAAAAGCCGATTTAATATTTAAATCGGCTTTTGTGTTAAATAACTTTTCTTTTTCTAATCATTTTAGAGAAATATTTTGGTAAAAACCTTTTAATGTAAACACCATAAGTTTCTTTTCCTCCAATTAGTACCTCTTCCTTGTTTTTAGCAATAGCCTCTAAAATTTTAATAGCGCAGTTTTTTGCGCTCATGCCATCTTCTTGGTTTTGGTCCATTTTACCATAAACGCCACCATCAGATGTAACCGAGTTGATGGTAACATTTGTTCTAATAAATCCAGGGCAAATGATGTTAACCGAAATTCCTTTATCAAAAACTTCGTTTCTTAAACTATCAAAGTAACCATGCAGTGCGTGTTTAGATGCTGAATAGGTACTTCTAAACTGAGTACCAAATTTACCCACAAGCGAACTGATTACAACTAAGTTTCCGCTGCCTTGTGCTATCATTTTTGGTAAAATTGCTTTGCTTAAACTTACAGTTCCCCAAAAATTAATACTCATTATTTTTTGTTCAACGGCTAATAAAGTATCTACTACCTCACTTCGCTGACTTATTCCTCCGGCGTTAATTAAGATATCAATACGTCCATAAATTTTCCATGCGTCGTTTGCTTTGCTAGATAAACTTTCGGTTTGCTCTAAGTCTACAGGTAACACATGAATGTCTAGAGGATTCTTTTTACACTTCTGTTTTACTTGATATAAGGCATCAGCTTTGCGAGAAGAAACAATAAGTTTGGCGCCAGCTTCATTTAACTCATAAACTAATGCTTCTCCAATTCCAGATGAAGCGCCGGTTATCCAAACTATTTTATTTTTAAAATTCGTCATCGGTAATAAATAAGTCAGCAGCAATTTTATCTGCAAATAATTTTCCTTTAAGTGTTAATTTAAGTTTTTCATCGGCGAAAGCCAATAAGTTATCGTTAATGTGTTCATCGGCGAAAGCCAATAATTTATTTTTATAATCTAGACCATAATCTATTTTAATTTTCTCTAAATCTATGCCCCACTGTGTCCGCAGGCTAGTCATTACATATTCGTTAAACTTATTTTCTAAAGTTAAAACTTCTAGGGTGAATGGAATTTTCTTAGTCTCTAATTCTTGAATATACTTTGCATTGTTAGCTATATTCCACTGCCTGCTTTTGCCATTAAAAGAATGAGCTGAAGGACCAATACCTAAATAATGAACCCCACGCCAATAGTTTGTATTATGTTTAGAATATTTCCCGGGCTTAGCAAAGTTAGATATCTCGTAATGCTCGAACCCGTTTTGAGTAAGTTCTTGTATTAAGATTTGAAATTGAGCTGCACTTTGAGTCTCATCCATGGCAATTTGTTTTCCCTTATTAATGAAACTTGCCAAGGCAGTTTGGGGTTCAACTGTCATACTGTAAGAAGATATATGTGGAATATCAAATTCGATGGTTTTATTGATGTTGGTTTCCCATTTCTCGTCGCTCAATAATGGGTAGCCATAAATTAAATCTATGGTAATGTTCTCTAATCCGTAATCTTGAGCTCTTTTTATTGAGCTTTCAGCTTCATTAGCTTTATGCGCCCTGTTCATCCATTTTAAATCTTCGTCAAAAAAAGATTGTACTCCAATACTTAAGCGGTTAATATTGGTATTTTTAAATTCTTTTAATTTTTCAATACCTAAATCATCTGGATTGGACTCTAAAGTGATTTCTGGTTGTTTAGAAACCTCAAAGTTTTGATGAACAATATCAATAATTCGGTCTACTTCTGAAGCGCTGAGTAGGGAAGGAGTTCCTCCTCCAAAATAGATAGTTTCTACAGTTTGATTTTCTAAATAAGATTTTTGCAGTTTAATCTCCTGATGAATGCATTGCAATAAATCATCTTTATGTTTTAGAGAAGTTGAGAAATGAAAATCGCAATAATGGCAAGCTTGCTTGCAAAACGGAATGTGAATATAAATACCTGCCATGCTGCAAAAATAGGGAAATGCTTTGTCTAACTATCATAATTTTATGTTTGGTATTTTTTTCTTCGTTTTTATACAGCTATTTTTAAAAAATTATCGTTCGTTATATTCATGCTTAGGACAGCTTTACTTTTATTTTTTTTATGTGTGTCCCAAATCGGCGTAAGCCAAAAAAAAAGTATTACCCTTAGTTTTCTGAAATTAGATAAAAAAGTTAGAAGCATTAATCCACAAATTTTTAAAGATTCTGCTGCTGCGGTTGACGGATTAAAAAAAGAAATTGAACGATTAAAGTTTTTAGGTTATTTAGATGTTGATGTCACCGATTATGAATTTAAAAACGATTCTTTACAAATTGTTTTGAGTTTGGGTAAACAATACAACGGATTAAAACTAAATAATGGAAATATTTCGGCTAATTTAATTGACGAATTAAGCTTAAAAGATCAATTAAAAAGAGAAAAGCCAATTGCATTTAGTAGCATAAATAAGTTATATCAAAAGATTTTAAGTTATTATGAGGATAATGGTTATCCTTTTGTTTCTTTATTTTTAGATAGCTTGAGCTACTCTTCTGGAGTTTATGAAGCTAGCATATTTGTTAGTCCAAATAGAAATATCAAATTAGATTCTATTAGATTAGTGGGTAATGCAAAGCTTAGCCAAAGTTTTTTAAGCTCCTATTTAGGGCTTAGAACAAGTCAAAATTATAATCAAAGTAAAGTAGGTTTAATTGATTCTCGATTGAGAGATTTGCCCTATTTAAAAATCTTAAAGCCTAGTGAAATTGTGTTTGGTGGCGAAAGCGCAACTGTAAATGTTTTTTTGGATAAACAAAACGCTAATCAGTTTGATGGGATTATAGGTTTTTTGCCAAATTCACAAACAGGTAAATTACAATTAACAGGAGATTTTAAATTGAACCTAAAAAATGCACTTAAGGCTGGAGAAGTATTGGATTTTAATTATAGAGGTTTACCGTCTCAATCTCAAGAACTGTCATTAAAATTTAATTATCCATATATTTTTAGAACGCAAATAGGTGTAAATACCGATTTTCAATTGTTTAAACGAGATAGTAGTTTCTTAAATTTAACTACCAAAATAGCTTTTGATTATAACTTTAGCACTTCTAAGCGTTTAAGTTTTTTTGTAGAAAACTTTAATGGTAATCAAGTTGGTCAATCAAATTCAATTTCTTTAATACCCAATTTTGCAAATATTAGCACAATATTTTATGGCTTATCAGCATCTTATATTAAGTTAGACCAAAGAATTACACCTTTAAAAGGCTTAGATTTTGATATACAGATAGCAATAGGTTCAAGAAAGATAAATCCTTCAGAAAATTTTAGGCCGAATGATTTTTTTCAATCAACTAATAGTGAGCAGATAAAATTGGTTGCTAATTTGAAATATTATTTAAAAACAGGAAGTAAATCTGTTTTATACCTACATAATTATACAGGAGTTTTGAATGGAAAGAATTTATTTGATAACGAGGCTTTTAGAATTGGTGGGTTTAAAACTTTACGAGGTTTTGATGAGCAATCAATTATATCTAATGCCTTTTCTATTCAAACTGTAGAATTTAGATATCTAATTGAAACCAATTCTTACCTAAATGCTTTTGTAGACCAAGCCTACGTTTGGCAAGAATTTGTAAATTTAAAGCAAAATGACTCCCCACTTGGAATTGGGGCAGGTATTACCTTTCAAACTAAAGTAGGTATAGCCTCTTTAAATTATGCTTTAGGAAAAGCAAGAAATAATCCATTAAATTTGCAAAACGGTAAGATACACTTTGGCATTATCAGCTATTTTTAATGATTAGACTTTTATTAGGTATTATATTTTTATTGGCTTTTAATTTTACTGGTTTTTCACAATTAACCAAAGATTCTACTAAAACGCAGAAAATAGATACGGCTAATATTATTTCTACTAATAATTATCTCATTGTTGATAGTGTTGCTTTGGCTAGAAAGTCCTTTATCGCAGATTCGTTAACCTATCAGTATATAAAACCCAATCCTCAAAGAATTAACCCTTATTACAATCAATTAGTTAAAGACTTTTTTGTTACCGATCCTTTTTTACTGAGTTCCCCCAAAGGCATAAAAGTTATTAATAGTAATTATGGGTTAGGTTTATTTATAAAGAAAAGCCCAAAACTATTTATTTTTATTTTCTTATTTATTTTAGTCTTTTTTGGGGTAGTTAAAGTTTTGTTTAGCAAAGAATTATCCAATATTTTCAAAGCATTTTACGACAATAGATTTCTAGCTCAATTTAGTAAAGATGATAACTACTTGTTTTCTTGGCAGTTTCTATTTTTATTTATTATTTTATCTCTTACGGTGGGATTATTTATAAGTTTAATTTTATTTAAATATTTCGGCAACCAAAGTGTTATTCAAATAGAAACATTTTTAATATTAACCTTAGCTTCTTTCACATTTTTTTTCTTAAAAATAGTTGTATTAAAGTTTTTTGGACACTTATTTTTAGTCCAGAAATTAACTAAAGATTATATTAATTTTATTTGCATTACCTTATTTAACTCTATCTTTCTTTTATTTCCCATAATACTTTGCCTTATTTTGTTAGATACAAATCATGAAAATTACATTATCGAAGGGTTTTTGCTGTTCTTTTTATTAGTTTTTAGCTTTCAATTTGTGAGAATAGCAATTAATGTTTTATTAAATTATAGGTTATCAATATTTTATTTAATTCTATATCTTTGCGCTCTTGAAATTTGTCCTTTAATTTTATTTGCAAAAACAATAAATATCAGTCTATAGCATTCATGAAAATTAATATCGACACTAGAAAAAATAAAGTGAAAAGTATTTTGGTGACATTGCCTGAGCCAGAAAATGAAAAATCTCCTTATTTTGACATCGCTGCCGCTTTAAACTTAAAAATTGATTTTAGATCATTTATTCACGTAGAAGGGGTTCCTGGTAAAGAAATAAGAAAGGACAAAATAAACATGGCAGATTTTACCGCTGTTATTTTAACAAGTAGAAACGCTGCCGATCATTATTTTAGAGTTTGTGAAGAAATGCGATTTGAGGTACCAGCAGAAATGAAATATTTCTGTTTATCTGAATCTATTGCTTTATACCTTCAAAAGTACATACAGTATAGAAAACGTAAAATATTTTTCGGAAAGCAAACACCTAAAGATTTAGCAGAGGTATTAAAAAAACATACTAGCGAGAAGTTTCTTTATCCATGTTCTGATGTAGCGGCAGAGGCTACCGAAACAACTTTAAGAAGTCAAGGTATTGATTTTACTCCGGCAGTATTATTTAAAACGGTAGTTTCTGATTTATCTGACCTTGCTGAAGTATTTTATGATATTATTGTTTTCTTTAGTCCATCAAGCGTACAATCACTATTTGTAAACTTTCCAAATTTTAAACAAAATAATACTAGAATAGCTGCGTTTGGTAAGACAACACAACAAGCAATTTTGGATGCTGATTTAATTTTAGATATTCCTGCTCCAACACCAGATGCACCATCCATGACAATGGCAATAGAGCAATATATAAAGTCGATAAAGCAAAACTAATACTTATTCCGAAGCGACTTTTTTAAAATAGTCGCTTTTTTTTTGAAACTTTTAAAATAATGTATTCGTAATAGAGTAAAGTCAGAAGCAAAAATACCTAATAGTTGGTATTTTTTTCAAAATGATAAGCTGTTAGATTTACATTTCTTTTAAGAATTTTACTTTTTTAATGAAAATTAAAAAATAAATTGTTTGAAAATGTTGAAATTCTGTATATTAGAAACGTTTTTTGCACAATAAAAACACAATAAAACTTGATAAGCACATGAAAAAATTATACATATCTGCACTGATATTAATTTCTTTTGCACTTTTTAGTTGCGGTAGGGGTGACGGAAGAGGAGAGTTAATAGGTGTTGCAAATAATACAGTAAAGCAGGAATTACCATATGGCATGGTTTACATACCTGCTGGAACCTTTGTAATGGGTCAGGTTGATCAGGATGTTACAATATCTCAATTTCCTCAAAATAAGCAAGTTACTATTTCTGCATTTTACATGGATGAAACCGAAATTACAAACAGCGAATATAAGCAGTTTGTGAATTGGGTTAGAGATTCTATTGCTTTTTACCAAGTTGGTAAGCCTCAAAAATATGTACTTAAAAATAAGGGTGGTAAGGCAAGTACTAACATTAACTGGGCAGCCATGAATAAAAAAAGTGGAATGTGGGGCGATAAAACTTTAAAAGATAAGTTAGAAAAAGCCATGTACTATTCTGGTAACGAGAAGTTTTTTAACAAGAAAGAATTAAAAATAGAACAGCTTAAATATGAATATTCTTGGATAGATTATAAAAAAGCAGCTTCTTATAGAGGTGTAAGGGATCCGAACTTAAATAAGAACGGTATGTCTGTTAGTCGAGAAGAATTTATCGTAAAAGAGGAGACTTTTGTTTATCCTGATACTTTGGTTTGGATTTCTGATTTCACTTATGCACAAAATGACCCAATGGCTAAAGGTTATTTCTCTCATCCATCTTTCGCTAACTATCCTGTTGTAGGTGTTACGTGGGAGCAGGCTAATGCTTTTAATGTTTGGAGATCTAGACTAAATGAGTCTTATAAAGATTCAAAAAAAATAATCACCAAAAGATTAGATTATGAATTACCTACCGAGGCTCAGTTTGAATATGCAGCAAGAGGAGGAAGAGTTCAAACTAGCTATCCTTGGGGCGGTCCTTATATCAAAAATGCTAAAGGTTGTTTGTTAGCTAACTTTAAGCCGGGCAGAGGTAACTATATTGATGACGGTGGTGCTTTTACAGTTTATGTTAAGTCTTATTTTCCAAATGATTTTGGTTTATATAATATGGCCGGTAACGTGGCTGAGTGGACAAGTTCTATTTACAGCGATGCAGCTACTGCCTATGTAAGTACAATTAACCCATCTTTCAACAAAGCTGTTAAAAAAGGAGATCCAGACTACAACAAGAAACGAGTTGTAAAAGGGGGCTCTTGGAAAGATATAGGTTATTTCTTACAAAACTCTGCAAAATCTTACGAGTATCCTGATTCTGCTAGATCATCAATTGGTTTTAGATCTGTAACTCCTTTCGTAGGTAGAGACATAAAGGATAAACCAGGTAAAATGAAACCTTAAACAATTTATTATAATCATATTCCTAAAATCTAAAATTAACTTTTAAAAAAAATGGCTCAAAAGAAAAAATTTAAAATAACCTTAGATGCAATTATATCTTGGGGAGCAACTGTGGTAATTATTGGTGCAATGGCAAAAATTCTTCACTGGCCAGGTGGGGAGCTAATTATTGGTATTGGTTTAGGAACCGAAGCTATTTTATTTTTTATCATGGGTTTTGTGCCTCCTCACAAAGATCCAAAATGGGATAAAGTCTATCCACAACTATCTGAAGATTTTACAGGTACACCAATTGATATGTCTAAGCCAGTAAAACTAAACGAGTTAGAAATTAAAGGTTCTGCTGGTGGTGGAGGTGGTTTCCCTGATTTAAAAATTGGAGATGATATCACCGCTAAGATCAAAGAAGGTCTGGAAAATTTCAGTAATAAAGTAGGTGCTATTTCAAATGCAGCTGATGCAAGTATAGCTACTAACGAATTTGCTGCAAATGTTAAATCTGCTGCTTCAAAGGCATCAGGTTTAAGTACAGCTTTTGAGCAAGCTACGGCTGGAGTAGCCGAGATATCTGCCGCTGCTCAAGGATCTAAAGAATACCATAACCAAATAAATAATTTGGGTAAAAGTATATCTGCTTTAAATGCAGTTTATGAATTAGAATTACAAGATTCTAGTGCTCATCTTAAATCGATGAATAAGTTTTATTCTAATTTATCTCAAACCATGTCTAATTTTAATGAGTCTATGGACGATTCAAAACAATTCAAAGATGAAGTTGCAAAACTATCTAAGAATTTGTCTAGCTTAAATGCTGTTTACGGTAACATGCTTTCAGCTATGAATCAGCCTAGAGCTTAAAAAAATCATTTTTTAATTTAAATAAACTCTTAAAAATTAATTATGGCAGGCGGTAAAGAAACCCCAAGGCAGAAAATGATTGGTATTATGTACTTGGTGTTAATGGCGATGTTAGCATTAAACGTAAGTAATACCGTATTAGATGCATTTAAAACAGTTAAAGACGGTTTAGACAAAAGTAATGAGAATATGGATGGTAGAATGAAATTTATCATGACGCTATTCAAAAATTACTACGATAATGCTCCAAAAAAGGCAGAGGTCAACTATAATAAAGCATTGGAAGCAAAAAAGATTGGTGATGGTATTGTAGCTGAGATAGAAAAGGTAAAGCAGGAACTAATAACTATGACTGATGGTTTGACAGAAACAGGAGATTTGAAAAAGCGTGACGATTTAGGTGTTTCTCACAAGGAATTAGTCGAAAAGAAAAAAGGTGATGTTTTACAAAAGAAAATAGAAGAGGCGGCTAAGAAATTAGGTGCTTTAATAGGATCTGACCCTAAAGCTATTGGTTTAGCATTGGATTGGCCTAAAATAAATAAGGAAAACAGTAGACCTCAAACTTGGGCTGATTACAATTTTGGTGAAGGTAAGCCGTTAACCTCTACGATAACTTTGCTTTCTAAGTTTCAAAATGATGCTAAAAATGCTGAAGCGTATGTAATTAGTAAACTATACCAAGAAACAACAGGTGGTGGCGTTGTAGATAGTTATAAAGCTGTTGCTGTTGCTAAAAGTAGTTATATTTTAGCTGGACAAACATACGAAGCTGATGTATTTTTAACTGCTGGAAGTTCAAGTATTCCTATTACTGCAACTGCCAATGGTTCAACTTTACCAAATGAAAATGGTATGGGTAAATATAAAACTTCCGCATCTAAAGAAGGTGTATTTAAATGGACTGGAACAGTCTCCTTTAAAGATCCAACAAGTGGTGAAATTAAAACCTTTACAACAGAACCAGTAGAATATCAAGTAGCGAGACCGTCTGCGGTAGTTTCTCCTGATAAAATGAATGTTTTCTACAGAGGAGTTGATAACCCAGTCTCTGTTTCAGCACCGGGTATTGCAAAAGAAAAATTAAAAGTTAGTGTTTCTGGAGGATCAGTTTCTGGCTCCAATGGCTCATATATTGTTAAAGTAAGTGGTGGTACAGAAGCAACTGTTACTGTTTCTGCCGAAATCGAAAAAGGTAAAACACAAGTTTTAGGAGCAACTAAGTTTAGAGTAAAAACTGTACCAGATCCTTTAGCTCAATTTGCTGGAGTAACTTCAGGTCCAGTTTCTAGAAGTTCAGCTACAAGTGCGTCTTTCTTAAATGCCGAGTTAGATAATTTTGATTTTGCTTTAAAGTTTAGAGTTACCAAATTCAATGTTTTTATCAGTAAGCCTGGTCAAGACCCTATTTTTTATTCCTCACCAGATGGTAGTTTTACACCACAAATCAGAGCTGCTGTAACAAAATTGAGTCCAGGTGACGCTGTGTCTTTCAGTAGCATAACCGTTTATGGTGAAGATGGTACAACAAGAAATTTAAAAACAGGCGTTAATGTTGTAATAAGAAATTAAATTATGAAAAAGATTGTAATTGCTCTTTTATTTAGTGTCCTAGGTATTTCTTTATTTGCACAGACAAATAAGCCAAAAAAAACTACAACACCACCTCCATCAGAAAGTACTCAGCCAGCCACTACTACACCAGTTGCGCCAGCTACTATTAAGCCTAAAGTTGAGCCCATTTATTCAATTTTTCAAAAATCCGAAGAAAGTAAGAAGGGTACTGAAAAAACTGCTAACAAGGACTCAATAAAATGTGCCCCAGAGTATCCTAGAGTTAAAAAGGACGATGTTATCTTTGCGAAGAGATTAAAAAGAGATATTTATTTTGTCGATGAAGCCAATAAATATCTCGTACCAAAGACTGCAAGTAAAAACTTTTTATATGTTTTGTTTAAAGCAATTGAAGATGGAAAAATTGATGCTTATCAAGCATGGAGTGATAATGATGGAAGGTTAATTGAGCCAATTAGCTTTAATGATTTATTAGCTAGAACAAATCAGTTAGCAGGAATTGCAGATCTAACTCAAACAGGAGAGTCTCCAGGTTTAAGAGGTAAAGCAGGTCTTAGGATTATTGAAGATTGGTATTTTGATACAAATAGGGCAGAATTTAAGCCGTATATTATTGCTCTTTCTGTTATAGTTCCAGCAAGTGCAGCGGCAATTGATGCTAATACACTTTTTGGTGCTGTACCTGGAGTTTCTAATCCAACAAAACTAGATGATCCATCAGTTAAAATTGGTGAAGCAGGTAAAGGAATGACATCATTGTTTTACGTTAATTACCCTACCATAAGAGATCAAATTTGTAAGAATTTTGTTTTTCATCCTAACCAAAACATTAGATACAGCTTTGATGATGTTTTCCAATTAAGATTTTTTAGTAGTCTGATAGTTGAAGAAACTAATGCTGATGGAATTGCAATTGGTAATAAAAAAGGGATTGATGGTAAAGATTTAACTGGTTTAGATAAATTATTAGAAGCAGATAGAATTAAAAAATCTTTAATTCAATACGAACAAGATATGTGGGAACAATAGTTTCTTAATATCAATAGAATTCAAAAGCCTCCTATTTAAAGAAGGCTTTTTTTATGCAAAATATTTTAGTAGGGCTTTAGCTTGTTTGGTATTAATTACTTGAAGTAATTCCTCCTCTTTAGCTTCCTTAATTTTTTTAACTGATTTAAAATGTTTGAGAAGGTTTTCAGCAGATGTTTTGCCTATCCCATCTATTAGCTCTAACTCTGTTTGTAAAGTTCCTTGGTCTCGCTTTTTTCTATGGAAAGTTATCCCAAACCTATGCGCCTCATCCCTTAATTGTTGTATAATTTTTAAGGTCTCTGATTTTTTATCTAAATACAAAGGATATTGATCTCCGGGATAAAACAACTCTTCTAGCCTCTTTGCAATACCAATTATTGCCACTTTATTATAAATATCTAGTTTTTTTAAGCTTTTAACCGCAGATGATAGCTGCCCCTTACCACCATCAATAATTATGAGTTGAGGTAGTGGCTGGTTTTCTTCTAATAATCTTTTATAACGTCTGTAAACAGCTTCTTCCATGGTTGCAAAATCGTTAGGCCCTTCTACAGTTTTTACGTTAAAATGCCTGTAATCCTTTTTAGATGGTTTAGCATCTTTAAAAACCACAATTGCAGATACGGGGTATTTTCCTTGGAAGTTAGAGTTATCAAAACATTCTATATGTTTTGGTAGTTCGTTTAACCTTAAATCTTTTTGCATTTGTGTAAGCAAACGCTCAGTCCTTAAATCAGGATTTAATTTTTCGTATTGTTCTATCTTATCTTTTTTAAAGAACATTACATTTTTTTGTGATAACTCTAATAGTTTCTTTTTTTCGCCTTGTTTTGGTACAGTAAACTTTACAAAGTCATCATCTAAAGAAATTTCAAAAGGAACTATGATTTCTTTTGAGGAGCTTTCGAATCTTAATCTAAATTCTGAAATAGCAATACTGAGTAGCTCTTCATCTGTTTCGTCTAGTTTCTTTTTTAATTCTATGGTTTGTGTTTGTGTTATACTTCCGTTTATAACTTTTAAATAATTTACAAAGCCAAATTTTTCATCTGATGCAATACTAAACACATCAACATCTGTTATAGATGAGTTAACAACAGTAGATTTACTTTGGTATTTTTCTAATAAGTCGTACTTTCTTTGAAGTTTGTAGGCTAGTTCAAAATTTAGTTTATTGGCTGCGTCGTTGATATCTTCTTTTAATTGTTTTACAACTTGTGCAGTTTTACCACTTAAAATATCTTTTATTTCTTCTATAGATTGATTGTAATCTTCTTCGTTTTGATAATTCTCACAAGGACCTTTGCAGTTCCCAATTTGATATTCTAAGCAAACTTTAAATTTTCCTGCTTTAATGTTAGCTTCTGAAAGGTTTAGATTGCAATTTCTTAATAAATAGGTTTCTTTTATAAGGCCTAAAATAGAATGCATCATACTAACTGAAGGATATGGCCCCAAGTACTTAGAACCATCTTTCACTTTTCGTCTAGTCCAAAATATTCTAGGAAATCTTTCATTTTTAATTACTATCCAAGGGTAAGTTTTATCATCTTTTAACATGATATTGTACCTTGGTTGATGCTTTTTAATGAGACTGTTTTCTAAAAGCCAAGCATCAATTTCTGTATCAACAATAGTAAATGTTATTTTATTTATTTTACTAACTAATACTTGGGTTTTAGCATTTACTTTATAAGTATCGTTATTGAAGTAGGAACTTACTCTATTTCTAAGGTCCTTAGCTTTTCCTATATAGATGAGTTCATCGTTTTTATCGTAATATTGATAAACTCCGGGTTTATGAGGTATATTTTGAAGTGCTGCTTTATAATCAAACATGAGGCCGCAAATTTAATAATTATGAAATTTAATGCAGCTAATCTTTTATTTTATTAATAATCAAATTACTAATTGGTGTATGTTTGATGTTGCGTTAAAGATTTTCCAAAAGATTCCTTTGGAGAAACGATAGCTTTTATTGCCATTTGCCAAATGGCAATAAAACTAAAGTGTAAAGCTTGTAAAAACACCCAAATTATTGGGTATATGCTTTTTTTAATGAGAGCCTTCTGTGTCTAATTTAGAGATATCAATTCCTTGTTTCTTTAATATGCCTGTTACTTTCCATGCATAAAACGCTAGATAAGCAAAACATAATACGCCTACAATGTAACTGTTTTGAATGCCAGTAAATTCTGATAAGTAACCTTGCGCCCAGCTTATAATTCCACCGCCCATAATCATCATAATTAAAAAACTACTTCCTTGGCTAGTGTTTTTACCCAAACCACAAACTGCTAAAGTGAAAATACAAGGCCATAGTGTACTGCAAAATAATCCTACACTGGTTATTGCATAAACACTAATCATACCGTTAGTTGACATACCAATAATAAGCGATATAATTCCCATTAAAGAGAAAATGAGTAACATTCTTGCGGGATTACCTTTACTCATTACATCGGCTACAATTAATGCCAATATGATAAAGCCATATACATAAAATGGAGCTAAATTATTTTTTGCAATTGCGTTTACTAATAAAAACACCCCAAATGCTAAATAAGGCGCTAAAAATCTAAAAAGCTTTTGTTTAGTAATATTATCAGTAAAAGCTTCAACAGCTCCTGTCCACCTTCCGATCATTAAACTAGCCCAATACAGAGAAATGTATGGCGCTATTTCTTTGATAGAATAGCCTAAATCTTTTTCCATGTAGGCCGGCAAATTACTTGCAGTTGAAACTTCTACACCTACATAAACAAAAATCGCTATCATTCCCAATACTAGTTGAGGATATTTAAGTGCAGAGCCTTTTACATTCTCATCTACCTTGGCTTCAACTAGAGCTGGTTTATCTGGTAATGAGGAAAATTTTAGGAATATGGCCACTAATAAAAATGCAGCACCCAAAATTAAATAAGGAATTTTTACGCTTTCTATGCTAATATCTGTACTTGCTGCTGTATTTGTGCCAAAAATGGCGAAGCTTACAATCAATGGGCCTATAGTTGTTCCAAAATTATTTATCCCACCTGCTAACGTTAATCTTTGTGAGCCCGTTTTAATAGGGCCTAAGGCAATAGCTAATGGGTTAGCTACAGTTTGTTGCAGTGAGAATCCTAGGGCTACTACAAATAAGCCTGTTAACATAAGAGGAAACGATTGAAGATTTGCTGCTGGGTAAAATAATAATGTACCTAAAGCAGATATGAATAAACCTAATGCTAAGCCATTTTTATATCCTATGGTATTGATTAAGTCTTTTTTCATTAATATACAAATGCCATTGTAAATTAATGAGCCTACAGTATAAGCTATATAAAAAGCCAAGGAAACCCATTGACTTTGGCTTTGTGTAAGATCAAAAGCTTTTTTAAAAACTGGGATTAAAATATCATTACTTGCTGCTACAAAACCCCAAAAGAAAAATACTGTAACTAAAGAGTACAGAGCTGTACCATAATTTTTTTGCTCACTCATAAAAATTTAGAAAAGGTTTAATTTATTTTTTAGCTTATTATGATTGTTTAATAAACTTTAATGTATAAATCTACATTAATTTCTAAATTTTACAACTAAAAATTTTGAAATAGGGTGCCTTGTAACCAAAGTGTTTTTAATTGAGCTTTTCTGAGCTTAGCCTCTGTTTGCAATAACTTTTCTTTTACTTCAATCAATTTGCTTTCTCTGGCATTTACTAAAAATAATGAGCTTTCGCCTACTCTAAATCTTAATTCTTCGCCCTTTAATAATTGCTCTGAACTAATGTAATTTTGCCTTAAAATATTGATTTGATTTTGAAGAGTGCTCAATTCAAAAGCGTTTTGTTTCATTTTGTTAAGCAGCTCATTTTGAACTAAACTTTGTTCTATTTCTACTTGCTTAATTTTAATTTTAGCTTCAGAAAGCTCTCCTCTTTCTTTAGAAAATGTTAAAGGAAACGCTACTCTAAAGTTTACTTTATTATTGTCGTTCCAATAGTTCTGATTTATATTTCTAAGGGGTGTTAAACCTTGGTTTAAAATGCCAAATTGTAGTCCAAGCTCTGGTCTAAGGTTTTCTGCTTTTAATCTTCGTTCAATATTTAAATCACTTATTTTAAAACCATAAGAAAGTAACTTGGGGTTGTTTGTTACATCTAAAAGTGGGGTAAATGGTACAATTAATTCTTCTTGTGGTTTAATTAATAACTTATCGGCATCTACCGTTTGATTGTTTTGTAACCATAAATAAGTACTAAGCATGTATTTAGCACTTTGTAAATCTAAATTGGCTTGTTGCAACATACCTTCTCTGGTTTGTACTTGCAATAACGCTTCTACAGTATCAATCGCAGCTCTGTCTCCAAATTGATAACTCTTTTTTACCCCCTCAAATCTTACTTTTGCAAGGTTTAATGCTTCTTGATAGACTTTGTAAATTTGGAACTTATTTTGCCAATTAATATACTCTTCCCCAGCATCTTGAAACAAATCGTTTATAATTTTTATTTTTTCGTTTTCGGTAGCCTCGGTAAATATTTTTGCTTGTTTAAATGCTGCTCTTCTTTTATCCATGAGCAATCCTTTACCTAGTTGAAAGCTAACACCAGCATATGATAAGCCTTCTTGTGGTAATTTGTTTTCTGGGTTTACAAATGCACCTTCTGCTTCTGAATAAGAACCTTTTAATTCTATCCCATACCATAAAGGTAATTTCACTTGAGGGGTTAAAAAGCGAAAATACTCGGTCCCATCATATTGTTTTTGGTCTAATTCGCCTTCTAATTTAGGATCGAAACCACCTAATGCCTGCAATCTTTTAGCTTTTGCTAAATCGGTTAAAAGTTTCGCTTGAGTTGTTACAGGATGGTAAGTTTTTACAATATCTGTAAAGGAATCCCAAGTTAAGGTGTCTAACAACAAATCTTGAGCATTTACTTTAGACGTTGTTAGAAACGATAATAATAAAATGAATATTTTACTTCTCATTTTTTGCGCTTTTATCTTTATCGTTTCCTGGATCTGGTTTGTAAAATTCTGGCGGAAAGCCATTTAATTGTCGCCATAATTCATAAATTAGAGGTACATCGCTTAATAAAGCTATACTTTTAGTTCCTGCACCAAATTTAATTTCTTTAGGCCATGGTCTTTCTTTTGGATCTGGTTTTACCCAAATTCTAAATTTCCCATTGTTAGCTATAGATTGATCAACAGCTGCAATTCTACCCGAAAAAATCCCATAAGATGCTTGTGGCCATCCAGAGAACACAATAGCAGGGAAACCATCAAATTGTAATTGTACTTTTTGTCCTTTCGCAATTAAAGGCATATTAAGCGGACTAATAAATATTTCTACAGCGGGCTCAAATACTTGTGGAACAATCTGCATTAACATTTCGCCATCTTTTACAGTTTCTCCAATACCAGCTTTGCTAGATCGTAATACTTGGCCTGATTGTGGGGCAGTAATAACGTAAAAACCTTGTCTTTTTTGATAGTTAGAAAACTGATTATTAAGTTTTGCAACTTCCCCTTCTGTAGATGATACTTGGGATAATGCACTAAACTTTTCGCCTTCAATTTTAGACAGTTTTTCGGTATAATCTTGCTGTGTACCTAAAAGTTCTAACTTAATGTTTAGCAATTCGTTTTTGCCGTTATAGTATTTGTTTTCGGCACTTATTTTCTTTGCTAATGCATCTTGGTAGTATTGTTGTCTTGTTTCTAGTTCTGTTAAAGAGTTTAAATCGGCAGCGTATAATTGTTTACGACGATTTAATTGCTCAGTACTAATACCTAGCAAATTTGTGGCTGCAACATATGCTATACTGTCAGACTGTACTTGTAATGTGTATTGTTTTAGTTTGTTTTGAAGTTGTTCTAATTTAAATCTTAATGCACTATTTAATGCACCTTGTTGCAAAGAGGCTGTATTAGCCTTTTGATCATAAAACTCTATAGCATCGGATTTAGCCTTAATTTGCTCAGACACTCTGCCCAAAAGGTTAGGGTCTAAATATTCTTCTTTTACCTCGCTAATTTGGAGCAATGTGTCTCCTTTTTGAACAACTTGCCCATCTTGTATATACCATTTCTCAATACGGCCTGCAATAATACTGTTAATTTGTTGTGGCCTTTGGTTTGGACTAATGGTAGAAACACTTCCTTCTGATTGGATATTTTGTGTCCAAGGAAGTAGCATAATAATAACAAATACTACAAAAGATATGATAAAAATCTTTGCTAGTTTCTTAGACGGCTTTTGAGTAATAATCCTTTCGAAAGAATTAAACTCCATTAGTTTTGCAATATGTGTTTTGCTTTCTAAAAACATTGTAAGTTATTTTAGTTTATAGTTCCTTTTGAAAGATAAATAGTACGTGAACATTTTTTAGCAAAATACTCATCATCTGTAATCGTAATTAACGTGGTTTTATTTTCTTTAGCTGTTAAATAATCAATTATTTTAGTTTTTGATTCCTTGTCAATTCCTAACCAGCCGTCTTCTAATAGCATTAAGGCTGGTTTTTGATAAATACATCTTGCTAATAATATTTTTTGGGCAATGTTATAAGATAGCTTTTTACCTTGTGGATCTAACTTAACTGCATATCCTTCTTGTTTACTTCCAATAAAATCTGATAGTCCAACTAAATCGCAAACAAATTGAAGCTCGGTAAAATTAATTTCTTTTGCACCTAGTGTAAGATTGTTTAATAATGTCCCACTAAATAGTTCATCTTCATTAAAGTATAATCCAACTTGTTTGTATAAGGTGTCTGGAACCATACTTTTAAACGGAACATCATTAAATAATAAATTACCTCTGTAATCGGGCCACATTCCACTAAGCAATTTCAAGAATGAACTTTTTCCCGACCCTTCAGAACCGGTTAAACAAACTTTCTCTCCAGCTTTTATGTGTAAGTTGATGTTTTTTAATACATCATTATTTGGGGTAAAACCAAAATTTAATTCTTTAATTTTGATATCAAGTCCTTCTGTTTTTTTCCATTCATTTGAGCTTAATAATGCTTTATCTGTATCTTGAGGTTTGTCTAAAACTTTATTTATTTTCTCTAACGAAGTTAATACATCATAAACCACCTCTAAACTTACTATCAATTTCTCTATTGCACCCGTAATGGTAAGAATGATAATTTCTGTTGCTATAAATTGGCCAATATTTATTTGCTGATTAACAAATAAAACTGCACCAATAATTAACATGGCAGCTGTGATAAATACCTTAAAGCCAATTACTATTCTGTACTGAAAAACCAATACTGAGAAATGCTCTTCTCTAGCATCTAAATACCCGTTTACTAAGCTATCTGTTTTTTTAAGGTGTAAATCGGTATGTTGAAAGAATTTAAACGTCTTTATGCTTCTACTTATTTCTTCTAACCAATGTGCAACATCAAACTTATAATCCGATTCTCTAATACTAGAACTGAAGCCTTTTGGGCTGGTAACGTAAAATATAACTATAACCAATATGGCCAATAAAAACCCAAAAACTATAAACACCGGGTGATAAAGACTAAGTAAAATTAAACCAAACAATATTTGAATTGTGGCAGCTGGAAAATCTAGCAACAATTTAGATAAACCTTTTTGCAAGCTTGCTGTATCAAAAAAACGATTTACTAATTCAGGAAGGTAATAATTGTCAATACTTGGGAGACTTAGTTTAGGTATCCTGTAAGCATAAGCAAAGGTAAGCCTCGTGAAAATTCTTTGTTGAATGCGCTCAATAATTCGCATTTGTTTTATTTGTAAAACCCCAGCAAATAATACTCCAATAATAACTAAAATGATTAATACAATAAGTGAAGTGCTAATTGTTGCGCCAAACATTAAATTAATAATTGCTTGAATACCTAATGGAAGTGATAAAACAATTATCCCACTTATTATTGCATATATGTATACATTTCTAATTTCCTTTTTTTCTAAATTTATTAGATTAAAAAGTTTTTTAACTGCTGAGCGTAATGAAGGTTGTTGCGCCATTATTTAAAATTTACGTTAACAAAAGTAAAAATTGATTTGAATAATAATAGTAATACTATCATTTATTATAGTAAATGATTAATTCGTGACATATTCTCCTATATTTGTTGTAAATATAGGAGCAATTGTTTAGATATGGAATGGCAACTAAAGCCAAAAATGAATAGCAAACTGTTTTTGAGAGATCCTGAGCAGAGTGAAATTGGCCAAAGAATTTTAAAGAATAGTACTTATTTGATTAAGACTTTAGGTTTTGAGGCTTTCACTTTTAAAAAATTGGCAGAAGAGACAAAAATAACCGAAGCTACTGTTTATAGGTACTTCGAAAACAAGCATAGGTTATTAAGTTATATAGTCGCATGGTATTGGAACTGGTTAGATTATCAAGTGATGTTTAATACCAATAACATTGAAGATGCTGAGGTTAACCTAAAGACTATAGCGGCTGTTTTAACTTGGCAATTAGAGGGTCAAGAAACAGCGCAAGCAGCTATCAATTTGGAAGATTTACATGATATTATTATAGCTGAGTCTTCTAAAGTGTATTTAACTAAACATGTTACAGAAGATAATAAGGAACAGTTATTTATGCCATACAAAAAACTCTGTCAACGTATTAGTGAAGCGATTTTGGCATACAGTCCAAATTATCCATTCCCTAAATCTTTAGCTAGTACTGTATTAGAAATGGCGCATTACCAAGATTTTTTTATGAAAAATTTACCTTCTTTAACAGATTTTGGCAATACAAATAGTTTAAAAAGCGTTCAGTTGTTTATTGAACAATTATTGTTCTCATCAAAACCTCAATAAAAAAATTAAACTATGCTGAACCTTATTATTTATTTAAACAAACAAACTGATGCTAAAATTCTAATTAAAAGTTTATTGGCTCAACAATTAATAGCACACGCTAGTATAGATGTTAATAACGAGATTTATAAGTTAGATGGCGACGAGTTAATTAGTAACAAGATTACAGTAGTTACTGCGCAAACTAAATCTATGCTTTTTTCGCAAATTGAAAAATTTATAGCAATTAATTATGGAGAAGATATTCCTGTCTATTCTACTCCAATTATGCAAGCCAATCAAACATTTGATCATTTAATTAGAACAACAACATTAGTTGTTTAAAAAAAAAAACCATTTTCAATTAAGAAAATGGTTTTATGTTTTAAATGATTTATAAAGTTAATCTACATTATCGTGTAAGAAAGAGTTATTTGGTCTTATTTCTGTTTGTCCATCTTCATTACTTAAAGTAAATCTAGATACTTGAGACTCTGAAGAATGAGGGACATCTTTTAACTGCATTTGCTTTCTTTTGTATGCTGGTTCGTTTTCTAATTCTACCAAGCCTGATGTAGAACGTAATTTCATGCTTAAATCTTTTAAGCGTAAGATGCGCTCTTTAGATTTTCTCAATTGCTCCTCCATCGATTCATCAGTTTTTTGATCATCTTCTGAAAAAGCTGATGGAACTATTGTTTCATTTTCTTCAAAAATAACTTCGTTGGTAACCTCAATTGGAATTATAGGTGTTTCAAATTCTGAAGTTGAGAATTTCATACTAAAACCAAAATCTTCCACTTCTGATGTGGTCTCTTCTTTAGTCTCTTCTATTAATTGATGTTTAACCAGGTCGTCGCTAGTGTTAAAAGGATTGTAATTTGTTTTTGGAACCTCAGCAAATAAGTCGGTTTGTGGGACTTTTGATATTTCAGATTTAAGAATAGGCATTTGTACCATTTCTGGTTCTTCTTCTGTAACTTTTTCAATCTTTTTTGAAAACTCATTAATTGGTTTAATTAACGGGGTTTCTGAAGTTAAGAATTGTTTTTTTGGAGCAGTTTGTTTTGTTAGCTCTCTTTCTTCTTGCGTTTGGAATCCTGTTGCAATTATAGTTACCGAAATTTTATCTCCTAATTCAGGATCTGTACAGTTACCCCAAATTAAATCGGCCGAAAGGCCAGCTTGTTCTTGAATAAAGTCTGTAATAATACTAACTTCATCCATGGTAACTTCTTTAACTCCTGAACTGATATTTAATAGAATATATCTAGCGCCTTCTATTTCATTATCTTTTAAAAGTGGTGATGCTAATGCACCTTCAACAGCTTTTAATGCTCTGTTTTCACCTTCAGCAGCGTAACTACCCATAATTGCAACACCGCTTTCTTTCATTACGGTACGCACATCTTTAAAATCAACGTTGATGTAACCTGGTACAGTAATAATTTCTGCAATTCCTTTTGCTGCGGTAGTTAAAATATCGTCAGCTTGCCCAAATGCAGATCCCAAAGTTAGATTGCCGAAAATTTCTCTTAACCTATCATTTGAAATGACAAGGTAAGAGTCTACATATTTTTTAAGTTCTTCTAAACCTTCTTCTGCTTGAGATTTTCTTCGTTTACCTTCAAAAGAAAACGGTGTTGTAATTATTGCAACGGTTAAAATGTCTAGTTCTTTAGCTGCTTTAGCAATAATTGGACTTGCACCTGTACCAGTACCACCACCCATACCAGCTGTTATGAAAAGCATACGGGTATTTGCGCCAAGCATTTGTTTTACATCGTCTATATTTTCTATAGCCGAGTTTTTACCCACCTCTGGAATAGAGCCTGCACCCATACCTTCTGTTAAGCTTGCGCCTAATTGAACTTTGTTTGGGATTGGACTTAATTCTAAAGCTTGGGCATCTGTATTACAGATGATGAAATCCACACCCGTGATTCCTTGCCTGTACATATGGTTTACCGCGTTGCCTCCGCCACCACCAACACCAATTACTTTGATGATTGATGATTTTTCTTTTAACATTTCAAACTGCATATCTTTAATTATCAGTTGGTAAGCGTTTTTTAAATTCTTATTTTAACTCAGTGTAATAATAAATAATTTTCCACATTAGTTATCCACAAATGTTAATTGTGTTGAAAACTTGTGCTTTGTTGAAAACTACTTTAAATACTCTTGGTCTGAGATATCATCTTTTATGAATTTTTTAGTGCCCTCTAGTAAACTAGCAAATAATCCTCTAGTCTTTTTAGTAGTTACCTCTACAGTACTATCACTTTTTCTTGATTGCTGTAAAGATTCTTTAAGCATTTGTGCTTCTACCTTTTCTACTCCTTTAATTAGTAATCCAATACCAGTAGCATACATAGGGCTTTTTAAATCCTCATATACGTTTTTAGGTAATGTTTCATTTTTGGCTAGATGTTCATTAGGGTAACCAACTCTACAATCTAAGCCTGTTACGTATTCAATCAATTGAGGTAAATGTTTTAATAATGCACCGCCACCTGTTACTACAATACCACCTATTAATTTTTTCTCGTAACCAGATGATTTAATTTCATAATGTACGTGATCTATTATTTCTTCCATTCTGGCTTGTATTACAAAAGCCAAATTTTTGATTGAAATTTCTTTAGGTTCTCTGCCTCTTAAACCAGGAACGCAAATAATTTCATTTTCTTTGTTTTCTTCTGCTAAAGCCGAGCCAAATTTTACTTTTAAAAGTTCTGCTTGGTTACGCATTACAGAACATCCTTCTCTGATATCTTCCGTTACACTATTACCTCCAAAAGGAATTACAGCAGTATGTCTAATAATTCCCTCATGAAAAATAGCTACATCTGTAGTGCCACCACCAATATCTACTAAAACTACTCCAGCTTCTTTTTCTTCATCACTTAAAACCGATTCTGAAGACGCTAATGGCTCTAAAATTAAATCTTCTGTTTCAAGATTACCTTGCTCAACACATCTGATAATATTTTTAATTGCGGTAACTTGGCCAGTAATGATGTGGAAATTGGCTTCTAATCTTACACCAGCCATACCTACTGGATCTTTTATTCCTGGTTCGTTATCAACTGTGAACTCTTGAGGTAAAACATGGATTATCTCTTCTCCAGGGCTCATCGCTAATTTGAACATATCGTCGATTAAACGATCAATATCTTTTTTTGCAATTTCGTTACTTAAATCTTTACGCGTTAAAATACCACGGTGTTGTAAACTTTTAATGTGTTGACCAGCTATACCTACGTTAACTATTTTAACATCAACATTAGATTGGTTACTACCTTCTTCTACTGCTTGTAAAATACCTTTAACAGTTTTAGCAATATTGGAAACTACACCACGAGTAACACCATCAGATGTGGCTTTACCTAAACCTAGTACTTCTATTTTACCTTGCTCGTTTCTACGACCAATAATCACACAAATTTTAGTAGTTCCGATATCTAGACCTACTACAATTGATGAACTTTTAGAGTTTTTAGTGATAGCTTTTTCCATGTTGATTATATTTTTATTGAATCTTGAACTTCTTGATTTATCGATGTACTGTCTGTAAGTACAGGTATTTCTTTATTTGATTTTAGCGTCGAATCTCTTTTAACGCAAACTATTTGGCCTTTAAATTTTAGATTGATAGTACTATATGCCTCCCAACCTACTCGTGGAATCGCTTTTTTATAGAAAACCATTAGGTTTTTAAATTTGCTCTCTAAATCATCAGCATTGCCAAAAATTATTTTTTGAGTTCCCACTCTAGGAACAAGCTCCATGTCATTTTCATTATTGATATAAATCTGAACAATTTGCTCGCTCCACAATTTATCTTGTTCTATATAGCTTGCAACAGCAAATAAATCTTTGGCAATTTTAGTTTGTAGCGTATCAATCTTATTATTAAAACTTTCTAAAATTGCTCCATTTGCTACTAATACTCTCGCAGTAAAGTGATCTGATAAAGGTATTTTAAGACCATTTTTATCTATATAAAAATCCTGACCAGTATAATTTAACACTCTTAAAACAGGTTGACGCTGTTTAATTTTGGCGTGTAAAACACCATCCATATCCATATATACTTTTGCATATTCTACAAAAGGGTTTGCCACCAATCTGTTTTCTAATTTTTGTAAATTAATATTTGCAAGCCTTCTTCCAATAAGTAAGCCGTTGTTATCATTAAGCAATTGGTCTACTTCTTCTCGTTCTATAAAATATTGATTACCTGGTAGTATAATTTCAACTTTAGCGCAAGTATTTGTTGCTTTTTTAATTTCAATAAAACTCATTAAAGCAATTACAGAGGCAAGACTAATTACCCATGTAAATCCAAATAATAGCGCCTTCCAGTTTATTTTTTTCAACACTAGCTCAATATATTTTTAATAGGTGAAACTAATGTATCAATATCGCCTGCACCAACCGTCAAAAGTAGTTCTGGTTTTTGGTTCTTTATAATTTCCAAGCACTCTTCTTTTCCACAAAGTGTTACTTTATGAACATCTATTTTGTCAGCAAGCATCTTACTATTAACTCCTTCTATAGGCAGTTCTCTAGCTGGATATATATCTAATAAAATTAATTCATCGGTAGTATTTAATACTTCGGAGAACTCTTGAGCAAAATCTCTTGTTCTACTATATAAATGAGGTTGAAAAATAACTGATAATTTTTTGTTAGGATATAAGGTTCTTACAGCTTTAAAGCAAGCTTTTAACTCTTCGGGGTGATGTGCATAATCATCAATATAAATATGATTATCAGTTTTTACCTGATATTCAAATCTTCTTTTTACCCCTTTAAACGACGCTAATCCTGCTCTAATTAAATCTGGTTTTATATTTAATGTTAGTGCAATTTGAATTGCTGCAACTGCATTTTCTATATTATGTTGACCTGGTAAACCAAGCATTAAATCTTCTAGTTTGATGTTGTCATTTTCAAAATCGAAATGGAATGCTCCGTTTTTAACTTTTAGATTATATCCTTTGGCTTTCGCCGATGTTGATAAACCGTATGACGTTCCCCTTGAAATTGGTAAGCCTTCTCTAACGATGATTTCTCCATCGCTTTTTACCTGATTTGCAAAAAGCTGAAAAGATTGATGCAGTTGTTCTTCGGCACCATAGATGTCTAAATGATCGGCATCCATAGATGTAATTACCGCAATATCTGGATGTAGTGTTAGAAATGATCGATCGTATTCATCTGCTTCAACCACAACCACATCATGTTTACCAATTAAAAGATTAGAATCATAATTGCTAGCAATGCCGCCCAGAAAGGCCGAGCAATCTATACCACCTTCTCTTAATAAATGTGCAACTAAACTGCTTGTGGTTGTTTTACCATGTGTGCCGGCTATAGCTACGCAGTACATGCTGTTAGAAATTATCCCTAATACTTGAGAGCGTTTGTATAAATCGAAATTTTCTTTTTTAAAGAAACTTAAAATATTGCTTTCTTTTGGAATGGCAGGTGTATATATAATTAGTGTTTCACTGTCATTGTTTTGAAAAGAAATGGGAATTAGGTTGCTATCATCTACATAAGAGATTCCAATTCCTTCGTGTACTAACTCTTTGGTTAATGGTGTTAATGTTTTATCATAACCATAAACTAAACATCCCCTTTGATTAAAATATCTTGCAAGTCCGCTCATACCTATCCCGCCAATGCCGATAAGGTATACTCGTTTGATATCATTTATATTAATCATTTTAAGCTAGTTTTAATATTTCTAAAGCAATCTGTTCGTCAGAGTTTGCGATTCCTAATTTTGATATTTGCTTAGATAGCGTTTCAATTTTCTTCGGATCTCTTAAAAGTGTTATAGTTTGATCCACTAAATCAGCTTCGGCATGCTCATCTGTTATTAATATGGCTGCGTTTTCTTTAACTAATGCTTCTGCATTTTTTGTTTGATGATCTTCTGCTACGTTTGGTGATGGCACTAGAATAACTGGTTTGTTAATTAGACACAGTTCTGCAATTGTACCTGCACCAGCTCTAGAAATAATTACATCTGCCATGGCAAAAGCCAAATCCATACGGTTTAAAAACTCATAAATTCTTATACCATTACATTTAGGCATTTCAGTATAATTTTCTGCTATGTTTTTGTAATAATATTTTCCTGTTTGCCAAATAAGCTGAATTTTATTGCTTTCTAGTTGTTTTAATCCAGCAATCATGCTGTTATTAAGTGTACGTGATCCTAAACTACCACCTACTACCAAAACTGTTTTTTTGTTGATGTCTAGTTCAAAAAAGGAGGCAGCTTCTTCTTTTTTACCTTCAATTTCTATAACTGTTTTTCTAACCGGATTGCCAGTTTTTATAATTCTATCAGATGGAAAAAAAGAATGCATATTATCAAATGCTACACATATTTTTTTCGCTTTTCTACCTAATAATTTATTTGTTATACCTGCGTAAGAGTTCTGTTCTTGAATTAAATATGGAATACCTTTTAAAGACGCAGCATATAATAATGGACCCGAAGCATAACCTCCTACGCCAACAACTACATGAGGTTTAAAATCTTTTATAATTTTAATTGCTTTACTTATACTTCCAATAATCTTAAATGGTAATGTTAAATTTTTTGCTAAATTTTTTCTTTGAAATCCCTGAATGGGTAAGCCTATTATTTTATATCCCTCTGCCGGCACTTTTTCCATTTCCATACGGCCTAAAGCTCCAACAAACAAGATTTCAATATTTGAGTCGATTTTTTTTAATGCATTAGCAATAGCCACAGCAGGAAAAATATGTCCTCCTGTACCTCCACCACTTATGATTATTTTTTTTGACATCTTTATATTTTTAATTTTGAATTATTGAATTTTGAATGATAGAATAACTAAACGCAAAACTTTTACCATCATACATTCTTTCTATCCTTCATTCACTCATTCATTAACTAATTCAATCCTTCTCTCATTATCACTACGCCAGCGCAGGTATTTCGCCTACTATAATTTTATCTTCTTTAATGCTATTATCAGATTTATATTCCTCAACATCTTTACTCACAGATAATATAATTCCAAATGCAATACTGGTAAACAATATAGATGTACCACCCATACTCACTAATGGAAGTGGCACCCCAGTTACCGGGAATAAATTTACTGCTACAGCCATATTGGCTAAGGCTTGTATGGTTAAACTAAAACCTAGTCCGGCGGCTAGCAAAGCACCAAATGCTTTTGGTGCTTGAGTTACAATTTTCATGATTCTATACATTAGAATTACATATAAAATCACTATTATAAATCCTCCTGTTAGACCATATTCTTCTACTATAATTGCAAAAATAAAATCAGAATAGGGGTGAGGTAAAAAGTTTCTTTGGGTACTGTTACCAGGCCCTTTTCCTAATATTCCTCCAGAGGCTATCGCAATTTTTGCTTGGTCTTGTTGATAGGTTCTATCAGAATTTTGCATTTCTGGATTAGTATAAGCTTTAATCCTTGATTTGTAAGTTTCTCTTCTTGGCCCAAAAAACACCAATACTGCTAATAATGCGGCACCACCCACACATACTATTGCAATTTGTTTCATGCTAATTCTACCAATTAATAATATCAAAATACTTACTCCAAACAGCATTAAAGCAGTAGAAAGATTTGCTAAGCCAATTAAAATAAATACCAAGCATACAGAGCCCATAATAGGTATAAATGCTTTTTTTACATCTTTTATATTTTCTTGTTTTTTAGTTAGTGTTCTTGCTAGATAGGTGATTAAAGCTAGTTTAGCTAAATCAGAAGTTTGGAAAGTTAAGCCAGTTCCGGGTATTGCAATCCATCTACTCGCATCGTTTACGTGGCTACCAAATAATAAAGTATAAAGAAGTAATGGTATAGTAACAACCATTAAAACTTTAGATATTCCCGCGTAATAACGGTAATTAAGTAAATGCGAAAAATAGATTAATACAAAGCCAAGTATAATGAATAGCAAATGTTTTAGCATCAACGATTCTGAACCTACACCTCTTTTGTAGGCTAAAGTTCCCGTAGCGCTATATACCGCTAAAACAGATACTAAGGATAATAGGATAATAATTATCCAAATCCATCTATCTCCTTTGGTTAAGTCTAAAACTGCTTTTATCATTTTATAATTCTTTTACAGCTGCTTTAAATTGGTCGCCGCGGTCTTCATAATTTTTAAATAAATCAAAGCTTGCACAAGCAGGCGAAAGTAAAACTGTACTTCCTTTTTTAGCCATGTGATATGCAATTTGAACCGCTTCACTTGCCGAGAATGTATTAACCATAACTTCAACATCTTCTTCAAAGGCATCGTGTAATGCTTTATTATCTTTCCCCAAACAAATAATAGCTTTAACTTTATCTCTTACCAAACTCTTTAGCATTGTATAATCGTTGCCTTTGTCAACTCCTCCCATTATCAAAACGATATCTGTTTTGATAGACTCTAGTGCATACCAAACCGAGTTTACATTGGTTGCCTTAGAATCGTTTATAAAAGTTATTCCAGATACATTGGCTACAAACTCTAAACGGTGGTCTATGTTTTTGTAGTTCCCCATGCTTTCGCGGATACTCTCATTTCTAATGTCTAATATTTTAGCAGTTATTCCAGATGCCATAGAATTGTAAGTATTGTGTTTCCCTTGAATTGCTAAATCTTGGATGGTGATATCAAATTTGTCTGAATTGCTAAGATTAATCATAAGTTTATTTTCTGTTAAGTATGCTCCGTTTTTAATTTCGTGTTCTATAGAAAAAGGATATTTCTTCATTTTGAATTCCTTATCAGCCATAAATTCTTTGATGCTATCATCATCATCACAATAGATGAAATGATCTTCCTCCGTCTGATTTTGAACTATCCTAAATTTAGATTTGATGTAGTTAGACATTTTGTAATCATATCTATCTAGATGATCTGGCGTTATATTCAGCAAAACAGCTATGTCTGCTTTAAACTCGTACATATTGTCTAGCATAAAACTGCTAATTTCTAGTACGTAATAATCAAAGTGATTTAATGCAACCTGACGAGCAAAGCTTTTGCCAATGTTTCCAGCTAAGCCTACGTTTAACCCAGCATTTTGTAGTATGTGATAGGTAAACATGGTGGTCGTAGATTTTCCGTTCGATCCTGTAATGCAAATCATCTTAGCATTGCTGTATCGCCCAGCAAATTCTATTTCAGAAATTACTGGTATACCTAAATCTTTAAGTTTTTTAACAATTGATACTTGATCAGAAATACCAGGACTTTTTATAACCTCGGTAGCATTAAGAATCAATTCTTGGGTATGTTGATTTGATTCAAAAGCTATATTTAATTCTTCTAATTCTTTTTGATAAGCTGGCTTAATGGTTCCAAAATCAGATACAAAAACATCAAATCCTTGTTTTTGAGCTAAAATTGCAGCACCTACGCCACTCTCGCCTGAACCTAAAATCACTACTCTTTTCATTCTTATTTATCTTAATTTTAGGGTTACGATGGTTATTATAGCTAGTAATATTCCTATAATCCAAAACCTGCTTACAATTTTAGATTCGTGATATCCTTTCTTTTGATAATGGTGATGTAATGGCGACATTAAGAAGATTCTTCTGCCTTCGCCAAATTTCTTTTTGGTGTATTTAAACCAGCTTACCTGCATTATTACTGATAGATTTTCTATCAAAAACACGCCACATAGTATTGGTATTAATAGTTCTTTACGTATCATGATAGCAAATACAGCAATGATTCCACCAATAGTTAAACTTCCAGTATCGCCCATAAAAACCTGCGCAGGGTAGGCGTTATACCATAAAAAGCCAATACAAGCACCCACAAAGGCCGAAGCAAATATTACTAACTCGCCCGAGTTTGGTATATAAATAATTTTGAGATAATCGGCTATGATGGTGTTTCCAGAAACATAGGCAAGCAAGGCTAGAGTAATACCGATAATAGCAGAGGTGCCTGTGGCTAATCCATCTATTCCATCGGTAATGTTTGCACCGTTAGAAACAGCAGTTATAATTACAATTACAAATAATAGAAAAACAACTAAGGCGTATTTTTCATAATCATTACCCAAAAACTTAAGAACTTTGGCGTAATCAAATTCATTGTTCTTATAAAATGGAATATTAGTTTTGGTCGACTTTACATCTTTTGCGTAATAAATACCATTACTTTTTTGTACCCTAATTAATTTGTCTCCGTTAGCGTTAATTATTTCTTCCTTAAAAGTATTGCCAGCTTTTTGAGTTTTAACTATTACAGGAACTTCGCTTACAGTTTGTCTAACTAAAATATCAGGATGAAAAAACATAGTCCATCCAATAATTAGAGATAACCCAACCTGACCTATTATTTTAAATCTTCCGGCTAAACCTTCTTTATTTTTTCTAAATACTTTAATGTAATCGTCTAAAAACCCAATAGCACCCATCCAAACGGTGGTTACAACCATTAGGATGATGTAAATATTTTCTAAGCGGGCAAATAATAAAGTAGGGATAAGTATACCGGCAATTATAATTAAGCCACCCATAGTAGGTGTACCTTGTTTTTGAGATTGTCCTTCTAATCCCAAGTTTCTTACCGTTTCGCCTACCTGTTTGTATCTTAAATAGTTTATTAATCTATTGCCATAAACCGTAGTAATAACTAATGAAAGTATCATGGCCATACCAGCTCTAAAAGATATAAACTGAAACAAGCCAGCCCCAGGGAAATCAAATTGCTTTTCTAAATAAATAAATAGATGGTACAACATAGGCTTACTTGGTTAATTGGTTAAAACAATCTTTTAATATTTGCTTATCATCAAAGTTGGTTTTTACACCATTAACTTCTTGGTATTTTTCATGCCCTTTGCCCGCTACAAGTATAATGTCGCCTGGTTGAGCCATTAAAAAAGCTGTTTTAATAGCTTCTTTTCTATCTGTAATAGCAATTGCTTTGCGCTGATTTACTGGCGAAATACCAGCTTTCATGTCTTCAATAATACTTTCCGGATTTTCTGTTCTAGGGTTGTCAGACGTAAGGATTACTTTATTGCTCCAATCGCAAGCAGTTTGTGCCATTAACGGTCTTTTTGTTTTATCCCTATCGCCACCACATCCTACAACAGTAATTACTTGTTCTGTTTTATTTCTTATATTATCTATAGTGCTTAAAACATTTAGTAAAGCATCTGGCGTATGAGCATAATCTACAATAGCAACAACTTTATTTGGAGCAATTAGAAAATCAAATCTTCCTTCTGCGCCACTTATCCTGCTAAGTATTGTTAAAACCTTTGTCTTGTCTTGGTCTAGTAATAATGCTGTACCGTAAACAGCTAATAAGTTTGAAGCATTAAAACTTCCAACTAATTTAAAATACACATCTTCTTGGTCTATATCTAAATGCAAACCCGAGAATTGATTTTCGATGATTTTTGCTTTAAAATCTGCTAAAGATTTTAGCCCGTATGTTTTTTTATGAGCTGATGTGTTTTGAAGCATAACCATTCCGTTTTTGTCATCGGTATTGGTTAAAGCAAAAGCAGATTTTGTTAAACCATCAAAGAATGTTTTTTTTGCTTTAATGTAGTTTTCAAAAGTTAAGTGAAAATCTAAATGATCATGCGTAATATTAGTGAAGATTGCCCCTGTAAACGCTAAGCCTTCAATTCTGTATTGAGCAACAGCATGAGAGCTTACTTCCATAAAACAATAGTCGCAACCACTATTCACCATATCTACCAATAATTGATTTAAGGCAATTGGATCTGGTGTAGTATGTGTTGATGGTATAATTTTGTCATTTATTTGGTTTTCTACAGTAGAAATTAATCCAACTTTAAACCCTAATTCTCTAAATAATTTATAAAGTAGTGTTGCAACGGTAGTTTTTCCGTTTGTGCCTGTTACTCCAACTAATTTTAAGTTTTTTGATGGATGCTGATGATAATTTGTAGCAATTGTTCCTAAGGCTTTTGCCGATTTTTTAACTTTTAAATAGGTAATTCCATCTGTTAAATTTGAAGGTATTTCCTCACAAATGATAGCTTTTGCTCCTAAGTTAATAGCTTTTTCTATAAATAAATGACCATCAGAAACTGTACCTTTAATTGCAATAAAAAGACTATTGGCTGTTACCTTTCTAGAGTCAAAGGCTAAGCCTGAAATTTCTAAATTAGTATTTCCAATTACTTGCTCTAGCGCAACGGTATATAATATGTCTGTTAAATGTGCCACTATTGTAATTCTATTAATATTCTTGTGCCTTTATAAATTGGAGTTCCAGATGCTAAGGATTGACTAATTACTTTGCCATTTCCTTTCACTATAGGTTGTAAACCCGAGTTTCCTAGTACAAAAAGTGCATCTTTTAAACCCATACCGCTAACATCTGGCACTAGGCCTTTATTCATTTTTACTTCTTTGTAGGCTATACCGCTATTAGTATCTATACCAATTTCACTTTCGTTATTAGATGCGTATAAGGCTTTTATGCCAAATGTTTTATAAACTGTTTGTGCTGATTTTTTGTAGCCGCTCTTTACTTCGGGTAGTTTGGTGTTTCCTACAAATTGAGGGGCTTTGTTTGTGGTGTTCAATTCTAAGTCGCTACCAATAATAACATCGGCAATTTCTCTAAACACTGGTCCAGCAACTGAGGCAGCATAGTAAGAGCCTTTTGTTGGATTTTGAACCACTACAATCATAGAGTATTTTGGATTATCTGCCGGGAAGTACCCACAAAATGATGCTTGATATTTACGTTTTCCTTTATAGCCATTAGATCCATCAGCAACTTGAGCTGTACCTGTTTTACCAGCAATTTTATAAAGCGGATTATTAATTGTACTTGCTGTACCTTCAGTCACAACTCCCTCAAGCATTTCTTTTAATAGCCCTAAAGTTTTCTCAGAGCATATTGATTTATTAATTACTCTTGCATTAAATAATTCTACAGTATTGCCTAGTCTTCTAATTTCATGAACAAATAGTGGAGCTATCATTTTGCCATTATTTGCAACGGCGTTATAAAGGGTTAAAATCTGAATAGGGCTCATTTTTAACTCGTAGCCATAAGCCATTTGAGGTAAGGTAAGTCCGCTCCATGATTTGCTTTTGGTAGTTTTAATTAGCGGAGTTCCTTCTCCATTAATTTGTAAACCCAATTTTTGATCTAAGTGCAACTCTTTTAAAGCGTCTGTAAATTCATTCGGATTATCTTTATAGTGCCTATAAATTTGTTTTACAATGGCCACATTAGATGATTTTTCAAAAGCAACTTTCATAGGGATAACACCCTCATTCTCGTGGTCTTTAATGGTATGGTTGTAAACTCTCCACTGTCCATTTTCAGTATCCATCATGTCGTTTAAACCAAACTTACCTTGGTCAAGAGCCACTAAGTATGATGCTAGTTTAAAAGTTGAGCCAGGCTCGGCACTTTGGGCAATAGCATAATTAAATGTTTCTTGATAGGTGTCGTCTTTCCCTTTGGTAAGATTTGCAATAGCTTTAATCTCGCCAGTTTTAACATCCATTACCAAAACACAACCAAAATCTGCTGCCGATTTTATCAATTGCTTTTTTAAGGCGTTTTGTGCTAAATCTTGAATGTTTACATCAATTGTTGAAATAATATCTGCTCCGTCTTTTGGCGCTATTTCAGCGTCTTCATTAACTGGTATCCAAACGCCACCTGCAATTCTTTGTACTAATCTTTTACCTGTTTCGCCATTGATATAATCGCCATAAGCACCTTCTAAACCCACTGCTGCATTAGAATTTGTGTTGTAATAACCAATGGTTCTTAGTGCTAAATCTCTAAATGGTAAAATCCTTTTGTTCTCTTGTACGGCAATAAATCCACCTTTGTAACGTCCCAAATTATAAATAGGGAACTTTTTTATGGTTTTTAAATCTTGATAGGTAATGTTTCTTTTGACTAAAAAGTAGCCTAATTTCTCTTTTCTAGCATCTCTTAATGCTCTAGCATATTCTTTTTCACTCTTGTCTTTAAAATAATCAGCTAAACTTGCAGCTAAAGAATCTACTTTTGAGTAAAATATTTCATCATCTACTATACCACCAGCCAGTAAATCCATTCTTAAATCATACTCCGGTACAGAGGTAGCCAATAAGCTCCCATCAATAGAATAAATATTACCTCTTGCAGCCTCAATTTCGGCGTATTTAGTGCTTAAACTATCAGCCATGGCAATATATTTCTTGCCTTGTACTAGTTGCACATGAGTCATTTTAGCTAAAACTGCTACCGCAAAAAGAATAATGAGGCCAAATGCCGCATAAACTCTTAGTAGTATGTTAGTTCTAATATTCATTTTTTATTGTGCTTTTAGTTTTATTGGTGGTTCTACTGATACTTTTAATCCTAGTAAAGAATCAACTTTAGTAATTACCTCGGTTTGGCGGCTATGGAACATTAAATCTGCTTTTAGCGTTTTAAAATCCCAGCTTAATTCTTTTACTTCTTTTTTTAATGTTTCTATTTTTCTGATATTATTCTCGGCCGAGTGTCTATTTCCAATATATATCATACCCAAAAAGGCAATAAATAATATAAAAGGTAAGGCTTCTGTCGCCGATTCTTGTGTTAACGTTCCTTTTAAAAATTGAGTTAAAAAATTAGGAGAAGTGACATCCTTTGTTTCTGCTTTAACCGCTTTTCTTTTTAATTGCGGCTCTAGCACTTCTTGTTCTTCTTCTATTTCAGATTTTAACCTATTTGTCATCTCTTAATAGCTATTCTTAACCTTGCACTTCTTGCCCTATTATTTAACTTAATCTCTTCTTCTGATGCCGTAATTGATTTCTTAACTACTAAATCAAAAGGCTTTATCTCGTTTCCAAAAAAATCTTTTTCTACCATACCGCTGAATTTTCCTTTGGCCAAAAAATTTTTCACCAAACGATCTTCTAATGAATGATAAGACATTACCACCAATCGTCCTCCTGGGGCTAAAACATCTATAGTTTGATTTAAAAACTCCTTTAAGCTTTCCATTTCTTGGTTAACTTCTATCCTCAAAGCCTGAAAAACTTGCGCTAAATATTTATTTTCTTTTCCTTTTGGGATAAGATGATTAATAGCACTTTTTAAATCGGATATGGTTACTATAGCTGCGTTTAAACGAGCTGTAATAATGGTTTTGGCTAAAGTTTTAGCGTTTTGTATTTCGCCATAAATGCCAAATATTTTATGCAATTGGTCTTCGCTATAAGTATTCACCACTTTTTGAGCGGTCAACTCGCCATCTTGGTCCATTCTCATGTCCAAATCACCATCAAAGCGAGTAGAGAAACCTCTTTCTGGAACATCAAACTGATGAGAAGAAACGCCCAAATCGGCAAGAATGCCATCAACAGGAAGCACATCATGTGCTCTAAGATTATTTTTAAGGAATCTGAAGTTTTGATCGATAAAGATGAAACGTTCATCATTAATGATATTTTCTTTAGCATCTTGATCTTGATCAAAAGCTATCAAAATACCATCTTCGCTCAGGTTTTTAATAATTTCTTTAGAATGGCCGCCCCCACCAAAAGTAACATCCACGTAAGTGCCGTTAGCTTTTATCGCTAAAGCATCTATACATTCTTGCAGCATAACGGGAGTATGGTATTTAGTCATCCTTCCTCCTTCCTAAACTGCCCATTACTTCTTCTGCTAGGTTTGCGAAATTTTCAGGTTCGTTATCTAATTGGGTATCGTAAGTGTTTTTATCCCAAACTTCAATCTTGCTAAACTGGCAAGAAAGCACTACTTCACTTTTAATACCAGCATATTCTAATAATGCTTTAGGTAGTAATACCCTGCCGGAAGCATCTAGACTTAACTCCGTTGCGCCACGAGTAAAATACCTAATAAATTCTCTAGTTTTTTTCTCATATTGATTAAGCTGAGCAAGTTCTGATGTAATCTTATCCCACTCGACTTTGGCGTAAATGGTTAAATGCTTTTCAAAACCACGGTGAATAATAAGTCCCTCAGCATCAACTGCAGGCAATTGCTTTTTTAGGCCGGAAGGAACCATTAAGCGGCCTTTAGCATCTAATTTGCAATCAAACTCTCCAATTAACTGGGACATTTAAATTTTTTTTGGTTTTATTAAGTGTAAAATTAAAGAATGTTACCACTTTTTACCACTTTTTACCACAAAAAGTTTTCAACAGTCTTAAAATGCTTTTTTGGGGTCGTTAAAATAGATTTTGGATTAACAAGGTTGTTTATATTGACCATTATCGAATATAATTATTAAAGCTAAGGCTTTGAAATTGAGTGTTTTTATGCCTAAAAATGTGTAAGTGGGAAAATTTGTTTAAACGAGCAGTATTTTTTAAAAAAAGTGGGAGAAGGAAGTAGAAAATAGAAGGATATGATTCCATTATTAATGGAAAAGCTAGAATGAGAATCTAATTTTATAGGGCTATAGAGGCTAGCGTCTGTATAGTTTAGCGCAGGGGTTTCTAAGGCTAAGTAAATTACAAAGAGTCTTAGATTGGATTTAATAGCAGTTAAGCATTAAATGATTTTTATTTTATTGACTTTTGACTTAATCAACATTTGTGATTTTGCAATTTTTAAACCGAGTATAAAAACTCTATTTGATTGATTTATCCTTTGTCACGCTATGCTTTAGACCAAGCACAGTTTAGGGAATTAAAACGAAATTTTTTGCCTCTGTAAACCTGTTTCTACCTCAGGTAGAATCTCACAGTTATCCCAAATACCTGTTTTTAATGTTTTTTGATAAGTTTGAGGTAAAGGCTTGTCATTCATTAAGTCTGCAGCTTTTTCGAAATCGTATTCTAGAGCTTTTATTTCAAAATTAAAGCCTTTGGAATCGTTTAAAATGGCATACCAAACTCCTGGTGTTCCATCATTTGCAGGCATTCCGATAACTCCTGCATTAATCCAAATTTTATCTTCATTTATATGTGAAAAAGGCAAACCGCAATGACCTGCTAAAATCACATCAGCGTTAAGCGCATCAAAATTCTTTTGCTTTGCACTCCAATCGGTTGATTTGAAAATAAACTCTGATGTATCGAAATAGGAGCCATGTAAACAGGCAATTTTTTTATCGGCGTAAGCAAAAGAAAGAAACTCGGGAATGGTTGCCAGCCAATCTATATCATCTTGGTTCACTTGACTTTTTAAATAGGGATACCATTGGCGAGAGAAAACATCGCACCTGCTGCCGTCTTCAAAATTGCAACCGCAGTCATCTATATCGTTTACCAAGTTTAATTCTACATTACCTGCAATGCAATGGATTCCCCAATCTCTAATCAGTTTTATACACTCTTTAGGTTGAGCGCAATAGGCAACAATATCTCCGGTACATATGATGTTTTCTGGTGATATTCCATCGGCGAAAGCCAAATTTTTAATAGATTCTAGGGCTTGTAGATTAGAATAAACTCCACCAAAAACAAGCACTTTTCCTTTTAATTCGCCTAAATATTTGATGTTTTTTTCCATTTCTGATTAAGCAAAGGAATAAAAAATAGTATGAAACAAATTAAACTTCCCCAAAGATTTACTCCTAACAAATCATTGTATTTTCCATCGGTAAAAATCCAGGCTTTTGGTGCCATTTCAAAAGTGATGCATAAACCCATTAGCAAACCAAAAATTACCGGAGCAAAAAATGAAAATTTCGGGGTGTTAGTATTCCAAAATAAGAAAACTGGAGCTAAACCAATGACCATTGTACCGCTAATGGTTGTTGCTGAAAGTATCTCGGGCTTAAAAAATATAGGGACAGTTCCTAAAATGGTCAACACAACCATCGCTATTCTACCTTTACTGATTTTCAATTCTCGATTAGGAAAAATATCGATATTGTATAGTTTTGAAAAGGATGAAAAAGCCGAATCTAAAGTTGATGCTGCTGAAGTTACCATAATGAAATTCATGATGAGCAACATGACTGGCCCAAAAAATTTAGCCACTTCAACAGTTGCTTGGCCAGTAAAACCTTTGGTTTGAGCAAAAATCCCTACTATTCCAAACAAAGCAATACAGATAACACCTATGACACTAGCCCAAATAAAAGATCTTAATGTGGTTTTTGGAGAAGTGATAAAACCTCTGTCGGTTAAAACTGGATCATGAAAAGGATAGCTAAAACATTGTAATAAAGCCACTAAAACTAAGTTCCCACCCGTTGCCATACTCCACGTACCTGATTGATAAAGAGGTTTAAAATCCCCTTTCATCTCTGGTAAAATGTAGAGTAAGATTGAGGTAAGTAAAACTCCAAACAGAACCATCTGGATGACATCTGTTAAAATAGAAGTACTCATGCCGCCTTTTAAAGCATAAGCCAAAGTGAGCAAAGTAAATACAATGATAGAAGCGTAATAGGGTGTAGAACCTACATCGCCAAAGTATGAACCAATGACTAATGTGTTAGACCAAACCTCGTTAAATAACCTAAAAGCAATTAATATAGAAAACAGATAAAGTGCTCCTTTCCCATATTTTGAGCCAATAAAATGGTGGATACTTTTAAATCCACCATTTAGCCTCATTTTATAAATTACTAATCCAGCTACCAAAAAAGAAAGGTAATAAATGGAGTAGGAAACCACACCTACCACGCCAAAACTTAATCCTAAATTAGCCACATTGGTGATAGATTTTGCAAAAATCCAGCTAATTACCAAACTGCTAGTTAATAGGATGGCATTGGGTTGTTTATTGTCTTTACTTCCGTAGAAAAAGTCTTGAGTGGTTTTCGCTATCGGCGCCAGCCAAAAAATTAAAATACTTGAAAGTAAAATAAACCCCCATTGCAGGTAGGAAACGGTGTTTAAGCTCATTAGTTATCCCACCATACTTTAGCGTTTATACTATTGTTATTTGTTTTTGCTGCTGCGGCTTGATAATTATCTCCGTTTAAAGTGGCCTCTTCTTGTGGATAAGGCATCCGCACCGGATAAATTCCATTATTTCTACTCGCTAAAACTGGTTTTAACTCTGGGAAACCGGTTCTTCTATATTCAATCCAGCCTTCATAACCATTAATCGTATTTGGAATCCATTTTTGAGTGATGATTAATTTTAAAGCATCAGGCGAAGCCGGATTAAACAAAGCAGGACCTGTAGTTAAATAGTTAGCTGGCATCGTTACATTCCAGTATTCAAAACCTTGTGCAACAGCCAAATCATATAAGGCTTTCGCCGATGTAGAGATCAAACCTTTTTGAGCTGCTTCTGCTAAAAAGAAATTGGTTTCCCAAGCTGTGCTGTAATTGTATTTTAAATTCACACCGTCTTCTCTAAAAATTCTTCCTGTCAAACTATTATTTGCTAAAGTTACTGGGGTAACCGAAGCATCTGGACCGTTTTGCAAGCCGACAAAATTAGCAGGATTTGCCGTTGTCGGGCGGTAAAATAAAGAAATTCTGGGGTCGTTGAAATTTTTCAGAATTTCTTCAGCTGTTTTAGACATGATGTATAAGTTATAATCTCCTATACGGGCAGTTGTAATTCTAAAGTTATTTGGTGGGGTTGCCGAAAACCTAAAAATTGCGTTCTGCGTATTGTTAGTGATATATTTTCCACCTGCAAAAAGTGCTTGCAATTGTGATGCAACATTTACTTTATCAGATATCCTCATTAAGAGTTTGATTCTTAATGAGTTTGCGAAGCGTGCCCAATTTTGTAAGTTTCCGTTATAAACGATATCGCCCTCTAATCTAGTAGTTCCGTTATAGGCCTCCATTGCGATAACGGCATTTTCTAAGTTTTTAAGAATGCCGTTTGCACCATTATAGATATCCTCTTGTTTGTCATATTTTGGAGTAAAAATTTCAGTTTTACCTTTTAAGGCTTCGCTGTAAGGTACATCGCCGTAAAGATCTGTTAAAGCCGCAGTCATATAAGCCTTCATCACCAAAGCTGGGCCTTTGTAAACCGAGAAAACCGGGCTTTCGTTCGCTTTATTTAACACGATTTCATTGTCTCTCAAATTTCTATAAAGGATTGGCCAAGGGTTTCCAGCGTATAACGGTTCTGCTAAAGCATGACGGTCGAAATTGTTAAAATCCGTCATGGTAAAATACTGACCTAATAAATTTCCAGCATCAAAACCTTCGAAAGACATTTGTTCGCCATAATCAAACAAAACTTTTCTGAATAATAATGATGGTTGTGCATCAATTGGTGCGTTTGGATTGGTATTGATATCGCTTAAATCTTTGGTACAGGCTGATAAACCTAAAATTGCGATAAATATGATGATATATTTTCTCATGATATGTTTCATTAAAAGTTAAGACCTAAGCTTAATCCAAAACTTCTGGTAGTTGGGTACGACATGTCCTCCACTCCGTTTAAAAATCTATTTCCTTGTAAAGCCATTTGCTCTGGGTCAAAATGTGGGATTTCTGATTGTGCAAATAAGTTTCTACCAATAAATGATAGCTTTAAACTTTGTACATTTCTTAAGAAAGTTTTAGCTAAAGTGACCTTACTGAAAGTATAACCCACATTAAACTGTCTCATTTTTAGGTAGGAAGCATCGTATGTATTGTTTTCTTCGTGGTTACGATCATAAAATTGGCGGTAATAACTTTCTGGAGAGATAGCGATTGTATTTTCAACATAAACTGGGTTTGCTGCAGTTCCAGTATTAATTACGCCGTCAAATATTAATCCTTCAGCTGGACGGTTTTCAGTTTCTTTTAATTGACCACCTACTCCGGCTAATGCCAAAGTTCTAGATATTAAAATTCCGCCTTGGCGCCAATCAAATAAAAACCCAAAATCAAATTGCTTGTACCTAAAGCTGTTGTTAAAACCAAGCATAAAATCAGGGTTGTAATTACCCAAATTTTTCAAAGTATTATCAGCAATTAAATTACCGCCACTGTTTAAAATAAATTTGCCTTCGCTATTTTTTAGGTAGCCAGTTCCCCATAAACTTCCAATTCTACCGCCTTCTTCAACAATGTAATATACGGACTGATTTGGGCTGTCATAAACTCGGGCGTAAGCCAAAGTCAATCTTTTGGCACCTTCTGGTAAAGATTCTACGGTTGCTACATTTCTACTAAAGTTGAAATTAGCATTCCAAGAAAAATTATTAGTTAAAACTGGTGTGGTGTTTAAAATAATCTCTAAACCTTTAGAACGCACAGAACCTCCATTGGTCACCCTTTGGCTGTATCCTGTAGCGTTAGAAACTGGTAAAGAAAGAATTTGGTTCTCTGTTAAAGAGTTGTAATAAGTAAAATCGATTCCCAGTCGATCTTGAAAAAACCGAACATCAGCTCCTAATTCAATAGAACTGGTTTGCTCGGGCAATAAATTAGGATTGGCAATACTATTTTGATCGGTTAGTGTAGGAGCGCTGTTAAATGGTGTTGCTGGATTAAAAATTCCGGCAGTTTGATAAGGATCTGTATCGTTACCAATTTGAGCATAACTCGCTCTCAATTTAGCAAAGGATACTTTAGGTATTTTTACCAATTCTGAAATGACTAAACTGGTAGAGACAGATGGATAAAAGAAAGAAGTGTTTGCTGTACTTTGCGGAGTTGCTAAAGCACTTGACCAATCATTTCTACCTGTGATATCTACAAATAAATAGTTTTTAAAGCTCAATTTTGCTGAGCCATAAGCACTATTTATTCTTTTTCTGCTAGAAAAAGTGAAGATTTCTAAGGGTGTAGCTGCATTTGCTAAAGTAAATAAAGCAGGTTGCGCTAAAGCGGAAGTTTGTGTTTGGTCGCTCTTAAAGTTTTGGTTCATTTGGTTCCCACCAAAAGAAATATCAAAGCCGAAATCGTTTACTTTCTTGGTATAATTTAATAAAACATCTGAGTTGATTTCTCTGAAAAACACATCGTGTTCGCCATAAGCACCAGATTTAAATCTGTTTGTGCTGTAATGTCTTAACAATCTTCTAGCATCATTACTATAATCCATTCCGCTTCTAATCTGCACAAAAAGGTTATCAGCTAAATCATATTTAAGAGCAATATTTCCAAAAATTCGATCTCTGTTTAACTCATTCCTATTCTCTTTTAAGATGAAATATGGATTATCGAAAAATGAATAATTGTAAGAGTAGTTGTTTAAATTGGTTGAACCAGTTTGCCAATAATTTTTTAAAGGCTCGATATCCAAAGAACGAGGCAACCAAGCAACTAATCCATATTGCAGGTTTTCTGAACCATAACCACTTGATGGTCTGTTATCACTTTTTGCATTTTGATAAATGATTGTTGATCTAAAATTTAGTTTATCAGACGGTTTGAAATTGAAATTTGCCGATACGTTTTTTCTTAAATAATTACTCCCTGGCAAAATTGATTCACTCTTTAAATCGGTGTAGGATAAACGATAATTTCCTTTATCATATTTACCACTAAAGGCTAGGTTATTTATATAAGTTTGGCCTGTTTCAAAGAAATTCTTCAAATTATCTGGATGTGAAATAAAGGGAGTAGGAGTAATGGTGTTTCCGATGTAAGCAGCTACGTCTCCACCGCGTAAAACTCTACCATCAGGTAAAATAACCGGACTATCATATTGAGCAATTAAAGTTCCTTGATCTAATCTTGGCCCCCAAGAATAGGTTAAAACATCGTTCACTCCACCTCCTAAACCATCTTTAAAAGCAAATTGACCACCATTTCCTTGTCCGTAAAGATTTTGAAATTCTGGTAATTTAAACGGACTTTCTACAGTTGTTGAAGAGTTAAAGCTTACTCCGAAGCCTTTGCTATCGCTTCCATCTTTGGTGTTAATCAAAATAACCCCGTTAGCGGCTCTGTTTCCATATAATGCCGCTGCTGCTGCACCTTTTAGTACAGAAACTGATGCAATATCATCAGGATTTACATCCATAGCACCGTTTCCAAAATCAATAGCTTGGAAGCTGGAAGGTGTTTCTACTGTTCTCGGGATAATCGAATTGTTATTAATCGGGATACCATCTACAACAAATAGAGGGTTATTATTCGCAAAAGAACTTTCGCCTCTAATTACAATTTTTGAGGTAGAACCTACACCGCTAGCTCCTTGTGTGATGGTAACGCCAGCAACTTTTGCAGTTAAGTTATCTAAGAAATTAACCGATTTAACGGTACTTATCTCTTTTGCGTTTACTTGTTGAATGTTGTAGCCTAAGGCTTTTGAATCACGCTCTACACCTAAAGCGGTTACTACGGTTTCGTTTAGTAACAAGCCAGGGCTTAATTTTATAGTTAACTCTTTTTCTCCTGTTAAGATAACTTCTTTTGTGGTATAACCAATGTAACTAAATATTAATGTGGTTTTGGACGAGGATAAATTGAGTGTAAACTCGCCGTTTGCGTTGGATGCAGTGCCGTTTTTAGGGTTATTCTTTTCTTTTACGCTTACGCCAATAAGTTTTTCGCCCGAAATTTGGTCCAATATTGTTCCTTTTACTTTTAAATTTTGAGCATTAGCAAAATTTAAAAGTAAACAGGAAACAGCAATCATGATGATTGATTTCATGTTTCTTTAAATAAAATAAGATTGTTTGATTGATTTTTTTTAAGCTATTTCTCCGCCACAACTACTACCAGCACCAGCGGTGCATCCGTAACAATGGTTGTTAATGATGATTTTGCGATTCATAATCTCCTCAAAATCAAAATCATTAATGTGTTTAGCTTTACCTGTAAATTTTAAATCAAGCTGTTGGTTAAAATCACAATCATACATGTAACCGTCCCAGCTTATACTTAATGTGTTTTTACACATCAAACCATCTAAAGTAGCCGGATTAAAGGCATCCACCAATTGGTGCATATAATCTAAGTACTTCCCAGTTTCTAGTAAATAATCTAGAAACCTGCTAATGGGTAAGTTAGTAATGGCATACAAACTATTAAAAACGATATCAAATTTTCTTTTTAACTGCCTTTTAAATTCGGCCTCCATAGAATTTTGGTCACCCGGTAAATAAGCTCCAGATGGATTATAAACTAAATCTATGACCAAACCAGATCCTTCAACACCATAACCTACCGCATTTAGTTTTTGTAATGCAGCAATAGAATCTTCAAAAACTCCGTCACCTCTTTGTGCATCTGTTCGCATGGCTGAGAAAGAAGGTAGTGAAGAAATTACGTGTACATTATTGGCTTTAAAAAACGTAGGTAAATCATGATATTTTTTATTGGCCATAATAATAGTTAAATTACATCTAACCATTACTTCTACGTTTGCTTTTGTACATTCTTCTACAAACCATCTAAAATGCTCGTTCATTTCTGGTGCACCACCCGTAATATCAACCTTTTTAAAATTGTAGGTTTTTATTAGATAAAGGCATCTTTCTAAAGTTTCGAAAGACATATTCTCTTCTTTTCTGTCAGGTCCGGCATCCACATGGCAATGTGAACAAGTTTGGTTACATAGTTTTCCTATGTTTATCTGAAATATTTCTAATTGGGAAACTTTTATTGCATCTACATTTAACGATTTTAGTTTCTTATGAAAATTTTCATAAGCACCATCTTGAATATCTTTTTGAGATAGTACTTTAAGCTGGTAAAAATTATCACCCAGCATACTTCCTTGGGCTTTTAACGATTTTGAAATTTGTTTAACTCCCATAATTACATCGTTGTATCTTTAACATGGTTCATCATTTGTACCCCAAAAACCAAAGTAGAGCCACTTTTAATTGCTGCTGCAACGTGTACAGCTTCCATCATTTGTTCTTCATCGGCACCTTTTTGTATACAGTCTGATGAATAAGCATCAATACAATAAGGACATTGTACCGCATGGGCAACCGCTAAAGCAATTAGTGATTTTTCTCTTACAGTCAGTGCACCTTCTTTAAAAACTTCGCTGTAATAATCGAAGAATTTATCTCCTAGTGGTTTTTGGAACTCAGTTATTTTACCAAACTTTTTTAAATCTTCAGGATCAAAGTAATTTTTAGCCATGTTATTAATATGTATAGACGAGTAGACTTATAAGTCTACTCAGTTATTTTTGAAATGTTTAATTTTTGTGATTTTTGATAGCGAAATGCCATCGAAAGCTAGATTTTAAGCCAAAGGCGGAGCTTTTAAAGAATAACGATCTACCTTAATAAAGTCTATTAAAGTTAAATTTAATAGGTCTGATAATTTATTTTTAAAACTTAAAATTAAATGTCTTAAAACATTTATTAGGCTATTGTTAGCGTAGTTTGTTTTTAAATCCTCTACCGAATCTATATCTACCTGTAAGCTTAACTCAGTTACAAAATTATTAAATACTTGCTTTAAGTTTTGATAGGTTTTAATGCTTTGCCATTTAACATTTAAAAAGGTGCTACAGTTAAACTTGTTTTTTGGTATACCCATTAAATAGGCACCTCCATCTAAGGTAGGACCCAAAACTACATTACCTTGTTCTACAAGGTTAATGGCATTTTGCAATTGATTTGAATTAAGCTCCGGACAATCATTGCCAATGCAAATAATGTTTTCATAACCCTTTGCATAAATATCAATGAAAGCGTTAGTAATTCTTTCCCCAAAAGATTTTCCTTTTTGATGATAAGTGTCAACTAAAAAAGAATCGGCAGAACTTTGTTGCGCTAATTGATAAAAATGTTGGGTTAAAACCTGAGAAATTTGCTGAGTAGCTTTTTGTGATGAATAAGCCGAAAAACTTTTTGCCCGAGCTTCAAACTCAGGTAAATTAGCAAAAAGTATAATTGCGGTTTTATTCATTTAATGCAAATTACGATTTTTAGTCGAATCGAGATTTAATATACTTACAATAAATTTTTATTGTTGATTAAGTTTAAGAAAGCTTATTTTACAAAGATTAAAAGCTTTTTAAATTAGATTTGTTTGATTTTTCATCCTAAAGAAAGTTAAATGGCAGATTTTTTAAGTGAAAATTATTGGAATAATAGGTACCTCAATCAACAAATTGGATGGGATTTGGGCGAGGTTTCTCCGACTATAAAAACCTATATCAATCAGTTAATAAACAAAGATTTAAGGATTTTGATTCCTGGAGCTGGGAATGCTTATGAAGCCATTTATCTTTTAGAACAAGGTTTTACAAATATTACCGTTGTTGATTTTGCTGAAAAACCATTAGCTGATTTAGCTCGAAAACTCTCAAATTATGATTCTAAAAATTGTCGTCTTATTCAAAATGATTTCTTTAATCTAAAAGGTGATTTTGATTTGATTATTGAACAAACTTTCTTTTGTGCCATTCACCCTAATTTAAGGCAAAATTATGTTGAGAAAACGCATCAATTATTAGCTTTAGGTGGTAAAATAGTAGGTTTGTTGTTTAATAAGCAATTTGGTTCTAGTGGTCCTCCGTTCGGAGGAACTCTTGAAGAATATCAATCACTTTTTCAAGATAAATTCGAGATTAATAAAATGGAGAATGCTTACAATTCAGTAAATCCAAGATTAGGTTCAGAGCTTTTTATTAATTTCATAAAAGTCGACAAATAGGTTAGGGGAGTTTGCTAGCTTTGTTATTGATGTTAAAGCCCACCAAATATTATTTATACCGTCATTTAATTGCGCTAACATTTTTAATTTTTTTAGGATTAAGGTTTGGTAAATTAAAGGGTTTATTAATAGTAATTGTGGTTTACCTAGCTTTAAATGCTGATGCTTTACGTTACGCTTATCATTACATTAAAGGAGATAGAAATGGCAAATTTTAACGAAATAATAAATCAAAATAATAAAGTATTAATCGATTTTTTTGCCACTTGGTGTGGGCCATGCAAAGCAATGTCTCCAATTTTACAGGACCTTAAAAAGGAGCTAGGAGATAAACTAACTATCATTAAAATTGATGTGGATAAAAACACAAAAGTTGCTACAAATTATAATGTGCAGGGAGTTCCTACATTTATATTATTCGAAAACGGAAAACAAAAATGGCGACAATCAGGAATGATAACTAAAACCGAACTTTTAAAAATTATACATAATTTAGAGGCATGAAATTTAAACCCTCAGACCATGTTAAATTAGCGCTACTTTTGTGTGTTACTATAGGTTTAACCCCTTATTATCCAATACCACATTCTTACGAGAAGTTAAAATGGTTAATTGATGGAGCAAATGATATGCTTTTATTAGATTACTTTGATTTAATATTTCATAACCTACCTTGGCTGTATCTAATAGGCGCTGTAGTTTATTTTTATAAAAAAAAAGCAGAAACTAAACCAGAGGCTTTTCTTTGAATTGTTAAAACCAAGTTCCTAAACCAATACCTAGAGTTTTAATTTTTACCTTTTCGTTTGCTAATAAAAAATCATCTATGTTTTGTTGGTGGTAAATAGCCTGAATAAAATACCTTTTCCTTTTTTTGGTAGTAATCATAACTCCAGTAGCAGTTTCATAATTTAATCCTTTATCATAATTATTAAAAACACCCAATCCATAACCTATTGCACCTTTTATAAAGTAGTTAGTTCCTTCGTAGTAGTTTGGTTTTGCAAGCAGGTGTAAATTCCCGCTAAAGGCTAAAGTATTAAATCTAGCGTTATTTTCCCCCCTAAAACTCCCATTTTCTAGTCCTATGCCAAAACCTACATGTGGTAAAGTAAAACCTACAACAGTTTTTAAATGTAATGCGTCTATAGAAGTATTGGGTAGCGCATCCTCTATTCCAAAAGTATAGCTAAACTCGGTTCTATTAAAAATTGTTGGCTTACCACTTGAGGGTTTTTTGGTTTGAGCAATAACACTCACATTTAAAAAAATTAAAGGAATTACTGCAAGTAAGTTTATTTTCATTTTATTTTTTTTGTAAAATTATAAAAATTGAATAATTAGAGACTAAGAACGTTTAAATATGATGCTAATTATCGGCTTTTTACATTATGTTTGCAAACCTTACAGCTAAACGTCTGTTTGATTTACAATGTTAAAGCTTAGCGATATAAAAAAACCTATAGCAAAAGAAATTGATGCTTTTGAAGAAAAGTTCAAGGTTTCTATGCAAAGCTCTGTCCCTTTGTTAGACAGAATTACACATTATATCGTAAAACGAAAAGGAAAGCAAATGCGACCTATGTTTGTTTTTTTTGCTGCAAATATTTGTGGCGGAATTACAGAATCTACTTACAGAGCCGCTTCTTTGGTAGAATTACTACATACAGCAACTTTAGTACACGATGACGTGGTTGATAATTCTTTTGAAAGAAGAGGATTTTTCTCTATTAATGCTTTATGGAAAAATAAAATAGCCGTTTTAGTAGGCGATTACTTACTTTCTAAGGGCTTACAACTTTCAGTAGATCATCAAGAGTTTAGATTGCTTAAGATTGTTTCAGATGCTGTACAGCAAATGAGTGAAGGAGAACTCTTACAAATAGAAAAAGTAAGACGCATGGATATTAGTGAAGCAGTTTACTACGAAGTTATACGTCAAAAAACAGCTTCCTTAATTGCATCTTGTTGCGCAGCAGGGGCTTCATCTGCTGGTGCTAATGAGGAAACAATACAACTTATGCATTCATTTGGCGAAAACATTGGCATAGCCTTTCAAATAAAGGATGATTTGTTTGATTTTGGTTTAGACGATGTAGGAAAGCCAAAAGGTTTAGATATTAAAGAGAAAAAAGTTACGCTACCTCTAATACATGCTTTAAATAAAGTAGATAAGACTACAAGAAAGAGAGTTATTAACTTAGTAAAGAATCACGAAGATAAACCCGATAAAATAAATCAAATTATAGAATTTGTTAAAGAGCAAGGTGGTTTATCTTATGCAGAAGGTGAGATGATGAAATATCAGGCGAAAGCCTTTGATTTGATTAAAGATTTCCCACCGTCTATTTCAAAAGATAGTTTAGAGCAATTGGTTAAATATACTACAGAAAGAAAAAAGTAAATGAGTCACGAGTTAATATTTTTTGTAAGTTTTGCTTTGTTTGTGATATTGATGCTTGCAGTAGATTTGGGTGTTTTCCATAAAAAGGATACACCAGTATCTTTTAATCAAGCGGCAATCATGAGTGCTGTTTGGGTTTCCTTTGCACTAGTCTTTTATTTCCTTTTAAAAACCGAAGGTCATGAGTTACACGATATTCAAAATCAAGCTCAGTTAGAACAAATCGTAAGACAAAATCTTCATCAAGTTGATATCAGTTCGCTTAATTTCCAAGAAAATTTAATTGCCTATAAAAATGCAATCAGTTTAGAGTTTATTACTGGTTACGTAATAGAGTATGCTTTGTCTGTTGATAATATATTTGTGATGGTATTAATTTTTAGCGCTTTTGGTGTTGATGAAAAATATTATCATCGTGTGTTGTTTTGGGGAATTATCGGGGCTGTACTCATGCGCTTTCTATTTATTTTTTTAGGTGCAGCACTTATCAATAAATTTGGATGGATATTATATGTTTTTGGGGCATTTCTAGTTTACTCTGGTTTAACAATGCTTTTTGCAAAAGAGGATGATAATAAGATTGACACCAAAAATCATAAAGTAGTAAAGTTCGCTAGTAAATATTTTTCCGTACATCCTGAATTTGTGGGCAATAAATTTTTCCTAAAAGTAGATCACAAACTATACCTTACACCTCTTTTTTTAGTTTTATTAATAGTAGAGTTTACAGATGTTATATTTGCCGTAGATTCTATTCCTGCTATTTTTGCAGTTACTAAAGACCCTTACATCGTTTTCTTCTCTAATATATTTGCAATATTGGGTTTAAGATCTATGTTTTTCCTGCTGGTAAATATTATTCATAAGTTTCATTATTTGAAATACGGTTTAGCAGCGTTATTAATATTTATTGGAGTCAAAATGCTTATCCATCATTATTTAGAATTATGGGGATTTACTACTATTCATTCTTTATTTGTGATTTTATTTATTTTAACTTCAAGTGTTGTTGCATCTTTGGTGTTTCCTAAAAGAATAATTGAGAGCTAATAATTTAATTTCATAAAAAAGGCCGTTTTGTTTACCAAAACAGCTTTCTTATTAAAAATTTAAAAACTAATTATTCGATTTCACTTTTATTTAGTTTCCATCAATCTTTGTCTTTCCTTTAGCGTCTTTAATCTTTATCTCATCATCATCAACTTTGATTTTTTCGCCGTCAGTTTTATATTTCATATCTCCACCATCAATCTTAATTTTGGAAGTGTCTGTCTTAATCTTAATTTCGTCGCCATCAATTTTAATTTTCATATCATCTAAACGATATTTTCCGTCACCTTCATCAATTAACATAGAGTTAACTACTAAACCATTTTGGTAAATCGTATCAAGCGTAACTGGGTCATAATAAAACTGAACAGGAATTTGCGTACTGCTATTAATTGCAATACCAGTAGTTGGATCTGCAATTATTTCAACTTCAGTTCCAGTAGTTAAATCTATGTACTTACCTGGTTTAACAACGGGTTTTGCAACTCTTTTCATTCCATCAGCATCAACTTCATTAAAATTAGCATCTGTTGTTGATTCGCTCACATCTTCTTTTGCATCATTATTACAAGCCACTGTGGCCATAGCTATTAATCCAAAGCATGCATATTTTATGCTTTTAGTTATCATATTTTACTTTTTTTTCGTTTCCGTCAATTTTAATTTTCTTATCGTCTGTTTTAATCTTCATTTCGTCGCCATCTATCTTAATTTTAACGTCCCCTTCAGAATCTAGAGTTTCTTCTACTTCATTTTCAATTAATGAATATGTACCTTCAGCACTTTTAATTATTTTATTGTTTACGATTAAGCCCGTTTCGCCATTTATCGTATCCTTTGTTTCAAGGTTTACATAAAACATTACAGGTTCATTTGTAACACTATCAATAGATTTTCCTGTCTCAGAGTCTTTAATAATGTACACTTTTTCGCCTGTAGCTAAGTTTTCATACTTAGCATTAGCACCGTTACAAGCTGCTATCATGGCTATTGGAGCCACAAGCATAGTTGTTTTTAAAATTTGTTTTAATTTTTTCATGTTTAATTAATTTGTAATTAATACTTAAAGCTCAATTACCCTACCAAAATAATATTTAAGCTTTTCCGATTCTAAAAGTTCAGTAGCTAATTTGTCTATCAATAGTTTATAAAAGAAAACAAACACTTTTATCAATTACCCTAAGTTAAAAAGTCGCAATGTTTATAACTTATTTCTTATATAATTAATGTCTGTTAATCAATGTATTGAATAAATTTAATTGATAAATTCTTGTTGTTTCAACTCGTTTTTAGCTACTTGTTTTTACCTAATAAAAAAAAATAGAAAAATAAACTCATAACTATTTGATAATTAATAAGTGTTTCCTATCTTTGCCGTCCGCAAATGAGCGGATAATCTCCACCTTGAACGAAGCCCTACTGCTTCGATGGGTGTTAATTAAAATATAGAAATGTCAGGAATTATTGGAAAAAAAGTAGGAATGACCAGCATTTTCGACGCAGACGGTAAGAATATACCATGTACTGTGATAGAAGCTGGCCCTTGTGTAGTAACACAAGTGAAAACCATCGAGAGTGATGGCTACGCTGCAGTGCAGTTAGCTTACGATGAGAAAAAAGAAAAAAACACTACTTCTTCATTAAAAGGCCATTTTGCAAAAGCTGAAACTACACCTAAAAGAAAGGTTGTGGAGTTTAAGTATTTTACAGAAGCAAAATCTTTAGGTGAAGTTGTTGATGTAAATCTTTTTTTAGAAGGCGATTACGTTGACGTAGTGGGTACTTCTAAAGGTAAAGGTTTTCAAGGTGTTGTAAAGCGCCACGGATTTAGCGGTGTGGGTATGCAAACTCACGGTCAGCATAACCGTTTAAGAGCTCCAGGTTCATTAGGTGCGTCTTCTTATCCTTCAAGAGTATTTAAGGGTATGAGAATGGCCGGTAGAACAGGTGGTTCAAGAGTGAAAATTCAGAACCTTCAAATCGTTAAAGTATTTGCAGAGCAAAATTTATTAGTAGTGAGCGGTTCAATACCAGGAGCTAAGGGTTCGTACGTATTAATTGAGAAGTAAGATGGAAGTTAAAGTATTAAACGTATCAGGAAAAGAAACAGGTGTCAAGGTGCAACTGTCTGATGAAATCTTCGGTATCGAGCCTAACGATCACGCTATTTATTTAGATGTTAAGCAATTTTTAGCAAATCAACGTCAAGGTACTCACAAGTCTAAGCAACGTAATGAGATTGCTGGGTCAACCCGTAAGTTATATAAGCAAAAGGGAACTGGTGGTGCAAGAGCAGGAAGTATTAAATCTCCATTATTTAATGGTGGTGGTAGAATATTCGGTCCTCAACCTCGTGACTATAGTTTTAAATTAAATAAAAAATTAAAAGCATTAGCTCGTAAATCTGCTTTAGCATACAAAGCAAAAGATAACAGTGTTATAGTTTTAGAAGACTTCAGTTTTGATAGTCCAAAGACTAAAAACTTTATTAGTTTATTGGGGGCATTAAACTTCTCTTCAGAGAAAACTTTAATCGTTCTTCCTGCTGCAAATGATAATGTTTATTTATCAAGCAGAAATATTCAAAAAACTAAAGTTATCACAGCAGATCAGTTAAATACATATGATGTATTAAATGCTGGAAAATTAGTATTAACTACCGGTTCGGTAAAATCATTGGAGGAGGCACTAGCTAAGTAATATGGAAATTCTAAAAAAACCTGTATTAACAGAAAAAGCTACACTGTTAACTGATAAACTGAATCGCTATACTTTTCAGTGCGATCATAGAGCTAACAAACTACAAATTAAATCTGCTATTGAAGAAATGTACGGTGTAACCGTAGAATCTGTAAATACAATGGTAGTTGTAGGTAAATTAAAAACCAGATCTACAAAAGCAGGTATGGTATCAGGTAGAGCTGCTAAAATTAAAAAAGCAGTGATTACCCTAAAACAAGGTGAAGTTATTGACTTTTATAGCAATATTTAATTAAATTATGGGCTTAAGAAAATTTAAACCAGTAACCCCCGGAACTCGTTTCAGAGTAGGTTCTGATTTCACAGAAATCACTACTAGAACTCCTGAGAAGACTCTTGTTGTGAAACAAGGTAAATCTGGTGGTAGAAATAATACTGGTAAAATGACTATGCGTTATATCGGTGGGGGTCACAAGCAATTGTACCGATTAATAGATTTTAAACGCGATAAAAAAGATATCCCCGCAACAGTAGCAACAATAGAGTACGATCCAAATCGTACCGCCCGTATTGCGCTGTTACATTATGCAGATGGTGAAAAAAGATACATCATTGCCCCAGAAGGATTAAAAGTAGGTTCTACTGTAATTTCTGGAGATGCTGTAGCACCAGATTTAGGTAACAACATTAAGTTAGCTAATATTCCTCTAGGTTCTATTATTCACAATATAGAATTAGCACCTGGGCGTGGAGCACAAATTGCAAGAAGTGCTGGTTCTTATGCTCAATTAGCAGCTAGAGACGGTAGATATGCAACTGTGAAAATGCCATCAGGCGAAACACGTATGATTCTTGTTACTTGTACTGCTACAATAGGTACAGTATCTAACTCAGAACACGCAAACGAAGTTTTAGGTAAAGCTGGTAGAAAGCGTTGGTTAGGTAGAAGACCAAGAGTAAGAGGTGTTGCAATGAACCCAGTAGATCACCCTATGGGTGGTGGTGAGGGTAGATCATCAGGTGGTCACCCACGTTCTAGAAAAGGTTTATTGTCTAAAGGCTTTAAAACACGTGATAAGAAGAAATACTCAAATCGTTTCATCATAGCTAGGAGGAAGAAATAATGGCTCGTTCGATAAAAAAAGGACCTTATATAGATCATAATGTAGAGAAGAAAGTATCTACTTTGAATGATGCAGGTAAAAAGACTGTAATTAAAACATGGTCGAGAAGATCAATGATTTCACCAGATTTCGTAGGTCATACATTTGCAGTTCACAACGGAAATAAATTTATTCCTGTATATGTAACTGAAAACATGGTTGGTCATAAATTAGGAGAGTTTGCTCCAACCAGAACATTTAGAGGTCACGCTGAAAAGAAAAAATAATTAAGCAATGGAAGCAGTAGCAAAATTAAATAATTGCCCAACTTCACCTCGTAAAATGAGACTGGTTGTAGATTTAATCAGAGGTGAGCGTGTTGAAAAGGCACTTTACATATTAAAATATACCAATAAAGAAGCTGCTATAAGAGTTGAAAAGCTTTTATTATCAGCTATCAAAAATTGGGAATCAAAAAATGAGGGTCAACGCCCTGAAGACGCACAACTTTTTGTTAAAACAATTATGGTTGATGGTGGTCGTCAATTAAAGCGTTTAAGACCTGCACCTCAAGGTCGTGGTTATAGAATTCGTAAGCGTTCTAATCATGTTACTTTGGTTGTAGATAGTAAGAATGTTGAACCTCAAACTAATTAATAAGAAATGGGACAAAAAGCAAATCCAATAGGTCTTAGATTAGGAATCGTAAGAGGTTGGGACTCTAACTGGTTTGGTGGTAATAAATATGCCGATAAATTAGTTGAGGACGAGAAAATTCGTAAATACTTATCTGCTCGTATAGCCAAAGGTGGTGTTTCTAAAGTTGTTATCGAAAGAACTTTAAAACGTATCACTGTAACTATTCACACTGCTCGTCCGGGTATTGTAATAGGGAAAGGTGGTTCTGAAGTTGATAAAATTAAAGAAGAATTAAAGAAGTTAACGAAGAAGGACGTTCAAATTAACATATTTGAAATTAAACGTCCCGAGCTTGATGCACAATTAGTTGCTGATGGTGTTGCTAAGCAGTTAGAAGCTAGAATTTCTTTTAGAAGAGCTATGAAAACCTCTATTGCTGCAACCATGAGAATGGGTGCAGAAGGAATTAAAATCATGTGTTCTGGAAGATTAGGTGGAGCAGAGATGGCTCGTAGCGAACAGTATAAAGATGGAAGAACTCCGTTACATACTTTGAGAGCTGATATAGACTATGCTTTAGGTGAGGCTTTAACAACTTATGGTAAAATAGGTATTAAAGTTTGGATTTGTAAAGGCGAAGTTTATGGTAAGAGAGATCTTTCTCCTAACATAGGCGCAAACACTGGTAAAGGTGGTAAGCCAGAAGGTGCTAATTTTGCTCCACGTGGCGATCGTAATGATCGTGGTGGAGACAGAAAAGGTGGTAACCGTGGTGGAAACAACAGAGGTGGTGCAGGTGCAGGTGCCGGAAGAGGAAAGAGATAATTATTAAAACTATCGTTTAACGAATTAAAGATTAAGTAATGTTACAGCCAAAAAGAACGAAGTTTAGAAAGATGCAAAAGGGCAGAATGAAAGGCTTAGCCTCTCGTGGTGCAGAATTATCTTTCGGATCATTCGGAATTAAATCATTAGAAGAATGCTGGATTACCAGCCGTCAGATAGAAGCTGCTCGTATTGCCGTAACTCGTTTCATGAAACGTGAAGGTCAAGTATGGATTAGAATTTTTCCTGACAAACCAGTAACGAAGAAACCAGCAGAGGTACGTATGGGTAAAGGTAAAGGTGCTCCAGAATATTGGGTTGCCGTAGTAAGACCTGGAAGAATCCTTTTCGAAGCAGAAGGAGTACCTTACGAAGTAGCTAAAGAGGCTATGAGATTAGCCGCTCAAAAGTTACCAGTTCAAACAAAATTTGTCGTACGTAGAGATTACGTAGAAGCATAATAATAACAACAATGAAATACTCAGAAATAAAAGACCTGTCTAACGAAGAAATCGTTACCAGAATTCAAGAGGAAAAAGCAACTTTAACTAAGTTAAAATTTGCTCATGCAGTTTCTGCTATAGAGAATCCTACAAGAATTAACAAGGCGAGAAAGGTTGTTGCTCGCTTAAATACTGAATTAACTCAGCGTAAAGCTAAAGCAGCATCTGAAAGTAATTCATAATTTTTACAGTCGAAATGGAAAGAAAATTAAGAAAAACGAGAACTGGGTTGGTAGTAAGCAACAAAATGGATAAGTCTGTTGTTGTTTCAGTAGAGAGAAAAGTGAAGCACCCAATTTATGGTAAGTTTGTTAAAACAACTACCAAATTTATGGCTCATGACGAGAAGAATGATTGCGGTATCGGTGATACTGTCCTGATCATGGAGACACGTCCGCTGAGTAAGAGTAAGAACTGGAGATTAGTTGAAATTTTAGAAAGGGCTAAATAAAATGGTACAACAGGAATCAAGATTGAATGTTGCCGATAATTCAGGAGCTAAAGAAGTTTTAGTGATTAGAGTTTTAGGCGGTACCGGTAAGAGATACGCTTCTATAGGTGATAAAGTGGTAGTTACTGTTAAAAGTGCGCTTCCATCTGGAAACATCAAAAAAGGAACAGTATCGAAAGCCGTAGTTGTGAGAACTAAAAAAGAAATCAGAAGAAAAGACGGTTCTTATATCCGTTTTGATGATAATGCGGCAGTATTGTTAAACGCTCAAGACGAACCGAGAGGTACTCGTATCTTTGGCCCAGTGGCTAGAGAGTTGCGTGAAAAACAATTCATGAAAATTGTGTCTTTAGCGCCGGAGGTTTTATAATATGGAAAAGAAGAAAAACGTAAAGCTAAACATTCGTAAAGGTGATTTAGTAAAAGTAATAGCCGGAGACTCTAAAGGTCAGCAGGGTAAAGTAGTTGAGGTAATTACCAAAACTAATCGTGTTTTAGTAGAAGGAGCTAATATGGTTTCTAAGCATACTAAACCTAACGCTGCTAATCCAAACGGTGGAATTAACAAAATGGAAGCCCCAATTCATATTTCTAACATTATGCTTGTTGATCCTAAATTAGGGTCTGCTACTAGAGTTGCTAGAAAAAGAGGTGAAGATGGGAAAGTAATCAGAATAGCTAAAAAATCTGGGGAGGAAATTAAGTAATGGCTTACGCACCAAGATTAAAAAATAAATACAAAGAGGAAATTGTATCTGCACTGAAGGAAAAATTTCAGTACAAAAGTGTAATGCAAGTACCTAAGTTACATAAAATTGCAATCAACCAAGGTGTTGGTGCAGGTGTAACTGATAAGAAACTAGTTGAAGCTGCAATACAAGAGTTAACCACAATTACTGGTCAACAAGCTGTTTCTGCAAAGTCTAAAAAAGATATCTCAAACTTTAAATTGCGTAAAGGTATGCCAGTTGGTGTACGTGTTACTTTACGTGACAACCATATGTTTGAGTTTCTTGATAGATTAATTTCTGTTGCTTTACCTCGTATTCGTGATTTTAAAGGAATTAATGATAAAGGATTTGATGGAAAAGGAAATTACACTTTAGGTATTTCTGAGCAAATCATTTTCCCAGAAATTAATATTGATAAAATTAACAAAATCCAAGGTATGGATATTACTTTCGTAACTTCTGCAACAACTGATGTTGAGGCTTTAGAGTTATTAAAGCAATTTGGTTTACCATTCAAAAATCATAACATAGTTAACAATGGCTAAAGAAGGAATAAAAGCTCGCGAACGTAAGCGTCAAAAAATGGTAGCAAAGTATGCTGCTAAAAGAGAAGCATTAAAAGCTGCTGGAGATTATGAAGCTTTAGATAAATTACCAAAAAGTTCTTCTCCAGTGCGTTTACACAACAGATGTAAATTAACAGGAAGACCAAGAGGTTACATGCGCCAGTTTGGTATTTCACGTGTTACATTCCGTGAAATGGCTTTAGCAGGCAAAATACCAGGGGTTACAAAAGCAAGCTGGTAATTAAATAAGAATTAATAAGAATTTTTTGTACCTTTGCGGTCCGAAAAATTCTTTTTATTTATATAATAATAAAATGTATACAGATCCAATAGCAGATTATCTTACAAGAGTAAGGAATGCCATCAAGGCCAACCATAGGGTTGTAGAAATTCCTGCATCAAACCTTAAAAAGGAAATTACGAAAGTACTTTTTGATAAGGGTTACATCACAAATTACAAGTTTGAGGATAATGATGTTCAAGGTACTATTAAAGTAGCTTTAAAATATCATCCGATAACTAAAATTCCAGCTATTCGCAGCATTGCGAGAGCTAGTAAGCCAGGTTTGAGAAAATATGCAGGTATGGGCAATATGCCTAGAGTATTAAATGGTTTAGGTATCGCCATCTTATCAACTTCAAAAGGTGTAATGACTGATAAAGAAGCAAAACAACTTAATGTTGGTGGCGAAGTTTTATGTTACGTTTACTAAAAGGAGGAAAAAGAAATGTCTAGAATAGGTAAAGCTCCAATTTCGATTCCAAATGGTGTAACTTTAACAGTTTCGGCTGATAATGTTGTAACAGTAAAAGGTCCAAAAGGAGAATTAAGTCAACAAGTTGATAGTGATATTAATATATCGCAAGAAGAGGGTCAAATATTAGTAACTCGTCCAACTGATCAAAAGCGTCATAAAGCATTACATGGTTTATATCGTTCTTTAATCAATAATATGGTTGTGGGTGTTACAGAAGGATACAAAACAGTTCAAGAATTAGTTGGTGTAGGTTATAGAGCTACTAATCAAGGTAATACCTTAGATTTGGTTCTAGGTTACTCTCATCATATTGTTTTTGCATTACCTCCAGAAATTACAGTTGCTACAACAGCGGAGAAAGGTAAAAATCCTACAATTATTTTAGAATCAATTGATAAGCAATTGCTTGGTCAAGTTGCAGCTAAAATACGTTCATTAAGAGCTCCTGAGCCATACAAAGGTAAAGGTATCAAGTTTGTAGGCGAGCAGTTGAGAAGAAAAGCAGGTAAGTCAGCATCTAAAAAATAATTGTCATGGCAGGAAAAACTAAATCATCCCGCAGGGATAAAATAAAAAAAGGAATCAGAAAAAGAATTACTGGTTCAACAGAGCGTCCTCGTCTATCTGTTTTCAGAAGTAACAAAGGAATATATGCTCAAATAATCAACGATCTTGATGGTAAAACTATTGTTGCAGCATCATCATTAGAAAAAGATTTCAGTGCAAAAGGAACTAAAATAGATCAGTCTAAAGAAGTTGGTAAAAAAGTTGCTGAAAAAGCGATGGCTGCTGGAGTTAAAGAAGTTGTTTTTGATAGAAATGGTTACTTGTACCATGGCCGAATTAAATCTTTGGCAGAAGGTGCTCGTGAAGGTGGTTTAATCTTTTAATTTTAGGAGTAGAAATGTCAACTATAAATATAAAAAGAGTAAAAGCAAACGAGATTGAATTAAAAGATCGTTTGGTAAGCATCCAACGTGTTGCTAAAGTTACTAAGGGTGGTCGTACTTTCAGTTTCTCTGCTATTGTGGTAGTGGGTGATGAAAATGGTGTTGTAGGCTACGGTTTAGGAAAAGCTAAAGAGGTTACTGAGGCTATTGCTAAAGGTATCGATGATGCTAAAAAGAACTTAGTTAAAGTTCCTATTATCAATAACACTATTCCTCACGAGCAAATTGGTAAATTTTCTGGTGGTTTTGTGTTCCTAAAACCTGCTGCAAATGGTACTGGAGTTATTGCAGGTGGTGCGATGAGAGCTGTTTTAGAATCTGCGGGTATACATAATGTACTTGCAAAATCTAAAGGTTCATCAAATCCTCACAACGTGGTTAAAGCTACAATATCTGCTTTAGCTAAATTGAGAGATGCATACACAGTAGCACAAAACAGAGGTGTTTCATTAAGTAAAGTTTTTAACGGTTAAGAAAATGGCTAAGATAAAAATCACCCAGATTAAGAGCGTTATCGATAGAAGTGAACGCCAAAAAAAGACTATGCAAGCGTTAGGTTTGAATAAAATCAGCCAGAGCGTTGAGGTAGAAGCTAATCCGGCAATTATTGGAATGGTGAAAAAAGTAAATCATTTGGTAGCCATAGAAAAAATATAATTACCATGAATTTAAGTAATTTAAAACCTGCAGAAGGTTCAACAAAAAATAGAAAAAGAATCGGTCGTGGTACTGGTTCTGGACGTGGTGGAACATCAACACGCGGTCACAAAGGTGCTGGCTCACGTTCTGGATACAAGTCAAAGGTAGGTTTTGAAGGTGGTCAAATGCCTTTACAACGTCGTGTTCCTAAGGTTGGATTTAAAAATCCTAACAGAGTAGAATACGTAGGCGTTAACCTAGATGTATTAAATGCAATTGCTGAAAAATTTAGCCTAAGTTTAATCGATTTAGATGCTTTAAAAGCACATGGTTTAGTTTCTAAAAATGATTTAGTTAAAATCATGGGAAGAGGTGAAATCAAAGTTAAATTAGACGTTAAGGCTCATGCATTTACTGCTACAGCACAAAAAGCTATTGAGGCTTTAGGTGGTTCTGTAGAAAAATTATAATCATTTTAATGAAGAAGCTTTTTACAACTTTATCCAATATTTGGAAGATTGAGGAATTGAGAGTGCGTATTTTATACACACTCTTAATTCTTTTAGTATATAGAATAGGTTCATTTATTGTTCTACCTGGCGTAGATCCTGCATCTCTTGATAATCAAGATGCTAAAGAAGGACTTTTAGGTTTGTTAAATATGTTTGCTGGGGGATCTTTCTCTAGAGCATCTATTTTTGCGTTAGGTGTAATGCCCTACATTTCTGCCTCCATTGTTGTTCAACTTTTAGGAATTGCGGTACCGTATTTTCAAAAGATGCAAAAGGAAGGTGAAAGTGGTAGAAAAAAGATTACACAAATTACTAGATACCTAACTATTGCCATTACAGCTTTACAAGCAATTGGGTATGTGAAATCTCAAATTGCACCCGAGGCAAGATTATTCTCTGATCCTTTATTTACAATTTCGTCTATGGTTATTTTAACTGCAGGTACGATGTTTGTAATGTGGATGGGCGAAAAAATAACCGATAAAGGTATTGGTAACGGTATTTCTATATTAATTATGGTAGGGATTATTGCCCAATTACCTTATGGTATAGGAGCGGAGTTTGTGAGTCGTAAGGATGGTTCTGGAGGTTTAATTGCCTTCTTTATTGAGTTTGTTGCATTATTTGCCGTAGTAGTTTTTACAGTTTTAGTAATTCAAGGTACAAGAAAGGTTCCTGTTCAATACGCTAAAAAAATTGTTGGTAACAAGCAATATGGCGGAGTTAGACAATATATTCCGCTTAAGTTAAATGCGGCTGGTGTTATGCCTATCATATTTGCTCAAGCAATTATGTTTGTTCCATCTACAATTGGCCAGTTTTTCCCAAGCGCACAATCTCCTTTATTAGCTTCTTTTAGTGATTATACTTCATTAGCTTATAATATTACTTTTGGGGTTCTAATTATGCTGTTTACCTTCTTTTATACTGCTATTACGATTAATCCTAATCAAATGGCAGACGATATGAAGAAGAATGGTGGATTTGTACCTGGTATCAAGCCTGGAAAAACAACTGCAGATTTTATAGATGGTGTTATTTCTAAAATTACTTTTCCAGGGTCTATTTTCTTAGCTATAATTGCTATACTACCATCTTTTGCTATTATTGCGGGTGTTAACTCTCAATTTGCGCATTTCTTTGGAGGTACATCTTTATTAATTCTTGTAGCTGTAGTTTTAGATACATTACAACAGGTAGAGAGTCATTTATTAATGCGTCATTATGATGGATTAATGAAGACTGGAAGAATAAAAGGTCGTAATGCTATGGCTTCAGCAGATACTGGAACTGTCATTTAGATTAGTTAATGTCTAATAAGATAGTTTTTAAGAATGCAGAGCAAATCGAACTAATAAGAGCTAGTTCTCTTTTAGTAGGTAAAGCACATGCAGAGGTCGCTAAGATAATTGCCCCAGGCGTTACTACTAAGTCACTAGATAAAGTAGCCGAGGAGTATATAAGAGATTCGGGTGGAGTTCCAGCATTTCTTAATTTTAATGGTTTTCCTGCTTCACTATGTATTAGTCTCAATGACCAAGTAGTTCATGGATTTCCAAGTAACTATCAACTATTGGATGGAGATATTCTGTCTGTTGATTGTGGTGTATTAATGAATGGCTATTACGGTGATTCTGCCTATACTTATGGAATAGGTGAAATAAGTGAAGAGAATGAAAAGCTTTTAAAAGTGACTAAAGAGTCTTTGTATTTAGGTATTGAAAAAGCGGTTGCAGGAAATAGGATAGGTGATGTTGGATATGCTATACAGTTTCATGCCGAACGGAATGGATTTGGTGTAGTAAGGGAATTAGTTGGGCATGGTGTAGGCACCAAACTTCATGAAAAGCCTGAGGTTCCTAATTATGGTAAGCGTGGTTCGGGCATTAAGTTAGAAGAGGGAATGGTTATAGCTATTGAACCTATGATTAATGCAGGAAAAGCTGGTGTTAAGTTTTGGGATGATGGGTGGACTGTTTCTACAGTTGATAAAAAATACTCAGCTCATTTTGAACACACCGTAGCAATTATGAAAGGTAAAGCAGATATTCTGTCAACTTTTGAATACATTGAAGAAGTTTTAAATAAAGTTTAAAATATTAAAAATATTTGCTTAATTTTGCAACCCCGCTTAAGGCGGTGTTAATTAGGTAAAAATCAAAGAAATATGGCAAAACAGTCCTCTATTGAGCAAGACGGAGTAATAAAAGAAGCATTGTCAAATGCGATGTTCCGTGTTGAGTTAGAGAATGGTCATGAGATTATCGCCCATATATCTGGTAAAATGAGAATGCATTATATTAAAATATTACCAGGTGATAGAGTGAAATTGGAGATGTCTCCTTATGATCTTACAAAAGGTAGAATAACTTATAGGTATAAATAAAATGAAAGTTAGAGCATCCATTAAAAAACGCAGCGCTGATTGCAAGGTGATCCGTAGAAAAGGAAAATTATACGTGATTAACAAAAAGAATCCAAAGTTTAAGCAGCGTCAAGGTTAATTTTAAAAAATCAATAAATATTAAATGGCAAGGATAGCAGGTATTGATTTACCAAAAAACAAAAGAGGAGAGATCGGCCTTACTTACATCTTCGGAATTGGCAGAAGTACTGCTCAATCAATTTTAGCGCAAGCTGAAATTAGCGTTGATAAAAAAGTTCAAGATTGGACCGATGAAGAATTAACAGCAATCCGTAACATCATCAATGACTCAATTAAGGTTGAAGGTCAACTTCGTTCAGAAGTTCAATTAAACATTAAGCGTTTAATGGATATTGGATGTTACAGAGGTTTAAGACACAGAAAAGGATTACCATTACGTGGTCAGAGAACAAAAAACAATTCTCGTACCCGTAAAGGAAAGAGAAAAACTGTTGCTAATAAGAAAAAGGCTACTAAATAATAATTGATTTAAGAGATGGCTAAGTCTAAGAAAATTACTAAAAAGCGTATCGTTGTTGTTGAGTCCGTAGGACAAGCACACATTAATGCTACTTTTAATAATATCATCATAACCCTTACAAACAATCAAGGTCAAACAATATCTTGGTCTTCTGCTGGAAAGCAAGGTTTTAAGGGTTCAAAAAAGAATACTCCCTATGCAGCTTCTCAAGCTGCCATAGATTGTGGTAAAACAGCTCATGATTTGGGTTTACGTAAGGTTGAAGTTTTTGTTAAAGGTCCAGGTTCTGGTCGCGAGTCGGCTATTCGTACTTTACAAAATGCAGGTTTAGAAGTAACAACTATTAAAGATATTACTCCATTGCCTCACAACGGATGTCGTCCACCAAAGAGAAGAAGAGTTTAATTAATTATTTTTAAAGATAAGATTCTTCCAATTAAGTTGGAATGATACTTTAAAACAAACAAAATGGCAAGATATACAGGTCCAAAATCAAAAATTGCCCGTAAATTCAGAGAACCAATTTTTGGTCCTGATAAGGCTTTAGATAGAAAAAACTATCCTCCCGGTCAACACGGTGCTTCAAAAAGAAGAGGTAAGCAATCAGAATATGCTACTCAACTTCAAGAAAAGCAAAAAGTTAAGTACACTTATGGTGTGTTGGAAAAACAATTTTCTAACTTATTTAAAAAGGCTTCCTCTAAAGAAGGTATTACTGGTACAGTTTTATTACAATTATTAGAAGCTAGGTTAGATAATGCTGTTTACCGTTTAGGTATTGCACCTACTAGATCAGGTGCTCGTCAGCTTGTTTCTCACCGTCACATTTTAGTTAACGGTGAAGTAGTAAATATTCCTTCTTATACATTAAGAGCCGGAGATATCGTACAAGTAAGAGAAAAATCCAAAACATTAGAAACTATATCTCACTCTGTTGCTGGTCGTATGATTAACAAATACAATTGGTTAGAGTGGGATGCAAAAGAATTAACGGGTAAGTTTTTACAATACCCAGAACGTGAAAGTATTCCTGAAAATATTAAGGAAAACCTAATCGTCGAGTTATATTCTAAATAACATAAGATTAATAATTGTCAGTTTTCAAACAACTGGCAATTATTTTTTTATTATCATATTAACGATAAACAAAAGGCAAAATAAATGACAATTTTAGCATTTCAGAGACCCGATAAAGTTATCATGCAGAAATCTACTGATTTCGATGGTACGTTTGAATTTCGTCCATTGGAACCTGGGTTTGGTGTGACTATAGGTAACGCTTTAAGAAGAATATTACTTTCTTCTTTAGAAGGTTATGCAATTACTTCTGTTCGTTTTTCAGGAGTTTCACATGAGTTTTCAACCATCAAAGGTGTTGCGGAAGACGTAGTAGATATTATCCTAAATTTAAAGCAAATCAGATTTAAAAAAACTGGTGACTCTGGTGATTCTGAGAAAATATTTGTAATTATTAGTGGTCAAGAGTCTTTTAAGGCTGGTGATATTACCAAGTTTTCTAACAATTTTGAGGTTTTAAATCCTGATTTTGTTGTTTGTAACATGGAAAGCTCTGTAACTCTTGAAATAGAATTAACTATTAATAAGGGTAGAGGTTATATTGCTGCAGAAGAAAATAAAAATGCTGACTCCCCGGTAGGTGTTATTTCAATAGATTCAATTTACACTCCAATTAAGAATGTTAAATATACTATTGAAAACTTTAGGGTGGAACAAAAAACGGATTACGAGAAGCTTATTTTAGAGATTAGCACAGACGGATCTATACACCCAGAAGAGGCTTTAAAAGAAGCTGCTAAGATTTTGATTCAACATTTTATGTTATTCTCTGATGAGAATTTAGTATTAGAATCTCAAGCTAAAGAAGAAACTAAAGAAGTTGATGAAGAAGTATTACACATGCGTAAGATTCTTAAAACAGAATTAGTTGATTTAGATTTATCTGTTAGAGCTTTAAATTGTTTAAAGGCTGCAGATATTAGATCATTAGCTGAATTGGTTTCTTATGATGTTGCTGATATGTTGAAATTTAGAAACTTTGGAAAGAAATCATTAACAGAAATCCAAGAATTAGTTAAATCTAAGGGTTTATCTTTTGGAATGAATTTGTCTAAATTTAAATTAGACGAAGAATAAACAAGTTAAAATGATGCATAATTCCCGGTTCGCCATGGTGGCTTGAGCTGACGGTATGCACAATTAAATATAGTAATGAGACACGGAAAAAAATTCAATCACTTAGGTCGTAAAACTGCTCACAGAAAATCTATGTTAGCTAACATGGCTTCTTCTTTAATAGAGCACAAGCGTATCACTACAACTTTAGCCAAAGCTAAAGCTTTAAGAGTTTACGTTGAGCCTTTGATAACAAAATCAAAAAATGATACTACACATTCACGTAGAACAGTTTTTGCTTATTTACAAAATAAAGAAGTAGTTACTACCTTGTTTAGAGAAGTTGCTGAAAAAGTAGCTAATCGTCCAGGAGGATACACTAGAATCGTTAAATTAGAAAATCGTTTAGGTGATAATGCTGAAATGGCACTTATTGAGCTTGTAGACTTTAACACTACTTACAGTAAAGATGTAGTTGTAGAGAAGAAATCAACTCGTAGAAGAGGTACCAAAGCTAAAAAGTCTGATGATGCTCCTGTTGTAGAAGATGCTAAAGAATCTTCAGCTGTTACCGAAGAAACTACTGATGATTCAGATGAAAACAAATCAGCTGAATAATATTATTTAGTTTACTTGTAATAAAAGAACCCTTACCTAAAGTAAGGGTTTTTTTATGCATATATTTTTATGTTTCATCTTATTTATTCAATATTTAAAGTTTAAATGA
>JBIKIN010000069.1:0-3139 GCA_044361595.1 Pelobium sp. | reverse complement strand
TTTGGCAAGAAGGATACCATGGTGAAGAAATTACAACTCCAAATTTTTATAAAGTTAAGCAAGATTACATCCACAACAATCCAGTAACAGCAGGGATGGTTGAGAAGGAGGGGGAATATTTATATAGCAGCTGCGGGAGCATTTATGGGATAAGAAAAGGTTTGCTAACATTAAGTGTTTATGTTTAGGATATATTTTGTGAGGATTGAAAATCCATTTCATTTATAGAGTTCGACATGCCCTTCGGAACATGTCGAACAGCGGAGTAGCCGGAATATAATTTTAGTGAATTTTAACTTTTATTTGAATTTAAAAGCAGTTCATGCTGAATTTGTTTCAGTATCTTATGAAGCAGGTGGCCAACCTAATTAGGCAGTTAATTCAAACTTTATAAAACCTATCTGTAAAATACTGAAACAAGTTCAGGATGACTTGCTTTGTGGGTAACAGTATCTTAAAATATGCAGTCATGCTGTCCGCCAATTGGCGAATCAGCATCTCATAATGCAGGTATCTGGTTTAATTAGGGATTTAATTTTTTTCTACCTTATTTCTCACTTCATCTTCCGCTTGTTTAATAAGTAATTCCATCTCTATACCAACAGGCTCTATAGGGGTTAAAACGGTTATTTTTACTGGAATAAAAGCGTTTAACCAAACCAAACCATAACGTACTATTTTCCAAGAGTTTTCTATGGCTATTGGTACTATTAATGCGTTTGGAGCCTTTTTTAAAAGAGTTGATATTCCACCAATTTTAAACTCTTTAATCACCCCGGTTTTACTTCTAGTACCTTCGGCAAAGATAGCTGCGCTCCAGTTGTTGTCTTTCATGCGTTGTCCAAGCTTTAAAAGTTCGGCAACGGCTTGTTTCCTGTCGTTTCTATCAATATTGGCGCCACCACCATGTTTTAAATTAAAAGATATAGAAGGGATATTTTTGGTGAGTTCTATTTTAGAGATAAACTTAGCATGATATTTTCTTAAATGATAAATTAATGGAGGAATATCATACATACTTTGGTGATTGGCCACAAAAATGATTGGCCTATTGGTAGGTAAATTTTGACTGTTTTTAAATTTAACGCTACAGCCCACCAAATAATAAGTACCCACCAAAAAGAAGTTTAAAATATCTACAGATTTCTTGTGCGCAGCATAGCCACCTAACTTAAGGCTTAGCCATTGTATAGGATGAAAAATGATTAAAAGCAGGAAAAAACCTATATGGTGCAACGGACTTAAAATATGGCCAATAATTCTTTTCATACCGCAAATATAATTTATAAACCTTGCATCAATAATTTAACACGTAAAATGCCTGCTACAGTCAACGAATCTGTTATTTGCCCAGTAATTACCATTTGGTAGGCTTCCTCGAAAGGGATTTTCTTCACCACCAATTGCTCAGTTTCTTCGGGTTGTGCTTCAAATTGTTCAAAATCTTTGGCTAAATATAAAATGCCAAGCTCATTACTTACCGAGTTAGAGAGATGCATTCTTAAAACCTCTTCCCAATGTTGGGCCACCAGTCCAGTTTCTTCTAATAATTCTCTCTTGGCACTATCTAATGGATCTTCGTTAAGCGGTCCGCCACCTTCGGGCAGTTCCCAGCTGTATTGTTTTAATGGGTAACGGTATTGACCAACTAGGTAAATCATATCCTGCTCATCAATAGCGATAATGCCAATAGCATAATTTTTGAAATGAACCTCGCCGTATATTCCTCTTCCACCAGATGGGTTAATTACCTGATGCTCGGTTAAGCTAATCCAAGGGTTTTCGTAAATTTTTTCGCTGCTTAGGGTTTGCCAAGGGTTTTCTTGATTCATTATTGTGTATTATTTGATACTAATATATAAGAAAGTAATCTACATAAAAAACAAAACGACCACCTAGTACTAGGCAGCCGTTAATGAGCGTATTTATTTTATTTTCTAGTTTTTCACTATGGTTTTACTAACTGATACAGCTTTACCTTCTAACCTAATGATATAAGTAGCTGCTGGTAAATTTAAGTTTTCTAAACTAATTTGTGATTGTGTATTATCAATAGCTTTGATAACCAAAATGCTTCCTTTCATATCTAGCAATTTGATAGTATTGTATAGGCCACTCTCAAACTTCGCATTTATAGTATTCTTAAATGGAATTGGATAAATTGAAACTTCGCTAGCTGAAATTAACGAGACATTAACCACCTTGGTAGATAATAAGGTTGCTTTTCCATCTGTATCATATTGTACCAATTGATAATAATTATTACCATTAGCTGGATTAATATCTGATGTTTGATACCTATTTTGCTGGTTAGAGTTTCCGCTTCCGCTGATTTTTGCTAATCTAGAAAAGTTAACTCCATCTGTAGAGTTTAAGATGATGTAATGGCTATTATTTATTTCTGATGCTGTTGACCAAGTTAAATCTACTGAACCAGAATTATTCATTTTCGCGTCAAAACTGATTAAAGAAACCGGTAGGGTTGCTGCCTTTGTAACTGTTATGGTATATTCCTTAAAAGTTATACCATCTTGAGCAGTAACCTTAACAATTATAATATTATTACCTTCAATTAAAGCTAAATTACTCGATGCATTTCCACTAGTTACAGATAGATAATTACCTCCATTTATTTTTAATTCTACAGTTGCATTCTGCTCTGCTGTTGTAGGTGTTACTGTAATATTGTTTGTTGATGAATTTACAGCAGCTGTATAACTTGTAGTGTTTGCCAAGAAATTAGGAGATAATGTGCCATCGCTAAGATTCAGGTTAGATAAGTTTGCGTTTGTGCTAAAAACTGGATTATTTACTAAAACAGAAACGGTGTTATCGCTATAATCGGCGGTAGCAAAGTCTAATTTTCCATCGTTGTTTAAATCGCCTATTGCCAAAGAGAATGGGTTTTGTCCGGTTGCAAGATCCACTTTTGGAGTAAGGTTTAAAGATCCAATACTACTTGTGTTACGAAGTAAAGAAATGGTGAATGCAGTTTGGTTAGTAATGGCTAATTCGGGTTTTCCATCGCCGTCGATGTCGCCAAAGGCTACGCCAGAAGGAGCAGATCCAGTTGCAAAGTCTGTTTTTGCAGCAAAGCCTAAAGTACCTACAGAGCTTGTATTTCGAAGCACTGAAACGG
>JBIKIN010000053.1:0-11097 GCA_044361595.1 Pelobium sp. | reverse complement strand
ATTGCGAACTGTGTCAAAAAGGTGTTGAACAACATCTTCAAAAATTGGGTTTTTCTTATATGTGTCAGCGTAACGATATTCTCTGTCAGTATTTTTTTGTTTTCTCAAAACATAGATTTGGTCAACTATAAAACGGATTTTAAAAGGTAAAATTAACAGTATATAAAAAAGTATAATAAAAGCGGTTAAAAATAACTTATAAATGACTATATTTTCATTAAAAAAGCAATTAAAAAGGTATGTTTTATTTATTAACCACTTTATAAAAATCAAGCAATAATAGCACTTTTTCAAATCAAAAATTAATGTTTTTTTGATTGAGTATTATTAATTATATTATCAATTATTGATAGCTCAATTTTTATGTTTTCTTTAGTTTATTCCTTTAGCTTTCTAATATAATAGAACCTAAACAAAGGAAAAAAGACCCTTTTAGACTATTTAAATAAAGTAAACATGCCTATTTGTCTAACCTATTTATTCCCTTACTTATAATTGAATTTAAACACGGTTTTACAGCAAATATTGATGTTAAATAATCTTTTAAAAGGTGTAATTATTGTAAGAATATTTATTCGAAAAATTTATTATTACTTTAATTGGGATGCAATTTGTGTTTTTGATATGCTTCTATTGAAAAATTAACCTCATTTACACTTCTTAAATGTGAAAAAGTTAAAAAACTAAAATTAGAGTAATTAAATAAAAAACAGTTGTACAAATGGTAATATCATATTGTAAGGAAAAACCAGTAATTAATTTTTTAACCAATATAAGATGCTTTAAAAAGCATTAAAAAAACCGTTAAAGCCCTCACATGCTAGCTGTCAAAGGATGCTACACGTGAACCTTAACGGTTTCCCTAAAACTCGGACAGTAGCCTTGCGAGCATTCCCGTGGCTTTAGCATTAAAAAACCGTTAACAACTATAATACTACCATCATAAATGGTAAACTATAACCCCTAACGGCTTTAATAAATAGAAATGTTACTATAACTCACTAGCATCATAAATGCTAGGCTATAGACATTAAAATTTAATAGTTCAAATATCAGAAATTTTATAAGAAAATTACAATTTGATTAGTTCCAATCAAAATGAGGAAACTGTTTTTTGAGTTGATAGGCACTTGCTTTTTGTTCAACTATCTTTTTTAAGGTATCAAGATTTAATGTTATCCTTTGTGTAATTACTCCTGCTGTTATAAAAAACTCTTTTTCCAAGCTTGATAAACAATCATCATATCTAGTTCTTTTTATTTCTGCATGATAATAATACCTACAAATTAATGCTTCATCTCTTTTTTCTATAAGTACATTTCGTTTTCCTTGATTATTGGAATCACTTTGAATTGATGAAGGAAAAAGTGAAGTGAATAAAGAATTTTGACCTCTTGACATTTTATATTTTAAAAAAATAAGTGCTGGTTAATATGCAACACCAGCACTTATGAAAATTCAAAAAAAAATAAACATTAACACGATTAGTAAACATACTATTTTGAGTATAAGAAACTTATTAAAGTTTGCAAAACAACTTTTTAAAAAGCAAAAAAGGCAAAATGTAAAACAATTTGGAAAAATTCTAAAACAAAAAAAGGCAACCAAACGGCTGCCTTTTAATTGTCAGAATTAACAGGAAATCTAAACTACAACATAATCGGAATATAAATTTTCAACATCCCTTATAAATTGTAAATTTGGACGATATACATAGTTAATATAATCAATGCCCTTTACTTCTTTAACTGATCTGTAAGAAACATGATTTTTATTTGTTTCAAGATAAGTTTCATACTCGTTTAACTTATCACAAACTAAAAACATTAAAGTTGCTAATTCCGCTCCTTTATCATTCTTTGTGTAATAAGTGTAAAGTGCCTCAATTGTAGTAAATGCAGTTGCTTTTTTATTTATTACACCATCGTTTAATTCTAAAAAACTTGGTGTTATACCAATCCGATCAGCAACGTAAAATTTTGGATAATTCTGTCTTACATAACTATAAAGGTGCGAAACATCGGGTTGTGCAATTAATTTTTCTAAGGCATCTTCACTTAATGGCACTCCATTAAAGTTAGCTCCAGAAACTTTTGCTAATAATTTCTCTTTTATGTTTCTTTCTAACATTTGTCCCGTTCGATGACCAGGGTTAATTATTGCTGAAGCGTTTGCTACTAGCTCCTCGATTGTAAAAGTTATTCCAAGGGCTGCAATTAGGTCGTAAAAGCCCTGAATAAATACTACCGAGGCATCACATAAATCTTTTTCTGCTTGTATTCTTTCTGTATCTGTAATTATTAATACTGGTTCCATAATTTTTATTTGTTAAATGGTAATTAAATTGTTTTTAAATGATTGTTTATTTATTGGCTTATTAATCCATAACAGCCGCACCACTATTAACTATTCTTAAAAACATCTCCGATATTTTATCTTCAATATCCTTAATTCCTTCAGTTAAATTGGTCGTCTTTACTACTATATTTTCATTCATCTTCCCGATATTGATTGTAAGGTTTTTAACACCTCCTGATGTTATCCCCTTATTAGTTTCAGATAATGAATTGTGTAATGAGCCTTTTGTACTACTTGAAGTTTCAGACCCCTTAAAAGCATCTAGAGGAGTTAATTCTTTTTTCTCTTTATAATTCTTGAAAGATTGAGCTCCCATAGCAGTGCCTTTTTTATAAGCAGTAGTTAAGCCTTCTGTCAATCCTCCTTTTGCTGTAAATTCAATCGCTCTAGATGCAATAGCAACCGGGTTCATTTTCAGTAAAGAAACTGCTGCCTTTTTCCAATCACCATTTAGTATCGCACTAATTGCTTCACCAATTGGAGAAAAAACAACTTTAAAAAGATTTGAGATATTATTAAAAACTTGCTTAAAAGTTTCCCATAAACCCATTACAACTTTCCTAAAGCCCTCGAAATGATTCCAAGCATAAACTATCCCACCAACTAATGCAGCAAAGAGAATCGCCCCTAAAGCAACAATTGCAATTAACCCCAAACTTATACCTGATGTTGCAAGTGCTGCTAATGATGCGTAAATAGAGTATCCTTGCCAAGCAACTACTAGCAGTCCAATTCCTGTTGCGAATGATGCAAAAACCGCAGGTCTTTCTAAAATCCAATTCATCCCATCAACAAAAGCCCCCAAAACAGGCAAAAGAGATTGACCCAATGTTGCTGCCATAGTAGATAAATTTCCAGTAAAAGCATTCCACTTACCTGTTGGTGTTTGCGCTAATTGATTCATCATGTCATGAAACTTACCACCTTTTCCTGTAGCGTGTTCAAATGCCTTAGCCACCATAGAAAAAGGTATTTGTCCTTTTTCCATCTTATCATTCAATGTTGCCATTGATTCGCCTGTCATTTTAGAAATTTCAAACAAAGGATTAAACCCGGCGTTTACAAATTGCAATAAATCTTGACCCATTAAACGACCCGTTGAGGAACTTTGACTAAATGCCAGGGTTAAGGATTTCATTTTATCGGCACTTCCCATTGCTACATCGCCAATCATTCGCATTGCAGGCATAATATTTTTAACATCGATGCCAAAACCCAACATAGTTTTTGCATTATCAAAAACCTCATTTCCGTAAATAGTATCAGAGGCAAATTTTGTTACGTTACCAGCTAATTGGCCACCTGCTTTTTTTCCTGCAAGTACTTCAAAGGATTTTGTATTCATCTCACGCTCCATACCACCTTTCATCAAACCCATACCCATAGCTGCGATACTTCCAATACCTGCAATTGCTATACCTTGCTTTATTAAACCTCCAATACCGCCCGCCGATCCATTACCGTTAGTCAATCTGTTGCGCTTCTTTTCAAGGTCTCCCATTTCCCTATTAATTCGTCTGATTTGCCTACCATCTAAACTGATTTCACGGCTTTTACTCAAATCACTTAATTTTTTGTCTATATCCTTAATGGACATTTTAAGATTACCCATTTTACCAGTAACCTTATTTAAAACCTGTTCTAGTTTAGTGAAGGAACTATTTCCTGTGTTAGCAATCTTCATCATTGGACTGCTAGCCATATCCCTTATTTTAACTATAAATTCAACTAGGTTACTCATTTCCTGAACTCCTTTCCATTTTTCTTATATTCATTAATTGCTTATACATTTCTACCCAGCGTTTATCACTTAATGACGAAACATCCACACCCGGTAAATAATAACTGAATAGGGTGTCAATGTACCCTATCCAGTTACTTTCCATTTCTCCCGATGTCTCGTCTAAAACTTTTTTAGCTCAACTGTTTTTAGCTCAACTAAAGATTGAACCTGTGAGGCAACAGAATAAAAATAATCGTCATTTTGTATCAATTCAGATTCACCTCCTATCCAAATGCTTTCCAATAAAGCTTCTGCCATTCCTAAAGGATCGTTCTGTGTAGCGAAGGTTAAAGCGTATTTCATTTCCTCTCTGGTTGGTTTTCTTACATAGCCTACCAAGTTTTCACATTTAAGCTCATAAACACCTGTTGGATGTTTTTTCTTTAACACTTCGATTTCGGCTGCATTTAATTCGCCTTTTAATTCTAATTCTTGATTTTTCATTTCTATATTTATTTAAATTTAATTGATTATACTACTTGTGGCAGTCTTCCATGCCTTTCCATAAATTTTGATTTATAGATTTCGGGTGCAAGCCTTTGAAGCGGTTCAGTGCCTCCCGGTTCTTTCATTTTGATTTCATCAAAGCTTAGTTGTGATTTTCTTAAAATATCCTTACTGTAAAGACCTTCAAGCTTTTTAACGTCAATAGGTTTGATATTAATCATATCTACAATTACTTTTAGGCTATTTTCATCAGTAACCATTTTAAGGTAGATTTCAGCCTCTTCATTGTTTATTTTGCCAACTGAAAGAGCATTATTTAAAATATCTACCGTTTTTTGGTTGTAAGCATTTTCGTTTAACGCTGGCATCAAACCGCTTACAGAACTTTCTGATAATATAGTAAGCAAACCACGCTTTGCGTTAAGCGTTACAACTGCATCAGTATTAGAGCCTCTATCAACTATTGAAGCTTCCTTTAGCTGCCACCTTTTATAAGTCGGTTTAGTTTGTCCTGGTACTTTGTCCGTTTCAGAAGTTTCTAAAGGAAAAGCACCAACACTGCAAGCTCTTAAAGTTCCGTGTTCAACCTTTTGATAAATTTTCATTGCAAATTCGTCTGAATCGTCAAAATTTGGAATTGCTGTTATGTTATCCCCTTCAATTTTGATTTCATCCCAAAAACCAATTGGAAGTAAACCATTAGGTTTTTCAGGCTCGGGATAAATGTGCATCCAATACATAATTGGATTTCGCATAAAGTCGGATAAATCCGCTCCGCTGGTCAACATTCTAAATCCATGTGAATTTAAATTGCTGTTACTTAGTACAAATTTTTTAGTGCTCTTTGGCATAACTTGATTTTATTTAATTGTGAATATTTAATTTATTGTCTCTTTGTTTTGAGCCTCTTTTTGCTCCCTTATTATCTTAGCTTGTGCTACTACTATTCTACCAATCATGGCGGTCGATAGAAACCATTTTTCTGATAGCTTACTGTAGATTACATCCATCCTTAACCCATCATTATTAAATAGCTTTTCAAATTCTTGGTAGATTATTTTATTTCTTTTTTCCGATAACTTATTTTTTCTTTGATTTTCCATGTTAATTATGTTGTTAAGGCTGTTTTTATAGTTTCATTTTGCATATACCCCCCTATGTTTGAAAGGTGTTTATTGCCTTTTAATTAAAATTTACCGTCTAGTACCTTTATTAAGCTTGATAGATTATATAATCTATCACTTGCACCTTCACAAAACAAACCTTCGCTTTTCATTAATAATTGCGAGTAATCGAAATACACCTCTAGTAAGGACTCATGTACGTATTCAATTCCAACTAAGTCAATCATTTTTTCAAAATCCTTTATGATTTTATCATTTACATTTACTGCTTCCATTTTTATGATGTTATAATATTTAAGTCGTTTAATAAATCTGATACAATTGAATCTGCCGATTTTTTGTCTTTGCTGTTTTGGGTATTTCTAAGAATTGCTTCAAATTGCCTATGTATTTTATTCAGTTCTTGTTGGTTCATTTCGTTTAAATCCTTTTTAACCGCTCCACGGTCTCTTATAAAACCGTTAAGCTTTGCAGTGTTCATTTTCTTGTCTGTATCGCTTTCACCGTAAATTATACCAGCTTTGTATGCCAATGAGAAAATAACCGATTTGGTGCGCTCTCGTGGGTCGTACTGGCTTAGGTTCATGATAAGCGTTCTAGCTTCGTCAAATGATAATTCTTTGCTGCTAGTTGTTCTACCATCGGAAATATTATATACCATATGTTGCTTTTGGTCTATTATTCCAAGATTGGTTAATAGCACATGTAATTTTGCTAATTGTGGGTTTGTAATGTATTTCATCTGATTTTTGATTTTTTATATTTACGTATTGCTCTTTTCACACTTTTTGATAGTTCAGGCTCGTTCTTATCAACAAATTTTTGGAACTCCTCTAAACTATACCCAAGTTCTTTTATCATTCTTAATCTATCATCCCTTTTTGCTTTCCAACCATATTTTCTAATCCATCTATAAACATTAGTAAGTGAAACATCTAACTCTTCAGAAATACCAATTCCTGTCATAAATCTTTCTACATATAGCGTTTCAGCTCTTACTACTTCATAAGTTTTTGTCATGATAATACCTCCTCGTTTGTTATTGCATTGTATAAGAGTCTGTAATTTGGTAGCTTTTGAAAATCCTTTATTAAATCTTCATCACTAATTCCATTTGCTTTACAGATAGCCGCTATTTCGGCTTTAGTAGGTCTGTTTAAGATATTCCAGTTTACAACCCTACTATGAAATTCAGGATAACCGATTTTCTCTTTATTGACTGCTTTTTGTACATCTCTTTGAAAGTATTCACACCCAGCCATAATAATTCCTGCATTATGAAAGGTGGAATTTCTAATATCATGTAGGTCTAATAAAATGTTTGTTGATACTTTACCAGCTTCATCAATAATTAGAAGCGGTTTATTTTGCGTATTTAAATAGTCGCAAATTTGCTTTACCATATCGTAAACAGAACCTAAATAATTAATTCCCATTTCAGCTAAAACAGCATGTAAAAACTGCTTTCTATTCATTGAATTTTTACACTCTATGTAATAAACATTACCACCGTTTCTATAATAATCATACAAGGCAGTTGATTTTCCTGCACCTGTAAAACCTATTATCGCATTCATGTGACTTGCTAATTGTGTGCTTTTACAAATGCTTTGTATTGCGTTGTAATTTGAAGTCCCCATAATGTTAAAAGCCGATTTAGGCTTTAACTCATTTATGATTTTTAGAAGCATATCTTCCGATACACTTTCACATTGTCCGTTTTCAATGAAACTTAGTATAGCACTTGAAACATTTGGCTTTTTAGCTAATTTGTTTTTGCTAAGGTCTTTTTGCGCTGCAAACTCATTTATCAATTCTTTGGCTTGCTGTATTAAATTTTCTTTTTGCATATTTGATTGATTTAATTTAAATGGTATTTAAAAACTGTTTAATTAGCTGTTAAGCGGTCAGGCTTAACAGCTTTCTATCTTTTGCTTACTATTTCCAGTGTTGCCGGTTTTAAGTGTTTTTTACTATGCCTTTGCTCTAAAGAACTTTTGCTAACCTGTTTTGAAATAATATTCTCAACTTCAAAAGGCTTGTAATCTTCAACTTTAGATAAGTCTAATCCTGCATTCTCATACACGTAGTTTATCATCGCTTTACTTTCTGCATCGTTCAAATCTGCTTTTGCGATTATATAAGGGTTGCTTTGTTGTAAAAATCCTTCTTCATCATCCATCATCCCTTTTTCTATAATGCTTTTGGTAATTTGTTTAGCTACTTTGGCTTTATTTTCATGATGTTTAGTTTGCTTAATAATCTCGAGAACATCGTTTTCAGTTTGATTTGCTTTTGCTGAAACTATCTTAACTTTCTGTTTTATTTCGCCTAGGTATTCGTTATTAAGTTTGAAAATGTGAATTTTGGAAAGGTCATTTTCATCATAATAAACTTTCACCTCTGTTCCATCCAGTTGTAAAGCCAATTCATGATTGTAGATATTGTAGTAATAAGGATTCTTACGGATTTCAAAGGTTATTTCACTACGCCTTACCTTTAATATTTTATGATGCCAAAATAGCATAGCAATATCCGCAGCATTTAATTTAACTGCATTTGGTTTTTCACTATCGGTAAATATTTGATTAGGAGACCTTCTACCTCTTTTTTGCTTAGAATTATAGATAGATATTAAATCAGTGATAATCAAAACCATACTTTCATAACTATAAAAGCCGTTTTTCTTCGCTATTTTGCTTAGATGTTCTGCATCTATTCTACCATTTTCTCTTTTACTCCTAATTCCTTCACCTATAAAGCCGTCAATCATTCGCATAAAGCTTTGTAAAGTTTGTATAGTGCGTTCTACATCTGCTTTTTGTTGCGGTTCTGCTTTCGTGGTATTACTGAATTGAGTGCCACGTATTAAAAAATCGTTTTTAATGGTTTTAAACTCATTTGTTTTAGTTGCACTTGCATTATCATACATTAATTCAAACGGTGCAGCCTGTGATAGCGAAACAGCCATCTTAAGGGCTGCAAACCAATTGTATCTATCTTCCTGTTCAGAAACATCAAAACCTACTATTTTTAAGCTTTTTACATCAATAACTATAAATAGATTTAGCCTTGTTACTTTGGTGTGGTTCTTATTCCAACTGGTAATTTGTATTGGCGAACCATCAGCATACCATAAATCAAAGGCATAATTGGGTTTTTCTCTTCTTGTAAACGGCTTAATTTCTTTTTTCCAGTATTCGGGGTTTCTATAAATTGATAAGCGGTTTTTAACCTCTATTTTAGATAAGTATTTACTAACAGTATGAAAGGAAACGATTTCTTTTTTATTGAGCTTAGAATCATGAGTTAATAAATCATGAATTTGCTCATGTGTATATTGAGCTCCATGTGAATAATAGAATTCAATTTTTGCAATATGCCAATCAGTTAATTTTACAAGGTATTTTCGGGGCTTTTTTGCACTCTTATGGACTAGACAAATGCCGTTTAAAGCTTGTTCTTTAAGCTTTCTTCCAAATTTAAATTCGGTTTTTATTGGTGCATTTGAGCCTAAAGTTTGCATATACCCCCCATACGTCAGGGCAATTGTATGCACTTTTCTAAGGATTAAACAGCAATTATATACCGAATGAAGCTTAGCAAGTTCAATTACCTTATCAGGATTGTTAGGATAATGAGTGTGATATTTCGGGCAAAATTTAGAGAAATCACTTTCAAAAGCATACCTAAGAGCATTTCTAATTTCTATTTCTGCATTTTGTATTTCTAGGTTTTTAGTATTCTCAATTTCTAATGATTGTTGTAGTTTACATAAGTCAATTACTTTTTCAACATTTGGAAGGTTATATTTTTTAATGAATCTTTCGGGAATAGTTGACCAAATATAAAGTCCTGTTTTAGGCTCTTTAACCCAGTATATTCCCTTATTCCTATTCCTATGAACACGAATATTCTCTTTTTCATTTTCGATTAAATGATTAAAATCTAATAAATCTTCTAGTGAAGCTAAAGCATCCTTATATCCAAACCTTTGCATCTCTAGACGATTTGATTAATGAATGTTCTTTTCTTTTGTTCAAGGTCACTAACAACTTCTAAGGCTGCTAGCTCAACCTTTGTACTATTAGTTTTTTCGCTTAAAAAAAGTGAAACAGAATGAGTAGAAACACCGGCTTTTAAAGCTATTATCTTAATGTAGCCGTATGGAATTTTTTCTTTTAATTCTTTTCTTGTCATGTTTTTATTAAGTTTGATTTGCATTACGTTACAATTTTAATCATTGTGAATTAAATTTGCAAATTAATTAACATATTTGTTAGAAATGACTACAGGAGAAAAAATTAAATTCATTCGAATAGATGAGAAAATGACTCAGGCTGATTTTTCAAAGAAAATCCATGTCAGTAGGTCTAATTTGGCACAAATAGAAACAGGTAAATCAAATCCTACTTTTATTACAATAACATCTATTTGTGAAGAATTTAACGTAAACCCGGCTTTTTTCTTTGATGTAAACTTTGATCCTGCCAAAGATCGCTTTGATAATGTTACGAATTTACACAAAAACAATGTTACGTTTAAAGATGACAAGCCTCTTTTAAGCGGCGATTTAGATGTTAATTCTAACAATTCAAAATCAAATTTAGAACATAAGGAGAGCATAATTACTTCAAAAAATCAATCCAAAATCGTAGATAAAAGCTATGTTTATGATGCAGATGCACCATTCCACTTAGAAGGTCACGTTCATAAAAAAGTGCTTTTAGAGTTACTTAAAGGTAATAATGAAAGGGCTAAACTATTTCAGAATATCAATACCTTAATGAATTTTCAATACATAATAATGAACTTAGACCATTATTATTTTGAAAACATAGATAAAAAAGAGCATGAAGTATCAAAATACTATAATGGCAAATCGTTTGATTATGAAGCTTATAGAGACAGCATTCTTAAAGAAATAGATAAATATTTAGGCTTTAACGCTCCATTAGCGTCACTTGTGGAAGCAATTAATAATTTCTACGTAAATGCAAAAGAAGCCGATACAGAAAAGATAATAGAGGGCTATTTTAATCAAATTAAGCCATAAATTAACCAGTGATGGTACAAAAGCAGAACCAATTATATTTAGTTATGGAAGATAAACAGTACCAAATGGAACTAATATACCTTTTTAATTACTGCTTACCGTTTTTATAAACCGTTCAAAAAGCGCCTTAACGCTATAAATTTCGCACAAATTTTAAACATTTTTATATTAAGAGTATTATACCTTTTTAATTACCCCCTATACAACCTTGAATTTCTTTAAATTTACCTGTTCTGTCAGTTTAAGCCACTCTGCAACTACAATGTAAATTGCGTTAGGATTTCTATGTTTTAATTGTTCGGCAGCCGTTGAAGAACCTTCAAGCATTG
>JBIKIN010000033.1:0-37689 GCA_044361595.1 Pelobium sp. | reverse complement strand
ATAAAATGCTCTTAGTAATTAAGATGTATTAATAAATCTTCGGCTAAAATAAAATTAAAGCAAATATTGCTTTCCTATTTTATATAGGGAATTCCCGCAGTATTCAAATAAAAAAACTAGTTCTTAAAAATAAGTTGATTTTTATTAAAAAGCCATGTGGGCTTATACTTCACAACCGTCTATCTAAATAGTTAAACCTAACTATACCAATTAATTTAAACCAATTATTAAAATTATTATGAGAATTTCGACAAAAAAAATTAGTTTTTTCATTCCATGGGGTATTGCTTTTTTCCTTATGGTTTTAAGTATTAACGTAAAAGCGCAAACTATTCCAACTCCAGCAACTGGAGATTATATTTCTATTGCATCAGGAAATTGGGCTAGCGCCAGCACATGGAGTATAGTTGGTGGCGGCACTGTGCCGGCAACTGGTCCTATTAATGGACACAATGTACACATTTTGAATGGTCATACAGTTACCATAGCTGCCCAAGCACAATGTAGAAATTTGTATGTAAATAGTGGAGGTTCTTTGGTTAACGCAAACACCACCACTCATAACATTTTAGCAATAGGTACTGGTATGTCTATTGATCCGAATGTTCCTGAGTCTGAAAGATTAAACACACAAATTATAAATAATGGCACCATAGGATCTGGAAATGCTGGCACTGCAATTGATAATCGTGACAGATTAGATTTTCAAATATTTAATGTTACCAATTCATACGCTGGCCGGGCTAATCCATCAGCTTATCCATCATCTACTTTTACATTTTCCGGCAATGGATTAACCAAAATATCTGCCATATCAGTATCTGGAGCCGCTGGCGGAACAACTGGCCCACCTACACAAAACACCAAAAATTTAACAATTAATTTAAATAACGATATTACCCTAGTTGGAGCATCAAATGGTACTGCAACAACTGCTTTAGATGGTTATAGAACTTTAACACTTAATCGCATGGGTAGTGTACAGGCTACGGGAACCATTACAGGTCCATCAGCATCTATTAATGAGAATTATACCATGAATATCAACGGTACAATTACTGTTGGCAATAATAATTTAAGCTCTTTTAATACGCATGAAAGATCTTTTGGTAGAGCAGGAGGAACTTACACTTATAATATAAATGGCACTTTAAATTTAGCTTTAACTACAGGTATACAGGGGTTTATCCCTTATCCAAACAGCAACAACATTAATAATGCTACTGGTACAACAAATGTTACTACCCTAAACGTGTCAGGAACTTATATAATGGGTACCGGAAGATTTACTACTTTAAATGAATTAGAACCTTCTATTAACTATAGCAGGGTAGCACTTAATATTTTAGATGGAGGTACTATTGATGCTACTAGAATTTCTGCAGCTAATTTTGGACTAATAAACAACGCATTCTTTAACATTGTAGGGTCTAATAGAACAGGGAAAATTATAAGATCACTTACAAGCAACACTAGTGATATACTTTTCCCAATCGGCACTTCAACAGGTTATAGCCCTGTACTTATCACTAATTCAGGAACAACAGGAAACTTTACAGTAGGCGTAATAAACAGTTTTACTGGTTTTAACACTTTTAATTCTCCACTTAGTAGCGATTTTACTTTAAATAATAGATTTACAATCTTGGCCGCTAACTCAAATTCTATTATTAGCGGTTTAAAGTTCGGCTGGTTACCTGCAGATGAAGCTAGCGGATTTAGAAGAACTTACACATTAGATTTACAAAAATTTGATACTGGTAATAATAATTGGGCTAAAGATAATAATGTTATAGTTTCAAGTGTTACAGGTTCTGGTACTTCAGCTGTTGTTCAGAGCGCAGATGCTGCTAACACTGCCGCAAGCCCCTTTCTAATTACCATTACTCCAACCACAAATCCTGTTGGAATAATAGCTACCAATGCTAATTATACCATTTCTAGAGATGTGCCAAGTATATTACCATTAAACATACTTTCATTTACTGGAAAACAAAATGATTTAAATAGACAAATAGAATTAAAATGGGTAACTACTAATGAAGTAAATACCAAAAACTTTGAAATACAAGAAAGTGTAGACGGTAAAAATTTTACAGTAATTGGCACTCTACCATCTAAAAATACTACCGGCATTCATCATTATAATTTTGTTGTTAATAATAATAAGACCGGAGTTTTATATTACAAGTTAAAACAAATCGACTTAGATGGAAAATTTCAATTCAGCCATGTTATTGCTATAGAAAGAAAAGGTGGTACTTTACTTAAAGTGTACCCTAACCCAGCACAAGACAATTTAAGTGTAAGCATTCCAGAAGGAAGTACTGGAGGAATATTAACAATCTACGCTTTAGATGGTAAAATAGTTTACAGTAAAACTTTAATGTCAAACGAATTAATAAGTAATATTAATATTAGCAAACTTAATAATGGTATATATAATCTTATCATTAGTAAGGGCAAAGAATCTTTCTCTCAAAAATTCCTTAAGCATTAAGGTTGAAAGTTGGTCTAGTAGTAATCCCGGGACGATCCTCGTCTCCGGGATTTTTTATTAAAATATTTTAACATCATAAGATTCTTTGTAAATGAGTCTTTTTTGGATTAATAATTTTAAAAATAAAATGTGACACTTACGTTTTCAAACGTCAACGTTTGTATACTTTAATGAAATTGACTCAATTTAATGAGGTATAAACCGAATTAAACCACTTTATGTACTTAATGCTAGGTTATCAAATAATTATTTTAGTAATTATTTATTTGCGGATTCCTTTAGAAAGAAATTGACTTTTTAAAGTCTAGTTAAAATTTTAATTGTTATAATTAAGATTATTTAATTTGTAATCTAATTTTATTTTTTACTTTAGAAATTTGTGCAATAGTTAAACCCTGATAATTCTGAAGTTTTAAGAAAGTAAAGAAAAAGCCCTAATGACGCGATTGAAAAGTTTTAATGAGAAAGAGCTTCTTGATGAATTAAAAGCAGGTAACCACAGTGCGTTTTCTTATTTGTTTAATACTTATTACAAAGATTTAGTTCTCTTTGCAGGACGTTATATTAATTCTAAAGATTATTGCGAAGATATTGTTCAATTTATATTTTTGAAATTTTGGAAAGAAAGAGAAACCATAAAAATTTCAAGTTCTCTAAAAGCATATCTTTTGCAATCCATAAAAAATAAATGTATCGACGAGATCAGACATAATTCGGTGGTATTTCAACATCAATCATATGTAGAACTAAGCGGAGTTTTAGACGATATTAATACAGAGAACTATGTTTTATATTCTGACTTACAAAAGCAGTTAACGAAAGCATTAGCGGCTATTCCTGAAGAATATCGAACAGCTTTTACTTTAAACAGATTTGGGAATTTAAATTATAGAGAAATTGCAAAGAAACTAAACGTATCAGAGAGAACGATAGAGGTAAGAATCGGCAAAGCATTAAAACTATTGCGAATTTACTTGAAAGAATTTTTAATACTTTTATTAACCACGATTTTTTAATTACCCTATGTGACATTTTATTCATCATACGTCTAATTAAGTATAATATTCAAAACTGTAAACATGACAACAGGCGACCATCATATAGAAGCACTCATTTTAAAGTATACCAATGGAACATTAGCCATAAAAGAGATGGCTGAGTTAGCAGATTGGATACAAGAGAGTGAGGACAACCGACAGGAATATTATAGAATTAGAAATATTATTGATGCTGGAAACCCAGCCTTTAATCCAGACACAATTGATGTACAAAATGGGTATGAAAATTTTATTAATCAAATATCTATAAAAAAAGCCAAGGTTTTAAAACTTACATATTGGAGAAGTGTAGCAGCTATGTTAGTTATAGGCGTTATCTCGTTTGCTTTGTACTATAATTTGGTTAACAATAATAAAAACAAAGCTAAACTCTCAAACGAGCAAGTAAATACAGACCCTGGTACATTCTCTAAAATTAATTTACCTGATGGTTCAAAAGTATGGCTTAATGCAGCAAGTCATTTAACTTTTCCTAAAAATTTTGAACCAGGAGAAAGACACGTAAATTTAGTAGGAGAAGCTTATTTTGAAGTTCAATCTGATTTAAAAAGACCATTTATAGTACACACTGAAGATGTTGAAGTAAAAGCTACTGGTACTTCTTTTAACGTTAAAACTGATTTGATTAATAATAAAACTTCTGTAACACTTATAACAGGAAAGGTAACTTTATTAATAGGGCCTAACAAAAGGAAGGTATTAATGCTTCCTTTACAACAATTTTCTTACAACAAAAAAAGCGATGATATCCAACTTGAAAAAGCAGATGCTGATAAAGTAATTGCTTGGAAAGAAGGCGTTTTCACCTTCCGAAATGATTCTCTAGAAGAAATATTTAGTCAGTTAATGAAAACTTATAATGTGGAAATTATAATTAAAGACCCTGAGCTTAAAGGTTATTGGTTTCATGCAACATTTAAAGATGAAACCCTTGATGAAATTTTAGAACTTATAAAACTTTCTACTCCTATTATTTACAAAGAAGTTAAACAAACTGATAGTAATAAACCTAATATTAGACGTATTGAAGTTTATAAAGCAAATTAAAAAGCAACATTGGTCACTTAAATATCGTACTTTTTACGAAATAGATTCCTTATAACTTACCCTGAGGTAACTATATTTCTCTTTAAAATTAAATCACACTTTTTTTTAATCGCTTATTTACTTTAAAAGCATTTATTTAAAAAAATATTACAAAAGTGATGTGGGGTATTAAACCTAACCCGTCTTTAGTTTGTATTTAAATCTTCTTGCTCGGTTTTATAACAAATCGCTTAAGATTTATAACTGCAACCAATAAATAAATTAAAAAACCAAATTAAAAACCTAATTATGAACGTAACCTCTACAAGGGAGTTGAATTGTAGCTTAAAGGCTTATTTATTTAAGCATTTAAGTAAAAAGAAACTGGTGCTTTTCTCAATCATCCTATTTCATTGCTCTGTTATTTTAGCACAACAAAAAACCTTCACATTTAACCTACAAAATGTACCTGTAGAACAAGTTATTGAAAAGGTAGAAGCTCAAAGTAGCTATCGATTTTTGTATAACGAAAATCTTATTAACGTAAATAAAAAAATCAATATTTCAGTAAAAAATGTATCAATAACAGAATTACTAAATAATATTTTCAAAGGTGAAGATGTTGATTTTAAAATCTCTAACAATCAAATTGTTCTAACAAAAAAACAGATTGACTCTTCAAAAAAAGGGAAGCAAATTATTGGTAAAGTAGTAGATCAACGAGCTTCACCTTTACCTGGAGTATCCGTCAGGTTAATTGGTAGTTCAAAAGGGACATTAACAAGTTCAGACGGATCTTTTATCTTAAATCCAACTATTGATGGAGATACTGTGCTTTTTTCTTATTTAGGTTTCAATAATTTAAAAATTGCAGCTAATGATATTAATAACTCCACAATTACACTAACTGATAATTTTCAAACTTTAAATGATGTTGTTGTTATTGGTTATGGTTCTGTAAAAAAGCGTGATTTAACAGGAGCAGTTACAAGCATATCGTCTAAAACGATAATGAATCAAGCAAAAATGAATGATCCAATTCAAGCGCTTCAAGGTCAGGTTGCTGGTGCGGATATTACCAGTGGTAACGCTCCAGGTGCAACATCTTCTATCATAATAAGAGGCTTCAAATCAATAAGCGCTAGCAATGCGCCACTAATTATAGTTGATGAAGCCCCGTTTGGAGGTAGATTTGATGAGATTAACCCAGCAGAAATACAAAGCATAGATATTTTAAAAGATGCATCCTCTACTGCTATATATGGTTCTAGAGGTGCAAATGGTGTGGTTATCATAACTACAAAAAGAGGTAGTAAAGATGGTGCTTTGCAAATTGAATATGATGGTTATTATGGATTGGGAAAATCCATGGGTAATTTCAACATGATGAACGGACAAGAGTATGCAGATTATAGAGCTGCTGCTTTTATAGGTGTTAGCAATCCAACAATCCTTGATGATGTACAAAGACGTGTCTTAGACAATGGAACTGCTGTAGACTGGCAAGATTTAATGTTTAGCGGTGTAAGTCAAAAATCTAATCATAATATATCCATAGGTAAAAACAGAAGTAAGTTTGTTTTTGGATATAACAAAGACCAAGGCATACTAGAAAATAGTTCTTATGATAGGTATACTGCAAGGTACACAAATGATAATGAGCTAACCAAAAACCTAACCATTGGGTACTCTGGATTAGTTACCGGTACAAATAGAAACTTTACAGGTAACGAAGCATGGCGTTATGGTACCCGAGCAGATCCACTTTCTGAAGTTTATGATGCAGATGGGCAAATGAATTTTTACACCAATAGTTTCATGCGTACATTTAACATTAACAACCCAATTTTTGACACCAAAAAGGAAAATGTTGATGTTGTGGGGAAAAGAGATCGCTTATTAGCAAATTTTTATGCTGATTGGAAACTAAATAAATACCTTAAAGTAAGAACAACTGCAACATTAGATAAAACTGCTATGGAAAATGGAAACTATTTTGGTCCATTTAGTGGAAATAGGCAACTAGTTGGTAATGGAGCTGTTTATAATAATCAATCAGAATCATCAATAACTGTTACCAATCTTTTAAACTATTCACGTACGTTTAAAGACATTCATAAGCTGGATATTTCTTTTGTAAATGATTTGCAAAAATTCAAATTTCAATCTGTAGGAGTTTCTGGATTTGATATCCCTTATTACGGTAAATGGTATAACGTGAATGAAGCAACAAGACAAGTAGTTCCTACTTCTGGAACAAACGAATGGTCTATCCTATCTTATATGGGCCGTATTAATTATACAATTAATGATAAATATTTATTTACTGCAACAGGCCGTTTTGATGGTTCATCAAGATTAGCAGTAGGTAATAAATGGGATTTCTTTCCTTCTGGAGCTTTTGCATGGAGAATAATGCAAGAAGATTTTATGAAAGATATAACGTTTGTTACCAATCTAAAATTGAGAGTTGGTTATGGAGTAACGGGTAACACAGCCATAGATCCTTATTCTACGCAAGGCTTATTTGGTAGAATACCCTATGCATTTGGTACAAGCGAAGCATCTGCAATTGGATATTTACCTTCACAAGTATCAAATCCAGATTTGGGATGGGAAAAAACGGCAGAACTTAACATAGGTTTAGATTTTGGTTTTTTAAATGACCGCATTAGTGGTTCAGTAGATGTATATCAAAAAAACACTTACGATCTTTTATTAAGTAGAAATTTACCTACAACTAGCGGCTATACCTCTGTACTACAAAATATAGGGCAAACACGTAATAGCGGTATAGAGTTAGCTTTACAAACTATTCCTGTTACCACAGAAAAATTAAAAATTTCCACCAATTTCACTTTAAGTTACAATAAAAACGAAATTGTTGAATTGTTTAATGGCAAGCAAGATAGTCCAGGAAACAACTGGTTTATTGGGCAACCAATCTCTGTTGATCGTATATACAAATTTATAGGGGTTTGGCAAACAGACGAAGCCGCAGAAGCTGCCCTTTTCTCTCAAATACCTGGTCAAGGTAAATATCAGGATGTTAATGGAAACAAAAGATACGATGCCGAAGATTTATTCACTTACAACAGAATACCAAAATGGATAGGTGGTTTCTCTACCAATGTTCAATATAAAGGCTTTGATTTAAGCGTTTATACCTATGCCAGGTTAGATTATGGTAGCAGACTTGGTGTACTTACTTTTGATTTTGGTTCAACCAGATTTAATCATTTAAAAGGAAATTACTGGACACCTACTAATCCATCTAACGAACAACCAAAGCCTAATCAAGTTGCTGATGGGTTTTTAATGGCAAGTTCATTTGCTTTCAGAGATCAATCATTTGCCAGGATAAGAAACATAAACTTAGGTTATACTTTCCCGCCCGCATTGCTTAAATACATAAAAAGTAAAGGTATAAGAGCTTATGTAGGTCTTGATAATCCATACTTATGGACTCAAAACGAATATGTAGGTCTTGACCCTGAGAATGCTAACAGCGAGGTTGATGCAAGACCGTTAAAAACACTAATGATGGGTTTTAATGTAAAATTTTAAATAGAATAATGATGAATATTAAATACAAAGCAATAATAGGTCTAACATTAATTATTAATTTATTTTCTGCCTGCGGAGATTCATTTTTAGAAGAAACACCTTATAATAGAGTAACGGCTGGTAATTATTACACTACTAATGCTGGAATAATAGGCGGGCTTAATGGCTTATATGGCTCATTACGTCAATTATATATTACAGAAGATTTTATGAACATAACTGAAAATGGTACCGATATGACCATTTGGCCAGATATGTCTGGTAGACCTCCAGTAGACCCTACTACAGGTTACGTTACCAACTTTTGGAATACTTGCTACATTAACTTAAATAGATGTAATGAAGTAATTAAGGCTTTAGAGGTTAATGCATTACCTGGTCTTACAGACGCTTTACGTAAAAGATATCTTGGTGAAGCAAGATTTATTAGAGCCCACTATTATGATCATTTAGTCAAACAATTTGGTGATGTGCCAATGGAATTAGAACCAACAGTAGGTATAGTAACAACATCTAAACGCGTACCGCAAGCCCAAGTTTGGGAACAGGTTATAAAAGATTTAACATTTGCTATTGCAGCTTTACCAGTAAACTATCCAAACGCAACAACAGATTATGGCCGTGTTACTAAATTTGCTGCAATGCACTCTTTATCTAAAGTATTGTTAACTGCTAAAAGAACCGATCTTACAGCGTTAAATTTGGCCAAAAATTATGCTGATAGTGTAATTAATTCAGGTAGATACGCATTAGTTGCTAATCCATTTAGTTTATGGGATATGACTTTAATGCGTAATAGCGAAGTTATTTTTCCAGTTCTTTACTCTAGAGATCCTAATTTAAATGGTTCTGGTAACCGATCTCATATGTTTTGGGTCTCTGATTATACTGTACACCGTGGATTAACTAGAACCACTGCACTAGGTAGACCTTTTATTAGATGTAAAACCACCCGCTTCGGATATGAGCTTTTTTTAAATCCTGCATTTGATACTCAATCAAATAATAGATTATTAGATAGACGTGGTAAAGATTGGTTTCAAACCGATTTTTTTGTAAACACACCAACTTATACAGAAGTAAGGTTTAACCCAATCACTAAACAACCACAAACAATTAATAAAGTAAGAAATGATCTAGCTATGATAGCTTCTTACTGGTACAATAAATCATCAGACAGGCAATTCGCCATACAAGCATGGCCAAACTGGGTTTGGTTACCAGAACATATGGAAGAAGTTGTAAGACAACAGGGAGGTATACAATCAATATCAAACCCAGATGGACTTTGGCCTGATAACGTAAGGTTCAATTACATTTTGTTTTATCCTTATTTACGTAAGCATTTAGATCCACTTCGCCCTGATGTAAACTTTGAAGCAGGTTCTAGAGATGTGTTTGTTTACCGTCTAGCAGAAACTTATTTATTAGCTGCCGAAGCATCATTTTTACTAGGAGATAATACATCTGCTGCAACTTATATAAATGTAGTAAGAAAAAGAGCAGAAAGAACAGAAGCTAACTTTGTAAACAGAATGCTTATTACACCTTCTAACGTTACAGCTGATTTTATACTAGACGAGCGTGGAAGAGAATTACTAGGAGAAGGGCATCGTTGGTACGATTTAAAACGCTTTGATAAACTTACCGAAAGGATGAGTGGAGATAATGCACTTACAAGCGGTAAAGTTTTTTATCAAACACCAGCATTTAAATTTGAGAAGTACATGGAATTGAGACCAATACCTAGAAATTTTATGTTAAACCTAACAAATCCACAAGAGTTTCCTCAGAACCCTGGTTACTTTAATTAATTTATAAAATTTAATTTGGGTAAACCTAAACAAGACGCGCATCTGTTTAGGTTTACTTTTTATAAACATTAAACATTAAGTTTAATTAATCTTAAATAACAATATATGAAGTTTGCCTTAATTATGTTTTTTGTTGCATTAACAAACGTTTCAAATGCTCAATTAACTGTTTCTAGTTTACAAACTGAAGGATTGATAAATCCCATTGGAATAGAAGAAAATCAACCTACTTTAAGTTGGGTAATTAATAGTTCTGAACGTGGAATTACACAGAAATCATATGAAATAAAAGTTTTTAATGGTTTGGTAAATGAATTCTGGAACAGCGGCAAAATAATTTCACAAGAGTCAATCAATATAAAATATCAAGGACCAAAAGTACAATCTAGTACCAGATATTATTGGCAAGTAAGAGTAACAGATAGCAACGGGAATAAATCAGCTTGGAGTCCCAAAGCTTTTTGGCAAACTGGTTTAATGGATAAAAGTGAAATTAAAGCAACTTGGATAGAGGGAAAAAAAGATATTGGTACGTTAAGTCCAATATTTAGAAAATCTTTTAATATTTATAAAAAAATTGAATCGGCTACGTTATATGCAACTGCTCATGGTATTTATGAAGCTTTTATTAATGGTAAAAGAGTTGGAGAATCTTATTTTACACCAGGTTGGACAAGCTACGGTACTCGTCTCCAGTACCAAGCATATGATGTAAGTAACTTATTAAAAGAAGGCAATAATGCATTAGGAGCAATGGTTGCTAATGGTTGGTATAAAGGAACTCTTAATTGGGAACCAAGAGATAAAATATACGGCGATAAACTAGGTTTCTTTTCTCAACTAAATCTAAAATATACAGACGGTACACAAGAAATAGTAACAACAGATAAAACTTGGAAAACATCTACTAGTGGGGTTTTGTATGCTGAGATTTATAATGGCGAGACTTTTGATGCTAATAAAAATTTGAAAAATTGGTCTTTACCCTCATTTGACGATTCTAAATGGGATAACATATTAGTTGCTAATTATAGTTTGTCAAACTTAATACCAACAATAAATGAACCTATAAAAAAGCAAGAAATTTTTAGTGTTAAAAAAGCTATTAAAACTCCTAAAGGAGAAACAGTGATGGACTTTGGGCAAAACTTAGTAGGTTGGGAAACCATAAAGCTGAGAGGTAAAAAAGGAGATACTGTTAGAATCTATCATGCAGAAGTTCTTGATAAAGAAGGTAATTTTTATACCGCAAATTTACGTTCTGCCAAAGCAACAAGTACCTATGTTCTATCAGGCGAACAAGAAATTTTTGAACCCAAATTTACCTTTTACGGATTTAGATACATAAAAATTGAAGGCTTAACTATGGGTTTAGATACTGCAGATATAAAAGCTGTTGCGCTCTACTCAAATATGCCTAAAACAGGTTGGTTTACATCTTCAAATAGTTTAGTAAATCAACTACAAAAAAACATAGAATGGGGTCAAAAAGGAAATTTTTTAGATATTCCAACAGACTGTCCACAACGTAATGAAAGATTAGGATGGACAGGCGATGCTCACGCTTTTTTTAGAACAGCAGTTTATAATAGAGATGGCAAAAACTTCTTCAAAAAGTGGTTAAAAGATATGTCTGCTGATCAGTTAAAAGATGGAAGAATTCCATGGGTAATACCGGGAACCTTACTTCCTGATCAGTCAGCATCAACTGGCTGGGCTGATGCCTGTACAATTATACCGTGGCAACATTATACTGCTTATGGAGACAAACAAATATTAATAGACCAATATCCATCTATGAAGGCTTGGGTTAACTATATGAAAAAGAATAGTGTGAACTATCTTTGGAATACAGAAAAATTTCATTTTGGTGATTGGCTTTTTTATCGTCCTGATGATGATAAAGATGGTATAGCAGCAATCACAGATAAGTATTTAATAGCACAATGCTTTTTTGCACACTCTACCCAGATGTTGTTAAACGCTGCAGAAGTTTTAAATAAAAAAGAAGATGTTGAGTATTACAGTGAATTACTAAACAATATAAAAAATGCTTTCGTAAAAGAATATACTACTGCAAACGGCGGATTAGTATCTAATACACAAACTGCTTATGTTTTAGCTCTTCAGTTTGATATGTTGCCAGTATCATTGAGGCAACAAGCTGCTAAGCGACTAGTAGAGAATATAAATAAATACACGCATTTAACAACCGGTTTTTTAGGTACTCCTTACATCTGCCATGTCTTGTCAAGATTTGGTTACACTGACGTTGCTTATCAATTGTTGCTTAGAGAAAATTATCCATCATGGTTATACCCTGTTAAAAGTGGAGCAACCACAATTTGGGAACGCTGGGATGGACAAAAACCAGACGGAACCTTTCAAACAGATGAGATGAACTCTTTTAATCATTATGCTTATGGTGCAATTGGTGATTGGTTATATAGAAATGCGGCCGGTATACAAGAAGGTTCTGCAGGCTATAAAGAAATTATTGTTAAACCGCATTTAGGAGGTGGTTTTACTAGTATGAAAGCTAATCAGATTACTCCGTATGGTGAGGTATCTTCATCTTGGAATATCATAGATGCAAAGCTTACTTTAGAAATAAAAATTCCTGCAAATACAAAAGCTATCATATACATACCTTTTTTATCAAAAGAAGAAATTTTTGAAGGTAATATTCAACTCAACAAGGTTAAAAATATTACCATTTTAGGCGAAGAAGCTAATGCAATAAAAGTTCAGGTTGGATCAGGAAATTACAAATTTACATCACTTTACAAATAATTATTTTATGAAATTTATCAAGTTAGCTGTTCTGGTATTAATATCTTTTGCAAGTTTTAACGCTATTGCGCAAGATACTAATCCAAAAAATTATTTCAAATCTTTCCCTAAAAATGCCAATCCAACAAAAATTGGAAAAAAAGTAACAGAACGTTTTCTACAAAGACCCTATTCTAATACTGGCTCATGGTATACAGAAGAAGAGAAAAAAACTCCTAATTTATTCAATAACCCGGTAGGTTATGTGGTTTATCCAGATGTATGCGCCATGTACGGTGCATTAACATATACTAACGTAACTGGTAAAAAATCATTATCCAATCAACTTTTTAAAAAAACTAACGCATTTTTAAATGAAGATAAAAATTTAATTCCTATAGCAAATCATGTAGATAATAATGTATTTGGGGTTTTACCATTAGAAGTTTACTCACAAGATGGAAACAAGCAATTGTTAGACCTAGGTCTTTTTATGGCTAAAGAGCAATTTAAAAAGTTAAGTCCAGAAGAATATAGCAAATTAAATGATGCAGAAAAAGGATGGTACGATAAGGGATTCAGCTGGAATACAAGATTATGGATTGATGATATGTATATGATTACCATTTTACAAGCACAAGCATTTAAAGCTACTGGAGACATCTCTTACATCAACCAAGCTGCTAAAGAAATGGTTTTTTATTTAGATGAGTTACAAAAAGAAAATGGCTTATTTCACCATGCAGATAATGTGCCAATTTATTGGGGTAGAGGTAATGGTTGGATGGCCGCTGGTATGGCAGAACTATTAGAATATTTACCGGCAGACAATATCTATAGAAATAGAATTATGGATGGCTACAAAAAAATGATGGCTACCTTACTTAAATACCAAGATAATAATGGAATGTGGCACCAAATAGTTGATGATAAAAATGCTTGGGCAGAAACTTCTTGTACAGGTATGTTCACCTTTGCATTTATCACTGGCGTTAAAAAAGGATGGTTAGATGAAACCGAATATGGCCCTGCCGCTAGAAGAGGATGGGTTGCTTTATGCTCATATATTAATGATAAAGGAGACATTTCCGAAATCTGTATAGGAACCAATAAAAAAAATGATTATCAATTTTACCTTAACAGACCACGAGTTACTGGTGACCTTCATGGGCAAGCGCCAATATTATGGTGTGCTACAGCTTTACTTAAATAATATAATCAATATGAAACTTTTCTTTAGAATTTCGCTGATGATTTTTGCAGTTACAACAGTTAGCTGTAAAAAAAATCCTGTAACCTCAGAGGCAGATAAGTTAAAAGCAGACTCTTTATTAAGGGAAACGCAATTAACCACAATACTTTCTGGTTTTGACACTAGAGTTAATAGCGGTTTTCAAGCCATGAAGGGTACACTTCTAACAAGAGCGATAATATCACCTCCAATATCAGCTTCTGGTGTGTTTTACACTAGAGATTTAAGTTACTCTTTAGTAGATTTTGCCGCTAAGTGCTTTTGGTTAGAAGAGCAAAATCAAGCTGCTAACGATGCAATTATAGAAAATTGTAATATTTATATCCCAAATATAGAAGCATTAAGAGATAGAGACCAATTTTATTGGTCAGCAGATGTTTTATGTAGGATTGTAGAATTATTTGGAACTAATGGAACTAGAAAGCCTGGTCTACTATCTAAAGCTGCGGAAGACAAAGTATATGAAGTAATGTGGCTATTTGCTAAAGATCAGTCTAAACTAACAGGAACTCATAATTTAGGACGCTGGCTTTTTGTCACCTCAGCAGATTTTAGTACTCATAATACTTGGGATATTGAAGCCTCTGAAAACCATAATATACAAGGTGTTTACGCTAGATGGCACTTTTCTAAGTTATTAAAAGATCATAGTATTTACAGAACTAGAAATTATGATGATGGCTCTAATGCTGCTGCCCATTTTAATGCATGGACACTTTACATGGAAAAATGGATTTTAGAAAGAGCAAAAAAAGGCTTATTTATAGAAATGGGGCACGATGCTTATAACATGGATTGTTTAAAAGGAATATACGGTTTTTTTGATTATGGGCCTGCAAAGCTCAAAGACTTGTCAAAAAAGTTCCTCGATTTATATTGGGCTACTTGGGCACAAGAACAAATTAATGGGGTAAGTGGAGGTAGTAAAGCTAGAGTTTACCCTGGGAGAGAAAGTATTATAGGCGCAACACATTTTAGAAAATTAGCATGGTATTATTTTGGTATTGGCGAACCAAGCGTTATAAGAACTAATATCTTCTCTTTTATAACTAGTGCTTATAGAATACCAAATTTAATTACAGATATAGCTACAGACACCAGAGGGAAAGGAAATTATGAAATTATACAGAGACGTCTTGGCTTAGCAAAAGATGGTTTTTACAATCCACCTATGTACAGAATAAATCAAACAGATGGTCTTATAAGATACAGTTACAATACTCCAGATTTTATTATGGGAACATTTCATTGCGAAGCTTTACCCGAACCAAACTGGACAATGATAAGTAGCCAAAACAGATGGGCAGGTATTATTTTTAATGGTAATCCAAACTCAAGAATATTTCCTGAATGTGCTGGTACTGATAATAGAGTTTATAACCAGATGTGGGGTGTTCAAAGTAAAGGAACAATGATTACTCATAAACTTTTAAATAATGTTCACAGTAGAGATGCTGCTCCTATGAGAGTATGGATAAGTGATTTTGGTTTAACCAGTTTATTAGAAAGAGACGGATGGGTATTTGTAGCATCACAAGGTGCTTATGCTGCTCTTAGAGCCGTACAAGGCAGTTACACATGGAATATTGTAAACGAGCCTGGATTATGGTCTGGTAGATATATGGCGCCTACAAATCAATATAGTCCTATAATCATGGAAGTTGGCCAAAAAGATGATTACCCTACCTATAAAGCTTTTCAAGATAAGGTGATTGCTTCAAAACTCACTATTAATCCTACCAATATACAATATGAAGGTATTTATGGGGATAAATTTCAATTTTTTACAGATTATAGCAAACTTCCTACAGTTAATGGAAGTGCCATTTCTTTGAAACCAACAAAAGTAATGTCGAGCCCTTTTGTAAATTCTGATTTTGATAGCGGTATTTATACCATTAGAAAAGGTTCAAAAGTGCTAAACCTAAACTTTAATTAATTGAAAAATACACTAATAATATTTTCATTACTCTTACTAAATTGTATTAATGTTTTTGGATTTTCCATTAATGATAATGAGCTTTTATCCATTAGAGACAGTTACAGCCAAAGACGTGAACAAGCATTTGAGTTATTAAGGGGCAAACCTCTTGTAAGAGAAAAAATTATACCGCCTATATTTTCTGATGGATCAGATTTCGCAAGGCATTATAGTTATTCATTAATAGATTTTGCTTTTAAATCTTTTTGGTTAAACGAAAATATTGATTCTGCAAATGTTGCATTATTAGAAAATGCAAACTACTACATTGGCTACCCTAGAGCGTATAAAGATAAAGATAGCTTTTATTGGGCAGCAGATGAGCTCTGCAAAATCTTAGAATTTTATGGAAGTAACGGTTCAAAAAAACCTAATCTAATCAAAAAAGAAGTAGAAGAAAGAGTATTGTTAATGATGTGGCAATATTCTAAAATGCAATCTAAAATTGAGAAAGCTGAATTAGTTATTAGTAAAACATGGTTTATTGATGAATCTGAAAATCATCATATACAGCGGTTTTATGCAGCGTGGCATTTTGCTAAATTTTTAAAAAACCATCCATCATACAAAAATGAAAAATATGACGATGGTTATAATGCAGAAGAACATTATAATATTTGGAATACGTACATCAAATTTTGGATAGTAGAAAGGGCTAAGAAAGGCTTGTTTGTAGAAATGGCTAATGATAGCTATGGTTTAGAAACACTAAAAGGAGTCTATAATTTCAATGATTTTGGTGATGCAGATTTAAAACTATTGGCAAAAAATCTTTTGGATTTATATTGGGCTGTATGGGCTCAAGAACAAATAAATGGTGTAAGTGGGGGAGCTAAAAGTAGAGTTTACCCATATGAAGCTGCTAACGGCCGCACAACTTTTTGGAAAATGTCTTGGTTCTATTTAGGCATAAATGAAATTTCTGCACCGCATGAAAATCTATTTACTTTAATTACAAGTAATTATAGAATGCCTCTCTTGGTAATGGATATTGCATTAGATGTAAAAGGCAGGAAAGTTTATGAAGTACAACAAAGACGTTTAGGAACAGCAGAAAAAGGTTTTTTTACTCCACCTAACTACCATTTAAAGCCTCAAGGTGATTTATTAAGATATAGCTATTGCACACCAGAGTTTATAGCTGGTACATTTTTCTGTCCTGCTAAAAATTATGAAGATTGGGCGCTTATCAGTAGTCAAAACCGTTGGGCCGGAATTATCTATAATTCTCATCCAGATGCTAGGGTTTACGCAACTTGCAAAACTGGTAAAGACAATAGAGCTTACAATCAATTTTGGAGTATTCAAAAAAATGGAAGTCTATTGGTACAAAAACTTAAAGACTCTGTACAAAGCAGGGGTGCCGGTGAAATGAAAGTATTCATTAGTAAGGCGGGACTTTCAAATCTCCAAGAAAAAGATGGCTGGGTTTTCGTTTCCTCCTCAGATTCTTATACTGCTATACGTGGTATCCAAGGAAAATATAAATGGGAAGAAGATAAAAAAGGGATGTGGATGGTTTTTGATGAGAAATATACTCCTATAAGAATAGAGGTATCACGAAAAGCTGATATAGGCACTTATACCAATTTTCAGAAAAAAATTCTTGCATCAAAAATAGTTGTCAAAAACAATATTCTAAGTTATAAAGCCCTTAGCGGGGATATATTATCAATGCCTTTGCTGCATCAAGGCCTGCCTAGTATCAATGGAAAAACAATAGATTTAAATCCACCAATGGTTATGAATAGCCCTTTTGTGAAATCTGTTTTTGATAGCGGAGTGGTAACTATAGAAAAAGATAACAGAAAATTAACCCTTGATTTTAAAAGCAGTTTAAGTAAAAATTAGCATGAGGAAGCTTTGCTTTACAATTTTCGGTTTAATCCTCCTTATATTTTCGGTTTCTGCAAAGGTTACTATGCCAAAAATCTTTTCAGATTACATGGTTTTACAACAAAATAGTACTGTCATGTTGTGGGGTAAAGCAACGCCAAAAGAAACTGTTTCTGTAAGTACTAATTGGAGTAAAAAAAGCTATAGTTGTAAGGTTAAAGAAGACGGGAATTGGAGTATTGGTATAAATACACCAATAGCAGGCACTTCTTATGAAATTAAAGTAATAGGAAGCAATTTGCTTCACTTTAAAAATGTAGCTATAGGCGAAGTTTGGTTCTGTTCTGGACAATCCAATATGGACTTTCCTGTTAAGGGCTACACCAGTCAGCCTGTAAACGGTTCTCTTGATGCTATTTTAGGTAGTGAGAATAAAAATATTCGGTTTTTTGATGTAAAAAAAGAAGTTTCTACTAGTCAAAAAGATGATTGCCAAGGTAATTGGCTTGCCGCTAGTCCAGAAACTACACCACAGTTTAGCGCAACAGCTTACTTTTTTGCCAAAGCATTAAATCAAAAATTAAATGTCCCAATTGGTATCATTACCAGTTCTTGGGGCGGTTCAAGAGCAGAATGTTTCATGAGTAAAGAAGGTTTGGCTGAATTTCCTAAAGTAGAAATTCCATCTGGTCCTTCCGTTATTAAAGAACCTACAAGAACCGCTACCGGAATATTCAATGCCATGATAGCTCCATTAGTAAAGTATAAAATTAAAGGTGTGCTTTGGTATCAGGGTGAAAATCACCGAAATGATCCAGAGCATTACAAAAAACTTTTTCCTGCTTTGGTAAAAGATTGGAGAGCACAATGGGGTTATGAGTTTCCTTTTTATTTTGCTCAAATAGCTCCTTTCGGATATTTTGCTAATCATGGTTTAAAAGGATATAACTCTGCATATATCAGGCAGGTACAAGCAGAATCAGAAGATGCAATTCCCAATAGTGGAATGGTGGTATTGATGGATGTTGGGGAAAAGAATTGTATCCATCCTGCAGAAAAACAAGTAGTCGGTAAAAGGTTTGCTTTTTTGGCTCTTTCTCAGCAGTATAATCTAAAAGGGAATATAAACTATAGAAGTCCTCAGTATACTGGCATGAACATAAAAGATAGCGTTATAACACTAAACTTTAAGTATGCATCAAATGGGCTAACCACATTTGGAAAATATTTAGATGGATTTGAAATTGCTGGCGAGGATAAGGTTTTTCATCCTGCTAAAGCAGAAATTTTATACTATAAAGATAAAATCACTTTAAAATCTCCTAAAGTTATTGCTCCTGTAGCGGTTAGATACGCTTATCAAGACTTTATAGTAGGCACATTGTTTAATACGGAAGGTTTTCCCTTGTCAAGTTTCAGAACAGATGATTGGGAAATTCCTTTTTTCAAGTAAACTTACCAATTTAATTATCACTGTAATTTAAAAGATATCATTAATGAGCCATTTAACAAAGCACCTAATATTTAGTGCCCTTCTTTTTTTTAGTACTGAAGTATTCTCTCAGTCTATCAAAACCTCTGAGAAATTATGGCATAATAAAGAACGTTACATAAGTTATAAGCCTGATGGAAGTGATTTTGTTAGGGTTAACGGAAAAAGGCGTTTTAATAGAGCTTTGTATGGTACTAATACCGGCTTTAGAGTAGAAACTGGAGATTTACCAGAATTTGCACTTTACCTACCAGGTATGGGAGGAAATATGAAATTTGGTATCATTTCTGGTACTAAAAGTAAATGGATAATTGATGCTAAAAGTATAGAAACCCGTTTTAGCCCTGGGTCAATGCATTATACCATAAAAGATTCTTTACTTGGCTCAGGGGTTATGCATATTTCTGTTTTAGCTGAGGCTGATGCAGAAGGAATGATCATAAAAGTAAACTTTAAAGGTGTCCCTAATGGGGTTGAACTTTTTTGGGCTTATGGGGGTGTAAGTGGTAAAAAATTTATTCGTGATGGTGATATCGGAAGAGACCCTGAGTCTTCTTTTTACTTAAAGCCAGAAAATTGTATTGATAACTATATATCACTTAATAAAAACAGCTTTACTTTAAACTTTGGAACTGGAAAACCATTAACAACCGATCAAATAGATGAAATGTTAAACTGGAATTTCACGAAGGATAAAAAGGACTTCATCAATCAGAAATACATTAAAGGTGTTTTTCCTATAGCATCAAAGCTTAATATTGCTGGAGCAGAAAAGCAAGAATCTCCTTTGTCTCTATCTTCTTCTAAACTAAATAAAACACCCGTACTTGTTGGAAAAGTAAATGCCAATACATCAAATGATTTGTTTTTTTTGGTTCAGGTACAAACTAGCGAATCAGAAATTAAATACTCTTATCTTCCAGAAATATTTAATCAAGCAGAAAAAGAAAGATTAAAACTAGCTAATCGTATTAAGGTAAATACCCCAGACCCATATATTAATACATTAGGTGGCGCTTTAGCAGTTGCTGCCGACGCTATTTGGGAATCTCCTTCTTATTTGCATGGGGCTATAGCTTGGCGAACTCAATTAAATGGGTGGAGAGGCGCTGCAGTTGCAGACCCATTGGGCTGGCATGAAAGAGCTAAATTACATCTTGAGAGTTATAAAAACTCACAAGTGCTTTATCCTGCCGTTGGCGCTATTATCCCAGATACTGTTCGCAATTATGCTAGGCAGCTAGAGGAGATTGGAACAGCAGTATTTAGTAGTGGATATATTTCTAGTAAACCTAATAACAATTCGCTTGCGCTACATTATGATATGAACTTAGTTTTCTTCGATTTAATGTTAAGACATTTTAATTGGAATGGAGATTTAAGATTTATTGAAAAAATGTGGCCCGCTGTAAAGTTACACTTGGCTTGGGAAAAGAGAAATTTTGATATGGATGGCGATGGTTTGTATGATGCATATGCTGCTATTTGGGCAAGTGATGCTTTACAATATAGTGGAGGAGGCGTAACTCATTCATCTGCTTACAACTACAAGGCCAATAAAATGGCAGCTAAACTTGCTAAGTTATTAAAAGAAGACCCTACTCCTTTTCAGCAAGAAGCAGATAAAATTTTAAAAGCTATAAATAATAATTTATGGCTTAAAGATAAAGGCTGGTATGCAGAATATAAGGATTTGCTAGGTCTAAAATTGGTTCATCCACATGCAGCATTATGGACTATCTATCACACTATTGATTCTGAAGTTCCAGATTTGTTTCAAGCATACCAAGCTTTAAGATATATTGATACAGAGATTCCTCATATCCCTATTAAAGCTAAAGGTATTCCAGATAAAAATTATTATACAATTTCTACTACCAATTGGCAGCCCTATACATGGTCTCTTAATAATGTCGCTACGGCTGAGGTGTTGCATACAGCCTTGGCCTATTGGCAAGGCGGCAGAAGCGAAGAAGCGTATAAGCTTTGGGAAAGTATAATCATAGAGAATTTATACCTAAGCAATAGCCCTGGAGGATTTAAAATGCTTTCTTTTTATGATGCTATTATTGGTGAATTCTATCGCGATTTTGCAGACCCAACCGGAATGGTTGCCCGTACTCTTGTAGAAGGTTTATTTGGCATTAATCCTGATGCATTAAGTGATACATTAACTATCCAGCCTGGGTTACCTCAGGCGTGGAATTATGCCTCTTTAACGGTGCCAGATTTATCTTTTGATTATAAAAGGACAGCAAATATAGATCGCTATAAAATTGGTTCTAATTTTTCAAAACAAATGAATTTGCGCCTTATATTAAAAGCATCAGCAGACAAGTTAAAATCTGTATACGTTAATGGTAAAAAAGCTAGCTGGAAAATTTTAGAAGAATCTGTTGGTAGCCCTAGTTTAGAGATTTATTTTGGTAAATCTTCAACCTATGATGTGGTTATAGAATGGGATGGTAAAAAACCTTTTAGCTTGGAAAATGAAAAAGTTATTTCTAGTAAAAGTTATAAAAAAGACTTTCATCCTGGTACAGTTCTAGAACTTTTCGATCCCCAAAATGTGCTTCAAAAAAAAATCATTAAAGAAACAACAATAGAAGGGATTGTAAATAAGAATACAGGTCATAAAACCGTTTTTGCTAAACTAAAACAAGGAGATTTCACTTGGTGGGCTCCAGTAAATTTAGAGGTCATTCAGCAAATACAACTCTTTGCAGAACAAGAACAAACCGGAGATAGCTTATTGGTTAAAATCAAAAACAATAGCGAAGAAATAAATGGTAACCTTACTTTAAACAATCAAAGTAATACCTATTTAAATCTCCCTGCTAACTCGTCTAAAGATTTTAAGCTTCCATCTTTAGCTATTGCGCCTGGCACCAATATAGTTTCCTTTAAGAGTAGTAACGGACTTCATATTGAAAGAGAAATTACGAATTGGGCTACTAATACCACTATTAATGCTAATTGGCAAAAAATTGATTTAAGTGCTAAATTTAATGATAAAGTAACCAACATCTTCAAAAATAAATATTTAGCACCTCGGCCGACGTCACCAACATTACAGATTCCTACCCAAGGTATTGGTAATTGGTGTTATCCTTTTATTTCTGTTGATATTGATGACGCAGGGTTAAGAGCAGCAGCTTCTGCGAAAAATGAAATAAAGCTCCCAAATGGTATTCCTTTGATGACACCAGGTGAACTAAATTCAAAAAATATCATCTTCACATCTAAATGGGATAACTACCCAGATTCAGTAAATATTCCATTAAATGGAAAAGCATCACATGCTTATCTTATGATGGCTGGGTCAACCAATCCAATGCAAAGTCAAATAGATAATGGAGAAGTTATTTTCTACTATACTGATGGTACTGCAGAGCGCTTGGCTTTAAATAATCCGGAAAAGTGGTGGCCAATAGAACAAGATTATTATGTTGATGATTTTGCTTTTAAACTTAAAAGTCCAAGACCATATAGGGTAAAATTGAAAACTGCTGAAATAAGCAGAACTTTTAAGAAGTTTTATGTTATTCCTGGGTTCTCCAATTTTGGAATAGATGGAGGTGCAGCAACTGTTTTAGACATCCCTCTTAACCCTTATAAAGAGCTTAAAGAAATAAAGCTAAAAGTTCTGGCAAATGAAGTAATTATAGGCTTAATGAGTTTAACCTTGAAAAGATAAGAATGAAGTCTTTTTAGTTTTTATTTAACGATATATGATGGAGCAAATAGCTATAATAAATGAAAGTGTCATTACCAAGGTAATGCAGATTTTTAATTTTATTGTTAGTGAAATAGAAAATGGCCAAATACCATTTAACACTCAACTTCCATCTATAACGGTTTTTAGTAAAAAACATGGTGTTTCAAGAGATACTGTTGAAAAAGCATATAAAAAACTTATACAAGAAGGTTATGACAAAGGAATTAAAGGAAAAAGGAATTTTGTTCTTGATAAAGAGATAAACGAGTAAAAATTCTTTTACTCTTCAATAAGTTTAGTTTTTATAAAAAAATTATTTATGACCCTTTTCTACAAACTATGGGTGATAATGTTAGGGTAGAGTAATGAAAAATAAGAAATCCCTATTATCTCATTAAAAGATGTTCAATGTAATAATGTTAGTTTTAATTTTTTTAAAAATAACCCATAAAGTAAAATTGACTGACTATTCACTTTAAATATTTGACTAATTCTAATAATAAATGCGACTATTAAATTTTAGCATTAGCGATAAAAACTTGAAAATCTATTTATTTAAAAAAAAGATTTTTATAATCCCCTTTTCTTACTTTTTTGATGTAAACAATTGATAGTTTGATTATAAATTAAGGATTTTTTTAATTCTACTTGTTTAATAGTGAGTTTATTACTAAATAATTATTATATATAAATTATAAAAAATAATATCAGCAAGCATAGATAGATGATTATGAAAATGAAATTGACAATATCAGTATTGCTGTTGACATGTGTCCTTGGATTTAAAACCGAAGATAAAATTATTGTTTACCTCATTGGAGATTCTACAGTTGCTGCAAAACAGGTTGAAACTTATCCGGAAACGGGTTGGGGTATGCCATTCGCTTGGTTTTTTAACCAATCTGTAAAAGTAGATAATAGAGCGATGAATGGCAGAAGCACCCGTTCCTTTATCGAAGAAAATAGATGGGCCCCTGTCGTTAAGGCCTTACATCCCGGAGATTATGTTTTTATCCAATTTGGGCATAATGATGAAGTACCAACAAAAAAAACTTATACTACAGAAATTGAGTTTGTGAAATATCTCACTCAATACGTTAATGAAACGAAGGCTAAAGGAGCTAGTCCAATTTTAATTACTCCGGTTACTCGTCGTTCTTTTAACAAAGATGGACAATTAGAAGATACGCACAAAGTGTATGCGCAGCTGGTAAGAAATTTAGCAAGTGAATTAAATGTTCCTTTGATAGATCTTTGTCAATCAAGCATGGATTTAATTCAAATTTTAGGTTTTGATAAATCTAAAATGCTTTATAACCACCTCACCCCAGGCGAAAACCCAAATTACCCAAACGGTAAAGTAGACGATACACACTTTAATGAATTGGGTGCTCGTAAAATGGCACAACTTATTTTAGCAAGTATTAAAACTCTAAATTTACCCCTCAGTAAACATATAGTAACATCAACTAAGTAGCGAAAAGATTGTTTATAAATTTTCAATACGCTTTTACATTAAATTTTTCACACTCTACAATCCCTTTACTTCAAAAAAAAGATATCATTTGAATTATAAAATTTTTTTGAGCGAATGTTTTTTAATCGAACAAGGCAACCTTAGTACACAACTTTTGATGATAAGAAGGTAGATATTTTATAAATCCTAAAATTATTAAATCGGTGATACATTTATGATAATTAGCAGTAAATTTCAATTTACTCATCTGCATTAATTTTTTTCTATTAACGTGGAATGCGTTCTCATCACCTGTTTTACAACACAAAATCGCACTAAAAAGGCTAACATGGCTCACCAAAATCTTCTGATTTCCGGCCACGCTAACCAAAAACCGATTCAAAATATCCTTACTCATTCTCCAATAACTTTTCAGTGTCACTTCGTTTATAAAAAAGCGTTCCGCCAATCTTAGATGGATTTAAGCTACCATTGTTTCTAAGATTTTGGAGCGTCCCACGAGAGATGTTCAAAAGTTTTCTTACATCAATCCATTTTTGCTCTTTAGATACTGACTTACCTACAATATTTTGTATTTCATCAATTAGCTCTTCTCTAAAGCTTTTTTACTTAATGTGATGTTTTTAGCATAAACAGAGTAGCTTTCTTTATTTTCTATCGTGATTTTTTTAGCATAAATTTCTTGGCTAAATACTAGCCAAGAAATTATTAATAGGAAATTTTTGAGCATAAAATTTTATCCCTTTAGTTTATCCATTAAAATACATCAAAAGGTTGTTATTGATGAATAGAAAACTGATAAACGGTAGTAGTTTTGTAAGTCTCGCCCGGGTTTAAAATCGTTGATGGAAAACTAGGTTGGTTTGGAGAATCTGGAAAATGCTGAGTCTCTAAGCAAAAGCCAGAACGGTGTGCATAAGATTTTCCCCCTTTACCGTCCTTATCCTTACCAGTTAAGAAATTGCCGCTGTAAAACTGTAAACCAGGCTCTTCGGTTAAAATGCTCAGTTTTATTTTTGTATCAGGACTGTAAACAGTAGCTACTTTTTGTAGGCCAGCTTTTTTGTTTAGCACAAAGTTATGGTCATAGCCTAAGCCATTTTTTAATTGCTCATCTTCTTTATTAATTCTTTCGCCAATAGCATTAGCTTTTCTAAAATCAAATGGCGTTCCGGCAACAAGCATTAATTTACCAGTTGGGATTAAAGTACTATCTACAGGTGTAATAGCATCTGCATCAATCATCAACATATGATTTAAGATACTCTCATTACCCTCGCCATTTAAGTTAAAATAAGCGTGGTTTGTTAAGTTTAAAACTGTCTTCTTATCAGTCTGCGCCTCATAATCCATCTTTATGCTGGAGTTAGCAGTTAAAGTATAGGTTACTTTTACTTTAACATTTCCTGGATATCCGCCATCTCCATCAGGGGAATTATAAGAAAGCAGTAAAGTAGAATCATTGGGCTGTGTAACATCCCATACTTGGGCATGGAAACCTTTAGTGCCACCATGTAATGCACTAGGGCCATTATTAAGCTCTAAATTATATTCTTTATTGTCTATAAAAAATTTGCCTTTAGCAATTCTATTTCCATACCTACCCACAAGAGTTCCAAAAAATGGCTCTCCTTCTTTTTGATAAGCTTTAATACTGTCATAACCTAAGTTTACGTCTGTTAGTTGGCCACTTTTGTCTGGCACTAAAATACTTACAATCCTTCCTCCGTAATTTGTTATGGCAACCTGCATCTTTTCGTTTTTTAAGATATAAAGGCCCACTTGCTTTCCATCAATAATCTGGTTAAAATTGACGGTGTCTGGAATACTAACTGTCATAGAATCTGTATTGGTAATGTTTTTTTGTTGATTTGTACAACTTGCAATAGTTACAGCAAGAATTACACTAAGTTGCTTAAATTTTAATTTCATCGTCGTATAAATTATAAATAATTAGGTTTCTTATTTAATGTCAATTTAACACTTATTTATTACATTTAATAATTATTACGATTTTTAACCAAGAATGATAAGATACCAAGGCCAAACAAGAATTTTAGTTGCAGTAGATTGTATAATTTTTGGGTTTGATGGTGAGCAAATTAAAATATTATTAATCCAAAGAGGGTTTGAACCTCGAGTAAGAGATTGGAGTTTAATGGGAGGATTTTTACACCCCGATGAAAACCTAGACCAAGCTGCTGATAGAATCTTGCACAAGCTTACTGGATTAAAAAACGTTTATTTAGAGCAGCTAGCTACGTTTAGTAGGATAGACAGAGATCCTGTAGAGCGTACTATTTGTGTGGCTTATTTTGCTTTAATTGATATTAGAAAATACGAAAAACAAATAATAGAAGATTACCATGCAGAATGGTTTAAGGCTAACGAACTGCCAGAATTAATTTTCGACCATGCCGATATGGTTAACGAAGCAAAACTTAAACTACAATACAAAGCTGCTTTGCATCCTATTTTATTTGAGCTGCTGCCAGAGAAATTTACCATCCCTCAGTTACAAAATCTATATCAAGAAGTGTACGGGGTAGCACTAGATAATAGAAATTTTAGTAGAAAATTATTATCCGTGGGTTTATTGGTTAAACTAGATGAAAAAGATAAGTCCTCTTCTCGTAAAGGGGCTTTTTACTATAAACTCGACAAAGAAAAATACATAGAAAATTTCCAAGCTTTCTTAAATTTTATTCCTAATCCAGACAAACTAAGCTCTTAAATTATAGGCTTTTTTTCAACATTTTTCTTTCTATAAAAAAATAAATGTTACTTTGACATATATAATTCTAGTATGAGTATAAATAACTATGTTATTGGAGTAGATTTTGGAACAGATTCGGTAAGATCTGTATTGATTAATGCTGCCAATGGAAAAGAAGTAAGTGCTTCTGTTTCTTATTATAGTAGATGGAAAAAAGGTCTATACTGTAATCCGTCTAAAAGCCAGTTTAGACAACATCCTTTAGACTATATTGAAGGGATGACACAAACTATAAAAGATTGTGTAGAAAAAGCAGGAAAAGAAATTGCTGCAAATGTTAAGGCCATATCTGTAGATACCACTGGTTCTACACCTATTGCAGTAGATATAACCGGAACTCCTTTGGCTTTATTGCCAGGTTTTGAGGAAAATCCGCATGCTATGTTTTTGTTATGGAAAGACCATACCTCAGTAAACGAAGCGGCAGAAATTAATGAGCATGCTAAAAAGTTTGATGTGAACTACCTGCAATTTGTAGGTGGTACTTATTCATCAGAATGGTTTTGGTCTAAGCTATTGCGTACGCTAAGAGCAGACGAAGCAGTAAGAAATAATTGTTTCTCTTGGGTAGAGCATTGCGACTGGATTCCTTTTTTATTAACAGGCGGGCAAGATGCGCAACAAATTAAAAGAAGTGTTTGCGCTGCTGGGCATAAGGCTTTATGGGCTCAAGAATATGGTGGTTTTCCTCCTGCCGAATTCTTCACCACATTAGATCCTCTTTTAGAGAATTATACCGAACTTTTTACAGAAACTTATACTTCAGACCAATCTGCAGGTAATTTATCTGCCGAGTGGGCAGAAACTTTAGGCTTGGACACCCATGTTAAAGTTGGTATTGGTGCCTTTGATGCACATATGGGTGCTGTGGGTGGACAAATAGAGCCTTATTTTTTAAGTAAAGTAATGGGTACTTCTACATGCGATATGTTAATTGCACCTAACAAAGAGGTTGAAGGCAAATTAATAGCAGGTATTTGTGGTCAAGTAAATGGATCTATTATTCCTGGTATGATGGGGATGGAAGCGGGTCAATCTGCTTTTGGGGATGCCTATGCTTGGTTTAAACAAGTATTAATGTGGCCAGTAAAAAACCTTTTAGGAGATATAGAAGGTATTGATGAAGCTAAGCTGATAGAACATATAGACGCTAAAATAATTCCTGAATTAAGTAAGCAAGCGGCTAATTTAGTTTTAGATGAATCTGATGAATTGGCAATTGATTGGTTAAACGGCAGGCGTACACCACATGCTAATCAAGAATTAAAAGGTGCTTTTTTAGATTTAAACTTAGGTAGTGATGCCGTAAGATTGTTTCGCTCTTTAGTAGAAGCAACTTGTTTTGGCGCTAGGAAAATTGTAGACCAATTTATTGAGGAAGGTATCCCTGTAAAAGGGTTAATAGGTTTAGGAGGCGTTGCTAAAAAATCTCCATTTATTATGCAGATGATGGCAGATGTGATGAATATGCCAATTAAGATTCACCAATCTGAACAAACTTGTGCTATTGGTGCCGGTATGTTTGCTGCAACAGTTGCTGGTATTTATCCAACTGTAGAAGATGCTATGCAAGCTATGGGGCCAGGTTTTGATGCAGTATATTATGCAAACCCAGATAAGGTAGCCTTATATACTAAACGTTATCAGAAATATATAAAAGCGGGTGGTTTTATAGAGCAATTGTCTACCAATTATTCTTAAGCAATGAGTAAATATCAACATATAAAAGAGGAGGCTTTAGCAGCTAACTTAAGTCTTCCAAAGTTAAATCTAGTCTTCTTTACTTTTGGTAATGTAAGTGCAGTGGATAGGGCTTTAGGCGTATTTGCTATTAAGCCAAGCGGTGTACCATATGAGGATTTAACCGCAGAAAAAATGGTGATCGTAGATTTTGATGGAAACATTGTTGAAGGCAATTTACGACCATCATCAGATACTAAAACACATGCTGTATTATATAAGCATTGGGAGCATATTGGCGCCATAGTGCATACACATAGTTTATATGCCACTGCCTGGGCGCAGGCGCAAAGGGCTATTCCTATTTATGGTACTACCCATGCAGACCATTTAACAGTAGATATTCCTTGTGCACCACCCATGAGTGATAGCATGATTGAGGGTAATTACGAGTACGAAACTGGTTTCCAAATCATGAACCATTTTAAGGAATTGCAGTTAGATTATCGCGAAGTTGAAATGATTCTTGTTGGTAACCATGCTCCGTTTACATGGGCTAAGAATGCAGAAAAGGCTGTTTATAATAGTGCTGTGTTAGAATTTACGGCTCAAATGGCTCAACAAACAGAATTGATCAATCCTCAAGTAAAAAAACTTAAAGATTCGCTTATTCAAAAACATTATCAAAGAAAGCATGGAAAAGATGCTTACTACGGACAATAATTTTAAGAGAAAATAAAGATGAAAATATTTAATAACCTAGAAGTTTGGTTTATTACAGGGTCTCAGGATTTATATGGAGAAGAGACTTTGAAAAAAGTAGCAGAACATTCTACAGAGATAGCAGAATTTTTAAATAAGAACAGTACTATCCCTGTTAATGTGGTTTACAAGCCCATTGTAAAATCCTCCGATGAAATATATAATACAATTTTACAAGCAAATGGTGCTGAAAACTGTGTAGGAATTATCACTTGGATGCATACTTTTTCGCCCGCTAAAATGTGGATTAGAGGCTTGAGTCAGCTTAAGAAGCCGATGCTACATTTACATACCCAATACAACAGAGATATTCCTTGGGATAAAATAGATATGGATTTCATGAATCTAAACCAGAGTGCGCATGGCGATAGAGAGTTTGGATTTATGGTTTCTAGGATGAAGATAGAGCGTAAAGTTATTGTTGGCTTTTGGCAAGAAGAAGAAGTAATTAACTCAATTGCTACTTGGACTAGAGCTGCAGCAGCATGGAGCGATTGGCAAGGAGCAAAATTTGTACGTTTTGGCGATAATATGCGCTATGTAGCTGTTACCGATGGTGATAAAGTAGAGGCAGAACTACAATTCGGTTTCTCCGTAAATACGCATGGAGTTGGAGATTTAGTAGCAGTAATTAATAGCATCGGCGAAAGCCAAATAAATGCTTTAGTTGCAGAATATGAGGAAACTTATAACCTAAATGGATCTTTAAAAACTGGTGGTGCACAAAGAGAATCTTTAATAGAAGCAGCTAGAATAGAGTTAGGTTTAAAAACATTCTTAGAAAACGGAAATTATAAAAGCTTTACAGACACCTTTGAAGATTTGCATGGCATGGTACAATTACCTGGTATTGCGGTACAACGTTTAATGGAGCAAGGTTATGGTTTTGCTGGCGAGGGAGATTGGAAAACTGCAGCTCTGGTAAGAGCTTGTAAAGTTATGGGTACTGGTTTACCTGGTGGAAATGCCTTTATGGAGGATTATACTTACCATTTAGATCCTGCCAATCCTTTAGTATTAGGCGCACATATGCTAGAAATAGATTCTTCCTTAGCAAATGGAAAAGCATCATGTGAAATACACCCTTTAGGTATTGGTGGTAAAGCAGACCCGGTACGTTTAGTTTTTAATGTTGCCGGTGGCAGTGCCATTAATGCATCGCTAATTGATATGGGGAACCGTTTCCGTTTATTATTAAATGAAGTTGAAGCCGTAGAGCCACAAAACGATTTACCTCATTTACCAGTAGCAAGGGTTTTATGGAAGCCTTTGCCAGATTTAAAAACTGCTTGTACTGCATGGATTTATGCCGGTGGTGCTCATCATACGGTATATAGCCAAAATTTAGGAAAAGAGTATTTCCAAGATTTTGCTAAAATGGCTAATTTAGAATTAGTAACTATAGGAGCTAAAACAGATTTAGATTCTTTTGAAAAAGAATTAAAATGGAGTGATATCTATTACAGATAATAATATTAATCTTTGTGTTCTTTGTGTGTTTTTTAACAACAAAGGGCACAAAGATTTTTTAACAAAGAACACGATGATTCAATATTGCTAATTGTTTGGCTTTTGCTTTGCAAATATTTTGTATGCAAACTCATTTTAGGACAAGACACCTTTCGCTCTTCCTGATTGAGTATTTCATATGCTAGGTTCACATTGTCTACTCATGGCTATTTCGGAACGCTGACCCTCAACTGTAATTCGTAAATAAATTGGAACTACTCCAGACTGATAGTTTTTTTAAACGATAAAGTAAACTAAGTGATGTTCTCATGATAATAAATGATTAATAGGTGAAACAATATAATTATTCCATCATTTGAAATCAAGATGTTTAGCAATTGAACAGGTTACAAATCAGTGATTTGAGCTACAATTCGGGACTTCATTTTTATCCTCTAAATGAGTTCCGAGTTACCCCCTTTTCTTTTATGAAAGTTTGAATTATTTGATATGCCCATAAAACAAAAAAGCCTTCAAATGATATCATTTGAAGGCTTTTGTTGCATTTTAATAAGTTAAAAGCGGAATGGACGGGACTCGAACCCGCGACCTCCTGCGTGACAGGCAGGCATTCTAACCAGCTGAACTACCACTCCGTTGGTTAAAAACTTTAAAAAAATTTTCAATCTTTTACCCTTACATTGCGTTCGGGAGTGCAAATATAGACAAAAGCTTTTAACAACAAAATATATTTTAAAATATTATATCGTAGAGCCCTCTTTTAACTTTTCTGCATTCTCTGCAAATTGTAAGGCTTCTAAAATTTCTGTCAGATCGCCGTTCATTACTGCTGGTAAATTATAAGTTGTTAAACCTATACGATGCTCTGTAACACGTCCTTGCGGATAATTATAAGTCCTAATTTTTGCCGAACGGTCTCCCGTAGAAACCATCGTTTTACGTTTGCTAGCAATGGCCTCATTATGTTTAGCCAGCTCTCTTTCGTATAAACGACTACGCAACATTTCCATGGCTCGCTCTCTATTTCCTAATTGTGAGCGCTCTATTTGGCAAACTACCACTATCCCCGAAGGTTTGTGCGTAAGCTGTACCTTAGTTTCTACCTTGTTTACATTTTGTCCACCAGCACCTCCAGAACGTGAGGTTTGCAATTCTACGTCGGCTGGGTTAATGTAAACATCCACATCTTCAGCCTCAGGCATAATAGCTACAGTTGCCGCCGAAGTGTGCACTCTACCTTGTGTTTCTGTATCAGGCACACGTTGCACACGGTGCACACCGCTCTCGTACTTTAAAATACCATAAACATCTTCACCAATCACTTTAAAAATCACCTCTTTATAACCTCCATTGGTTCCTTCGGTAACTTCTAACGTTTCACATTTCCATCCTCTATTTTCGCAATAGCGAACGTACATACGATATAAATCGCCGGCAAAAATTGCAGCCTCATCGCCACCTGTTCCGCCTCTAATCTCTACAATAGCATCTTTCTCGTCGCCTTCTTCTTTAGGGATAAGCAGTAAACGGATTTTCGCTTCCAGCTCTTCTTGCTGAGTTAACAATAAATCTAACTCCTCTTTAGCCATCTCACGCATCTCCTGATCTTTCTCGTTAGCTAAAATATCTTTGCTAGCATCAATATTGCTCATTACGTTTTTGTAGATTAAATACTCGTCTACAATCAACCCTAAATCTTTATATTCTTTGCTCAATTGCGCAAAACGTTTCATGTCTTGCGTAACCTCTGGGCTGCTTAATTCAATTTCAACATCATCTCGACGAAGTTTAATCGCCTCTAATTTATCTAACATTTAATTCTAAATTTTTTGGAATTTTACCCATAAAAACTGGCAAAATTTATTCTCTTTTTGATGAAAACTTGACCTTTACAAGGTTTAATAAAAGCTACTTATTTTCTAAAGCCCACAAAGTTATATCTTTTTCGGTTAAAATCACCAGGCGGTTAAAACGGAATAAAGCATTTGCCTTATTTTTAACATCAGGCAGTTCAATTTTGTCTAATTTAAAGGTTAGATAATTGTATTTCATCAGGTTTTCGTTATCAAAAAACGAGATTTCATCATTGCTTACCTCAAAATCCTTAGGCGGATAAACCACTGCCGTTTTATAAAAATTACCAAACCTATCAAATATTCTAACTCCTGTTTTTTTATCGTTTAAATAAACATATTTTTCATCTGTAAGCATGTAAGTAGCATCCATATCTATACCGTTTCTTTGATATAAATTTCCACTGCTCAAATCATCAATAAAGTTATTGGTTAGTTTTTTTAGTTCCCTATTAATTTGATCGTAAACCCAAAAACCATTGTTATTGGCTGATGCTATTTGGGTAATTTGCACATCGGGATTTTGGTTAAAAGAGAATTTACTAATCTCGCTTAAGTTATTATTAAGCACTACGATTTGCTGAAAACCTTGGTAGTACAATATCACCCGCATCGGGTCGGTTACGTCAATTTGACTCACATCGCCAAAGCTTTTGTTACTGTAATTCCATAAAAACTTACCTTGTGGATTAAATTTTAAAACATCATTTGCAGGGGTAATGATGAAAAGATTTCCAAAATTATCCAGTTGAGCCATTTTAGCAACTGTATCAATTTTAGCAACCAGCTTAAAATTTTGAGCGTAAGATTGATATGCTATTAAACATACAATCATCAAACAAAATAAGAGAGATTTACTCTTCATAAACTTTTTTACTGCTAAAATCTAATAAAGAAATTCCATTATGGTCTAACTTAACATAAGTGCTAAAATTTACCCATTCGCCTAAGTTGATGTATTTTGTATTTCCCTCAACATTTATTACTACAGGAAAATGTCTGTGTCCCATAATTACATAATCAAAAACGCCAAAATCTTGCATTAATGTTTGGTAGTAATTTTTAATCCAGTTTTTGTTAAACTCTAAATGTAAATCGCCTTCTTTTTTACTATTAGCCAATCTGCTTTTACTGCTCCAATAATTTGCTATACCAATGCCCAGGTTTGGATGCAGTCTTGCAAATAACCATTGACAAAAATTGCTTCTAAAAAAGTTTTTTAAAATTTTATAACCTTCATCACCCTTACCCAATCCATCGCCATGATGCAAAAAAATTCGTTTACCAAAAACCTCTAAAATAAACTCATCAGATACTATGGTTGCGCCTAGTTCCTTTTCAAAATAATCAAAAACCCACATATCATGATTACCTTTAAAAAAGTAGATTTTAATACCGCTATCTGCTAGTTGCGCTAATTTTCCTTGCAGTCTGATAAAACCTTTGGGTACAACAGTTTTATACTCAAACCAGAAATCAAAAACATCGCCCATTAAAAAAATAGCCTTAGCATCGGTTTTTATACTATCTAACCAAGCAACTATTCTATCCTCCCGCTCTCTGCTGGTTTGATGGTTTGGAGCGCCTAAATGAAAATCTGAAGCGAAGTAATATGCTGTTTGCTGCAATGTTAATTTATTTGATTTGCTAAATTAACCATTTATTTTGTTTAGCCATATTTGCAGGCCTTGTATATTGTTTAACAGATAATTTAAACAATTATTAGTGCATTTTCTACCGACCGACGAAGAGGTAAAACACTTATCATTACGCTCTATAAATTCTGAACACCCAAAACAGATAACCTCATTTAAATCAGCTATTTAATAATATTGATTTGACCTATAAATTTTTTTTTATCTTTACGCCCCCGTAAAAAAATAGAAACAATGTCGTTAATACAACTAAATCAAGTACATAAGAATTACCTAGAAGGAGTGCCATCTGGTGTATCTGGTATAGATTTAACGATTAATGCTGGCGAAATAGTAACCATTATTGGCGAAAGTGGAAGTGGGAAAACTACTTTACTTAAATTAATTTACGGCTATTTAGTACCGCAAGAAGGGGAAGTTTTGTTTGAGGGTGTAAAAATAAAAGGCCCTACAGAAAAACTAATACCCGGGCATGACGAGATGAAGATGGTTACCCAAGAGGTTACACTAAATCTTTATGCTAAAGTTTTTGATAATATAGCTTCGCAATTATCTAATACAGATTTATTAGCCAAAAGTCAGTTAACCTTGCAAACCATGGAGTTTTTAAGGATAGATCATTTGGCCGAAAAGAAAATTGTTGAGTTGAGTGGCGGCGAACAACAACGTGTGGCTATTGCCAAAGCTGTAATTACCGAACCCAAAGTTTTATTATTGGACGAACCTTTTAGCCAGATTGATAGCGTTTTAAAGAAACAACTAAGAGACGATATTGAAAGATTATCTAAGTTTTTAAAGATTACCATTATCATGGTTTCTCACGATCCTACGGATGGTTTAGCCCTATCTGACCAGTTATTGATTGTGAAAGATGGCAAAATTTTAAGACAAGGAAAACCCCAAGAGTTATTTGCAAATCCTCAATTTGCTTATGTTGCCAAGATTCTAGGCCGAGCCAATTTGGTTAAAAATTTAAGTTTTCTACCTCAAGAAAATGTGACTTATGCTATTTACCCACACCAAATTAAATTACATAAAGAAGAAAGCCCATTAAACGCAACTGTAAAATCTATTCACTTTAGCGGTGCTTACCAAGAGGTTGAAATTGTAGTGGAAGGTAAAATTCTTTTAATTCACGATCACCAGTTTTTATCGCTAAAAACCTCAGATTTAATCTATTTTGATGTTGAGGGAATGCAAGAGTTGAAGGGGTAAAGTCCTCAACCTTATCGTAATTTAAATTTCCCATACTTAAATTTGTGTTACTAAAGTCGCTATAGAAAAAGGTTATCTTACTTTTGTAAATTGTTAATAACTTTATTTTGTCTTTTTATTGTAAAAATGAGGGGGGGGGTAATATATTTGTTACAGATTTATTTACCCTGATCAGCAAACATCAATCTAGTGAAACATTAATGATGGCACTTGTAAAAGCATCATAAGCCGTAGCGAAAAGCGTTAAGAGTAGCAAAAAAAAAAATCTTAATTACGTGAAAATTTTTTACTAAACAAAAAACTTATGCAGTAATATGCTGTGCCATATTATTTGCTATTACCATTTATGCCTGTAGAAAAGAAAAAACAGAAGTATTTACAGACGTAAAAGAAGGCGTGAAAATAGTTGATGGTAGGTATTATTTTGAAAGTAGAGCTATTTTTGAAAGCTATGTGCTAGAAATGGGCAAGTTATCTGATAAAGAATTAGATGACTATGAGCAAAAAATTAAATTTAAATCCATAAGGTACATCCAAAATAGATTAGAAAAAACAGAAATTAATTATTTAAACACGCTATCTGTAAATAGTATAAACCCACAAGTAAACATAGCAGAAGACCAATTAATTGAACAAACATTTATAGATGACCCTGGCTTTGCAGCTGTTTTGAACGAAGAATACATACTTCAAATTGATGATGAAATTTTTAAAGTAAATATTGTAGACGGTTTTGTATATGTGATGGATGAGAATAATATACAGTATCTTCCTCAATTAGAAGACTCCTTTTTAGAACCCGATGTTATTTACAGGTATCAAATGGGTTTACCGCTATTAGATATTTTAGAGCAAGGAGCCCCTGGAATTGATCCAGTAAGTGTAGACGCATCTTTTGGCGCAAATACTGTAAGTTGTATTGAATGTAAATCAGCCTGTGAACGTGAACAAACTTTTGAGAATGGAGTTTGCAACGGATGTGCTGGAACAGGTCCATGGGGAGATAATAGGAAGGCACAACCTGATAATAGGAATATAAATATTACATACAGAAAAACAGATGGCTCTAGTACAATAGTTAAATATAGAATAGAAAGTAAAATTTCATATCAACCTCTTGGTGTTTGGTTTTCTATGGTTTCTAAAGTAAAAAGCGTTTATGAGGGTTGGGTAGAAGTAAATAGTAATGGAGTATCGGGTGCGCTTAACACAAATACGAGCAAAAAAGTTAATTTTATTAAAATTCAAAACAAATCTGAATATAATTTTAGAAGAAGATGCAAAGATAGACAAACTGGATTTGAAGATGAAGGTAATGGTTTCTCATTCGCTGAAAAAAAGGAATACCGTTTTTACAATGGTACTCGATGTCTAAAAGATTATTGCATTGTTTCTAAAGTTGGATACCTTACTAATAATTTACAAGTTGGAGGGATAGTGGATGAACCGACTAAAGAATGGACAATGACCCTTAAATCTTATTAGAATGAAATTTTTTCTAACCATTATTTCATTACTATTAAGTTTACAGATTTTTGCACAAAAAAACCAACTAAATGTTTTACCTGCAACAGTTTTTTATAACAATTTTAATGAAAAATTTGACTTTGGTTATGGGTCTCAATATATAGAGCTTGAGCACAAGCTAAATGATAAACTATCAATTAATTTTGGGCTAGGTTATAAAAGACGTAGAGATGAAGTGTTTAATGCCTCCAGTAAGGATAATCTCTTACAGCTTACTTCAGATATTAAATATTACTTTAACCATAAAAGTAATATGAG
>JBIKIN010000068.1:0-3191 GCA_044361595.1 Pelobium sp. | reverse complement strand
AGTTTTGTTTCTTGGCACTCCTAAAGCTGTGTATCCATTTTTAGGATATGCTTTAGTCATATCAATCTTTAATCCATTTTTATAATACATTTCTGGTATTGGATCTGAATTTGGTAGACCTTGTTGAATAATTTCTAGCTCATCCGTGTACAGCAAACCCTCATTAATATCAAACTCATTATTATATTCAATATTAAAATCTTTAGTAAGAAAATTTAAAAATGTAACTTGAAAATCATCAAAACTAATATTTGACGTATAAGTCAAATAATTTGTAGCCCAGTTAAGAAAATCCTTATTATCAACAGTAAAACCTCCATTACTATTAGCATAATTTACTAATGCAGTAGAAATCTTTGGGTCTGAGTCTAAAAGTCCGATTATTCTATTGTCTGTGATGGTTAATTCGTTTATTAATTCTTCTGTTTCGAGCGTTCGGTAAGAGGGAGTAGAAGGAACGCTTGGCCCTCCCTTTACAGGTTCTTCTATTGGATATGATTGATAATTTCCACCTCCTCCATTATTCGGTAACCAATAATTATAAAAATCAAAACTACTACCGCCACTACCAAAGTTACTTCCGCCACCACCGCCACCACCATAGTCTCCGCCTACTTCGTTAATACTTGATGATCCCCACTCAATATATCCCCAACCTTCTCCAGGAAAAAACCCAAATGAGCCTGGAATTCCCAAGAAGAATCCTACATCATTAAAAAACTCACCAATTGCATCTACAATATTTCTTAGAAAATTCCAAAAAGAATCACTTTTAATGTTTGAATTACCAAGTTCTGACGATTGATTTACTTTTTTTAAAATTAATCTCTCAATAATGTTATTTTGATTAATTCGGCGAACAAATATAGAATCAGAATTCATATTCCATTCATACAATTTACCAGTCCATATTCCATTTTGACCGAAACCAATCGCTTGGTTATCTGGTATAAAATTTAACAAGGCAGAATGTAACGAGTCTTTATCGTCCTTTACTAAAAATACTTCTGGCGGATGCTGAGCAAAATATGCTCCCTGTTTAATTTTGGGTGATTCCGCATTAAAAGTTTTACTATTCGATTCAACTTTTTTATCAGTAGGATTATTGAAAGGAAATTTGTTCTCATTTAATAATGGTATTTTCACCACCATTTTACCTCTAAATACTCCTTGCTTAGCATTTTTATAATCTAAAGCCAAATATTTAACCACTGGGTTTTCTACTGCCCACTTTTGAATCTCTGCTTGTGAAATTTTATGAGAGAAATTTGAATTATAATTTGAGGAAGACTCAGAGTTAAAATCCTTTTTACAGGAGTTTAATCCAATGCAAAAAAGTATTAATAAGCTAAACCAAAAGGTTTGCTGTGTGTGGGTAAAAAGTTTTTTCATAGTTATTTGTTTTATTAGATAAAATAGACCTAAAATTAATTTAAAATTTAGGTTTTGGGTAAATATAGGGTCATTCTTAAAGCTGCTAAAATTATCTTTTTTAATAATTTTTGCTTTAAAATTAAAATAAAGGTGTTTTTGTAGCCTAATTAAAGTTTGTTATAATTAGGTTAAACAGTTTTAAAAACGCTTTTAAAACTTAGTCCCACTGTTTGGCGCAAGTATGAAGCCTGAGCTTGTGAAATGGATACTTGTGCCTTGTAATATTTAAACTCTTATTCACCAATCAAACATTTGTATTTAAAAGGCACAAGAAGCTTTCGCTCTATTCCCTACCTTCATTCTTGCGACAAACGGAGGGCTCCAATTTTGTTGTCTACACCGACTAAAATTGGTATGCCTTTACTTTGCACATCATGAATATATGTTATAGCTGTTTTGGTTTTACTTAAATTCACACCATTTGCTTCTGTATAACAATGAAAAGCCTGGCTTTGAGGAAGTACATTACTCTATAGCAATCAATATCCTAATACATATTCATAGAAAGAAACATACTCTTGACCTCCGGCTAACTCTGCACATTCTTTTGCAGTTAAAAGAGATAATTCTTCACGTAAAGAGATTAATTCTTCATTCAATAAAAATTTAGTTTGAAGAGTTTTTAATTGAAATAGAGCATCCAAAAAATTCGACGAGTTACTAGCACATTTTTTAAAGATTTCATCATTATCTAGATCGTAACATACTATTTCTAATGTTTTTTTATTTAACCCGATTGTGAAAATATCATAACCAGCTAAAAAAAAGTAATCATCAAAAGAATAATAATCTTCTTTTTCTAAAAAATGAAAATCATAAACTAAAAAATCTTTAAGATCATAATTTTCAATTAAGTTTAAAACTTCATTTTCTTTCTCGACTTTAATAACTTTTTCATTAATATTAAATTCTCTGAGGTTGTTTTCAATAAACTCTCTAGAATATCCAGAGTTTATAAAAGAGTTGATATCGGGTTTAAGTTCAGTTATTTTTCTTACAAATTCATTCGCTGTCATTAGTTTCTTATTAAAAAGGTATTGCTAAGAGTTGTATTTGTTGTAGGATTGTATACTGTAATAAAACTACCTAATTTGAGAATTCCCATATTCATTTTTTCATCTTCATCCCAAATATAACCTTCAAAAGTTGAGTATGTAATTGTAGATTTTATTACATTTCCATAATTATCCTTCTGCTCATTTATATTGTCTATCTGAAAATATACTTGCTTTTCCGGGTCGAAATAGATAACTCCAATTTCATTCTGCCTACCATACCAATTTACCCAAGCATCAGGATTCCCTGTTTTAATATCTACCCATATATTAAAAACTTGTGCAAACATTGCAAATGTATTTAAGTTACCTCTAATCTTTGAAAAAGCTCCTTTTCCTTTAAAATCGTGAAGAATTTTACTCCATTTTCTATGCACTTTTTCAGGAATAGCATAAGCAAATTTACCCTGTCCTTCATGATGATGAACTAATTTTTGATTTAAATAGGATTTATGAGTTGGATTATATTTTAGCCAAGTCTCATCAACATTTGGTGCTCTATTTGCAAGCATTTCCACTCTATTGGCTTGACTAAACATTTCAGGTTTTGCCTTATACAGTTCTTTCCAAAAAAAAGTTTTGTTTCTTGGCACTCCTAAAGCTGTGTATCCATTTTTAGGATATGCTTTAGTCATATCAATCTTTAATCCATTTTTATAATACATTTCTGGTATTGGATCTGAATTTGGTAGACCTTGTTGA
>JBIKIN010000056.1:0-9345 GCA_044361595.1 Pelobium sp. | reverse complement strand
TGGGTTTATTTAATTGGTTTACACAAGAAATTGCAATTGACTTAGGCACCGCAAACACTTTAATTATACATAATGATAAAGTTGTTGTAGATGAGCCATCAATTGTAGCTGTTGATAGAAAAACAGACAAAGTTATTGCAATTGGGAGACAAGCCATGCAAATGGAGGGTAAAACCCACGAAAATATAAAAACTGTTCGTCCGCTAAAGGATGGTGTAATTGCAGATTTTAACGCTGCCGAGCACATGATACGTGGAATGATTAAAATGATTAACGGCGGTAAAGGCTGGTTTTTCCCTTCTTTACGTATGGTAATCTGTATTCCTTCTGGTATAACCGAGGTAGAGAAAAGAGCTGTTCGTGACTCGGCAGAAATTGCTGGAGCCAAAGAGGTTTATTTAATTTACGAGCCAATGGCAGCAGCCGTAGGTATTGGGATAGATGTGGAAGAACCTATGGGTAATATGATTATTGATATTGGTGGTGGAACTACAGAAATTGCAGTGATTGCCCTTTCGGGGATTGTTTGCGATCAATCTATACGTGTAGCTGGAGATAACTTCGACTCAGATATTGTTAACTATATTCGTCGTCAGCATAACATCATGATTGGCGACCGTACAGCCGAAAGAATTAAAATTGAAGTAGGTTCTGCCCTACCAGAATTAACAGATGCGCCAAATGATTTTGCAGTACAAGGCCGTGATTTAATGACTGGTGTGCCAAAACAAATTACCGTTTCTTATACAGAAATTGCACATTGCTTAGATAAATCTATCTCTAAAATAGAAGAAGCTATTTTAAAAGCATTAGAAATTACCCCGCCCGAGCTTTCTGCCGATATTTACCAAACTGGTATTTATTTAACTGGTGGCGGTGCCTTATTACGTGGTTTAGATAAACGTATTAGCGCTAAAACAAAATTACCTGTTCACGTGGCCGATGATCCTTTGAGAGCTGTAGTACGTGGTACTGGTATCTCGCTAAAGAATATTGCAAACTTTAAGTTCTTGATGCAGTAGGTTTTTAGATGCAAGATTTAAGAAGCAAGAGCTAAGATTTAAGAATCGAGAGCTAAGAATTAGGAAGCAAGATTGGAAACGGTCTTGCCTTTTTTGTTTTATCTTATCCTGAACTATGTTTAACAATTATTAGGGCGTTTAAACACGCTATCCACTATAGTCCCAATGAAAAATTGGGAGCTGCCGTTCCTATCCTTAACGCTACAATAGTGTGGATAAAAAACCAATATTATTGTACCAGCCTTTCCTTTGTATAAGCAGGGTCTCTCGGTAGAGGACTCTGCGTATTTCTAACAACAATAAACTTAAATAATTCTAACTAATTTGAATTAAAAGAGAAAAAGAAAAGAAAAAAAGAAGGCGAGGATTACTCCCCGCCTTAAATGTTTTCACAACGGAATAATCCTTATTGTGATTTGCTTTCGTGATGTAAATGTAGAATTATTTTTTCATTTACAATTAAGGGAAACCGTAATCTTAAAATAATTTTTCTTTTTACCTTTATTTTCAAGACATTGTAAAATATATTTATCTAATTCTACAACTATTTAAAATTTATTAAACACATTATGCAAAAGAAAAACATTTTAGGACTTGATTTAGGGACGAATTCCATTGGGTGGGCTTTGGTAGAAGTTGACCACGTAAATAAAACTTTACGAATTATAACATTAGGCTCTCGTATTATCCCGATGGATGGACAAGAGTTTTCAAAATTTAATGCGGGGCAAAAAGTGGAAAGTGCGGCTGGTAACAGAACGGCTTTGCATCGAGCCAGAATTACGAAAGAGCGTTACTTACTAAGGAGAGACCGTTTGCATTTGGTGTTAAATCTTTTAGAAGCATTACCAGAGCATTATAAAATTGAAATTGATTTTGAAAAAAATGGTAAAAAATGCGGCCAATTCAAAGATGGGAAAGAACCGAAATTGGCTTATTTACCGACAAAAAATTTAGAGAATAAATATGATTTCTATTTTGAAAATGTTTTTAATGAAATGGTTGAGGATTTACAAAAAGTAAATCCAGAGATTAAAAATGAAAAGAAAAAGCGTGTCCCTAAAGATTGGACAATATATTTTCTGAGAAATAAAGCAATGTCTGAAAAAGTTTCATTGGAAGAGTTGGCTTGGGTTTTATTAAGTTATAATCAGAAAAGAGGAACCGATTTGTCTGAAATTGAAAATGAGGATGAAAAATCTGATGAGATAAAAGAGCAACTCGACTTAAAAGTTGTTAAAACTGAACAAAAGAATGATGTAAATGGAGATTTTTTTGAAATAACATTAAATGATGCTGAAAATTTTAAATACAAAGAGTATTCAACTGAACAATTGACTTTTGAAGACGATGTAAAAGAGGTTACGAAAATCTTAAAATTAGATGAGGCTGGGAATATAATCAATGAAAAAACAACTTACTTAATCAGTGATTTATATAATTTGACACTCTCGAATATTGAGCATTATAATATTGATGATAAAAAGGCGAAGCACAAATATGATTTTATCTACACCAATGGTTGGAAGACCGAAAAGAAAAAAGAAAAGTTTGATGTAACCTATCAAAAATTAGAAAAGCAAATTAAAGAAGAGTCCAAAGTTATTACTGAATTATTTGTTATCTCTAATAAATATGATTTTACAGGAAAGCCTGAATCAATTAATCCAAGTATAAAACTACCAGACTTTAATAGTGAGGGAAGTAAAGACTGGACGTTGCTTAAAAAGAAAACAGAGAAAGATGTTGTTTCTTATAATATATCAAAGGGGTTTGTGAATGAAGATGGAAGTGCAAAACATTTCATATCGCCGAAAATTTATGATGTATTAAAAAATGATGCAAAAACAGGAGAAAGAACCAGAATTATAGGGGGTCTTTTTCAAACAATTGATAGGAAGTTTTATCGAGAAGAATTGTATCAAATAATCAATACACAGAGAAAATTTCACAAATCAACTTTAGATGACAAAGACACTTTTGAAAAATGTATAAAACTGCTTTATCCTCACAACGAAGAACATTCTAAAGCATTGCTTGAGAATAGACAAGCGTTAACCAACTTGTTGATTGAAGATATTTTATTGTATCAGCGACCATTAAAATCAAAAAGATCTGAAATTTCAGATTGTAAATACGAAATAGATTATTGGAAAGAAGATGTGAATACATCAACTGGTGAGATAACCGAAATTTCTGTTTATAAAAAAGCGGTTTCTGCTTCGCACCCTCTCTTTCAAGAATTTAGAATTTGGGATAAAATACACAACATCAGATTAATTCAATTGGAGTCTAAAGATGCTGATGGGAATTCTGAAACGAATGTTGATATTACTGCTCAGTATTTTAAACCCGAAAATTATCAAGCCTTGTTCAATCATTTTAATAGCAGGTCGACTGTTGCTATTGATGATTTTTTGACATTTTGCAAGGAACAATTTAAGCTGGATATTGGAAAAAAAGGAGAAAGGAAAATTCTATGGAATTATCCGGTAGAGGAAGAGTTTAAAGGAAACGAAACGAGGAAAAGTTTTGAAATTCGGTTTAAACGTTGTGGTTTTGAAGGTTTTAATGAGTTTATGACTCAGCAAAAAGAAATCAAACTATGGCATTATTTGTATTCCGTAAGTTCTAATGAAAGAAAAAAGGTAAGCCAAACTAAAGAGACTTCCAATCCCAAATTTGGAAAAACAAGTGTTTGGAATTTTTTCACTAAATATTTTAAGGATGAAAATGTTGCTCCAGAAGTTTTAGACAAATTATGCCGAGATTTTGAAAACTATCCAAAATTTGGATCAAAGTATGCTTCTTATTCTACGCAGGCATTAAATAAAATTCTTCCTGTAATGCGGGTTGGAGAAAATTTCTTGACTACTGAAGTAGTAAATGAAAAATGGCAAGAAAAATACTTTGAAAGAGCTGATACAATTCTCAAAAAAAATAAAGAAATAGATTGGTCTGCTGAAGATGTTGATTTGAGAAATGTCATTTTGAATGATGTAAATGTAAGAAAAAGAGAAATACCTTTTCCTAAAGGCCTTTTTAAAATGTTTAAAAACTTTGCAACAATTAAGAACTTTCAGTTTCTAAACTTAACACAGGCTTCATATTTTATTTATGGAAGACATTCGGAATTGGCACAGGCAAAATATTGGAATAGTCCCGATAAAATAAGAGAGGAAATAACAAAAGAGCTAAAACATCATTCTTTAAATAATCCAACTGCCGAAAAAGTACTGAAAGAAACCCTGAAAGTTGTTGCTGATATCTGGGAGGTTTATGGAAATTCTGAAGAAAGATTTTTTAATGAAATTCATTTAGAAGTCGCAAGAGAATTGCAAAAATCCAATCAGGAGAAGAAAGATATTGTAGAGCGCCAGAAAAATAGCAGAGCTGAAAATAACAGGTTGAGAAATATTTTGGAAGAATTTTTAAGTAGCTCTTCCTACAATGCAAAAAGAGGAAATCAAGACCATTTTGAACGATTGAAAATTGTGGAAGATGGAGCTAAGATAAGAAGCTATTCCGACAAAGAATTTTACTCAAATAATAAAGATAGGTTTAGCAAAACTGATATTGAGGCAATTCTCAAAAAGCAAAAAATCACTAAATCTGATTTTGAAAAATATAAACTTTGGATTGAGCAAGGATATAAATCGCCTTACACAGATAAAATGATTAAGCTGACGGATTTGTTTGATGGCAACAAATACAATGTAGACCACATATTTTCCAGAGCTACAATTACGAATGATTCACTTAACAATAAGGTAGTTTGTGAAAGGGAAATCAACAAAGAAAAAAGTCATTTGACAGGTAGAGCATTTGTTTCAAGTTATCAAGAAAAAGAAATTTACACTGTTGCTCACGGTAATGTGAAAATCATAAGTGAAGAAACTTATGTGAGTTTGGTGAAATCTCAATTCAAAGATTCTAAGAGATTAATTCTCCTTGCAAAAGAAGTTCCAAAAGGATTTACTGAAAGCCAGCTTAACAACTCGAAATACATTGCCAGAAAGGCAATGGAATTATTAAGCCATATTGTAAGAGAGGAAGGCGAAGTTGAGTTTCGGTCAAAAAATGTGCTTCCTATTACAGGAGCAATAACAGATAGGCTAAAAAAAGAGTGGAAAGTAAATCAAATATGGACAGAGCTTTTAACACCAAGATTTGAAAGACTTAATAAAATCCATAACACAGAAGAGTTTGGGAATTACAATATTTCTAAAAGCGGACATCAATATTTTGACATCAATACCAAAAATATTTTAGAGAAAAATGACAAGTTCGATTTAAAGAGATTAGACCATCGCCACCACGCTTTAGATGCACTCATTATTGCCTTGTGTACTGAAAACCACGTTCAATATTTCAACAACATCAATTCTGGAATTACAAATAAAACGAAAGGAAAGATGGAGGCTATAAAAAAGCAAAGAGCGGGAATCAAAAAGCAAATAATGTATAGCGAAAAGGATAAAGAAAATCCGAATGAGAAAGTTTGGAGATATATGTTGCCTGGTTCTTTCAGAAAAAGAGATTCTGTAAACAATGAAAAGGATTCTGTAATTAATGTTTTATGGACAAATAATTATTCAGCCAATGAAAGCAAAGATTACAAAAAGACAATTTTGGAATCTTTAGAAAACTGCATTGTTTCATTTAAAAATGACTTTAAGATTGTTTCAAAATCATCTAATAAATATGAAAGCTATTATGATGAAAACGGGAATTTAAGATTGGATAAGAATGGTAAACCTCAAAAAGAATTTGTTAGTCAAAACAACATAAATAAGAAACATTGGAGCATTAGAAAACCGTTACATACGGATAATCCAAGCGCAGAAATAACATTGCAATTTGATAGGCTGAAACTGGTAGACAATCTTGGAAAATCTGACTTGATAATTGATGAAAAGATAAAAGATTCAATAAATGAAATACTTGGAATGTTTGATGGTAAAATCGGCGAAGCTAAAAAATACTTTACGCAAAATCCGATTTTAATATATGGTAAAGAAATTGAGTATGTAGACTTTAAAATACTAAATACAAAATATAGAAAAAGACAACCAATTGCGAATTTATCTGTTAGAACGGGAACAGGAGCATTGACTAATTTAGAAGCAGTCGTAAATAGAATTAATAAAGTTGCGGATATTGTACTAAGAAATGATTTGTTAGAACATTTGAAAGTGAATGATAGCGATATTGACAAAGCATTTTCAATTGAAGGAATAAGTGAATTTAATGCCAACAGAAATATTCCTGTTTTTCGACTTCCCATTTCCGAAAGTGCTTCACTTAAATTTAAGATTGGAAATAAAAATTCAAATAGTCACAAATGGGTAGAAACAGGTGGCAATTTTCATTTTAAGATTATACAAAATGAGAATTCAAGAGAGTATGAAACTATTCCATTGAGATTTGCACTGAATATTGAAAAAGAAAATTTGTTGAAAAAGGAAAATGAGCACAATGATAAAGAAATAATTTTATCGCCGAACGACTTAGTTTTTGTTCCCTCAAAAAGCGAGGCAAAGAATAATGAAGTTGTAGACTTTAATAACCTAACAATCTTACAGAAAAAACGTATTTACAAGTTTATAAGCTGTACTGAAAAAGAAGCTCACTTTGTTCCTTATTCAAATGCTACTGAAATAATTAAAAATGAAAATGGCACAAATAGTAAAAATGAAAGAATGCAAGATTTCTTTGATGACAACACAGTATTAGATGAAAAAGAAAAACTAGTTCAAGTAAAGGCGGTTTGCTGGAAATTAAATGTTGACCGTTTAGGAAACATTTCAAAAGCTTAAATATCATGCTTAATCCATCAAACTATTACCACATTTACAACCATGGAAATGGTGATGATAACCTATTTAGAGAAGCTAAGAATTATCCTTTCTTCTTAGAAAAATATCAGCAACATATTAATCCTATAGCCGAAACTATCGCTTGGTGTTTAATGCCTAACCATTTCCATCTGCTGGTAAAAATAAAAGATGAAGAAGCGTTAGAACGAGATTTTCCAAAGTTTAAAACTTTGGAAAATCTAAGTAACGAAGAAAGACAACTAAAACTTTCTAATTTATTATCTAAACAGTTTTCTAATTTTTTTAGCTCCTATTCGCAATCGTTTAATAAAGTTTATCAACGTAGAGGATCTCTATTTTTAAAGAATTTCAAAAGAAAATTAATCGATAACGAAACTTATTTATTCCAATTAATTATTTATATCCATACCAATCCTATCAAACATGGTTTTACAACTCATCTTTTAGATTGGGAATGGACATCTTACTCTAATTTTAGTCAAAATTATCCCGTTTTAATAACCGAACTATTTAGTCAAGAAAATAACTACCATCAAATCCATTTAGAAAAACTCAAGTATTTTCAGGAGTATTCTAAAATAGAGGAACATATTTTAAACGCCTAAACCATGATTAAAAGGACGCTCTATTTCAGTAACCCTGCCTATCTGAATTTAAAGGATAAACAATTACAGATAGACCTTCCTCATTTAAAAAGTTTAGGAGAAAAAGAGAGTAAGAAAAATATCCCTATAGAAGATATTGGGATTGTGATTTTAGATCATCAACAAATTACCATTACTCATGGCTGTATGGCAGCTTTGTTAGCCAATAATGTAGCTTTAATTACTTGTAATCATACTCATCATCCGGTAGGATTATTGCTTCCTATAGACGGACATCATACCCAAAGCGAAAGATATAAATATCAGATAGAAGCATCGCAACCTTTAAAAAAGCAGCTTTGGCAACAAACCATTCAAGCTAAAATATTAAACCAAGCAGCCATATTATTTAATAGAGGGATTGCTTGCGATAACATGTTACATTGGGCAAAATCTGTAAAAAGTGGCGATCCTGATAATTATGAAGGTAGAGCGGCAGCTTACTATTGGAAAAACGTTTTCCCCAAAAAGCTCGACTTTTTTAGAGGACGAGAAGGCGACCCACCCAATAATTTATTAAACTATGGCTATGCCATTTTAAGAGCTATTGTGGCTCGTGGAATTGTTTCTTCTGGCTTAATCCCTACTTTAGGTATCCATCATAAAAATAAATACAATGCTTTTTGCTTAGCAGATGATGTGATGGAGCCTTACAGACCTTTTGTAGATCAAATTGTTTTGAAAATTATCGACAATGGTGAGAACTTCTTAGAGCTATCTTCTGCTATAAAAAGCCAATTATTAAACATTGCAAGTGTTGATGTTAGCTTTGAACGAGGAACAAGCCCATTAATGGTAGGTGTGCAATACACTACAGCATCATTAGCTAAATGTTATGAGGGAACTTTGAGGAAAATTAACTATCCGATACTTAAAGATTTTGAAACTAAAAAAGTAAAGCTTTACAAAACCGAAAATGATATCAGTATTGCTGCTGAAGAAGAAATAAAATTGAGCAAGCCCAAAACAATTGACGATGAGCCATTGCCTTTTTAAGTATGCGCCTTAATGAATATAGAATTTTGTGGGTATTAGTATTTTTCGACCTCCCTACGGAAACCAAAAAAGAACGAAGCATAGCTAGTAAGTTTCGTAAAGAAATATTGCGTGATGGCTTTGCGATGTTTCAGTTCTCTATTTATTTAAGGCATTGCAGTAGCCGAGAAAATGCTGATGTCCACATTAAAAGAGTAAAAAAACTACTTCCAGAAAAAGGTCATATTGGAATTATGACCGTTACCGACAAGCAATTTGGAATGATGGAATTGTTTTACGGAAAAAAAGAAAAAGAACTCCCCAATACCCCGCAACAGCTCGAGTTATTTTAGAGTTTTGTAAAATTAGGTTTTAAATTTCATTAGAATAAAAATCGAGGAGTTAAATACACCTCGATTTTTTTAATTCTAATTTTAGATACAACAAACTGATTAACAGATAAATAAACACACCTAGTTGTTGTAAATATCAGTTTTGCAAAGAACGTAATGAAGCGGAGCGGAATTCTTGAGTGCCTTTAAAAAACATTAACAAAATGCGAAAACAGCAAATCACAAAGTTGTCTATAGTAGAATAGATTTCTTACAAAAAGAATTTAACTAGAATAAAAATCGAAGAGCCTAAAACCCTTCGATTTTTTTAATTCTAATTTTAGATACAACAATTTGATTTACAATAAAATACAAGCACCTATGTTGTTGTAAATATCAGTTTTGCAAAGAACGAAAGCAAATCACAACTTATGTGCGGTTGGTTTAGCGTTGGGAAGCGTTGTTGTAAATATCAGTTTTGCAAAGAACGAAAGCAAATCACAACTATTATTAATACCTACCTCACTAGCTA
>JBIKIN010000009.1:0-145914 GCA_044361595.1 Pelobium sp. | reverse complement strand
GCAAAGAACGAAAGCAAATCATCCCGAAGAAAAATCGGGATTGTAAATATCAGTTTTGCAAAGAACGAAAGCAAATCATCCCGAAGAAAAATCGGGATTGTAAATATCAGTTTTGCAAAGAACGAAAGCAAATCATCCCGAAGAAAAATCGGGATTGTAAATATCAGTTTTGCAAAGAACGAAAGCAAATCATCCCGAAGAAAAATCGGGATTGTAAATATCAGTTTTGCAAAGAACGAAAGCAAATCATCCCGAAGAAAAATCGGGATTGTAAATATCAGTTTTGCAAAGAACGAAACGGAGGTTTTCGAGGAGTTCTTGAGTGCCATTGAAAAAATAAAAAACAAAGAAAAAAGCAAATTATTTTCACTTTTACGCTGTAAAATTAGAATTTAGTTAAAGCAGGGTCCTCTAACGAGAGACCCCGCTTGGACAAAAAACAATATAAAAACAGCAATTCATCACTCTCCTATTCTTTGATCTGAAACCATCATCTTTCAGTCTGTGGGGACACATGCCGAGGATTGAATTTTTACTCATGTAGAATGTTAACGAAACAGCTCACAAATAGGTATGTAATCTAATGAGTAACCCATTCATGTGCGACGTTTCGTTCCTCAACGTGACGACTTATTCATTTACATTATAATAAGGATTGTCTCGATAGCTATACAGGATGGAAATCTTTCCTTGTTAATAAACGCAGGGTCCTCATGCGAGAGACCCTGCTTGGACAAAGCCTAGTGCCCTCTCCAAGAGCAATTACCAAAATCATTTTAAAATTTAATTTACTAAAGCCTTGCAGCATTCAATTTTTATATTTTACTTTGTAACTCAAAGTTCTTTTAAAATGGAAGAAAAAGATATACAAGCCGAGTTAAGTTCTATCCGTAATTTGATGGAGCGCTCTAGCAAATTTATTTCGCTAAGCGGATTATCAGGTATTATGGCTGGTATTTATGCGCTAATTGGAGCATATTTTGCCCATCAAATTATTTTCCCAAATACAAGCATTAGCATAAGAAAAGCCTACATTTTAGACGAAGGAATTATTCTACAATTGGTATTAATTGCCGTGGCTGTATTGGTATTTTCTTTAATTACGGGTGTTTGGCTTACGGTTAAACAATCGATAAAAACTAAAGAACGTGTTTGGAATACTGTGAGCAAAAAACTTTTGGTAAACATGGCTATTCCCTTAGTTTCTGGGGGTTTATTTATATTAATCTTACTTTCTAAAGGAGAATTTGGCATTTTGGCCTCGGCAAGTTTATTATTTTATGGTTTGGCTTTGGTTTCTGCTAGTCAGTTTACTTTTGCCGATATTAAATGGTTAGGCTTTTGCGAAATTGCTTTGGGATTATTAGCCCTAACCTATCAAGGTTACGGTATTTGGTTTTGGGCATTTGGTTTTGGTGTATTGCATATTGTTTATGGAAGCATGATGCATTTTAAATACAAGCAGTGAGAATTTTAGATCAATTTGATAAAGCTTTTGAAAACCGATTACGCTTACAAATTATGAGCGTTTTGGTGGCAAACGATTACTACGATTTCAATTCGCTTAAAGAGCTTTTGGAAGTTACGGATGGTAACCTAGCATCGCATTTGAAGGCGTTAGAGAAAGAAGAATACATCATCATTACCAAAAGTTTTATTGGACGAAAGCCAAATACACAATACGAGGCTTCGCCTTTAGGCAAACAGGCTTTTAAGAAACATTTAGAAGCTTTAGAGAATTTAATTAAACAACAGAAATAATTTTTTTTATTCACTTACTTTGAAAATCAAAGTACTTTTATTGACTATAACAAACAACAACATGAAAACAAAAAATGAAAGATTAGCCGCAATTGTTTTAGGAGCATTAAGCTTACTATTAATCCCTTTAATTGCCATGCAGTTTACCAAAGAAGTAAATTGGGATGCATTTGACTTTATAGTGATGGGTTTTTTATTAACCGTATTTGGGTTATTGATAGAATTGGTTTTAAGACTTGTAAAAACCACTTTACAAAGGGTATTATTTTGTGGCGGTGTTCTTATCATCTTCTTTTTAATATGGGCCGAGCTTGCCGTGGGTATTTTTGGTTCTCCCCTAGCTGGTAGTTAATATTTTTTTAAACATCTACTTTGAAAAACAAAGTGGAATAACCCTTTTTAACAATGAAATTAGAAATAAACTCAGAAAACGGTAACTGGTTTGGTGAATCGGTAATCATTAAATTAGCGCTCATAGGCATTTTAACCCTCGTTTTATTGATTCCAAATTTTTGGATTCAAGATTTAATTGCCGAGCGACAAGCAAGACAACTAGAAATAGACAATCAAATATCTAATGATTGGTCGGGAAGGCAATTGATTGCTGGGCCAGTGTTAGCTATCCCCTACACAACAACCATCACAGAAATAGCTAACGATAAAGACAAAACAAAATCGACCAAAGAGGTTATTTCTATCATTCATATTTTACCAAATCAATTAAATATTGAGGGAAAAGTTGTTCCAGAAAAACTACATCGAGGGATTTTTGAAACCGTGGTATATCAATCAGAAATTAAGGTAAATGGTGATTTTAGTGAAATTGAACTTAAAAAATCGGGCATAGACCCAAACAGAATTTTATGGAACAAAGCAAAACTGGTTATTGGTGTAAGCGATTTAAAAGGGCTAAAAAACAATCCCGAAATTAAGGTTTTAGACTCTTTATATCAGGTAGAGCCCGATTTTAGTAATGATGATTTATTTGATAATAATTTAAGTGCTAGTGTAGATTTAAGCGGAACAAAATCAGCAAAAACAGCTTTTAGTTTTATTTTAAACCTAAAAGGTAGTAAAGGAATAGACTTTATGCATTTGGGTAAAAAAACTCAGGTAAAAATTTCTGGAAACTGGCCCGATCCTAGTTTTACAGGTCGGTTTTTACCAGATAATCGAGCTTTTAAGGATGGGAATTTCTCTGCCGATTGGAATTTATCTTATTTTAATAGATCGTTTCCGCAACAATGGGAAGGCGATAAAAAGATAGTTTCTGCCGTTAGCGATGTAGATACCGACCCTAATGTAAAACAAACTGTAGATGATAGGTTTGGTGTAAACTTTATTTTACCGGTAGATCAATATCAAAAAACAATGCGTACTGCTAAATACGCCATTTTGATTATCCTACTTACCTTTATTGCGCTGTTTTTTATGGAGTTTTTACAAAAAAGAAAGATTCATTTTTTACAGTATGTATTAATTAGTGCCGCCATGATTGTTTTTTACACCCTGTTATTATCCTTTGGCGAGCGTGTTGGCTTTAACTTGGCTTATTTAATCTCGGCAATTGGAACAATTGCGCTAATTGGTACTTTTGTAAAAGCATTGATGAAAAACATAAAACCCGCACTATTATTTGTGACCATATTGAGTATTTTTTATGGTTTTGTGTTTGTGATTATACAATTGCAAGATTTAGCATTAATATCTGGAAGTATAGCCTTATTTATTGTGGTAGCTGTATTGATGTATTTATCTGCTCAGATAGAATGGAATAAAAAAACGATTTAAAATATATAGGGAGTAATTGAGTTTACTCCCTAATTAACCAAACTGCATGTTCAAGTTCAATATATACTATTTTATAGCTTTTGTAATTTTATTCATAGGCGAAGTGCTGATTGCCCTTTATGCTCATGATGAGTTTGTAAGACCCTTATTGGGTGATTTTTTAGTGGTGATTATGCTTTATTGCTTGGTAAAAAGTGTGGTTAAAAAGCAAGAATTTGAAATAGGATTGTTTGTTTTAATATTTGCCTATTTAGTAGAATTAGGGCAATATTATCAATTGGTGAAATTAGTTGGTTTAGGTGATAACCAATTAGCAAATATTGTTTTTGGCAATTTCTTCTCGTGGGTAGATATTGTGATGTACACTTTAGGCATTATGCTTGTATTAAGTTTCGAGTATCTTAGATTAAAAGATTTAAAAGCATAGAAAATGGAATATTTTGTAGCTAAAAATTCTATCGTTAGAAAAATTTGGAGCGATAGCGATGTGATTCTTTTCATTTTCGCAGGTGCATCGGCAGAGTTTGCTTTAAACAAAGCTGTAGATTGGCTTTATTTTACCGGTAAATTACCTGCAAACCCCATTGGTCGCTTATTTTCTACCGTTACTTATGCGCAAAAAATAGTGTTCTCAGAAAAACAGACAGCTATAGCCGCTATTCAACAAATTACTGCTATCCATCAATCGGTAGAAAATAAAAGGGGAGCGCAAATTCCGGATTGGGCTTATAGAAGTGTGTTATACATGCTGATTGATTATAGCATTAAAGCTTATGAGGTTTTAAAAAAACCGTTAAATGATCAACAAAAGCAAGAGGTATTTGATGTTTTTTATGAGATGGGTAAGCAAATGAACTTGCCCGACTTACCCCATAATTTTAAAGATTGGGAAGCGGCAAGAGCTATTCAACTGGAAGAACATTTAATAAAATCTAATTTAAGCGAAGATTTATATCAACAGTATAAAAAGCATTTAGGATTAATGAGATACTCGCTTTTAATACAAGTACAAGCTAAAATTTGTCCGCCTAGAGTTGTACAACTTTTAAAGTTGAAAGAGCAAGGTTATTTTAATTGGATTTTAAATGGCTACAAAGTGATTAAAGCATTTAATTTATCGGCTTTTACTCAAGGTTTATTAGCTCCAAAGAAATTTAAATATGAATTTAAGAATTTGAATAAAATAGGGTTGGAGGTTTTATAGATTTCTATTGGTGTTGACTATAATAACAAAGCAATCTCTTAAGCAGGACTATCAAACTTTTAGTTTACCTATTTAAACTTATTTAATATATGATAATTAGTCAAAACCCTAATTACGCAGTAGAAATTATCAAAAAGCCAAACGTAATTTTATGTCACTTTTTTTCCGCAAAAAAGTAACCAAAAAACTCTCCGCTACGTTTATCGCTACAAAGCAAGTGCTAAATATTCTGTTTTCGTTACCGCGATAAACAAGGCGGAATTATCGCTTAATGGTTGTTTGTGCTTTTGCTAGATGGGCTTCCTTGAAGAGACACTTCATAAACCGGCTTTGTAGGTAAAAGTCAAAGTACTACTTACGGAAATTATATTAATTAAAACATTGTGATTTACTACTTTTTTGAATAATTATATTTCGCATTTATCAAATTCGTAATCTAGGTTAAAATGTTAGCTATTAAATCAAGAAGACTAGCAGATTTAGAAGATTCAGCTGCAAAAGGGATTGTTACGGAAATCATTTTTGTGCGTGTTTGGTGAGAGGAATGGGGCAACAAAAATATTGGAGAGAAAGCCCGGTGCTCCTCTCAGGGAGCATTTGCCCTAATTATTATTTACCTGTAAAACTTTATAGACCTTACCCCTATTACCTGCCAATAATATTAAATCTCCTTTTTTAGCTTTTTTGCAAACATTAAAGCTTTTTTTAGTTAAGTTTTGCCAAGTTAAGCCATTATCCAAAGAAATGTCGGTTCCTGATGTACCCGTAGCGATGAGTTGATTTGTCCTAATAATTTCTATAGAAGATTTATAGCCAAAAGGAGCTTTATTTGCCTGTTTCCATTCCCAATTAGAAAAATCTGAATAAAAGTAATTCTTTTCTGATGATTGATCTTTGAGGTAATCTCCACCTGTAATATAAATTCGGTCTTTATTTACGGTAAAAGAAAAACAACCTTGCGACGCTTGACCTTGAATGATAGGTAATTGATACTTTTTCCAATCTTTTCCTTTATTTTTTGAAACGTATAAATTAGATTGAACACCACCAGTAGCAATATAAACTTGATTTTTAAAAGTTCTAATAGTGGTCCCACTTGCTGCAAAAGCAGCCTCTCCTTTTGCTAAATTGATATTAGCTTTCGCCGAAGTATTTTCCCAAGTGTTGCCCCCATCTTTAGTTTGTAGAATTTGCATTTGTCCACGGATAGGATCGCCAAAAATTATTCCTTCTTTACTGTTCCAAAAATCCATGCCGTCTAAAAAAATAGCGGTGTCTCTATTTTCGTAAACTTTGTTCCAATTTAGTCCACCATCTACAGTTTTTAAAATATATGCCGGCGAGCCTGAGCTAACGATAATAGCCTCATCTTTAGAAAAGGCTTCTATATCTCTAAAATCAATTTTCTCGTATCCTTTTAATTGTTGCCAGCTAAAATCTTTACCGTTGATAGTTTTAGCAACCCAGCCGCCACTTCCGCTTAACCAAGCTACCTGATGATCTACCACACTTAAACCTCTAATACTGGTGTTTTTACCGCTATCTAAAGAAGTTACCTGATAAGTTTGTGCTTTTATGTTAGACACCAAACCTATGATTAATGCAAGAACAATTAATTTTAATCTCATTTTACTTTAGTCCAAATTTCTGATCTTCCAATTAATGAAAGGCCTATATATCCTCTTAAACTTAATTGATTAGACCCTTTTAGTGTTATTTTACTGCTATAGGTTTTGCCAGATTGAGGATCGTAAATTGTTCCATCTTCCCAAAACTCATTATTAAACTTTAAATCATTAACAATTTCTAAGCCTAAAATTGGACGAGATTTTAAACTAGTATTTGGATTATGCTCATCCAATTTAGGTTTACCATTTTGATGCTTAGGGTTTTTAAGCCAAACTATTTTTCCTGAGTATGTATTTCCTTTTTTATAAATCTGTATGTGGGCTTCGCCCGATGAACTCATCCACTTACCAACAACATCATCTGCAGATTGTGCGTAAGTAAGAGTAAACGATAAGGTTAAAATCAATAATAGAAATATTTTTTTCATGCTTTTTGGTAAATGTTGATGTAAAAATATAATAATTGATGGAAGTTTAAAGTAAAGCACAAAAAAGATCGCATCATGAGCTATTTCTTAGCCTTTTGAATTAAATTATGATAAAATATCCTAAATTTTAGACAAAAAAAATCCTGTTTACCGGCCGATAAACAGGATGATCAAAAACTTTTAGAGAAACTTATTTAGCTAAAGAAGCTAAAATTGCATTATTCTTAACTACTTGGCTATCCTTAGGTTCTTGAGAACGGCTACCGTTTTCTACGTTGGTAGCATTTTTTAAGAACTGAACTTCCAAGCGAGAAACTGTTTTATTTCTTCTGTCTTTTCTTTTTAAACGCGTTACTGCCATGACTTTTCTTTTTTTAAAATTTTAAACGAGGTCGAGAGCGGATTCGAACCGCTGTAGAAGGTTTTGCAGACCTCTGCCTAGCCACTCGGCCACTCGACCCTTTCTTTTAAGGATTGCAAAAATAGTAAAATTTTAATACAAGACAACTTATTTAAGTATATTTCTCTTAATCTCTGCACAACAAATAGCGGCAGAAATGGCAACATTTAAAGATTCGGTGTTTTTACCCCCTGGTATAGTTACGCTTTTGGTAATTAAAGAGATAATTTCTTCACTTATTCCGTTACCCTCGTTACCAAAAACTAAATAACCATTACTTTCAAAACTTGTTGTAAATATATTTTCACCATTTAACAAGGTGCCATAAATTGGTAATTGGGTTTGTTTTAAAATTGGTGCTAAATCCGCATAAAAAATATCTATACGAGCTAGCGAGCCCATGGTAGCTTGTACAACTTTAGGATTATACACGTCTACACAACTTAGAGAGCAAAGAATTTTTTTAAAATTAAACCAATCAGCCGTTCTAATGATCGTCCCTAAATTTCCAGGATCTTGAACACCATCTAACACCAATACCATTTCATCGGTTTTATCTTCAAAAAAAACCTTGCTTTGTGGCATTTCAAAAACCGCTAAAACACCTTGTGGATGCTGTAAAGAACTTATTTTTTTTAGCTCAATTTCAGTAACTTCAAAAACTTTTTGTTTATGAGATAATTTAGGCAAATTTGACGCTAAGGATTGCAAACAATAAATACCTTGAAGCACATAATCAGAATTTAAAAACTCTGTAATGGCTTTTAAACCTTCAACCAAAAATAGCTGCTGCTCTTTTCGGTACTTTTTTTGATGTAACCCTGATATAAAACTTATTTGAGATTTTGAAAGCATATTTTATTAATCCTTTTACAATATTAGCATTTTTTATTTTTATAGCCTTTGGCTGTAGGTCTACCAAAAGATTGGAAAAAGACCAAGCTTTAGTTACAAAATTAGAAGTTAAAGGGGTTGATAAACAATTTGCCGAGCAAGCTACAGAGTATGTACCTACTGATGTTCGTCCTAATTCTAGGTTTAACCTATGGTTATATCATACTTTTAGTAGAAAAGGGAAAAAGAAAATTGGGGAAGCGCCACATATATTAGATTATAGTTTAGTTGAGTTATCTAGAAACCAAATAGAGCAATTTTTAAAAATTAAAGGATACTTAAATGCTAAGGTTAAAGACAGTGTTTCTGTAAAAAACAAAAAGGCTGCTATTGTTTTTTATGCTACTCCGGGTACCGAGTTTAAATTTAGAAACGTCACTATAAATGTTGCAGACAGTGCGGTAAGAAAAATTTACCTCGAAAACAGAAAAAACTTCACAAGAATAGACTCTGGGAAAAGGTACGATACCGATAGTATTGCTTACGAGCGAGAACAGATTTACAACCTAATGAAAAGAAATGGATATTATAATTTCTTAAGACAATATGTAAGACCCACCGTCGACACTAATTTTAATAGTGGCGTTGCCGATGTTAAGTTAGAAATTATCAATCCACAAAACCAAAATAAGCACCAAATTTACACACTTACAAATACACTAATAAGAATACAACCAAGTAGTGGAATTATTACACCTGATATGGTTCCCGATACATCAGTAGTAGATTCTCAATATAAATTTTATGATTATTCTGGGTTCTTTAAACCAAAGAAATTAACCAATTATATTTATTTAAAAAACGGAGACACTTACAACATTGCAAACTCTGAACTAACAACACAGCGCTTTTTTGATATGAATGCTTTTAAAAGCGTTAGTGTAGATTTTAGAACGGTAGGCGATACTGTAAATCATCAGCTTTTAGGTTTAATAGACATTGTGCCATTAAAAAAGAAATCTAACAGGTTTGAGGGCGATTACACTTTTAACTCTAGCATAAGCGGTATAAATATAGGGGCTACTTATCAAAACAAAAATATTTTTGGCGGAGCCGAGCTTTTTGAAGTAAAGGTAAAAACTGGATTACAATTTGATAAAAACATAGCTGGCAATCTGTCTGATAGACTATTAAGTAGAGATTACCAGGTTGGGGTAAGCTTAAGTTTTCCTAGATTAATTACGCCATTTAATTTTGCCCTACTTGGTAAAAATGGAATTCCAAGAACTAGAATAGCTACTAACTATCAAATTTATAGGTTAACAAATAATTACTCTAGAAATACTTTAGGTAGCACACTAACTTACGATTGGTTAGAAACTAGATTTAAACAGCATTCTTTAACGGCTGTGAATATACAATACGCCTTAGGAAAAATAAACCCGGCTTTGCAAGATAATTTAATACAAAATGGTAATGGATTTTTTGTTAATACGTTAAGATCGCAATTAATTAGCAGCACCTATTACAATTACTCTTTAAATTTAGCCAAGCTAAACAACCTTAATAATTTCATTTATTTTTCTGGTAATTTAGAATTAGCTGGTAACTCTGCCGCTTTAATTTCTAGATTAAGTAACAATAAAAATAGTGATAATCAACGTTTAATTTTTGGTGTGCCTTACTCGCAATTTACCAAAATAGAAACCGATGTTAGATTTTACCGCTATTTAGGAAAAGAGAATCAAATTATTTTTAGACTTAACCCCGGACTAGGTTATAGCTATGGAAATACCCAAACCTTACCATTTGATAAACAATTTTTTGCAGGCGGCTCTAGCGGTATTAGAGCATGGCAAGCCCGTACTTTAGGTCCGGGTAATTATAATCGAGCTACCCTAGCAAACGACACCGTGAGAACTAATCTGCGAAACTTAGATCAATTAGGTGATATCAAATTTGAAGGTAACATAGAATATCGATTTAAATTACTCGATAATTTTTGGGGAGCAAAAGTTAAGGGCGCTACTTTTGTAGATTTTGGGAATACGTGGCTGTTAAGACAAAACAACTTACAGCAAGGCGGTCAATTTAAGTTTAGCGAGTTTTATAACCAAACGGCCATTGGTGTAGGTTTGGGATTAAGGTTTGATGTCTCTTTCTTCGTTTTTAGGTTAGATGCAGGTTTTAAATTTAAAGACCCACAGTTTATTGGCAACGAACAATATGTTTACAAATACTGGTTTGATAAGTCTGAAAAGAAAGCATTTCAAGCTGAATATCGAATAAACAATTCTCCTGATCAATACTCATTATCACAAATACAATTTGGTATAGGATTGCCTTTTTAAAAAGAAATAGATTCCAAACTGCTTGATGTTAAAACGCCAAAAACTTGTTCAAATAGCTTTTTATTTTTTTAACTCAACATAAAAGTTTTTATCAATTACGATTTCACTTAAAGTCTTATCTGTTTTTAGAATTGTCCATTGATTGGTAGGGTAAATCCAATCGCTAGCATTTTCTAATTTTATAGGCATATCAAATTTAACATCTGTTATCCATCTCATTTTCACCTCTGCTCCTTCTTGCTTTAGCTCAAGAACTGGAATGTTTTTGAAATTTAAATACTGATTAAAAATTGAAATTAAATTCTTGCCAGATTGTTGCGCTATGTAAGCAATAACTTCATTGCTTGTGGTAGTTTTCTTACCAAACTTCGAGTTTAATCCAATTAAAATTTTACGCCATTTTTCATCGTCGTTTACAACTTGTCTAATGGTGTGCAACATATTTGCTCCTTTATAATACATATCGCCAGAGCCTTCTTTATTCACTCCATAAGGGCCAATAATGGGCGAGTCGTTATTTACACCTCGTCTTGTTCCAATAACATACTCGGCGCCAGCTTGCTTACCATAATAATACTCGGTAAACAAACTTTCAGAATAAGCTGTAAAACTTTCATGAATCCACATATCGGCAATATCTTTAGCGGTGATGTTATTACCAAACCACTCGTGGCCGCTTTCGTGTATAATAATAAAATCCCATTTTAAACCCCAGCCTGTTCCAGATAAATCTCTGCCTAAATATCCGTTTCGATATTTATTACCATAAGCCACTGCACTTTGATGCTCCATACCCAAATGTGGAGTTTCCACCAATTTAAATCCATCTTTATAAAAAGGATATGGTCCAAACCAATGCTCAAAAGCTTTTAACATCCTTTTAACATCAGCAAATTGCGTTTTAGCTTTTTCTAAATTTTCGGGTAAAACGTAATAATCTAAAGTCAATTGGCCATTTAAACCTTGATATACATCTTTAAAATGGTCATAATTTGCAGCGTTTATAGCTATATCGTAATTATTTATTGGATTAGAAACCTTCCAATCGTAACGAGTATAACCGTCTTTTAAATCGGTTTTACCTACCAATCTTCCATTAGAAACATTCATTAAATTATTGGGTACGCTTACGCTGATTAAAGCACTATCAACCTCATCCGCTTGTTGATCTTTATTTGGCCACCAAATGCTAGCGCCTACACCTTGACAAGCTGTTGCAATAAAATCTTTATCGGTATCATGTTTTGCAAATACAAAACCACCATCCCAAGGTGCATTTTTTGCAACAGTAGGTTTACCCGAGTAATAAACTGTGAAACTGTCTTGCTTGCCTTTAGCTATTTCTTTTGGAAAAGTTAGAAATACAGCATTGTATTCTCTTTTACCGGTTAATTCTTGTTGATGATAAACGATTTTTTCAATACTTAAATTTTTAAATAGATCGAATTGCAGGGTTTTAAAATTTGTGGTTGCAGTAAATTTAAAAGTATTGCTTCCGCTGATAGATTTTTCGGTAGGATTTACCTTAACATCTAAATGATAAAAATTGATATCGTAACAGGTTCTAAAAGGCGAAGTAATACTACCACGCAAACTATCGGCCCTTGAGAATGAGCTTTTTTTCTCCATTAGCTGAGCGCAACTGGTTAAGGTTGTCCCTAATAAAATGATAGTAAAGATTGTTGTTAACGTATTTTTCATTGTTGATAGTTTTGAGATTTGAGACATGAGATTTGAGATTATCTTCAAATTTGACTTAATCTTTTCCATGGTCGGTAACCTAATTGACCATTTTATGCTTTTATTATTTCGGTCTGTGAGGACACGAATGTTATTAAGTTAAGGAAAACTTGCGTCACGTTGAGGGACGAAACGTCTCACTTGCAAGGTTTGCTCAAAGTGTGTTGCGCCTATTTGTGAGATTTCTCCTTACAGTCGAAATGACGCCAAACGGAGAAAAGTCTCTTAACTTAATAGCAGTCGCGAGAACACAGACCGAGGTTTATAGGTGCGTTAACGATGGCAGCGGCATCCTTTTTTGCCCTTTACGATTTAGCAAGTGGCAAAAAAAGATAAAGCGTACAGCGTGTAAAAACGCCCAAATTATTTACTTTAAAACACTAAACTCGATACTGCTATTATTAAATACTTTATGCGTTTGCTTTTGAAAATCGCTTTCATTGGCTTTGTAAATATTAGGCACAAAAGTTTGCGGATTACGTTGAATTAGCGGAAACCAAGTACTTTGAATTTGCACCATAATACGGTGACCTTTTTTAAAGGTATGCAACACATCTTGCAACTGAACATTTACAGCTGTTTCTTGGTTTGGAACCATAGCTTCTGGTTTTTCGAAACTGTTACGAAATCTTGCCGGCATCACTTCAGAGCGTACCATTTGCTGGTAATTGCTTAAAGTGATGTTTTTGTTTGGCATGTAAGGATTGTTTGGTTCGTTTGCAGGGTAAACATCAATCAGTTTAACTACCCAATCGGCATCGGTACCTGTAGTACTTACTTTTAACTTGGCTAAAATTTCGCCAGCTAAAGTCACATCTTCAGTCAAAACTTCGGTTTGATACACCAAAACATCTGGGCGGGAACCTGCAAAACGTTGATCTTCGCTCATGTAATTAAATGGTGTAAAACCAATGGTAGTTGTAATATCTGAAGTATAAGGAACTGGTTTCATAGGATCGCTGATGAAATCTCTAGCGCCATATTCCATAGTTGAAACTTCTGACAAACCACCTCTTAAGTTTAAAGAATAGGTTTTTTTCTGGGTGTTTGCTGCTGGCCACTGATCAAATTGTTGCCATTTTTTAGCCCCAGTATCAAACATATATGCTTCTGGCAAACCTGTTTTGCCGTCTCCGGCTCCTTTTAAAAAGTGGTTGAAGAATTTAGCTTCGATATTTTTTTGATAAAAAGTAGCAATGCTATCACCAAAATAAATATCGTTGTGCATGGTGCGTCCCGTTTCACGACTCCATCTGCCATGTCCAAAAGGGCCTTCAACAATGGTATTATAAGCTTTTGGATTGTTTTTTTCGATAGTTTTGTAAATGGCTAACGGACCTCTCATATCTTCGGCATCAAACCAGCCTCCAACAGTCATTACTGCTGGAGTTACGTTTTTTAAATGAGGTAATAAATTACGCTTTTGCCAAAACTCATCGTAGTTTGGGTGATTTACAGTTTCTTGCCAAAAGAAGTTATCGGCATAGTATTTATCGGCATTTTTAAGCGGCCCTAAATCTAAACCAAATTGGTAACCATCTTTAGTTTTAGGATCAATCATTTTATACCAAGCTTTGCTAGTGGTATCGGTTTTTTGAACGCCAAAAACTGGGAATGTGAAAAAGTAAGATTGAACAAATGCTCCATTATGGTGAAAATCATCGAACCAAAAATCTGAAATTGGTGCTTGTGGAGAACTTGCTTTTAAAGCTGGGTGATTTGCTGTTAATCCTGCCGCTGTATAAAAGCCAGGATAAGAGATACCCCACTGACCTACTTTGCCATTGTTGTTTGGAATATTTTTAATCATCCAATTGATGGTATCGTAAGTATCAGACCCTTCGTCTACGTCTGTTTTAGATTTTTTTTGTGCAATTACAGGCGTCATGTTAGTCCATTGCCCTTCGCTCATCCATCTGCCACGTACGTCTTGATAAACGAAAATATAGCCCTCTTTCATCATGGTTTGTGATGGGCCAAGACTAGTTTTAAACTTATCCTCGCCGTAAGGGGCTACATTATAGCAGGTACGCTGCATCATGATTGGATACTTTTTAGATGGCGATGCATCTTTGGGGATGTATATTGAAGTAAACAATTTAATACCATCACGCATGGTGATATAGCGTTCTATTTTATTGTAATTCTGCTTTACATCGTATTGATTGCCTTGTGCAAAAGCAAGTAAAGGGAACAAAAAGGTAAGTAGTATCGAAAGTTTTTTCATTTTTTGGTTTTAAAGAAATCTAAGTTAGAAAAGATTGTTTAAAAATTGACTGATTGTGTACTAGCTATAAAAAAATTACAATTTATGAAGTTGTTATTTTTGTTTACCACTGATGCGCAGATGAAAAATTAAAATTATGGTTAATTTTATGTATTTGTGAATAAACGTTATTGGTTAGAAACTAAATAAGCCGATTGCGCAAATAAGGGCCTCAAAGTTTGATTTTCTACTCCTTGGATAATAATTTTAAAATTTCCCTTAAAATCGGAGTTGTAATAACTAAAACTTGCTTTACCCTGATTATTGGTATTTAAATTTGGATTCCAATAGAGCGTTGTAGCTAATTCTTTAATCTCTTTAGGCATTTGCTGATAATTTGGTAGGTAAAAATTTTGAGGTAAGAAAATATTATCTAAAGCAATGTTAGTCTCTTTTTTGTCTTGCGAACCACAACCTTTGTAAACTACAGCTCTCCCTCCAAATTGATAAACTCCTCCGTCTGTAGGGATGAATCCGCCTGTTTTATGATTTGGACAATTTAAAATATTGTTAAAACAAACATAATCTAAGCAATTTTTTGAGGTATAAATTCCAGAATTATATTCAACCTCGTTTCTATTGGCTTTTACAACAACCTCGTTTAAAACGGTAGTGTTATTTAACATTGATAAATTTAGTTTAGAAGGCGACTCTGAAGCTATATTTTCTCGGAAATAAGTTTTAAGGTTCAAAAATTTAACCCGAGTATCAAATAAGTTGGTGTAAGAGTTCAGCTTAAAATTATATTGATTAAAGAAATCGTCGCCTAAAACTAAATAAGGTTTATTGTTAGATTGAGTAACTAAATTTGATGCAAATATTTGAAACGAGCCTTCATCATCAACTAAAATAGATAAGATATTCCCCTTATCAATAAGGTATAATTCTTTAATTTTAATTGGTTTACCTTTTAATTGTTCTATTTTACCCATTAATCCACCTGCATTTTTAAACAACTTAAGCGTACCACTTGGCTTATAATTTATGACTTGCTCCCAATTAACATTTTCCCATTTTTTACCAATTAGGAAATTATTAAAATCGGGTGAGCTTGAGGTTAAATTAAGTTTTTCTTTATTGAGTTGAGCAAAATAATTTTCATCTATTCTGTTAAAAAATGATGTATTAATGTGGCTCTCGGCAACTACAGCGACTGATAAATTAGCTTCAACAGGGTTATTGTTATTATCGGTTATCTCAATCTCTCCTGTAACCTGGTCTCTTGTTTCGTAGATTTTTTTCTTAAAATTTACTTTAATGCTGTACCAATCTTTAACATTTTTATAAAACAATCGCTGAGTTAAAACTTCTGATTGTTGATTTATTAGAGAAACTTCAAATATTCCCTTATCTAAGTTTACCTCAGAAAAGGGTAAGTTAAACAACTCTTTTTCAGAGAAATCTAATTCTTTTGTAAGTACTATTTGATTGTTCGATCGTAACACCATCCAAACTTTATCCTTTGAACTATAACTTCTAATAGCAATTTCATGAAGTCCATTATTGTTATTTAGTGTAATTTGAAATGCCTTAGGATTGATCTGTAAAGGAAAATTGATTGTTTTTTGATGCTTATTAGTGCTTACTTCAACGGTGTATTTTCGGTCTTTTTTGAAATTCAATTTAGGAAAAGCAAATCCGTTAACATTGGTATTAAACTGAGCAAATGATTTTCCATCCTCTTTAAAGTTAACTTTTGCAGCTATTGCTTTCTGCTGCTCGTTGGTGGTTACTACCTTTAATTGATTAAGTCCATCAATTAAATTCCCACTTTCGGGATAGAAATCAATATTTAAAAAATGGTGGTAATTTGGTAATTCGACGTTAAAATCTGTTTTCTTGCTGTCGTTAGTTACACTTCCGCTGATAAAAAGATGATCATCGGGATTTAGGCTTGGAAAAGTAAAATCTAAATTTGCGTTTCCAGTAAAATCAGTAGTCAATTTATCTGATTGAATCACTTTACCATCATCTAATTTAATTTGATAGCTAACTTTAGCTTTCTGTACATTCTCTTTACCAAGTTTTACTTTAAAATTTAGTTTAACAAGGCTATTTGCTTTTAAGCTTAGCGTATCTTTAATGCTTGTGGCTATATCTAAAAAATTGTTATTGGTCTTTTTTATTTCAATTTGTTGAACAAATATTTGGTTAGGGTTAAAATTGATCATGTTATCTGTAAAAGCATATAATAAATATCTGCCTTGTCGTAATGTATCAGGTAAAGTGATTTCTCCATGCGACCTAACATCGTATACAGGGAACTTTTTCTCTAAAACAATTTTTTGGGTTGTATCTACCAATCTTAAAAAAAGAACCTCGCTTGCTAAATTGCTTTTAGAAAAAACATAAGCCTTAAACCAAATATTTTCATTGGTGAAGTAAATATTTTTATCGGTATGGATAAAAAGTTGTGTATCTGTTTTCTCGTAAAAGTAGGCATTGAATTTATTTTGTAACAATTGGGCAAAATCTTCGGTCTTAAAGGCTAAAAAAAACATCAATATAAAAAAAGAGATGCCTAACTGTGATTTTGCTTTCATGAATAATAAATGTACAAACAGAAATTAGCTAAGTGTTAAATTTTGTTATCAAATGTTAAATAAAAGAATAAATTTTGGAACATATTAATAATTCTCCATCTTTACCTAAATTATTAGTTTACCTAAGCTTATGAAAAAATTATTACTTGCTATTTGCGGGCTTCTATTTTTTGTGATTTCTGCCAATGCACAATCAATTAAAGGTATTGTTAGAGACAGCACCGATAACATTCTATTAAAAAATGGTTCTATAAGTGTGCTAAGAGCGAAAGATTCTATTTTAGTGAAATACACTCGTAGTAATGAATTAGGAGAATTCAATATCACTAACCTAGCAGCAGATAAGTATTTAATGCTTATTACTTTTCCTGATTATGCCGATTATGTAGACAACTTTACGCTTACAAAAGACCAGACAAAAGACTTTGGCAAGATAAATTTATTGCTTAAAACAAGATTGTTACAAGAAGTAATTTTTAAAGGTGAAGCGGTGCAAGTACGTGTAAAAGGTGATACTACCGAGTTTGACGCCAATACTTTTAAAGTGCAACCCAATGCTAAAGTAGAAGATTTATTAAAGCAACTCCCCGGCATTACGGTAGATAAAGACGGTAAGATTACCGCACAAGGAGAAACAGTGACTAGGGTTTTGGTAGATGGCGAGGAGTTTTTTGGCGACGACCCTACTTTGGTCACCAAAAATATCAGATCTGATATGGTTGATAAAGTACAGCTATATGATGATAAAAGCGAAAACGCTAAATTTTCGGGTATTGATGATGGCGTTAGAAATAAAACCATCAATATAAAATTAAAAGAAGATAAGAAAAAAGGTGTTTTTGGAAAATTAGATGCCGGTGGTGGTAGTGATGATTTTTATACAACCCAAGGGTTATTAAACTTTTTTAATAACAAAAAGAAGTTCTCGGTTTATAGCACTTATGGCAATACCCGTAGAACCGGATTGGATTGGGAATCGTCACGTAAATTAGGTGTAGGTGGAAGTTCAAATATTGAGATTTCTGACGATGGTGGTATGATGATGTATTTTGGAGGAGGTGATGACGCATTAGGTGGGCAAAGTTTTTATGGCGAGGGTGTACCAAAAATTTTAAATACAGGAATACACTTTGATAATAAATGGAAGGAAGATAAACATGCCATTAATTTAGATTATAAATATGGTACTTTAGATAATTTGGGTTTTAAAAACACCATCAATCAAAATAATTTACCTAACAACCTTCTGGTAAACAATACCAATAATAACTTTAACAATAGTTTAAATCAGAATAAATTTAACATCGTTTACGATTTCAAAATAGACACTTCATCCAATTTAAAGCTAACTTTCGAAAATTCTATTAGAGACAGAAGTAACAACAGTACAACATTAAACTCTGGGTTTTCTAACACTGATGACTTAATAAATGATGGAAACAGAAGCTTTAACGAGAACATAGCAGAGAACAAATTGGCTACTACTTTATTTTATGGTAAAAAATTTAAAAAGCCAGGCCGAACTTTAACTTTTAGATTTAATCAAAATCATAGTAACAGTCAATCAGACGGGATTTTAAATTCAGACATTAACTTTTACGAAAATAATGTAAATACCAGAACAGATATTATCAATCAGTTTAAGGATAATAACCAAGAAAGCGAGAATTACAAAACAAGCTTAACGCTAACCGAAAAGCTAAGTAAAACAACATCATTAAGTACCAATTACGATTTTAGCTATACCAAAAGCTTGTCTAAATTAAGCTCATTTAATGCAGATGCAAACGGAAACTACACTCAATTAGACGCCTTGTTTTCTAACGATTTAAACTTTGATGTGAATACCCACCAAGGGGGATTATCGTTAGCTTATAAAAAAGACAAAACTAGTTTAACGTTAGGTTCTAAAGTAGCTTATTCTAAGTTAGACCAAGAAAATTTAATTGCTAAAACTACTTTTAACCGTAATTTCACCAATTTTATACCCTCCATAAATTATATCTACAGCTTTACTCAGCAACAAAGATTTACCTTTAATTATACCGGTAGCACCAGACAACCGAGTATTAATCAGTTACAACCTGTATTAAACAACAATGATCCTTTAAATATCACAACTGGAAATAAAGATTTAGGAATTGCATTTAGTCAAGGTTTTAGAATTGGTTATAACAATTATAAAGTGCTTAAAGAAAGAGGTATTTACATGTATTTGAGCTATAATTTCATAAGTAACGATATTATAAACAACATCAACACTAACCAAGAAGGCTTTAGTACCGTTACTTTTCAAAATTTAAAAGATAAAACGCCAAGTAATTTCTATTCTTACATAGATTTTAGTTCTAAAATAGGAAAGTCTAAATGGCGTTACAGTGTAGAATTAACCGGTAACGGTAATACAAATTATAACGTTATAAACACACAACTAAATCAAAATACAAGTTATAATGTATCAACTAGATTCTTTTTAAGAAAATATACTGAAAAAACGAATGTTGAATTTGAGGTTTCGCCTGGATATCAAGTAAACAAATCTTCGCTCCAATCATTGAGAGATGGTAATGGGAATACATTGAGAAGTAGCATATATTTTGGATTTACATTACCAAAAAAATTAAGAATAACTGCTGATGGTAATTACGAATTTCAACAAGCATCTAGCTCATTCAATACCAATTTCTCTCAATTAATTGTGAATACCAGTTTAGAGAAAACGTTTTTAGAAAAAGATAACTTAAAACTTTCTATTTCTGGCAACGATTTATTTAATCAAAATGCAGGCTTCGAAAGAAGTATTTTTGGTAATAACATTACCCAAACATCTTTCAACAATATTCAACGTTACTTTTTAGTTTCCCTAGCGTGGGATTTTTCAAAATTTGGATCTATTAAATAAAAACATCATGAAAAATATACTATACCTATTGGTTTTTACCATTTGCCTTTCGGCGATGACTAGTCAAGCTCAATTTGCACATTTCACCAATAATGGTATGATTGAGTATGAAAAATCGGTTAACATGTTTGCTATTTTAAAGCCAAAAAATGGCGATGATAATGTTTGGCAAAAAGAATTTTACGACAAATATATAAGCACACAACCACAATTTGTAAAGTACAGATCTCAGCTCTTTTTTAACCAAAACCAGAGCTTATTTATGCCTAATGCCGATGATAATAACTCCAATAAAGGCGGCTATTGGGGTGGCAACACTACGCAGATCAATAAAGTTTCTACCGATTTTACCACATCTAAATTTACAACACTTAAAAAAGTATTTGAGGAAGATTTTTTGGTTAAAGATTCGTTAAGAAAAATTGATTGGAAAATAACCAGCGAAGTGCGGAATATTGTAGGTTATAACTGCCGTAGAGCAAACGCCATTATTATGGATTCTATTTACGTAGTTGCCTTTTATACAGATCAGATTCCGGTTTCGGGTGGCCCCGAGTCTTTTACTGGTTTGCCAGGGATGATTTTAGGCGTTGCCTTACCTTACGAGCATATTACTTGGTTTGCAACTAAAGTTTCAGAAATTCCCGTAGACCCTAAAAGTTTAGCGTTACCCGCAACTAAAAAACAGCCTATTACTTTAAGTGCTTTAAAAGAAAAAATAACCAGTAGCAGCGATTGGTTAAAAGAAAGTTTGAAGACTTTGTTGTTATAGCCAAATCAGGGGAACCTTATAAAGCACAATTTGGCTAATCATGAATTAAACAGAATATTATTTTAGAGAATTTTAAATTTTATTTGGATTTAAACACAGTTCATGCTGAATTTATTTCAGCATCCTATTGAATAAGTCAAAGATTTAGTTATTGGATTTCAGGATGACTTGCAAAGTTCAGAATGGCTTGCATAGTTTAGAATAACCGATGCGAATGTTCAACTGCTCGGTTTGTATTTTCATAAACCAAAACAGCTTGAAAAAATCCCCCTTAAACCAAGCCCTTCAGAATACTTTTCACCAAACCAGGCCCTTCGTAAATAAACCCTGTATAAACTTGCACTAAACTAGCACCCGCATCTAATTTTTCTTGGGCGTCTTTTGCCGAGTGAATCCCTCCTACCCCAATAATTGGAAAAGATTGATTTGATTTTTGCGAAAGATATTTAATCACCTCAGCAGATTTATCCCTAACAGGTTTCCCACTTAAACCTCCAGCTTCATTTACAACCAAATCGCTAGTTGCTAAATTAGCCCTAGAAATGGTAGTATTGGTGGCAATAACCCCAGCAATTTCAGTTTCCTGCACAATTTCAACAATATCATCTAACTGAGAGTTTGTTAAATCTGGTGCTATTTTTAATAAAATTGGTCTGGAAATATCGTTCTTCAAATTCCTTTTTTGCAAGGTGTTTAAAATATGCATTAAAGGTTCTTTTTCTTGCAATTCACGCAGTCCGGGTGTATTTGGCGAACTTACATTCACCACAAAATAATCAACTACATCAAACAAAGCGTCAAAACATTTCACATAATCATTTACCGCATCTTCGTTAGGCGTATTTTTGTTCTTTCCAATGTTTCCTCCAATAATTAAACCATCACGCTTCACGGTTTTTAATTTTCTGGCCAATACATCAACACCTTTATTGTTAAAACCCATGCGGTTAATCAAAGCTTCGTCTTTAGGTAATCTAAACATACGTGGCTTATCATTTCCAGGCTGTGGCAAAGGCGTAACCGTTCCAACCTCAATAAAACCAAAGCCAAAATTGGCAAACTCTTCTATAAACTCTCCGTTTTTATCAAAACCTGCAGCTAAACCCACTGGGTTTTTAAATTTTAAACCAAAAACTTCACGTTCTAATACTTTACTTTCAAATTTATAAAAGCTTTTCATTAACTTAGGAAAACCCCAAATTTTATTCAGAAAACTTAAAGAATCAGTAACGGTATAATGAATTTTCTCCGGGTCGAACTGAAAAAAGATAGGCTTAACAAGTTTATACATAGCGCAAAAATAATCATCCTTTTTATTAAATCACTTGTATCGTTAAAATATTAAGGTACGTAATAGTTTAAAAAAATTATGAAAAATTTATATCAAATTACTCTTTTGCTTTTTGTAATCTCTTTATTGTTTTCTTGTGATAAAAACGAGACAAACACTAACCAATTTACAGGTACCTGGACTTTAAAGAAATTTCTTGCCGACCCTGGCGACGGATCTGGCAAATATGTTGATGTTTCACAAAATCCTATTAAAACATTAACTTTTACATCAAACGGAAATATTTTTAGCAACACCAGCTTTTTCAATTTAGATCACTTAAACGAGTATGAAATATTAGACTCTAACAAGGTAAAAGTTAAATTTAAATTAGAATCATCTCAATCGCCAAGCATTTATTCCTATCAATTTAAGAAAGACACACTAATTTTAAGTCCAATGTGTATTGAGGCTTGTGGATTAAAGTTTACCAAATAAGATGGCTAATTGGGCTAAATAGGATTAAATGCTCCCTCATTTTTGCTACCTTTGCGCCCAAATGATTGCAATAAACGACTTAACATTTCTAATTGGCTCTAGAGCCTTATACGAAGAAGCTAATTGGCATATTAAACCGGGCGAAAAAATTGGTTTAATTGGTGCTAATGGAACTGGGAAATCTACCTTATTAAAAATAATTGTAGGCGAATATCAACCTTCTATGGGTACAGTTTCTATGGCTAAAGATTTAAAAATTGGCTATTTAAACCAAGATTTATTGTCTTACGACTCTCATCATAGTATTTTACATGTGGCGATGGAAGCTTTTGAGCGCCAAAACCAACTGCATGATGAAATTGAGGTCTTACTAAAAAAACTAGAAACCGACTATTCCGAAGAGGTTTTAAACAAACTGAGCGACAAGCAAATGGAGTTTGAAGCTTTGGATGGATACAGCATAGAATACCGAGCAAACGAGATTTTAGCAGGTTTGGGATTCTCGTCAGAAGATCAGCACCGCCCTCTAAATACTTTTTCTGGAGGATGGCGTATGCGTGTAATGCTTGCCAAAATTCTACTTCAAACTCCGGATATTTTACTGCTAGATGAGCCTACTAACCACATGGATTTACCGTCTATTAAATGGTTAGAGACTTATTTAAACGGTTTTGATGGGGCCATCGTCATTGTATCTCACGATAGGTATTTCTTAGATAGAATTGTGAACCGCATTGTAGAATCTAGAAAAGGTAAACTAACCATATACTCGGGTAATTACTCTTTTTACTTAGAAGAGAAAGCTTTACGTGGCGAGATTCAGAAAGGTGAATTTAAAAATCAGCAGGCTAAAATTAAGCAAGAAGAGCGTTTAATAGAACGTTTTAGAGCCAAAGCAAGTAAGGCAAAAATGGCCCAATCTAGGATGAAAGCCTTAGATAAAATGGAGCGTGTGGAGGATGTTGATGACGAAAACCCTACGGTTAATTTCAGATTTAAATTCACTAAACCATCTGGAAGACATGTGGTTAGAATTGAAGATGCTTACAAAAGCTACCCAGCTATTGATATTTTAAACAATGCAGATGGAGTAATAGAAAAAGGCGATAAAATTGCTTTGATTGGAGCAAACGGTAAAGGAAAATCGACCCTTTTAAGAATTATTGCTGGTACCGAAACCTTTAAAGGGATGTGCGAAACTGGTCATAATGTGAGTACTACCTTTTTTGCGCAACATCAATTAGAAAGTTTGCATTTAGATAATTCTATTTTAGAAGAGTTACAATCATTTGCTCCAAAGCATAGCGATACTGAGTTACGTTCTATTTTAGGTTGTTTCTTGTTTACTGGCGATGATGTTTTCAAAAAGATTAGGGTATTATCTGGAGGGGAAAAATCTAGGGTGGCTTTGGCAAAATCTTTAACTACTGATTCTAACTTCTTAATTCTGGATGAGCCTACCAACCACTTAGATATTCAATCGGTAAATATTTTAATACAGGCATTACAACAATATGAAGGTACGTTTATTGCGGTATCTCACGATAGATACTTTTTAGATAACGTAGCCAATAAAATTTGGTTTATTGAAGACCAAGATATTAACGAATACCCAGGAACTTATGCTGAGTATGAAGAATGGCAAGCCAAGCGAGCTAAGGCTGGCGAAACTGGTGGCATTAAACCTGCAAAAGCGGTAAAACCTAAAAAGGAAGAGCCTAAGCCATCAGAAATTGAAGAAAAGAAAAAGCACTTGAAAAAACTAAACACGCAGCTGCAAAGTTTAGAAGAAGAGATAGGTGAGAAAGAGAAAGTTGTAAAAGATTTAGAAGTAGAAATAGCTAAAGAAGAGATTTATAGCAACCCAGCAAAATTAAGCGAGGTGAATGAGCGTTATGCTAAAGCCAAAGAAAAATTAGGCGCAATACAATTACATTGGGAAGAGCTTGCCGAAGAAATTATGGTTTTGGAAGGGTAATTGAGTAGACGGTGATTAGTGGCTGGTAATCGGTAGACGGTAGACGGTAATCGGTAGATGGTAATCGGTAGATGGTAATCGGTAGACGGTAATCGGTAGATGGTAATCGGTAGACGGTAATCGGTAGACGGTAATCGGTAATCGGTAGACGGTAATCGGTAGACGGTAATCGGTAGACGGTAATCGGTAGACGGTAGACGGTAGAGAAATATAGATTTGAGAAAAGAAAAGCAATATTTAATTTTTAAAAGCCAAATTAATAAAATATTAATGTTTGGTTTGCTTATTCTGCTATTTTCATTTTCTTGTGCTGCGCAAAAGAAAGCTAAAACACCAAGACCAGTTATTATACAAGCACCAAGTGTGGAGGCTGTTTTTGATAACATTAATTATATTCCAGAAATTAAAAGTGTAGAGTTTTTTAACGCTGCACAAGACCAATCATTTCCGGCTATATTTTTAGGTTCTTCAGATCGTTTAATACTTCAATTTGATGATTTACGTAGCGGTTCTAGAAACTTATCATATAGTGTTACCCATTGCGATGTTAACTGGAAACCTTCAAACATTTCTAGTTTAGATTATTTAGAAAGTTTTAGTCAAGATTTGGTAACCAATTACCGTTCGGCTGTTAATACATTTCAAAAATACACTCATTATCAACTTACCATTCCAAACTTAACGGTAATACCTAAACTATCGGGCAATTATTTATTAAAGGTTTTTGAAAATAGTGACCCTAGTAAACTGTTGCTTACACGTAGATTTTACGTAGTGCAGCCTAGAGTTGTTTTACAGGCGCAAATTGTACAATCTAACCAAGTAAATAGTAGGGATAAAAATCAAAAAGTTAATTTCTCAATTCTTCATCCCAGCTTAAATATTCAAAACGCTTACCAAGAAATAACTGCGGTGGTGATGCAAAACGGACGTACAGATGTTGCGCAACAAAGTAAACGACCACTTTTTATCAGGAATAATCAATTGGTTTATACCGATGATCAATCTTTTGACTTTGCAGCCGGAAACGAGTTTAGAAGGTTTGATACTCGCAGTTTCAGATTTAAATCAGATGGCGTTTATGAAAACATCAAAGACTCTATTTATACCGTTAATTTATTTGCCGATGTGAGTAAAAATATTGGTAATTACTCCTCGCAATTAGATAATAATGGCAACTTTTTTATCCTTAATCAGGATGGCAGTAACCCTGATTATGATGCCGATTATGCAAATGTAAGTTTTGCACTAAAGGCAACGCCTCCATCAGAAAATGGATTTGTATATGTTTTAGGTGCCTTTAATAGCTACCAAAAAAAGCCCGAATATAAAATGACTTATAATGCTACTCAGAAAATGTTTTTATTAAACACATTAGTAAAACAAGGCGTTACAGATTACCATTATGTTTGGACAGACACAAACGGTAAAACCATCAATGAACACGAATTTGACGGAACTTTTTATCAAACAGAAAACAATTATCAAATATTAATTTATTACAGGTCGCCTAGTAGTAGGTTTGATGAGCTAGTGGCTTTTACCGAGTTAAACACTGTTAGAACTCCAAGGAATTATTAATAAAAAAAGCTAAAAGCTTAAGGCTAAAAGCTAAAAGCATTGAAGACCGAAGAACAAATAAAAGTTTTGCAAATTGGTTAAATTTAGAATCCGAAATATGAAAAATAGAACTCCGGAAAACTCTTACATCACCATGAACGAATTAGTATTGCCTAACGATACCAATACGTTAAACAATTTAATGGGTGGTCGTTTATTACATTGGATGGATATTGCCGCAGCAATTTCGGCTCAAAAACATTGTAGCAGAATTGTGGTAACAGCATCGGTAGATAATGTTTCGTTTAAACATCCAATTAAATTAGGCGATGTAGTAACCATACATGCTAAAGTAACCAGAGCTTTCAGTACTTCTGTTGAAGTAAGGCTTGATGTTTGGGCAGAAAATATTCCATCTGGTCAAAAGGTAAAATCTAACGAAGCTTACTACACTTTTGTAGCAGTTGACCAAAATGGAAGTACTATTCCTGTACCTCAAATAACACCAGAAACAGAACAAGAAAAAGAATTATTTGATGGCGCCTTACGCAGAAGACAATTACGTTTAATTTTAGGCGGCAAAATGCATCCTGATGACGCTACCGAGTTAAAAGCGTTGTTTATGGCGGCAAAACAGTAAGATTAAAATATAATTATGCAGAACCTCAGCTTTAACCAGTTGAGGTTTTTTTGTTACCAATAGTTTCAAAATCGCAAAATCTATAAAAAGTTTAATGTTAATTGATTTACTTTCTATTTAATAACAACCTGTTTAATTAATTTGAATTTATAAGCTTAATAGTTAGATTTGAATTCGTTACAGACCAATCATTTCATGATGTTTTCAAAAAAAATAAGTATTAAATTATTTTTTTCTTGCTTAATATTATTAAGTGAATTTCTATTTGCGCAAAGTCCGGTTAAGTTTAATCATTTAAGCGTTGAAGATGGTCTTTCACAAAGCTCCGTTTTATCAATAGAACAAGATCAGAGTGGTTTTTTGTGGTTTGGATGTAGTTATGGGCTTAACAAGTACGATGGTAAAAATTTCAAAATCTATCATCACAATCCCGAAAATAAAACCACTATCTCATCAGATAATAGCATTAAAGTTTTTAAAGGGGCCGACAACAAAATTTGGGTATTATCATTTGCAGGTTTAGATGTTTACAACGAAAGGTTAGACAACTTTACCCGAGTTTTAAAAAAAGAAGGTCTAAGATATTTTTTTCAAGATAAGAACGGAGGTATTTGGCTAGGAACGTCAGATGGCTTAATTTTTACTGACAATCTAAGAAAACCTGACTTTAAATTATTCTCATTGTTAAAAACTAATAAAGGTTTAATTATTAATAATATTTATCAAGATAAGGAAAATAAACTTTGGATTGGCTCTAATAAAGGGTTGTTTTGTATTGATCATAATCAAATTACTTATGTTAAAAATTTTAAAAACGGCACTGAGGAATTAAACATCAGCGCCATTACACAAGACAATCAACAAAATTTATGGCTAGGCACTATAGGTAAAGGAATATATGTATGGAATCCAAAATCTAAATTGCTAATCAAAAATTTTACGCAAAGCATTGCCGATAAACAAAGCTTAGCTAATAATGATGTTTTTAAAATTATTAAAACTAAAACTGGTAATTTTTGGATTGGTACTCAAACAGGTTTGTCTATTATAAATCCAAACACATATTCAGTTAGAACTTATAAAAATATACCATCGGATATTAATAGCTTAAGTCACAATTCCATCTACGATGTTTTTGAAGATAAAAATGGCTCGGTATGGATTGCAACTTATTATGGTGGTGTCAACGTAGTTCATCAGGCATCTACACCTTTTAAAGTTATTTCGGCAGATGATGAGACTAAGAATTTTAATGTAAATGTAATTAGCACCCTTTATCAAGACGAAAAAAACGAATTATGGGTAGGTACAGAAAACTCGGGACTAAATCATTTAGATAAAAACTTAAATAAAATTAATGTTTTCAGACAAGATACCAATAACCCTTTTTCAATCAAATCTAATCACGTTAAAGGAATAGTTAAAGATGAAAAAGGCAGATTTTGGGTAGCAACTTATAAAGGGGGATTAAATTTATTTGACCAAAAAAGCAAAAAATTTACAAATTTTAAAACTAACCCTAATGATAGCACAACCATAGATGCAAATAATATTTACTCTATATTAATTGATAGTAAGAAACGATTTTGGGTAGGTACAGAGCAGGGTCTAAATTTGTTTAATCCAGAAACTGGTCAATTCAGAAGAAGCAATGTTATAGAAAAGGAGTATAAAATTTCTGGTGGCTTTATCATGAACCTATTTGAAGACTCAAACCATAATTTATATGTTTCAAATTATTTAGGATTACATATTTTAGAAGTAAATGCCAAACAGTTCAAATATATTCCTTACTCTACAAAAGCAAATTTAAGCAACAACAGAATTAACTATATTTTTGAGGATTCTAAAAAGCAATTATGGATTGCTAATTTCCAAGGTGGTATTACACTTTTTGATAATAAAAAACAAACTTTTAAAACCTATAATACCGATAATGGACTACCAAGTAACGATGTTTTAGGAATATTAGAAGACAACAACGGAATGCTTTGGTTAAGTACTAGCAATGGCTTATCAAAGTTTGATGTTACTAAAGAAGTGTTTAATAACTACAACCAAAAAGATGGTTTGCCTAGCAATGAATTTAACAGAACATCTTGCTTAAAATTACAAGACGGAACTTTACTTTTCGGGAACTATAAAGGTTTAGTAAGCTTTAATCCCGATGATATTAAAGTAAATTTATTTGCCCCAGCAGTACAATTAACAGATTTAAAGCTCTTTAATCAATCGGTAAAAATAAACGATGGAAATAAATTGCTTAAAGAGAGCATTTCTTTTACCAAAGAAGTGGTTTTTGATTACGATCAGAATAGCTTCACTCTTGAGTTTGCGGCACTCAACTACATTCAGTCTGATAAAAATAGATATGCTTACAAATTAGAGGGTTTTGATAAAGAATGGCAATTTGGCACAAATTCATCAGCCACTTATGCTAATTTACTACCCGGCAATTATCAATTTTTAGTTAAAGCAGCTAACAATAATGGCGTTTGGACATCAAGCGTAAGAACGCTTAACATCAGTGTGTTAAACCCACCATGGAAAACTTGGTGGGCCTATTTACTGTATTGCTCTATTGGTGTAACGATAGCCTTTTTATTGATTAGATATGTTAAAATAAGAACAAGACTAAAACAAGAGGAAGAAATTCATCAATTAAAACTTGATTTTTTTACCAATATTTCTCATGAAATACGAACGCCTTTAACATTAATTAAAGGCCCTGTAGAAGAACTTATTTTAGAGCCAAATCAAAACAATAAAGAATCCTTAATTCAGGTTAAGAATAATACCGATAGGCTTTTAAGATTGGTAAACGAGCTCATGGATTTTAGAAAGGCCGAGGCTGGTAAATTAGATTTAGAAGTGCAAAAGCATAATTTAATCACTTTACTAGACGAAATTTGTCACTCTTTTAATGGACTTGCAAAAAACAAAAATATAAGCCTAAACTTCTCTACTTCAATTAAAGAACTTGATATGTATTTTGATAAAAACCAGCTCGAAAAGGTTTTTTACAATTTATTATCTAATGCTTTTAAATTCACACCAAAAGGAGGTGAAGTTTCCATCAGCGTTAAGGAAAGTGCAACTGATTGTACCGTAGAAATAACCGATAATGGCTTTGGAATATCAGAAGAAGATCAAAAAAACTTATTCAGAAAGTTTTTTCAATCTAAATTGCAGCAAGTAGAAATGCCTGGAAGTGGCATTGGACTGGCTTTTTCTAAAAGTATACTCGAGTTACATAGAGGAAGTATAACCGTAGAAAGTAAGCAGGCTCAAAATGGAGAAAATGGATTATCCGTTTTTAGCGTTAAATTACTAAAAGGGCTTAAACATTTTAATAAACATAGTTTAAAGGAAAGTAAATCGGAAGAAAACTATCAAATTGTTAACGATTTTGATGTGGTTGAGGATGACTTTTTTATAGACGTCCAGGAACACGCCGATATTCAAATTTTGGTAATTGAGGATAATACCGAAATTAGAGAGTTCATCAAAAATTCATTAAATAAAACATACCAAATAGAAACTGCCAAAGACGGTACAGAAGGAATTGAAAAAGCTTTTGAAATTTTACCTGATATTATTATTAGTGACGTTAAAATGCCTGGTAAAGATGGACTAGAAGTTTGTAAACTGATAAAAACCGATGACCGAACTAGCCATATTCCTATTATTTTACTTACTGCTCGCACCTCGCATATTCATCAATTATCTGGTTTAGAAAACGGTGCCGATGTGTATTTAACAAAACCTTTTAGCTTGTATATGTTAAAACTTAACATTAAAAACCTATTGAAAGTTAGATCGGCCATGCGAGATAGGTTTAGCCAAGAAATGATGTTAAAACCTACAAATGTTATTGTAAACCAAGCCGATGAAAAGTTTTTAAATAGGCTAATGCAAATAATTGAAGAACATATTGACGATTCTGAATTTGATGTGGAGCAATTAATTACTGAAGTGGGTATGAGTAAACGCGTTCTTTATAAAAAATTATCTTCTTTAACAAATATGACAGCAGCCGATTTTGTGCGTTCTGTTCGACTGAAAAAAGCGGCAATGCTTTTAGAAGATGGAAGTTTTAACGTTTCGGAGGTTGCATTTTCTGTTGGGTTTAATGATCCGAAATACTTTACCAAATCGTTTAAAAAGCAGTTTGGTAAATCTCCTAGAGAATATCAAAATGAACTAATCCATTGATATAGCTCCATACTTAGAGAATTTTAGAACTATATTTCACCCAAATCAGTACCTTTTTTTACCCTAATTAAAAACTAATATTCGCATTTTTGAATACCAATTAAACCATAAACCCATTTATTCATCCATTTAACATGAGTCGTTGCAAATTCATTTTTTTATTCCTAATTTTTTGTTTCAGCAAATTAACTGGGCAAAACTTAGAATTACCTAAATTATTTAGTGATGGAATGGTTTTGCAACAAGGCATTGCTTGTCCGGTTTGGGGCAGAGCGCTTAAAAACGAAACTGTTAAATTGCAAATTGATGGAAAAACGTTAAATACAACATCAAATAGTGAAGGAAAATGGATCATTAAATTACCTATTTTTAAAGCCGGCGGTCCTTATACCCTAACCATACAAACTACAGAAAAAGTAGTTATAAACAATGTGATGTTTGGCGAAGTTTGGCTAGCCTCAGGCCAATCAAACATGAATTTTGGCATTGGCAGACCGATCTTAAATGTTGATGAGGTAATTGCCGAGGCTAATTATCCATTAATTAGGATGATTACCATTGAGCCATCGGTTAACAGCTATCCAATTAGCGAAATAAAATCTAAAGGTTGGGAGGTTTGTAGCCCGCAAACGGTTGAGAAATTTTCAGCCGCCGCTTACTTTTTTGCTCGTAAACTTCATCAAAATCAAAAAGTTGCCGTAGGGATAGTACACTCTTCTTACAGTGGTTCGCCTGCCGAAGCTTGGTTAAGTAAGGATATTTTATCTGTCGATTCTGTTTTTAGCAAACAGCTTAATCTGATACAAAGCGAACGAGAAAATTGGGCACTGTTACAAGAAAAAGAGAAAATGGTAACCAATAAATACAACGAAATTGTAAAAACATCAACTGCAGGTTTAGACTCCAACTTTCATAAACCAAATTATAACGATAAGCATTGGAAAAAGGTAAACTTTCCAATTTCGGCAACTCAATTAAAGATCGCTGGATACAAACTAATTTGGATACGAAAAGCATTTATATTAAATGAAGAACCTACTTCGGATTATGAGATTCAATTAGGTGAAGTTAAAATGCGTGATAGAACTTATATAAACGGTGTTTTAATTGGAGAAACCAATAAGGAGCAAGCTAGAACCTACAAAATTCCAAAATCGCTTTTGAAAAAAGGCGAAAATATAATTGCTATGCGATGGTTATCTGAGTGGGGTTACGGAAGCATAGGGAATAGCACAAAAAATCCAATAATTAAAAATTTAAACACGGGTAAAGATGTTTCACTTTTAGGCGAGTGGAAATATAACGAATGGGTTGAACCAGAACTGAAAACTGGAATTTCTTACCATAGAAATCCATCGGCTATTTATAACGCTATGATTGCTCCATTGGCCGAATATGGTATTAAAGGAGCATTGTGGTATCAAGGAGAAAGTAACGCTGGAAAAGCGAGTGAATACAATCGCTTAATGCAATTATTAATAAAAGATTGGAGAAATATTTGGAAACAAGGCGATTTTCCATTTCTGATAGTGCAATTACCAAATTACATAGAGGGTGGTTTAAATTGGGTTAAGCTAAGAGAAGCTCAAACAAAAATCATAAAAGAAACTCCTAACACATTTTTAGCCACCACTATTGATGTTGGCGATCCGCTTGATTTACATCCTAAAAATAAATTACCTGTAGGCGAACGATTATACGCAGTAGCATCTCGGCATATTTATGGTAATAAAACCATTGCTAGCGGCCCCGTTTTGAAAAAATCTTATCTAAAAAATGGAGCAATGTGGTTAGAATTTGCTAATGCTAAGGGACTTTTTTCCAATGGCGATAGCACACAAAATGCTTTTATGGTTGCCGGAGACAATCAAAAATTTGTGAAAGCAAGTTTTACAATCATCAAAAACAAAATAAAATTAACCAGCAAAGTTTTAACTCCAATTGCTGTACGATACAATTGGGAAGCAAACCCTAAACAATTTTTATACAATAATTCAGGTTTACCTGCTACTCCATTCAGAACAGATGATTGGAAATACTAAAAGCATGTTTAAAATAATCGAACAAATAAAAAATATGAATAAAACACTCAAGCTATTTTCAGCATTATTATTTACTTCTTATATAGTTTACGCTCAAAATGCTGTAGAGTCTAAATTATTTGCAGCTTACAAGGCCGATAAATCTAAATCTGTTTTGCCTGATTTTTCTTACGTGGGTTATAAAACGGGTGAAACAGCAATTCCAAATGTTAAACACAAAGTTTTTAATGTAACCGATTTTGGCGCAAAACCAAATGATAACCTATCCGACAAGGCTGCTATTGAGGCGACTATTGCAGCAGCAAAGTCAAATGGTTCTGGTATTGTCTTTTTCCCTGCTGGCAAATTCTTGATCAACGAAGATAGCGACGCTAAAAAAAGTATTTTAATTGACGCTAGTAATATCGTTTTTAGAGGAAGTGGAACGGGAGCTAATGGTACAGAAATCTATATGAAAAACTCGTTGCTACCAAAAAACCCAAACCAAATGTGGACAACAGATAAAATGTTTGTTGTTGGTAAAGGAGGTAGCAATAAAAATACGAGCAAAATAACCGAAAGTGTAAATATTGGTGGTTTTAAAATCAATTTAACTGATGCTAGTACTTTAAAAGCTGGCGATTGGCTTGTATTTAACATGAAAAGTAACGACCAAGAGTTAATTGACGATGATGTGGCTCATCATTATTTAGATACCGCTTGGAATTTAACTAAACAAGGAGTAATCCTGAAGTTTTATCATCAAGTAAAAAGCATTAATAAAAACGAAGTTACTCTTATGCAACCTATCGCTTATCCAATTAATATTAAGCATGATTGGTCTGTTGCAAAAGTAAATGCTGCCATACAAGAGGTAGGTTTCGAAAACATTACCTTTTCAGGAAATTGGCAAGAGTCCTTTGTTCATCATCAATCGTGGGTGCATGATAGCGGCTGGAGCATGTTTAACTTTATTAACACATTTAACTCTTGGATGAAAAATTGCCAATTTAATGATTTAAGTGCAGGTGCAGTTATTTCCTCAGGGGCAAATATTAGTATCCTGAATTGCGAAGTTACTGGAACGCCTGGTCACGAAGCTATATCAAATACCGGAGGAACAAATGTTTTAATTGCTAATGTGGTTGATAAAGCTTCTATGTGGCATTCATTTGGCGTAGCAAATGCGTCACTAAATACGGTGATTTTAAACGCAGAATACCCTTCAACAACTTGTTTTGAGAGTCATTCTTCTCAACCCAGAAATACATTATTAGATAATGTTAAGGGTGGTTTTATGAACGGACGTGGCGGAGGCGCTAAACAAAATATGCCAAACCATCTAAAAAACTTAGTAATGTGGAACTATGAACAAACCAATGAAGGGAAAAAAGATTTTGAGTTTTGGCCTTCAAATGTTTGGACATGGCGTATTCCCGATCCGATTATTGCAGGTTTTAAAGGCTCAACTACTTTCAAAAGTAATCAAATACACAGTCAATCGGAGGTAACTTATGCTAAAGTATCGCCTAGTTCTTTGTATGAGGCTCAGCTAACATTGCGTTTAGGTAAACTACCAAACTGGTTTAAAGATTTAAAATAGTTGGTAATTAGCATTTCTTAAACAAGGCCTTGATTTATTCGAGGCCTTATTTGTTGGATACTTTTGCACTAAAAACACCCCTTTTTGGGTCTTAAAATTACCCTATACATTTACTTAAAGGCTAGTAAATTAGAGCCTTAAATTTAACCAATTATTGGTGTGATTATTTACAAGCGCTTTCTAGTTATTTAAAATCACACCAAATTTTATAAACCAACTTTAATTCATTATGAAAATTAAATTAACGCTGTTCTTGTTAGTTCTGGCTATTGCAGAAAGTTCACAAGCTCAATGGAAAAATAATCAAACAATGAGCTACACCTTCGGTTCAATAAAAAACTCTTTTGAAAGAAAAGAAGAAAAATCTATTTTTTCTATTTCAGATGTTAAGAAAACTGGCTTTTTACCAACGCCTAGTTCAGGTGCTTCAAGTGTTTTTATTGCTGGTAATAGTTCGGGTTCTTTCCAATTAAATGGCGATGAATCTTTGTCTTCAAATATTGGAGATATTGGAATGAGTAGGTTTTTAGTGAATGGAATTAAGGATGCAACCGATGTATTAAAACTGAGTTTAAATTTAAAATTCGATGCGCAAGCGACCGGAAAAGGAAACTATACTTTAGCTATCGGTACTGATAATGGCAAATTATTTACACCAAAAACAGCAAGTGCAGTTTGGAGAAGTAACAGTGAAGTATTTACTAATTTATTATGGGGATTTTCTGCTACTTCTAATCAAATAAATTTTGCCTACAGAGAGGGTAGCGATGCGTCGAAAACCACAACCATGAAGACCATCGACCGCACTACTTTTGTAAAAGGGAATACTTATCAGGTAGATATTTATTGTAATAACTCTGCTGAGGATATTCAAAAATACACAGTAGCTGGAACAGAATATACCCTTCCATCTGCCATGTTCCATGTTTGGGTTAATGATAAGAAAATAGGTGCCGATTTTCCAAAATCTATTGAAGTTGATGGCGACCAAGGTTTAGCAACTGGGACTTCTATCGCATTGCAAAAGGGAAGTCCTTTAAACTCGTTTTCGTTTACAGCAAATAACGGTTCAGCAGAATCAAAAATTTCTGGAACTATTTCAAAAGTAAACCTAGTATACGCTAAAAAATAACTTTATCTTATTTCCTTAATCTATTGCTAAAGGCAATAGTAAATAATAAACTTATTAAATTTTACAAGAATATATGATGAAAAAACTACTTACCATCGCTACAATATTTTTTACAGTCGTTTCTGCGCAAGCGCAAACACCTATAAACTCTACTTTATACGCTGGTTATAACATAGATAAAACAACTTCTATTTTACCCAATTTTTCTTATGTAGGCTACCATAATGGAAACGATCCTATTCCAACGGTTAACCATACAGTTTTTAATGTAACCAATTACGGCGCAATTGCTGATGATAATTTATCTGATAGAGCCGCAATAGAGGCTGCAATTGCAGCAGCTAGAACAAATGGATCAGGGATTGTCTTTTTTCCTCCGGGTAGGTTTAGAATTAATGAAGTGGGAGATTCTCAAACCGCATCTATCACCATAAACTCAAGCAACATTGTTTTTAGAGGAAGTGGATCGGGGCCCGGTGGTACAGAATTGTTTATGTCTAGAACCATGCTGCCCACAAATCCAAGTCAGATGTGGACTACCGTAAAAATGTTTAGTACTACGGCTTCTGGGTCTAATGCATTAGCTGGTACTGTAACCACAGCTGCAAACATTGGCGACTTTAATATTACTTTAAGTTCTGTGGCAGGTTTAGTAGTTGGCGATAGAATTGTATTAACCATGCTAAATACCGATCCTGCTTTACTAGCCTATGAACTTGGTTCTAAACCTACATCATCATCTTGGGAAATTACTACAAGAGGAGTTGAAGTAAAAGTATATCATAAAGTCAAAAGTATTAACGGCAACACGCTTACTTTAAGCGAGCCAATTACCTATCCTATTAATCCAACACATACTTGGAACGTAAATAGATTTGCTTCTATATCAGAAGTTGGGTTTGAAGATATTGCCTTTGTTGGCAATTGGAAAGATGTCTTTGTACATCATAAATCTTGGGAACATGATTCAGGCTACAGCATTATGAATATGGGTAGAATATTTGATAGCTGGATGCGTAGATGTAAGTTTACCGATGTAAACGTAGGATTAATGGTCTCATCAGGTGGTAATATTACTATAGAAGACTGTCAAGTTACCGGGACCAGAGGGCATGAAGCCATTTTAAACAACGGAGCTACTAATGTTTTAATTACTAATGTATCAGATTTATCTGGTCAATGGCATTCTGTTGGAGTAGCAGAAACGTCTATGAACACAGTTTTACATCGCGTTACTTACCCATCTTCAACATCATTCGAGTGCCATGCATCGCAACCTAGAAATACTTTACTAGACAATGTATCGGGTGGTTTTTTTGGAACTAGAGGTGGTGGGGCAGAACAAAATTTACCTAACCACCTTAGTGGCTTTGTATTTTGGAATTTCAGACAAACTAACACAGCTGCAAATAATTTTGATTTTTGGCCAAGTCTTTCTGCCACGGCTTTAAGAATCCCAAACCCTATTATAGTAGGTTTTAGACATAACACAGGTACTCCATCCTTTGTTACGGCCGATATTCATCCATCATCAGAAGCAATTGGCTCAAGTGTTTACCCAGAATCTTTATATGAGGCGCAGCTTAACTTACGACTTTCTGTAAATAATAATCAAATATTCCCTAACGAACCTTGGGCAACCAAAACCGATTGGAGTTATTCTTTTGGGACGCAAACGGGCACTTTTACCAATACGGTAGGAACTACCGGAGTTTCTTCATTAACAAACAGTACTAATGCTGGTTTTTTACCTCTTGCAACAAATGCCAACACGGGTGTATACATTAGAAGTTCTGGAAACATGGCGTTCAGTTTAAATGGCACCCAAGGTTTAAATATAAATACCTCAACTGCAGGTACTTTATCTCGTTATTCGGCGTATGATATTAGTGTAGCAACGCCGGTAGCTAAATTCTCTTTCGACATAGATTTTAGTCCTTCAGGCTTAGCAGATGCAGGTATTTATAGCTTTGCTGTAGGAAACAATAAGAATAGGCTATTTACCCATTCATCTGCTAGCTCTGTATTTAGAAGTAACGATGAGGTTTTTATGGCTATGCGTTTTCTTCCAAACACTTCAGCAAGTTCTAATGCCATAAATTTAGAATATAGAGTGGGTAGTGATGCAAGTGCAACAACTACACATTCCACTCTTAGTTCAACTACTTTTGTAAAAGGTGGAAGTTACCGTGTAGATGTTTACTGCAATAACTCGGGAGTTTCTAATACTTATTCAAAAGGTGGTATCGTTTATACATTACCTAATAATACATTCCATTTATGGGTTAACAGTGTTAAAGTAGGTGGCGATTTACCAAGATCTATAGAGGTAGATGGAACGGCAGGTTTAAGTGCAGGAAATTCTATCGCTTTAAGTAATGGCGCTGCTTTAAATTCATTTTCATTTGCTTCTAATAATGGTACTGCTAACTCATCGGGTAGTATTACTTTAAAAGCTCCATCGGTAACTTATCTGGTAGAAAATACAACTCCAGTGTCTTTGGTTTCTTTTGATGCTTATAGATACAATAATTCTACTCGTTTAAATTGGAGTACAGCTACAGAAACCAACAATAAACATTTTGAACTTTATCGGGCCATAAACGACAATAACTTTAGCTTAATTGCCAAAGTTGATGGTGCAGGAAATTCTACAGAAAGAAGGTTTTATTCTTATACCGATCCTGAGAAATATTCAGGAACAGGTTACTATAAACTAAAACAAGTAGATTTTGATGGAACAAGCGAACTTTTTGACATCATCAGATCTGTTAGATCAGAAATTGCCGAGAAAGATTTAACCCTTTTTGAAGCTAATAACCATATTTACGGTAGTTATTTAGCTAAAAAAGAAGGTGTTGCTAAACTAGCAGTTTATGACATGAGCGGTAAATTAATTTTTAGTAACGATTTTAAATTAAACCTAGGCTTCAACAAGATTGATGTTCCCTTAATTAATCTACAAAATGGAGTTTACATTGCTGTTTTTAGTGATGGAAGTATCTCAGAAAAGCTTAAGTTTTTAAAATAAGCTCATAAAGCCAAAAATGAATAAGTTTCTTAAAACAATCGGTATACCCATTTTTACATCTTTACTTGTTTTAAATACTGTATTTGCTAATTCAGCAGGCTATCAACCACAGTTTTCTACTGCTGGTTTTTATCCTTTAAAAGGAACAGGGCGTACCGCTTATTCTATGAATTTAGCATGGCGATTTATAAAATCGGATGTTAAAAATGCCGAATCTGCTTCCTTTGATGATAGCAAATGGCAAGTAGTTTCTGTGCCGCATGGTTTAGAATATTTACCAATTGATGCTAGTGGAAGTGTAAATTATCAAGGTGTAGCTTGGTATCGTAAGCATTTTAAACCAGATGAAGCTTTAAAAGGGAAAAAGTTATTCCTGCATTTTGAGGCCATTATGGGCAAATCTAAAGTTTGGGTAAATGGCAAATTAGTAAAAGAATATTTTGGAGGTTATTTACCTGTTATTGCCGAAATTTCTTCCTATTTAAAGTGGGGTGAAGATAATGTAATAGCTGTTCTAGCCGATAATAGCGATGATCCTACATACCCGCCAGGTAAAAGTCAAAAGGTTTTAGATTTCAGCTATTTTGGAGGAATTTATAGAGATTGTTGGTTAGTAGCTCACAATAATGTTTACATCACTAATAGTAATTACGAAAATGAAATAGCTGGAGGCGGAGTTTTTGTGTCTTATGATAAAGTTTCGGATAAAAGTGCTACAATAAATCTAAAACTACACATTCGTAATGATCTACCTGTCGATTTTAAAGGCACTATAGAATATGAACTGATAGATAATAATGGAAAAGTTGTTCATACTTCTCACTTAAAATTGAGTATTTCTAAGCTAAACTCAACTTATTCTAAACAATCTATATTGCTAAAATTTCCAAAGCTTTGGAGTCCAGAGTCGCCTCATTTATACCACTTAAATATGAGGGTAAAAGACATTAATGGGAAGTTAATAGACGGTTATATGCAGCGTATTGGTGTACGTAGTATAGAATTTAAACAAACAGATGGCCTTTGGATAAACGGTAAACCTTATAAAGACAAAATTATTGGAGTAAATCGTCACCAAGATTATGCTATAATTGGAAACGCTTTACCTAACTCTTTACAATGGCGAGATGCAAAGAAATTTAGAGATGCAGGTTTAAAAGTGGTGCGTACTCATTATGTAATTGACCCTGCTTTTATGGATGCATGTGATGAGTTAGGCATATTTGCATTGGTAGAAGTACCAGGCTGGCAATTTTGGAACAAAGCTCCAATTTTTCAAGAAAGGATTTTCTCTGATATTAGGAATATGGTGAGGATACACCGCAACCATGCTTCTTTATTTTTTTGGGAACCTGTGTTAAATGAAACTAATTATCCTGCATCTTTTGCAAAAGGCGCATCTGACATTGTTAAAGAAGAATACCCGTATCCTTATAGCGAAGTTGCTTGCGATGATGGTGCCGAAGGTACCGAATATTATAATATATTATTTAGACCAGTAAATAAACTAGATTCTACGAAAACTTATTTTATAAGAGAATGGGGTGATAATGTAGACAATTGGTTAGCTCATAATTCTAACAGTAGGGTTAATCGTGGCTGGGGAGAAAACCCAATGTTAATACAGGCTAAACATTATGCTAGTCCAGCTTATAATGCAATTTCTTTAGAAAAGCTTTATAAAGATAGTAGACATATTATTGGTGGTAGTTTATGGCATTCATTTGATCATCAGCGAGGTTACCATCCTGACCCATTTTTTGGTGGGATTATGGATGCATTTAGGCAACCCAAATATTCTTATTACATGTTTGAATCGCAAAGAGACCCCCTTTTAAAAGACACCTTAATCAAAAGTGGTCCAATGGTTTATATCGCACATGAAATGAGTCCTTTTTCTTCTAAAGATGTAACTGTTTATTCTAATTGCGACGAGGTTAGACTTACATTTTTAAAAGATGGGAAGTCTAAAATGTATAAAAAGGATAAGAACAGAGTAGGAATGCCTTCTCCAATCATCACTTTTGAAGATATGTACGATTTTATGGCCTACAAAGCTAAATCTAGAGCGGGTAAATTAGATGAGGTATATTTACTAGCCGAAGGTTTAATAGATGGAAAAGTGGTAGCAACTCACAAAGTAGTTCCTGTACAAAGGCCTCAAAAAGTTATTTTATGGGTAGATGATGAAGGTACTCAACTCATAGCCGATGGTTCAGATGTGGTTACCGTTATTGCTGCCATAGCAGATGAGAAAGGAAATATTAAACGTTTGAGTACCGAGTCTATCAAATTTGAAATAGAAGGAGAAGGAGCTCTTTTGGGTGGTTCAGAGCCATTTTTGAATCCTCGTCCGGCAATATGGGGAACTGCTCCTATGTTGGTACAATCGACTACAAAACCTGGTAAAATTATAGTGAGAGCAAGTGTTTCTATAAATACAACCCAAAAACCTATTAGCGGCGAATTGATTATTAATAGCATAGCTAATCAAACCCCTGCAATTTATAGCGAAAAGGAATTGGCTTTTATCAATCAAATAAAAGCAGAATCTAACGGGGTAAATGGGCAAATAAAAAAATCGGAATTAGAGTTAGAAATTCAGAAACTAAAAAAAGAATTGAATGATATCAAATTAAAAGAGGTAGAGAAAGAGCAAAATAAATTTGGAAAAGGAATTAACTAAGCTATCTTAATTAATTTATTAAATTTTAGATTGATTTTATTCGGGTATTAATTTCTTCCATTCACTTTTTATTTAATCAAATACTTTCAATTTTTAAGTATTTAGTCAATTAGTGATGCTTAAATTTGCATAAATATGTCTTGAGTTTTAGGCAGAGTTAAATGTAGGTAACATTACTAATGATTTGATTTTTAATGATGAGTAGAATCAAAAAACATTCGCCCATCAATTAGATGAAAAATTTATATATTGAGTTTATAATTTGAACCTTCATGTTAAATAAATTAATGCAACAAATACTTTTAATTGTTTTATCAATAGCTTCACAAATCCTAATTTTTAGTAAAACCACTTTAGCTCAAAATAAAAAAAAGCCCAATATCATTTTCATTTTAACCGATGATTTAGGCGTGGGCGATGTGGGTGTTTTCTTCCAAAACCAGAGGAAATTAGCTAATCAAAGAAATAAGCCTTTTACCATTACGCCTTACATTGATAAAATGGCGGCAGGTGGCGCAATGTTAGATCAATATTGTGCAGCACCAGTATGCGCACCATCAAGAGCTTCTATTTTATTAGGTCAAAGTCAAGGGCATGCTAATGTTAGAGATAATCAATTTGATAAGGCATTAGCTGATAATTATACCCTAGGAAACGTCATGCAAATGGCTGGCTATCGCACCGCAGCAATTGGTAAATGGGGTTTACAAGGCGGGCAAGAAAAAACAGACGGAATAGAGGCATGGACAGCTTTTCCTTTAAAAAGAGGTTTTGATTATTATATGGGCTACGTGAGGCACAAAGACGGGCATGAACATTACCCTAAAGAAGGTTTATATAGTGGCAGCAAGAAAGAAGTTTATGAAAACACTAAAGACATTGGTGATGATTTAGATAAATGCTATACCGGCGATTTATTTACAGCTGTTGCAAAGAAATACATTGTTAACCACACCAAAAGCAAAGATAAAAACAAGCCATTTTTTATGTATTTGGCTTATGATACCCCTCACGCTGTTTTGCAATTGCCTACTCAAGCTTATCCTAGTGGTTATGGTTTAAAAGGTGGAATACAATGGACAGGTATTAAAGGAGCAATGATTAATACTGCATCTGGAACACCAGATTCTTGGCTAGACCCCGAGTATGCGAATGCGACTTATGATCATGATGATAATGCGGCAACAGCAGAAAAACCTTGGCCTAATGTTTATAAAAGATACGCAACTGTTACCAAAAGAATTGATAACCAAGTAAATGATGTTTTAGAATTATTAGAAGATTTAGGCATTGCCGATAATACTTTAGTAGTTTTTACATCAGATAATGGCCCTTCTATCGAATCGTATTTAAAAAACCAGCCTTTTGAATCTAATTTTTTTGAGAGTTTTGGGAAATTTGATGGTATAAAGAGAGATGTTTTAGAAGGTGGAGTGAGAACCCCTACCCTAGCTTATTGGCCAAATCATATCAAACCAAATCAGCAAATTAAATCGCCAAGTATTTCTTACGATTGGATGCCCACATTTTTAGAAGCCGCGGGTTTTTCTGCACCAATAAAGTCTGATGGAGTTTCTTTATTGCCCCAGTTATTAGGCTACCCTATTCAGCAAAAAAGTAAAATTTATATCGAGTATTTTAATAATACTAAAACTCCAACTTACCAAGAATTTGATGTTTCTCATCGTGGAATAGACCGTGGACAAATGCAAATGTTAAGGCTAGCCGATACTGTTGCTTTAAGATATAATATCAAAAATAATGAGGATGATTTTGAGATTTATAACATCAATAAAGATCCAAAACAGAGTAATAATTTAGCAAAATCAGAAGATTTAACCGCGTTGCAGAAATATTTAAAAGGAAGGGTATTACAAATGCGCAAGGCAGATGAATCTGCGAAACGCCCTTACGATAACGCATTAATACCTGCTTTAGCGGTAAAGCCAAATACCAAAGGCTGGCAATTAAAAACTTACAATAACTCTGAATTTTGGATTACTGAACCTAAGGCCGAAAAAGTTACCTCAAAAGTTGAAGACCTAAATCTTGATAAAATAAAAACCAATGCCGGATTATTTGAGGGCTATATTTTTGTTCCAGAAGATGGAAATTATACTTTTAATTTAAAAGCAAATTGTCATGTTTTCTTAAGAATTCATGATATAGCAGTTATTGATGCTGATTATCATTACAATGGTTTGGCAAAGTCGGAAACATTAAACCTAGCCAAAGGATATCACCAAATTAAATTATACTTTAAGAAAAGCGATACCAAAAAAGCTCCAGCTATCGAGTTTACCTGGCAAAGCAATGGAAATTTATTAAAAACAGTATCTAACAATATTTATCATTAAAAGCTTCAAATTTTCTTTTATTATAAATGATTTAATTGTTTGAATAAGTATTCAATATGCTTATTTCGTTCATTATTTTTTTTAAGGAAGTTCCTATAACATATTAGCCTAAAATAAATCTATCTAAATGGCTGCTTAAGTAGGTCTAAAACAACATATTTCCTTTCATTGCACCATTTTTCACCCATTTTAGACGCTTAATTTCCACCTCTTTGCTTGGTATGCAGGCTATATTTGAATTAACCAATTAGTAACAAATCATAAAAGAAGGCTTTTCCAAGAGAGTACATCAGGTATAAATTTTACCTACGGCATGTATTTCAATTTAAGCGAAACTCCTTATTCATGATTATAAATTTTAAACCAATTATTAATATCATTTATAACAAAATCAAATCATTATGAGAATTAAATTTTTACTTTTTGCAATTTTTTTATTAAGCTGTAAAATTACCTCAGCACAGTGGGCAAACCAAGTAGCAATCCCTTGGGTGTATAATTTTACTAGCGGTACTAGTGCCACAGTAAATTCAAGTGCTAGTCTTTATGATAATACATCTACAGGCGGAACACCGTTTTTACCTGCAACAGAATCTGGTGTATCAAGAGTTTACATGCCAGCTTCTTCAGGTGGTGTTTTTACACTAGATAAAACAGCAAATACTTTAACTATAGTTCCTTCATCAACTACAGGTATTTCAAAATTTTCTGTTTATGATGTTACAGGATCTAGCCCATTAGTTACAGCATCTATAACATTAAACATGGGAAGAGTTGGGGCGACAGCTCCAGCAAATAATTTAGCTTACAATTGGATATTAGGTAATAAGGGTGCAAATGGCAAATCAACTAACGTATTCAATAATGGATCTTCGGGCTTTAATGCCGCAGGTGCAGATAGTAGTTTGTTTACCTCAATAAGACTTCTTTATACTTCCGCAAATGATAATTACACTGTGGGTTATAGATCTAGTGGAGGTTCTAGCAACACACATACAACTTTAACTGGTGGTACATTAAATCCTAATGAGGATTATAAGTTGGAGGCTTTTTGTAATAACTCTTCAGTTGCTAAAACGTACACCAAAAACGCTACCGTTTATACTGTACCGGCTGGTACTTTTCATTTATGGATTACCAACTTAACAGCAGCTACACCTGCAGTTAGATATTCGGTAAGTGCAAATTTTGACCTTGCAAAATCTGTAGAAACTGCTCCGGGACCTCCAATAACCAATGAAACTATGCCAGCGGACGTTTCAATCAATTCATTTCTTGTTCAAGCAGCGTCAAACACAAGTAATTTAGGTAAAATCACCATTTCTGGCGGTATGGGCTTAGCTTATGATTTATCCACTTTGCCAGTGACTTTAACTTCTTTTAATGGTGCATTGCAAAGCAACGAGGTAAATTTAAATTGGAGAACAGCATCAGAATTAAACAACGATTATTTTGAGCTATTAAGAGCTGGCGATGATGGAAACTTTACTAGCATTGGCAAAGTTACGGGCAATGGCACTAAAAATCAAACTAGCGATTATTATTTCAAAGACAAAACTCCTTTAGCAGGCAATAACTATTACAAATTAAAGCAAGTAGATTTTGATGGTAAAACCACCATACATGATGAAGTAGTTAATGTAAAAACACTAGCTAAAGAAACCTCTTTAGCGGTTAGCAGCACCCAAAATACCGATGTTAGTGTAAACATTTTAGCTAATAACAATGCTAAAGCTACTTTAGGTTTTTATAATACTAATGGTCAAAAAGTATTCGAAACGAATGTAGAATTAAATAAAGGGTATAATCAATTTAGTTACGATGTTAGTACATTAAACAGTGGTGTCTATATAGCCAAAGTTTATGGCAACGGCTTACAATTAGTTACAAAGTTTGTAAAAAATTAAAAATAAAAGACTCAAATCTTATCAATATCAGAGTGTGTAAAAGCTTTATTTACACACTCATTTTAAAACAAACCAATTAAACCAACCAATTATGATGAAAAGATTTTTTTACTTAATAATGTTGCTAATTGCTTTCGATAACCTACAAGCCCAGCAAACAAGGCAGGTAACCGGAAAAATATTAGAGGAAGGAACAAATACGTCACTTCCGGGCGTAAGCGTAAACATCAAAGGCACTAACATAGGCGTAGTTTCAGATGTTAATGGGAAGTACAGCATTAAAGTGCCACAAACAGGCGAAGTAATTTTGCAGTTTCGTTATTTAGGCTACAATACCAAAGAACTAGCTGTGGGTAATAAAAGTACAATAGATGTAATATTGCAAGCAAGCACAGAATCGTTAAATGAAGTAGTAGTTATCGGTTACGGAGAAGTGCAAAGAAGAGATGTTACAGGCGCTATAGGCACTGTTAAAGTAGAAGACGTACAAAAAGCACCAGTTGGTTCCGTGATTGAAGCTTTAGCAGGTAGAGTTGCGGGTGTTCAAGTAACTTCAGAAAGTGGACAGCCTGGTTCTAACCTAAATATTGTAATTAGAGGAGCAAACTCTTTAACACAAGATAATTCTCCTTTATATGTAATTGATGGTTTCCCAACTGAAGATGCAAATGCAGCAACTTTAAACCCTTCAGAAATTGAGTCGATAGAAGTATTAAAAGATGCTTCTGCTACAGCAATTTACGGTGCTAGGGGCGCAAACGGGGTAATTTTAATTACCACAAAAAAAGCTAAAATTGGCGAACCTACTATCAATTACTCAGGCTATTACGGAATACAAGAAGTAATTAAAAAAATGGATGTAATGAGTCCTTTTGAATTTGTAAAGATGGAAGCAGAAAGAAATCCTGTGCTTATATTAACTACATATTTAAAGGATGGTAAAACATTAGAAGATTACAGAAATGTACAAGGTACCGATTGGCAAGACTTAATGTTACGTACAGCCCCAATGCAAGACCATTCTATCTCTATTTCTAGCGGAACAAAAAACACAAAATATACGCTTAGCGGAAACATCTTTGATCAAGATGGAATTGTAATTAATTCTAATTTTAATAGAAAACAGGGAAGATTTAACATAGATCAAACTATAAATGATAAGCTTAAAGTAGGCGGAAACGCTTTGTACTCTTCAGCAAAAACTTCGGGTACAAACCCGGTAAATCCTGGAGGTGCAGGTGCTAATAATTCAGCCATGAGTGGTTTATTTTATAGCGTTTGGGGCTATTTCCCTGTATCAGCAAGTGGAGTAGATTTGGTAGATGCTTTAATAGATCCAGAAATTAATCCAACGGTTGATTATAGAGTTAATCCAGTATCATCCGCAAATAACGAGTTAAGAGAGTTTACAGATAATAGATTAACTGCAAATGGTTTTTTTGAATATGCTTTTACTAAAGATTTAAAAGCTAGAGTATCAGGAGGTATTAATCAAAGTAAATCAGAAAGAAACGTATTCAATAATTCTAGAACAAGAGGTGGAAGTCCTTTTAGTTTAAACGGAGTAAATGGTTCAATTACCTTTAATAGTAACCTATCCATTTTAAATGAAAACATCCTAACTTATAATAAAAAAATCAATAAAAATCATTCAATAAATGTGGTTGGTGGGGTTACTTTCCAAGAAAACACATTAACTAGTAACGGACTTTCGGCTATTCAACTTCCTAATGAAGGTTTGGGTTTAACAGGTTTAAGTCAAGGAGTACCACAACCCATTGTTTCTACATTAGGCGAATCATCATTAATGTCTTACCTAGCAAGGTTTAATTATAATTATAAAAGTAAATATTTGTTAACTGGCTCTTTCAGGGCAGATGGTTCTTCAAAGTTTAGAGATGGGAATAACTGGGGTTATTTTCCATCAACTTCATTAGCTTGGCGTATCATCAATGAGGATTTTATGAAAAAACTACCTGTTTTTTCTGATGCCAAATTACGTGTAGGTTATGGAGTAACAGGTAACAATAGGGTAAATGATTATGCTAGCTTTAGCGGATTAAATTTTGATTTTTTTGGAGGATATTATTCTTTTAATAATGCGCTAACTCAAGGTGCATACCCAAGTTCTATTGCCAATCCTGATTTAAGATGGGAAACAACAGCACAAAGCAACTTAGGTTTAGATTTAGGAATTTTAAAGCAAAGAGTAATGTTAACAGTAGATTATTATAAAAAAGTTACTGATGATTTATTGCTAAATGCTTTATTACCATCATCAACTGGTTATGCATCTGCGTTTAAAAATATTGGAAAAACCTCTAACGAAGGTTTAGAATTTAGCCTTAATACAGTAAATATCGATACCAAAAACTTTAACTGGACAAGTTCTTTTAATATTTCTTTTAACAGGAGTAAAGTGCTGTCATTAACAGAAAATCAAGAGAGTATTACCAGTACTATGGCCGTAGATATTGATTATAGAAACCTGCCTTTATACATCACTAAAATCAATCAACCTATTGGTCAGATGTATGGTTTTATATGGGAAGGTGTTTATCAATTATCTGATTTTAATGTATCATCAAGTGGCGCATTATCTCTTAAAAATGAAGTTCCAAACAATGGTGATGCAAGAACTATTATCAGACCTGGCGATGTAAAATATAAAGACATTAATGGAGATGGACTTGTAAATGATTTAGATAGAACGGTTATAGGAAGAGCTTATCCATTGCACATAGGCGGTTTCACTAATAATTTAAGATACAAAAGCTTTGATTTAAACGTGTTTATGCAATGGTCTTATGGTAACGATATAATGAACGCTAACCGAGTATTTATGGAAACCGGTAGAAGACCAGGAACCAATCAATTTGCATCTTTTGCCAATAGATGGACTCCAGAAAACACAAACACTTCTATACATAGATTAGGTGGTCAAGGTCCGGCAGCTTACTCTAGTAGATTTGTAGAAGATGGCTCATTCTTAAGGTTAAAAACAGCCTCATTAGGTTATAATTTGCCTGCTAGTGTTACTAAAAAGATGAAAATTAAATCTGCTCGTTTGTATGTGTCGGCTCAAAACTTACTCACTTTCACCAAATATTCTGGGTATGACCCAGAGGTAAGTGTTTTATACAGCCCGCTAACACCAGGATACGATTTTTCAGCTTATCCTCGTCCTCAAACTTATGTATTCGGTTTTAACATTTCTCTTTAATTCTATACAAATGATTAATAAACAAGAAAAATTAAAGAAAAACTTTAGAAGCTTTTCTTCAAACAATTTTAATTTAAAAAGAATGCTTTACAGCGCATTCTGTATACTAACAATAGGTTTAATTTCTGGCTGTGAAGATTTTTTAGTGAAAGAGCCCACCTTTTTAGCAAAGGAGAATTATTTTAAAACTGCAGCAGATGCAAGAACAGCATTGGCAGGAGTATATGATATTTTAGGTAGAGAGCAAACTTTTGGAGGTCAAAATGTAGCACTTTATACTTTGTCTGATGAAGGTTTTTATGCTAGAACAGCTACCAACGGAATATTTGTTTACAATTTTGATGCCGCTAATAGTGATATTGCTAATTTATGGAGATTGTTATATGAAGGAATAGAAAGGGCGAATATTTTAATTGAAAAAATAGACCAAGTAGATATGGACGCAACAGAAAGAGATGCTATAAAAGGAGAAGCAAAATTTTTAAGAGCTTTCTACTATTTCTCTTTAGTGTCAGATTTTGGTGATGTGCCTTTAAGAATTGTACCTACAAAATCAGTAAACGACGTAGATGTACCCAGAACACCACAAAGGGAAGTGTACAATTTTATTGTTCGTGAGATGGAAGAAGCTGAAGGAATGGTTAAAACAATTACCCAAATTGGTTTTGGTGGTAGAGTTTCTAAATCAGCAGTAAGAGGCCTTCTGGCAAAAGTTAACTTAAAAATGGCTGGCGCTCCTTTAAACGATGCAACAAGGAATGCCGAAGCTTTAAAGTGGGCGAGAAAAATTGTTTTTCCAGAAAGCGGACCAGTTGAACACGGTTTAAACCCAAATTTTAGACAAATATTTACCAACCTTGCTGCAGATAAATATGACATTAAAGAGTGCATTTGGGAAGTAGAGTGTTATGGTAATAATTTGGGAGCATTTGAAGGTGGGCGTTTTGGAAACACTGTTGGATTAGCTAACAATGATGATGATATGGGCTTTAGCTTCGGTTTTATAAATACTAATGCTAAACTTTACAACAGTTATGAGGCTACAGACACCAGAAGAGATTGGACCATAGCGCCTTTTAGGTATATTTATAATACAGTAAACGGTGTTCCAAAAGTACGCGACTCTACTTTATGGACCAGTGCCGAAATTTATAACAGAAATGCCGGTAAATACAGAAGATCTTACGAGGTTGTTAAACCTAAAAACAAGAATTATACCCCTATAAATTTCCCAATGTTACGCTATTCTGATGTTCTTTTGATGTTAGCCGAAGCAGAGAATGAAGTAAATGGGCCTACAATTATTGCAAAAACAGCGTTAAAGCAAGTTAGAGACAGAGCTAATGCAACGGATGTGAGTACTTCAGTATCTGGTCAGGATGTGTTACGCCAATTAATCAGAAATGAGCGCTTTTTAGAATTAGCTTATGAAGGAAATAGAAAGTTCGACTTAATTAGATGGGGTATTTTTGTATCTACCATGAATCAATTAGGAAATGATATTCAAGCAACTGCTCCTGCTGCATTTAGATACGCTTCAAATGCAGGTAGAAATATAAGTGTAAGAAATAATTTGTTTCCAATTCCTCTAAGAGAAACTTCTCTAAATAAAGCGGCAACTCAAAATCCAGGATGGTAAAATTTAAAATTTAAATTTAAAATGAAAAAGATATTAATCATACCAATTTTATTAATGCTTTTTGCAGCATGTAATAAAAAAGAAGTTCCCGAGCTAGATTTCTCTGTACGTACCGAGAAAAGTAGTTATCGTGTAGGTGATACCGTTAGATTTTTACTATCAGGTAACCCAGATCAAGTTGTATTTTACTCTGGTTTAGTAGGTAATAAGTACATTTATAAAGACAGAACTAAAGCAGAAAGTGATAACGTTGCGTTAGAATTTAACTCGAACAGAAGATTCGGTACCGATCCTCAACAACCGGTATCACTCAGACTCTTGGCTTCTCAAAAATTTAATGGTTCTTATTTAGAGGCCGATCTTAACGAAACAGCAGATTGGGTAGATATCACCTCGGCTTTTACTTTCTCTGGAAATCAAACCAGTCAAGATGTATATGTTAATTCTGGAGTAATTAACCTATTAAGTTTAACCAGTTTGGGTTTAACTATTGATAAAACTAAGCCTATTTATTTTGCATTTAAGTTTGTAGGTAATACGGGAAGTACACAAAGAACTTGGAGATTGACCAAATTTGATATTAATTTGACTGCTTCAGATGGCCAAGTACTACCTGTTACTAATATTGCAGGCGCTGGTTTTACATCAGTAAGATTTGGCACTTCTCCATCAAACTGGACATTTACAGCAGGTACTAATCTCTTAACTATAACTGGAGGTGCCCCAACTGCATTAAACAACCAAGTGTGGGCAATTACTAGTCCAATTAATCTCTTAAATGTTTTACCTGATAAAGGTGCTCCTCTTAAGAATATGACCACAAGAGCGGATCAATACAGCTTTATTTATAATCAACCGGGCACCTACAAAGTCACATTTGATGCTTTCAATATTAATGTTTATGGCGAAAGTAGATCGGTTAAAGAAATAGACCTTACTATAAATCCATAATTATAAAACTTTATTCTTCAGCGCAATCTATACAACCTATATCGTATAGATTGCGTTAATTTAAATCAAACTTACAAGCCTATCATTTACCCAAATAATAGCATAAAACACTTTTAAGTACATGAAAACTAAATGCTTGGTACTTGTTGCCGTCTTATTTTTAAATGTTTGTTTTGCACAAAAAAACACCGATATCAATATCAAGAATACACTTTCTTTGGCAGATAAACAGTATAAAAACATGCTTGATGTATCTCAAGATTTAAATTGGTATCCCCGTACACAAGCTAAAGACGGCTCGTTAAAATATGTTGAAATTAAAGATTGGACAGGTGGCTTTTGGCCAGGTAATTTATGGTACATGTACGAGCTAACAAATGATAATTATTGGAAGCAACACGCCACCAGATGGACAGAATCTTTAAAGGAAAACCAATTTAATACCTCAAACCACGATTTAGGTTTTATGATGTATTGTAGCTATGGTAATGCCTATAAAAACACATCAAACCCGAAGTATAAACAGGTCTTAATTCAATCGGCAAAATCATTAATGAGTAGGTATAGCCCTGTTATTGGAAGTATTGAATCTTGGAACTCTAGAATGTCGTGGGATGGAAAAACATTTTGGGACTATCCTGTAATCATTGATAATTTAATGAATTTAGAATTACTGTTTTTTGCAGCTAAAGAGACCGGAGACAATAATTTCAAAAATGTTGCTATAAAACATGCAGAAACATCTTTAAAATACCACATCAGACCAGATTTTAGCACCTACCATGTAGTTAATTACGATACACTATCAGGCAAAATGTTAAACCGTCAAACTTGCCAAGGTTATGCTGATAATTCTACATGGGCTAGAGGGCAAGCATGGGCTATTTATGGTTACACCATGATTTACAGAGAAACCAAGGATAAGAAATTCTTAGATGCAGCTATTGGTTTAACAAATTTCTTTTTACAAAATAAAAACTTACCAAAAGACCATATTCCTTATTGGGATTTTAATGCCAATCAAGAAGGTTTTAAACCCGATTTTAAATACGACCCAAATCAATATAAAGTAATTCCAAGAGACGCATCGGCAGCAGCCATTGTTAGCTCAGCTTTATTAGAGTTGTGTAATTACGTTCCCCAAAAAAGAAGTGAATACATAAATTCAGCAAGAAATATTCTTCAATCTTTAAGCTCTGCTCAATATTTGGCACAAGCCGGCACAAATAACAATTTTTTATTGAAACATAGTACGGGTAGTTTGCCTCACAATCAAGAAATTGATGTGCCTTTGGTATATGCAGATTATTACTATTTAGAAGCTTTGCTACGTTATAAAAATCTTACTAAACTATGATTACGCAATTAGTTTATTTTTTGAAATTTATATGCATTTGATTTCTAATAAAGAATACACCTAAGTTTCGCAACTCGTAATACATCAAAAGCCTCAGTATAAAAACTGAGGCTTTTTGCTTATCAATAAGAGGGAAACAGCGTATCCTCTCCCCTATTTTATCCCTCAAAATCAGTATTTTACATTCATAAAGTCTCAAAAATTCAATTATAATTCTAATGACTGGGGTCAAATTAATAAATCTAGTAAACCTCAATTAATTAATTACATTTGGTTCAATTATTGCGCATCGATTACAGAAATTTTTCTGAGCCCTAAACCATTATCAATGCCATCAACAGAACCTGATTATATTATAGCTATTGGCGCATCAGCGGGTGGCTTAGAAGAAATCAACACGTTTTTTGACCACACCCCTTTAGATGGCGTTGCTTATGTAATTGTTCAGCATTTATCTGCCGAATTCAAAAGCAGAATGGTTGAGTTATTGGCCAAGCATAGTAAACTAAAAGTTGAAGAGGCCATAGAAGGAACTCCAGTACAAACAAATCATGTTTACTTGATCCCTAACGACAAGTTTATGAGCGTGAAAAATGGGAATTTACACTTAACCAATAAGGAAAATATATCGGGTCCGCATCTCACCATTAATAGGTTTTTTAATTCTTTGGCTGTAAATAGCGGCAAAAAAGCAATTGGAATTATCCTTTCTGGCTTAGGTTCTGATGGCACAGAAGGTATTAAAACAATTAAAAAAGCTGGCGGTATGGTTATGGTTCGCAATCCAGAAACCTCAGAATTTAGCAGTATGCCATCAAATGCAATCAATACAGGCATGGTAGATTTTGTATTGGAGCCAGAATTAATGCCCAATGCTATTGAAGATTTTGTGAAATACGCTGGAAAATCAGAAATAGAAAACCAATACGATGAAAAAAGTCTAATCAACATCATCAATCTGATTAAAGAAAAAATGCCTCTAGATTTTTCTGATTACAAACAATCTACTATTTTAAGAAGGACAAACAGAAGAGCATCTTATGGTAATTTTACTTCATTAGATAAATACCTAAATCATTTAAAAGTAACGCCTGGGGAAGTAGAAGCCTTGGCCCAAGATTTTTTAATTAGTGTTACTTCATTTTTTAGAGATGAGGGAGCTTTTGATTACATTAAAATAAGGTATTACCAGACATTTTAAAGAGCCTTAGCCCTGGCGAGGAGCTCAAATTTTGGGTAGCAGGTTGCGCAACCGGAGAAGAAGTTTACTCTTTGGCAATTTTAATTAATGAACACTTAAAGGGTGCTTACGCCGATACTGTAGTTAAAATTTTCGCAACCGACATTGATAACATAGCATTGGTACATGCTGGCAAAGGGATATATCATGAAAATATTGAAAAAGATGTGTCTACAGAAAGACTGGAGAAATATTTTATAAAAAAAGGAAATAATTACAGCGTTAAGCCAGAGCTACGTAGAATGGTAATTTTTGCCCAACATGATTTGGTAAAAAATCCTCCTTATTGCAACATGCACTTCATAAGTTGTAGAAACCTACTCATTTACATGACCCCTGTCTTGCAAAAGAAAATATTCGCTATGTTGCTCTTCGGGTTAAAATTAAATGGTTATTTGTTTTTAGGCTCTAGTGAAAATCCATCTTCTATTATTCAAAACCTAGAAATTGTTCAAAAAAAATGGAAAATCTATAAAAACATCAAAGCAAAACGAGCTGTTAACTTTGATACCTTTACCCTGCCAGAGTTACTAGACCTTAAAAACACACCCAAACCATCCAATCAAAATACACCAACTAGTTTGGGGCATACCGTCGTTGAAACAATGAGTGCGGCTTTAGCCGAAGAGATGAACTGCCTAGTCGTTTGTGTGGATGAAAATAAACAGGTAATTAAATCTTTTGGTGATACTAGAAAATACCTATTACAAAAAAATTTTAACACCTACTTACCAGAATTATTACCAAAAGCACTAGCAGTAGCATTCAATACGCTTATCAGTAAAGTTCTTAAATCGGGAGAGAAAACAGTTTTAAATGGGATTAATATTAAACAAGACAATAAAATTACCGCTATCAATTTAACGTTAACACCACTACTTCAAAAAAAGAGCGAGCAAAAGATATTTATGGTCACTTTTAAGGAAGATAACCCGATAATTACCGAGGAAACGAAACACTTGGTGTTTGACGAAAAAATATATCATAACCAATACACCATTAACCTAGAAGAAGAAAACAGAGAATTAAAAGACAAACTGTATACTGCTTACGAAAGGTTAGACACCTCTAACGAAAACATGCAATCCTTTAATGAAGAATTAATTTCTGCAAATGAGGAGATGCAAAGTACCAATGAAGAAATGCAATCGGTTAATGAAGAGTTGCATACCATTAACACAGATTATCAGTTAAAAAACAAAGAGCTTATAGAAAGCAATGATGACCTTAATAATTATTTTAGGAGTAATATAAACGGACAGATCTTTATCAATAATGATTTGCAGCTTTTGAAATTTTCTCCTGGAGCAGTAGAGCAGATTAACTTATTAGAAAGTGATATTGGAAGACCCTTAAGCCATATTTCTACAAATATTAAATTTGAAAACATTATTGATGATTTAAAAAGTGTAATTGCAGATGGACATGTGATTACCAAGGAAATAGAAACCAATAGTGGGCATTGGTTTCAACTCATGACGATGCCTTACGTACAACAACAAGACAATAAAACCAATGGAGCTATCATTACCTTTAATGATATTACCAAATTGAAACAAACAGAAAAGGAGTTAGACCAAAGGAATAAAAGCCTTACACGTATCAATACAGATTTAGATCATTTTATCCATGCAGCATCTCATGATTTATTAGGCCCATTAAGTAATATAGAAACTAGTATTAATATCATGAATAAGATAGCCTTATCTGATGAGAAGTTGCTTGATTTTTTAGAGATTATTAATAATTCTATCCATAAATACCGCGAATTAATCACAGATATTGCAACTATTGCAAGAATAGAAGGCGATATGGCTACCATGACAATGGTTGACCTAGAAGATATCATTAACAATGTAGAATGGAGTTTAGAAGGAAAAATTAACGATTCTAAAGCAGTTATCGTTAGAGACTTAGAAGTGAAAAAAATTCTATTCTCTAAAAAGAACCTGAGAAGTATAGTTTATAACCTAGTTTCTAATGCCCTCAAGTTTAGAAGAGATATAGCGCCTCATATTCAAATTCAAACAAAAAGAGAGGGTGAAAATGTGGTTTTAATTGTGCAAGATAATGGAACTGGTATTTCTAAAGAAGGTCTGGTTAAAATATTTGACATGTATGGAAGGCTAAACCAGAAAATAGAAGGTACTGGCATTGGCTTATATTTAGCTAAAAAAATAGTAAATGCCTCTGGCGGAAGTATGATGGTAGAAAGTACGGTGGGCTCTGGAAGTAAATTCACCATTTCTTTTGTGGATGAAAAACAAATTCAAGACGTTTTTTCATCATAAATTAATACTGATGGTTTGAGTTAAGTTTAAACGGTAGAAGAACTTACTAAATCAACTATTTTTAAAGTTTAGCGAAGCGTCTCTACGAATATAAAAAAGAGTCGCTGGGCTCTTTTTTATCAGCAGATTAACCAAATCTTCTGAGACACATTAATAATCAGCTATTTGTGGTGATGTCAGTTTATATTTTTGAGTTAAATCACCCCGCCTACAATCAAATTATAGCTCGTTTTTAAAACTTAATTCGTTTATCAATCCACATTTATCTTAAAAGTAGTAAAAACAGTACATACTTAAAAACCATCGTTTTTTTATAAATAATTAATTTTAGAGCCCTTAATCATTAAATAAGGCAGTATAAATTATAAAAAATCAAAAAAATTTATTTGGCAGGGTTTTTCTAATAGGTTGTTTGTATTAAATAAATATACAAACAAAATGAAAAGAAATTTAAAAACAGGCTTACTTTTATTAGGAGCCTTAACTATTGCAAATTTTACTTTTGCACAAGAAAATAACACTAAAACAATGGAGACTAGCTCTCCTACTCCTTTTTCAAAAGCTTCTGCTTACCGCACTTGGTCTTTTGGTGTAAACGGCGGTGCCATGTTTCCGGTTGTAGGTATTGGAGGCGAAAGTGATTTCTCTAATTGGGAAACCAATATTGGTTACGGTGTGTATTTAAAAAAACAAATATGGCATAACTTCGGTATCCAGGCCGATTTCTTTAGAGGAACATTAGAGGCTGATAACAGCGAACCTTTTCAAAGTGGTTCAACCCCTACTGGTCCATTTAAATCTTACAAAACAGAAATTAAATGGGACGCAACTTTAAGTGCTGTTTATAATTTTGGAAACTTTAATATACTTAATCGCCAAAGTTATATGTCGCCTTATGTAAGTGCAGGTGCAGGTTTAATGGGTTATCAACCTACTAATATCACCACAGTTAATCAAACTGTAGATTTAAATAATGGAGAGAACATCCACGAATTAGTAGTTCCAGTAAGTATTGGAAGTAAATTTATGGTTGCTAAAGGCATAAATTTAGATTTAGGTTACAAAATGAATTTTGTTGATAGCGATAATCTTGATGGTTACCGTAATGGCGCTCAAAACGACAAGTTTTCTTACGCATACCTAGGATTAGAATTTGCTTTGGGTAGCCAAACAAAACCTCAATTGGCTTTTACCAATCCGGCAGCAGTTTTAGAGAAAGATTATGTTGCTAAATACGACAATTTAAAAGCCGAGTTAGAAGCATCAAAAAACCAAGATGAGTTAAACGCACTTAAAAATCAGGTTAATAAATTAATGACTGATGGTGATGGCGACGGTGTTTCTGATTTTTACGATAAATGCCCTAACACACCAGCAGGAACTAAAGTTGATGGTGCTGGATGTACTTTACCTAAGGTAGAAATTCCAAAACCAGTGGTTACAAATACCTACATTATAACAGAAGAAGATAAGAAAATAGTAACCGAAGCTATCAAAAATTTAGAATTTGATTTGGCTAAATCTACCATCAGAGCTACTTCTTTTGCGAGTTTAAACCGAGTTGCAGATTTAATTACATCTAAAAACCTAAGCTTAAAATTAGCTGGCCATACAGATAATCAAGGAAGTGATGCGGCAAACATGAAGCTTTCTAAAGACAGAGCAGAATCTGTTAAAGCTTACTTAGTAAGTAAAGGTGTTAACCCTTCTAGAGTAGAAGCAACTGGTTATGGCGAAAGTCAACCGATTGATAAAAACACTACAGCAGCAGGAAGACAAAATAATAGAAGAGTAGAGTTTACTTTATTTAACTAATAAAAAAACATGAAAAGCAAAAAGCCTCGAGATTAATTTCTCGAGGCTTTTTTGGTTTTAATAACCAAGGATTTTGATTGTAATTGGATTTTGATATTGAAACATCCATACAAAATCTATTTACTACCAGCCGCTTTTTTAGCTTTTGCTTCATCGGCTTTAGCCTTAATTGCAGCCTTTTGGTCGTCAGTTAAAATTGAACTTACACCCGCATCAAATTTTTGAACAATGGCTTTCATTTTTGCTTGATTCGGTTTGTTCCCCTCTCCTGCTTCGGCTTTTAAAGCATCAACAGCGGTTGCTCTTTCTAAACTAATGGCATAAATTTTTGTCTTTTGTTCTGGAGTAAGTGTAGCACCTCTGGTTGAATTCTCTACTAGCCATTTGGCTCTTCCCTCTGCCGATGCAACCTGTTGTTGTGCAAATGAACTCATAGCTACAGCTACAAATAATGCAATGGTTAAAATGTACTTCTTCATATTTTTATTATTTAGTTAATTGGATAATGAAAAATACAGAAAAATTTGTGTTTAAAACAATAGGTATTAATAGCTTTTTTAAATTTTAAATAATTAAATCTTTCAATACCCCTAGTATTTTACTTTTAAAGCAAATAAAACTGTAAATGTGGTGCTGTTAAATTGTTTTCTTTGCTTTTTTAGGTTAAATCTTTTCAAACACAAAAGCCTTGTAAAATATTTATTTACAAGGCTTTAATCTATTCTTCTGCGGAGAAAGAGGGATTCGAACCCTCGGTACCGTTGCCAGTACACCAGCTTTCCAAGCTGGCTCATTCGACCACTCTGACATCTCTCCGTATTTTGAATGGGTTGCAAAAATAGGATTTTATAAACAATATTGTTCTAATATCTCAAAAATTATAAAATAACCTTTCCTTAATATTCTGTTATGTAATTTAGCATCATGAATATAAATTTTGAAGCTTACCTTTTCGATTTAAACGGAACGATTATAGATGATATGCAGTTTCATGCTAGAGCGTGGCATCATATTTTAACTCACGATTTAGGTGCTAAAATTACTTATGATGAAACGGTATTGCAGATGTATGGTAAAAACCAAGAACTGTTAGTTCGTGTTTTTGGTGAGGGATATTTCACTGATAAAGAAATGGATGAATTATCTATGGAGAAAGAACGTAGGTATCAAAAAGAGTTTAAACCACATTTAAAATTGATTGATGGTTTAGGTGATTTTTTAGAGAAAGTGCATCAAAAAGGAATTAAAATGGCTATAGGTTCGGCAGCTATTCCGTTTAATATAGATTTTGTGTTAGATAATTTAAACATTAGAAAATACTTCCCTATTGTGGTCAGTGCAGATGATGTGAAATTCAGCAAACCAAATCCAGAAACATTTACTAAAGGTGCCGATTTATTAGGTATTGCTTATCACAAATGTTTAGTTTTTGAAGATGCCCCCAAAGGCATAGAAGCTGCCCAAAATGCAGGGATGCAAAGTGTATGTATTACTACTTTACATCCCAAAGAAGATTTTACTGCTTATAATAATATCCTCCATTTTACAGCTAACTACAAAAATTTAGAGCTTTTTTAATACCTGTAATTTACTTTGGCAAAACCGGTGTGGATTAATTTTACTCACCCTAGTACTAATAGAGCGCAAAAAGGCTTATAAATTTTGTTGCTCTATTAATGTTAAATTAAGCTTTTGCAACAAAGGGGATTTCTTTGCATTATTCATGATAGAATCAGGAATAACAGCATTTTTTTGAGTAGCTATTAGATTTCCTAAATTATAAAACTCTGTTACATCCCTTAAAGAAGGGAAATTACCATGGTGCTTTATGGTATTTTCAAATAATGTGTAAGTAATAAAAATTAGGATTCGCAGAAAACCAAATCATATATACTACTTTTTGACTTTAAGCCATTTTTAAGATTATACTTGCCTAAAGAATAAATAATAACATCAATAAACGGTTAATTTCCTTTATATATAATTAGTTTGTGAGAGCAAGGAGTTTCGAAATAGTATTGAATGTTTATTAGCAAAAATTTAGACTGATTAAACCAATTGGTTGTGAAATTCAGCTTACAATCAGTTTAAATTATCCAAATTTCAATTAATTCTTTGGGTAGCACAGCTACCCAAAGAAGATTTTTTTTAAATAGCTACTTTTTAGATTAACAATTTAGTTTGAAACTTAAGGAATATTTAAACTTTTTTTGAGACATATAGACCAATTGTTATCTTGAACCATTTCATAATTGGTTAATGGATAATTTTAAATATTTGTTGTACAATGTTTTGTAAATTTCAACTTTTTCTTTCTGCGGATAATAAACTTTGCTAAATCCAGAAATCATCTTGTTTTGTGCCTCAGTAACATCTTTATAAATTCCTGCAGCTGTTGCAGCAAACATTGCCGCACCCAAAGCACAGGCTTGCTCGCTACTAACTACCTTTATTTCCATGTTAAGAACATTGGTAAGAGTTTGCATAACAAAATCTGACTTTTTGCTAATTCCTCCAGTAGTTAAGATCTGGTTTACATCTATTCCTTCACTTTTAAATCTATCTATTATCGCTTTGGATCCAAATGCGGTCGCTTCTACAAGGGCTTTAAATATGTGCTCGGGTTTTGTTCCTAAAGTGATATTAGAAATCACGCATTTGAGACTCATGTCAACGTCAGGAGTCCTTCTTCCATTAATCCAATCTAAAGCTACTAAATCATCAATAGAAAGAGTTAATTGACTAGCTCTTTCGTTCAAATACGGCAAAATTCTGTCGCTAATTGACTCATAAACATATTTAGATAAAAAATCTTCACCCACACTATCTAAAGGAGATAATAAAAAATTCTTAAACCATTGATATAAATCACCAAATGCAGATTGACCTGCCTCCATACCTAACATATTCGGTAGAATAGAGCCATCAACTTGTCCACAAATACCTTTTATAATTTTGTTCGAGTTTACCTTATCTTCAACCACTATCATATCGCAAGTGGAAGTACCCATAACTTTCACTAAAGTGTTAGGTCTAATTCCAGCACCGACTGCTCCATAATGGGCATCTAGCCCACCCACCGAAACAACTATATCATTAGGCAAATTCAATTTAACTGCCCACTCTTGAGATATTAACCCAGCCGCTTGATCAGAAGTATACGTTTTTTCATATAATCTTGTGGACAAGCCTACTAGCTTAGGTTCTAATTTTACAATGAAATCTTCAGAAGGCAATCCTCCAAAAGCTTCATGCCACATAGCTTTATGACCCGCACCGCAACGGCTTCTTTTAATATCTATTGGGTTTGTTTTTCCAATAAGTAAAGCTGGCATCCAATCACAATGCTCGACCCAAGAAAAAGCCATTTCAGCCACCCGCTCATCTGTCCTAACGGTATGAATAATTTTTGACCAAAACCATTCAGATGAATATATTCCACCAGAATATTTTGAATAGTTCACATGCCATTTTTCTAGCAAGGCATTAATTTCGGTTGCTACTTCATTAGCAGAATGGTCTTTCCACAGGATGAACATCGCATTGGGGTTATCTGAAAACTCAGGTAATAAAGCTAATGGTGTTCCTGTTGTGTCTACCGCAACAGGGGTTGAGCCTGTTGTAGCTATGGAAATTCCTTTAATTTTTGAAACAATTTCGTTTGGAACTTTTTCTACTATTTCTTTGATAGTACTTTCCATTCCTTCTATATAATCTAAAGGATGCTGTCGGAATTGAGAATTCTGCGGATCACAATATTTACCTTGTTTCCATCTTGAATAATAATGTGTTGATGAGGCTAATTCCTCTCCGTTGCTAGAGTTAACTAATAATGCTCTTACTGAGTCAGTACCAAAATCTAAACCTAAAACATACTGGTAATTGTTCATAACATCTTAAGCTAGTCCTTCAACAGTTCCACAAAAATTCACATTTATACCAATTTCAGAAAGAGCAGCGGCTTTAATCCTGCATGATTTGTTTGCCATTTCTAAATTATCTGTATAAACTACCTGAATATGATTTGCTTTATGCCTTGCCATCATTTGATCTCGACTAATTCCGTCAAGTGTGGCATGCATAATTGGCCATTGATAAGTAGTTTCATTCCAACGCCTTTCGGTTTCATGAAGAGGTAAAGAAACTACTTGACCAACACCTAAATCACAATGTAACGCATCATCCATAACATAAATCCTGCTCCAAACTATGTATCCTGGTTTACTAATTCCTTTTAAACTACCTCCTCCTAAATTAAAATACATAGCTGGCTGTCTTTCACTTGAAGCACCTTTGTAACCATTAATAAAATGAGATGGAGGTGCGGCTCCAGAAATCAAAAATACCCAAACAAAATCGTCAATATTTTCATCTTTATATTGTTCTCCCCACCTAATATCGTGTAAGGTTGTTTCGCCAGACATCCCCAGCTCATTCCATAATTTGTAAGTAATTAATGCGTCTAATCCTGCACACTCGTCTACTTCATTAAAGTGTGGTAAAGCGTTATTGGCATATAATTCAACTCCATTTTTAGAATAAACCGGTGGTCTTTTTTTATTATTTAATAATCCTTCGGCCAAATCACTTGCAACAGTTAAGTCTTTTAAACCCTGCTGGTACTGGATTCCGATGGTATCACAACCAAACTCATTTGCAATTCTAAGAGCAGCAATGTACATTTTACATTGTTCTAGCGTTTGCTCTTTTGTTAGTTCTGAACGCCCGTCTTCACCCCAAATGAAAGACATTCCTTCATTTAACAACCAATTTAATACATCTTCTGCTTCTTGATTTGTTACAGTCAACATCTCAGCATATAATGTAGCTTGACTTAAACGCTCTTTGAATACCCCTGTTTTATGCAATAAATTATCAGGAATAATGGCGTTAAACATACCCATACAGCCTTCATCAAACACCCCCATGATAGATTTATTTAGTTTAAATCTTTTCCCAAACTCTATACCTTTCTCTTGGTCTAGTAGTGGAAGTTTGACATTTTGAATTGGCTTCACATGACTATGGTTAGCCTTAATGTTACCTGTGTTTAACCACTCGGAAAGTTTTTCATTAAAAAAGCTATCGGTAAAATCTTCACTCCATAGGCTGCTATAATTTACACCAGCTTTCGTTAACGAACCGTTTAAGTTGAGCATACCAACCAAACCAGGCCACTGCCCACTCCAGTTTGCAACAGTTAATATAGGTCCTTTATGCGTAATTAGGCCCGCCAATACATGATGTGAATATTGCCACACACTTTCAGCAACTATTAAAGGTACATTATCAGGTATTGTTTTAAATACTTCCATACCTAAGCGTTGAGAATCCAAAAAACCATGCTTTTTAGATTCATCATATTTGTGTGCTCTAGTTATTTCCCATCCTTGCTTCAATATAGCAGCGCTTAATAATCTTTCCATATCCTCCTGCGCTTCCCAACAATTCTGGTTAGCAGATAAACGTAAATCTCCGCTACTTACAAGGTAAACTTGTTTTTCTTTGTACTCTAGCATGTTTTTTTATTTAAGTTGTTATTTTAAAATCCTATTAAATTAAGTCGTACAGTTAGTAATTGATAATGATAAATAAGCTTATTAATACCTATTCATTTCAATTTGAAGCTTTACTTTCTATAATCAAAACTTGTTTTAAATATTTGAAGAAATGATTGATTAGCTATATAAGCTGGTTTATTGTAAATGAGGAAATCCCCATTTTTTGACCAATTTATGTTCCCAATAAAATCATTTTTAAAGGTTGCTTTATCACATAATTGAAAAGACTTATTTGTTTCAATTTCTGTTACAAAGACGGCCTGATTAGCGGCATAAGCTATGTATTTGCCGTCAGGACTGAAGTTAGCTCCACTTGTTACATCGAAAGAATGAAATGTCATTTGTTTAATCTCTCCACCAGTTGGCGAAACTGTGAAAATGTTGATTATTTCATTTTTATCTTTTGATAGAAATGAAATCATACTACCATCCGGATTACTAGATAACCAATGCCTTTTGCCAACCACGCCTGTTTTGCTAAAAGTTATTCTTCTTTGTAAAACACCCATAGGTATAGATGGCCCACTAGTTGTGGTTCCTTCTAATGGGAATCCATTTTTTTCAATTGTTAAATCATCTGGCAAGTCAACTATAAAAATTTCTGTAATTGTTTCACCAATATCATTTTTAACATTCCCCTGGAATGCAATTGCTTTTTTTTGACGAACACCATTTTCTTTTATATATCCATCAACACCAATCCAACATTCATCAAAAGCTTTATCAATATCATTACTGCCAAATTGTGGAGCGTTAGTAACTTCAGAAATAAGAACTGAAAACATTTCTCCATTATTGTTTTCTAAATTATTAGAATCATTAACAAAGACCTTCTTTGGAAACATTACACCAACTGTTCTTAAATCTCGAAAATTGGAATTTGTTAAACTTAACTTTTCTATAACAGCGTCATTATAGGTAAAACTAATCATTTGTCCATCTCCACTCCAAGAGTGTGCGTGTGTTCCACCCCTTAAAGCTCCTTTTGTAAACGGAGCTGTAATATCTCTTCCATCCATAAATATGGGCTGAAGAACATTATCCAAACCTACCGAAACACCTGTTCTGCGGGTAAATGAATAAGGATTGTCTTTATTAGAGTTTTTTATACCATGAATGAAAATCACTTTTTTTTCTATCGGAGAAAAGGTGGCGGCTCCAACTCCAGGACCATATGCTGTCTGGTCTTTGGTTTCATATAATTTTGTAATTTCTCTGGTATTAAGATTAACCATTGCAATTCTTTCTGTAGCACCAATACCATCATCATTATTACGTGAGTCAAAAACCGCCCAATTATTATCTGGTGAAATAGATTGGCGATGATTTAAAAAATGACCAGAACGATCAAAAGTAAGTTGTTCTTCTTTGAAAAATTTCATTCTATTTTGTGTAGTACAGCATATTAGAGTAGAGATTAGTAAAGCTCCAATAGAATTAAAAAAAGATGAGTTAACCTGCATAATTAAGCATTTGTATTAACTAAAATTTATCTCTTTAAGCTCTAATTCATTGGTTAAACTTGCGTAACGATTTATAAGATTATCAATCTCCATTTTAATATTAGCATCAAACTTTCCAATATCGCCTCTTCTCACAAACGTCGAAATATCTAAACCTCTACTTTGCAATGCGTATTTAGAAATTACAGGATAAACGTTGTGCATCACGTCCATATTTTCAATAAAGAAATTTTGAATTTCATTTACTTCATTCGTTAATAATGGGTTATCGTAATTATTACACAACCAAACAATCAATTCAGGAAAAAAATTACCTTGTATACAAGAAAGACCAGCAGCACCTGCTTCTAATGATTTTACTGCATGGCCCATATACGCATCATAAAGACCAAAGTTATGTCCTTGGGTTGATGCTATTTTCTGTTTAATTTGTTCAATATCTAAGCAAGTATCCTTATGGTATGTCACCCTACCTGAGTTTACTAGTCTCCCCAATTGTTCAGGTGATATGACTCTTTTGTAAGGTACAGGGCATTCGTAAAAACCAAAAGGAATACCAGTTGTTAGACGTAAAATTTCTTCAACATTTGCTTCAAAAATCTCTTCACCATCCTGCTCTTCAGCTAATAATCCTGTTATTCCTATCACTGCATCCACTCCAGTATCATATACCTTTTTCACAAAATCTGCTTGGCTTTTTAAAGGGCCACCAAAAGTACCAGTAGCCACTACTGGGATAGCACCATCTACAGTTTTAATGACATGATTTATCAATTCAATTCTTTCTACTTCTGAAAGTTCAAACATTTCACTAGAAAGACAGTTTGCAAAAAGACCTGAAGCTCCAGATTCAATATAAAGCTCTGTAAGCTTTTTAAGCCCCCTGTAATCTATACTTCCATCATTTTTAAATGGGGTAAGCATAACAGGTATAAAACCCTTTTTCGATTTTTTCATTTTATACTTTTTTTTAAAATTATCTAGGTAGTTCTTTTTATTTTAGTTATGAGAGAGCCTATTAAAAAAATTGTAAGTGTGCCCACAACGATTATCATATTTGCATGTAACGGACTTTTTAAATAGTAATATTCAGCTGGAATAAAATTAGATAGAGATAACCAAAGAATTACTAGAATACCAATTAGTGTAGCTGCAAAAGCTTCCATATTTCCAGTTTTTTTACTGATAAAACCAAGTAAAAATAGGCCTAACATACCTCCAGCGAAAATACCAGATAACTGCCACCAAACATCTAAAACACTTTTTACGCCTATCATTGCAATTCCGCAAAGCATGCCCGCAAGCCCAAATATTACAGTAGCTAAATGGAGCAAACGCATATTTTGCTTATCACTCATATCAGGTTTAAAGTAACGTTTGTAGATGTCTTCTGAGAAAACTGTAGCTGAGGAATTCATACCTGAACTTATTGTACTCATTGCTGCAGATAATATGGCGGATATTATTAATCCAATTAGACCAGTGGGAATCATAGTTACCATAAAATGAGGCATAACTTTGTCGCCATAATCTGCTGGTTGTAAAGTACTTGCAAGATTGGAAATATCCTGAGAAGAAGCTGTTGTACCCAAGCGTTCTGCAGCTGCTTGTAATTTCAAAGGTTCTATCATTTCTGGGTTAATTTGATAGTAGGCGTACAAGCAGGTTCCAATAATAAAAAATAATAAAGATGCCGGAATATAAATCCATACACAAAGCCAAACAGATTTTGAGGCTTCTTTTGCAGAAGATGCAGTGTGGTAACGTTGTACATAATTTTGATCCATACCAAAATTATTTAGGTTAATAAAAAAACCATACAATAGAACTACCCAAAAAGTTGGATTTACAAAATCAAAAGAAAAATCACCTAAGCCAAATTTATTATCTGCTTTTCCTATTTCAATAATTTTTGAGACACCTCCTGGCATGTTTGATATTATAAGGTATATAATAAGCACTGCTCCTAAAGTTTTCAAGATTCCTTGAACAACTTCAGTCCATATTACAGCTTCAATACCACCCAAAACAGTATAAACTACAATACATACCCCTGTAATCATCATAATAGTTTCCATACTGTAACCAGTAAGTGCCTGCAAGGTTAAAGAGATTCCAAAAAATATTGACCCCATACGGGCTAATTGTGTAAGTAAAAAACAGGCTACAGCGTAGGTGCGAGCCCATGGACCAAACCTCTTTTCAAGATTAGTATAAGCTGAAACCTCTCCTGTACTTCTATAAAATGGAACAAAATATTTTGCAGCAACCCATGCTGCTAAAGGCATTGATAAACTAAAAACAAAAGCATTCCAATTAGAACCAAATGCTTTACCAGGAACTCCTAAAAATGTGTTACTACTTAAAAAAGTAGCATAAATAGACAAACCAATTGCCCAGCCAGGAATTGTACCAGATGCCTTGGAATATTGATCCGGATTGCTGTTTTTCCTAGAGAAATATACCCCTACAAGTACCATTCCAACTAGATAAGCTGCAATTATGGATAAATCTAATATTGGAAGATTCTTCATTTAATTTATTTGAAAATAAAAGTTTGAAAAGGTTTATGTTACAAATGTATTTGGAATGGGAGTTAGAAAACTAATGTATATTCTCTATCTTTTATATAATTTTATCAATCTGTTAAACAAATCTATCTTGATAGCTATCGAAAGCTAATATTAGTTTGCATTCAATTATACATTCCACTTTCCAAAACGAAGCTTTATGATTTGATAAGCCATATCTCTGACACTGATACACCTCTCATAATATCGGTTTTATCTTGTATCCACCTTAACTCTAAACTCCCATCTGAAGTTGATTTTTTTGGAATTAAAAAGTATTGAATTGAATTATTTGTCTTTTTAATAAAATCATGAATCATAAAGTCATCATCTGTCTGACATTTCAATTTAATATCGAATGGTCCGTTGTAAATTACTTTGATTTGATAGCTAGCGTCTTTATCTAACCCGTTCCATCTCATGATTAGTGGAGAATCATATCTGGTAAGAGCATGAGTAAGTTGACTATTTCTTTCCTTGCTGTTTGATTTAGTATCAACCCACTCTATAGGTGAATAAACAAAACCAGGATCTTCTTGCCAGCTTTTTTGCCTTACTAAGTGGGGCTGCTCTCCTTCCACACCCAAATTATCATAGAATTCGTTTTCAGAAACATTCTGATAATTTAAAATCGCATCAATATCACTTACGTTTTTAGCATTTTCTAACTTATCCATTAACCAATATCTATCACTAAACGATGTATAAATATTATTAATTACCTCTTCTAAATCACCATATCCGTCGGATAAACCTAAATTATTAAGTTCCTGAATAAATTTGGACTTTGATTGAAATTCGTCATCTATTTTTTCAAAAATTTGTTTCGACTTTTGTTTTATTAATTCAATTGGTTGATTTTTTTGGGTTTTTAAAAAATTATATACTTCTGCTTGTAATTGCATTTCCGCATCATATTTTCTTTTGATTTGCAAATCAATTCTTGCTTTATATAAAAACATTTTTACCCTCCAATTCTTTTCTGTATTTCCCATCCCTTCAGCAATATTCTTCCAATACTTAAAAGCAAGTTCTGCGGTTGAATTTTCATTTAATGAGCCTACCCAATTACCTTCTAAAAGTTCTAATCCCTTGGCTACATATAATGTGGCTTTATGTAATGAATCTTCTTTTGTTAAACCGATTTCGTTAGTTTGCTGAATTGGAACTTTAATAAAATCATAACTAATAAATGCTTTCGCATAATCATATAATACCTCATTTACACTAATATTTGAATCCCAACCGGCAGAAGACCATACCACCTTATTTAAGTCGTTATAAGAACCTGTATGATTATAAGGCAAAAATCCAATTGTGTTACTTCTTGTTGATTTATAGATGTTTAACATCATTTTCGGCATCATGTAAATGCTTTTATTGCGAGGCCATACAATGGAAAGTGCTCTGTCCCAATTTGGCACTGGATATTGTGCCCATCTTGGATGGCAAATATCAGGGAAATGACGTATTATATATTGAGAAGGTAAGTCCTTCCTTATTTCGCTAATTCCTCTTTTGGTCCATGGTCCGTAAACCATACCGTAAAGATATTTGGGCTGGTTCTCTTTGATGAATGAAAAGATATAATCATCGTTATCTTTTGAATGGTCTGCCAAACATTGATTAGAATACCACCATTTTGAATTAGGATGATTTTTTAGCAATAATGGAATAACTTTATCCAAATAAGGAAAAAACAATTGAGGTTCAACAGCACCTGCTGCATCTCCACCATATGAAGTTATATGATCAACCCCAACATAACTTTTAAAAAAATCACTTATTTCATCGTTGCTCTTTTTATTTAAACCTATAATATCATCACATTTAAGTTTAATAAATAGGTTGATGTCTAAACTTTCTAGGTAATCATCAACTAATTCAGGCTTAGTAGGTTCAAAACCGTTTGTACCGAATAAAATCATATCGTTAACGAAACCCTGATTATCTTTTGGATTTTGCCAATCCTTAAATCCATCTTTGCCTTGTGAATTCGCAATTATTTGTTGAGCTCTTATCTGGTCTGATGGGCTGGATTGAATAGAAAGATTATCAGATACAGAAATATAACCTTTAGATAAATAAAGCATCCTAATTAATCTTCCAACACCAAATAATAAACCGCGATAGTCTGAACCTAAAATATTTACTACCGATTTGTTCTTGTCCTTATTATTAACCGTAATTGAATAAGATTCAGCTTTATTTATTAAATTATCCTTATTAAGTGTGAGTTTATCATCCCTTAGCAAAAGCCTTATTTCTTTCAGTTTTTGATTTTTACTTGGTGATGAAATTGCGAGTTTAATACCTGTCCTTTTAAAAACTTCTTCTTGAAAAAAAACTGCAATATTATACTTTTTAACATCTTTAATATCTACAGTGATTACTGCCTTTTCAAGTTTTATATAAGAGTTTCCAAAAAGATTATTTGAATTAACAATTAAGCAAAAAACAAATGCTATCACCGTAACTGTTGCTTTTTTACTCAGAATTTTGATTTCTGTTGATTGTAACATGGTTTAAAAATTAAAGGTTTAAACTAAAATTTATTTATTAATCACATATTTTCTGCTAGCTAGCATAGCTTTGAACGCAATATCATAGAGACTTTTACAGCAGAATAAATGAAAAATTACTGTTTAATAAATTTCTTTAAGGCTTGATAATTATTTTCTAATGTAACTTTAAGAAAATATACTCCACTTGGTAATGATGATAAATCAACTTCCATTTCTTCGTCAATAATTTTTAATTGTATTAATTGCCGCCCATCGTTACTAATAATTTCTAACCGTTTTATGTATTTTAAATTATTTATATTAAGGGTGTTCTTTGCGGGATTAGGAAAAACAGAAATCCCTTCAATTTTTTTTTCTTCATTAATATTAGTTGATAATAAGGAGATTACCTTGAAATTAGAAATCTCCAACTCTTGAAAACCTCTACTTGTATTTGTGGCTCCTATCACTATTCCAGAAAGTTTATCAAACCTGATATCTTCAGGATTGAGCGTTAAAAAAAATCTACGACCATTACATTCTAAATAAGTCTCTTCTTTAGATATGTAAATCTTCATTAGTTTATTGTCATTATTTATTAAACCTAAACCTCCTTCAAGTAATGCCCTTCTGTTCCAACCACAATTATGTGTTGCATTTGCACTATTTCTATTTTGGCAGGCATCACTTTGTAATCCAGTATGTGGTTCTCCATTATCTCCAGTTAATCTTTTTGCATTCGAGAAACGAGTCCAAATTGAGGTGGATGTATGACTTTCTGTAGAGCCATCGCTGTTTGGGGTTGTCCTTCTTATCGGCGAATCGCCCAAGTGCGGAAAAATCCTATATTGAACACCTTCTAACATCCCTAATATATTTTCATCTATAGGTTGATGAACAAAACCTTTCGGAAAACCAACAATAGAAATTCTAAAATCCCCTGTCCCCCAAAACTCATGTGCAGGTTCTGAACTAGAAACATCATATTTTGATTTCCAATTAAAAGTAATTTCTAAGGGTAAAGATGTTGGCGAAAATTCCCTCATTACATGTCCCCTCTTTTTATATAATTCTAGCTTTAATCCAGTAGTATCGCCCTTAATAAGTTGAATATTTGCTTTGCCTTGGTTTTCCAATTCAGGCCCTGCCAAAAATCTCCAATTATATTTATTAGTATCTATTTGAAAAATTGATTTTTCGGCCGCTAATAAGATATTGGGTCTACTAAAAACGATTACGCAAACCGCTGAAATCCATAGGCATAAAAAACTTTTCATATTAAAAAAAGTGCTAATAGCTTTAAAAAATTAATTGTTTATGAGCAAACACAACATTTATTTCTTAATTAAAGAAATCTAAAATTATTGGCTTATAAAACCAATATCTTAGCTATTTCTTATTGTATATTACGTACAAATATTTCTGTTAGCTATTATTTAAAAACGGATGGTTCTGTAGCAGGTTCTCCAATGGTTACGTCGCTCATCACAATATTCTCTGTGTTTTGCATACTTATTCCATTTTTAGCCCAATTTATATTTATATTTTTGAAGTATACGTTCTTAATTTTTTTATCTGGAAACCCTTGTATTACTATACCTGTTCCATTGGCTTTTACACAATTAATATTTTCAAAATGGATATTTGATATATCGCTTACATAACCACTTCCTTCGTTATGATAGTAAGAACTGATATAAATGCAGTCTAAAACTTCACCAAAATTTATATTTTTAATATAAATATTTCTGATAAATCCACCTCTATCAGCGTTAGACTTGAGATATATACCTCGCATTAGTTTGCCTGATGAAAAGCAATTTGAAATAAAAACATTTTGCACACCTGCAGACATTTCGCTACCTATTGCAATAGCAGGCTTACCCATAAAATAACAATTTCTAATAATAATATTTTCACTCATCATGTCGGATGCTCTGCCATCATCATCACGACCAGCTTTTATAGCAATATTATCATCATAATTATTAAAATAGACATCTTCAACTAAAACATTTTTTGAGCTTTCTATATCTACGCCATCATTATTGAGGTTTTGGGAATCATAACTTAAACCCCTAACAATAACATTTTTACATCGCAATAAATGAAGACACCAAAATGGAGAATCTTCTATCCTTATGCCTTCCACTTTTACATTTTCACATTCGTAAAATTGTATCAATTGAGGTCTAAGATATTTTCCATCACCAAAAATTCTTTGATTGTATTGAACCCTATTGTGATTCATATCACGAGATAATTGCCTACCATCTGATTGCTTATCTACCCAAAGCGACCAAGTTTTTTCTGCTTCACCATCAATAATACCTTTGCCTGTTATTGAAACATTTTTACATTGATAGGCATAGATTAGCGGGCTATAATTATAAACATAAGTACCCTCCCAACTTGTTTTTACTAAGGGTAAATAATCAACCGGATTTGATCCAAAACTTAAAACAGCACCTTCTTCTAAAATTAAGTTTAAATTTGAGATAAAGTGTATTGGCCCGTTTATTTTATAAATACCCTTATTTACTATTAAATGGCCCCCACCCTTTCGCTTTAACGCATTAATGGCTTTGAAAAATGCGTTTTTGTTGTCCCAATTTCCGTCGCCTTTTCCTCCAAAGTCTTTAAGATATAAAATTGTTTTAGGTATTTCAGGTTCTTTGATATTACTTAAAATAGATTTTTCAGAGATAGAATCTATCATGTGGGGGCCAGCAAGTGCATCAAAAAAAAACACATTTAAAAAAATAACTGTGCCGATTAAAAGTGTAGTTTTCATAATTTTATTTTAAATTAATAAGACAATTGGTTTACCCTTATGGAAATACTATTTATCTAAGGTCAATTTGGTCGTTTGTACAAAATCGAACTTTCATCATCCATTTATCTTTCAGAACATAATTACCTATAGTGAAAGCATCTATTATATTGTATTTTATTGAGATATCATATTTTTATTCTGGGCCTGTAATTAGGATATGAAGCGCAATCTTTGGATTTATCCAGTTTCTAACAAATGATATTTGATTTTATATTTATTTCCTCACTTTGTGCAAAAGCATAACCACCACTAAACGGAGTAAGCAAAAAATAAGTGAATAAAAATAAAGCCGCAGATTTCATGCTTTTTTTTAATTTTTCTGCGTTTTCTTTTGAAACTTATCTGGCGTCCGAGAAAAAATTTCACTTATTTTTCCCATATCAAACTTGCTCTCACGTTCATAAGAGAATATTCCGTTCTGCTCAGATTCCACATCTGTTAACTGCGTATAACAATATCCAACACAGTTTTCCAAAGAAAGTACGGCATCAACCTGAGCTGTTAATCGGGTATAAAAATCATTTAAATCTTTGGGAGGGTCTCCATAACCCCAAGATTGTTTAGAATTATCTTGGTTTTTAGGATTCCATTTTATCCCTCCAAATTCATCAATGATAAATGGTTCATTTTCGTAGGCGCAACAGTATTTAATATAACCGGTGTACGGTTTACCATCTTCTACTGAGGATAAAAGTTTATGCAATTTTTCAGGATCTTGCTCGTAACAATGACTTGACCAAATGTCTGTTTTTATATGTAAATAACCACTTACATCATTTACAGGCCTGCTAGGATCAAGTTTTTTTGTTAAGTCATAAACATCAATTACCATCCTATCATGTTGCTTCCTTAATTCAGGATCAAATCTCTCCTTTTCTGCAAGAGTAAATACAGATTCATTAAAAGGAGTCCAAATTACAATTGATGGATGATTTTTATCTCTTTCAACAATCTCCGTCCATTCAGAAATAAAGTTTCTAGCAGCAATAGGATTGTTTGCATCCATACCCCAGCTCGCAGCTTCTCCCCAAGTAATATACCCTAGTTTATCAGCCCAATAATGGTACCTTTCTTCAAAAACTTTTTGATGTAATCTGGCACCATTAAATCCAGCAGACATCCCTAATTTAATATCATTCTTTAATGCTTCATCATTAGGAGCTGTCCAAATACCTTCGGGATAAAAACCTTGATCCAATACCAATCTCTGATAAAAAGGTTCGTTATTTAAAAAAAACTTATTCCCCTCAGTATGAATTTTTCTCATACCGGCATAAGTTTGTATGCGATCTATGGTAATACCATTGCTTAATATTAATTCATAGATGATATCGTACAAAAAGGGATCTTTAGGAGACCAAGTTTTCACATCTTTTATGTAAATCTGATAAATCTGTCCGCTTCCGGGCACAAAAGACTTTGATGCTACAATTTTACTTTTATCCTTTATGGTTATTTTTAGAAGATTGCCTTGTTTTAGATTATAAAAAGCAGGAATAAAATCAAATTTTCCTTGATCTAAATCTGGTATAATCTGACACTTTTCTACACCTAACTCTGAAACTGGCTCTACCCACACAGTTTGCCAAATACCTGTTGTTCTTGTATATCTTGTGCGTTTGGGTTGATATTCTTTACTTTGTTTACCAAGGTTTTGCTCTCCAGATCTTGTGTAATCTTCTGCATGAACCACTAAATCAAATGAATCCTCAATTGTGATGTAGTTTGCTATATTAAATGAGAACGACGAACTTCCTCCATAATGCCTTCCCACAAAAGTTCCATTTATATATATTTCAGCTACGTAATCAACTCCCCCAAAATTAAGTTGTATTCTTTTTCCATTCCATTGTTTAGGCAAAGTAACTCGTTTATGATACCATATATTCTCTATAAAATCTTGATAACCTACACCAGAAAGCTTACTCTCAGGACAAAAAGGAACAATAATTTTTTCTTTAAATCCATGGCTGTCTTTTAGCCTTCTTTCTTTACCTGAATTCCCAAAGTCAAACTCGTAACTCCATTCGCCATTTAGATTTAACCAGTCTTCTCTTTGAAACTGAGGACGAGGATATTCTGGTCGTGGTATATCTTTAAATTGCTTTGCAATTAATGGCGAATTAGCGAAAATTAAACAGATGATTAAGGTAAAATAATGCTTCATTACTTTTAATTAACTATAAAATTTTTGGATAAATACTAATTTATTAACGGATGGAGTGTAGCTGAAAATCTTTTAGCACCCTCATTATTCATATGGACGTAATCCTTTAAATCAGATAGGGAGGTTATCTCTCCCCCTTCTATTAGTTTCAGATTTTGGTCACCCTTTGCTATAAACTCTTGTACTATTTTTCTTTGTGTCGATCTAAGAACATCAATGCCATAATTTTGCCCCGGTTGTTTAGGCATTACAGATGTAGTAAATGTGGGCATGATACAATATATTTTGGCTAGTGGATGATATCTTCTTAGCTTCGAAATTAGCATTTCATATTTTTCAGCAACAGCTAACATTGATATACCATTGTTCCAATCGTTGTAACCCCAAAGTATTGAAATAACATCAGCCTTAAAATCTTTTGTTTCATCTGCTATTAGATCTGTTATTTTAGATCCACTTACAGCAACATTAAATAAGTACCAATTCTTTTGTTGAGCTAAAATGAATGGATAAGTACCGTCTGACGCAACTCCCTTTTGACCTACACCGTGTGTTATAGAATCACCTATAGCTAAATAATTCATTAAGTTTTCATTTTCGGTTTTTTGTAAACTGTACCCATGAATAATAGAAATTCCTTTAAAGTGTACCCCATAAAAAAAAGGTAAAACAATTTCCCAATTTGCTTCCTTATCTGTTTCCTGATTAAACAATTCAAATGATAAGGACTTGTAATAACTTACAAAGTTTTTGTTTTTATAAACTGCAAAAATTAGTTCTCTGTTGCTTGCGTCTGCTCTGGCTGAAAAATTGAGTTTAATTACTGGACTTAAGGTTTTAAATTGTATAATGACACCAGATTGGGTATGTGCATTATTGCTGCTCACACAATCCTTTGCCTTGTCCAAAAATCCAGTTGAAAATCGATTTATAATAATACTGTCTTTATTAGAGACTAGGTTAGAAGCTCCTTTAATAATCAATAATGAATCGTTTGCGCTAATTTTCTTAAAATTATACTTTTCTTGTGCCCAAATATTCTGAGCAAATAGAAATACTAATAAAAAAAATAACTTGGTGCTCCTCATATCAAATAATCAATTATTTTACAGATTTATTGGATGTATTTTGAGTATGCATAATTGGATTAGAAGATTTTAACCAATTATGAAGTTCTTCCAATAATTCATTTTTGATTTGTGGAAATGATGATGCTAAATCATGGTTTTCACTCCTATCAGTATCTAAATTAAATAACTCTACTTTGTAGGGATCATAGTGCTCAATCAGCTTATAATTTCCTGAAATTATAATTGAACCAGGGTCTCCACCGATGCCGTAATGAGGATAGTACCAAAATAATTTACGCTCTTTGTTTGATTGATTCTTTAAATCAAAATCGGGTAAAAGAGATCTGCCATCCATATCAATCATTCCCTTTTGACCACTAATGTCTTTTATGGTGTAGAATAAATCCGTTGATATAGTGCGGTTTTCTGTCCAAGTATTTGGTTTAATTTTATCATCCCATCTCATAATTAAGGGCACTCTAATACCCGCTTCGTATAAATGTCCCTTACCTCTTCTATAAGGATAATTATCTGTTACTTCCTCTAATCCCCCATTATCTGAAGCTAGTATTATTACAGTATTTTTAATCAGATTATTACTTTCTAAAAATTTAACTAGCTTACCAACATTATCATCTACACTCTCCACCATGGCGGCATAAGTAGGATTTATTTTAGAATCCAGCAGTTTAACTTTATATTTTTCAATTTTTTCTTGTGGAGCTTCTAAAGGAACATGAACAGCATAATAAGAAAGATAAGCGAAAAATGGTTTATCCTTTTGTTGCCTTATAAAACTAATGGTTTCATCTGTTAATCGGTCTGTGAGGTATTCACCTTCTCTTCCGCCAACTAAATTTTGTATAGATGAATTCCATGAACTACTTGTGTTCTTATATGGGAAAAAATGAGATGGTGGACTACCGTGTGTCCAACCCGCTATATTAACATCAAAACCTTGATCAGTTGGCCAAAAACCTTTAGTCCCTAAATGCCACTTACCTATACTTGCACTCGTATAACCTTTTACCTTTAGCATTTCTGGAATCATAATCTGATCTAAAGGAACATACATTAAATCTTGAGGAGGTATAATTGTACTATTTGCCGGATAACGATGTTTTTCTATTGCTGTAATATGACCGGTAAAATTTAATCTTGCAGGAGATTTACCAGTTAACATTGCAGCCCTTGATGGAGAACAAACAGGACATGATGAATATGCATTAATCCAGCTCATTCCTTTTTTGGCCAAGGCATCTATATTTGGTGTTTCTATTAACTTATTTCCATAATTCCCTAAGTCTTTTATCCCTAAGTCATCAACTAGTATGAGAATAACATTGGGTGGATTAGTTTCGTTTTGACTCAAAACTTTAAATGGTAACAATAATAAAAACCAAATAACTTTATTCATTTTTAATTTTTTACAGAATTTATATTCCTGTAGGCCATGTACCATTTATAATTGGCTTAGAACTAATTTTAGCTGGCGAAATAACAACATGTTTTATTAATTCTCTTTTATATGTATAGGTGATATGAACCAAACCATCCTTAGTTTGAATAATGGCAGGATATGAATACTCATTATTTAAATTTTCATCATTCTCTAACATCATAATAGCGTTCCAGTTAATTCCGTCATCTGAAATGGCTAAATGAAGTTGATTTCTTTTAGCATCACTTTTTGATCTATCGATGTGGTTATATACGAGCATAAATCTACCATCCTCTAACGTTACTGCATCAATACCACTATTATTATTTGGTAAATTAATTGGTTGAAGAGACGACCATGAAACACCATTATCCACAGACCAAGAACTAAAAATCTTATTGCTTTTGGTTCTGTTTAAAATTTGCAATTTTCCGTTACGGTGTTGTAAAATGGTAGGTTGTATTGCCGCAAGTGTATCAGCGCCATTTAAAGCAGGAGTTCTATTCCAAGTTTTTCCTAAGTCATTTGTCCACTCCATGTGCACTCTCCAGCCATTATTCTCTGTGCTAGACGGACACAATAATTTACCATCGGCAAGTTTTATTGCTTTATTTCTTATAGGACCCCAAATTGTGTCTGGTAAACGCTCTGCTTTTGACCATGTTTTACCAAAATCATTAGATACCTTTTTTTCTCCCCACCAATCTGCACAATTGGGACCTACTTTATAAAATAATACTAACTTTTGATCCTCAAAATATAAAACAGGGTTCCATGTTGGGTATCTTAATTTTTTATTTTGAACACCATTAGCAACTTCAACAGGAATAGACCACTTACCATCCGTATTTAAACTAAGCCAAATACCAACATCCTCATGCTTTTCATGAGTTCCCCCAAACCAAGCTGCAACTAATCCTTTTGGAGTTTCTTCAATTGTAGAAGCATGGCATTGCGGAAACGGTACTTCGTTTGCTTTATAAATGAATTCATTTTTAACAACTATTTCATTTTTTTGAGCATAGGAATAACAAAAACATAAAAAACATGCTATTATTAAACTTAAACTATATTTAAAATACTTCTTCATTTAACTAATTTTAAACTATAATACTGTAAAACGCTTAAGTGAAAATGTAAGGTTGCTAGTGGTTGAATTATTTATATACAGATACGCTCTGTATTTACCGTCGGCAGATTCTACAAAAACACTGTTTCTGGCTGTAGTTTTTAAATCTAGAACAAAACTTGCTGCCTGCGAGAGATTTAAGGTTTGAAAATCTATATCATCTACATAAGTAGCTGGTACAATTCCACTTAAAAGCATATCATTAATGAAAGCCTTTTTTTCCAACTTAGATACGTTTTTTGCAAAAGTAGCCGGTATAATTTTTCCATTTAGGTAAGTGCTTTCTGTACCTGGAGAGACTAAGGCATGTCCATATATGAACCCACCAGAGGTTGCACTAAAAATATAAACCAAATCTATCTTTGCTGCTAAATTTTGTGCAATAACTTGCGCCTCTGTATAAGATTTCATTGTTTCCAAAGAAAAATAACAAGCGTTATTATTTGTCATTACAACATTCTTTGCAATATCAACATTAGAAACTCTGTATTCAGGAGTAGTTAATGAGACTGATTTACCATCAGCAGATTGAACTTTAAAGGTTACGCTAATGTTTTTACCTTTAGCTGCAGGAGGTACAACGTAGGTATAACGAAGTGTAGATGCATTGGTATCTACTCTAAATGTAGCAGTTGATGTGGCGCTGACCGTTGAGGTATCTGCAACTACAGTTCCAACCTCTGTTCCACTGGCATTTGTACGGTAAGATTTTGTTTCAAAACCTGTCCCTGTTGAACCAGGAAAGGTAACTATAGCGGTTACACTAGTAAGTTTACTCGCTTTAGTTGCCATTGCGTAAGCAAATTCTAACTTTTCTCCTACCACGGGGGGAGCCTCGGTTTTTTTCAAAAAATCATGGGTTAAAACACTTTCAATTTCGGTTTTACTACAAGAAACAAAACCAAATATGATTAATGCTAATATTATTTTATCAATATATTTCATATTTTCTATTTATAAATGTATTGCAATTTTAAAAATTCACTATTTAAAGAGTCTAAATTTAGGTTATTGACCTTCAACTTTTACCGTTATCGTATATTCCTTTTGTATTTTTCTATTACCTGAAATCACAGTGTATTTTCTTGGAAGAGTAAAATCAACCCACTGCCCCATAGCTGGGGTAATTTTTGAATCTATCGACAAACTTGTTGCAGGTTTAAGATATTTTAAGTTTGTGCCAAATTTTGCAACTGCATTTACTGTCAGATTAACTGTATCTATCACAGTTCTGCTTTGCACTAAACAATCTATATGATCTGATCCATACAAAAAGAAATTTCCTATGTAACAACTTGTTTGGGTACTAATAAGAAGATTATCTTCATCCAGCGGCCTCTTAATACAAGATGATAAAATAACTAATGTAAAAAGTGAAAAAATAATATGTTTAAGTTTCATGTTATTGTTATTAAAATTTTAAAACCAAGGTGAATTTTGCTTTAATTTAGGGTTACGTTCAATTTCGTCCATAGGTATTCTGAATAAATAACTGCGTTGGAAATCTAATGGTGTAGAGTTAAGGTAAGCATCTCTATCTCTAACGTTGATGGTACTTCTATAAGTAATACCAGAAGGTGAATTAAAATACTCCTCTAATTTCCTCCATCGTCTAGCATCAAATCCCAATTGTCCCTCTCCATTCAATTCCACAATCCTTTCCTGCTCAATAGCTTTAAAAAAATTAATTTCAGAATTGGTTTTAGATGAAGCTAAGGGTGGTAAATTACCCCTTCTTCTAATTAGATTTACCATATTTATACACTCTGCAGTTGGTCCATTAACTTCATTTGTTGCTTCAGCATACATCAAGAAAACGTCTGCTAATCGCATTAAATAGAAATCTTGTGGCCCATCAGTTCTTCCTCCTGTAGGTTCTTGCCTTACCCATTTTCTATAAATATAACCAGTTCTTGAATCATCATAATTTATAAAACCAGTTCCCCTATTCCCCCATTTAAGTTCAAGAATACCTAGTGGAGCTAAAAGCCCCGTAACGTCAATCCAGGTCATCCTTTGACCGTCCCATACTACTGTAGCTTTCATCCTCCAATCTCTTTTTGCTCTTTGAGCAACAATTGTTGTGGCATTTTCATAAGTTAATGGATTAATTGCTCCGTTATTAACTGTAGCACTTGTAGACAAAACAACTTCTGGGGCAAAGTCTCCTGTTGATATTAGTTGATAACGATTAATTAAAAAATTAGTAGGAGTATAATATGCCTGTCCATTAATGGTATTTCTATTTCCAAAACCACGTGTAAGCGCATCACCTTGACTTAAAAGTGGACCGGCATACTGCAAAGAAAAAATAATTTCTGATGAATATTCGGCATTATTCTGGAAAAGCTGCCAATAAGCGGGTAATTGTGTATGTGTAAAACTATTGTTATCACCATATTCACCTGGGTTACCATTGTTATAGAGGTTTAATCCAAAATTATTTATTACAGTTCTAAAATCTACAGCTGCAGCAGTGAAATAAGTATCAGCTTCAGCATTATCTTGTGTAAAACCTTCCAATTCTGGCCATCCATTCTTTTTCCAACTTGCCCAAAAAAGTTTGACTTTTCCTCTAAAACTAAAAGCAGCTGCCTTTGTAGCTCTTCCCCTATCAGAAGCAGAAAGTTCTGAGGGTAATGGTAAAACATTACATGCTTCATCTAAATCAGCTAGTATTTTATCTCTAACTTGAGTTATTGGTGTCCTAACTAAGTTATAAGCTTCATTATTACCAGTTAAAACACCTTCATAATAAGGAACATCACCCCATAGCGATATTAATCTAAAATAAGCCAAAGCTCTCAAAAAATAATTTTCTCCTCTAGTCTTTATTAATTGTGAACGCTTAAGATCATTTTTTTCCGCGTCAATTAAAGGCTGTATTTTAAAAAGAACATAATTAGCTCTATTAATTACTCTGTAGGATAGTTTCCAGGTATTATCAAATCCAGAACCAATTCCTCCACCAGGCGTAAAACTACCGTGTGAACCACTTAAAGTAGTTTGAGATGTAATAGCGTCTGAACTATTATTTTGATTTCTAATCCTAGTGAAAGGTGTTAGTCCATCGTACATATAATCTACTCTGAATAAGAGTCTGGCTGCATCATATACACCATTTGTTGCAACTTTAGCGTCTTCAGGAGAATTCCAAAATTGTTCTTCTGAAATTTCTGTCCTTGGCAACTGTTCTAAAAGATTTTTTTTACAACCTGAAGAAAAGAAAAATATTGTTAGAGTTAATACAACAATATTTCGAAATTTTATTTTACTATTCATGATTAAATAATTAGAATTTTACAGTTGTTTATTTTATAAGTCGATATTTAGTCCAAAAGCGTAAGTTTTTAGTAGAGGATAAAAATCTGAACCAGATGTATCCTTTTCTGGATCTATACCTTTCCATTTTGTTGCAGTAAAAACATTATCAGCTGTTAAAAAGAACCTACAACGACTAAGGAAAAGTTTTTTTGCCACGTTAGCAGGTAATGTATACCCTAGTTGAATGTTTTTAAGCCTTAAATAAGATCTATCTTGCAAAAAGAAAGTGTTTTCTCCACCATTGTTTCCTCCATCGTCACCAGCAGAAATAGTTAATCTTGGCAAGCTTGCACCCCTGTTGTAATAATCCCATGTGTCATAATGTAACTCAGAGAAATTAAATCTTGTATCGCGTGGGCTTAATGTATTTAAATTATCACTCCAATAATCGAATCTTCCAAGAGTACCGATAATTAAAGCGGAAAAATCAAAACCTTTCCAGCCCATATTGTAGTTTAAAGAAGAATTTACTGTTGGAGCATTTTGCATTTTATTTTCAAAAGCCACCCTATCAGCTGAAGTTATTCTACCATCACCATTTGTATCTTTTATTAAAAGATCTCCCGGTGCTGTAAAATTTGCTTGAAATGGATTATTATAAACATCATTCCAATTCTGAGCTATACCATTACTCACATTTGAATAAACAAACTGATAAGGCATATTTAGAAATCTATTTCCCGGGCTCAGATATTCATTCCATTCTTCTAAATTATTAACGTTATATGAAAAATTACCTAATAGATTAACCAATACTTGACCAATTTTTTTATTAAAACCTAAGTTTGCCTCAATTCCACGGTTTCTAAGATTACCCACATTCACTCTTGGAGGTGTATATCCGGTTAAAAATGCAGAAAAATCAGAAGGGCGGATCATTCCTCTTGTTAAACGATCATAATAGTCGAACTCTGCAGTGAAAAGATTATTTAGAATGCCAAATTGTAAACCCGCGTTTAGGACTTCTGTAGATTCCCAACTAAAATCGGGATTTATCATTTTTGAATAACTAAAACCTTTTACAATTGAACCATTATTTATGTATGGAGTAAATTGATATGTATTTCTTTGTTCATATCTACCTACACCGGAATTATTTCCTAGAGAACCCCAAGACATTCTAATCTTTCCTGAGGTTATGATATTTTGTAACGGTTTAAAAAAAGATTCTTCTGAGAATCTCCATCCGGCTGAAATAGATGGAAAAATACCATATCTGTTACCATCTGAAAATTTAGAAGAGCCATCATATCTGGTGGTTGCTTCGAAAAGGTATTTATCGGAGATATTGTAATTGAAACGTCCAATATATGCTCTTAAGCCCTCAGCACTAGAAGATCCCGAAACGGTTTGAATAGTTGGATCTGCTGCACTTATTTGTAAAATATTTGGATAAAGTCTATTAAGTCTACTTCCAGATAAGCTTCTTTCATCCCAATACTCTTCGGTATAAACTAATGTTGCACCTAACTTATGGTTTTTGAATAAATCCTTTTCATAATTTAATCTTAATTGCAAATTTGTCTTATAATCATCATTGTTCCTATTACTTATTCCTGCATTATCCCCAACTAAAATAGATACTAATCCTCCAGTTTGTAAATTATAAATCGAAGTTGGATCACTATAACTTCTACTGAACCTGTTGGTATAATTTATACCATAATCAATCCTAGCAACTAAGCCTTTTATGGGTTCCCAACTGGAATAAAAAATTCCATTAATTCTTTTACTTAACTCTTCATTATGGTCTATAGAATATTGCGCTAATAAATTGGCAGCTTGAGTATTTTCTCCATAAGCCATAGCAGCTCCATATCTACCGGTAATAGGATCTATGGGGGTAACTCCTGGATTTGTATTCCTAAGTGCGTCTCCAGCTATACCATCTTCTAGTCCATAGTTAAATTCACTAAAATTAGCATCTAACTTGGTTCCAATTTTTATATTTTTTTTAATGTCGTAATCGATACTAGTCCTAAAATTATATCGCTTAAAAGTATTGTTTATAACAGTACCGCTTTGATCTGTAAAACCTCCAGAAAGATAAAACGCCATTTTATCACTACTTCCCGCAGCAGAGATATTATGATTTTTTGCCATACCGTTTTGAAAAATAAGATCATACCAGTCAGTATTAGGATATAAAATAGGATCAAGCATACCTTTAGCCATCCATTCTTCTACGGTAGACCAATTATAAGGTGTTGCCCTATTACCTGCTAAGGCACCTCTCATCTGCAACTGAATGGTTCGGGGATAATTTGTGATATTTTCGTAAAATTTAATTGGCTTGGATAAGGTTTGATTTCCCGAATATCTAATTACTGGTTTAGAATTTTTACCAGTTTTTGTAGTAATTAAAATAACTCCGTTTGCAGCTCTAGAGCCATAAACTGCTGAGGCAGCTGCATCTTTTAAGACTGATACACTCTCCACATCATTCATATTGATGGTAGAAATGCTTACATCAGGAATTCCATCTACAACAATCAAAGGATTTGAATTATTTACAGTTCCTAAACCCCTGATTTGCAGTTCTGTATTGCTATTACCGGGCATACCTGAACCTTGTCTAACAGCTAAACCTGGCACTAACCCTGATAATGCATTTCCTAAGTTATTATCAACAGATCTATTAACCAATTTTTCGTCAACTTTAACAGTACCTACCGAGCCAGTAAGATTAACTTTTTTTGTCTCTCCAAAACCTACAACAACAATTTCATCTAATGATTTTAGATCCGATTCTATGGTTACATTTATTACACTTTTCCCATTTAATTGAACAATTTTAGTTTTAAATCCTAAAAAACTAAATACCAATTCGTTTCTATTTTCTGGTATTTGTAATTTAAAAGAACCGTCAGATCCTGTTATTGTTCCTATTGTTGTTCCACCTACACTTACAGAAACACCTGGCAAGAGCTCACCTTGTGCATCTTTTACAATACCTGTAATTTTTTGTTGTGCAAATAATGATGAAACTGATAAAAATAAGCACAAAATTAATGTGCTTAAAATAGATTTTTTCATTTCGTTATAATTTGGTTAGTGATATAAAAGTATAGCATCTATAAGTAATAGATTACATTGATTTTACTGATTTTATATATTATTTTGACTTATGAAGAATATATCAGGCAAGAGTATTTATTAAAACATGCGACTTGTCGCTAGATTTTGAATGAAAACAAGTGCTATCATAGTCAAAAAATAACTTTAAAATGTAATTAAGCTTTGGAAAAAGAAAAGAGATGACACTTAAAAATACAATTTTATTAAATTTCCTAGGTGATTACAAAATCATTCATCAAAGAATAATCTTTTAATAGGTATAATCATCTAAAAACTCAAATGATTCAAATTGAGATCCGGATACAATTTATGGTATTTCAAATCTAAAGTTAAAATGATAATGAACTATTAATTGTAGATACTATAACTGTTAAAGAAATACATTTTAGTGCTTTTTTTTAAAATCGTCAAAAAAAAACAATAACTCAAAAATGTAATAAAGTAAAATACATGTAAAAATCCCCACACAAATTTAATTTTAAATTTATGTGAGGATTTATGGCATATAGGTTGATAATTTTAGAATATATCAACAATAAAATTTATTATCACAAATTTTTAAGAGGAATCCTGGTTGTTGCCATACTCTCTTTATTAATAGAATAAGCTATAATAAGATAGTCACCGGAAACTATTGAGTGAGGGTATTGATAACCAGCATTTTTAGCTCTTCCAGTTTTATCGATTTCGCCTGAGTTTCCGCTACGAATAATATAAGCTTTATCGAATTTTTTTCCATCTTCAGAAATTGAAAGTACAAGTGGATTTCTGCCATGCTTATATGGGTTGTTTACCACATAACTTCTTCCATCAGGTAGGTTACCAACACATGCCCGGCTACCACAATCTGGAAAATTAGTTCTTTCAAGATTAGTCCATGATTTTCCTTGGTCATAACTAAACTGTGCATTAATATTATCGTCTTTGATACGCCAAAGTCTAGCATAAGCTCCATTATTCATTAAATAGGCATAAGTTGGCTCATGTCCTTTAATTCCTTTAGCTGATTGCCAATCTGCATGCACTTTACCATCTAACTGTGTCCAGCCTTTGTGGTAGAAATCCCATTGAGGCATATGTAAAGGATTTTTTAAATACTCCATGATCTTTACACCTAATTCTTTTTTATAAACTAAATTATTATAAAGTTTCAGATTAATTGCGTTTGGCGATATTTTACTTAAATCAGGCACATCTTCATTTAACCAAAAAATATCTCCAAGATTTCCTTTGCTATCTATTTCCCTAGCAATTCTACCTATACCAACTGCATTTATGCCTTTAGCAACTTCGGCAATAGCATATAGCTTTCCATCAATCTTAGCAAATCCATTAGCACACATTTCAAGATGGTAGAATCCACAATTGTCATTTCTATATGAGTCCTTATTACCTTTGATACCACTACCACATTTATCATGAGGACGATGACCAAGCAGAGGGTTTTCTAAATTAGAAACCTTAATTTTATTCTCGCCTTCATTTTGTGGGTTACGAATTGGTGTTTCCATAGGGGGGAATAATACTGCTCCATATTTTGTTCCATTCTCAATTTTCTGATTAGGGTTTATCCATGTTTTTCCATTATCTTTTGAAATAGCATATCGAACATATTGACCAGGAGAATCCTCATCGGCAAAGTGATTACTCCATGTAAGAACAACCAATCCATTAAAAGTCTCTAAATGAGCATGATGCGAGTAGGTTCCAAGGTAAGGTTGTTCTAGTTTGGCTCTATTATTTGCAACATCATAAAGTAAAAATGTTTCTGCGCCTTTTGCCATTGGCAACCCAAGGTTTGGAAGTTCATCTTCCATCAGAGTAGGAGGGCAAAATTTTATTTCTTCGCCTTTGTCTTTCTGAGCCATTAATACACCATAATTACACATTAAAATTACAGTTAATAAAAAAGTGTTCATCTTTAATTTAATCATAAAAATTTTTGTTTGAAATTGTTTATAAAAACCCATTAATACTTTTGTTTTATAGAACTTTCGCAAGCATAATAACCTATTAATTAGTTTGGTAAGGTTACTGAATATTCGCTATGCTCTTTTTTATATAATTTGGTTAGAATTCAAAAGTAGTGCGATTGTGATTTGTAGGTATCATTGATTTTACTGAATTTATATATTATTTTGACTCATGAAGAAGAATATGAGAGGCAAAGAATTTTTTATTAAAACAAGCACTTTGTCGATAGATTTCTTACTAAAACAAGTGCTATCATAATCAAGGAATTATGTTAAAAGGCAAATAATTAGCATTGGAGAAAAAATAAAATGTCACTTGCAAAAAAACTTGGTTATAAAAACTAATGGCAGTACTAGTAAGCTAATATAAAGGGATATACACGTACCATTCAAAATGTACCTATACCAATGCTTTAGACCAAAAAACACTTGAAATTAAATATAGATTTATCTTCTGTATATAAACATCAGTTTAAAATTTTGGCAAAAAAATAACTGAGTAGCTATATTTAACCACAAAAGATCATTTGATTAGTTGGATACTTTGTTTATCATTTTTCTGTATTCACCGGGAGAAACATGATTTATATCTTTAAATTGATTATTAAAATGTGAAAGGTTATTAAATCCAGATTGATAGCAAATATTTGATATTGTTAATTCTGATTCTTGAAGGAGTTTACAAGCATAACCTATCCTTACCTCTTTTAAATAATCAAATAATGTTTTACCTGTAACATTTTCAAAAAACCTACAAAAAGTACTAGGAGACATACAACATATTGAGGAAACATCTTTTAAATAAATTTTTTTTGTGAAATTAACCATGATATACTCATAGACTTTATTCAACTTTTGATTATGAGTATTAATTGAATCGTTTAAGAAACCTGCTTTTGCTAGAACTTTTCTATCATGTGTGCGGATAAGAATCTCGAATATTTCTAAAAGATAAATTAACCTTCTTAAAGGATTTGCTTTAAGCATTTTATGTAAAACATTTGCGATATTAGTTTTTTCTTCGCCAAAAAATTCTATACCTAAACAAGATTCTTTGATCAAATCATAGATAGGTAAGAGCTCAGGGGATTTCATAATTTGTTGCTCCAAAAAATGCTCGTGAAAATGTATAGTTATACATTCAGGGAAAAAACCATCTGACACGCTTTTTACTTCCCAGCAGTGAGGAAGTTCTGGGCCCAATATTACCAAATCTCCACTGTAAAAAGTTTCGATATTATCTCCTATGATTCTAGTACCCATTCCATTTACAATATAATTAATCTCAAAGTTTTTATGGGAATGTATATTATAGGTTGCTGGAGTAAGCTTAGTTTTTTTAATACTAAAAGAAGAACAATCAGGAACAATAATTTGGGACAAGATATGCTTCATAATAAATACTTAATTGTGTGGTTTGTTAAATTGGTTTTTAAATTTAGCAAATCATTTTATTATAAATCTATTTTAATCAAATGATTTGCTCAATGGATTTTGATTTTAGAAAACCATTTGACTAAATGAGCAAGAGGTAACAGTAACACCTCTATATTCCAGTGTTGCTTTAACTAAGCGATTAATTGCTTTTTTGATTGATCCATGAAGTGTTAAAGGTAAATACAAGTTTACCATCAGTTAGGTGAATCAATCCATCAGGACTTTGTGTTGCTGACATATATCCTATATCTAAACTCTTTGCTTTTTTAAACACATTTTTCTTTTGCCATGGTGCTATCTCCAAAGTTTTTTCATTACTTCCTGTAATATCGCTTACGACTTTTCTGTATTCGCTTGGCCATGTTTTACCCTCATTATATGATAGAGAAACATAAAGTCCTCGAATAGTGTCCAGCTTACCTTCTGCATTTCTTCCTTGAATGCCCTCATTTGCAAATCCAACAAAAAGAATAGGTTGTTTCCCATCTAATTTTTGGGAATATGGAAGCCTTAATAAAGAAAATCTTTGCTCACCTTTTATCGATGGAAATACAGATGCACTTCTTTGCCATGTCTCACCTCCATCAATAGAAATACTTTGAGGAGCTTTTCCGCCAAAATAAGCACCATTATCTCTTGCAATTGCTAATAAATCATTTTTTTTATCTCCATTTATATCGTTAATTTCTATTACTGCTGAATGTAAACCTGCTATTCTTAAAGTATTGGATGTTGTAGAAGAATGCCCTTTTCGATACCATGTGTTACCACCATCAGAACTCGTTACTATACTTCCTGTATTAGATGTTCCGTCTTCCTTATCATCCACTATAAAGACTAAATCTCCATTTGATTTTTCGAACATGTTACCTTGCATTGAGCAGCCATCCGTAAAGCCATGATCTAATTCTAAAACCATCCTCACTGGAGACCATGTAGCACCGTTATCCATACTCCTTCTGTAGCCTAAAGCTAACTTATCCCATCTTCCTGCTAAGCCTATGCTTGACATTTGATGCAAAACTCCGTTTTTATCAATGATAATATTAGAACTATGCATATTCCTATCTGCAGCTTTTAAAAATTCTGAAGGATATGTCCAATTTATTTTCCCATTTTGTGACCTTATCCCTCTTGTAGCCACTAAACTGAGCTCAGGTCCAACTTCACTTTCTCCTGTAAACCAAGACATAAATACATCGCCGTTTCTGCACCAAGTGATAGTAGGAGAATGATTATGCGTATATAGTGGACCTGTTAATAGAGGTTTTTGGTTAGAACCATCAAATCCAAATTGCCTTAACTGTTCTGGTGAACCATAATGAGACCCATCTTCAAGTTTAGGTATCAATTCAAATACAGATTCCATATAAAAAGTAGGTTCATTTGAGTCCTTGTTCCATTTAAAATCTTTCTTTTTGACGTTATCTGACCAATTTCTTGTGAAATTTTTGCTATGTTTTTGACTTATCTTTTTAGTCTTCAAAGTCCTTACAACTCTAAACCCAACAAAATAATTTTTATCGTTGATGGCTGAAGACATTCGGTTAGAAGAGCGAGCATGTTGCACATGGTTATTATGGCTTCCTCCTCTAATTACTTTAAAGTCACCTTTGGAAGGTCCTAAAGGATTAAGAATGTTTTTTTTATCATAAAGCCCATACCAATCACTTACCCATTCTTCAACGTTTCCATGCATATCATAAACGCCAAAATTATTAGGTTGAGACATCCCTATTGTTAAATCCGCATCTTTTATTTGTGTTTTATTAGGGTAAACATCGTCAACCCCGATGCATTCCTCTGGTGTCCATGTCACCCAATTCCTACACCCATTCGACCATGTGAAAGGGTAAGGAAATTTATAATGTTTAGATTCCATTTCTATCGAAGAGAAAGGGTTATTCTTATATATATCTTTATTCAACCCATCATTAAAGGCAGTTCTAGTACCTGCTCTACATACATATTCCCATTCTGCTTCTGTAGGTAAACGATAATCATAATCTGCATCGTTTTTGCTTAACCACTGGGTATATTTATAAGCATCTTCCCAAGATACATATACTACTGCTTCATTATCCAAGGTAGAAATATTCATAAAATTACCTCTAAGATCTCTATGTTTAGAGTCAAATTGTTCATATTGGGCATTCGTAACTTCATATTTAGAAATCTCGAAATCCAAGCTTAATTTAATTCTTCTTATTGGGAATTCATCTTGAATAAATATGCTTTTCCACCCTTTTTTTTCGTTTGCAACAATATAAGAAGGATCTATATCAGCACCCATTAAAAAGTCTCCTTTAGGGATTTTGACAAATTGCAATCCTGTTGAATTATCTAAAACAGTATAATTAAATGAAAAGTTCACTAATACTATTGAAGATATCAACGTGATAGAAAAATAAATTTTTAAATTTTTAAAGTGCTTCATAAGTTACTATCAATTAATTACTATATAAATAGGTCAAAAATGGCAAATTAGTTGCTTGAAATTTCAACATCATCTACAAAAAAAACTGCATTATCTTTTAATGGCATATCTGTCTTGGGCTCTACTGGATTTATAGAAATACCCCTCTGAAGACCTGTTCTAAAGGTTATTCTATCTAAATAGTCCAACTTTTTGCTATTAAATACCAAATTATCAGTTAGATGGTTATTATAAATAACACTAAAATTATTTTCCTTAATATTCAATTTGAGCTCAAAATTTAACCACATATTTTCTTTGTATGGTCCCAAGTCATTTTCGCCATCCCATCCACTAACAGATACTCTACCATTTTGTGAAAGCGAAATTTTAATTGGGTCAAGTTCTTTGGTATTTCCTATCACTATTTCAAATCGTCCATGGCTTGTTTGCTGTGCTAAAACTTTAAATTTAATATTCAACATTTGCTCAGCTTTTTTAAATACTTTAAAAGCTTTGGCATAATCATATGGATCATAGTCTGATAATTTCAAAAAAGTGTTATTTGATTCTTTTTTAATATTTATTGGAGACCATTTTGGGCTATAAATATTCCAATCATTTAACTCTACTAAAGATTTAATGCTTTCAAAGTTTTCTAAACCTACGCCTGTACTTTCGGCGAGTAGAGGTACTGGAATTTTACTTATCCAAATATCTTCTTTGCTCATAGAATAGACAATCCACATATCTTTGCCCGGTGTTTGCCCTCCACCTTCATATACTCCTATTTGGTAATTACATGGACCAATGTCTTTTGAGCCACCATCATATCTTCTAGTAACCTCTCCATTTACATGCATAGCTCCATCGTATAATATACCATCAGTACTAACGGCCCAAAGTATAGGATACCTACCCCAACTTCCTTCACCTATAGGTCTCCAACTTGCCGCGTACTTTCCATCTTTTGTTCTTTGAGCCCAAACTTTAGCATAACCGTTACTGAAAGTTTTTAAATTACTAACTTTACTCCATGTCATCCCTTCATCGAATGATAATGCAGACTTACTATCTTTCCATAATGCTACTATTGCGCTATCTTCTCTATGGTAATAACTAATTGCCTTAGCAAATTTTCTGTTTTTGTTTTCAATTTGATTTACCAGAGTTTCTGGAAAATCAAAGTTTTCAGGCCTAATTTGTTCCCACCAGTGCAAAGTCAATAACTTGTCCTTGCGTAAAGATTCGCAATCTGCAATCATGATTGAATCTTTATTTTGCGTGAAATATGGAAAAGGAAACTCCTCTTTTAAATAAAGGCTATTGTTTTGGGCAACAAAATAAATATCTCCATAATCCCCATTTTCTTTAATTTCTCGGATAGCGATACCAAAATATTTTTTAGCTGTATCCTCACTTCCTTTTTGTGGAGGCACTTCGGACTTAGGAAAGTACCCGGTCATGCCATAAAGCCTACCGCTTGGCCCTATAAAGAATCCAATTCTGTGGTTACTAAAAGTAGGCTGCCCTTTGTAAATTATGTGTGGAAATAAAATTTTCGGCTGTTGCCAATCTATACCATTTTCAGATCTTGCTAATAAAATTTCTGTTAGACCCCTTTCCTCATGCTGCGGACAAGCATTAAAGAGCACATAAAAATTATTTTTCCAATGAGTCAACATCGGATGATGATGAAAAGTAAATCCTAAACCGTCACCAAGTTCTTTATTTTCTTTTACTGACCTTAAAACTTGATAACTATGCGCACCTACAACCGGGGGTAAGGCTCCATCAGGTCTTGAAAAATCTAATTTTATATTTCCTGTAAATCTCACAGGCTCTTCTATAGAGCCGGGTTGGGCGCAAATATCATTTACAGAGAAAAATAAAGCCAAAAAGAGGGTTATCTTGATATAATTGCTGATTTTAAGCCTCATTAATAAAATTACTGACATGGGAAATATTCAATTAATTAAGATTTAAGAAAAACTATTTATATAAATAAAAATTGGTTGAATTATTATTACGCATTTCGCTTAAAGTAACAAAATGCTTTCCGTTTAGCCTCCAAGCAATTGCCTCTCCTTGAGGTTCTTGATAATAAGGTAATTCTATTGCCTGTCTACTTAGTGCATTTAGTATTGATTCTTTAGGCTTTCTGTCCCAATAAAAAATTTTCGTTAAATTTTTTATTAAAATTCTTTTGCCATTTGGCGAAATATCACCACCATTAACCATTCTAAAAGGCAAAACATTTTCTGCTTTAACCAATTCTAAAGTGTCATTTAAAAAATCTGAATTTCCAATTTCATAAATTTGCACATGTGTTTCCCTTTTCGTTATGATGTATAGTTTTTTGGTTATGGGGTCAATTAATAAAGTTTCCGCATCACGACATCCATCCAAGTAAGTTACCGTTAAAACACTTATGTCTTTTTTCTCCAGTAAAATGTTTTTATTTGGATGATTAATATTAATTTTTGGCTCCTCAATTCTATAAATGTATTTATAAATATTTTTTTTGCCATTATCACCTATATCAGCAATGTATAAGTAGGTTTTACCGCTTATTGGTCCAGGTCCAATTGTAATATCTTCCCAATCTCTATTAGTTATATTTTGTAATACTACTGTACTAATCTTTTTTCCTAAATCGTTAATTAAATAAATTTGGGCCTTATCTCCGCTATCATTATGAACCCAATAGCAATTTTTATTAGCTCTACTAGCAACTATTCCTGATATCTCGTTTAAGGTACTATCTTTAATTACACCACTTACAGCTATTCTATCTTTTGAGAAATTCAAAGTATCAAGCGTACTCTTTAATAATTTAGTAGTGGTGTTAGTGGATTGTATAAATGGATAGTAATTGCCAGTAAAAACCTTGTATACAGCGAGTGACAACAATAAGAAAAATGTGGCAAAAGCAAATTTCATGAAATAGTGGTCTAGGTTTGGTTAAGCCTAAATTGTTAAAAGCAATTCAGAACAATATATAATATTGTAAATATAATATACCTTTTATGTCTTATTATCCTATTTCTTACTATTCTTTTATAGTTTATTGTCAAACTACAGCATTGAAAGTGCTAAAAAAATATTCAGAATGAAGTTATTCATTTTTAAATACAAGTTAATTATTAAGAAGAGTTAGAAAACCAGAATCTATCGAATTAATATTATTCCTATGAGTATAAACTTTACAATAAACATTCTTAGTACAGAAACATTTACTAAAGGTGCCGATTTATTAGGTATTGCTTATCACAAATGTTTAGTTTTTGAAGATGCCCCAAAAGGCATAGAAGCAGCAAAAAATGCAGGGATGCAAAGTGTTTGCATTACTACTTTACATCCCAAAGAAGATTTTGCTACCTATAATAATATCCTCCATTTTACAGCTAACTACAAAAATTTAGAGCTTTATTAATTCCCGTAATTTACTTTGGTAAAACAGGTGGATTAATTTTACTCACCCTAGTACTGATAGAGCGCAAAAAGGCTTCTAAATTGTATTTTAAAATATTATTTTAATAATAAATCTCTTTTTTCATAAAAATACAAACCACAACTTACTGTAAAACAAGATATTAACATTATATAACAAAAACTTAACATAATTTTAAAAAACCAAGCATTGTTTTAGTTCGTTAATCAGGCAAACAAATAACAAATTATGAAAAAATTATTTATAGCAGCGTTTGCCTTAGTAGCTATGGCTTCTGCAACAAATTCATTTGCACAAAAAAATCCAATGGTTGGTGGTGCAGCAATGTATAACACTAAAGATATTGTAGATAATGCAGTAAACTCTAAAGACCACACAACTTTAGTAGCGGCAGTTAAAGCAGCTGGTTTAGTAGAAACTTTAAAAAGTGCTGGTCCGTTTACAGTATTTGCACCTACAAATGCAGCTTTTGATAAATTACCAGAAGGAACTGTGGCAACTTTAGTAAAACCAGAGAACAAAGCATTATTAACCAAAATCTTAACTTACCATGTATTAGCTGGTAAATTTAGTGCAGCAGATGTAGTTGCAGCTATCAAAAAAGGTAATGGTAAAGCAACTTTTACAACTGTACAAGGTGGTAAATTATATGCTTCTTTAGATGGCGATAAAGTGAAACTTTGGGACGAAAACAAAGGTACAGCTTATGTAACTATTGCAGATGTTAACCAAAAAAATGGTGTTATTCACGTAATTGATAGCGTAGTAATTCCTAAGTAAAGCAAAAGGCTTAAAGCGGAAAGCTTAAAGCTAAAAAGCCGATTTGGTAATTCCAAATCGGCTTTTTTTTATTATCAAATTTTAAAGAGCAATACTCATACAAAATCAGTTATACTAGGTTTTCCGCTTTAAGCCTTCTGCATTTGGCCATTTTTTATACTAATAGGTTTTTAATTCTGCAATTGCCTGTTGTAGCATATCTATGTGAGCTTTCAAATTTGTCTTGTCGGCATCCACAGTAGCAGCATCTAAATCGTTTTGTTTACTTTTTAAAATATTTCCAAACATCACGTTTACATAATTATCAACGCCATATTGCTTATAGGCTTTAGCCATAGCCTTAAGTTCAGTTAAACCTTTCTCTAAATTTTTAGCTTGTTTAACATTCATTAATAAGCTAGCTAAACCTGGTATTAACTGAAATTTAGTTTGTACACCACTTTCTGTAAAAGATTTAATAACGTAGTCAAATTCTGCATCGCCTCCATCTACGCTGTAAACATTTACTATAGCACTTACTAAAGCTCCTTTGCTATCTTTTTCTAAGCTTTTGGCTGTTTTAAGTGCTTGAGACATATCTAAACCCGAAATCGCATTTAAAGATGCCCCTTGTATAGCATAAGATTGATTTTTAATTCCCTCTATAAAAATCGGGAGAAAATTAGCATCTCTTAAAACTCCTAAAGCATCTATTGCCGCTGCCCTTACTAAAGTACTTTTATCTGTTTTGGCCATTTCTATCACGGTTGGTAAGACTTTCTTTTTAATGTTGGCATTTTCTAAAGATAAATTATCCAAAGCCTGAATCCTTAAATCAAAATAAGGATCTTTTAAAGCTGGAATTAAAATCTCCTCTACCCCATCCTTTTTTGCTGCACTAATGGCCTCTAACCGATCCACAAACTTAGGTGCGTTTCTATATTGGAAAATATACTCGGCTATACTTTTGTTATCCGTTTTTTGAACTAAAAGTATCTTATCAGCGTCTACATTTACCAAATCTGGTTTGGCGGGTAAATTATAAGAGATAGAATCGGTTTTAGATTTCATCCAATAATCAAATTTCTGTTTTTTACCTCCTTGGTAAACATCAATCTTCATGGGTAAAATAAAAGCATCTTCTTTCTGAGTTTGGGTTAGATAAACCGTCTGAACTTTCTTATCGTTATCCCACTTATAATCAATTTTCAGCTCTGGGTGCCCAGCACCGTAATACCATTGGTTAAAAAACCAGTTTAAGTCTCTTCCGCTTACTTGCTCAAAAGCTAATCTTAGTTGGTGCGCTTCGCCGTTACCTAAAGCATTTGTTTTTAGATATATATTTAAGGCTTTAAAAAAAGCTTCCTCTCCTAAATAATTACGCAACATATTTAAAATCCGCCCCCCCTTTTGGTAGGTGACTATATCAAACATATCTTCTTTATCGGTATAGTTAAACCTAATTAAGTTTTTAGCGCTTGCATCTGGCGTTTGTAAATAAGCTTGCATAGACTCATAATTATGGGCATCTCCAGCATCTTGACCATTGGCATGTTCGGCCCAAAGGGTTTCACTTAAATCAGCAAAAGATTCGTTAACAGATAAATTACTCCAGCTTTCCGCAGTAACATAATCGCCAAACCAATGGTGAAACAACTCGTGGGCAATCACCAATTCTCCAGCGCTACCATCTAATAATTCACGCTTTGTTTGTTGTATAAAATCACCATGTATGGTGGCTGTGGTATTTTCCATGGCTCCGCTTACATAATCTCTTACCACAATTTGCGCATATTTATTCCAAGGATAATCTATACCTAATTTGGTAGAGAAAAACTGCATCATTTGTGGTGTTTTACCAAAAATATCTTTGGCATAAGGGGCATAAGCAGGCTCTAAATAATAATCTACCGAAATATTTTTCCATTTATCTTTATAAACCTTAAAATCACCTACAGCCATCATAAACAAATATGGGGCATGTGGTTTATCCATTTTCCAAGTATCTGTTCTAGTACCGTTTGCATTTTTAACCTGAGCAACTAAAGCCCCATTAGAAAGTGTAACATATTTTGCAGGCACTGTCATGCTTATTTCTTGCGTAGTCTTTTGGTTTGGATGATCTATAGTTGGAAACCAAACCGATGAACCCGTAGTCTCGCCTTGTGTCCATATTTGAACAGGTTTACCTTTTACGGTACTATCCGGATTAATAAAGTATAAACCTTTAGCATCTGTAATGGCAGCGCTACCTTTTACTTTAAACTCGTTAGGTTTAGCAGTATACGAAATGTAAATGGTATATTTTTCTGCCGAGGTATAGGTTTTACTCAATTTAATTTTGAGCGACAAACTATCGTAGGTATATTTCAACGGACTAATGATATTCCCATTTACGATAGATACATTCTTAATATCCATCCCTTTAGCATCTAGCGTTAAAGAATCGGTAGGGTAAAAATGAGGTTTTAAGGTGAGCCAAGCTTTACCGTATAAATAGGTTTTTTTATAATCAAAACTTACAGCTAGCTTGGAATGCACCAAATTATTAATTTTTGCGGCTGTGGCCTGATAAACTTTAGAAACCGCTTTAACCGAGTCTTTTTCTTGAGCGTTTGTAGAAAAACTTGCAAAAACCACTAGAAGTATAGTACAGGTTTTAAACAGTAGATTGCTTTTAATATTCATGATGAAATTTTTTGATTGAATTTATAATTGCCTATTTGATGTGCAAAAATTAAAATTATTACAAGTTAAGAATTTGTTTTTGATAAGGGCGTTTTAACACGTGGCATAGCCATCCCTTTGGGGCTATCCATTCATACTGCTCAGGGCATTAATCACAAGCCGGTATCCATTTCTCCGAAGGAGTCCTTTGGACTATCGTTAACGCGAAAGCTCAAGTCAGCCTATATATTATTTCAATTTCACTAAGACTTGCGCTAGATGTGCTTCTATAAGCATATTTAAAAGCAAGTTTTTTATTTTCGAGATTTTAAATTCTACTTTTAATCACACAAACAGGCATTCATTTTTAAATCAAAACGCCCGTTTTTGAGAATAATTTGTTTCCCGCTGCCAGAATCCTCATTTAAAATAAACTCAAATTCACCTGAGATAATTCTATTAATTGTATCTATTTTGGTTATGATGAATTTACTGCCTGATTGCATTCTAGAATATCTATCTGTATTTCCTAAAGAATTTTCTCCTTGAAAATTTACCCCAATGGAATCTATTTTATTTCCTGTAGAAGTGATATTTCCTATGAGTGTAGAAGATATTGTTAAAGCAGAAACTTTACCTCCCTTTTCTCTTCCAAATTGGAAATCTATTCCAAATTCTTCAGTAGATGGCAAGCCATACCTAGCTAGTATTTTATTACACCGGGTTTTACAATCGCCATACGGCACCCAAACTTCATCATTAAGGATAAAGCCTACGGTGTTATTACCCTCTTGGGTAGCTTCGGGTAATACTGCATTTTTTGTAGGATCTTTTTTGCAGGAGTTTAAGGCTAAAATGGCAATTGCAAATAGGATTAATTTTGTTAAATGTTTCATGGTTTTAATGTTAAGTTATTGTTTTATAGATGGTACGATGTTAATGCAAATAAAGATACAATATAATTGTAAATGTGGATGTTAAGTTTTTGTTAAGAAATTGGCTAATGAAATTTTGAGCAACAAAATTCAAAATTTGAAGAATCAATACTTAAAATCTGACTCAAATTAAATAACCCATTTTAAATTGCGTTAAGTATTGCAGCGATATCCCCGCCTGCAATTTGCGCAGGCTTTTTTGTTCTAAAACAATTGCAAATGCAAAAAAGATTTAGCGTAAAGACCGCCCGAACGCCCAAATATAAAAAACCTTAAAACCCTAATCTTTCGTCTAAATTTTTACCAGATTTAGCAGGGTTTTGTTCGTTAGGAGCATTACCTTGTTCGTATTGATTACAATCTAAGGTAATGGTTGTTCCACCGGCAGGGGCCGCAAAATCGCCTTTCTTTATTCCTAAAGTTGCATCGGCATAGACCTTACGCATAAACAAGCCAAAAATAGGTAATGCAGTATTAGCTCCTTCGCCTAAATTGGTGCTTCTAAAGTGGATTCCTCGGTCTTCGCAACCTGTCCAAACACCAGCAACCAATTGTGGCGTAATGCCCATAAACCAGCCGTCAGAGTTATCGTTTGTTGTACCTGTTTTTCCTCCAATTGGATTGTTCAATCCGTATTTATACCTTAATCTTACACCTGTTCCTTGCTCTACAACGCCTTTTAACATGTAAGTCATCACATAAGCGGTTTGCTCGTTCATGGCTTGTACTACCCGTGGTTTTCTTTCGTACAATACGTTCCCGTTTTTATCTTCTATACGAGTTAAATAAATAGGTTCAGTCCAAACGCCGTGGTTTACAAAAGCTCCATAAGCGCCTACCATATCATAAACAGATGCTTCAAAAGAACCCAGTGCTATAGACGGATAAGGCGGTACCTCAGAAGTTATGCCCATTCTATTAATTAAGTTAGCTACCGAAGTTGGGCCTACTTGCTGCATTACCCAAGCGGTAATAAAGTTTTGCGAGTTTGCCAATGCTTTGCGCAAAGTTAGATAACCTGGTAAAGAACCATATCCTCTTGGTGTCCAATCCTCGCCATATCCAGTTACCGTAAAAGGTACATTATTCACTTGGAAACATGGCGAAAGTCCACCTTGTTCTATTCCTACGGCATAGGTAAATGGTTTTGCAGTAGAACCGACTTGCCTAGTTCCCATTTTCACTTGGTCGTATTTAAAATACTCGAAATCTACCCCTCCTACCCATGCTTTTACTTCTCCGTTAGATGGGTCCATCGCCATCATGGCATTTCTCAATATCATTTTATAGTATTTGATAGAGTCCATGGGCGTCATGGTGGTATCTATTTTTCCACGATAGCTAAAAATTTCCATTTTAACAGGTTTGTTAAAATTGTCATTTATCTCTTCATCAGAAAGTTCGCTTTCCTTTAAAACTGCATAACGTTCAGATCGCTTCATTCCTTGCACCAAAAGCTTCTGATTTTCTTCACCTTTAAACGGATTTTGACCCTTCCAATGCCTATTAAATTGATTTTGTAGCTCTCGCATATATTCTTGCTGAGCTTCCTCGGCATACTTTTGCATTTTAGAATCAATGGTGGTATAAATTTTTAATCCATCACGGTCTAAATCATAAGGTGTGCCATCTGCTTTGGTTTTGGAAATTTGCTCAAACGTTTTTTGAATATCTTGTTTTAATATCGTTCTAAAATAGGTAGCTAAACCATCGCTGTGGCTAGTGGCTCTAAAATTCAAATCTAATTCCGTTTGTTTAGAAGCTTCGAATATTCGCTCATCTATATAGCCTTCTTCTGCCATTTTACTCAAAATCAGATTTCTTCGTCCTAAAGCTCTCTCAGGGTTACGAGTTGGCGAGTAAAGCGTCACTCCTTTCAAAATACCTACCAAAGTTGCGGCTTGTGCTGCACTTAATTTAGAAGGACTTGTATTGAAATAAGTGCGGGCAGCAGCCTTAATACCAAAAGAGTTATTCCCAAAATCTACCGTATTTAAGTACATGGTTATAATTTCTTCTTTGGTATAATTACGCTCTAGTTTGATAGCCACAAAAAGCTCTTTTAATTTTTGTGGGATTCTTTTAAATACAGATTTAGCTCTTACCTCGCCAGAAAATAAGTTTAAAGCTAACTGTTGCGTAATGGTACTTCCTCCTTGCTTTTTACCAATAATATTGTAAAAAAATATAGTGAAAGAGCGTCTAAAGTCTATACCCGAGTGGTCTTTAAATCTGATATCTTCGGTAGCAATTAATGCGTTAATTACATTTGGCGAAATATCTTGATACCTAATGTTTGACCTATTTTGGATAAAATAATTTCCAAGCTCTACTTTATCTGCAGTGTAAATGATAGATGCTTGGTTACTTTTGGGATTTTCTAAATCTCTAAAAGATGGTAATTCGCCAAAAAGGCCTAAACCAGTTGCAGTAAAAACTAAAACTGCAAATAAAAATAAACCACCAAAAATCTTCCAAAACATGTTATTGTATTTATTGATGGTATTCTGAGAAAGTACTTCTTTTTTTTGGATCATTATTTTTTATCTGCTAAAGATTTTAAATATTGGTTAATGGCTTCTTTATCTACCAAAAGCTTTAAGTTATCCTGAGATACTACAAAGCTTTTGTACTCTTTAGTTAAACCTTCCATTAATTTCGGCAAATTGTTATTCAATTCTAATGCCACTAAATCTGCCTGAGCTTTGGTGTAAAAATCGGCAGATATGATGATGAATTTATCTGTCCCACTTACTACCCTAATAACCAGTTTAACTTTTGAAGGATCAAATTTAGAATAAAAGTATTGTGATAGTTTAGAAAATGGCTGTGCAATATTTTGTTTAGGGTCTAAAATGTCTATCACTATAAAGTGTTGTAATCGCTCATTGGTAGAAAAAACAATTTCTGCCGGTTTAATAGGCTCTGGTTCTTTGGCTACAATTATTTCAGGCTCTTTAACTTGTGGTTTAGGCTCTACTTTAGCAGGTTCTTCTTTTTTGGGCTCTGGCTTTACTGGTTCTTCTTTTTTAGGCTCTAGCTTTGCAACAGTAACTTCCTGTTTAGGTTCTGGGGGTTTAACCACTTCTGGCTTTGATTTAATCACTTCCTTTGACGGCTCAACTGGCTTATCAATAACTGTTTCTTTTTTAGCTTCTGGCTTTAAAACTTCAGCAACCTTTGGAGCTTCCTGAATTATTGGTTTTGTTTCTGCAATTACTGGGGGAGCACTTACCAAATATTCTTGTTGTCTATCATAACTGATTAAAGCGGTTGGTCTTCTATCAAACGCTGCTTTATTGGCATTTATAAAATTAATTTGTTGCTGTACTAATGGCGTAACAGTAACATCATTAGGATATTTAGAAACTATTTGATTTAAACTTGCTAAAAAGATGGGTGCTTTTTGCGTATTACCTAAAGCCAATGCTTCTAAGTAACTAAATTGAGCATCCATCGTACCAAAAGAACCTGCCTTGGCTCTTAAATCAGTAATTTGATTTAATACCTCGTTATATTTTTTATCTACATATAAATTATAAAGCTTATTGTATGATTCTTTGATTTGCGCTTTGGCAATTTCTTGCTCTTTACCATAATTAGGATCTAACAAGGTCTTAGCGTAAATAGACCCTGGATATTTCTCTAACAATTGTCTTTTATACTCTTCGGATAGTTTAGGGTCTATATTAGCCGACATTCTGTACAATTGGTAATAAATATTAGCTGCATTTTCTTGGTATGGGTAATTTAAAACGATGGCTTCAAAAGCTTCTATAGCTTCTAAATTTTCGTTTAAAACGTCTTTATAAAAAATTGCAATCTCGTATAATGCATTGGATATTTTTTGGTTTGATTCTTTCTTTGCAAACGGACTATATGGAATAGTTTTAATAAAATTAGCTTTTAAAGAATCTATGCTCTGAGTTTGATTGTTAAAAACCTGACTTTGGTCGTCGGGCGATAGACTATTTGCATCTTTATTATTTGCAACTAATGCCGATACATTGCTTGTTCGCCAATTATCAGTTAGTTTTCTGTTTCCCCACTTTGCTTTAAACTGAGAAGAACCTTGAGAAACCGCTGCACTATTATAAAAATAAAAAGAACCAGCGGTTTTATTAGCATTTGAAAAATCGTTGATACTTTGTAAAACTGGGGCACTTTGATTTATAGAATCCTTTTGATTTGCTTTAACAATTGCTGCAAACTTTTTATTTAAACTAGAATCTAAATCCTCGTTAGACATAGAAGAAAATTTTAATAGCTCTTTTTGTTTCTCTATAATCAAAAGTCTATCAGAAAGGTATTGTAAATTATTAGCCTTGGCAGCTATGTAAGCATAATTTGGATAGTTTTTAGGTAGATAACGAAGCGTACTATCATAATAAAGCTGCGCTTGTGAGTAGTTCTTAATTTCTTCAAAATTAATTTCGGCAAGTTTTAAATAGCTTAATGCTTTCTGTTTTACTGTACCTGGAATAGTATGGGCAGAGATGTTATAGTACTTTACTGCGTTAACAATATCTTTACGCTGTAAATAAGCATTGGCAATTTGAAAATAGATTTTCTCTTTAAATTGTTGGTTTTTATCTTCTTTCAATAACTTAGATAGGGTTGCAATTTTATCAAATTGCTTACCATCTTCACCCTCACTGATTCTAATTTCAGATAGTTTAGCATTAAAAGCCATTTCGAAAGAGGCATTACTTTTAGCAATACTTAAATAATTCTTTTTAGCTAGGTCTGTTTCGTTGTTGACTTCTTGTAATTGCGCTAATATGTATGTCCACCTAATTTTATTCGTTTTATTTTTTGTAGCCTTTAAGGCAGATTTCATTTCTTTTATAGCTAAAGAAATGTCCTTATTATTTAATGCTCTCTCTGCTTTTGCAGCAGCAACTTCATCTTGGTAATATTTTAATTTTAAGCTATCCAATTTTCTTAAAATAGAATCTGCATCATCATAAAGATTTAGAGCAAAATTGTTTTTAACCTCTCCTAAATAGGCTGTAACTTTATTTTTCTTCTCTTTAGGGAAAGTTAAAATCACATAATTATAATACTCTAAAGCATTATAATAATCTCCTTTTAAATAATAAGATTTTGCAATAAGTAAGAAAGCATCATCTAGCCATCGGCTTTGATATTTGTCTAAAGCTATTTTGTTAGAACGCTCAATAACACCATTTAAATTCTCGCTTTCATTAGCAGCAGAGGTTTCGTCTGCTAATCTAAAAATGGGTAGTCTTTGCGAAAAATCTTCTTCATAAGTACTAAAAACATTAATTTCACTTTCGTTTAAGGCTTCTTTTGCATTAAAATATATATTATAATGAGCCGTTAAATTCTTCATCAAATAAAGTTTTTTCTTCTTAGACGAACAACCCAATAGTGTAACACAAAAGATTAAAGTGAGAGCAAAAAATGTATGCCTATATGTAAATTTCAAAAGCTAATTTTTAGATTACTGATTTATTACGGTCAAATTTATTTTATATTGCCAAAAATACAGAGATAATTTATCAATTAACCCTTTATTTAATTTACAACATGAGTAAAATAAAAAAACTCATCACAAAATTAAAAGAAAAATACAAGCTTGTTATTTTAAATGATGATACATTTGAAGAAAAAGCTTCGTTTAACGCGTCTTTGTGGTACCTAATAATAGGTGCAACAGCTTTTGCAATTTTGTTTATTTTTTTAACCATTACAACCATAAAATATACCCCACTTAAAGAATATATTGGGGGAGTTACTGATGCTAGTTCTAAAAAAGAAATCATACTGGGTTATGCAAAAGTAGACTCTTTACAAAAATTGGTTCAAGCTAATGATGCTTATTTAGAAAATCTAAAAAATGTAATTAATGGTAACGTAGGTAAAAATCAAATTACCAAGGTTGCTAATGATGGCACAAAAGCAACAGATAGTATAGTTTTAAATCAAAAAATATCAAAAGAAGAAAAAGAGTTAAGAAAAATCATAGAATCGGAAGGGCAATTTGATTTAAATGCAGAAGATAATAAGCCTAAAAGTGGTATTGCCTCATACGCTTTTTTTAGTCCATTAAAAGGCCAAATTTCAGATAATTTTGATTACAAAAAACAACATTTTGGCATAGATATTAGCACCAGAAAAAACGAAAATATCAAATCTACACTAGAAGGCTCGGTAGTTTTCTCTAACTTTACATCAGAAACAGGCTATGTAATTATCATTCAACATGGTAACAACCTAGTTTCGGTATATAAACATTGTAGTGTTTTATTAAAGAAAGCTGGTAGTTTTGTTAGCGCAGGTGAAGTAATCGCTATTGTAGGCAACACGGGTGAACTATCGACTGGGCCACACTTACATTTTGAACTTTGGTATAACGGAAATGCCGTAGACCCCAAAAATTATATGACATTTTAATTTTTAATTGATATGATATTTAACAAAAAAACAGAAAATAATGCCAAAGATTTAAAAGCCGGCTCTATAAATATTGTAGGTTTAGGTACAGAAATAAAAGGAGACTTAATCACTAAAGGTGATATTAGGATTGATGGTAAAATTACTGGTGATGTTAAATCAAAAGCTAAAGTAGTGGTTGGTGAAACTGGAGAAATAATTGGAAATATTAACGCAGAAAGTGCCGAGGTATCTGGAAAAGTAAGTGGAGACATTACAACTTCAGAAATTTTATTCTTAAAAGAACCAGCATTAATAAGTGGAAATATTTTAGCCAATAAATTGGTTGTTGAAAATGGCGCTGTTATTAAAGGATACTGCGAAACAGGAATATCGCAAACAAAATCTATGATTAAAAATAATTTAGATATTGATGAACAATCAAAATCAAGAAAAGAAGCAACCGCTTAACGCATACGTTAAATACTCCTCATTAGCGTTTCAAATGATTGCCATTATTGCTGTTTTTAGTATAATAGGCATTAAATTGGACGAAAATCAAAAAATGACTACTCCTATTTATACCGCTGCTTTTAGTTTGTTTGGAGTAATAATATCTATTATCAGTGTTTTTAGAAGTTTAAAATAAAAAATGAAGTTTTCTAAATTTTTAATGTTCTACTTCATACTTATTGCGTTAAGTGCTGTAGTAAGCTATATGATATCTTACCTGTTTTACCCTCAAAAAATTTTAGTAGAAAACTATTGGATTATTTTTGCTTTTATGGCAATTGTTACCCTAATAGTATATTACGTATCAGATTTGGGATTAAAAAAAGGTGGCGATAACCAAACATTTATACTATTGGCTGCCATTAGCATCAGATTATTTTTAACCCTATTTTTTTTACTTTTTTTTACTCAAAAAACTAAGGTAGAAAGCATATTATTCATCATTAATTTTTTTTCTATTTATTTATTGTTTACAACCTTTGAAATTTATTGTTTGTTACGTAACTTGCGCCACCAAATTAAGAAGTAAAAAACACGTAATAGATGTATTTTAGCCCCATTTTAAATTTAAAAAATTCTGCTTTAAAAGCTTTATTCGCTCTTTTTATTACATTTTTATCCTTTCAGGCATTAGCCAGTGAGGATATTGAGGCTAAGGATAACGCTGCAAAAAATGAGCATGCTGCACCACATGGAGAAGAAAAGTTTGACCCTACTGCTACAATTTTAGAGCACATAGGCGATTCTCATAGCTTCCATTTGTGGGGACATACTTCAATGCCATTACCTGTTATATTATTTACTCCAAATGGTTTGGATGTTTTTTCATCATCTAAATTAATGGATGAACACCATGAACCAATTGCTTTTACTAGTAAATACACTTACTTAAACGAAGAAGAGCACATTAAAGTACTAAATGCGAATGGGGAAGTTGATGAAGAATTATCATCAAAAATTTATGACTTTTCAATAACTAAAAACGTTTTTGCACTTTTTCTTTCTATTGCCGTAATCTTAATCATCTTTTTAAGCGTCGCTGGTGCTTATAAGAAATCGGTTGGAAAAGCTCCAAAAGGACTCCAATCATGGATTGAGCCAATAATCATTTTTATTAGAGATGACATTGCCAGACCTAATATTGGTTACAAATACGAAAAGTTTATGCCTTTATTATTAACTATTTTCTTTTTTATATGGGTTAATAATTTATTGGGTTTAATTCCCATTTTCCCGGGAAGCGCAAACGTAACTGGAAACATCGCTATTACCATGGTATTAGCAACAATTGTATTGATAGTAGTGAACGTTAATGGTAATAAATATTACTGGTCTCACATATTCAAACCCGATGTGCCTTTTTGGTTATTACCAATTATGTGGGTAGTAGAAATAATTGGTGTTTTCTCAAAGCCATTTGCATTGATGATTCGTTTATTCGCAAACATAACTGCGGGTCACATTATTGTATTAAGTTTAGTTTCGTTAATATTTATATTTAAAACTATTGCAATTGCACCAGTTTCTGTTGCTTTTGTGATTTTTATGGATGTGTTAGAACTCTTAGTTGCATTCTTACAAGCTTTTATTTTTACAATGTTAACTGCATTGTTCATTGGAACGGCAGTAGAAGAGCATCATCATTAAAAAGAAGAAAGAGTAAAGATTCAGGACTAATAGTTATTGAAATTTTGCTCCCATAAAAAAGAAACATTTTGTTTAACAATCATATATTAAAATTACAGTTATGGTAGGTTCAATCGCTGCAATTGGTGCAGGTTTAGCAGTTATCGGTGCAGGTATCGGTATTGGTCAAGTTGGTGGAAAAGCAATGGAAGGTATTGCTCGTCAGCCAGAGGCTGCTTCAAAAATTCAAACAGCAATGATCATTGCAGCAGCCCTTGTAGAAGGTGTTGCTTTATTCGCGGTGGTAGTAGCTTTATTAGGAAACAATCCTGCATAAGGATAATCCAAAACTAATCTAAAATGTGGCGATTGGCTACATTTTAGATTTTTTTTTAAAAATCGACAAACAATAATTAATATAAACATACAATAAAATGGATTTAGTAACCCCAAGTATTGGTTTAGTTTTTTGGACAAGTATTTCTTTCCTATTTCTTTTCTTTATATTGAAAAAAGCAGCATGGAAGCCTATGTTAGGCGCAATTCATGAGCGTGAGCGTTCTATAGAAGATGCTTTAAATAAAGCAGATTTAGCTCGTGAAGAAATGGCTAGATTAACTAATCAAAACGAAGAATTGTTAAAGCAAGCTAGAATAGAGCGTGATGCAATTTTAAAAGAAGCTAAAGAATTAAAAGATCAGATTGTTGCCGAAGCAAAAAATTTAGCACAATCGGAAGGTACTAAGTTAATAGAGAAAGCTAAGGTTGAGATTAATAATCAAAAAATTGCTGCTCTAGATGAAGTTAAAAACCAAGTAGCGGCATTATCAATAGATATAGCTGAAAAGGTTCTTCGCAAACAATTTGAAGATAAAAAATCACAAGATGCTTTGGTAAGTGACTTGTTAAAGGACGTAAAATTAAATTAGTATTTAGTTATCTGTTGGTTAGTTGATTGGGCGTAAAAACGCCTAGCAAAAACTAACAAACTAATAAACTAATCATCTAACAAACTAATAAATGTCAGAAATAAAAGTAGCATCGAGGTACGCAAAATCATTACTTGATTTAGCTTTAGAGCAAAAAGCTCTGGAGGAAATTAAAGGAGATATGCAACTTTTTGTGGATACACTTAAAGCTAACTCTCATTTACAGGCGGTTGTTAAAAACCCAATTATTCCGTTAGGAAAAAAGAATGCCATTTTAAAGGCCATTTTTAGCGAAAAAATTCACACCGTGACATCTGCTTTTTTAAAGATAGTTGTTGATAAAGGCAGAGCCGAAATTATTTATGGCACTGCAAAAGAATTTTTACGCCAATATAACCAATACAAAAATATTGTAACCGCTAAGGTTGTATCGGCAGCTGCATTAACAGAAGCAACAAGAAAAGAAATAATTGCTAAAGTTAAAGCATCAACTGGTGGAGAGGTTATCTTAAAGGAAACTGTAGATACAAACTTAATTGGTGGCTTCGTTTTAACTGTTGGTGATCAACAATTTGATAGTAGCATTTCTAGTAGCTTAAACAGAGTTAAAAAAGAATTTGCACAAAAGGTTATCGCATAATTAAAATTTCGGGGTTAAACCTGAAATTAATAAAATCGATTTCAATAAATTTCTTTAAGGAAAAATTAAAAAAAGAAATCGGAAACAAGACCCAAACAAAAGGGAAAAAAATTAAAAAATATAAAACTCTTAAATAAAAAACAATGGTAGAGGTAAGACCAGATGAAGTTTCGGCGATATTACGTCAACAGTTATCAGGATTTAAGTCAGAAACTGAATTAGAAGAGGTAGGTACAGTACTCCAAGTGGGTGACGGTATTGCTCGTGTTTATGGTTTAACAAAAGTACAAGCAGGTGAGCTGGTTGAATTTGAATCAGGCTTACAAGGTATTGTTTTAAACTTAGAAGAAGACAATGTTGGTGTGGTTTTGTTAGGTCAGTCTGACGAAATTAAAGAAGGTGATACCATTAAACGTACAAAACGTATTGCATCTATTAACGTAGGTGAAGGTATGTTAGGTCGTGTGGTTAATACTTTAGGTGCTCCAATTGATGGTAAAGGACCAATTACTGGTACTACTTACGAAATGCCTTTAGAGCGTAAAGCGCCAGGTGTTATTTACCGTCAGCCAGTAACCGAGCCATTACAAACTGGTATTAAGGCTATTGATGCTATGATTCCAATTGGTCGTGGTCAACGTGAGCTAGTTATTGGTGATCGTCAAACTGGAAAATCTGCAGTTTGTATAGATACCATTATTAATCAAAAAGAATTTTACGATGCAGGAGCTCCTGTATTTTGTATATATGTTGCTATTGGACAAAAAGCAAGTACAGTTGCTAACGTAGTTAAAGCATTAGAAGAAAAGGGTGCAATGGCTTATACAGTTGTTGTTGCTGCTTCTGCTGCAGATCCTGCGCCAATGCAATTTTACGCTCCATTTGCTGGTGCAGCAATTGGCGAGTTTTTCCGTGATACAGGAAGACCAGCTTTAATTGTTTATGATGATTTATCTAAGCAAGCTGTAGCTTACCGCGAGGTTTCATTATTATTAAAGCGCCCTCCAGGACGTGAAGCTTACCCGGGTGACGTTTTCTACCTACACAGCCGTTTACTAGAGAGAGCTGCCAAAATCAATCAGAACGATTCTATCGCTAAGCAAATGAATGATTTACCAGAATCTATAAGAAGTATTGTAAAAGGAGGAGGCTCTTTAACTGCATTACCAATTATCGAAACTCAAGCTGGTGACGTTTCTGCTTATATCCCTACTAACGTAATTTCAATTACAGATGGTCAGATATTCTTAGAATCTAACTTATTTAACGCAGGTGTTCGTCCAGCTATTAACGTAGGTATTTCTGTATCTCGTGTAGGTGGTAATGCTCAAATTAAATCTATGAAGAAAGTTGCCGGTACATTGAAATTAGACCAAGCGCAATACCGCGAATTGGAAGCTTTCTCTAAATTTGGTTCTGACTTAGATGCTTCAACTAAATTGGTTTTAGACAAAGGTGCTAGAAACGTAGAAATTTTAAAGCAAGGACAATTCTCACCAGTTACAGTTGAAAAGCAAGTAGCAATTATCTACGCAGGTGTTAAAAACTTGATGAGAAATGTACCTGTTAATAAGGTTAGAGAGTTTGAAGCAGAATATACAACTCAATTAGAGCAACGTCATCCAGAAGTTTTAGCAGCGTTAAAAGCTGGTAAATTTGATGATAGCTTAACTGGTGTTTTAGAAACTGTAGCTAAGGAAATCTCAGGGAAATATTAATCTTAGAATTGAGTATTGAGATATGAGATATGAGACTAATTGAGCCGACTAGGAAGTCATCTCAATTCTCACATCTCCAATCTCACATCTAAATAAAGAATGGCAAATTTAAAAGAAGTAAGAATCAGAATCACATCGGTAAGTTCTACTCAACAGATTACCAAGGCGATGAAAATGGTTTCGGCAGCTAAATTAAAAAGAGCTACTAATGCTATTATTCAATTACGTCCGTATGCCAATAAATTAAAAGAAATATTAGGTAATTTATCTTCAAGTTTAGAAGAGGGAGCATCTGTGTATACTCAAGAACGTGAAATTAAAAACGTTTTAATAGTTGTTGTAACTTCTAATAGAGGCTTGGCTGGCGCTTTTAATACAAATGCAATTAAAACAGCTAATCAATTAATTTCTGACAAATACAGTTCTTTACAACAAAACGGCAACTTGCATATTGTTGCCATTGGTAAAAAAGCTCAAGATTATTATGAGAAGAGAAAATACAACGTTATTGGCAACAATAATGATGTTTATGCTGCTTTAAATTTTGATAATATCTCTGTAATTACTGAGTCTATTATGCAAGGTTTTGTTGATAAAAAGTTTGATAAGGTAGAAGTAGTTTATAATCAATTTAAAAATGCAGCAATGCAAATTTTAACTATAGAACAATTACTTCCTGTACCAAAAGTAGAAAACAAACAAAATGTTGCTACAAACCAAACTGATTATATTTTAGAGCCATCTCAAGAAGAAATTGTAGAGGCATTAATCCCTAAAAATATTAAAATACAACTTTATAAAGCGGTATTAGATTCACATGCATCTGAACACGGTGCAAGAATGACTGCAATGGATAAGGCTACTGATAACGCTGGCGACTTATTAAAAAAGCTTAAGTTAGCTTACAACCAAGCTAGACAAGCTGCCATTACAACAGAACTTTCTGAAATTGTGAGTGGTGCAGCAGCATTATCTAACGGATAAAAAGAATATTTAAACAAAGGGGCAAGCCTTCATCTTTAATCAGATGAAGGCTTTGTTTTTTTTATTAGATACTAACTTACTTTTAAAATTCTCAAAGACTCTTTAATCTTAGAAATAGTAAATAAAATATTTTATCATAATTAGAAAGAATAGAGTTGATTAACTTATAGAAAATATCTTTAAATAAAAAAGCATCCATTTTTAAAAATAGATGCCTAATTAAGGTAATCAAATAGGTATTGTTAAGGTGTTACTTTTTCAAGATTATAGTTGTAGGGCCCGAGTTGTTAAAGTTTATAGAACTGTTATTAAGTGTTAATTTTGTGATATCTAAAACGCCACAGCAATCGTCAGGATTAAACTTAGTTTCTACCTTTAAATTATCTGGAAAAGTGCTGTTATAAGTGATGATAAACTCATCAGAACCGTAGGTGTAAAAAACTATGAATCGCTTTGATGCATCAATATCAACTTCTACATTTCGTTTTAATCTGTTACTGTAAATAGTAAAATAATTTAAAATAACATTTGGCGCTGATGCTATTAAATTTTGACCACTCTGATTTACAATTTCTAATTTAATTTGTTTAAACTCTGTTTCGCAAATTACAGCAGGACAAAAAGTTAAACTATCTTTTTGCACACATCCTAAGCTAATTAATACAAAACCTATTAAAATAAATTTTAATTTCATTTTTATCAATTTATAATAATTACGCTGTTTTGTTTAATTGTGATACAGTAGATAAAAATTTAAATAAGTTTGTGGGTTTGTACGTTTATTTAAACAATAATTTTATTTTTGCAGTATAAAAAAATTTAAAATGGTAAACGCAAATAACCCGTCTCATTACATCCTTATTATTTCAGGTCTTTTTGTTACTTTATTTGGTATTTATATCAAGCAATTTATAGAACATTCTACTATTATAGATTTAATTGGATGGGCATTAACATTTATAGGAGCAGGAATTAGTATTGTGGGTGTACTAAGAATATTAAAAGATTAACGACAATTGATGTTGTAAAAAAAAGCTAGTTTGATGTTTCAAACTAGCTTTTTTATTTTTAGCAATTGGTTAGCTCCTTTATTTTTGAGACTTGCTTGAGCGTTTCGTCATAGGCTAACCAGAATATTTCTTCGGCTTTACTAATTTCGAAAATACTAGTTTGACCTAGTCCTAATGGCTCAATTAAAAAATCTACAAATTTTAATTTTTCTTTCATATCTGAGTTAATTGAAAGTACTGCGGCCCTCTCAATCACTTGTTTCATGTTTTTAAATTTATCTAAATGAGGTAAATTATTACAACTAGAACCAATAATAAAATCACAATGCTCTAACAATGGTTCCACTGGGAAATTATTGAGTACTCCCCCATCTACATAATACTGCCCCTCAATCATGATTGGGCTAAAAACACCTGGGATACAGCTAGAAGCCAAAACTTTTCTAATTAAATCACCCTCTTTAAAATAGGTTAACTCACCTTTATTAAAATTTGTTGCAGTAACTATTAATGGTATTTTTAAACCTTCAAAAGAATCGTGTGGAAAATGCTTTTTAAAAAGTGGAATAGCTGTTTCAAGATTTAATAAAGCAGGACCTCTAAAAGCTGGACGTAAAAAGCTCAAAAAACGTGTACCCTGAAAAATTTTGAAAGCTTCATCTGGCGACAATCCATTCGCAAACAAGGCGCCAACAATTGCGCCTGCACTTGTTCCGGTAATCATAGAAATTTTAATGTCACGCTCTTGTAAAGCCTTTAAAACTCCTAAATGCGCCACTCCCCTTATACCACCTCCGCTTAAAACAACACCAATTTTCATATTTACTGTTTATTTACAGGTCTATACTTTGCCATTCTTAATATTTTTTGGGCATCCTTTTCTAGCATTAATTGTTTAAGATCAACCTCAGTATTTTCTTCCATATAACGCTTTACAATTTGCCATCCTATAAAATTACCCAATTTTGGTGCCGAGTCATTTTTAGTGCCCAAACCAGGCGTAAAAGGCGCTTCTGATATAAATTTCTGTATCTTAAAATAATCTGACTCATATAATAAATTGTATTCTAAAAAATAAGCATAAGTATCAGACTCAAAATCAGTAGCCCATTTCATTTGTGCTTCTGAATATCCTATTAAAGTGCTATCAGCAACTTGGGGTAGTATTTGTTTCATAAAATACAATAACTTTCCATTGTAAATCATTTTAGAGAGTAAAGTTTTATCGTTACTTAATTCGGGAAAAAGTTCTTCTCTAGTGATGACCTCCACCACTCTAGGTGTGATATTTTCTGGAGTAAATCTACGACTGATATATCTTGGAATGGTTTCGACTAAAGCTGGATAAAACTTAGATTCCTTACCTAAAAACATATCTAAACCAATTCCCACATATCCACTTCCAATAGGTGTTTGCACCTGAAAACCAGAAATATAAGTGATAATTTTAGGGTTTTTCCACTCGGGGTAATAATATTTTATTCTTTTAAAAGACTCGGTAATTTCCTCTTGATACTGATCAAAATTTGGGTAAACCTGATTAGTTTCCTTTTGTAACTCTTTAAAAGCATCGCCTTCTAAAACAGCTGCAATAGTAGTGTAGTATTCGGGGTTTTGCTTAGAACCTACACTCAAAATTTTCTCAAAATAATCGTTATAAAAAGTAGGATATTTTTTTTCTAAATTGGTTAAATCTTGAGTCACGTTTACTGGCTTAACCCGGAATAAATCTTGGTCGAATCTTTGTACTTCTAGGTTGATATCAATATTACTTGTATCGATATGTTTATTATTGGTACATGAAATTGCTAAAACAGAGATTAGAAAAAAAAGAGTAATTTTGAAACGCATATAAAATTTATTTAAAACAAAAGTATAGATAATTTAAAACTCAATTTATGAAAAAGATATTAATAGCCGCATTATTTTGTATTTGTTCTACAACGTTGTTTGCTCAAGATGACACATTTAAAGGTTTTAAATTGGGTTTAGCTGCGCATCCCACATTTGGCTATATTAAATCGGATGTTAACGAGCTAGAAGGCGATGGCTTAAGAGCTGGTTTTAGCTATGGTTTGTTAGGAGATTTCTTTTTTGCCGAAAATTATGCATTCTCGACAGGCTTAAAATTAACGACCATAAATGGCCAAACAAAAAGCACTGCTTCTATCAATAACGGAGAACAACAAATTTATAAATTACAATACTTAGAAATACCTGCTAAATTGAAATTATATACCGCAGAAAATAATGATTTAAGGTTTTTTGGCGAGTTTGGTTTAGGTAATGGATTTAATGTTAGAGCCAAACAAGATATTAAAGGAGGTAGCGGAACTACTGCTGTAGAAAATGCAGATATTTATAAAAATACGGGGTTTTATAGAGCATCTCTGATTTTTGGTGCCGGAGTTGAGTTTGGCTTAGGCGAAAAAACAAAATTAGCTAGTGGTTTAACTTTTGATAATGGTTTTACAGATATTAAATCTGGTGATGGCACTTTAAAAAGTACTTATGTAGGCTTAAACCTTGCTATATACTTTTAAATATTTGTGTAAAAACTAATTGTAAGTTAATATTTTACCCATAATCAATGAAAATTGCTTTAGCACAATTGAACTATCATATTGGCAACTTTGAGGCTAATACTCATAAAATTATCCAAACTTTAGAAGAGCAACGCCATGCAGGTGTAGACCTTGTGGTTTTTGCTGAGCTATCTATTTGTGGCTATCCGCCTAGAGATTTTTTAGAATACCCAGAATTTATTTCACTTTGTAACGATGCTGCACTAGAAATTGCTAAAGCAGCCAAAGATATTGCTTGCGTAATTGGATTGCCTATTGCTAACCCTTTAGTAGAGGGTAAGGATTTATACAATGCTGCTTATTTTATTGCAGATGGTGAAATTAAACAGATTATAAAAAAAGCATTATTACCTACCTACGATGTTTTTGATGAGTACCGTTACTTTGAACCTGCTCATGAATTTAAATGTGTGGATTACAAAGGGCATAAAATTGCGTTAACCATTTGTGAGGATTTGTGGAATTTAGGAGATAATCCGCTTTACAAAACTTGCCCTATGGATGAGTTGATGAAAGAAAATCCAGATTTCATGATTAATATTGCAGCATCTCCTTTTGCCTATAATCATGATGAGGAAAGAATATTTATACTTTCACAAAACTGCAAAAAATACGGTATCCCACTTTTTTATGTTAATCATGTAGGTGCACAAACAGAATTAATTTTTGATGGGGGTTCTTTAGTTTTTGATAAAGCTGGAGACTTGGTATCGGAGTTTAAGTATTTTGAAGAAGACATTCAGGTATTTGATGTAGAAAATGTTCAAAGTTCTATCGTATTAAATGCTAAAAAAGAACGCCCTACAGATACGCAACAAGTTTATGATGCTTTAATCTTGGGGATTAAGGATTATTTCACTAAATCTGGATTTAGCAAAGCTGTATTAGGCTTATCTGGAGGAATAGACTCGGCCTTAGTTTGCACATTGGCTTGCCATGCATTAGGTGCAGAAAACGTAATGGCTGTATTAATGCCGTCTAAATACTCTTCGGATCATTCTATAAAAGACGCCGAAGATTTAGTCAAAAATTTAGGTTGTAAGAGTACCATTATCCCAATTAAAGATATTGCAGATACTTTTGATGAAACGTTAGCTAAAGAGTTTACAGGTTTAGCACCAAACTTAACCGAAGAAAATATACAAGCCAGAGCAAGAGGTGTTATTTTGATGGCTATGTCTAATAAATTTGGATACATTTTACTGAATACCAGTAACAAAAGCGAATCGGCGGTAGGTTATGGAACCTTATATGGCGATATGTGCGGCGCTATTTCTGTAATTGGCGATTGTTATAAGACGCAAGTTTACCAGCTGTGTAATTACATTAATAGAGCCCAAGAAATAATCCCTATCAATTCAATTGTAAAACCGCCTTCCGCAGAGTTAAGACCAGATCAAAAAGACTCAGACTCTTTACCAGATTACGATGTTTTAGATAAAATTTTGTTTGAATACATTGAATTAAAAAAGAGCTCTAAGGATATCATAGCGTCTGGTTATGACAAAAATTTGGTAGATAGAATTTTAAAAATGGTGAACAAGGCTGAGTTTAAACGCTATCAAACTCCACCTATTTTAAGGGTGTCGCCTAAAGCATTTGGTATGGGCCGTAGAATGCCTATTGTAGGGAAGTATTTGAGTTAGGGTTCTTAAATTATTATATTTGGCAATAAATTTCTAAACAATGGATATAGGAACTAAGAAATTAACACTAATAGAAAAAATCTTAAAAATTGAAAATGAATCAGTTTTAAGTGCTGTTGAGAAACTTTTAGTTACACCTAGAAAACCAATTGCCGACAAAAACAGTAGATTTTCTAAATTTTCAGGAATTTGGTCTAATCAAGAAGCTGACGAATTCGAGCAAATTATTTCTTCAAATTGTGAACAAATTGATTTAAATGATTGGAAATAATATCCTAATTGACACAAATGTAGTTATTGAATTATTTAGAGGAAATTTAGAAATTAGAAAAATTTTTGATAGTAGTAAGATTGTTTATATACCTTTTGCTGTTTTAGGAGAATTATATTTTGGTGCACATAAGTCTAATAATTTTAAGAAAAACATAACTTTAATAAATCAACTGCTATCCAATTGCGTAGTATTAGACGCAGACAACAATACTTCTAAAGAGTATGGTTTTCTAAAATCAAGTTTGATTAATAAAGGAAAAGCTATCCCAGAAAATGATATTTGGATTGCCGCAATTTCAAAACAATACAAGCTTGATTTACTAACATTTGACAAACATTTCTTAAATATTGATGAAATCAATATTATCAAATTAAATCATTAATAGATAGTATCGTCAATCATTTAATTCTCTATTTAGAAGTTATTTTAAAAATTTATTTATTTCTGGAGGTAGAAAACTGAAAGCTTAAAGGAGATGTATGATTGGTTTTATACTCTAATACATTGCTCTTTTTAAACAATAAATTTCCTTTTACTGCTTCTTTAATGTGAAGTAAAACCACTTGATTAAATAAACTAATAGATTGTTTACTGATTGGATATTCTTTAACCTTAAAAGTTTTCCCTTTTGTGTTTTTAAAGCTAGTTTCTTTAGCTGTTGTAAACTTAATCTTGCTATACTGATTATTTATTTGAGCGCTATCAACAACCAATAAAGTCTGATTTTTAAAGGATTTAAATTGAATAGAAAAATTCAATTTACTGATAACCAGCATCAGAGAATCGGTTTGTAGGTAGATGTTTTCTAAATTTTGTGTTACCCTGATATAATTCTCTTCAGCAATTTTATCATTTGATGTTTCTGTATTTATATCTTTTTTTAAAAAAGCAAGTTCCACCAAATTGGGTTTAATTACTGTTATGGCTACCAAACCGTCTTCTGCAAAAACTTTGAGGGTGTTACCTGTGAGCTTTTTATGATCATAAACTTTTAAAAAAGTATTTTCTTGCGCTTTGGCAAAACCAAAGCTTATTAGAATAAAAAATAAGAGTACAATCTTTTTCACTTATTTAAATGTTTATTTACGCTTGAAAGGTGCGTTAACTATAGTCCAAAGGACTCTCCAAAGGAGTTCTTTGAACCTTCAGAGCAGTGATAGCTCCCGATTTTTCATCGGGACTACAGCGCCCGCCTGACCGGACGGGCAGGGATAACGTAGCCTGTCCCGATTTTTCATCGGGATTAAAACGCCCAAATAAATTATTTAAGACTCGTCGTTAAAACGATAACCCACTCCCCTAACGGTTTGTAAGAACTCTGGACTATCTGCATTATGCTCAATCTTTTTACGCAGTCTTACAATGTGCATATCTAGCGTTCTTGTATTTACATCAGAGTTATAACCCCAAACTTCCATCATCAAATCATCTCTGCTAATCACCTTGTTTTTGTTGTTTAAGAAATACAGTAAAATTCTGTTTTCTAAAATGGTAAGTTCAATTTTTTTATTGTTAGCTAATAAAGAGTGTGTATTAGGATGATGCTCCATATTGCCAAATTTATTAATCTCGGGCTTGTTTTGAAGGGCATATTTAGCTTTACTATCTAACATGGCTACTAAAACATCCATATTAAATGGCTTGGTTATATAATCTGAAGCACCAAAACTAAAGGCATCGATTTTATCTAGATCTTGCGATTTAGCGGTCATCATGATGATCATTTTATCAAAACCTTTTTCACGCACATAGGCACAAACTTCAGAGCCTTCTTTCTCTGGCAACATCCAATCTAATAAAACAATGTTTGGCTGCTCTTTTAAGATTAAATCTATAGCTGCTGCTCCGTTACCAGTTTCTAAAACGGTATAACCTTCTTGACTTAGTCTGCTACTTACTAAAAATCTAAGGTTTTCATCGTCTTCTACAATTGCAATTTTTATTTCTTTGTGCATAATTAGTTGTTGTATGGCAAGCTCACTATAAAGATTGAGCCTTTATTGGGCTCGCTTTTTACGGTGATACTACCGTTCATAAAGTTAACTAGTTGTTTACAAAATGCCAAACCTAGCCCAATACTTCCTTGCTGGTTATAACGACTTTGTATTCTATAAAATTTCTTAAAAATGTTTTCTAATTCTTTAGCTTCTATGCCAATTCCGGTATCTTGAAAAGAAAAAATAATCATCTTCTTTTCTTGATAAATATCTAATTTAAGGTTTTTAGAGCCCTCTTTCGCATATTTATAGGCGTTTTCTATCAGGTTATGATAAATACTGCTTAACAAAACAGGATCGGTGGCATAGCTTTCTAAATCTTTGATGTTTAATTCGATGTCAAAATCGGGATATTTTAGCTGAAAAGCATCTATAATATTTAGTGAGAAAACCTCTAGATTAATGTCCTTGGCATTTACTTTTATGGTTTTATTTTCTATTTGGGTAAAAGATAAAAGCTTGTTCATTAAATCGTTTAGCTTATCAGCTTCTTCGTCTAATATTCTACCGTAGCGATTTCTTTCGGTATCGGTTAGTGCCTTGGCATTTTTGATATTATTCCCTGCAATTTTTATCACCGATACTGGTGTTTTAAACTCGTGGGTGAAATTATTGATAAAATCATACTGAAGGCTATACAGCTTTTGATTGATGTTTAGATTTCTATAAATTAAAAATGTAATAAATGCCAGCACTAAATAAACTCCAAAAACAGCCAGTGCAATTGGTAAAAATCTTCTAATCACTTCTTTATTCAAAAACTCTATTTCGCTACCAAAGTAGATTTTATAATCTGCAAATGGGCCAGGTAAAGAGATATCGGCGGTTATTAAATTTGGTTTCTCTAAAATAGGGTCAAATGAAATGGGTCTCACATTTACATATTGATACAATGCTGGGTGCGTATTTTCTATTTTTAATTTATTGGCGTCTAACTCAAAAGAGAAAATATCTTGCTCGAAAAGTGGAGAAACTGGAATATCCTTGAGCATTAAATCTTGATAGATTTTAATATCCTCTCTTCTGGGTATATTGATATAACTTATCCTATTGTTTGTAATGCTGTAAAAAGACTTGAAAATTTGCTCGTTATTTAGGGCTTTGGTGGTATCTACACTTTCTATAAAATTAGCCAGTTTTAACCCAATTTTATTAAACTCATCACCAATATTTAGCGATAAGGTTCCAGGATTATCTGCCGAGAAAACCACTTTTTCTTGAAGTTTAATGTTTTTTCTAAATTGATAAATTTTCTTTACCCCGATAGATAAATTACCAATGGTTAAACCATCATTTATTTGATGATTACTGATTTGAGCATCGTAAAACAAAACTCTAGAAACGAAAGGATAAACATTAATAACGCTATCGGCATATTTACCGCCCGAAATAGAATCTAAAAAACCTTGATAGAAAGATATCTCGGGGATTTTATTTTGAAAAAATGTGTTGTATGGCTCTAAGGTTTTATCTAATACATCAATTTTAAGAGCTGAGAACTCGTTCTCTACGTACTTTTTGGTTAAATTATATCCTGTAATGAGGGCTAAAATTAGCGATACCGATATCAGCACCATAAAAGCAATTATCAAGGTATAGTTTTTTCGATAACTGTTATTTCTTAAGCTCATTTGCTAATTTTCTACAGGAATATTCTTCTCAAAAAAATCGATTAGATTTTGATAAAAGGCAATTTTGTTCACGGGGTCTTTAAAATTATTAGACTCGTTCTCGTTTAAGATGTAATTTACACTTATTTTTCTCTTTCTTAATTCTTTTACAAATTGATTAATCTCATTTACGTTAACCCTATTGTCTTTAGACCCATGAGCAATTAAAATAGGAGTTTTAATACGTTCTACTTGAAATATAGGAGAGGCTGATTTAAGGTAATCGATATCACTTTCTGGGTTACCTACCATTTCGTTAAGCATTTGCTTATACGGCTTATAATAGGCTGGGAAACCTTTTAAATAAGTAAATAAATTGATATAACCCGAGTATGAAGCAGCACATTTATACATCGTAGGATTAGCAATAATTTGATTTAAAGCGCTGTAACCTCCAAAACCATATCCATATACTCCAACCTTATCCGGATTCGCAATTTCCTCTTTTATTAACCAATTTACTCCATCTGCAATATCGTTTTGAATGTTTTTACCCCATTGTTTGTAACCGGCCGTTTGAAATGTTTTACCATATCCATTAGAACCTCTATAATTTACTTGTAAAACAGCATATCCTCTATTGGCTAGAAATTGTACCTCGGCGTTGTAAGCCCAAATATTTCTAAATGATGGTCCCGGATGCGGAATGACGATAGTAGGTAACTTACTTTGCGACTTACTTTTAGGTAGTGTTAAATATCCATTGATGGTTAATCCATCTCTACTCAAATAGCTCACCGATTTCATTTCGCACATTTGATCGGGATTGATGTTCTCGTTTATATCTGTAAGCTTGGTCAGTTTGTTATTTTCTAAACTAAACAAATAATACGCTCCTGGATTTTTATCGGTATAACTTCTTAAGATAAAATGCTTTTCTAATTGATCTTTATCTACAATTTTAATCTCTTGATTAGGAATTTGAGCTCTTGTTTCATCATAAATTTGCTTATAACTATTTTCTAAAAAGAAAATTTCTCTTTTATCAATTTCGTAGGTTAAGTAAGCTAATTTCTCGCGGTCTTTAGAGTAAACTACATCAGAAATATCAGCTTTTGGATTTTCGTAAATCACGCTTACTTCTTTCTTTAATGCACAATCAAAAACCACTAGGGCTAATTTATCTCTATTTAAATTTGATAAGGCGTAAAACCTATTTTTCTGACTTGTAAAACCTAACGGTTTTAAGTTATTTTTAAAGTTATTACTAATTACAGCTTTAAAATCCTGTGTGCTATTTTCTCTAAAATATATGGTTTCTATTACACCATCACTACCTACTGCCAAATTAATATTACCATTTTTATCAGCAATCCATTCTACTATGTTTCCCGGATTTTTAATATAAAGCTGTCTTTGACCCGTATTTATATTTAGTTTGTAAACATCGAAATACTCTAAAACCCTATCATTTAAAGCAATTAAAATATGGTTAGGATCATCTTTTAAAATATCTACAACTTCTATTCTAGTTTTTGGCGGAGTTTTGATAAGCAAAGGTTTATCTCCGCTTTTATCTATCAAATAAGATTGATAATTATTTATACTATCTCTATCTAAAGTGTAAAAAATCTTATCGTTAGAGGCCCAAAAATAATACCTTATAGATTGATCTTTATAATTAGTGATTTGTATGCTTGAACTATCGACTAAAGATTTAACAAAAATATTTAATCTACCTTTTGAAGGTTGAAGGTAGGATAAGTAATCACCCTTTGGCGAAATATGGAAGACAGATTGATTGGGATCTTTAAAAAAAGTTTCAACACTTAACTTCTCTACCTTATCCGACTGTGTGCAGCCAAAAAGAATAAATAAAAAAAAGATACAGAAATAATTCCTTACAAGATTTAACATCCTAAAAATAAGCTTATTAAAATTATGACATTAAAAGAAATAGATGCTTTCTTAAAATATCTCCTAAAATAAATAAATAAGCCTTTAAACCGTTTAAATTATAAGTAACATTTAAAATACATCGCAAAACACAATTAATTATATCGCCTTATAATATTGAAACTAATTTTATACTTTTAGCATCATGTTAAAATTAATCTGCTACATTTTATTTTTTACAACTGCACTTTGCAACTCTATGTTTGCGCAAAGTTTAAATGATGAAGAAATTGCAAAGCAATTTTTTGATAAGGGCGAATATGACAAAGCCTATTCCCTTTTTAAACAGCTATACCAGTCTAAAAATGGTAGTGCTTTATACTATCAGGACTATTTAAACGTACTCATTAAGCTTAAACAATTTCCCGAAGCTGAAAAAATCATCTTAAAAAAGACTAAAGAAGACCCCAAATTTCTATTTGATTTAGGTTCGCTTTACCAAGAAAAAGGAGATTTGGCTGCCGCCGATAAAATTTACGAAGCTATCATCCAAAAGATGAGTCCCAATCAGTTTAGCATTTCTGATGTTGCCAATTCTTTTTATGGTATTAACAATTATGATTATGCTATTAAAACCTTCATAGAAGGCCGTAAAATACTTAAAGACGATTTCGCTTTCGTTTATGAGTTGATTAATCTATATCGATTTAAAAAGATGAAAGATGCATTAACCTCAGAATCTTTAAAAATATTAGACCAACAGGCAGAACTTTTACCCATGGTAAAAAGCAACCTGAGCAGAACTTATGATAGTAGTGAAGACTACGAAACATTACGTAGTTTATTACTCAAAAAAATTCAAAAAGACCCTCAAAACACCGTATTAATTGACTTATTGGCTTGGCAGTATATTCAACAAAAACAGTTTGATTTAGCTTTAATACAATATATTTCTTTAGATAAAAGGACTCAAGGAAATGGGGGTAAAGTTTTTTCTATAGCCAATATATTGGAAGAAAATAAGGCTTTTGAAACTGCTCAGAAAGCGTATCAATACTTAATAGGCAAAGGTAACCAAACTCCTTACTACATCCCGGCAAGAGTTGCTTTATTAAAAAACAAAGGAAAGCAGTTAGATGAAAGTGGTAATAGTAAAGAAGATATTGTGGAATTGGTTAATGGATACCAATCCTTACTTACAGAATATGGTTATAATGTACAAACCATTTTTGCTATCAAAGAATTGGCCTACCTTAAAGCGTACCACCAAAACGATTTAGCAGGTGCCGAAAAGTTATTGGAAGATGTTTTAAATTTCCCGAGTATTAATCCACAAACACTTGCCAATATTAAATTAGAGCTTGCCAATATTTATATTCTTAATAACGAGAGATGGGAAGCAGCATTGCTATATGGTCAGATAGAAAAAAGTTTAAGTAACGAGCCTATTGCTCAAGAAGCTAAATTTAAGAATGCTAAACTATCTTTTTACAACGGAGATTTCACTTGGGCAAAAGCACAATTAGACGTTTTAAAGGCCTCAACATCACAATTAATTGCCAATGATGCGCTAGATTTAAGCTTGTTATTACAAGATAATTTAGCATTTGATTCTACCGGAAATGCACTAAAAATTTATGCTAAAGCCGATTTATATAAATTCACCAATCAAACAGAAAAGGCACTGCTTTTATTAGATAGCATCTCCATTTTATTCCCTCAAACAGATTTATTGGATGATGTGACCATGATGAAGGGCGAAATATATACTCAACAGAAAAACTACCCTAAAGCCGCCGAAACATTTAAAAGTTTAATTGGTAAATTTCCCGAAAGCATTTGGATAGACGACGCTTATTTTAAATTAGCAATATTAGAAGAAGAACATTTAAACGATACAGAAAGCGCACAAAAACACTATCAAGAATTAATGCAAAACTACGCTGGTAGTTTATATGTGATAGAAGCTAGAAAAAGATTCCGATTTTTACGTGGCGATGCCTTGTAATTACACAAATTTATAACTTTGCAATATGTTAATTTACAACGTTACCACCATTATAGAGCTAGATGTACAGCAAGACTACTTAGATTACATGCAAAATGAGCACATGCCCGAAGTTATGGCTACTGCAAAATTTATAGATTGTCATCTATTTCAATTAACTGAGCCTGTAAACGAAGGTCTCACTTACTGCGCACAATATGTAGCCAGCAATAAAGCAGATTTAGACGATTACTGTCAAAATCACTCACCCATACTACAAGCAAAGTTTCAAACCAAATTTCCTACTAAGGTTGTCGCTTTTAGAAGTATTTTAGAAAAAATTTAATCCCGATACATGATCATTAAAGAAACCCCTATTAAAGACCTTTTAATTATAGAGCCAAAAGTTTGGAAAGACGACAGAGGATACTTTTTTGAAAGTTATAACCAAAAGGCTTTCGCCGATGCTGGAATAAATGTAGAGTTTGTACAAGATAACCAATCTTTTTCGCACAAAGGTGCATTAAGAGGCTTACATGCGCAAGCTAACCCCTACGCCCAGGGTAAATTAGTTAGGGTAATACAAGGTAAGGTATTGGATGTTGCGGTAGATATCAGAAAATCTTCTGCAACTTACGGACAACATTATAAGATTGAGTTAAGTGGCGAGAATAACACCATGTTTTGGGTACCTCCCGGTTTTTTACATGGTTTTGTAACCCTTGCCGATAACACCATTTTTAGCTATAAATGCACTAATTTATACCATAAAGATTCAGAGATTGGTGTAATTTGGAATGATCAAGATTTAAATGTTGATTGGGGAGTTTCTTTAGAAGATGCCATAGTTTCTCCAAAAGATGCAGTTCTAGCTGCTTTCGCTGATATTCATTCTCCTTTCTAAAAAAATGGCCGACCAAAAAGAAGGTTTAAGATTAAATAAAGCCATTAGCGATACCGGTTTTTGCTCCCGTAGAGCGGCAGATAAACTGATTGAGGAAGGCAGGGTTAGCATCAATGGTCAAGAGGCTATTTTAGGAGACCGCGTATCTATACAAGACGAGATTAGGGTAGATGGAAGAAAGATAAAATTTAGTAACAGAGAAGAGGCTATTTATATTGCCTTTCATAAACCTAGAGGCATAACCTGCACTACCGAGACGCAGATTGCGGGTAATATCATCACTTTTATCAATCATCCTAAAAGAATATTTCCTATTGGCAGGCTAGATAAACCCTCTGAAGGATTAATCTTTTTAACTAGTGATGGAGATATTGTCAACAAAATATTGAGAGCTGGCAACAACCACGAGAAAGAATATATTGTTACAGTTAATAAGCCTATTACCCCCGAGTTTATTAAAAAAATGGCTAATGGTGTACCTGTTTTAGACACAATTACTAAAAAGTGTTTGGTACAAAAAGAAAGTGAGTATGTGTTTAAAATTGTTCTTACCCAGGGTTTAAACCGTCAGATTAGACGAATGTGCGAATACCTCCATTACGAGGTAGTGAAGCTCAAAAGAACTCGGATTATGAATGTTAGTTTAAAGAATATTGCTGTTGGTAAATGGCGTAACTTGACTAAAGAAGAGTTAAACGAGATTATGCAAATGGTAGAAAGCTCTAGCAAAACTGAGGAAGCTTCTTATCGAGATCATCAAAGGAGAAAGTAATCTATTTTTTGAGGGTATGTTATTTTAGACGCAAAGAGCTTACTGGAAGTAAATGGCTTTTGCACTATGCCCTTCCGGCCTCTTGAGCGGCCAGCTCAAGGTACTTTTTTTCGGAATATATTGGATTGTTTTTTTATGGACCTCAAGAGTGCTTCGCAGTTTTTCATTCCTAGTTTATTTTTTATTTAGGCATTCAAGAGTGCTCCGCAATTTTCTTAGTCAAAAAAGCACCCAAAAACCCAAGGTAAAACGATCCTTCAAACGCTCTGGCCATAACCCTGGCTCGGCGTTTTACCAGCCATGCGCTCTGGTTTTATCTTTAATTTATTTATTCCTCTAGTAAAGTTATTTGGCTAGGGGTTGATTGGACTAAATTGCTTTTGCACTATGCCCTTCCAGCCTCTTGAGCGGCCAGCTCAAGTTCCTTTTTTCTTAGTCAAAAAAGGAACCAAAAAGACAAGGTAAAACGATCCTTCAAACGCTCTGGCCATACTCCCGGCTCGGCGTTTTACCAGCCCTGCGCTCTGGTTTTATCTTTAATTTATTTATTCCTCTAGTAAAGTTATTTGGCTAGGGGTTGATTGGACTAAATTGCTTTTGCACTATGCCCTTCCAGCCTCTTGAGCGGCCAGCTCAAGTTTTTTTTTTCGGAATATATTGGATTGTTTTTTTTATGGACCTCAAGAGTGTTGCGCAGTTTTCTCAGTCAAGAAAGGAACCAAAACCCGAGCGGAGCAAACACATGAGTGCCTTTAAAAATAAAAACAACGAATAAACTCTCCGCTACGTTTATCGCTACAAAGCAAGTGCTAAATGTTCTGTTTTCGTTACCGCGATAAACAAGGCGGAATGATCGCTTAACGGCTGTTTGTGCTTTTGCTGGACGGGCAACCTTGAAGAACCAATAAACGAACTAGCCTAAATGCTAAAAACCATAATTATTTCTTGCAAAAATTCCTTGAACTTAAACGCTGTGTCACATGACTTTTTTGATTAATTTAATTTCGCCTTAATCCAATTCATAATCTGTGTTAAATGATGCGGGTTTATCCACAGAGAGAATCTGCTGGCGCTTTTGTGGATTTTCAACAACAGAAATTTACCTAATCTTTAAATACATTTGTTTGTGGGGACCAATATTGGGTATTTCAAAGAAATCGCTGATAAATTCGAAACCTAAGCTGGTGTAGAATTTAAAAGCCTTTTGACGGGCGTTACACCAAACGTAATTGATATGTTGTCCTCGTAAATAAACAATCGCAAAATTAACCAACTTATTTCCAATACCTTTTCCTTGAAAATTGTGTGCTGTAGCCATTCCTCTTAATTGGTAGGCCTCGCCTGTAAAATCAGAGTGTTTTTTCGGGTGAAAGCTCGCTACACAAACCAGCTCGTCATCTTGGTAATAACCTAAGTGGAAAGTTTTAGGATCGTCATCGTTTTCAAAAACACAATCTGCGAGCAAAAATTTACCTTCCCTTAATACTGAGTTCCTAAGTGGTAAAACATCCTCGGTATTGATAAATTTAATCATGATGATTTGCTAAAATTTGAATCACATCTACTAATCGGTTGGCATACCCAAACTCATTATCGTACCAACCTACTACTTTTACCATCCCTCCAACAATTGAAGTAAGCTGTGCATCAAAAATACAAGAATGTGGGTTATCGATAATATCTACGGATACAATTGGGTCCTCGGTATACTGTAAAATATCTTTTAAGTAAGTTTGAGAAGCTATGTTAAATGCCTCATTAATTTGAGCTACCGATTGAGGTTGTACTTTTAAAATACAAGTAAAATCGGTTAGAGATCCATTTAATACCGGAACTCTGATACCTGCTCCGCCTAAATTACCTTCTAGATGTGGAAAAATACTGGTGATGGCTTTTGCAGCTCCTGTTGTTGTTGGTATAATAGATGATGAAGCCGCCCTTGCCCGACGTAAATCTCGATGGGGCGCATCGTGTAAATTTTGATCGCCTGTCATAGAGTGTACCGTGGTGATGTAACCCTCTTTGATGCCCCAATTCCTCTCCAAAACCAATATCATGGCTGCAACATTATTGGTTGTACAAGAGGCGTTAGAAATAATATCCTCACTCCAGTTTAAAGTATCGTTATTTACTCCTAAAACTACGGTCTCAATACTTTTATCGGGCGATGGTGCAGAAAGTAACACCTTTTTTGCACCTGCTAAAATATGTTGATTGGCTAATACTTTGGTTAAAAATTTACCTGTTGCCTCAATTACTACATCTATTTTTAAAGCTTCCCAAGGTAAGTTGATTGGCGAATTTTCTGCTAACACCTCTATTTGATGGCCATCAATTATTAAAAAATTATCTTCAACAGCAACAGTTCCTTTATAATTCCCATGGATAGAGTCGTACTTGAATAAATGGGCCAAAGTTTTTGGATCTGTTAAATCGTTTATGGCAACAATATGCACATCCGTTCTGCTTAGTAATACTCTTAATACGCTCCTACCAATGCGACCAAATCCGTTTATTGCGATATTCATTTTTTGAGTTTAAGGTGGAAAGTTAAAAGTGGAAAGTTGAAAGTTAAAAGTGAAAAGTTGAGGGTTAAAAGTTGAAAGTTTTGGGTGGTGAAATAAATAAAATGTTTAGCATGTTAACAAAAGCAAAAACTTTAAAAATAGTTTGGTAGCTATTTAAAAAAATAAGAAATTTTGAAACCATGTCTATATTTCACTCTTATAAAAACTGTTGTAAGCCAATTAATTAACATACAAATCCCTAAAAACATAAAAATTAAAGTGAAATTACCCCAATTACGTAAGGCAAGTGCGATGTAAATAAACAAGATATTAGTTAAGGCTAAAGCAAATGTGGTTTGTAAGTGGTTAAACCCTAAACTTAAAATACGGTGGTGTATGTGATTTCTATCGGCTTTAAAAGGAGACTGCCCTTTTACTATCCTTAAAAAAAACACCCTAAAAGTATCAAATAAGGGTATAATAATGGTTGCAACAGCTATGGCAGGTGCTGAGAAAAAAGCTGGACTATAATTAGTGGGCGTGAATTTATTTAATTCGATAAACTTAATGGCTAATACTATAGAGACTAGTCCTATCAATAAACTACCCGTATCGCCCATAAAAATTTTAGCAGGACTATAATTAAAATACAGAAAACCTAAAATTGCGCCAACCATACTAAAAGCCAATGAAGCTAACTCTATTTGCCCCATTTGAATAAATAAAATAGCAAAAGTTAAGTTTACAATTAAGCCTATAGTTCCTGCTAATCCGTCGATCCCGTCTATCAGATTGAAGGCATTTACAATAAACATGATCAGCACTATTGAAATAGGTATACTGAAAAATTGAGAGATTTCTTGAATGTCAAAGACGCCATATAAACTGGTAATGTTCACATTACCTAATGTCACCAAAATGGCGGCCACAATAAATTGCATTACAAATTTTGTCCCTGGACCTGCACCTGCTAAGTCGTCTTTTAAACCAACCGCAAACAAAATGATACAAGATGTTAATAAGATGTTGGTGGGTAAAACCGCATCGTATTTGGCAAATAACAAAGAAACGATGGTGAAACTACAAAAAATAGCTACTCCGCCTAAGCGTGGAATACCATGATCGTGTTCTTTTCTGTGACTTTGTAAATCATCGTATAAGTGGCGCTCTCTGGCCACAAAAATAATAGACGGAATAGCAATGTATGAAACCAAAGTTGAAACTATAATCACTACCAAATAGTACAACCACTCTATGCTTATATCCGATAAATCCAAATTCATTGCTCAAAATTAAGAGAATTTAAAATACTGACCTAACTTTCTTAAAGGTTTAATTATAGAAACCATAAACGCAAATTTCATCCCATTAGATTTTAACGCTCGATAATCTTCCTGGTTAGCGTTGATTCTATTTTTTAGTGATTGATTGCTTAAACCTCCTACCCTCATTTTAACTAAGACTTGCGGTAAATAGGTTGTTTTGATTTGATATTTGAATAAAAACCTTAAGATTAAATCGTAATCGGCGGCAGATTTATAATTTAGATTGTAATTCCCAAATTTGGTAAAGCAATCTTTTTTAATGAATAGTGCCGGATGTGGAGGCATCCATCCTTGTTTTAATTTTTGATATTTATAATCTCCTGATATCCATTTTCTGATGATCTTATCTTCCTTATCTCGGCTGATATAGTCTAAATCGCCATAAACTGCTTCTAGTTGATTGTCTTCTTTAAATAACGCTGCAACTTGGCTCAGTACTTTGTTTGAAGCGAAATAATCATCTGAATGGAGTATTCCTATCACATCGCCTTTGGCTAAATTGATTCCCTTATTTAGTGCATCGTAAATCCCTTTGTCGGTCTCCGAAAGCTGTTGTGATATATGATGCTGATATTCTTGAAGGATGGATAAAGTGTTATCTTTACTCAATCCGTCTATAACTATTAATTCTTTTTCGTCATGAGTTTGCCGAGCAAAAGATTGGAGTGCATCTTTAAGGAAACGTGAAGAATTGTACGTTGCAGTTAATATGGTAATTAGCATCAGTCAATTTTAGGTATTTTATTGGCTATTCGCAAAATAAATTTGCCCTTTGGCTTCAGTTAGGATGCCCTTTGACTCCGTTCAAGGTGACATTAAATGGTTGTTAATGTGTTTTGGATGTTATCATGTGATTATCTTGTGATTGAATTGACTTAGGTTGCTCTATCGAGAGACCCTGCTTGGACAAAGACAGTGCATAGACAATAAATTTGAAAATTTAATACTAAATAACCCTTGTTTTTAAATCTCATTGTAGATTAATTTAGCTTACTTTGCATAAATTTTTTTATTATTAAAAATAAAACGTTTATTATTGAAATTGATTTAACTATGCGTATGAAAGGTGCTACTAACCTGCAAATGAAAAACATATTATTTTTATTCTTTTTTACTTTAATTATCAGTTCTTGTGCTTATCGTAATTCTAATAGAATCCTAACTTACCCTAAAAGTTTTAATACAGACACGCTAAAAACGGTTGCTGTATTGAATAATAATTCTAACTACAGTGAATATAAGATAAAGCCATTTGATAAGATCAGTATCAAAAACCTCCAAGATCCTGAATTATTAGGTGCTAGAAATGTTACAGTGGGCACCTTACCACTAAACTATAAAGTTAATGCTGAAGGTTATATAATTTTGCCGGTAATTGGCTCGGTAAAAATCTCTGGTTTAAACAAAGAAGACGCTAAAAATAAGATTGAAAAATTGTACAGCGACAATTTGTTTAATAATCCAATTATAGAATTGACCATTAATAGCTTAAAAGTTACGCTACTTGGTGCCTTTAAGGTAGAGGGTAATATTGAGCTAGGAAATGAAAAAATAGATTTAATAGACATGATTGGACTAGCTGGGGGAATAGCTGAAGACGCAAATATCAAAACAATTAGGATTATTAGAGGTGATAGAAAAAATCCTGAGTTAATAATGGTAAATCTATCAAATATCAACTCATTATCAAATTCAAAATTAATTTTACAAGACGGAGATATTATAATTGCAGAAAGAACTAAATTTTCAATTTTAACTAAAAATTTAGCAGGTATTAATACTTTAGCGTCAGTTGGAATTTTGGTTTTAAATACCTATCTAATTATAAAAACTATCAAACAGTAGCAATGGATGCCAATCAAAATCAAGAAAAAAACCAAGTCATCAGTCAAGAAATTGACTACATTAAAATAGTAAAAATTTTATGGAGTAGATGGTATTGGATTTTTTCCCTTCTATCTATTTGTATATTTTGCTCATATGTCTATTTGTGGTACACCCCGCAAACTTTCAGTACCTCTGCATCATTAAAGTTTGAACAAGGTAATAGTGAGATTACAGACTTATTTAAAGGTAAACTTAGCGCAGGAGGTAGTAAAACTGTTGAGGCTGAAAGCTATGTCATCAAATCAAATCCATTATTAACTAATGCTATAGGAAGGCTAGATTATCGAGTATCTTATTATATTGTTGGTCGTTTTCGAACCAACGAAATGTATCCAAACAAGCCTTTTAAAGTTAATGTTATTAAAGAGGATAGTCTAAATAGATTTAGGGGAGCCTATCAGTTTAAAAAAATAAATTCAAAAAGATTTAAAATTAGCATAAAGGATGATGTACATAATCTGAGTGTAGAAAAGAACTTTGGTGAAATATTTGAATTATTGGGTTACACCATGTACATAGAAGACTTTTTAAAAGCAGATAATGCCGATTATTATTTTCAAATTAATCATAGAGAGGATTTCTTAACAAGGGTAGGCACCGGTATTAGTATCAAAGAAGTAGGGAAAAACACCAATATTATGATGATATCTTTTATTGATATTAATCCTTATTTCGCAAAAGACATTTTAAATGCTATAATGAATGAATATGTATTTTTTGACGAACAGAAGAGAAGTCAAGGAGCAAATTCTACAATCGCATTCATCAATGGCCAACTTAAAAACATGTCGGATGAGTTAAAAATTTCTCAAAATCAACTTAAAGACTATAGAATACAAAATAAAATATCAAGTATAGGTTATTTTAGCAGTTCTAAAGAACGTAGATTAACTGACTATCAGGAACAATTAGTTGGCCTAAAAACACAAAACATTAGCTTAGATATTTTTGAACAGCAAATCAAAAATAATCAAGACAAAGTTTATTTAAATTTTAATATAGAAGGAGAAACAGGTGCTTTTTTAAGAGGATTAATAGACAAATTAAATACGCTATTAATCGAAAAGTCGGGGAAATTAGTTAACTATAATGAGAAATCTAATCCAATTCTAGAATTAGATAAACAAATTTTTGAACTGAAAGAAGCGATTATTAGAAACATTAAAAGCTTTAGGAACAGACAAAATAAATACATTGCCAGTCTAGAGCAGGAACTTAGGCAAGCAGATAAAGACCTTTCTATTGTACCAGGAACGGAGCAAGGCTTAACCAATTTGCAACGTACTTACGATATCAATGAAAAAGTATATTCATTTCTTTCTGAGAGAAAACTGGAATCAGAAATCTCATTGTCGGCAATTTCTGCTGGTGTAAGCGTAGTAAATTATGCCGAATTGTCTTTTAAGACCGTTGAACCACAAAAAGCTAGAGTTTACTCTTCGGCTTTACTTATTGGAATTATCATTAGTATAGGTTTAATAGTTTTAATTAGAGTAATTAATCCTTTTATCTTCGATAAAGAAACAGTAGAAGCTTTAACTACTATACCAATTATTGGCGTGGTTAAAAAGTTCCCTACCAAACTAGACAAATCCAATAAACAAGTTTTATCCTTAGAAAAGCCTAAATCTATTTTTGCAGAATCTATCAGATCTGTACGTACCAATTTGAGCTTTTTAGCTAGTGAGAAGAATTCCAAAATTATATGTATCACTTCCGAAATTTCTGGAGAGGGGAAATCTTTCATGACCATCAATTTGGCCAGTACTTTATCATTAATTGATAAAAAAGTAGTTGTGATTGCGGCTGATTTACGTAAATCTAAAATGCATAAAGCCTTCGAAATTGATAACGATAAAGGCTTAAGTACTTATTTAGCCCACCAGCATAAACTTGAAGATGTACTATTACAAACCCATATAGAAGGTTTAGATTTTATTCCATCCGGACCTAATCCTCCAAATCCTTCAGAGCTAATTCAATCTGAACGAATGAAAAAATTACTTGAACATTTAGCCACCATATACGATTATGTGTTAATAGATACCGCTCCAGTAGGCTTAGTTTCAGATTCGGTACCATTAATTAGACAATCAGATATCAATATATTCGTAATTAGATCAGGTGTTTCAAGAATTTCAGCATCTACTATTCCAAATAAAATAAGTAGAGAATTCAACTTGAATAACATGGTCATTATTTTAAATGCCTTTAGTAATGATTCTTTGTATAGCCGTTACTACACAACCAATTATGCAAGTAGTTATTATGAAAGTTATTACTATTATGCAGATTATAGCGAATCTTATGGTTATGGATATTATGATGATATTAAGCCAAAATGGTGGAATTTAGTAGGGCATTTTAAATATTATTTAAAGAAGAAGAATAGCTAAAAATAGCTAAAGGATTAATGCCAAAGGCAGAAGGCCATAGCAAGGATTAAAAAAAATATAAACTTATTAAAGTGGTAGCCTTTTTACTTTTTAATTACTGATGTGTAGAATTGCCGGTCTAATCAATCCTTCTTTTAACCCTACTAATTTGCAGCAGCACATCCAAAACATGTGCGATATACAAGCACATGGTGGGCCAGATGGGGAAGGTTTTTTTATCGATGAAAGTGTTCATTTGGCATTAGGGCATAGGCGCTTATCATTAATTGATTTAAGCAATGCTGGGCATCAACCTATGCAATATCAGCATTTACACATCAGTTTTAATGGCGAAATTTACAACTATCTAGAAATTAAGGCTGATCTAATCTCTAAGGGTCATCAATTCCATAGCCATTCTGATACCGAAGTGATATTGCATGCTTACCAAGAGTGGGGAACAGCCTGTTTTAAATTGCTTAACGGCATGTTTGCCATTGCCATTTATGATCAACGGTTAAAAAAACTGATTTTAGCCAGAGATGTTGCTGGTATTAAACCCCTATATTATTTCCAACAAAATCAACAATTTGTATTTGCTAGCGAAGTGAAAGCTTTTGCAACTTCTGGTTTAAAAATGGATGATGACCCCAATTGGAAAATCTATTTCTTATCCTTCGGTTTTATACCAGAACCCTATACTACTTTAAAAAATGTTAAATCTTTAGCCCCAGGTAAAGTTTTAATTTATAATTTACAAACGCAGCAAAGTGAAATTGAAACCTTCGAATCCTTAATTTTTAGTTCTCAATTAACGAACGAAGAAGAAGTCAACCAACTCATCAATAGCACTTTAAAAGCAGCAGTAAACAGACATTTGATATCCGACGCTCCTATTGGTGTGTTTTTAAGTGGAGGTATTGATAGTAGTATCATCTCTTTATTGGCTGCACAAAACTCACCAAGACCAATCCAAACCCTTTCTGTTAGTTTTAACGAGCAGGCCTACGACGAGTCTTATTATCAAAAAATTATTCAACAAAAAATAAACAGTAAGCATACGCATTATACCATTACAAAAAATGATTACTTAGATGCTTTGCCACAATTGAAAAATGCATTTGATCAGCCCAGTAATGATGCTGTAAATTCTTGGTTTATCTCTAGGTGCGCCAAACAAAATGGATTAAAAGCGGTGCTATCAGGCTTAGGGGGTGATGAATTATTTGGCGGCTACCCTTCCTTTAAACGAATTGATAAAGTAATCGCTTTAAGAAAATTACCGCTTCAAATATTTAATATTGCCGACCACTTATCAAACGATAAGTTGAAAAAATTGCTGTTTTTGAAAGAAGAACGTACCTATGCCGACTATTTATTTTTGCGAGGATTTTATACGCCCAAAACCATCAGCAAATTATTAGATGCCACAGAAGATGAAATACAAAGCGCTTTAAGAAAACTGAAATATGAAGATAGCCCCAGAAATAAAGTTACTCCAAAAAATTATGTGAGTTGGTTGGAGCAAAATATTTACATGCGTTCCCAATTGCTGCGTGATACCGATTTTATGAGTATGCAGCATGGTGTCGAAATAAGAGTGCCGTTCTTAGATAAAGAATTTTTAAAATTAGTTCATCAAATAGATTCAAAAGTAAAATTTAGTGGAAGTTTACCAAAGGCATTATTAGTTAAATCTTTCAATGATATTTTACCTCCAGAAATTTATCAAAGAAAAAAAATGGGTTTTACTTTTCCATTTCAAGAATGGAACAAGTCTCACCCTGAGATTGATAAAATTGTAAATCATCCCAATATAGATGTTGCTAAGTTAGGACAGCTTTTTTTAAATAATAAATTACATTGGAGCAGGTGCTATGCTTTATTACAAATAGAAAATTACCTTCCACAAAAAGATGCACTTTTCTTAACCCTTAAAACTTTTAGCCATACCGGAGGTATAGAAAAAGTAAATAGAGTATTAATGAAAGCCGGGACTGACCTTCAATCAAAAAATCTAATCAGATTCCATGCTAAAAGTTTGTACGATAGTGCCCCAGATGAAAAATACATTACCAATAGAAGGTTTGTAGGTTTTAAAGGAAAACTTATACCATTCATTTTTAATAGCGTTAAAAAAGGAATACAATGTGATGTGGTGATGTTGAGCCATATCAATTTAGCATTGGTAGGTTTGTTGATTAAAACTTTAAACCCCAAAACAAAATTGATTTTACAAGCACACGGTATAGAAGTTTGGGGTAAGCAAAGTCGTCTCAAAAGGCATTTATTAAACAAAGTAGATCTTATTTTACCCGTTAGTCAGTTTACTAAAAACAACTTAGTAAATAAACATCATATTGATGAAAGCAAATGCTTAGTTTTTCACAACAGTCTAGATCCTTATTTCAATATAATAAGCAATGAAATTGTGAAAAATAGAATATTATTAACTAATCAAATAACCCAAAATGAGCAAGTAATTGTAACATTAACTAGATTAGTTAGTTCAGAAAAGTATAAAGGTTATGATAAGGTAATAGAAGCTTTGGCTATTCTAAAAAAACAAGGTAAAAAATATAAATACCTCATTTTAGGCAAATATGACCAAGCAGAATATAACAGAGTAACACAGTTAATAGAAAGTTTAGATTTAAGAGACGAGGTAAAATTATGCGGCTTTATCCCAGATGAGGAAATTAGCAGCTACTTTAGATTAGCCAATTTATTTGTAATGCCTAGCCAAAAAGAAGGTTTTGGAATTGTCTTTATAGAAGCTATGGCTTGTGGCTTACCCGTAATTGGCGGAAATTTAGATGGCTCCGTTGATGCTTTAGCCAACGGAGCATTGGGAATATTAATTAATCCTAATGATCAAAACGCTTTAATTGATGCGATCCAAAACTATCAACATCATCCCTTATCTAAGCAGCCTGAAGAATTAATCAATTTGGTGAATCAACATTTTGGCTACCCTCAATATCAAGAAAATTTAGAAAAGTTATTACTCAATTAAATGGAAAATCTTTTAGAAGAACAATGGGATATAGAAATTAGTGCTAAAAATAAACTGTTTGACCTCCAGCTTAAAGAAGTTTGGCATTATAGGGATTTGATGTGGCTATTTGTAAAAAGAGACTTTACCTCCCAGTTTAAACAAACCATACTGGGCCCACTTTGGCATGTGGTGCAGCCAGCCTTAACCACCATTATGTTTTTATTGGTTTTTGGCAAAATAGCCAAAATCCCAACAGATGGGATTGCTCCTGCTGCCTTTTATATGTCTGGTTTAACCATTTGGAATTATTTTTCGGCCTGTTTTACGGGTACCTCTAGCACTTTTACCGCCAATGCGGGTATATTTGGTAAAGTTTATTTCCCCAGAATTGTGACCCCTATTTCCATCATTTTATCCAATGTGGTTAAATTTGCTATTCAATTTGCTCTACTCATAGTCATACTCATTTATTACCATTTTAATGGCTATCCGTTTGTAGCCAGTATCAATTTATTGTTTCTTCCTGTCATCCTTTTTGTGCTTGCAGGAATTAGTTTAGGTTTAGGGATTATCTTCTCCTCCATTACTACTAAATACAGAGATTTTACCGTTTTATTGGGTTTTGCCATTCAGTTATTGATGTATGCCACGCCTGTAATTTATCCGCTTTCTTACCTACAGGGGAAAAGTTATAAATGGATTATAGATTTAAACCCTATCAGTTCTTTGGTAGAAGCTTTTAGGTTTTGTATTTTCGGAAAGGGCTTGGTAGAGCCTTATTCTATTTTATATAGCTTTGTGTTTATGCTTTTTTCTGTAGGTTTAGGATATGTAATTTTTAATAAGGTAGAGAAAACTTTTATGGACACGGTGTAGGGGAAGGAAGGATGGAATGAATGAAGGAAGGAAGGAATGAAGAAATGAATGAAGGAAGGAATGGAGGAATGAGGGTGCTTCGACTCCGCTCAGCATGACGGGAAGAATGGCGCTTCGACCCCGCTCAGCATGGATAAAATAAATAGTGAATTGGAAAGCAACAAAGTTATAGTTATATCTATAATAAATTTTAATTTTGTAAGAAATTATAATCATGGCTATAACTAAAATTCCAGTAGATTTAGAAATACGACAGGTATACTTAGATAAGCTTAAACCTTTTATTGGTAAGCCTATTATCAAAGTTCTCACAGGGCAACGCAGGGTTGGTAAAAGCTATTTGTTATTTCAAATTATTGAACACATACAACAAGAAGATAAAAAAGCCTCTATAATTTATATCAATAAAGAAGATTTATCTTTTTCGCATATCAAAACAGCCGAAGATTTAAATCAATATGTTTTAGCTAACAAGGATAAGAGCAAAAAAACATATGTTTTTATTGACGAAATTCAAGATATTACTAATTTCCAGGATGCATTACGCTCATTATTGTTAGATTTAGATTTAGACCTCTATTGTACCGGCAGTAACGCCAATTTATTATCAAGTGATATTGCAGGTAAATTAAGTGGTCGTTTTATTGAGCTTACTGTTTATAGCTTAACTTATTTAGAATTTTTACAGTTTCATCAATTAAAAAATGAAGAAAACTCATTAGAATTATACCTTAAATTCGGTGGTTTACCATACCTAAAAAATTTACCTCTTCAAGACGACGTTATTTTCGAGTATCTAAAAAACATTTATAACACCATCGTTTATAGAGATATCATTAATCGCTATGCCTTAAGAAATACTATTTTTTTAGAACAACTGGTCTTATTTTTAGCAGCGCATACAGGAAGTTTATTTTCGGCTAAAAAAATAAGCGACTTTTTAAAGTCGCAAAAAACTAATATGCCCCCAAACCAAGTACAAATTTACATACAACACTTAGTTAATGCTTTTTTAATTCACAAAGTAGCAAGATACGACCTTGTAGGCAAGAGAATATTTGAGATAGGTGAAAAATTTTACTTTGAAAACCTTGGAATTAGAAACGGCATTTGGGGCTATAGATTAGAAGACAGAGGTAAAATTATCGAAAACGTAGTTTATAACCACCTTATTTCAGTAGGCTACCAAGTTAAAGTAGGCATCATCAATGATCAGGAAATTGATTTCTTTTGTGAAAAAAATGGTGAAAAAAAATATATACAAGTAGCCTTATCTATAAACGAACAAAAAACCTTAGACAGAGAATTTGGTAATTTAAATCGAATTAAGGATCATTATCCTAAGGAGGTTATTACTTTAGACACTTTTACAGGAAATAGTATGGAAGGAATAAAAGCAATAAATTTAAGAACGTTTTTGAGTAGTTGGTAGTCGGTAGTCGGTGGTTGGTGGTCGGTAAAACTAATTTCCTTGAAGCTAAAAGTAAAAAACTTTACAACAAATTTTAATTAATTTAGCTGTATGGAAATATTAATCAATCATCCAGAAACTAAAGAGCAATTAATCGCTTTAAAATCTTTCCTGAAAGTATTAAACGTCAATTTTGAAGTCAAAGAAAATAATATTATGGATAATAGAAAATTTGACTTCAGCACAATAGCAGGGAAATTATCTTGGCAGGGAAATGCATTGGAAGAACAGAAAAAAATAAGAGCTGAGTGGCAATCGACTTCGCTCAGTTTTAAATTTTCTAACAGACATTAACAAAAAGAATAAAAAATTGTATCTAAAACATTACCTTTATATTTAGATAAAATTAAAATCATGCAGACAGTTTTATTACAAATCAATAATGAAAAGGGCTATCAGCTTTTAAAAGATTTAGAAGCTCTAAACATTGTTAAAGTACTAAAAAATAATGTAGCCTTAGAAAAAAAATCTTTGTCGGATCAATTTGCAGGATCTTTGAAATTATCTAATGAGGAATACAATAAATTCCAAAATCATCTTACGGAAATACGGAGCGAATGGGACAGGAATATCTGATTGATTCCAATATTCTTAACGGTTATTTGGATATTAGATTAACCGAAAGAGGAATGAAGTTTATGAATAAAGTTGTAAATGATATCCCAATTACTTCTGTAATTAAATGATTAAAGTCTTGATTTGCAATACCACAGCATTTTACTTAAAAAATATTGTTAAGTTCGTTAACACAAAAATAAAATGAGAGTTACTTTTGATATAGATACTAAAACCGAATTTGAAACTTTAACTTTTTTGCTTAAAAGCCTAAAGCTAAAAGATATCAATATTGTTCCGGTGGATAATAGTATGTTACCTACCATTACAAAAGGCAACAAAAAAATAAACATTAACAGTTTATTTGGTGTTTGGAAAAGCGAGCCACAAACTTTAGAAAACATAAGAAGAGAAGGCTGGTTTAGAAATAATGCTAAGGGATAATGGTGCTTTGCGATACCAATATTTTTATTTATGCTTTTAATGGAAAGCAAGAAACTATTGATCAGCTACAAGCAATAGGATTAGAAAATGTCGTTATATCTTCTATAACCGTAATGGAGCTTTTACAAGGTATGCGCAATAAAGCAGAACTTACCCAAGCCAAGAAAAAGATTCGTTATTTTGATGTGGTCGAAATTAATATAGAAATCTCGAAGTTAGCCACACAATTTATTGAAGATTTCAACTTAAGCCATGGTTTGCAGATACCCGATGCCATCATTGGGGCAACCGCTGTAATACTTCAGGTACCCCTTTACACTTACAATATAAAAGATTTCAAATTTTTACCAGGTATTGTATTGGTTTAAAAAAATAAGTTGAGGACAAGATTAAGAGTAAAGAAAAAAGAGCAAGGATTAAAGAGAAAGAGCAAAGATTAAAGAATAAAGAGCAAGGATAATAAATGAGTAGTGTCATAAAAGTTGAAAATCTTAGTAAACAATACCGCTTAGGCGAAATTGGTACGGGTTCCATTTCTCATGATATCAACCGCTGGTGGCATACTGTAAGAGGAAAGGAAGACCCTTATTTAAAAATAGGTGAAACTAACGACCGTAGCAAAAAGGTAGAAAGCAAGATTATTGTTACCAAAAAATTTGACTTTAGCGAAATAGCCGGTAAATTATCTTGGAATGGAGATGCATTGGAAGAACAAAAAAATAAGAGCTGATTAGGCCCCACTACTTTATTAAATAACTTATGCTATTATTGTTGTCAAAAAAAATATTAAGCTACGTTTGCTCACTTATAATTTACACAACAGAAATAGAAAGTTTGGCCGCCAATTTATCATGGTAAGAAGTATTAAAAATTGAATAAAAAAGCTTAAATTCATTAACAATAAAAATTGAAATAAATTAATGATTGCTAAAAATAATTACATACATACAACAGAAATTCATAATACCAAATCAGCGAATACTTTTATTCCTATATTAAAAGATTTTATTAATCCATCCTCCGTAGTAGATATCGGTTGTGGTTTAGGAACGTGGCTAAAAATTTTTAAAGAACAAGGATGTGAAGAAATATTAGGCATTGATGGTAATTATATAGATCAAAGTCAACTTTGCATACCCCAAGAAAATTTTCAATTACACGATTTAGGTGTACCATTAACTTTAGAAAAAAAATATGACCTTGCAATTTGTTTGGAAGTAGTAGAGCATTTACCACCAGATAAAGCAGATATCATTATCGAGACCTTAATTAAAGCCTCTGATACCATTCTTTTTTCTGCAGCATTACCATTACAAGGTGGCCAAAATCATTTAAATGAACAATCTTTTAGTTATTGGATAAATAAGTTTAATCAAAAAGGTTTTGTAGTAAAAGATTTATTTAGACATCAAATATGGGACAATTTAGAAATTGATTGGTGGTATAAACAAAATACATTTTTTGTAGTAAAAGCAGACGAAGTACAACAACCTATTTTAGATTTTTACCATCCACAAAGGTTTATTCAATTTGCAATTGAGTTTGAAAAATATTCAAATACATTACAAGGCAAAATACCTATTTTTGATGCTGCAAAAATTCTGATGAAAAGCATGATAAGATGAGTAGTGTAATTAAGGTAGAGAATTTAAGTAAGCAATACCGCTTAGGCGAAATTGGTACCGGTTCCATTTCTCATGATATCAACCGTTGGTGGCATACTGTGAGGGGAAAAGAAGACCCTTACTTAAAAATAGGTGAAACCAACGACCGCAGCAAAAAAGGGGAAAGCGAATATGTATGGAGCCTAAAAGACATTAACTTTGAAATTGAGCAGGGTGATGCGGTTGGCATTATAGGCCGCAATGGTGCAGGTAAAAGTACTTTATTAAAAATATTGAGCCGGGTTACTGGTCCAACTACAGGAAGTTTAAAAGTTAAAGGCCGTATTGCCAGTTTATTAGAAGTAGGCACAGGTTTTCACCCCGAGTTAAGCGGAAGAGAGAATATCTTTTTAAATGGCGCTATCCTTGGAATGCGTAAGCATGAAATACAACGTAAATTTGATGAAATTGTAGATTTCTCTGGGGTAGAACGTTATATAGATACTCCCGTAAAACGTTATTCTTCTGGTATGTATGTACGTTTGGCTTTTGCCGTAGCAGCTCATTTAGAATCTGAAATTTTAATTGTAGACGAGGTATTAGCTGTAGGCGATGCGGAATTTCAAAGAAAGTGTTTGGGAAAAATGAATGATGTTTCTAATAAGGAAGGTAGAACTATCCTTTTTGTAAGCCACAACATGGCTGCCATTAAAAATCTTTGTAAAACAGGAATCATCTTAAAAAATGGACTGATAGACTTTAAAGGCGATACCAATACTTGTGTAGATAAATATGCCTCTTTAGTAAATGAATCTGCATCTATGGAAAAACACGTCACAATAACCAATAGCCATAGAAAATACATGGAATCCCATAATAGAATAATAGATTTTGTTTCTGTTGAGTTATTAAATCCCGACCCAAATTCTAATATTGCAACTGATGAGCCTATTAGCATTAAATTTATATTGAAAGGGAAAAAAGAGGTCTCTAATTTTAGAATAGCTGGTGGAATCAATACCATGGAAGAACAAAGTGTAGGGGTTGTTTTTGGGGAGCAAAACCTATGCATCAAAGAAAATGAAACTATTGAAGTTCTGTTAAGTATTAATAACCACCAATTAGCAAAAGGGAAGTATTATATGGATTTTTCAATAGGAATTGGAGATCATACAGAAGGTATAACAGATTTTGACCATATATCACAAACCATATTTTTTGAAGTTGCATATACCAAATTAGCAACAAAAGAAATGATTCCTATTTGGCCGTCAAATTGGGGAAATATAAATTTTCAAGAAGTTACAATTAACCAATTGCAAAAAATATGAAGGTAGTTATACTGGCTGGTGGACTAGGTACTCGATTAAGTGAAGAGACTTCTTTACGCCCTAAACCTATGGTAGATATTGGAGACAAGCCTATTTTATGGCATATCATGAAAATCTATTCTTCTTACGGTTTTAACGATTTTGTAATTTGTTTGGGATATAAAGGCTATATCATTAAAGAATATTTCGCCAATTACTTTTTACACCAATCTGATGTCACTATTGATTTACAAACCAATAGTATAGAAACGCATCAAAGCGAGGCCGAACCTTGGAAAATTACTTTGGTAGATACTGGAAAAAGCAGCATGACTGGAGGTAGAATTAAACGCATACAAAAATACATTGGAAACGAAGCTTTCTTATTAACCTATGGAGATGGGGTGGGTAATGTAAATATTAAAGAATTGGTAGCACATCATCAAGAAAGCAAGAAGATGGTCACCGTAACTGCGGTGCAACCCTCAGGAAGATTTGGTGCATTGAACTTGAACGAGGAAGATGCCGTAACCTCTTTTTTAGAAAAACCTAAAGGTGATGGAGCTTGGATAAACGGTGGTTTTTTTGTTTGCCAGCCCGAAGTATTTGATTTTATTAAAGACGATTTAATAGTTTGGGAAAAAGAACCTATGGAACAAATAGCTGCCCAAGGAGAAATGTCTGCTTTTAAACACCATGGTTATTGGAAACCTATGGATACGCTAAGAGATAAACAAGAATTGGAACAAGAATGGCAAAGCGGACATGCCCTTTGGAAAACTTGGTAATATGAATTTTGAAGATACTTTTAAGGGTAAAAAAGTCTTTTTAACAGGACATACCGGTTTTAAAGGAAGTTGGCTATTGGCATGGCTACATCTTTTAGGTGCCCAAATTAAAGGTTATGCACTAGCCCCTGAAAATGATTACGATCTATATCATCAAATTAATGGCGACCAACTTTGTGAATCTATTATTGCTGATATACGGGATCTAGAAAAGCTAAAAAGTGAGCTATTAAATTTTGAACCCGATTTTGTTTTTCATTTAGCGGCACAACCTTTAGTCATCAAATCTTACGAACAGCCACTTTATACCTATGAAGTAAATGTAATAGGAACAGCAAATATTTTAGAAGCCCTAAAAGAATTAGCTAAACCTTGCATTGCTGTAATGATTACTACCGATAAAGTTTACCGTAATTTAGAAAACGGACAAGCCTACCAAGAAACAGATGCGCTAGGTGGATATGACCCATATAGCGCCAGTAAAGCTGCGGCAGAAATTATTATCAACTCTTATAGGCAATCTTTTTTTAATCCTTTAAAATACCAAGAACATCAAAAATCTGTAGCATCTGCTAGAGCTGGTAATGTCATTGGTGGTGGCGATTGGGCCAAAGACCGTATTGTTCCTGATATTGTAAGGGCATTGCAAAATGAGCAAGAGATTTTGGTAAGAAATCCTGATGCCGTGAGGCCATGGCAACATGTATTAGAGCCATTATCTGGTTATTTGAGGTTGGCGCAAAAGCAAAGCGAGAATCCTGTTAAATATGCAGAAGTCTATAATTTCGGACCCGAACTTAGCGATAACTTAACGGTAAAAGAATTGGTAAACATGGCCATAAAAGTATGGGGTAATGGGAAGGCTAATTTTGCAAAAGAGAATAATGGGCATCACGAGGCTAAACTACTTCAATTAAATATTGATAAGGTAAAAAAAGATTTGAATTGGCACCCTAAAATGGAAGCTAAAAAGGCAATTGATCTTACTATTAAGTTATATAAAAACATATTAGAGCATCCCGATGATATTCATTCATTTATAATTAAATCTATAAAGAATTTTTTATAAGATGAATATCTGCGTTATAGGTTCAACTGGATTTCTTGGGAAAAATATTATTGAATATGCATTAAAGAATAATTTTGAAATTCTTATAATTGGAAGGGAAAAGCCATCTATTCAAACCGTTAGAAATATAAAATTCATCAAGTTAAACTTGATAGAAAGTTTTTTACCATCTATTATACTTGATTATCAATTGATTTTTTATTGTGCTGGTGTAGGTATAAATCCATCTGAAGATCAAAAACTAAATGATATAAATGAAATAAATACATTTATACCTATAAAACTTGCTAAGTTTTTAGACAAAAACAAGTACAAAGGAAAGCTAATAACTTTTGGTTCATATTTTGAAATAGGAAATGTTCCTTCAAAACTTAATGGATACACAGAAAAAGAAATT
>JBIKIN010000052.1:0-11617 GCA_044361595.1 Pelobium sp. | reverse complement strand
TACTCCTTTCTAGTAAAAACATCTACCCATTGATTTACTGTACAAGTAATAAAATAAACTCCTTTTTGATCATATATCCGATATGTATATGCCATAATTCTTTATAAGCTTCTTATCTCCCAAATTTAGCGAATAATTTAATTAAGGATTCTGAAACCTTTCTCATTTATAAGTATTATGCTTTATAACTGATTGAGGATTATAAATCCTTTATATTTCTAAGTACGAAATGCGCTGCGCTAACATCTCGAACAGCGGGGATGATATTTGAACCTTTATAAATTCATCATTCGTAAACATCCGTGTATCTGTGGCTAACTCATTCATCCCGCAGATAAACACTTCATCAAATCCAAAAATCATTCCCGCACATTTGGGGCTATTTCAAGTCTTCCCATAAATTTTGAATATATTTGAGAGCTTAGTTCATCATTAATAAATCGGGTTAAAACCTAGTTTCATCTAGAATGAGTTTTTTTAAACCAGAAAATAAATTGCCTCAACAGTTAACTATCGTAAAATATATAGCTAAGTGGTTTTTAATTGCTTTGCCTTTAGGCTTGGTGATAGGTAGCGGAGTTGCCCTATTTTTGTGGATGCTAAACTCGGCTATTTTATACCGTTACACCCATGAATACTTATTATACTTTTTGCCTTTAATTGGTGTGGCTATTCATTTTTTGTATCGGTTTTTAGGAAAATCATCAGAAAAAGGAAACAACCTCATTTTAGACGAAATTCATCAACCAGGCGGTGGCGTACCTCCCCAAATGGGACCTCTAGTTTTATCAACTACCGTTTTAACACATTTATTTGGTGGCTCGGCAGGGCGTGAGGGAACCGCAGTACAAATTGGAGGTAGCATAGCGCAACTATTTGCTAAATGGTTAAAACTTGATGAAAAAGATGTAAAAACCATATTATTAGCCGGAGTAGCAGCTGGTTTTGGGGCTGTATTTGGCACTCCGTTTACTGGGGCAATTTTTGCCATAGAAGTAATTGCCATTGGTAAACTAAAATACGATGCCATTATTCCCTGCATTTTTGCTAGCTTAATTGGCGATTTTACCGTAAACGCTTGGCAGGTAAAACACACGCTTTACCAAATAGATTTTATTCAGGAGCCTAATTTTTTTCTTAGTCAATATTTTAATTGGGATATCATTTTGCTCTTAAAAATTATGTTAGCATCGGTAGTGTTTGGTTTAACTAGTTTGTTGTTTTCCAGCTTGGTAAGGGCAGTAAAAAACACATTTTTAGGCCTATTCAAAATCACTTGGTTAATTCCGTTTTTTGGTGGATTAACCATTATTTTGTTAACTCTTTTGGTGGGTAAACCCGATTATTTAAGCTTAGGCGTAGTTGCTCAACATAGCGATAGTATTACCATTTCTTCTGCATTTACACAAGGTGGCGCCGATGCTTTAAGCTGGCTCTGGAAAACCATTTTTACTGCGCTTACTTTGGGTACAGGTTTTAAAGGTGGCGAGGTTACTCCCTTGTTTTATATTGGCGCAACATTAGGTAATTCTTTGGCCGTTTTAATGGATGCCCCAATCAGTTTATTTGCTGCTTTAGGTTTTATTGCCGTTTTTGCTGGCGCAACCAATACACCATTAGCTTGCACCATTATGGGGGTTGAGTTATTTGGCGGGCAGTATATTTTGCTTTTTGGTATAGCTTGTTTTATCGCTTATTTTTTCAGCGGTCATAAAGGGATTTATAGCTCGCAAAAAATTGGAGTCGCAAAGTTTATGGGTTTAAACAAAGAAAAGTAGAATTTTATGGAGATCACAAACGATATTAAAGAACGCCTAAACCTTTTGCAAGAAAAATACGCTGCAATGGGTCAAGACATGTCTTCTTATTTAGATGGTTTGCTTTACGCAGATTATTTAACCTATTGGGATTACATCCATTTAGATACTTTATTGAGTTTACAAAGCCCAAAAACTCCCTTTCCCGATGAGCAAATTTTTATCCTTTACCACCAAATAACAGAGCTTTATTTTAAATTGGTTTTACACGAGTGCCAGCAAATTGCACAACACCCAAATCTTGATGCTGTTTTTTTTAATGCTCGCTTAAAGCGGATGATTAATTACTTTGAAGCACTTTGTAGTTCTTTTACCATTATGATAGAGGGGATGGATAAGGAACAGTTTTTAAAGTTTAGGATGTCTTTATTGCCGGCAAGTGGTTTCCAAAGTGGGCAATACCGGATGATAGAAATTTACGCTACCGACATGATTAATTTGGTGGCTAAAGATAAAAGAACTGAGCTTACTAACGCCACCATTAAACAACAATTTGAACAAATTTATTGGCAATATGGCGCAACCGAGTTAGCTAGCGGAAAGCAAACTTTAACCTTAAAGCAGTTTAAAGATAAATATAATCAGCAGTTTTTAGGTTTAGCCCAGGAAGTAGAAGGTGCCAATTTATGGCAATCTTTTTTAAAAATTAATCAACAGAATAATCATTTAGAAGAGACACAAAACCTTTTAAAAAGATTTGATGTATTAGTAAATGTAAATTGGCCACTAGCACACTATAAATCTGCTGTGAGGTATTTAAACCGAGAACCAACTGAGATTAAAGCAACTGGTGGAACAAATTGGCAAAAATATTTGCCTCCACGTTTTCAGAAAAGAATTTTTTATCCTCAACTTTGGAGCGTAGAAGAGACAGAAGAGTGGGGTAAAGCTTGGGTAAATGACACTTTAGCAAGCATCAAATAAAATAATTTTGTAAATTGTAGCTCTTTTTCAATACCATTATAACCATGATAGATACTTTAGATATTAAAATTACAAAGGCCAAAACTTCTAAGCTACCACAAATAGATTTTGATAATTTGCCATTTGGTAAAACATTTTCTGACCACATGTTTACCGCAGATTATGAAAATGGCGAGTGGAAAAATTTTGAGATTTTGCCTTTCGGCGATATAGGATTAAGTCCTGCAATTTCTGCTTTACATTACGGGCAGGCATTTTTTGAAGGTTTAAAGGCTTATTTAAATGTTGATGGTAAAATCACCATTTTCCGTCCAGATCAAAATGCCATTCGTTTTAATAAATCGGCAGAACGTTTGTGTATGCCAACCTTACCCGAGGAAATTTTTATACAAAGTATTGCGGCTGTGGTAAACGTAGATAGAGATTGGATTCCTAATAAAGAGAATTTCTCGCTTTATATTCGTCCGTTTATGTTTGCTACCGATCCTTTCCTAGGTGTAACACCATCATCAACTTATAAGTTTATGGTTATTTTGGGTCCTACGGGTCCGTATTTTTCTAAAAATTTAAGAATTAAAGTAGAAAAGGAATATACTAGAGCAAGTGAAGGAGGTTTTGGTTATGCAAAAGCAGCGGGTAATTACGGAGGCTCTTTATTACCGGCTAAAAAGGCCATGCAAGAAGGTTTTGACCAACTCATTTGGACCGACTCTAAAGAGCATGAATACATAGAAGAAATGGGTGCGGCAAACGTAATGTTTGTAATTAATGGAAAGTTGGTAACCCCATCTACCAGAGACACCATTTTAAAAGGCGTAACAAGAGCAAGCATTATTCAATTAGCCAAAGATTTTGGAATGGAGGTTGAAGAACGAAGAGTGTCTGTAACCGAAGTTTTGGAGGCTATTGCAAATGGATCATGTACTGATGTTTTTGGGGCAGGAACAGCAGCAACCATCGCACAAGTTGCAGAAATTGTATCCGATGGTAAAAGTTACATGTTACCAAACCCATCAGAAAGTGTATTTGCCGCTAAAATACGCAAGGCATTAGACGATATTAAGTATGGTAGAGTAGAAGATGTTAGAGGTTGGAATTTTACAGTATAACCTTGTTGCTTTCTGGTAATTTGAGTTTAATTTAGATTACTTATTAGAAGTAAAAGAAGCTTTCACATTGAAAGCCAAGTTTTTCTACTGCTTACATTTGACATATTTTCTTTATTGAAAACACTTAGATATAGTACATATAGCAAAAGCACAAACAACCGTTGAGCGATAATTCCGCCTTGTTTGTTGCGACTAGCACTAAGGGAATTTAAAGCAGAGACTTGGTAGCAACAAACGCAGCGGAGAGTTTATTCGGTGTTTTTATTTTTAAAGGCACTCATGTGTTCGCTCCGCTCGGGTTTTGGTTACTTTTTTGCGGAAAAAAATTGACAGAAAATTACATTTTTCTTTGTAATAATATCTATTCGTATTCAAACAATTCCTTTTATAGAAATAAAAAACCCTCTTCATAGTAAAATTACTACAGTGAAGAGGGTTTTTTATTTTAAATGGTTTTTTTTAATCTTCCACAACAACACCCATAGCACAAAATTTATCAATTCTTTCGCTAATTAAAACATCTACTTTTTTGCTTTTTAGTTCCTTTAAATCGGTCAAAATCTTTTCTTTAATGGTATTTGCCATTTGCTCAGGATCTTGGTGTGCGCCACCAAGTGGTTCTTTTATAATACCGTCTATTAGCTTGTTTTCAAGCATATTATCAGCAGTAAGTTTCAGGCATTCGGCTGCTTTTTCTTTAAAATCCCAGCTTCTCCATAAAATAGAGGAACAAGATTCGGGCGAAATTACCGAGTACCAAGTATGTTCTAACATATAAACCCTATCGCCAATGCCAATTCCTAAAGCACCACCACTTGCTCCTTCACCCACAATCATACAAATAATAGGAACTTTTAAAACCGACATTTCTAAAAGGTTTCTTGCAATTGCTTCACCTTGGCCACGCTCTTCTGCTTCCAATCCTGGATAAGCACCCGGGGTATCAATAAAAGTTACAATAGGTTTATTAAATTTTTCGGCTAATTTCATTAACCTTAGCGCTTTACGGTATCCTTCTGGATTTGCCATACCAAAGTTTCTGTATTGGCGCATCTTGGTATTTATACCTTTTTGGTGCCCAATAAACATTACCGTTTGACCATTTAGAGTCCCAAAACCACCTACAATCGCTTTATCATCTTTAACAGTTCTATCGCCATGCATTTCTATAAAATCGTCGCAAATTAGCTCTATATATTGTAACGTATATGGGCGATCTGGGTGACGAGATATTTGCACCTGCTGCCAGCCATTTAAGTTAGAGTATATATCAAGCTTAGCTTTTTCTATTTTAGCGTCTAATTCTTTAAGTGTTGCAGACATATCAACTTTCGTTTTTTCTGCTACCTGCTTAACTTTTTCTACTTGAGATTGTAAATCTGCAATGGGTTTATCAAAATCAAAAGATGTTTTCATTTTTTATATTTAATTTGACGCTAATTTATGCTTTTTTATCAAATTGGTCTAATTAGAAAATAACGAGTATTAAGATTATATTTGTATCTAACTTGTTACGGTGGAATGTAAAGGCGATTTAAAAACTTTAAAATCAAGGTGTTTTTTCTTCAAATAGGTGTTTTTTTTAGTGATTGTATAAAAATATTTGTTTTGTAAGGACGAAATAAAATTAGAGAATAGTAATATCGTATATTTATTAAATAGATATTGAAACATAAATTGAGTAAAAATCGTATTAGTAAGGTAAGCATATAACTAGCACTATGAATTTAGAGTATATCAATGTTTTGATTGTAGACGATGATGAGATAAATAATTTCATTGCCGCCAAGCTTATTAAAAAAGTTAATAATAATAGCTCGGTTCAAACTAGTTTAAATGGTTTAGAGGGGATAAATTATATAAAGAGCCTATTAAATGATCAGGATAAAATGCCTGACGTAATATTTTTGGACATCAATATGCCAATAATGAATGGCTGGGAGTTTTTAGATGAATTCGAAAACATAAAAACTTTGGTTAATAAAGAAACCAGTATTTATATGTTATCTTCTTCTGTTTATAATGATGATATTAAAAAGTCGGAAACATATTCTAGTGTAAAAAAGTTCATTTCTAAACCCCTTACATTAGAAAAATTAGAAAATTTAATAACGGCAGCAGTTACTAAGAGTTAAACTCGTCTATAAAGACTTGTTCGTTATCTATTCTAACTTTAGCAATTGATTTTTTTTTGGCATGGTAAAACAAGCATATCCAGTTGTTATTGGCTGCTTTTTCGCCAAATACTACTCTCATCTCCATAGCTTTTCTACCGTCTAAATCATATTTAGCAATAAATTTTCTTTGTAACTGCTCTGGTTCCGGTACAACGTCAGCACCAAAAAACACGGTTTGATGATCAGCTTTAATATAGAATATTTGATGATATTCAGTATGGCCGCCAGTTATCTCATAACTTATTTCATTATTAATTTGACCATCTCCATCTAAGAATACTATTTGCCCAGATCGTTGCAAAACATCAAAAATTTCTGTTTTGTAAGAGCTTGATTTTTTAGAATATGCAGTTTCCCATTCGCCTCTTTGTATGTAATACTCGGCATTTTCAAAGCTAACCTCTAATTTTCCATCACGCTCTATAACCATTCCACCACTATGGTCGTAGTGTAAATGAGACATTAAAACTTTGGTAACTTGGCTAGGTAAATAACCTGCTTTAATAATATTTTGATGTAAAATGAGTTCCTTATTATCATTTTGGTAACCTAAACCAGTATCTATCAATATTAAGTCTTTAGCTGTTTCTACTAAAAAAGGCTGTATAAATATAAACAAAGAGGCCGGTCTATCGCTTACTTTATCTACCTCTGGATTAAATGGAATAAATTTTTTAGAAGCATCTACCGAGTAAGATCCTTCGTGAAGGGCTATTATTTTCAAAATAGAGAATGTTTAATCTTATTTAACAAATTTCAAACCAGCTTAAATTAATTTGAAACGCTATTAAATGTATATTTACGGGTAATTTGATGCAAATATATGGAAAAAAGGTGGGCGATACAGGAAAAAGCTGATGCACAATTGGTTGAAAAACTGTCAAAAGAATTAAATGTAAATTCTGTTTTAGCTAGTATGATGGCTAGGAGAGAACTTTATTCTTTTGAACTTGCAAAAAGCTTTTTTAGACCCAGCTTAGAAAATTTACATTATCCATTTCTGATGAAAGACATGGATAAAGCTGTAGAAAGAATAGAAAAAGCCATAGCACAACAAGAGCGTATTTTAATTTATGGCGATTATGATGTAGACGGGACCACCTCTGTTGCTTTAACGTATTTATTTTTTAAAGATTTACATCACGATATTGAGTATTATATTCCAGACCGATATGTAGAAGGGTATGGGATTTCTACACAAGGGATAGATTATGCCGCAGAAAACCGATTTAGTTTAGTAATTGCTTTAGATTGTGGTATAAAATCTTTAGATAAAATTGCCTACGCCAATACTAAAAACATAGACTTTATTATTTGTGATCATCATTTACCCGGCGATGAAATCCCTCAAGCCGTTGCGGTTTTAGACCCTAAAAGGTTAGATTGCGATTATCCATATAAAGAATTATCAGGCTGTGGCTTGGGCTTTAAATTGATACAAGGATATGCTTTAAAAAATAACATTCCGTTAGAAAAAGTACTACAATTTTTAGATTTAGTTGCTGTAAGTATCGCTTCGGATATTGTCCCAATAACCGGAGAAAACAGAATTTTAGCTCATTTTGGTTTAGAAAAGCTCAACCAAAACCCATGTAATGGTTTACAAGCTTTAAAAGAATTATCTGGCAAAGCCGATGATTATACCATTACCGATGTCGTATTTTCTATTGGGCCAAGAATTAATGCCGCAGGAAGAATAGACGACGCAAAAAAAGCAGTTAAATTATTAGTGGCATCATCATCAGAAACCGCCGAGGATGCAGGTTTTATAGTTAACCTAAAAAATGCCGAAAGACGTGAGTTTGATGCTAGTATCACAGAACAGGCTTTAACCATGATTTTAAATTCTCCGGAAATGGAGCAAAGAAAATCTACAGTGGTTTATGACGAAAGCTGGCATAAAGGAGTAATTGGGATTGTAGCATCGCGTTTAACAGAAAAATATTATCGCCCTACGGTAGTCCTCACAAAGTCCAATGGCCATGTTGCAGGTTCGGCAAGGTCTGTTGTAGGATATGATTTATACGAAGCCTTATGTGGTTGTAGTGATTTATTAGAACAATTTGGCGGACATAAGTATGCAGCTGGCTTAACCATGTTGCCAGAAAACGTTCCTGCTTTTATTAAAAAGTTTGAAGAAGTGGTATCGGCTACTATTACTGATAATTTGCTAACCCAAGAAATTGTAATAGAAGACGAAATTAAACTTACCGATATTGATGCCAAGTTTTTTAGAATTTTAAAACAATTTGAACCTTTTGGTCCTCAAAATATGGCTCCTGTGTTTTTAAGTACACAAGTTTCTTCTTACGGTTATGGTAGCATTGTAGGTAATAATCATTTAAAAATGGTAATTAAGCACCCTAATAGCCCAATTTTTAATTGTATTGGGTTTGGACTGGGAGATTATTTAGAAGATATTAATAGAGGTAAACTTTTTGATATTTGCTACATCATAGAAGAGAATAATTATAAAGACAAGAAAAGTTTACAGTTAAATATTAAAGGAATTAAAACCTATTAAAAATGATATTAAAGGCCGAAAATCTGATCAAAAAATATAAACAAAGAGTTGTAGTAAACAATGTTTCATTTCATGTTAATCAGGGCGAAATTGTAGGTTTATTGGGTCCAAATGGAGCTGGAAAAACAACATCTTTTTACATGATTGTAGGTTTAATTAGACCAAACGAGGGAAAAGTTTTTTTAGAAGACGAAGACATTACCCAAGACCCAATGTACAAAAGAGCGAAAAAAGGTATTGGCTATTTAGCACAAGAAGCATCTGTTTTTAGAAAGTTATCAGTAGAAGATAATATTTTGGCGGTACTAGAAATGTCTGAGAAAAGCAAAGAGGAACAAAGGGAAAAGTTAGAAACTCTAATAGACGAGTTTAGCCTTCATAAAGTTAGAAAAAATAGAGGTGATTTACTTTCAGGTGGTGAACGTAGAAGAACAGAAATTGCAAGAGCGTTAGCCGCCGATCCAAAATTTATTTTGCTAGACGAACCCTTTGCCGGAGTAGACCCTATTGCAGTTGAAGAAATCCAAATGATTGTTGCCCGCTTAAAGCATCGTAATATTGGCATATTAATTACCGACCATAACGTAAACGAAACACTTTCAATCACAGATAGAGCCTATTTGCTAGCCGAAGGAAATATCATGCTAACAGGCACACCACAACAAATTGCTGATGATGAAATGGCTAGAAAATTTTATCTTGGCCAGCATTTTGAGTTAAAGATTAAGAAGTTTTAGTTATTAGTTAAAACAGTTTATTAGGAATTATAATTAAACAAAAAATGATGTGAACACTAATGAACCAATTCGATGGCATAGCCATTCCTTTGGGACCAATGAAATCAAAAACACTAACGACCAACAAACTAACCACCAAACCAACCAACTAACTACATGACAATCGTAAATTCTTTCTTAAGCTGGTACATGAAAAAAAGGATGCATCAGATAGAGCTTTTTATGAAATATCCTGATGAAGTGCAAGAAGAATGGTTTACCTCGTTAGTAAACGATTCTATGAATACGCAATGGGGTAAAAAGTACGATTATAGAACCATAGAAAACGTAAATCAGTTTAAAGAAAGAATTCCTGTTCAAAATTACGATAGTTTAAAGCCATACATTAATCAGATGCTTAATGGCGAGCAAAATGTTTTATGGCCATCAGAAATTAAATGGTTTGCAAAATCATCGGGCACTACTAGCGATAGAAGCAAATTCATCCCAGTAAGTGAAGAATCTTTAGAAGATTGCCACTTTAGAGGCGGTAAAGACATGCTAGCCATTTATTGTAACAACATGCCCGATGCTAAAATGTTTACGGGCAAAAGTTTGGTTTTAGGTGGTAGTCATCAAATCAATCAACTCAGTCCTGATTCTTTTTATGGAGACCTATCTGCTGTAATTATCAAAAACTTGCCTTTTTGGGCCGAACTATTACGCACTCCAAACATGGAGATTGCCTTAATGGATAATTACGAAGAAAAAATAGAAAAAATGGCGCAAGCCACCATAGATGTAAACGTTACCAATATAGCTGGCGTTCCTACATGGACAATTGTGTTAGCCAAAAGAATTTTAGAAATAACCGGAAAGAAAGATTTATTAGAAGTTTGGCCTCACTTAGAGCTTTATGTACATGGGGCGGTTAATTTTGAGCCTTACCGCGAGCAGTTTAAACGTTTAATCCCGAGCGATGCCATGTATTATTTAGAAACTTACAATGCATCCGAAGGTTTTTTTGGTATTCAAGATCAAAAAGATAGTAACGATTTGTTGTTGATGCTAGACTACGGCGTGTATTACGAATTTATCCCAATGGAAGAGGTGGATAATGAGTATCCTAATACAGTTTCATTGGCCGAAGTGGAGCTAGAAAAAAATTACGCTATGGTGATTAGCACCAACGCAGGTTTGTGGCGTTACATGATTGGCGATACCATTAAATTTACCTCTAAATATCCTTATCGTTTAAAAATTACCGGCCGCACCAAACATTTTATTAACGCCTTTGGCGAAGAAGTAATTATAGATAATGCAGAAAAAGCATTAAGCAAAGCCTGTTTAGAAACTAATGCATTGGTTAAAGATTACACCGCCTGCCCAATTTATTTTGATAAAGACGAACCCGGCGCACACGAGTGGATAATAGAATTTGAAAAACAGCCTAAAGAATTTGAGCGTTTTATAGATATTTTAGACAATACCCTACGCGAAGTAAATTCTGATTATGACGCCAAACGTTTTAAAGATATGGCACTTAAACGGCCTAAAGTACATATTGCCCCACAAGGTTTATTTTACGATTGGTTAAAAGCTAAAGGTAAATTAGGCGGGCAACATAAAGTACCACGTTTAGCTAACGAACGTGTTTATGTAGACGAATTGTTGAAAATGATGAAGGTCTAATGATTTCTTATTGGGAGGCGTAGTATTTTTCAGATTGATAAAAAAATATAATTTTTCTGTTACTGCAATATCCGATACAAGTTTTCAAATTAAAAGAGAGCTATCCGCTGTATTTTTTCTGTTTCTTTATATCTTAATAAACCAATAGTCATTTGAAAATTGTTACCTCTAAAACCAACCTGCTCTCTGTTATCTTTTCCTAAATAATTTACCCTAACATATCCAAGGTTAAGATATTTAGTTAAAAACTCACCTCCTATACCAAACTGAAATAGGTGCTTTTTGCTTATTTTGTATCTTAAACGAGAGCCTAAAATAAAAGAAGGGTTAAACCAATGATTATTAGAAAATTTGAATTGAAAAGCAAAATCTGGCGCATAAGGAGAACCCGCTGTTAAACCATTTGCTGTAGAATCTCTATTTAAAGCCACTAAGTTAATTTTAGTAGTTATGTGAGGTAAAATTGCAAGTCTTTTATTCACATTAATTTCATAAGAAAAATTTGTTGCTAAAGAAAAGTTTGATGGTGCCCCTGTATTTCTTATTGTTCTACCTACATTAGTAAGTGAACGGTATAAATCAGGGTGGTTGTAATAGATATATTCAAACTCATCAAACTGGTAAATATTTTTATAAGCATCCATACCTAATAAAACGC
>JBIKIN010000032.1:0-38455 GCA_044361595.1 Pelobium sp. | reverse complement strand
TCTAACAAAGCAATGTATAAACCACCATCGGCAACGTCATGTACTGATTGTACAAACTTATTTTTAATTAAGCCTTTGATTACTTGGTGCATTTCGTACTCTTTCTCTAAATTGAAATATGGTGCTGGTGAAGCAGAAATTTTATGGAATGAAGCTAAATATTGAGAGCTAGCAATACAATTTTGGCTTTCGCCGATTAAATAAATTAAATCTCCTGGTTTTTTAAAGTCAAGCGTTGTAAAAGTAGAAACATCGTCCATCACACCTAACATACCAATAGTTGGTGTAGGAAAAACAGGCCCTTCATCAGAAGATTGGTTATAAAACGAAACATTTCCACCCGTAACAGGTGTTTCAAATTTGGTACAAGCAGCACTCATTCCTTTAATTGCACCCACAAATTGCCAATAAACTTCCGGAATGTAAGGGTTTCCAAAATTCAAGCAATTGGTAATGGCAACAGGCTCGCCACCCGCACAGGTAATATTTCTTGCAGCCTCGGCAACAGCAATAGCACAACCAATTTCCGGATCGGCGTTTACATAGCGAGAATTACAATCAACCGTTAAAACAATGGCTTTATCGGTATCTTTAACGGAAACTACTGCCGCATCGCTAGGTTTATTAGTCACCATGTTTGCAGTACCCACCATAGAATCGTACTGGTTGGTTACCCATCTTTTAGAAGCTATATTTGGATGTGAAGTTAAATGAGCTGCAACTTCTTTTAAATCAGCAGGCTCTGCAACATCATCAATTTTAAACTTTTGAAATTCTTGATAATATGCTGGTTCTTTATATTCTCGAGTATAAACTGGTGCTCCTCCACCTAATACTAAATCATCCGCAGGAACATCGGCAACTAACTCGCCGTTCATGTAATATTCTAATCTTTTAGTATCAGTAACTTCTCCAATGATGGCGCAATTTAAATCCCACTTATCAAAAACAGCTTCTACTAAAGCTTCTTTACCTTTCTCAACTACAATCAACATACGTTCTTGAGATTCGGATAATAAAATCTCGAAAGGAAGCATATTTTGCTGACGAGTAGGAACTTTATCTAAATCAATTCGCATTCCATGTTCGCCTTTGGCACTCATTTCTGAGTTAGAGCAAATAATTCCTGCCGCACCCATATCTTGCATACCGATAACTGCCCCTGTTTTAATTACTTCCAACGAAGCTTCCAATAACAGTTTTTCTTGAAATGGATCTCCTACTTGTACTGCTGGTAAGTCATTTACAGAATCGGCAGAAATATCTTTAGAAGCGAATGAAGCACCATTAATACCATCTTTACCTGTTGCAGAACCCACAATATAAACTGGATTGCCTACTCCGTAAGAAGTTGCAGAAACAGTTTCACCTACTTTCACAATACCAGCCGACATGGCATTTACCAAAGGATTAACGTGGTAACATTCGTCAAAGAAAACCTCGCCACCCACTGTTGGAATCCCAAATGCGTTGCCATAGTCACCAATTCCTTTAACTACACCTTTAATTAACCATTGTGTTTTAGGGTGATTTGGGTCGCCAAAACGTAAAGAATTTAATTGCGCAATTGGCCTTGCTCCCATGGTAAAAATATCTCTGTTAATACCTCCTACTCCAGTCGCTGCACCTTGGTAAGGCTCTAAAGCTGATGGATGATTGTGAGACTCGATTTTAAAAACACAAGCAATACCATCGCCTAGATCGACCATTCCAGCGTTTTCTTCGCCTGCTTTGGCTAACATTCGAGGTCCGTCTTTAGGTAATTTTTTTAACCAGGTGATGGAGTTTTTGTAAGAGCAATGCTCGCTCCACATGACTGAAAAAATTGATAGTTCAGTAAAATTTGGTGTTCTACCTAATATTTCTTTAATTTTATCGAATTCTTCGGGACGTAAACCTAATTCTTTGGCTATTTCTGGTGTAGTAAGTTGTGTATTTTCCAATTTAATATTGCTTTATAAGAAAGATGCGAATTTAATAATTCAAGACGACTATAAACAATTTATTGTTCATTTAGATTTAGATGTTACTGTTTAAAAGAATCCAAAATATATCTTTGTAAGAATTAAACGATTTGTTATAACATGAAAATTGGAGTTTTAGGAGCTGGAATTTCTGGATTAAGCATTGCTAAACTCTTAAATGATAATCATGAAGTAGAAATTTTAGAACTTAATGAAAACATTGGAGGAATTGCGAGAACTAAAGATATAGAAGGCATACCTTATCATATTACTGGCGGCCATTGCTTTAACTCCAAGTATCCAGAAGTTTTAGATTTTGTTTTCAATCAAATACTTTCAAAAGAAAACTGGCATTTCACAAAACGCAAAGCTAAAATTGAATTTAAAGGTCAAGTTGTTTCTTATCCAATAGAATTTTCGGTTAATCAAATTTTCAATCAATCTCCAGATTTAGCAATTAAAATAGTTAAGGACTTTTTAGCAACCGAAGATGGAAATATTGACTACCAAAACGTAGAGGAATGGTTTATAGGAAAATTTGGAAATACTTTAGCTCAAGAGTATTTTTTACCTTACAATACTAAAATTTGGAATAGAGAGCTAAAAGAAATAAGTTACGAATGGGTTGAAGATAAACTTCCAAAGCCTGATAAAGATAAGTTTATTAGTAGTTTGTTTAAGAATGAAGTAGATGACATGTCTCATTATTGCTTCTATTATCCAAAAAACAATCATCAAAATCCATTTATAAATGCTTTAGGTTTGAATTTAAATATTATTATCAATTACCAAGTAGAATCAATTTCTAAGAAAAATGATAAATGGATAATTAATAATGAAAAAGAATACGATTTAATAATAAGTACTTTACCACTTAACATACTTCCAAACCTTATTAAAGAAACTCCAGATCGTATTACAAACCATGCAAAACAATTAAAATACAACAAGTTAACAACAATGATTTGGGAATCAACCAATGAAGAAAGCACTTGGACATACATTCCTCAAAAAGACATCATTTTCCATAGATTAATTAATATTTCTAACTTTTTTAATTCGAATAAAGGTCGTACTATCACCGAGGCAGTTGGTGAATACACTTACGATGAAATGGTTAAAGCGGGTACTAAAATTAAAAATTTAATAAAGCCTTTAGATTTTCATGTGTCGGACCATGCTTATGTTATTTTTGATAAAGATTGCATAAAAAATAAAGAAACGATTAAAACCTATTTAAAAGATATTGGGATAATAACTCATGGAAGATTTGGGGATTGGGATTATTATAATATGGATATCTGCATTAAAAAAAGTCTTGATTTAGCTGCGTTTATCAAACAAAATTATTGAATTGAAGAACTTAAGGAAAAATATATTTAGTAATATATTACTAACAGGTTCTCAGGTTATTTTTCCTCTATTAACTTTTCCGTATATCACAAGAGTTTTATCAAACGAAAGTTTAGGATCAGTTGTTTATGTAGATGCTTTCACACAATACTTTATTATAATTTCATCTTTAGGAATACCGCTATATGGTGTAAGAGAGATAGCAAAAGTTAGCTCAGATAAAATGTTAAGATCTAAACTAGTGATTGAACTATTAATCATTAAACTAATTTTATCAGTTCTTTTATCAGTTGTACTAATTTCATTGTATTTCTTCACTTCAACATTTGATACTAATTTCGGATTAATTAAACTGGCCTGTTTGGGTATTATTAGTTCATCATTTTTTATTGAATGGTTTTATCAAGGTATCCAAGATTTTAGCTTTATCACTAAAAGATCATTAATTATCAGGATTTTAAGTGTATTTGCTATATTCTTTTTTGTTCATCATTATGATGATAACGTTATATATTATGCAATTCTAATTTTGGTAAGTGTTGCTAACTCTCTTGTGAATTTTGGATATTATTTAAATAGTCATCATCAAAGATTTAACCTTAATTTAGAATTTAAAAAGCACTTTAAACCCTTAGCAGTTCTTTTTTCTATTAATATTGCGGTAAGTATTTATACTGTTTTGGATACCATAATATTAGGAATATTAACTAACTATACAGACGTAAGCTATTATAACGTCGGGTTTAGAATTTCTAAAATATTCTCTACCATAATTATAAGTATAGGATTTGTTCTTATTCCAAGAATTTCTAAAATTTATGCTGATCAAGATTTTAATTCGCTAAAAGCTTTAATTTCAAAATCTATGAGTATTGTTTTTATTTTAGCCATTCCATTTTTTTTCTTCAATTTGGTTTACGCAGAAGAGTTTATAGTTTTAATAGCTGGAAAAAACTATGCAAATGCAGCAAATGCCATTAGGATATTTTCTATCAATCCTTTGATTATTGGAATATGTAATGTTATGGGTGCACAATTTTTACTGCCTATTGGCAAAGAAAAAAAGGTTTTATATGCAACTGTATTTGGTTTATTAATAAGTTTAACTCTCAACTTTTCTTTAATTCCTTATTTTGGATTTATAGGTGCAAGTATTGCTTGTGTTTCAGCAGAAAGTGTAGTAATGATTTACATCTATTTTAGTGCAAAGAAAGAGATTAAATTAGAATTAGATTTAAATCTGTTGATATTAATTCTTTCTACTTCTATACTAACAGGTTCATTCATCTATTTATTTAATGATGGTAATTTATTTATCGCTAAACTAATTATAGTAATTTTATTCTACTCGGTTACCTTTGTACTTTTGAATTTATTCTTTTTCAAAAATAAGTTTGTAACCTCAGTTTTAAAATTAAATAATGAATAAAGTAGCACTACTTATAGTTTTTAATCATAATTATGAAAAGAACATTGATGCTCTTTTAGATATATATCAAAATCGATTCTCTAACATCTACTTTGTAATACCATTTTATAAAGGAGACAGAAAAGACGTTATTAAAGTTTTTGATAATTCCTATTACTTTCATGGCTTTGTTGCTTACGCAATAGATAGAATCAAAGATCTAGGTTTCCAATACTATTTCACCGTAGCCGATGATTTATTTCTTAATCCAAAAATCAATGAGAATAATTTTGAAGAAATATTTAAACTAGATGAAGATTCTGCCTTTGTTCCACATCCCTTTTTATTGACAGATTTAAACGAAACTAAACCTTCTAGACCATTTGCTCCATTTTGGAACGGAATTTCGTTAGCGTTGAAATTTAAATTGAATCAAAACGGGATAAACATAAAGGAAATTTTACCTAGTTTTTCTGAAGCAGAAAACATATTAAAACAACATGGTTATAATTTTGTAGCTAAGCTTCCTAAGCGTATTTTTTTTAGTAAACCTATATTAAAAAAAACAAATTCAAAACACAATGATACAATTAGAACCCTTATACACGTTTTGGGAAATTTAAAATATTTGTTTAAAAATAATCAATTAGATTATCCATTAATTGGCTCATACTCTGATATTATCATAGTTTCTAACAATAATGTAAATAAATTCATAGATTTTAGTGGAGCATTTGCTGCCTTAAATCTTTTTGTCGAAATTGCGATGCCCACAGCTGTATTTTTGGCATATCCAAAAATTATAAGTGAAAAGAATTTAAGATTAAAAGGTGAGACTTATTGGTATTATAATCATCATGAATGTGAAGCAAAATATAAAAAATCAATTAACTATTTAAAAATCAATTTTGATCCAAATAGCTTATATGTTCATCCAATAAAGTTATCCAAATGGGGATAGAATTCTATGAAAAAAATTAAACTTACTCTTTTATTGCTTTTAACTTTTGGTTTATTAAGTGCCCAAAACAAGTATGGTAATGAATGGATAAAAAAAGATCAATCCTATTTAAAGGTAAAAATTTCCGAAAAAGGCGTATATAAATTATCTTACTTGCAGCTTCAATCTCAAGGCTTTTTAAATAATAACCCTAACCCTAAAAATTTTCAAATATTCTATTTAGGCGAAGAGATTTTTATAAATGTTGTGGGTGAGCAAGATGGTAGTTTTGACCCTAATGATTTTATAGAATTTTATGCCGAAACAAATAATGGAAAATTTGACACTCAATTATATAAAAATGGCGAACAACCAAATAATGAAGTTAGTTTATTTTCTGATGAAGCAGTTTACTTTTTAACAGTTGATAAAACTAATTTTGGAAAGAGATTCACAAATGTTACACTCCAAAATTCAGGTTTAACACCTGAATCCCATATACTGTTTACTTCTTCACTAAATTTTAGCGATTCCTATTACCCTGGCTTATTTGTTTTGGAAGCAATGACTTTCTCTAATTATATTGAAGGAGAAGGTTATTTAGGAAATACTTTTTCTCTGGGTACAACTCAAACTAGAACAATAGCCACTCCTAACTTCATAAATATTCCTAGTTTTAAAACAAACCTACAAACCTATGTAGCGGGAAGGTCTAATGCGAGTTCCACTAATAATTTGGGAAATAATCATCACCTAAACATTAGTATTGGAAATAATGTTATTAAAGACACGCTATATAGAGGTTATAAAACGATAAGAATAAACCAACCAATTAATAATATTAGTTTAGCTAACACCACTGAAGTTAAATTCTCCTCAATTAATGATCTTGGGGCAATAACCGATTTTCAAACAGCGGGTTATTTAAGAATAAATTATTCAAGGAACTTGGATGCTCAAAACTATAAAACACTTAATTTTAAATTAAATAGTAGTAATCCAAATTGCCTCTTAAATTTCACAAATACTAATGCTTGGTCTAATTCAAAAATTTTAAATACTTCTTCGGGTAAAATTTATAATTCTAGCCTGACTGGAAACAACACTTCATTTGTAATAGAAAACAGCAATGATGAGTATTATTTATATAATGATGATTCTTTTAAAACTGCAATTTTAGAGAAAACTTCATTTAATTTAGTTGATGCGAGTATTTTTAATGCTAAAATGTTAATGGTAACTCATACATCTTTATTGAGTGCAGTTAATGAATTATCAACATACAAGAATAGTATGGGCGTTTCAAACTACGTTATAACTACAGACGAAATTTACAATCAATTTAGTTACGGTATCCATCATCCACTTGGTATTAGAAACTTATCGAAATATTTAATTGAAAAAGCTACAATAAAACCAGAGTATTTATTTTTAGTTGGAAAAGGGTATAACACACCTAGAAGTAACCTTAATTTAGATTTAGTCCCTACAATGGGCTTTCCAGCATCTGATAATGAATTTACATCTAAGATTATAGATAACAATCTTGCGCCTGCTTTGGCTACAGGAAGGTTCCCAGCCAAAACTAGTTTAGACGTAACTAATTATATTGAAAAATTAAAATTATTTAATAATCAACCAAGTGAACTTTGGAGAAAAACTTTTATACATATCACTGGTGGAGGAAATAGTTTTGAAGATTTATCTTTTGCGAATTCTTTACGTAGTTTTTCTAACGTTTCTGATAAAGAGTTTTTTGGATCTAAAACAATAACTTACTATAAAAATACCACCGCACCTATAACACCTAATTTTGAACAAAAAATCAATAAAACAATTGCTGAAGGTGCTAATTTAGTTACTTTTTTAGGTCATGGAAGTGCAACAGGCACAGCTGTATCTGTAGGTAGAGCTTCAGAACTTGATAAGGTTTTATTTTTTTTTATAAATGGATGTAGTACTGGAAATGTTTTCACATCTACCAATTCTTTAGGTGAGGAATTTGTTCTAGAAAAAAATAAAGGTGCTGTAGGATGGATAGGGACCACTAGTGAAGGTGTAGCATCATACTTAACCAATTTGGGACTAAATCTCTATCAAAATTCATTTAAAAACAATTATGGGAAATCCGTAGCACAGAACATATCAACTAGTATTAGAGCATATCAAAATCAAAATGATGCACTAAATACTATTCATTGTCAGCAATACATGTACCTCGGAGATCCTTCCGTTTCATTTTACTCACCTGATAAGCCTGATTATGAAATTAAACCTAACTCTGTTTCAATACTTGAATCTAATATAAATGCTAATTCTGCAAGCTTTAATTTATCAATTATTGTAAATAATAATGGAAAAGCTATTAAATCACCTATAAAAGTTGGTGTTAAAAGAGTTTTAAGCGATAATTCTATCATTGATTATCCAGTTCAAATTTTTAATGATTTATTCAATACCGATACCATCAAATTTTTAGTTAATAATGATATTACGAAAAAGGATGGAAATAATAAATTTATAGTGTCTATTGATCCATTGAATGAAATTGAAGAATTAAATAAACAAAACAATACTTCAGAATTTACCTACTTATTTGCTTCTAATGGTATAACCATAATTTCGCCAGAAGAATATTCAATTGTTTCAAATACTAATTTGGATTTAAAAATTCAAACAAATAATTTATTTACAAAACAAGCATCATTTTATTTTGAAATTGACACGCTTTCATCCTTCAACAGTCCTTTCAAAAAATCCTCTGGATTATTAAATGCGAATTTATTTGCAGAATGGAAACCAAACATATTACTAACTAATAATAAAGTTTATTATTGGAGAGCAAGATTGGATGCAGATCCATCAAATGGTGGACAGTGGCAAAATAGTTCATTTACTTACATTAATGGAAGTTCAGATGGATGGAGTCAAGCTCATGAAAATCAGTTCACAAATATTACCTTAAATAATATTACATCAAATTTTAATTATACCAATACGGTGTACCCTATCGTTATTAGGAATAGAGGAAAAGATTCACCAACTTTAAACGAAAGAAGAATTAGATTGGGTGCAAGTAATACTTCAGCTTCGTTTAATGGGTCTGGATTTGAAGGAATTGGATTAATTGCGCTAAGTAGAATATCACCAAACATTAAATTAAATTACAATAGTGAATTTAACTATAAAAACGATGGTATTAATGGAACAGGTATGTTCTTTTTCAACACTAATAATTCTAAAGATATTGATTCTTTGATTAGCTATATTAATAATATTCCAGAGAATTATTACGTACTTGGTTTAACTGGAACTAATTTTAGTTCTCAAACTTTAAATATTAATGCAAAAAATGCCTTTAAAAAATTGGGATTATCACAAATTGAAAATATTGGTTTAGGTGAGCCTTATGTTTTTGTTTCTACAAAAGGAGCTTTACAAAACTCACCAAACGTAACTGAAATTAAATCCTTAACATCTGAAGACATTACATTATTTTATGATTTAGAATATCCTTGGGATAATGGCGATTACATTTCGGGAAAAATTGGACCAGCAAAAAAATGGTCATCTGCAAATATTAATCTCCTAAAAAACAATAATGACGTTATCAATATCTCGGTAATTGGAGTACAAAATAACGGAAATGAAATAACTTTAAAACAAACAAACAACCCTCAGATTGATTTATCAGATATCAATTCGTCAAATTATCCTTATTTAAAATTAAAAGTTAATGCTCAGGACAACAAAGATTTTTCTCTAGCAAAACTAAGTTCTTGGAAAATTTTATATGATAAATCTGCTGAGACTACCTTCAATACAAATTTCAAAAATGATTTCCACTCAAAAGAAGTACAAGAAGGTGATTCTATTAAAATAAGTTTAGGTCTTACAAATCTAAAAAACATTAAATCAGATAGTATAGAAGTTAATTATAAAATCACAAAACAAGACAGAAGTTTAGTTTTAGGCAAATTAAAAAATATAGCTCCATTAAACCAAAACGAAAACTATATTATTAATTTAAAATTACCAACAATTAGTTTTGGTGGAGAGAATATTTTACAATTAAATCTAAAGCCAAAAACAGGTTTTGATCAATTGGAATTTAACAATTTTATAACATATAATTTTACCGTTGTTAGAGATTCTAAAGAGCCTTTAGTTGATGTAGCCTTTGATGGTAAACATATTATAAATGGTGAAACAGTCTCTCCTAATCCCAACATTAATATTTTTGTTCTTGATGATAATAAATTTATACTTTTAAAAGACACCAGTACAATAAAAGTTTATCTGAAATCTGATGAAAATGGACCTTTTAAAAGAGTCTCATTCAGTTCTGGAAAGCTTTTATTAGAGAACGCCCCTAGTGAAACTAATAATAAGGTAACATATATTTTTAAGCCTGGGCTTTTAGAGGACGGAAAATATACATTGAAAATAACATCAGAAGACGCCACTGGAAACAGCACAAAAAATGATTATTCAATTGAATTTGAAATTACAAATCAACAAACAATTACAAACTTTTTACCTTATCCAAATCCAGTAACAACTTCAACTAGATTTGTATTTAAGTTAACTGGACAAAAAGTTCCTGATGATATTAAGATTCAAATTTTCAGTCAATCTGGTAAAATTGTTAAAGAAATATTGAAACAAGATTTAGGCAATATTTCAATTGGTAATAATATTACTGATTATGCTTGGGACGGAACGGATACGTTTGGGGATAGATTAGCAAATGGTGTTTACTTTTATAAAGTGATTATTAAAAATAACGATCAGTCTAATTATAAAAATAACTTTGACGCTAATACAGATAAAATGTTTAAAAATAATATGGGCAAACTTTATTTGCTTAAATAGTTTGAAGAATTTGATTATAAATTAAATCTACTTTTTTACTAATATTTTCATAACTGTATTTTTCTATTGCATTTTGTGAAATTAGATTTCTATCATACTTCTTATAGTCATTAAAAATTTTAATCATAGCATTTTCTAGTTGACTTAAATTTCTAATTTCAGTTATAATACCATTTTCATGGTTTAACACATCTTTAACACCTCCAACATTGCTTGATATTACTGGTAAACCACAACTAAGTGCTTCTAAAATAACGCATGGCATGTTTTCATAATTACTAAATAAAACAAATACATTAGATTTTCTCATATTTAGAGCTACTTCCTCATAAGTAATCATACCAAAGATATCCACACTATTCATCAATAAATTGTCTCGATTAATAAATGAAATTAAATCTTCGGATAATTTTCCTACAATTTTCAATTTGAAATTATAGCCCTTGTGTAAGCAAGATTCGAAAGATTCTAAAATTAAAGGGATATTTTTATTTTCTGTGCCATCAGAAACATGAATGAAAGTAAATTCAGAATTGTTATTTTCAGTATCTAAATTAAAAAGACTACTATCAACTGTATTTGGAAGAACATAATATTCTGCATTAGAATTAAATTCTTGAATTGAAGATTTTAAATTATTTGAGACACAAATAATTTGATTAAAAAGTTTAATAGTATTCCTGTAAATTATTTTTTTGAATAAATTGACGTTATAAATATTGATTTTTTTAGTTTTACTGAATAAAGACCAATGCTCAGTTAATAAAATCTTCAATTTATATTTGTATTTTAAATATAAAACGCCTAAACCGGCAGGATAAAACACATAAGTATGAACTAATTGGGGTAGCCCATACTTTTCAATAAGTATTTTTAACAACTTTCTGTAGAGAAAAAATATTTTTACAATATGAAAAAAATGGTTGTTAACATGCTTGTAATAATATTTATAAACTATTAAATTATCTTCTTCTATAACTTCTAATTCTTCTAATTGGCTCCCTCTAATAGTGTTTACATATAAAACAATTTGAAAGCGCTTATCCTTTAAAGATTTTACCAGTCTTTCGTTAAAATCACCATTAAAAGCATCTAGCTTACTAGGATACCAGCTAGGAAGAACTAATATGTAATTTTTTTTCAATTTGTTGTTTTTAACCAACCACAACCCCCAAAACCTCTTCACTCAAACTTACCATCCATTCTTCAAATAACCCATTTTCTATATCTACAGCAACTTGAGCATGTTTTTCCCAATTAGGAGAGAAAGATTTCAATTGATGAATCATTTCTTCTAAATGGCCTTCTTCTTCTACAATAATAGATTTTACCATAACTTTTGCATTGGTTTTGGTCAAAATATCTTGGTAAACAGGATAAAGTTTATCAGCTCGTACTTCAATGGCATAAGTAACTAAAAGGTAAGCTGCAAACCGTAACTCGGAGCCAGCCAAATTCAATTCTTTCTTAAGGTATTTGCAAACCTGAACATCTAAATTGTTTAAATAATATTTGCTGGCTTTTGGAGCTAAAAGGTATTGGCTTTCATAATTTTCGCAAAGCCCCTCACCTATTTTGTTAATTTGTTTTTTTAAATAATAAGCATGACGGTGCTCTTCTGCAGCGTGTTTTAAAATAATGAGGTTAACCTTTTCCTTATCTTCTGAGGCCGATATCTTTCTTGCACCAGCATTCTCCATAAAAGAAAGTGTATTTAACCATTTAGCATGTAAAATGTTATCACTAACAATATTTTCTAAAATATTTTGTAAAAGCATATTAAAATTTGGATAAAGCTATTTTGATATTATTGTAAATATAATCTAAATCATCGTTACTGATGCAGTAAGGAGGCATGATATATAAAATATTTCCTAAAGGCCGTAAAAGAATATTTTTAGATAAAAAGAAATTATAAAGTGTATCTCTGATATTATTAAAATAAGAAGTTGCTTCGGTGTCCCATTCTAAGGCTATTATGGTTCCTTGTTGTCTAACATCTTTTAGCTTAGGATTATCTTTTATTTCTAATGCAAATAATTGATGTTTAGCCATAATCCGCTGAATATTTACCGTGGTTTTATCTTGAATCAGTAAATCAAAACTGGCATTTGATGCTGCGCATGCTACTGGATTTGCAGTAAATGAATGACCATGAAACAAAGTTTTTAACTTATCATCGTGTAAAAAAGCATCGTAAATACTTTGAGTACAAGTAGTAATTCCTAATGGCATGGTACCACCAGTTAATCCTTTAGAAAAACACATTAAGTCTGCCTTATTGGTTAAATAATCTGACGCAAAAAGTTTACCCGTACGCCCAAATCCAGTCATTACTTCATCTGCTATGGTCAATACATTTTCTTTCTTGCAATGGTATATTAGTTCGCTCAATAAATCAGCATTGTACATCAACATCCCTCCTGCTCCTTGTACTAACGGTTCAAAAATAAAACAAGCTAAATCAGATTTAAGATTAGAGACCTTAGATTTGATTTGTTCTAAATTATCTTGATTAGGTAAATCTATAAACTCCACATCAAACAAAAGAGAATCAAATGGAGCGGTAAAAGCACTTCGACCACTAACGGCCATAGCGCCAAAAGTATCGCCATGGTAAGCATTATGAAATGCCAATATTTTAGTCCTATTTAGATTTTGATTACTCCAAAATTGTAAACACATTTTCAAAGCTACTTCTACCGCGGTAGAACCGTTATCAGAAAAGAAAACCTTTTTTTGATTATCAGGAATGATGCTTAATAAATTATGAGCAAGTTTTACAGCTTGTGGATGGGTAAAACCTGCAAATATTACATGCTCTAAAGTTTGTAATTGCTCAAACACTTTTTGGGCTATATAAGGATGACTATGACCATGAATGTTTACCCACCAAGATGAAACCGCATCAATAATTTTTTCACCATCCTCTGTAAAAATATATGCCCCTTCTCCCCTAACTATAGGTATTGGATTTGCAGCCGTTTTCATTTGTGTATATGGATGCCAAATTGCTTCCAAATCTCTGCTCACTAAATCGTTCATAAAAATTTCTCTTTCAATACTTTAACAACATATTTATCTACCGGAAAAGTTACCATATGATCTTCTAAATCTGACAAAGTAATCCATCTAAAACATTGCATACTTTCACCATCTTGATCATCAAAATCGTATTCCTTTTCGCTAATTTTAAAAGTGATATCAGCCTTAGCCCTAACCAAATAATAAACAGAAATTAATTGTCCACCGCCAAATATAGATTCCACAAAAAAGTCGGTTGTGTAAAAATGACTAATAATATCAACAGCTAAATTACATTCTTCTAAAAACTCTCTTTTTAATGCATCTATTAAACCTTCGCCATATTCTAAGCCTCCCCCCGGGAATTTGGTAAATCTTTTACCATGCACTTCTTCATCGCTTAAAAGAACCTGATTATTTACATTTATAAATAATCCATAAACCCTAACATTAAAAGATGACTTGCTCATTAATTATCAAAGTGTTTTTGATTTTTAGTTACATTATCTAAACTCCAATCTATAGTTTTGGTTTGAACTTCTGCTCTAACTTTACAATTTTGCATAGCACAATAATGGCAACATTTTGGCACACAAGGGTCGGCGTGAATAAAAAACTCAGTTTCGGAATTTACATTTTCTGTAATTACCCGGTCTATTTCTGAAACCTGAAAATGAACTTGATTTAAATCAAAATAATAAGGAAGAGTAACGTGACAATCTATATGAGTTTCGGCGCCGTAACGTTGTATTCTTAAATTATGAATATCAATCCACTCGTCTTTACGGTTTTTGTTTAGGTAAGAAATAATTTCTTTAACAATGTTTACATCAGACTCGTCCATCAAACCTCCTACAGATTTCCGCGTTAATCGATAACCATTGTAAATGATATAGAACGCAATTAAGATAGAAATAACAGTATCTAGCCAGGTAATTTGCGTTAGGAAGATTAGTACTAAGCCAATCACCAAACCAAAACTACTCACCATATCTGTAATTAAATGCTTACCATCTGCTTGTAGTGTTAAGGAGTTTAAACTTTTACTTTTGTGAATGAGAAAATAGCCCAATGCACCATTTATTATACCAGTAAAACCGATTATATAAGATCCTTTTAAAATATCACTGATTTCTTGAGGATAAAAAAGGTTGTAAAAAGATTTAAAAATGATGATAATACCCGCCATCATAATCAATACTCCTTCAACAAAAGCCGAGAAAAATTCAACTTTACCATGCCCATAAGGGTGATTTTGATCTCTTGGCAAAGAAGAAAGATAAATGCTATAAAAGGCAAAGGCACTTGCGACCACATTCACAATACTTTCTGCTGCATCGGTTAAAATTGCATTAGATTGGGTAATAAAATAAGCGCCAAACTTCATCAACATCAATAAAATACTGATAATGAGCGACGTTAATATGATTTTGATTTTGGGTTGCAAAATGATTAATTATGTTGCAAAATATGGATTATAATGGGGCTTCACAATATATTAATAGTTCTTCTAATTTTAATTTAAGGGTTAACGCAAAAAAAAGCCGTAAGCATTACACCCACGGCTTTACATCAATCAAAAAAAGATTTTATTTATAAATTATTACTTTAGAAGTTTTTACTTCTGCATTATTCAACTGAATATGAATAAAATATAAACCAGAATTAAACTCATCTGTAATTTTAATCCTATCTAAATCAGATGTTTTGGATACCATTAATTTTCCAGCTGTATTGAAAATCTTAATTTCTTTAATGTTTACTGAATTGCTAAAGTTGATAAAATCTGTAGCAGGATTTGGATAGAAACTTACCTCCACTTGGTTTAAAGAGAAATTAATAACTTTCATATCACTATATTCAAACTTCCCATTAAAATCTACTTGTTTTAAACGATAGTAATTATTACCATTTTGTGGATCAAAATCTTTAAAACTATAACTTAAAATAGAATTGGAGTTTCCATTTCCTTTTACTTCTCCTATCGAAATAAAATTCCCGCTATCGTCGGCTCTTTCAATTATAAACTTTTCGTTATTTAATTCACTTGCTGTTTGCCAAGCTAAGTTTGATGTTTTAGCATCTGCTTTAGCTATAAAATTGATTAATTTTACAGGTAAAATTGTTATGCCTTCACCAATTCCAAATTGAGAAAAACTTGTTAACCCACTTGCTGAGGCAGTTACTACACCTGCTGTAATGCTAGATGCTACGTTTGTACCCAAATTTGTCCAAGGGTAAAAAGAATAATTGTCTGCTCTTTTTAAAACATAAAAATTAGTAGATGTTGATGAACCTATTGGGGCTGATAAAGTTGCTGTGTAACTACCCGCAGATGGTTGCGAATTTGGTGTGATAAACCAGCTACCGCCTGTTAATAAACTATTAACTGTATTAGTTCCGATGGTTAAATTACTAGGTTGCCCACTAATTGCAGTGGTAGAAAAATTAGCTGTTATTGTAGTTGTACCAACCAAACCGTTTAGGGCTAAACTAGCTGGAGCGTAAATTCCAGTATTACCGATAGGGAAGTTTATCGTTCCATTAGCATTTACAGTTCTTTTCAAATTACCTTTAATGTAGGCTGTTGTTGAACCAGTTATGGTTGCATCAGGATTATTCATGATAAAATCTTGATAATCCGGTAAAACTACCACTCCATTTGTTAAAGTTACATTACCTGTAAAAGTAGTTGTTCTTGTTAAACTTAAGCCTGCTGGATTGTTCACTTCTATATTGTTATTTACAATTTGATTCATGTAATAAGAATCAAAACTAGTAGGCGCACTATTTCCAAAAACCAGCTTTCCGGTGCCTGTTAAATTACTAAATGATGATCCTGAACCAAAACCATAAAATATTCCGCTTCCGCTAATGTTAATTGTTCCGTTATTGATAATACCATTTGGGGTATAAAAACTTGATGGTAAAGTTAGTGTGGAGCCTGATGCAATTTCAATGGCGGCTGCTGCACTTCCGCTTGTTGGGGCATTGTTAGGATATAATCTACCTGAAGTAACGTTTCCAATAACTGCCTTAACTTCTGCGGTTGGCACACCATTGCTCCAATTGCTTGCCGTATTCCAATTTGCAGTTCCAGCAGCACCGGTCCATGTAGTTGTGGTTGCCTTTAAGCCAATACAAAATTTAACACTATTAGCAGAAAAAGGAGCGATACCATTTGCTGTAGCGGTAATCACTCCACCAATTTCGGTAATTAATGCACTGGGTACAATAACCCATTTTGGGTTGCTTACATTATCTCTTCTTAATAAAACATAATCAGTTGCAGATAATCTACCATTGGTATAATTACTTGTTTTTAAAGTTAAATCTATTGTACCAGTTGATGATGTTACAGAAGGATTAATTGTCCACTGCCCAGAATTAATAAAGCTTGTATAGGCATCTGTTCCATCTAAAATAGACACAGGCTCTGTTGAACCAGAACTAAACCAAGTAGTAAATATTGATGCGGCAGCAATATTATTATTTTTGATATTAATTTCTCCGTATTTTCTGTTACCTGAACTTACCCAATTAATATCTCCTATGATAAATTGGCTGGTACTGTTATTATTTACTGTTTTATAAATTACTCCTGCAACGTGATTAATGGGTGCGGTTGCTGTTAAAGTTGACATAGGATTAGTAAGTTCTAAATTCTGACTATTGGTTGTATTTGCATTTACCAAACCAGAAATGATATTAATATTACCTCCAATTTTACCAACCAAATTTATAGAGTTTGTATTTCCAATATTAATTTCAATATCGTTATTTAACACGCCTATATTTGCGCTTATTATGCCATTTGTGGTCTCAAATTTAATTTTTCCGCTTCCGCTGATACCACCAGGGTAACCGTTAAATGCAGTATTAAAACCAGCTAATTTGGTGATTTCTGTTGTGCTATTAGCAATTAATCCATTTGTTAAAATTAAACCAGAATGTAATTTAAACCCTGTTAATCCAGAATTTACAGTTAAAGATTTAGCATTATCTGAGGCAGTATAAACCAAGGGATAATTAGTTAAGCCAGATGGTATAACGGCATTAATAGTACCATTTGGAACCCCATTACTCCAATTCCCTGTGTTATTCCAAGTGGTGTTTATATTACCTGTCCAAGTGCTTGTAGATACTGTTGTTCCATCTGTTACAGGGGTAGAATTTCTGCCAATGGCAAATTCAGCAAATTTAGTTAAGCCGGTTAAACCTGCTGTAACTGTCGCGTTACTAACTGTTGAGCCACTTGTTGTACCGCCTGTTTGAGCAGAGATAATTTTTGTACCATCAAAATTCCAAGGGTTGCCAGTTGCTATTCTATTGATTACCACATACCTATTGGCATCAGTAACTCCGTTAGAGAAAACCGATTTAGAAAAACTAACATCATAAGTACCACCTGTTGGTGCTACGTCTGATGTAATTCTCCAAAAATAATCGCCCAAAACGGAGGTAGTTGTGCCTGTTGCAAAAGTTAAATTTGGCGTTCCTACCCCATTAGCATTAGCAACTGTAATTTTAGATGTCCCAGTTATATTATTTAAAGTTATTGTTGTTGGCTCAGGTTTTAAATAATTGAATTGTGCATTTGGAAAAACGTAAGTACCATTACTGTTTACTGCCCTAGTTATTGGCCCAGAAATATAGTTTGTAGCGCTATAACCAGTTAATGCATTCACATCAGGATTAGTGATTTCAATTCCTGCCGATGCTGTAATAATTGCATTAGTACCTGTAAAAGTGATGTTTTTATAAATCCCCGTAAGGGTAATGTTTTCATTTGTTGATAAGCTTAAATCTTTAAATCCTATCAAGCTAAATGCATTAACACTTGATGTTCCTGTACCGTTAAAGGCTAATGTTCCAGTTCCCTCAATTGCTGTTGCCGAGTAATTAGTAAAATTTAAAGTACCTGTATGATTAACTTGTAACGTACCATTTATAATTAATTTGTTTTTTATAACCAAAGCAGAAGGTAAAGATGCAGTTACTCCATTATCAATAATAACTCTTAAAACTGTTGGTGTAGTTACAACAGTTGGCATTTGTGCTGTAGTTGTATTAAACCTGACAATAGTTGAAGCATCTGGCACAACTCCGCTACTCCAATTTGCAGTATTGTTCCAATTATTATCAACTCCTAACCAGTTTGCAGGTGTAGGTGGTGCAATTACAGCGGCATCAGCAACGGCTATAAACATATCTGTCTTTAAACTTGCAAAAACAGGGAAGCGGGTGGCAAAATCAGTATCGTTATAACTAGCCATTAAGGTAGTTGAACCAAAAGTTAAGTTTGTTTTAAACTCACCAGTTATGCTTGCTTTATCTTGATGTAATGCAACCGAACTAGTTATTGGGACTTTAAGAGCTTTTACAAAATTAAAATCTTGGTCTAAAAATTCTATAACAGAATAATCTGTAGTGCTATTAAAAATATAATCTCCACGTTCATAAACTCCATTTGCACCTACTCCAATTGGAGCAGCAAATTTGTTTCCGTTACGCACCATAGTTGTAAGAGGAGGTGCAGAATTAACCCCTGTTAAATAATTTAAAAATTGACCTGAACTATTAAAAACCAATGTTCCACCGCCAGAAAAGGGAGCCGAAGTTTGAAGAAAAGGGAAATTATTAAAAGGTGCTACAGTTGATTTAGCATTGGCAAAAACAGCATAGTTAATATATAAATTTCCATTAATTGGATTTAACCCTAAAAATGTTGTTGTTGCATTTGTTCCAGTATCAGCGATAACCGATTTTTTGGAACCATCTGCATTTAAACTGATAATAATCGAATAAGCGGACTGTCCAAATGAATAAACACCCATTTGTGATGCAATAGCTTCTCCATTATAGTAAAACTGATTAGTGGTACTGTAGATACTAAAAGTTAATCTACCTGCATCATCAACAAATGTCTTTGGGACTGTAATAGTTCCATTTGTACCAGATGAAAATACATCTTTATGCCACACCTTATCGCCATTGGCATCATATTTTATAATACGGGTTGGGTGTGTGAATTGAGGTGTTGGTGGAGTTGGTGATGGATTGTTTGAAGCTATAATAGCAAACAAATTTCCATCTGGTGTAAATTGCATTCCTTGTATATTTATAATGGGTTTGCCTGTTGTACCACTTAAAACATCACTTCCAGTATCAATATTTTTCATCCATTGCGCTACACCTGTATTACTTATTTTTAAAAGCTTAGCACCATTGGTATCATTAATTATCCCGTTTCCATAATCAATTGGTGCGGTAGGAAAACCTGCTGTTAAAATCATGTATAAATTGCCGTCAGCATCTAAACGACCTTCACCGCCACCACTTATTCTTTTAATTAAAGTTTGTGTACCATTAGGGGCTATTTTACCATAAATGATTTCTTGTTGGGGATTGCTAAAATAAGCTCCAGGATCTATTTGGGTGCCTGCAAAAACGTTTTTACCCCATACTCTAGCTATAAAAAAGAGGTTACCATTTGCGTCGTAACGCATTTCGTTAACTTTAGTGCCTGCCCCGCCAAAATTCATGGCTAAATCGTAACCGCCACCAATTTGGGCTTGTGAACTTAATGCAGTTATCACTGCTAGTAAGAAGAAGAGTACTTTTTGTTTCATTTTTTCCTTTTTGATTGAATGCTTAAAGTTGCTATAAACTAAAAGACGAAACCATACGACGAATTGCGTATTTTATGAATAAATTGGATGCATAGGAAAGTGTCTTAAAACTAAAAAAGGGATAATCTTACGATTATCCCTTCAATTAAAAATTAATCAATTAATCGGTTACAGCTCGGGAAACATTATCACCAGTAAATTTCCAAGTCTGACTTATTTTACCAGTTGCTACATCAATCAAATCGCAATTTGTGTAATCATTTAGCGACCCTCTGGGAAAAGTTAACTTGCCGTAACTAATCATTATATTTTTTGCACCATTTACAAAATAAATGCTTACACTGTATTGGTCGGCATCGGCAGGGATAGTTAATGTGTATAAAACAGTTGATGTTGGTGCAGTTTTTAAGTTATCCTTAATCCTGATATCATACTTACCAAGCGTACCGGTTGTTTGTATAAAAGCGGCCTTAGTGGCATCAGCAGATATAATCGGTTTAATAATTTTAGATTTATCTTCGTTCAAAAAAATATTGAAACTTTCTGCCTCTGCAAATAAACCATTATTGATTTTAAAAAAATAGCCATCATTACCTAAAACCCCTTTACCCAAATTACTAATTTGAGCTTCGTTTATATTTAATGCGTATAAAAATCCTTGGAGTTCTTTTTCTTCTGTTCCATCAGCTTTCATAGAATATGTTTTTGAAGATATTGTTGAGCCTTGAAAAGTATTTACTTGATAAATTACATATCCGTCTGCTGTACCTTTAACAAGCCCTACAGAAGATTGATTACTTGCTAAAGTCTTTAGCACTTTTTTATCGCTACCATCAAACTTACAGATTTTGATCTGTTGAGGTAACAATAAGCTAGTTCTATAACTATATACCACTTGCTGGGTTGCTGGCAGCACAGAAATTTGCGAAATATAATTGTTTTGTGATTTTAAATCTTCGTCTACCACAAGTTTTCTATTGGCTCCTTTTAAATCTGTACTGTAAATTCTAAATGTATCTACATAAAATGCGGTAGTACTAACGCCAGAAATACCATTACCATTGTTTAAAGTAGTGTCTTCGTTTTTGGTACATGCAAAAAAAGACAGGCTGGCCATAGCCAGAAAAAATAATATTTTTTTCATGATTTATTTTTTGTTTATATAAAAGTCCGTGAAATTAAAAGGTAAACCCATACGCAGGAATGCGTATTTTATTAATAAGTTTAAAAAAATACTATTAGAAGTTGAGCAATCGAGCCAAAAAGGCTCAATAAAAAAGGATAGCCAAATTGGCTATCCTGAGCTGTTTTCATAATATTTATAGCTATTTGTAGTAGTATTTGATACCTTCTGCTGCTGTTTGTTTAGCTGATGTTGGATAACCCGCATCATTATATGTGTAAGTTGTGGTTTGCGTACCAAATGATGATTTTACTGTTAAACGGTTGTTTTTTGATATCGGATCCAAATTTCTGCTATAGATATAATCCATATAAACACCTCCCTCAAAATATGGGTTTTTCTTATCATCATAAGTATATTCTTGGCTACTAGCAACAGTACCATTGTACAGATATTCTTTTTTGGTTAAGTTATCACCTGTCCAAGTATAGTTATAAACATAGGTATCTGTTGGTTTGCTGCTATCTAAAATATTCAATTTAGAAATTTTACCTGCTGCGTTGTACTCATAATTTCTTGTTTGTGTATTACCTACAGCACCAGTTTGCTGATAATAAGTGATTACAATTTTGCTCACCTTATTATTTGCATAGGTTAATTCAAACACTTGGGAATTTACAGGATAATTTGCGGCCTTAACTAAAAATTTGGCTATTGTTCCGTTTGCATTATATTCTGCTGTGGTAGTGTTTCCACCGCTTTTAAAGCTTTCAAGTATTCCTTTACTATCATAAGTTGCTTCTTCAAAGGTAGATTCTACCCCTGTTGTTGAATTCCAAAAAGTTGTTTTAACTAATAATTGAGCCGAAGAACTGCCTGCATTTGTTGTAATCTCTTCTTCTTTTGTGCAGCTTATTGTAAATAATGTAATTAATAATATTAATGCATTTTTGATTTGATTTTTCATTATCGTTTTTTTTTAAGTTGTTTTCGTTAATTATTCATTGAAGCCCATTCTACATCATAATCTCCATTAGCTTTTTCTTTAGCTTTAATATCTTGTAACGCTTTTGTAAATGCTGATGTTAAACCATTGATATCAAGAACGTTATTAGCTAAGAATTCAGGACTAATTTTTTGATTTTTCTTTAAATAGTATTTAGCACCACTTAAACTTCCTTTTAAATAATGATTTGGATAGGTTTCGCCTAAAATTGGAGCCAAAAGTTCATAATCTACGGTGGTAGTCATGTAAGCTGAACTTCCTTCAAAATTTAATTTAAAATTTAAGATCAATTTCAATAACGAATTTACGCCGGTTTCTTGCATTACCTTATGCTCAGTAGTGTTAGCTGCTAAAGATTCGGCAATGGGTCTCAAACCATTTAAACTCTTGGTGTTTTTATATTTTATAAAAAATTCTTCCTGTGTATTTTCCTCCTTAGTATCATAAGGTGCGGCAGCTTTATAAGCCTCAGAATTTGTGATTTTTTCAATATCAACTACCTTAACATTAAATTCAGTTATCAAAGCATTAGTTAGCTTTCCATACAGCTGGTTTAAAACATCATCCCAAACTTCGGTTGGGAATTGTGGGAATGTTGCAATTTTAGTCGTAGTTTCATAACCTCCACCCATTACATATTTAGTTTTTTGGTCGTAAAATGAAGTGCTTCCCTTTGCTGCAAAACCCATAACGCCAAGGGTTTTCATACTTCCAAAATTCGTACTATTGAAGGCACTTGATTTACTAATCACATATTCTGTTAAACCTTCTTTACCCTTAGCCTCTATTCCTTTATTAAAAGTAGGTTTAACAGATACATTTACAAACATTCCATCAGTAACCATAACGCCATATTTAACCTCAGGATAAACACCAGTAACATTTGTAGCATTTTCATTTTTGGTTCTTGATACTTGAAGGTAACAGCCATTAAAAGCAATGCTTGCTTCGGCCGCACCAGCCATATTTCTAAACATTGCGGAAGGGATAACTATTTTCTTTTTTGGCAAAAAATAGCCTACTGCAAAAAACGTTTTTACTCCAATTTGAGAACCAGTAAGTTGTACTAAAATGGGGGTTTTAGTATCTTCGGACATATCTTCAAACTCTAATACTACATCCTTACTTAAATCTAAAGTTGCATTTGAGGTTTGTCCGTTTACAGATAGTAATTTTATTTTTTGTGATGGAGGATTAATCGTAAATGAAGAACTTTGTCCTTTATCTGTTAAAATTTCTACTTTTCTTAATTTTTTCTCTTTAGAAAGTGAGGTGTAAACACCCATGGTTACATAATTTGCAGGCACACCGTCTATTTTTACACTTCCGTTAATTTTATTGGCTTTCCATTCTGTTTTACTAGTAAACATTAAAGATGTTATTGAGCCGCCTGGTTCCCAGCCACCAAAAAAATCTTGTCCAATTTCTTGCACTGTTAAAGGATGTAAATTTGTCATTAAGCCAGGGGTTAGCGTAACAGATGTAAGATCATCGGTACTACCCACCATACCCATCGCCCCACCTCCCACGGCAAAAGCGGCTTTAGCCATTTTACCTACTACTTTGTTCATTAAACCTGCACCAAAGCCTCCACCTTCTTTAGGTGCTTTTTCTTCCTTAGTTATTTCGGTTTTAGTAGTATCCTTTTTTACCATGTTTTTAAGTTTGCTTAATTGCGCATAACCTGCTGATTGTAGTGTGAAGGATAAAATAACTGCATAAATAAATTTTCTTTTCATAATTTCTTTTTTTTGATTGATACATCAAATAGACAGAAATATAAAAGCTGAAACCATACGCAGAACTTCGTATTTTTATTCAGAAAGGATTTGATATTTTTTTAATATGACTAGTTAAACGCCATATTTAGATTTGAAGTGAGTTAATCTTAAACTCTCTAAATTAATCTGTTTTTAGTGGCCACATCAACCGCACTAACCTTGTTATTTACTTGCAATTTGCGGTAAATATTTTCAATGTGTTTACGTACAGTACCGTAACTAATGTACAAATTAGTAGCTATAGCCTCGTAACTTAAACCATTTTTAAGTTGCGTAAGCATTTCTATCTCTCTTTTTGTTAGCCCGTAATCTACAATAGCAGGTTTATGTTCTGGTAAAGGGTTTCTTAATAAATTTAAAACTCTTAATGCAACCCCAGCACTCATTGCAGCACCGCCAGATAGCGTTTCAAATATAGATTGACGTAAATTTTCTGATGTTTCTTCTTTTAATAAATAGCCATTAGCACCAGCCATTATGGCTCTAAAAATATTTTCATCATCGTCAAAAGTGGTCAACATTAACACTTTTAAATGTGGGTAGCTTTGTTTGATCAATCGAGTTGCTTCAATACCATTCATTTGTGGCATTTGAATATCCATTAAAATTAAATCGACAGGTTTGCTAGCAATGTTTTGTAATAACTCCTCTCCGTTAAAGGCATTCATTACCACCTTAAGCTCGGCATGAGGCGCAAGTTTATCTAAACAGGCTTTTAATGCAAAGCTATTATCTTCGGCTATGGCAATGGTTACTGGCAATTTTATATTTTTATCAAACATGCTGCTTATTTTATGCTTTGTAAATACGACAAACTGCGTATTATACAGGGATATTTAATTTAGTTTGAGTGCCCTCTCCTATTTTTGATTCTATTTGGTAATTTCCTTTAATGTTTTGCACCCTCGAGTTGATGTTTTTCAAACCATAACCATTCGCTTTAGCATCTAAATCAAAACCTTTTCCATTATCAGTGATTAATAATTCTAACTCGTTTTTGATGTTTTTAAAAGTGATATTTAGTAATGTAGCATCGGCGTGTTTGATGGTATTATTTACAATCTCTTGCAATATCCTAAACAAATTAGTGGCAGTAATTGGTGCTAAAACAATATTTCCTGCACTTAAATCTTCTATATTGATATGGGGTTTACCCGTATGATAAGGCTTTACATAGTCTCTCAGTTTTACGATAAACTCATCTAAACTAAATTCTTGTTGGTTAATTAGCCAAACGGTACTTCGTAGTTCTCTGATGGTATTTTGAGTAATAATTTGCGTCTCTTTTAATTGCTCATTGGCTTGGTCTTGATTAGAAAGTGTGCCAATATTACTGTTGATAAAACTGAGTTGTGCGCCAATATTATCATGCAATTCTTGAGAGATACGCAGCTTTTCTGCTTGTAGTTGATTTTTGGTTTCGGTTGTTGCCAAAATCAATTGCAATGCAGCTTCTTCTTTGGCCTTTTGTTGTTTAAGTTTCGCATTTCTGCTGATGAAAAAAGCCGAACTCCCTAAAATTAATATCAGCGAAAGCGCAATAGTTAAACCTAAATTTCTTTTTTGAATACCCGCGTCGGCAATTAATAAATCTGATTTGGCTGCTAAAATCTCTTTTTCTTTTTGAGTGGTTTTATATTTTACTTCTAAATCGGCAATCTGTTTATTGGTATCAAAATTGAAGTTTTTTTCTTGCAGTTTGTAAGCCGAGTCTTGTTTAGCATAAGCATCATTAAACTCACCTTTTAGCTTACTAATTTCGGCCATGCTTTCATATATGTTTTGAATAAGTACCGTAAAATTATTTTTTCTAGCGATAGCCATAGCCTTGTTTAAAGTTTTTTCTGCCTCACTTAGCCTATCTGTCTTAGCCAATAATTGCGAATAGTTAATCTGATTAGATATAATTCCTTCTAAATTATTGATTGATTTATATTTAGCATCAGAAATTTTCAAGTATTCCTCGGCCTTTTTGTAATTTTTAAGATTTGTTAAAGTGATAGATAAGTTAGCATAAGCTATTGCTATTCCCTGAGTTTGGTTTGATTTTAAAGCTAAAGGCAAACTTAATTGGTAATAATATAGTGCTTTTTGATACTTTTTGGTGTTTAAATATACATTACCTAAACCATTGTAGGCTTCGGAAAGTGCATTTTCTAATTTGTATTTTTTCGATAAAGGAATGACCCTGTTAAAATAAGTAATTGCTTGGTCATGACTTTTTAGAGCTTCAAAAACTAACCCAATATTATTTAAAGTATTAGGTAGTTTGTACTCAACAGATTGTCCAATGTTTTCAAAAACACTTAATGCAGCTTGATAATACTTAATTGCCTCTACATTTTTATTTTGTTTGTAGTACATAATACCAATATTATTATACTGGTTGGCTACATCTAAATTTCTGTTCAAAACCTTGTAAGCATTTGCGGCAGAATCTGCATAAGCAATAGCCTTAGTATATTCGCTTTGTAAGGAATAAATAAAAAACATGTAAGAATAAACTAACGCTAATTCTTTTTTAATTTGATTTTTTTTGGTGTATTGGATGGCATTGTTGTAAAAAGATTTAGCTTTTGGTAAATCGGCGGTAAGTTCATATAAATAACCCAATTCTATATAACTTAATGCAATTCCTCTTTTAAAATCAATTTTTTTGGCAAGTGCTAAAGCTTTGTAAGAATTATCGGCAGATGAGGTAGAATCTTGAGCATTTCTGTAATACTTTCCTAAATTCAAATATGCGCTTACCGTTGGCGAATCAATTTTATTCATGCTAACAACTTTATTTAAACTGTCGAGCAATTTTGATTGTGAATAGGAACTATGATTTGTTAAAACTAGAATTATTATAAAAATGAAAATAGTAATGTGTTTTTTCATGTGTCGAGAGATATAAATTCTAATTATTTTTTTTTTCTAAATATCAATTAAAAAATTGATTAACAAAACAACCTATACTTGGTTTTGACTTCCTATAGAAAACAATTTTTATATATTTGCTCAATCAACTAAAACCATGAGTATTTTATCAAATAGAATTAACAATCTGGCAGAAAGCCAGACTATTAAAATGGCCAAATTAGGTCGCGAATTATCTGCAAAAGGTATCAACGTTATCAATTTAAGTTTTGGCGAGCCCGATTTTCACACACCACAATTTATTAAAGATGCTGCTGCTGATGCAATGGCTAAAAACTTTACTTATTACACACCGGTTTCTGGTTATCCAGATTTAAGAAAAGCTATAGCCGATAAGCTAAAAAGAGAAAACAATTTAGATTTTAATTTTGATCAAATTGTTGTTTCTACAGGCGCAAAACAAGCATTAGCTAATGCTTTGATGGTAATGTTAAATCCGGGGGACGAAGTTATTATCCCTACTCCTTACTGGGTTTCTTACTCAGAAATGGTTAAACTAGCCGAAGGAACATCAGTTTACATCAATGCAACTGCAGAAAATAATTTCAAAATTACTGCTGCCGAGTTAGAAGCTGCCATTACACCTAATACCAAGATGTTTATGTTCTCTTCACCATGTAACCCTACTGGTAGTGTTTACAGCAGAGAAGAATTAGCAGCATTGGTTACTGTTTTTGAAAAATATCCAAATATTTATATCCTTTCTGATGAAATTTATGAGCACATCAATTTTGTAGGTGGTCACGTTTCAATCGCCGAATTTCCATCAGTAAAAGATAGAACAATTGTTATTAACGGCTTTTCAAAAGCTTACGCCATGACTGGCTGGAGAATAGGATATTTAGCTGCGCCAAAAGAAATTTCTGATGCTGCCGATAAATTACAAGGACAAATTACTTCTGGAACTTGTTCAATTACTCAAAAAGCTGGCGTTGCTGCATTAAACGGTGGCTTAAAAGAAGTTCACGAAATGCGTGATGCTTTCTTAAAAAGAAGAGGTATTGTTCACGAATTATTAAGCCAAATTGAAGGACTAAAAGTTAATCTTCCAGATGGTGCTTTCTATTTCTTCCCAGATGTTTCTTCTTTCTTTGGTAAATCTGTTGAAGGAAAAACATTAAACAACGCAGAAGATATTTCTTTATATTTATTAAATACCGCACATGTTTCTACTGTTACCGGGGAAGCTTTTGGTAACGAAAAATATATTCGTATATCTTACGCAGCATCCGAAGATGAATTGAGAGAAGCTTGTAAGCGTATTGCTGCAGCTTTAGCTAACTTGAAATAAAAGTTTCGAATGAAAGAAGGATCGAATAAGAGAATATTCAATCCTTTTTTCATTCAATCATTCAATAAATAATTAATCCATTGTATAAAGACCTCTTTAATAGTTTTAAAAATCTAAACATCCTGATTATTGGCGATGTAATGGTTGATGCCTATTTATGGGGTAAGGTAGATCGGATTTCTCCAGAAGCACCTGTACCAATTGTTGCTGTACAAAAAAAAGAATCTCGCTTAGGTGGTGCTGCAAACGTAGCCTTAAATATTAAAGCTTTAGAAGCAAAGCCAATTGTTTGCTCAATAATTGGAGATGATTTGGAAGGCGAAGAAATTGTCAAGTTATTTAAAGAATCAGCAATTAATGCTGATCATCTAGTAAAAATCCCTCACCGTAAAACCACAGTAAAAACTAGGGTAATAGCAAGCAATCAGCAAGTTTTAAGAATTGATGCAGAAACGGATGAAGTAATTTCAAAAAATGAATCTAATTTAGTTTTAAATAAATTTAGATCAATTTTAGAGCAAAACGAGGTACATGCAATCATTTTCCAAGATTATGATAAAGGATTAATTTCCCCATATTTAATTGCTGAGGTTTCTAAATCGGCGAAAGCCAAAAACATACCTATCATTGTCGACCCTAAAAAACGTAATTTTTTAGCTTACCAAAATGTTGATGTTTTCAAACCTAATCTTAAAGAATTAAAAGAAGGTTTAAAAGTAAATTTCGATGCAAAAAATTTAAAAGAGTTGAAAGAGAACGTTGAACTTTTAAAAAATAGGATAAATGCCAAAAACGTACTGTTAACCTTATCAGAACTTGGTGTTTATGCCGTGGACAATGAAAAAGACAGCCTCACCCCAGCTCATATCCGTTCTATTGCCGATGTTTCTGGAGCTGGTGATACCGTAATTAGTGTTGTAGCTGTTTCTATAGCTGCTGGTTTATCTATTTTTGAAGCTGCTAAATTAGGAAATTTAGCTGGTGGCCTAGTTTGCGAAAAGGTTGGTGTAGTACCAGTAGATAAGATTTCACTTTTAGCTGAAGCAGAGAAAATTTAATCTTTAGCAAAAGAAATTGTAAATGTAGTTCCAACATTTACTTTGCTTTCCACACTAATACTTGCATTCATTACCTCTAATTGACTTTTTACTAAATATAACCCCACCCCTTTACTTTCTCTATTTTGATGAAAGGTTTGATTCATTTTAAAGATTTTATCCTTAACCACGGACATATCCATACCCAGTCCATTATCATTAAATACCAATTGCCTCACTCCATTTTCTATTTGAGTATAAATTTGAAGGTTTAAAGGCCTAGATGGCGAAGCATATTTAACTGCGTTAGTAATTAAATTTTGGATAATACTTTCTAAGTAGTTCTTTTTAAATATAATTTTATTGTAAGATTTGAAATTAGTTGAAACAGTTGCATTAGCATTTTTTAACGACTCACTTACGGAGTTAATAATTACAGTTGTTATTTTTTCTAAATTTTGAAGTTTATTTTCTTTGTTACCTTCTACAATTGTTATATCGTTTATGTATTTCTCTAACGTTTCTTGTACCCTAATGGTAGATTTTTTAATTAAATTAATAATATCTAAGCTACCTTCATGTGGTATTTTATCTTCCTCTATAAAGTCAAAAAGACTAATAATATTGATAATTGGCGCTCTCAAATCATGAGAGGCCACTTTTGCAAAATGCTCTAATCTTTTATTTGCACTTAATAAATCACTTAATAAATTATTTTTATCTTGTTCTAGCTCTTTTTGTTCTGTAATGTCTTTAGCAATAGCAAAAACACATTCTAAATCTGGATAAACAACAGATGTCCAGCTTAACCAAACATAACTACCGTCTTTCTTTATATATCTATTTTGAAAATTTCTTGAATCACCTCGATCCTTAATAATACTAGTTCTATGTGCAATGGTTGCTTCTCTATCATCGGGATGGACGAGCTCCATAATCTTAGTTGAATAAAGTTCTTGTATTGTATAACCCAATACTTTAGAAACTGATGGGTTTATTTTCTTAAAATATCCATCATATGAGGCAATACACAAAAGATCTGGTGTGTATTCAAAAAATTTAAAAATCTGTTCATAATCATCGGAACTAGATTTTAACGTAACGGAATTTTCTTTAAACTCAACTTTGTGATCGAAACTCATAGCTTTATCAAAAGATCTTAAAATTTAAATACTAATTAATCTAAAATTAAATAAAAAATATTTAATAAATAATTAAAGTTTTAATGCTGTAAGTTTAAAATAAAATGATGAAATAGTTGCAATGCTTTCTTTTTATTTTCTGTTAAGCGATAATCTATTTTATTAAACAGATAATCTTTCAAATCAAAATTTTCAAAAAAAGGTAAATTATTTAAAACATCATCTCTGTGGTCTAAGCCTAGTTTTAGAGCCTCGTTAAAGTGATTAATAAATTGATTGTCTAACTTTTTATTAGCAACCCATGCTGCAAAAATAAATTCTAAGTCGGTGAAATTTTTCCATTCTTCCGCTAGGTCATAAGAAAATGCATGATTTTCAAGCTTCCCAAAAGTTCTATCGCCTATTTGGACAAAGGCTGTTTTTGAATCATCAGAAACACCATAATTTGAAGCATTCTCTACTAATTCAGGTTTAATTTTCCAGTAATTTTTAAGCAAAACTAAGGCTAAATTGTTAGAACTTTTTGATTGAGGGTCTAACTGTAAAAATTGAACTTCGTTAATTGGACAATTGCTAAATATGTAAACAGAATTTACGACACCATTAGCTCCAATACAATAATCGGATATGATTTCATAATCAGGTAAATCTAATAATGAAGCAACTGGAATTAAACCAATATCAACTTGATTATCAATTAGTTTTTGAGCGCAAATTGCAGGAACATCTAGGCTTAATTCAATTTGATTTTTTATGAGATGATGATTTAACCCGTAAATAAAAGGTACAGTATTGGTATAACTTACTGCAGAAATTTTAATCATTTGATATTTGATTGAGATGCTCTAAACTATTAAAAGAACTGAAAGTAAACAGTTTAGTATCATAATTATAGTCTACTATATAAAGAGAAGTGTTTTGATGTGGGTAATTATCCATCTTATTTAATGGCTCTTTCATTAATAAACACATTAACAATCTCATTGCTCTTCCATGCATACAAACAAGTATTGTTTTCTCGTTTTTATGTTTTAGAATTTCATCTATTGCATTAGCTTGTCTAATATAGACCTCATTAGGGCTTTCGCCTCCTTCTGTTTTGATCTCATAATGACCATTAGACCAAGCTTGTATTAAATCCTTAAAGGCTTCTCTAAGCTCTGGAGTGCTTTTTTGCCCTTCGTATTTTCCCCATGCCAATTCATCTAAGCCTGACAATTGTTGCCATGCGATACCTTTATTTATAAAGCCGTTTACCGTTTGATGAGTTCTTTTTAATGTAGAAGTATAAATTTTATCAAAATTAATATCTTGATATTTTTCATAAAACGCCTGTCCTTGCTTTAAACCAGTTACGTTTAAATCAGAATCTATTCCCCTACCTTGCACAATTCCGTTTTTATTCAAATCGGTTTCGCCATGTCTTATAATATATAATCTTTTATGATACTCTTTTGGAGTTGTGGGATTGTCCATTTATGAATTTAAAACTGGTAAAGCGTAATATTTTGGTTTAATATCATCCTCAAATACTACATTTTCGTAATCAGTAACCATGTTGTATAAAGTATCTCTTTCTATTGGCTTTCTTTTCACATCTTTAATCAACTTCACCAATTCTCTAGTACTTAAAGCTGGATGTTGCTCTTCGGCGCCAGCCATAGCATATATTTTAGTGGTATCATCTAAAGTCCCATCAATATCATCAACACCAAAATTAAGCGAAAGCTGTGCAGTGCTTCTACTAATCATTGCCCAATAAGCTTTAATATGGTCAAAATTATCTAAGTAAATTCTTGAAATGGCATAATTTCTCAAATCTTCTACCACGGTAGATTCTGGTACATTAGACATTTGATTATCTTGATTTCTGAATTTTAACGGTATAAAAGTCTGAAAACCTCCAGTTTTATCTTGTAAATTTCTTAGGCGTTCCATGTGGTCTACTCGATGCCAATATTCTTCAATATGTCCATAAAGCATGGTTGCATTGGAGCGCATTCCTAACTTATGCCATTCTTCGTGTATTTGTAGCCACTGGTCGGCATTACATTTATCTTTTGCAATTTGTTCTCTAATTTCTGGATGAAAAATTTCTGCTCCTCCGCCTGGCATAGAATCTAAACCTGCTTCTTTCATCAAAGCCATTCCTGTTGCATAATCTACTTTGGCTTTTTTAAATATATAATGATATTCTACAGGTGTAAGTGCTTTAATATGTAAATCGGGGCGATGATTTTTTATAGTTTTAAACAAGTTTTGATAGAAGGCTAAATCGTACTGAGGTAAAACCCCACCTACAATATGAGCTTCGGTAACGGGTTCGTTATCATACTTTTTAACAATGTTTAGCATATCTTCTATACTATATTCCCAGCCTTCTTCTTTTTGCTTAATTAAAACAGAATAAGAACAAAACTTACAATCGTAAACACAAAGATTTGTAGGTTCTATATGGAAATTTCTATTAAAATAAGTGTTATCCCCATGTTTATTTTCTCTTATGTAGTTAGCTAAAACACCTAAGTAAGGAAGATCGGCATGTTGGTAAAGGTAAACACCTTCATCAAATGATATTCTTTCTCCATTTTTAACCTTTAAAGCAATCTCTTGATGCTTTGTTGCTAAATTTTTATTGGATAATAAAATATTTAAAGTTTGTTCTGAATTCATTTTCTAGAATTTTGTGCAAATTAACAAAAACTGAGTTTTATTGCATATTTACAATGTAAAACAAGAATCCTTTTATTAAGTTTGGAATAATTCTAATCTGTTTTAATAAACATGAAAATCGAAACCATTGCTATACACTTAGGCAACCAAATTCCTAGCGATACCAAAGCGGCTATTCAACCCATTACGCTTTCTACTACTTTTGAAAAAGGCGAAAACGGAGATTATCCTGGCGGATTTATTTATTCAAGGTCTGATAATCCGAATAGAAAATCTTTAGAAAAAGTAGTTGCTGCATTAGAAAATGGCGTTGATGCTTGTGCTTTTTCTACAGGAAATGCAGCAGGTATGGCAGTTTTTCAAGCTTTAAAAGCAGGAAGTCATATTATTTGTCCAGATGATATGTACCACGGATTAAGAAATCAATTAAAATTAATGTTTAACGATGTTTTAACTTTTGATTTTGTAGATTTTACCAATTTAGAATTGATTAAGGATACCATTAACAAAGAAACAAAACTCATTTGGGCCGAGACACCTTCAAATCCTTTATTAAAATTATGCGATATTAAAGCTATTGCAGACATTGCAAAAGCAAACAATTTAACATTTGTTGTTGATAATACTTTTGCTTCGCCTTATTGTCAGCAACCTCTAAATTTAGGGGCCGATTTGGTAATGCACTCCACAACCAAATACTTAAATGGACATTCTGATGTTACTGGCGGTATTTTAATTACAAAAGAACATAACAGTTTATGGGAACAAATTAAAATTGTACAAGGTTACGGCGGGGCTGTGCCCTCTCCTTTTGACTGTTATTTGGTTACCCGAGGTATAAAAACTTTAGCTTACCGTATGCGTGGACACGTAGAAAACGCATCGACACTGGCTCAATATTTAAATAATCATGCTGCTGTAGAATTGGTCCATTATCCAGGTTTAACTTCACACCCACAACATAAGTTAGCAATAAAACAAATGGCTGCCTTTGGTGGAATGCTTTCGTTTTTATTAAAAGATGGCGAAGCAAAAGCCAAACAAGTAATAAATGATTTAAAATTATTCACTCAAGCTACCAGTTTAGGTGGCGTGGAAAGCTTAATAGAACATAGATACACGGTAGAAGGCCCAGATACAAAAACACCAAAAAATTTACTAAGGGTTTCGGTAGGTTTAGAGCATATAGATGATTTAATTGCTGACTTTAATAGAGTTTTATAATAAGATTTAAATTTTAAAGCTTAATTAATTACAAGTTATTTTACACTCCCTCCTCTAGAAAAATATTTGTAATTATAACCATCCTTTATTTTCCCTACCATTACACCCTTACTGGTACTGGCATGAAAAAAATAGCCATTTTGCAAGTAAATACCTACGTGACTGTACTTTTTTCCGTCAAAATCAAAAAAAACCAAATCGCCTTCTTTTAGCTGGTTTTCGTATTTTCTTTTGATAATTTCTATTTGCTGAGAAGTGGTACGAGGAATTTCTTTTTGATATACATCTTTATAAACCAAAAAAACTAAGCCAGAACAATCAATTCCGCGTTTATCTAATCCGCCAAATTTGTATTTCACGCCTTCCCAATCATCTATAAAATTGTAGAGTTTACCGTTTTTAATATCTTTTTTAGAGACATCCATGATATTAGCATATTTAGAAGCTAAGCTATTGTTAGGTTTTTCAATTTTACCTTTATCAGCGTTCAAAAGCTTCTTTTTAGATTTACAAGAAGTAAAAGTTAATAGTAAGAAAATGATGGAGATTAAATAGAAGTGACTATTCTTTAAAGGCATTGTATTACAATTTGATTAAATGTAATAGGAACTGAAATAAAAAAATTAAGATTTTTTCAACACTTTTTGTATTTCGTCTAACTTCATGAGTGCTTCTACCGGAGTTAAAGTATTCACATCTAAATTATTTAGTACATCTCTAATCTTGATTAAAATAGGATCGTCTAGCGAAAACATTTGAAGCTGAACAGGCTGTTTCTGCATTTTCATTAAGCTAGCTTTTACATGCTCGCCTCCGGTACGCTCGTTTTCTAAACGCACTAAAATTTCATTAGCTCTCTTTAAAACTGTAGATGGCATCCCCGCCATTTTGGCCACATGTATACCAAAGCTATGTTCGCTTCCTCCAGGAACTAACTTCCTCAAAAAGATTACTTTATTGCCTACTTCTTTAACCGATACATTAAAGTTTTTGATTCTATTAAACGAGTTACTCAATTCGTTTAACTCGTGGTAATGGGTGGCAAAAAGAGTCTTGGCTTTCGCCGATGGATGATTGTGTAAATACTCTGCAATAGACCAAGCAATTGAGATTCCATCATAAGTAGAAGTACCACGACCAATCTCGTCTAACAGAATTAAACTACGATCAGAAAGGTTATTTAATATACTTGCTGTTTCATTCATTTCTACCATAAAAGTAGACTCGCCCGAACTTAAATTATCCGACGCTCCTACCCTTGTAAAAATCTTATCAACTATACCAATGGTGGCTTCTTTTGCAGGAACAAAGCTGCCCATTTGAGCCATCAACACAATTAATCCGGTTTGCCTTAATAATGCCGATTTACCAGCCATATTTGGACCAGTAATGATGATGATTTGCTGACTATCGTTATCTAAATAAACACTATTGGTAATATATTCCTCGCCTAAAGGCAAATTCTTTTCTATAACCGGATGCCTTCCTCCTTTAATATCTAATACCTTTTCGTTATTGATATTTGGTTTTACATAATGGTTTTTTTGAGCAGTTTCCGCAAAACAGAGTAAAACATCTAATTGTGCGATTAAAAAAGCATTTAATTGAATAGGTTTGATAAATTCGGCAATTTGAGCAACCAAATCGGTAAATAATTTGGTCTCAATAGCTAATATTTTTTCTTCTGCTCCTAAAATTTGGTCTTCGTACTCTTTAAGTTCAGGTGTAATATAACGCTCGGCATTTACTAAAGTTTGTTTTCTAATCCACTCTTGTGGCACTTTGTCTTTATGTGTATTGCTAACTTCTAAATAGTAGCCAAATACATTATTAAAGGCAATTTTAAGGGAAGAAATACCAGTAATTTCAGCTTCTCTTTTTTGTAATTCTAATAAATAATCTTTACCGCCAAAAGCAATTTTTCTTAATCTATCTAAATTTTCATCTATGCCGTCGGCCATTACTTTTCCTTTGTTTAAAGCAATTGGCGGATCGGCTTGTAAATCATGATTAATCTGATCTCTAATTGATGCACATAAATTCATTTGTTCGCCTAAGCGCTTTACTGCATCTTGAGGAGTATTTTCACAAATCTCTTTAATATCGGCAATGGCGAATAAAGCTTTTTTAAGTTGAATAATTTCTCGTGGATTGGTTTTTTGTAAGCCAATCTTAGAAATTAAACGTTCTAAGTCACCTACTTGCCTAATTAAACCTTGTAGTTTATTCCTTAATTCTACCTCGTCAAGAAAATAAGAAACCACTGCTAAACGCTCCTGAATTGGTTTTTCGTTCTTGAGAGGCATCACCATCCATTTATGCAACATCCTAGCCCCCATTGCACAAGACGTGTGGTCTAAAACATCAATTAAGGTTTTTGCATTTTCGTTTGTAGAGCCTACTAATTCTAGATTACGAACCGTAAAACGGTCTAACCACATGTAACGGTCTTCCTCTATTCTAGAAATATTAGAAATATGCTGTAACTGACGGTGCTCTGTTTCGCCTAAATAATGTAGCGAAACACCCGCAGCAATTATCGCTAGATTTAAACGATCTATTCCAAAGCCCTTTAATGATTTTACCTCAAAATGTTTTAATAAAATATCTTGAGCGTAATCTGTGGTAAAAGACCAATCATCTAATGTGTAGGTATAAAAACGTTCTCCAAAATGCTCAGCAAAATCTTTAGCTTTAGCTTTAGAAAATATCACCTCGCTAGGTTTAAAACCTTGCAGCAATTTGTCAATATATTCTGCATTTCCTTGGGCAACTAAAAACTCGCCTGTAGAAATATCTAAAAAAGAAATACCAATGGTTTGCTTTTCAAAATGGAGAGTTGCTAAATAATTATTAGACTTTTGCTGAACAATATTATCGCTATAAGCTACACCTGGAGTAACCAATTCTGTAACTCCACGTTTAACGATTCCTTTTACCGATTTGGGGTCTTCCAATTGATCGCAAATGGCAACTCGCTGACCAGCCCTAACCAATTTTGGTAAATAAGTTTCGATAGAATGATGAGGAAAACCTGCCAATTCTATATGAGAGGCGGCACCATTAGCTCTTTTTGTTAAAACAATGCCTAAAATTTGTGAGGCTTTTACAGCGTCTTCGCCAAAGGTCTCGTAAAAATCGCCTACTCTAAACAACAATAACGCACCCGGGTATTTAACCTTAATTTGGTTATATTGGGTCATTAATGGAGTTTCTTTACTAATGTTTTTAGACAATTTAACTTTTTTAGAAACGCAAAGTTAAAAATTAATGATTGTGATTCTGATTTGTTGAAAATTTGATAAAAATGTGGATAGGACTTAATCAGTTATAAAACAAAATTAGACCCCTTTATCTACTGTAAAACATAGAATAGTGCCTTTTTTAAAATTCTTTTCGGCCCAAATTTCACCACCATTAGCTCTAACAAACTCATTACATAAAGTTAAGCCCAAACCTGTTCCTTTTTCGTCTTTTGTACCTTTTCTACTCTTACTATCAGGTGTAAAAATATTTTTTAATTCTTCATCAGGTATTCCAATTCCATTGTCTGCAATTGAAATTTTATATTGGGTATTACTATGGCTTTCTACTTTAATTTCAATTTCACCTCCACTAGGAGTAAATTTGATAGCATTTGCTATCAAATTTCTAACCACAAAAGAAAAATGGTTTTTATCCATAAAAACACTTTTTTCACTTAAATCATTAGGCTTAATAGAAAGCGATTTTTCCAATATGGTTTTAAGATTTAGATCTAAGGTGCTTTGTACTACTGGAGAAATGAATATCACATCTTTCTCTAAAGACTTTCCTTTAATTTGAGCTTGTCCCCAAAGCAGTAAATCATCTAATATAGCTAATGATGATTTGGTTTGTTTGATGATAGTTTTAATATACTTTTTCTGTTCAATTGGGTCTAATTCATCATCTTCTATTAAACCCAAAACTCCTAAAGTTGTACTTTGACTACCTCTTAAATCATGCCCAATGATAGAAAATAATTTATTTTTTATGTTGTTACTTTCTGTTAATTCTGTTTTACTAATAATAAGAGCAT
>JBIKIN010000051.1:0-11853 GCA_044361595.1 Pelobium sp. | reverse complement strand
AAGAAATTTAATATCAATTTGGAAAGTAATATTTGTGGTTTACCATACTGATTGTTTTAAAAATGTTATCATTTGTTCTTTTGTCTTGACACAAAAGAACCAAAAACTCAAGGCTTGCATCTGTAATTGCATAAAGCTCACGATTATTCTAACAGCAGATTAATGAGGCCTCCAATCCTTGGGCCTTTGCCTTAGGCTACATTCATCCTTGATAGTGCTTTAATCAATTATTATTGCAAGGAATAATCATGGCTTTCTGCTGCTTACATCTGCTAGGCTGTCCTACTGAGTGGCTCTGCAAATTGGAAAAATAAAACGAACATATTTTTTTAACACCCCAGGAAAAGCACAAACAACCGTTAAATGATAATATAACGATAATTTCTATTAAATAATTTGTGCGATTAATTGGTTTCTATTCTAATGCCCGTTCCCTCCATTTTATTATTTTTAATAATGGTAATGCTTTTAATTTGCTTGGGGTCGTAATTTGAAACTCTATCTTTGTTTACCACTTCGCCATTTAAGTAATAAACAACCTTAGTAGAATCTTTAAGATTAATTTCTGGCGAATCTTTTAAGCTAAGCACCAAAACTTTTTTTATTTTATTGGTGTCTATTTTGGCTGATTTATCAATTTTAATTCGAGTAAAATTTACTTTAACTGATGGATCTAAATTCGATTTAACAGCATTAGTAATCTGATCTATTTTATCTAACAAAATTTGCGGACTGTAAAAACTGGTATCACTAGGATCCGAATCATACTTGATCAGTTTAATCTCACTTTGTTCAATAATAACTGGAGCTTGCTCTTTCTCCTGTTTTACGCTAGCCACACTAGTTTTAACTTCTTTTTGGAGGCTTACCGAAGATTTGATATCTGATTTTTTTAACAATTGAACCTTGGTTTGGATGGTTTTAAATTGTTTAAAAGCCACCGACTCTTTTGCTTTAGAAATGGTAAAAATTAAGCAAATCACCAAAATAACCGGAAAAATAAAGGCGTAAATCAATACACTACTTTTTTTAGATTTCCCCTTATTCATCATCTTAATCCTTGTTTTAATATCAGAGAAATTAAAGCTGTTCACCAAGTTAGATTTCAGTTGTAAATTGTTTACCGTTAACAAACTGTATTGGTAGTTCTTTTTATTGGCTCCGGCATTTAAAATCTCCGCATCGGTAATAAATTCTATATTCTCTTTAATGGCTTTTTTCATCAGCCAAACACCTGGGTTAAACCAATAAAAAATGGTCGAAAGTTCGGCTATTAAAATATCTAAAGTATGTAGCTCTTTCACATGAATTTGCTCGTGTTTTAAGATATTTTCTAATTCGCTAGGCGTATATAAACTGGGATTAATGTAAATATTGCGCCAAAAAGAAAATGGACTCACGTTACCCTCTAATTTTTTGATGTGGATATCGTTACACTTTGCCGATGTTGCTTGGCTATGAATTTGATAAAGCGACCATAACTGAATAATCAACCTCACAGCCAAAGCCAAAGCCCCAATAATCATGACGGCCATCATGATTGACCAAAAATTAACCAAAGGTTGTGGCGAAATTTTAACCGATTGTATTTGTGTAACCACTTCCTTAAGCTGAGGCATTTTCTGTTGATGACGATTAAAAAGCCCGCTTAAATCTATAAAAGGGTAGAGGCTAGAAAATAAAATACCAAATATTAAAAATGCCCTATTCAGGTTATAAAAAGTAAACCTTCTTAACAAAGCATAATAAGCTGCTGTAAATAAAAGCAACACAAAGTTTATCTTTAGTATAACAATTAGTATGACAGGCATCTTATTTCTCTTTAGGTTCTTCTATTAATGCAATAATTTCTTTCAATTCCTCGGCACTAATCTTATTGTCTTTGGCAAAAAATGCTACCAAATCTTTGTAAGAACTTTTAAAATAATTCTCTACAAAACCACTCATAAACTTCTTTTTATAGTCTTGTTCTTTAATTACGGCCGCATACCTATTGGCATTAGCAAAACGCTCACTTTTGAGGTAGCCTTTTTTCTCTAAATTTTTAATGGTCGATGCTAAAGTGGTATAGGGCGGTTTAGGCTCGGGAAGGGCATCCATAAAATCTTTGATAAAACCTTTTCCGGTTTGCCAAACGGCTAACATGGCTTCTTCTTCTTGTAGGGTTAACTTATTCATTAGTACGAATATATCAAATAACTACGAGTTTTTCGTTAATAAATGTTAAATTTTGACTATTCACAAACAGCCAAATTTGAGCAATCCTTTAACTTTGAATTATGGAAAATAAAAAATTAGAAATTATTTACGTTTACGATGCCCTTTGCGGCTGGTGCTATGGCTTTAGCCCCGTAATGAAAGCAATATATACACAATACCAAGATCAATTTAATTTTGAAGTCTTATCTGGAGGAATGATTTTAGGAGATAGGGAAGGAGCCATTGGCGAAGTTGCCCCTTACATTAAACAAGCTTATAAAACCGTAGAAGATACTACAGGCGTAAAATTTGGTAATGCTTTTTTATCCGTTTTAGATGAAGGAACACAATACTTTAGTTCAGAAAAGCCAGCCATTGCTTTAAGTGTTTTTAAAAGTTATTTACCAGCACAAGCCGTTTCTTTTGCCCATAGTTTACAATCTGCCATATATCATGATGGTTTAGATTTAAACCAAAACAGTAACTATCTAACTTTAATTGAATACTATCAATTACCTGTAGCAGAGTTTATTAATAAAATGGAAAGCGAAGAATTTAAACAAAACGCTTATTACGATTTTGCCCTAGCTCGCCAATTGCAAGTAACCGGTTACCCAGCTGCTTTTATTAAAACCACCGAGAACCAGTTTTATATGATTGCCAAAGGCTACGCCGATTTAGAAACCATGCAGCTGAGGATTGCGAATGTGTTGAAGGAGATTTGGGGGTGATTTTAGGGGAATGTATGTTTTTTGAATTAAACTATTTTTCTAATTGTAGAATCTTCTAGTACAGAATTACTATTATTATTTTTCAAGTTTAATTGTGTTTCTACATTTCGGATAATTTGTACAGCCTAAAAAATTACCATAAGGTCCACTTTTTTTAGTCATAAAGCCACTTTTACAATTAGAACAAAGTATTGAGTTTTCTAAAATTTCTAAATTATTAAATGTTTGATTACAACTTGGATAATGAGAACAGCCTAAAAATTGATTGTGTTTCACAGAATTTTGTCTAATAACAAGATGACCGGTAATACAATAAGGACAATTTGTTTTACTCAACTTTTCATTGTTTGCTGTAAGTAAAAAGTGATTATCTGTAACTAATTCCTCTGCAAACAAAGAAACATCAGATGGAACAAGTAATATAACCTCATTTTTGGTTCTTGTTAATGCCACATAAAACAATCTTCGCTCTTCCGCAAAACGATATTCTTCATCATCACTTAGTAATAAAGAAAGCATAGGATCATCTGTCATTTTATTTGGAAAGCCAAGTAAATGATTTTTTAAATTTAAAACAATCACATTATCAGCTTCTAGCCCTTTAGATTTATGAACTGTAATGTATTTAAGATCAATGTCTTCTAAACCTTTTAGCTCTAATTTATCATTACGTTCATAATATTTTAATCTACTATCTGGAGTAAGCTGAATAAATTCATTAATATCAAAACTATGACGACCTAAAACCAAAATAGGTTTATTTCCATTTTTTTCAATCAGTTTTTGCACTTCATTTATAAAAACTTCTTCCGCATTATTTTGCGAATAATAAACAAACTTAATCGGGTTTTCCAGATGCTCCTTTTTAGAAACTGGCTTTTTAGATATTTGCTTTTTGTTTTTCTGTATGTATTTAGAAGTAATATCAATTAGTGATTGAGAATTACGATAAGTTTGTTCAATAAACAGTTGCTCGTATTTCCCTACATACTTTTCAAAATTGCTAAACAAAGAAATATCACTGCCTGCAAAACGATAAATAGATTGCCAATCGTCGCCTACACAAATTAGTCTTGCACCCGAAATTTCTCTAATTTCTTTAATGAGATTAAAACGTGAATAAGAAATATCTTGATATTCGTCGATAATGAAATGCTGATGAGAATATGAAGGTTTATTTTCTCTTACAATTTCTGTCGCCTTATTTATCATATCATTAAAATCAATTTCATCTTTCTCTCTTAATGTATTATCGTATTTTTTTAAAATTTGAAGAGCGAATTTCAAAAGTAATTCTTGCCTTTCTAGCATAAAGCTACTTTTAGCTTTATTTTCATCAGAAAAAAGAGAAACAATATCATTGTAATTTAACTGTCTAGATTTACTTAGATTAATAAACGTGATAATTAAGTTTGTAATCTCTTTCCCAAAATTCTTATCGTTATCAGTTACTTTCGAAAAAATAACTTTAGCATCTCTTGGCTCAAATACTACATTTTCATTTTCTAGCATTTCCCGTAATTTATCTAGTAAAATGTGGTCTCTGTTATAATAAGAATAGGTTTCTATTAGCTTGGTATTGTGAGTTTTATGGGTTTCTCTTTTGACCTCTATTTCTTCAATATATTTTTGCTCATTAAATGGTGTTAACCATTTGGCTTTATTGTTTTCATCAACACCAAAATGCTCTAGGTAGATATCATAATCATTGAGATAAAAATCAGGGCGGTAAACTGTAGCTCCATGCGGATAAGCTTTTTCATATTCATATTTTATACCATTTAGATACAAAAAATTTGCTATGGTTAGTTCTTCCACACTTTTTACTTTTTCTCCTTGTATAGTATCTAAAGCTGCTACTGATACCTTATTCAACTCAGAATCACATTTAGATTTTAAGGTTTGCAAATCAACCCCTTTTTCAGTGTCTAGTTTTTCACCCAATGAATCATAAGTTTCATTTTCTTCAGGTATGTTCATATAACAAGCTAAGTATATGATATAAGCTTCTAAGGCTTCCGGATTATTAAAAATTTCTCCCTCTAAATATTTTTTAACAACATTAGTTATCGTGTTTTCATTTGTTAAAACTGGAATATTTTCTAAGTTTTGTTTTATAATATCATAGCCAAGTTTATGAAAAGTTGTTGCCCTTGCTTCAAGACCAATATTCTTTAATCTTTCATTTAATTCATCTACTGTTTTTTTTGTAAATGATAATAGGAGAATATTGTCAGGTTTTATATTCTTTTGTTCTATTAGATATTTTACTTTCCCAATAATGGTAAGTGTTTTTCCAGAACCAGCACCAGCAATAATAAGGTTTGAATATTCATCAGTAATAAGTGCAGTGCGTTGTTGATTGTCTAATTTTTTACCTTCTATATCATCAAAATAAGTATGAAGTATTTGTTTTTGACTGCTTATATAATTTTTATTATAGGTAACAATGTAATTATCAAAATCATTAAAAACTTCATTAAACCTTTTAACGCTTTCTTCTTTTTTGTAGAAAATAGTTTTGTTTCTAAAGTAATTACCTATTGCTGCAAATTCTGATTTTATTTGGTCACGTTGCACCCAAGTGATGTAATCGTTTAACGATTCTATGGTATTAAAAAAGGAAGAAATTTGTTGTAAATAAGATAAATAGGTAGGATCTATGTATTTCTTCTTTTCTAAATTTTGCCGAAAAATAAAAAAAGCTATTAACAGAGCAACTGAAATAATAATTGTTAATGTCATATTAATTATTTAGCTATTTTAATTGGCGGCAACTTAGTGGTACTAAATTTGGTAATTAACGTTTTGTGATTTTTAGCAGTTACAGAGTTTAAATCACAAAACTATTGTTTAAACCAATCGTAACCTACTTTATTCTTTAGTTCTTCTTCTCTTATGTTTTTGTATTTCATTTGTTTATTTAGGTCGTTTTTCTGGTATTAGTTTTAAAATAATGATTTGGGGCTCGGCGAAGGTGGACTTTTCAGCACAAAAGTTAGTTTGGAGAGCTGAACTTTCTTTAACCACAAAACTGACAAGCGGAGACGAAACCCCGCCTATTGCAAATGTGGTGTTAGTTGCTGACAAATCTTTTAGTTGTAATCTTTCCACTTATCTGAATATTTTGGGTTTTTAAAATAGTCAAGTTGAACTAGTTTCCCCTTTGCTGATTGTTTTGTATTTTCGTCAAAAAGTATTGAATACTCTTTCCGTATAATTGATTCTTCAAAACATAAATCAAGTCGTCCCGCTTCTTCTAACTTTTTAAGTGCTGATTGGATATATTTTCCATTGTCAGCTGTAGCTAAAAGTGTCGCAGCAATTACAGCCGTATGTTTATTAACAATCGAAAATGCTAATGCGATGTCAAGACCTATGTTTAATTTTTGGAAAATCTTTATTCGTCTATCAATTTCTTGGTTGTAATCTTGTTCTAATTTTAAAATAGCTAAGTCTTCAATTTTGCTATCTTGACTTAAGTTTTGCAAGCTTTTAATTTTTGATTGTGGTTGACTATTTTTCGATAAATTTTCAAATTCGTTCTTAAAGTTTTTTACTATATTTTCGTCTTCTACGCAAAGTATATTTTCTCTATTGTACCGTCTCGCCTTTACTGTCCAATTATATGAACCAGTAATAACTTTAATGTCGTCAATAATGCAAAATTTATGGTGCATTATATAGTCATATTTAAGAGTGTTTGAAAAATGTAGATTGTCACCTAATAAATTTAGGTCTGAAAGTTTTTTATTTATACTATCATTAAAAAGTATTATGTTAATTTCTAAATTGTCTTGTGTCTTTTTATTTAGAATTAACTTTAAAAGTTCTGGGTCTGTAAACCAAGCTACAGCGGCCTTTATGGAAATTTTTGATTTTTCAATTTCGTTATAAATGAAATGAAAAATGTCTCTATTTTTTTTAAATTGTAAACTCATTATCAGTCATTTATATTGTTGTCTATTTATGTTAGCCCCATCCCCACTGCTTGCAGTTAACATGTAAATATGTCCAGTTCACAGGCTTAAATACAACGCTTGTTTCTAGTAAATGTAAATTTTTCTGTTTTAGATAAATATCCCTCTAATATAGAATTTTATACCATAATTTAATTAAGAATTAAAAAATCAATTAAACATAAATCCACCACCAAAACACCTTTTTATGTTTAGCCAATTCAAAAACTAGACAGCTGTTTAGCGTATAGGTTTGGTATTTTAAACCATCTTCGGTTGTAAATTTCAGTTGGGTAGTGGCACTAACCAACTGTCACAAATTTATCTTCATGTTAGATTTTAGGCATTTACAATAATTACGGTTTTAGGTTTTGTTAGTTCTTTTTTGTTAAGAAATGTGGATGTAATATATTTTTTTTACACCAGTTTTTTTTACGCTTTTTTGAATGATTGATTCCATATTTTTAAATGGTAGAGGATAAGAAATCAAATACACTTCTTCAAACCTAAATCCACCACCAAAACACCTTTTTTCATAAATTTATCCCGCTAATCTTTATATTCGCTAAAATTGAAAATATATGTCTAAAACAAAACTTACAGTAAATAGCAATGGTTCTTTAAAAGTACAAGGCGATTTTGAAATTGTAGATAAAGACGGTAACGTGTATAATTTACAAGGCCGAGATATTGTATCTATTTGTAGATGTGGGCTTTCTGCTAACAAACCTTTTTGCGATGGCGCTCATAAAGGTCATTTTGACCACGAAGCTATTGCTTTCGATTTGCCTCCAAAAAAGGCATAATCACCTTAATCAAGCTTTTCGCTGATTTTATTAATATCAGCCGAAAGCTTGGCTATTTGTTCTAAATGTTCGGTAATGTATTCTGGCGCTTTCACAGCCGATAAATGAATATGTAACTTATTTTTTGATGCTCCGCTAGTCGTAGAATCTACTTTTTCCACTGCTTCTTCTAAATAGAACCTAGATTTTCTAATCAGCTTTAATTGTGTACTGTCTATGGCGCTAGGGTCCTCGTTAAAATAAAGCGATAAATTGGCCAAATAAGAAGATAATACGTGGTTTAGCACCACAAACTTGTGTACTTCGCTGATGTTTTTTTGCAGTTTTTTAGGTTCGTTTAACAATCGCTGAAAAGCTGCGGCAGCATTTGCACTATTCACATATACCAATTTACGAGCTAATTTATATTCGGTATCTGAAATAGGCATTAAAGATTTTCTTAAAACAATATGTTCTAAGTAGTTTAAATTGGCTTTTAAAATGGCGGTAAGGTTATTTTTAAACTGAAAAGACTCCCAGCTGGGTAAAATTAAATAGCTAAATGCAAAAGCCAAAGCCGAGCCAATCAAGGTATCAATAATACGTTCGCTGGCCAACATGGTGCTATTATTTACCGTACTAATAAAGCTAAAAATAATCAAGATAAAAGGTGTCATAAAAATAACTGCCACCAAATATTGAATACGAATAAAACTGAAAGTAATGAGCATAAACAACAGCAAAAAGATAAACCTAGAGGTTTCATCCTTTACAAAAGTTAAGATTACAGCACCTAAAATTCCACCAATAATGGTTCCAATCACACGTTCGTAATTACGATTTTTGGTATTGCTAAATCCAGGTTTCATAATTACCAAAATGGTGAGTAAAATCCAATAACTGTGGTTTCCTAAAGTAAAAAGTTTACCTATAAAAAAGCCCAATAAACAAACAATAGCTAAGCGTAAAGAAAACCTAAATACCGAGGATTGAAAGTTTAAATTGTTTTTAAAAGCTGTAAAACTAAAATTTTGATGGCTCACAAATTTAGAAAGCTCTATACTAGATTTATGTGGTTTAATAGCTTCAGTTTCTCTATCGAAATAAGCAATAATCTCCTTTGCTTGATGGTAAATATTCCTGAGGTTAATTAATATTCTTTTTAAGATTAAAACGTGTTCGCCATCTTTTTCTAATTGGTCTATTTTGGCTTTCAAGAGGTCTAAATCCTGTATACTTACAAATACCTGATTGGGTTTTTCTTGATGGATTAAGCAGTAGCTCACATAATCTACTTCGGCAGCTATTTTTTCTATCACCTCGGCAAAAGATGGTAGAATATGCTTTTGGTCAAATTTTTTTCTGATGGTTTCATAATCATTGTTAGTAGCCATAGCTAACTCAAATAAATCTACCGTATCTACAAAAATCCGAATCATTAACCGTCCAGCAGTTGAAGAATCGCTCATCAATTTTCTAGTCTTAAATAAAGCCTCGCGAGCATTATCTTGTATTTGGGTAACTTTAACTTGCTGATTAACTAACTCTTTATAAACATCGTCTACCAAAAAAGAACTATCATAAAATTTGGCCCTCAGTTTTAAATAGACAGCCACTTCATGTATGCTTTCGCCAAGACTTTGCTGAGCGTAACGATAGGGCCTTAAACTAGAAAATGTAGCACTCAGTAAAAAATACCAAATTCCGCCAAATAAAATTAAAAAAGAGTGCTGCACAAAATTTAAATCCAATACCGATTGATGTGGATTGATATTCAGAATCATCACCAATAGGGCAGAAGTACCAACAGAAGCTGCTCTATCGCCATAAACGTTTAACATGGCAAAGGCAAAGCAAAGGGCGAAAATTTCTATGGCTAATAAAATCTGATAATCATTAATTAATCCGGTGATTAAAGAGGTTAAAAACACCAATAAAATACCATAAAGCATTCCGTTTTTACGATGTAACCAAGGTCCCGGACTATCGGTAATACTGGCGCATAAAGCACCTAAAGAAATCGTGATTCCAATAACTAAAAAACCCAATTGAAAAAAGAGGAGGGAAGGCAGCAAAACTCCTAAAGTAATTTTTACACCATCAGAAAAATACTGTGTGTAAATAAAATTTCTAAAGTCTGCTATTTGCTGATTCATAGTTTAGCCTAAGCACAAAAATAATTGAATAATTTTTGTTTTCATTAAAAGCTTACCTTTGTTGTTCAAATTAATTATAAAGTTTTGACAAGTTTCACAGATTTAGGCGTTAATGCACAATATTTAGACGCTTTAGCCGAGAACGGCATACACAGCCCATCCATTATACAAGAAAAAGCCATTCCGTTTTTACTTACAACCGGTACCGATTTTATTGGCCAGGCACAAACCGGAACAGGTAAAACTGCTGCATTTGGTTTACCTATTTTACACCGCGTAGACCCTAATGTGAAGCAAGTACAAGCCCTTATTATTTGTCCAACCAGAGAATTGGCGCAACAAATTGCCAAGCAACTTTTTAAATTTACCAAATACAGCGATAGCAAGATTTTTACCGAAGCCGTTTACGGTGGCGAAAAAATAGATTTACAAATTAGCAGGTTACGCAGACCTACTCAAATTGTGGTTTCTACGCCTGGCCGTTTGTTAGATTTGCTAGAAAGAAATGCCCTAAACTTAGAAAAAGTTAAAACCATTGTTTTAGACGAAGCCGACGAAATGTTGAGCATGGGTTTTAAACCAGATATTGATAAAATATTGAATTTTACACATAAAACAGCTAATACTTGGTTGTTTTCTGCAACCATACCGCAAAGCTTAAAGCAAATTATTGATGAGTTTTTAGCCGAAGATGCCTATAAAATTGAGGTAGAAAAGGATGCGGTGATGAATCAGGATATTTCGCATCAATATTTTATATGCGATATTAAAGATAAGGTGAATTTACTAGCCAGATTTTTAAAAGAAAAGGCACAGGAGCGAGGCATCATTTTCTGTAGAACAAAAGCTGCTGCACAAACTTTAGCCAAACAATTACAAAGTAAAAATATATCGGCAGAGGCCATACATGGCGATTTGGGTCAGCGAGACCGAGACCGAGTGATGCGTTTATTTAAAAGCGATAGACTACAATTGTTAATAGCTACGGACATTAGCGCCCGTGGTATTGATGTGAGTAATTTGGCTTATGTTTTACATTACCAACTGCCAGACCAAATGGAATATTACACCCATAGAAGCGGAAGAACGGCCCGAGCAGGTAAAAAAGGGCTTTCTATTGCATTTGTAGCACCATCTGAATTAGAAAAAATAGAAAGCATAGAAAAAGAAATGCACATTAGATTTGAAAAACAAGTAGAATTTTAAATGCAATAATTTACTTAATTATCTTATATTTGTATTATTAGCAGCATAGAACAATCCTCAGTAAAACTACAAATACCATATTTTAAAGGTAAACACCTGTTAAAATACTTTAAGTTTTTCTTGATTAAATCAGCGATCTTCTACAACATATTTTTGCAAAAATTTAATTCGGCGATGTTTTTAGGTGCTTTATTATTGATTAAAATTTAAAAAACACCAATGGGTAGATCACAAGAAACCTTTAGTAAAAAGGAAAACGAAAAGAAAAAAGCAAAAAAGAGGCAAGACAAGCAACAAAAGAGAGACGAACGTAGAGATGCAGCGCCAGGTGATAGTAGCTTAGAAAACATGATGGCTTATGTAGATGAATATGGCAACATCACAAGTACGCCACCAGATCCGATTAAGAAAAAAAGAGCTTTAGAGCAAGATATTAGCTTTATAGAAATTGGAACACCAAAGCAAGAAGAAGAAGATTTAACATTGCCTAAAAAAGGTAAAATAGATTTCTTTAACGATGCTAAAGGTTTTGGTTTTATTAAGGAATTAGGAACACAAGAAAAATACTTTGTGCATGTAAATGGCTTAACGGAAGAAGTTCGTGAAGGCGACCAAGTTTCGTTTGAATTAGAAAAAGGTTTAAAAGGTTTAAACGCCATTAACGTAAAAAGAATTTCTTAGGACTTATAAATTTATATTTTCTTATTATAATTATTTGTAGGCTAAATCACTGTATTGGTGTGATTTAGCCTACATTATTTATAGTCATTATTAAACTGATTATAGTATTATTTAATTGATTTTTAAAACAATACTA
>JBIKIN010000008.1:0-147897 GCA_044361595.1 Pelobium sp. | reverse complement strand
ACTTAGTCCAAGTTTTGCGGCGGCAACAACTGTATATACAGCAGCGGTAAGTAGTGCAACAGCAAGTGTAACTGTAAGCCCTACAGCTGTAGATGCAACGGCAAGTATAGAGGTAAGGGTAAACGGAGGAAGTTATGCAACAGTTGCAAGTGGAGCAACTTCTAGCGCTCTATCTTTAAATGAAGGTAGCAACACCATTGATGTAAAAGTAACAGCACAAGATGGTATAACCATAAAAACCTATACCATTACCGTAACTAGAGCAGCAACATTGCCTGTAACCTTAATAAACTATACAGCCAAACTAAATACAGACGGAACGGTACAACTAACTTGGTTAACAGCGTCAGAAATAAATAATAATTATTTTAGATTGTTAAGATCTAACGATGGTAGCAACTTTATTGCAATCGCAACACTAACAGGAGCTGGGAATTCTAATCTGCAAAATAGATATAGCTTTACAGATTTATCACCATTAAATGGTACAAATTACTATCAATTGGTACAGTATGATAAAGATGGTAAAAAGGCAGATTTAGGAATTAGAGCAGTACAAGCAACATTAAAAAATGTAGATTTTATAGCTTATCCAAATCCAAGTAGTCATTTAGTTAATTTAAGTTTTGAACCTAACATTTATCAAAAAGTAGAATTGGTAGATGTATCTGGGAAAGTATTGTCAACAAAGTTACTTGGAAAACAAACTGATAAAATGAGTTTCGATATCAGCAATTTTGCCTCAGGTATTTACCACCTCAGATTGAGTGGTAAAGGTAAAACATCAATCAAACAGATTATTAAACAATAGATTAAATTTAGATTATTGGAGAGCCTGATTTGTCCCTGTAAATCGGGTTCTCTATTTGTTTTTTAATGCCCTTTGATAGTAATATTCAGATAAGTTTCTATTTTATATTAACATTCTCAATTTATTTTTAGATTACTATTTCCAATCAATCTATTCGTTTATCCCTCAAATTTGCAGGAAACTAATCTTGCCCCCCAGCCCACTAACCTCAGCATTCTTTTTATTTAAAACTCAACACCCTCTTACTTTGCCGTCTCTGCGAAGAAACTTTGTGTACTTTGTGGTTAACTACTCCCTCAAATCGTATTAAATTCTTTACACTGTAAAGCAAAAGATTTTCTTAATATTACCTTAAGAACGTTTGTTCTCTAATCATTAACCACAAAACGTATTCGCATGCGAAAAATTTATCTTTTTTCTTTATTGCTTGTCTGCATGGCTCTTTTTAGTAAGGCGCAAGATTATAGCAATTATAACTCTTTAGGAAATAGGGCTCAACAATTGGTAAAAACCTATCCTTCTTTAGTTAAACTAAGTTCTTTAACCAAAACAGATGGTGGCAAAGATATTTGGATGCTCACCATTGGTACAGGAAATGCCGCTCAAAAACCAGCTGTAGCAGTTGTGGGTGGAGTGGAAGGCGCACATTTATTGGGGGTAGAGTTAGCCATCGGCTTTGCCGAAGAATTATTAGCTAAAAGCAATACAGATAGCATTAAAAACCTATTGAATAAACAAACATTTTATGTTTTTCCTAACCTATCTCCTGATGCTACCGAGCAATATTTTGCAAAGCTAAAGTACGCTAGAAGTGGAAATGCTAAAACCACAGACGATGACCGAGACGGCAAACTAAACGAAGATGCTTTTGACGATTTAAATGGTGATGGTAAAATTACCATGATGCGTATAGAAGATGCAACCGGAGAATGGATTACATCTTCAGATGATCCTCGAGTTTTAATAAAAGCCGATATCACAAAAGGACAAAAAGGAAAATATTTATTGTTTTCTGAAGGTATTGATAACGATAAAGATGGCAAGTTTAACGAAGATGGTGAAGGTGGCGTGGCATTTAATAAAAACATGAGCTATAATTATCCAAATTTTGAACCTGGCTCTGGCGAACACATGGTTTCTGAAAAAGAGAATAGAGCTTTACTAGACTTTTTATTTGAAGCCTACAACGTTTATACGGTGGTTTCTTTTGGTCCATTCAATAATTTATCTAACCCTGTAAGTTTCAATAGAGCAGGTGTGAGTAAAAGAATTATTTCTTCGTGGTATCAAGAAGATGTGAATACCAACGAGACCATTTCAAAAACCTATAACAAAATTGTTAAGGGTAAAAATGCTCCTAAAACAACAGGCACCCCTGGTAATTTTGCCGAGTGGGCTTATTTTCATTACGGTAGATTAAGCTTAAGCACACCGGGATGGTGGGTTCCTCAAACTAAGCCCGATACTGCTAAAAAGCAAAAAGCTTTCACAGAAAATAACGATGAGGCTAATTATCTACGCTGGGCCGAGCAGCAAAAAATTGAAAATACTTTTACCAATTGGACAAGCGTAAAACATCCCGATTTTCCAAATCAAAAGGTTGAAATTGGAGGAATTGATGCCTTTGCAATGATTAACCCTCCTTATAAATTAGTTCCATCTTTGATTAAAGAGCATACTCAATTTATCGCCACTTTAGCCACTATGGCTCCAGAGCTTGACTTGGTAAACCTAAAAACAGAGAAATTAGAAGGTGGTTTAACTCGTATTACAGTTGATGTGACGAACAAAGGAGCGATTCCAACACAAACCAAAGTGGGCGAAAAATCTAATTGGTTAAAAAATATCCAAGTTAACTTGGTAATTAACGGACAAGTTTTATCGGGTAAGTCAAACCAAACTATTGGCGCCATTGGTGGCTACGGAAGTCAAACATTAACTTGGTTAATTAAGGCTAGCGGCAAAGTGACTATAAAAGTACAAAGTCCACAAAACGGAACTAAAAGTTTGGATATCAACCTTTAATTTTTTTAGACATGAAAATCAATTTTAAAAATATATTATTAAGCGGCATCATGTGTGCTGGTTCTGTTGCTTTTGCACAAGAGCCTAACCAAATGTTTAGAGCAGCGGGCTCGCCAGAAAATCCAAAAGTTGCCGTTAGCTGGAACAAATACTACGATTACGAAGGTCATGTAGAGATTGCTAAAAAACTAGCTAAAGCTTATCCAGATTTGGTAAAACTAAACGTAATTGGTAAAACAGCCCAAGGCCGAGATTTAATTCTTTTAGCCATTACCAATTATAAAGCAGGTGGAAATCCAGACAGAAAACCGGGTATGTATATCGATGGAAATATCCATTCTAACGAAATTCAGGGGTCTGAGTTTGCCTCTTATACGGCTTGGTATTTAGCCGAGTCTTTTGGAAAAATTGAATACATTACCGAGTTGTTGAAGGATAAAATATTTTATATCGTACCGTCTATAAACCCCGATGGAAGAGATAACTTTTTGCATCAACCCAATAATCCAAACTCTCCTCGTAGCGGAATGATGCCTGTGGATAACGACCGTGATGGCAAAACCAACGAAGATGGCTTTGACGATTTAGATGGTAATGGCAGCATCACATTTATGCGTCGAAAAAATACTAACGGAAGGTATAAATTAGATAGTACAGACCCTCGACGTATGATTCAGGTAGGCCCAGATGAGCAAGGCGAATACGAAATGTTAGGTTATGAAGGTTTAGATAACGATAGTGATGGTGAAGTAAACGAAGATGGTGAAGGCTTTTACGATCCTAACCGAGATTGGGCTTGGAATTGGCAACCTAACTACATCCAAGGCGGAGCTTATAAATACCCTTTTTCAGTGCCAGAAAACAGAGCCGTTGCCGATTTTGTCATGAAGCACCCTAATATTGCTGCAGCGCAATCATATCATAATAATGGGGGAATGATTTTACGTGGACCTGGTGCCGCAGAAGATGCAGATACTTATAATAGACAAGACGTAAGAGTTTATGATGCTTTAGGAAAAAAGGGAGAAGAGTTAATTCCAGGGTATAAATACTTGGTAGTTTATAAAGATTTATATTCTGTATTTGGTGGCGAGTTAGATTGGTTTTATGGTGGCAGAGGAATATTTACTTTCTCTAACGAGCTATGGAACAGCTTCCAAATGTTTAGCAAAGCTGATAACGACCCTCAAACTACTTCTTACAATTTCGATAAATATCTATTGTTTAAAGATGCTTTTGTAGATTGGAAGCCTTTCAAACATCCGCAATATGGCGACATAGAAATTGGTGGTTTTAAGAAAAATTATGGTCGCGTTCATCCTGGCTTTTTACTAGAGTCGGATGCTCACCGCAATATGGCTTTTACATTTTACCATGCTTTCCATACTCCTAAATTAGAAATTAACGATTTGGTGGTGAAAGATTTAGGTGGCGGCTTAAAAGAAGTGACAGCAACTATTGCCAATACCAGAATGATGCCTACCCATGCATCGCAAGATATTAAATATAAGATTGAGGTTCCAGATTATATTACCTTATCAGGGGCTAAAGTTTTAGCAGGAATGATTGTAGAAGATGCCGATTTAAATATAACAACAGAGCAAAAAAATAATCCAGCTTCTATAGAATTAAAAAACATACCTGGTTTAGAAACCGTAACCGTAAGATGGATAGTGAGCGGAGCAAGTAAGTTAAGTGTGAAGGTAGATAGTAAAAAGGGTGGGCTAGTAGAGAGAAGTTTTTAATGTGAAAGTAGAAATTAATAAAACACAAACAACATGAAATATATAATCCTAATTCTTTTCTTCCTTGCAGGTACAGCAGTATCGGCTCAAACAACCATCATCAAGCAAGACGTTGACATTAAGAATATGATTAACGAAGTTTCTGCAAAAAATGTAGAGAACACAGTTCGTAAACTAGTGAGTTTTGGCACACGCCACACCATGAGCGATACCCTAAGTAAAACGACTGGAATTGGTGCTGCTAGAAATTGGATTAAAGCCGAGTTTGAAAAATACAGTGCTGCAAGTGGCGGACGATTAAAAGTGGAGTTTGATACTTTTATTCAGCCTGCTGATGGAAGAAGGGTGTTAAAAGATGCTACACTTAAAAATGTATTAGCTATTCTTCCTGGTTCCGACCCTACCGACAACCGTGTATTTGTTGTTTCTGGTCATTACGATTCTAGAGCGTCTAATGCTAACGATGCTACTTCAAAAGCACCAGGAGCTGTGGATGATGCGTCTGGAACGGCTGTAACCATGGAATTAGCCCGAGTAATGAGCACTCAAAAATATAATGCAACCATCATATTTGTTGCCGCTGTAGGCGAAGAACAAGGTTTATATGGCGCTGCTCATTTAGCTAAAAGAGCAAAGCAAGAAGGCTGGAATGTGGTAGCCATGATTACTAACGACATTGTAGGAAATACCTACGGTGGCGAAACCGATTTAAAAGACAATACTTCGGTTAGAGTTTTTAGCGAAGGCGTACCTGTTAATGAAACCAAACAAGAAGGTAGTTTAAGAATTTCGATAGGTAGTGAAAATGACAGTCCGGCTAGAGAATTTGCCCGCTATGTAAAGGAAGTTGCAGAGCGTTATGTTTCTCAATTAAATGTGAAATTAATTTACCGTCGTGATCGTTATTTACGTGGTGGCGATCATACCGCTTTCTCGCAAGAAGGATTTGCAGCTGTTAGGTTTACAGAAATGAATGAGAATTTTGATAGGCAACACCAAGATGTACGAGTAGAAAAAGGAGTAGATTATGGCGATATGCCCGATTTTGCTGATTACAACTACATCCAAAAAGTTTGCCGTATGAATTTAGCTGTACTAGCCAATATAGCTAAAGCACCAGCAGAACCTGTAAATGTGGGTATTGTAACCTCAGATTTAACAAACAATACCACTTTAAAATGGGAAGCTCCAAAAAGCACCAAACCTGCAGGTTATTATATTTTAATGCGTGAAACCACTTCGCCGTTTTGGGAGAAGAAAATTTATGTTACCGATACTAAAGTAACTTTACCATATTCTAAAGATAATTTCTTTTTTGCAGTACAATCTGTAGATGATGCAGGCCACGAAAGTGCTATCATTTTCCCTAAACCAGTGAGATAAGATTTTTAGCAAGACTTACGAAGTTTTAAAAACTTCGTAAGTCTTGTAAGTAAAGAATTTTCAAATCTGCAATCGTGGTAATTCTTTTCATTTACCTCTAGCCATTTGCATAAATTTGCAGTTGATCTAACCCACAAAACATTGAGATACTTCTTTCATATCGCCTATCATGGCCAAGCCTACCACGGCTGGCAAAAGAATGATACCATAAAAAGTGTACAAACCGTTATTGAACAAAAGCTAGCTCAAGTACTTAAAATAAATGTTTTTGTTGTTGGCTGCGGCCGCACAGATGCTCAGGTAAATGCTAGTCAATATTATTTCCATGTAGATGTTGATGAACCATTAGCTCCTGATCTACTTTTTAAATTTAATAAGGCTTTACCAGCCGATATTGCAGTATTTGATATTCTATTAATGGATGATGCAGGACATGCCCGTTTTGATGCCGCACAAAGACAATACGATTATTTTATCCATAACTATAAAGATCCATTTTTAAATCTGCATAGCGCCATGTATTTAGGCTTAGCGCCAGATTTAGTGCTTTTAAAGCAAGCCACGCAACTTCTAAAAAATTATTCGGACTATAAATGTTTTTGTACATCTCCAAATAAAATAGAAAACACCATTTGCATCATTAACGATGTAAACTGGTACATCAACCAAGATCAAAGTAGATTTAGGTTTCAAATTAGCGCTAATCGGTTTTTAACCAAAATGATTAGGATTATTGTAGGCCAATTAATTAGAGTAGCCACAAACAAATTATCAGTTGATGAATTTGAGAACTATTTAATCAAACAACAAACACCTACCATTCTTTATCCTGCGCATCCGCAAGGTTTATATCTTTCTAAAATCACCTATCCTTATCTTAATCAAGTGCCTAAAAGTGGCTTTCTAGATTTAAATTTTTTAGAACATAAATGGGAACTTTTATAAAACGAGTATTGAAGTAGATTTGTCTAAAGGACTCCTACGGAGAATTAGAATTTTGTTACAGCTAATTTCTACTGCGTATTTTGGGTTAAAATTAAGTGAAAAGATTTTTAAGCTTTTTGATAAGGACTAACTAAAAGGGCTTAAAAAAAACCTTTAAACGTAGAAAATCCCGATCTTTTTGAATCGGGATTTTCCTTTATACTGGTTAGTTTAAGCTGGTCGCTTAGTAGTTCTGATGCCGAAGAGGGCATAAACTAGACCTAAAGATAAAATTATAGATCCAAATAAAGAAATATATTCACCAAAAAAATAAGATTTTGGTTCAAATTTCCATTCTATCTTATGATTTCCGCCTGGTAGTACCGCTGCTCTTAGCAAATAATCTGCTCTAAAATAGGGTTTCTCTACACCGTCAACGTACATATTCCAACCTTTAGGATACCAAATTTCAGAAAATACGGCAACTACATTTTTATCAGAAGTATATTCATATTTCATTAAATCTGGGTGGTAACTAGTTAACCTAATTCCTCCATTATTGGTAACACCAACTTTTTCACTTTCAATTAATGTCTTAAACTCTTTATTTACAATAGCTTCCTTCCTTGGGTCGAATGAACTAATGGCTAACATTTCTTGGTCGTCATTATCGGCGTATTGCACACCCGATACAAACCAAGCATTACCACAGGCCGAATCATTCACTTTCATAGAAGGCTCTTCGCCCTCGGTTTTAGATGGCGCAATAAAGTATTTGGTATTCAGCATATCTAAAACATCTTGATTAATGCTACCTGTAAATTGCTTGTCTACTACTTCTTGGAAGCGTTTCAACTTTGCAGCATGGTAACCGCCAATGGTTTTATGGAAAGCACTCGCATCAGCACTTTGAAAAGTAGGAATGCTTAAATCTAACACACGATAATGAGGATCTGGATCTCTTAAAATAAAATCATCAATGGTTCTTTTTTGAGTTTGTTGATTCATGCTAGCTTGCGAAATAAACTTCTCATCGTTTAAATAACGCTTATCTAATGTCCATAAATCAACTAAAATCACTGCTCCAATTAATATCAAACCTAAAGGCTGGGTAATTTTTTTATAAATTAATGCCCAAAGTATAGCAATACCAGCTATAATGTAAATTAAAGATCTTAAGGCATCGGCTCTAAATAAAGAAATTCTATCATCAACTAAAGCTTGTGCGATGCTTGCCGAAAAGCTAGAATCGCCACCACCTACTTGGTTTAATTGATTCATAAAATCGTTGTGATTATCTCCTTTAAAAGAAAATAATAAAGTAGGTAAAGCTAATAAAGCTACCAAAACACCCAAAACAATGTAAGCACTTAGTTTTAAATGTTTAATCACTTGTTTTGGATCAGCTGTAGGCTTGGTGGACTCGTAAACAGCTAAACAAGCTAAAATTGGTACACATAAACTTGCTATAACCAAGTTAAACTCAACCGATCTAAACTTATTATATAGCGGGAAATAGTTGAAGAATAAATCGGAAAGTAAGCTAAAGTTTTTACCAAATGCCAATAATATACTTAAAACGGTTGCGCTTAACAGCCACCATTTTAATTTGCCCTTTACGGTAAATAAACCAAAAACAAATAAGAAAAGCACAAAAGCCCCAAAATACCACGGGCCAGATGTAAAAGGTTTAGGGCCCCAATAAACTGGCATTTGTTGTGCAAAACCCGTTGCTTGTTGTGCATCGGCACCTTTAGCCATTAATGCTTTTGCTACTGCCGATTTCTCGTCTAAAATTGGTTCAGAAGCGCCGCCATAAGCGTTAGGGATTAATAAAGTCATAGTTTCGCCTACACCTTGGCTCCACTGGAAAGCATAATCTTTCTCTAAGCCATTACTAGGCTGCTGCGCATCAGTGGTGATATTAGATTTTCCTCTAGTAGAAAGTTGTCCGTACTCATAAGTTGTCCATAAAGTACCCGCATTCACAGCAACTCCTATTACCACGGCCAAAGTTAAATAAGCCATGGCTTTACCAAAAACAGGTAGCGTTTTGTCTTTAAAAGCATGATAAGCTTCTATACCTACTAGTATTAATAAAGCAATAAATAAATAATAGGTCATTTGAATGTGGTTAGACCTAATTTCCATAGCGATAAAAAATGCAGTTAGCGCAGCGCCAAGAATATATTTACCACGTAAGGTTAAGATTATACCGCCTAAAATAGCAGGGAAAAATGCAATAGCCATGGCTTGGTTGCTATGCCCTGCTTCTAAGAAAATTAAATTATACGAAGAAAAACCAAAGGCTATGGCACCTGCGGCCGCTAACCACGGACTCAAACCTAAAACAATTAATAAAAAGTAGGCTCCAAAAAGATACAATAAAACCGTATCAACCGGATTGGGGAAAGTAACTTTTAAAAAAGTAATTACATGTGTAGTAATATTGCTTGGGTACTTTAACCAAATTTGATAGGTAGGCATACCGCCAAACATACTATTTGTCCAAAGTGGAGATTTACCATCAATTTCTTTGTATTTCATAATCTCACTTTGGGTGGCAGCAGCTCGCTGCACATCGCCTTGCATTAATACTTTTCCTTGAAATGCAGGAGTAAAGTAAACAAAGCACAACACCACAAAAAAAGCAGCAATTGCTAAATGAATACCATTCTTTTTAAACCAGTTGTTCATTATTTTATAATTATTGAGCATCAAAAATAGAAATATACTTAGAAGCTATTTAAAATTTGCATAATATTTTTTTTATTAGGTAATTACTTTGATTATTTGCGCTAGGGATTTGTTCCAAAGGAATGCCTATGGCAAAGGGCTTGGTACATTTTTTTAATGCTTTTTTCCGCATTAATAAAATTACGGAACCCCGTAAAAGCCCGACCCCGCTTTTTTTTGCGGGGGAGCGCCCTAATTAAATTTCTTATTGAGAAAAAATAAAAACCCAATTGTTTCATTTTTAAAAATCCATTGCATAGATTAGTAATTTTTTATTCCTACATCGCCTAATTTCTACAAATTTTCTTCCTAAACCATGATAAGAGTTGCAACAGATAAACCTTGTAAGCTAGTGTATTCGCTGGCCAAACATGACTATTTGGGGTATTTGATAGAGCCACATATTGTTCAATTAAATCCAGATGGAGATTATTCTCTAACCTATCAACGCTTATTTACTAGCACTGCCGATGAGTTTAACCATTGGTTAGATGATGCCGATAAAAAATTAATTAAGCTACTGGAAGAGTTAGAGCAAGACTTTATCATAAAAAAGTATTTTAAAAAGAAAATAAGATCTGTCGAGTTTTTTGCCAAACATTGGGACGAGAAGGTTTACGAAACCATTAAGCCTAAAATTGAAAAAAAGATTGCCGAAGCCTTAAGCTTGATTAAAGGGAAATCGCTTTATATGATGAGTAAAGAAGGATGGCCCGTAGAAAAGAAAATATGTTTTGCTGATGAGCCTGCTACCGTACTTTTTCATTTTAGAAGGGGCGAAACAGAAACAAGGTATTTCCCTACCATTAAATACCTTAATAATCGGATAGATTTTATGTTTAAAGATGCACAGGTCATTATCAATTACCCTGCGTATTTATTACTTGATGATACTTTGTACGATTTTGAACAGGAATTAGAAGGTAAAAAGTTACAACCTTTCTTAAATAAAAGGTTTATATCTATCCCTAAAACGTCAGAAAAAACTTACTTCGAGAAATTTGTGACTCCGCTGATTGAAAAATATCATGTTTATGCGGAAGGTTTCACCATCAATACCGAAAAGTACGAGGCTAGTCCAATACTAAAAGTGGTATATGTTAGCGGAGGAGTATCAGAAATTCAGCTGTTTTTTAAATATGGCGATTATACTTTTGCTGCCGGTGGCGATTTAGCCGTAACCGTAAGGATGGAAAACGATGGAGACGAATACACCTTCCATAGAATTAAGCGCTCTTTAAACTGGGAAAAGAAAAAACTAGAAGACCTTTTGGCTATGGGCTTAAAAACCAATAGCAATTTATTTGCCCATTTAACGGTTGCACATCATGATGAGGAGACCGATTTATCATTATCTGTTTTTGATTTTATAAGCGAGCATCATGATGATTTAGTAGAAAAGGGTTTTAGTTTTGAGCAGGATACCAGCGCCAAAAAATACATTATTGGTAATAGTAAAATAGATTTAGACATTACCGAGAAAAACGATTGGTTTGACATTGAAGCCATCGTACAGTTTGGGAATTATAAAATTCCGTTTATTCAGCTCAAAAATCATATCCTCAATAAAAAAAGAGAATTTGTTTTGCCTAACGGCGAGATAGCCATTATTCCCGAAAAGTGGTTTTCGCAATATGGCAACTTATTAAGTTTTAGCGAGGGAGAAAATCAGCTTAAGCTTAAAAAATTACATGTAGGTTTAGTTTACGATTTTGCCAATAGCGAGCTGGCCACGGTTACCATGGACAGGAAATTGCAAAGACTATCGGATTTTTCTGACATAGAAGAAGTGCCTGCGCCCATAAAATTTAAAGGCGTTTTAAGGCCTTATCAAAAAGCGGGCTACGATTGGTTTCACTTTCTGCAAAAATATAGCTTTGGCGGTTGCCTAGCCGATGATATGGGTTTGGGTAAAACCATACAAACATTGGCCTTATTACAAAAATGTAAAGAAGAACAAGCTGCACAAAACGTACATACTACATCGTTAATTGTGATGCCTACATCGTTAATTTATAACTGGATAAACGAGGCCAAAAAATTTACGCCATCGCTAAAAATTTACACCTATACTGGCACCGCTAGAGAAAAAGATATCAACCTTTTTGAGGATAAAGACATCGTAATTACTACTTATGGCATTACCAGAGTAGATGCTGATTTGTTGAGTCAGATGTATTTTAATTACATCATTTTAGACGAGAGTCAAAACATTAAAAATCCTTCTTCAAAATCATTTAAGGCAGTAAAACAATTAAAATCTAAACATAAATTAATTCTTTCTGGTACACCTGTAGAAAACACGGTAAATGATTTATGGACACAAATGTCTTTCATTAATCCTGGTTTATTGGGTACGCAAGCCTTTTTTCAAACAGATTTTGTACAACCTATAGAAAAGAAGAAAGACGAAGAAAAGGCACAAAAATTACAAGTTTTAATTAAGCCTTTTGTGATGCGCCGTACCAAAGAGCAAGTGGCTACGGAGCTGCCTCCAAAAACAGAAAACTTATTTTACAGCGAAATGAGCCAGCAGCAGGCAGATATTTACGAAAAAGTAAAATCGGAATACCGTAACGAGTTATTAAAGGGATTAGAAACTGGCGAGTTTAAGCAATCGCCTATACAAATGTTGCAAGGTTTAACCAAACTAAGGCAAATTGCAAACCACCCCTATATGGTAGATGATACTTACGAGGGCGACTCAGGAAAATTTGAAGACGTGATATACAAATTGCAAAGTGTAGTAGAAGCGGGGCATAAGGTTTTAGTTTTCTCGCAATTTGTAAAACAACTAGATTTATATAGGAAATATTTTGAAGCCAATAACATCAAATATTCTTATTTAGATGGCGCAACCACCAATAGGGGTAAAGTAGTAGAAGAATTTAAGGCCGAGAAAGATTTACAAATATTTTTAATCTCTATAAAAGCAGGCGGGGTGGGTTTAAACCTTACCGAAGCCGATTATGTTTTTATTTTAGACCCTTGGTGGAACCCTGCTGTAGAACAGCAAGCCATAGATAGAACGCACCGTATTGGGCAAACCAAAAATGTATTTATTTATAAGTTTATAGCCAAAGACACCGTTGAAGAGAAAATATTGGCTTTGCAAAATAAAAAAATGCGAGTGGCCAAAAGCTTAATCACCACCGAAGAAAGTTTTATTAAATCTTTATCTGCCGGAGACATTAAAGAGATTTTGGCTTAACATCATGCTTAATTACAATTTTTATTAGTTTTGGAACAGCTATTTGAAAGGCTTAAACATGATTAATAAAATTACCTCTTTATTACTAGTTGCTGTAGGTATAACAGCCTGTTCTCCAAAACCCTTTGAAGAAGCCAAAAAAATACAAGAAGTAAAAGTGCAAGAGGTTATCCAAAAAATGGATACCAATAACGCTCCAGATTTAAGAGATTCGGCGGGTAACCCACTAAAAACCAGCTACATTCCGTCAGTTAATTTTAGCAGTAGAAAGCCAAATTTTGTCATCATCCACCATACCGCACAAGATTCTTTAGCACAAACCATTAGAACATTTACCCTAGAGCGTACACAAGTAAGCGCACATTATGTAGTAAGCCGAGACGGCCAAGTGGTGCAAATGCTTAACGATGAATTAAGAGCTTGGCATGCTGGCGCCAGCAAATGGGGTAGCATTACCGATATGAATTCTTGCTCTATTGGGATAGAACTAGATAATAACGGGACAGAACCTTTTTCAGACGATCAAATAAATAGTTTATTAATTTTATTAGCTAAACTAAAAACCACCTATAACATCCCTACAGCAAATTTTATTGGGCATGCAGATATTGCCCCAAAGCGTAAACCCGACCCAAGCATTTTATTCCCTTGGCAAAAGCTAGCCGAAAAAGGTTTTGGTTTATGGTACGATATACCAAATTTACCACCACCAGCATATTTTGATGTAGAAAGCGCTTTAAAAAGAATTGGTTATGATACCAGCGACATGAATTCGGCGATAATTGCCTTTAAAAGGCATTTTGTAAAATTAGATTTAAATCCGGTGATGAGTGAATGGGATAAATGTGTGCTTTACAATTTGTATAAAAAGTATTAGAGTGTTGCTTTTGGTACTTTTGTATCAAGGCAAAAGGACATTATTAATTTATTCTCAAATATTTTATTGTTTTTTTTGATAATCTCGTTTTAGCTAACGCTAAAACCTGCTCATTGCCGCAGAGGGCTAGTTACTTTTTTTCAGTTTTGTTTATTGTTTTAATTAGGCCTTCAAGAGTGCTTCGCAATTTTTCATTTTCTTTTATTGTTTTTAAATGCATTCAAGAATGCTTCGCAGTTTTCCGCAAAAATTAACTCAAACCCGAGCGGAGCGAACACATGAGTGCCTTTAAAAATACAAACACCGAATAAACTCTCCGCTACCCGCCTTTCCGTCGGGCGGGCGTTTGTTGCTACAAAGTTTCTGCTTTTAATTCCTTTTGTGCTAATCGCAACAAACTAGGCGGAATGGTCGGTTAAGGGTTGTTTGTGCTTTTGCTGGGTGGGCTATCATGCAGAGCCACTTGCTAAGTCGGCCTAGCAGATGTACGCCGCAGAAAGCCATGATTATTCCTTGCAATCACTATTAATTAAAGCACAATCAAGGATGAATGTAGCCTTTTGACATGGCTTGTGCAATGGCGGCCTCATTCATCTGCTATCAGAATAATCGTGAGGTTTATGCAAGTACAGATGCAAGCCTTGATTTTTTGTTTCTTTTGTATCAAGACAAAAGAAAGGATAAAATTATTTTAAGAAGCTGTTTCGGCTTCGCCAAAACTCGCTCATTGCCGCGATAGGCTAGTCACTTTTTTCCGCAAAAAGTAACCAAAAACTCTCCGCTGCGTTTGTTGCTACAAAGTTTCTGCTTTTAATTCCTTTTGTGCTAATCGCAACAAACAAGGCGGAATGGTCGCTTAAGGGTTGTTTGTGCTTTTGCTGGGTGGGCTATCATGCAGAGCCATTTGCTAAGTCGGCCTAGCAGATGTACGCCGCAGAAAGCCATGATTATTCCTTGCAAAAACTTATCTTAACTTGCTTCCAAGGATGAATGTAGCCTAAGGGCAAAGGCCTTCGGATTGGCGGCCTCATTCATCTGCTATCAGAATAATCGTGAGGTTTATGCAAGTACAGATGCAAGCCTTGATCTTTTGTTTCTTTTGTATCAAGACAAAAGGACATTACTAATTTATTCTCTCATACTTTATTGTTCTTTGTTTTAGCTAAAGCTAAAACCTGCTCATTGCCGCAGAGGGCTAGTCACTTTTTTTCAGTTTTGTTTATTGTTTTAATTAGGCCTTCAAGAGTGCTTCGCAATTTTTCCGCAAAAAAGTAACCAAAACCCGAGCTTTGCGAACACATGAGTGCCTTTAAAAATACAAACACCGAATAAACTCTCCGCTACCCGCCTTTCCGTCGGGCGGGCGTTTGTTGCTACAAAGTTTCTGCTTTAAATTCTTTTAGTGCTAATCGCAACAAACAAGGCGGAATGATCGGTTAAGGGTTGTTTGTGCTTTTGCTGGGTAGGAATATTGAGTTTGATAATTTGATGTTTGATTAAATTATTTAAGTTCAAGCAGGGTCTCTCCTTAGAGGACCCTGCGCTTTTCAGACATCGTTTTCAATCCATCATCACATTCCAAAAAAAGATTTTACCACAAAACCCAGCCCAAACAAAATAACGTCATGTTTTGTTATAAAATCATCGTCATTTATGAGGTTATTTAAATTTGTAGCTTCTAAGTTCTAACTCATGCAAAGCAAAGAAAAAATAATCCTACTCTTACTGGCCGCCATAAACTTCACCCATATATTAGATTTCATGATCATGATGCCTTTGGGCAACTACCTCATGCCTTATTTTAACATATCCTCGCAGCAATTTTCGATGCTGGTTGCAGCTTATACCTTTAGTGCCGGAATATCAGGTTTTTTGGCTGCTTTCTTTGTCGATAGGTTCGACCGTAAAAAGGTTTTAATGGTAGGATACACGGGTTTTTTAATAGGAACTTTATTTTGTGCCTTATCGCCCACCTACGCTGTTTTATTGCTATCCCGAATTGTTGCCGGTATATTTGGCGGCTTAATTGGAGCGCAAGTATTATCCATCGTAGCAGATTTAGTCCCTTACGAACGTCGCGGGGCTGCCATGGGCATTATTATGGCCGCATTTTCTGTCGCCTCGGTATTTGGAGTGCCTTTCTCATTGTACCTGTCTAATATTTTTAACTGGCATGGACCATTCTTTTTTGTAGCCGGTTTAGGCGCTTTGTTACTACCCTTTTTAATTAAGTATTTACCTAAAATGGATGGCCATTTAACCGCCATCAATAAAGTAAAAGTAAACCCGCTAGTACTGCTTAAAGACATATTGCAAAACCGAAACCAGGTATTGGCTTTGGTATTATCGGCGACTATTATGTTAGGTCATTTCATGATTATCCCTTTCCTAAACCCCTTTTTAGAGTTTAATAAAGGCTTTAGCAAAACGCAAACACCCATCGTTTATATGGTAGGCGGAGCCTTAACTTTATTTGCATCGCCCTTATTAGGTAAAGTGGCCGATAAAGTAGGCAAACACCGTTTATTTATTTTCATGGCCTTAACCGCAACCATTCCTATTGCCATCATCACCAATTTACCCACCATACCGTTTTATCTGGTTTTGGTAGTCACTGGCTTTTGGTTTGTGGTATCCTCTGGCCGCACCATACCGGCACAAGCCATCATTAGCAATGTAGTGAGTAGCGAACGCCGAGGAAGCTTCATGAGCATCAACTCCTCGGTACAGCAAATCTTTGTGGGTTTAGCCTCGGTTATAGCAGGTTTAGTAGTGGTAAAAACACCCAGTAACGCCATAGAACATTACGAAATTACAGGCTACATTAGCATTGCCGTAACGCTTTTAAGCATCTTGGTAATCACCAAACTCAATTCTAGGATGGTTGCTACCGATACCTTGGAGAAGAAAAAAGCAGCTTAAAGGATTTTGTTTTAACCTCCATTGACGAACTATTTTTTACCAAAAACCCTCAAACTAAAACTTAACTATTTAAGAAAAACAGTAAAAAACTTAAATAAGGATTAACGCTATTTAAGTAAAATGGCAAAAAACTTAAATAATAAAGTTGTTATTTAAGTAAAATGGCAAAAAGCTTAAATAAGAGTTGTAGTGTTTAAGGAAAAAGATAAAAAACTTAAATAGTGCGGATTGTTTTTAAACTCAATCAGAAATTTTTGGGCGTTTAAACACGCTTTCCGCTGTATCTTTTTGCCCAAAAAAGGGGACAAAAAGGATGCCGCTGCAATCGTTAACGCGGTTCTCTCATATATTTACATTCATTTATAAAATCAGAGACTTTTTTAATCTATTTAAAACCCCATTTTTCAGCTGTTTTTAAACTATACCTAACTAATTGTTTGTTTTTATCAGTTAGCGTTTTTTTACCATCCAATATTTCTTTAAGGAATACATACTTGTAAGAATCTAATCTTCTGTTTTTTCTATCCCATTGAATTAATCTTTGAACTAAATCAGTCGTTACTTCAATATTATCTTCCTTTAAATCATTATCAGCTTCAAAAAACTCTTCCATATCAAAAAATAATTCCGGTTTTAAATCCGAAACAGCATTAAGTATTAATTCTCCTTGATTCTTTTCGATTTCACTAATACTTCTATTATTCCTAATTTTTCCAATTAAAGTAGATATTATATCACTTTGGTATTGTGTGAGATTTTTTGTGATTTGGCCCCAATCTTCTATTTTTTTCCATGTCTTTTCATGAATAGATTTCAATCTATTTAAAGAAGCTTCAATTATAGTGTTTTCAGTTTCTTCCTCAGAAAGTCTTTTTCTTTTTTCTGAAGACTTATTCTCTAAATCATCTTTTAAGGAATTTAAATCCACATTAAAACTCTCGCCCCTTATTGCATTCCAACATTCCTCTTTTTTTGCCCATTCCCCATATAATGAACCAGGTGCTTTAGCTTTTATATAATCTTCAATCTTTGACATTATTTCATAAAGCTTTGATTTAAGATTATCACTAATGTATTGTTGTTTCCAAATCTTAAATAAATCAAGCTTATAATTTAACTTTAAGCCTAACCATGCAATTGAATATGGAACGGTAATGTATCTCATATCACCTATCGCGTTAGGTTTAACACCATATATTTTTTCAGCAGATAATATTAATATGGCTTTTGCGATAGTATCCTCGAACCAAATATTATCTGGTTTGAAATCAAAATTATAACTTATAAACTGAGCGTAATTTTTTTGACTTCCCCTAACTACTATATGTGGTCCTATAACTAATTTTTTACCATTATATACTTCTTGATAAGAATTGATAAACTTAGCCAATGATTCTTTTGTAAATACTTGTGATTTTGGATTCTGCTTTTCGAATTGTTTCTTCTTTGTGGGTGTAACGCCAAAACGAATTAATTCATTTTTGTATTGCCCTCTAGAGCGTTCGTAAAACCACCTTGTTTGAAGGCTTTCGCCTATATTCGGTTTTGCCCAAATTGCTCTAGACAATTTTTCTAATAGCACATGGTTTTCTCTATTGGAACTTAAATCTGATATAGATACTTTATTCTGAGTATTCGCATACTCTGCAATTCTACCCACAATTTCTGAAAAGTTTTCTCTGCTTTTTACTATCGTAAGCTTTACGGGTACAAAAACATTTGAAATATCGACTTTATCTTTTTTCCAAGTGTGATAAATAGACGCTGTTGTCTGACCTCCGTTTACAATTTGAAAATCTTTTACCTGAGCAATCGCTCGACCTTGGTTATCAGGTAAATTTGTAATAGTTACTTCTTCTGCTGTTGCTGCTATGCCATTATTAAATGCCATAAACATATGCTGCTCTTCTAAAATAGTTTTTCTTATTCCTTTATTTATTTTTCCAGTAAACTGAAGAAATGATCGTACATTTTGTTCTAGTAATCTTGCTCCAAATTGCTCATAAATATCTGCCAAAGCTAGCCCCGGAATAATTGCCAGCCACGATTGATAATCAGAGTTTTCCGTCTCATTAACTATACAAGGAACTTTATATCCTAATCCTTCAAAGTTAATTTCAATTGGAACACGTGATTTGTCAGAAAGGTTAAATAGGTAATTAATATCTATGATTCTATAAAAAACACTGTAACCAGATATTTTATCCGTAGCTTTTAGGTCTGCTTTTACCTCACCATTTGTAATTAAAAAAACATTTATTCTAGTTAAATATTCCTTAATTTCTGGCGCATTGGCTAAGGTTTGTGCAATATCGAAAATTTGCGAGCTTTCTTCTATTTCATTTACATACTCCTTGTAAATGGAATTTCTAAAAAATTTTACTGCTCTATCAATAGTCTTTTCAACGTCACTTTTAGTAGTACTTTGTATAACCACATCTGAATTATATAAAGTGACGAATAAATCTAGAGTTTCATAATTTTCATATAAAGCATATCCATTTATTTTGTGTTCAACACCTCTTTTGCTTATTTTTTCATCAAAGCAAATGCGATAATTTTCAGTTTCACCAGCGTCAGCAAGAAGTGATAAAGCTTTTTCGGTAAAAATTTGTTCTGGATTGCTGCCTTCCTCTTCAGTGATTAAAGTTGATTTTATATCTTCTTGAAAATCGATATAAAATTTATTAAGTTCTTGATTCATATTTTTTTAGGTAAAATGTTTTCAAATAGATTTTCTTTATTTATTCGCCATTCCTCAGATTCTGAAAGAACAATGGAATATCTCACATCACCAACACCAATTGGTATTTGATTTTCAGTTATTCTTGGGAAATTACCCGAAACTCTATATAGATTTTCTTGTCGAATAGTGTAACCTCTCTCATCATACAGAGGTTTGTGAATTTCATAATATCCAGATTCTAATAATTTTAGCTTAAACAGGTTAGAAGCCATTGTATTATTATTCAATATTTCTGCAACTTCGTCAATGAGTATATTCAATGATTCTCCATTTCCTACTCTTACATCTAGTGAAAGATGAAATAAAAATATTTTTTCAATGATCGAATCGTCTAATTGTCTTTCACTCGTGATATGAATTTTTTGATGATTATTACCGTGTGTAGTTTTTACTTCAACTGCCCAGTTTGAGTATTGAAAATCTTGGATGGACTTTTCTGGGCCAAGCCAAGATTTGAGACAATAATTTTTATCAGATGTATTGCTCAAGAAAAAACGTAAGAAATAAATCTCACCATAAAGACCTCTTTGTGCTTCGTCTGACAATCCTTGCTTGCCAACTTTTTCAAACAAAGATTGCCATTTAGCCAAACGTTCCAATAATTTTTCAACCAAAGTTTGCTCTGTTTTTACCTCAGAAACTCCAAATATCAAATCTTCACAAAGCGTAGAGAAAATATCTTTATGTTGTTTGTTTAATAAAAGTATAAGTAAAAATTTCTTTGACTTATCTCTATCATCAGATAATGTTTCAATCTTGATGTCTTTGAGCTTATTCCATTGGTTTTCATCAAATGGAAAAACAACACTTATTCTAAAAGCAATACACCTTAATTTTTCAGGCGCTTTTAATGCAATAAAAACATCAGGCAGTACTTCTGCCGAATAGCGCTTGTAAAGTAAACCTGAATGATTGGAAGTTTCACTCTCTAATCCAATCCAAATATTTTCAATCTTCGTCATCTCCATATTCTTCAAAATCTTCTTCAACAACATCAAATCTGTCGAGTAACTCCTCATTAACAGCATAAGATACCGGTGCGTTATAATTACTTTTCGGAAAGCTTATTGCATAACCTACAAATGGGTCTGTACCTTTTGGCATTGGATTTTTTGAATCTATGCTTTCTTCAGGGTCAAGAAGGTAAACTAAAAGCAATGGGTTTCTAGGGTTCCTTAACTCATTTCTCACTATTTGCCCATTAGGATACATAGCTTTACCATCCTTTTTTCTTTGCTGGTTAGTTAGAACCATAGCTCTTTCGTATTCGTCATCTGTAAAATCAATAAATTCGTCAGATGGACTTATTATATGGGATTTTCTTAAATAGTAAAGTTGTTCGCTAGAATTCTTATCATCTTCTGTTCTTTTCCATTGACCGATTGAAACAGTAGTACCACTTACGACAATATTTGAGTTATTTTTAGCATTAGGTTTAGACATTAGAGCAATTCTCCAATCTGTTAATTCTCCATTACGCAATTGAGTAGTGATGAATTGGATTATCTTTCTGGGTTCTGCTTTTTTAAGGTTTTCAACTGACTGAATTCCTTCAAAAAAGTTGATTACTTGGTCAGCTGGAATATCATACCAAACAGAAGCATTTGGTTTAGAAATGAAATTAGCTGGTAATCCTGATATGAATTTTTGAGTGCTCCTGATGTTATTGTCTATAACTGAAATGTCTTTTTTAAACTCGTAAGATTCGACTAATCTTCCTGCCCAAGAAATCTGAACAGTAATTGCAGAACGCATTTTATTTGTTGCCGAAATTTGCAGAACGCCAGGATGTGTTCTAACTTTTAAGGCATATTGCTCTGGAGTTGAGCCTGCCACATCTGACATATAATCAAACTCTTCTCTAAGTTCCTCAGAGGCTTGTGTTATATGGCAAAACCATTCATTCAATTCTCTACTTGTGAAAAGTCGACACAAATCAACATATCCACCTCTGTAACCAAACCAACGCCCCATTTGCATTAGAGTATCATACATTCTAGAAGCTCTTAAATAGTAACTTATAGAAAGCCCCTCTAAAGTCAATCCTCTTGAAAGCTTGTTGCCACCAACTGCAATTACTGAAAGACCATTTTTGTGGTCAAAATAGTCTAAAGCTTCGCCTGACCCACCGTGAATTGATTTCACTTCAATTCTTGAAGCAGCATCATTTAAATGTTGTAAAACTTCACTCCATTTATGAACTTGAATTTGGGAATCTAAATTTTTGAGTTCTGAATCTAAAATTTGTTTAGAAACCGACACATAAGACTTGAACCCATTTTCATCCTGTTGATAAGTAGATTTTAACTCATCTAAAATTATTGCATCATTTTGGTCGATTCCTCTTCGATAATAAATGAATTGATTTGAAACTAATTCTGCAATATGGTCTTGCCAACGCATAAAACGTGAAACGTGAATCAGCATTGAATTATGAACCGTTGTTTGGCCCCTTAATCTTCTTATAGCGCAAGTAATTATAAAACAGCGTATTGCCCTTTTTAAAGATTCCGGTAGTGAAGATGGTAGCTGGTCATCTTTTTTATGTCTATCAGGAACAAATCCACTGTAGTCATTTATCCTGTTTACAATTGGTAAAACCGTATTTGAAGCCTCATCTTCTGCTAATGGACTAAATCCAAATACTTTTTCTGGTCCAATATAGTTGGAAGGAGCTGGGATATTTTTTATAAAGTTCCTTGGAAATAAATTTTGGTCATCAAGCGGTATAAAAATGTTAGCAAATGGAGTCGCTGTGTAACCTACATAAGCATTTTTCCCAAATAGATTTAGTATTTGTGTAATCCAACCATTGATAGAACTCTGTTTTTCAGGGTCATTTGAAATGTTAATTGAAGCATTGTCTGCTTCATCATCTATAAGTAAGAGTGATTTATTACGAATTACTCGCCCTAGCTCATTGTCTTCATTTGCTTGAGCTGCGAGCCATTGATGTATTCTTCTGAGTACGTGAGGATTTTTCTTAATTACGGCAACAATTGGTTCAGAAGTATTAAAGTTTAAACCCAAGGCGTTTGCAGCACCTTGAGTAAAATCGCCTTTTTCAATGCTAGAAGTTAGAGAATGAGCAACAATAGGGGAACCAAAGTAAGGGTCACCAACACCTATTTGAATACTTCTCTGGTCAAAAGCTCTAGTATGTTGCGTATCAAATCCTAAAAAACTTTCATCAATTCTAAGTTGCGTTTGGCTTCTTAAATTATTATGAATACCTGCCATAATAATTATTAATTTGAATCCAGAATCGGCAGCTTTACAAACGAGACCAGTATAATTTGCTGTTTTTCCTGATTGAACTTGACCAACAACTAAACCTTTCTTATTTATTGTGATTTTTAGTGATGGGTCAAATAAATTATCAAGAATGCTATCTGTAAGTCTATCTAGTTTATTTATAACTTCTGGTGCAAAATTCTTTTCTATTTCGAGGTATTCTCTATATCTGCCCCAAAAACCATTTGAAAAATCTAATTCAGCTCTTTTCTCATTTAACCAAGGTAGGTTTTCATCAGCTTTTTCAATTGACCTAAATTCATCTTGCCGAATTGTATAAAGTTCTTCAATTCTTCTTACAAGCATTTCACGGTTTTCATTTATGAAATACTTCATTTTAAGCACTTCATCAACGGCATCTTCAATTTCTTCTCTTGTGTAAGATGAACTGTCAGATAGTAATTGTCGAATGTTTTTTATAGGGTCTTTTTTACTCATTAGTTAAAAATTCAATATATTCTGGGTAGAAATTATAGGGTTCAGTGTTTAGTATTCTTGCCTTTGCTTTCTCGATTGACATACCATTAGAAATAGAGTCATTAAATAGCTTTTGCATAGTTTCCTTAATCGCATTATGATCTATACCTTCAAAAGGTTGCCCATGTGGTTTCTCACTTTCACTTTCTTGCAGAGTTATCAATGGAACAGGTACAGTTTCCTCAATAAATTGAATAACTTTTTCTATCTCTTTTTTTAAATCTCCAGATTTGGAAAACAAGTCATTTAATATTGGATGATTTCGATTAATTTTATAAAATCGTTTACCGTGTCTTGCTCTTTCTTCCCAAAAGTGAAAGAATTCATCAGAGGCTAATTTTCGCTTGAGTATTTTCCCTTTGTGACGATACACTTCTACTGCTTGGTTTCGTACCTCTTTTGCTAATGACAAAATCTGTTCTAAATATCTAGAAGGTGGTCTAGCAATTGATTTTTTAATATCAATCTGCCAATCGTTATCAAAATTATTTGGCAAGTCTATTTGAATTCTACAAAGGTCATAATGAACTTCTCTTTTGAATAATCCAAGCCAATCACCCGAAACTAAAAGCCTTTTATTACGATAAACATGAAAACCTTGATGGGCGGTCCAACTATCTTTTGGACCTTTTCCGTATTGATATTGTTCTGCAGTAAGTTTAGAACGATGAGGCAAAATGAAACCCTTAATTTTAATAGAACCTTGTTCTAATCGTGTTTCAGGTTTAGTTTGTAATCCTTCTACACCAAGCATAAATGGATCCCAAGGTATAATAAGTCGCTCTCTAAAATGAATTTTAAGGCCGTCTTCCATAAACCTATGAAAAACCATAGATAAGTGCGATTTGACAGAATCCATAATCCCCAAAAACTTACTTTTCGCTTCTATACTATCTTCAGAAGTGTCTTTAGTAAATCGGTCTAAATCCCACCAAATAACAAAAGTTCCAGATTCTAAAGCTTCTATTTTTTTAAGCCAACTTTCCTCTTCAGGTATATATCTTATTAATTTCCAAGCATCATTTTGATTAACGAAATCTAAATCCCAACTCCAATAAACGGGATTGTAGTCAATAGCTTTTGAAAAAACAGTAAATTTTCTTGATTGTGAAAAGGATGCTGTTTTAAGTCCTAAACCAAATCTTCCTAAGTCATTGCTATTCCTTTCATCAAGTGGGTTTTTGCTTCCGGGTCGCATAGCTTGTATAAGCTGTTCGTTGTTCATCCCAATACCATCATCCAAAATTGAAAGTGTAGTATTTGAGCCTTTCCAGTTATAATCTACCCAAATGTTTTTTGCTCCGGCAGTTATAGAGTTGTCAATTATGTCCGCAATAGCTGTTTCAATAGAATATCCAATTGCTCGGAAAGTTTCAATCATTGAACTCGCATCAGGTGCGGCATCAGTTGTATTTAAAAGAGTATAATCCATAGGTTGGGATATTTTATTTGTATTTATATCATATTAATAGTTGTATTTTCAATTGGTCCGCAATTTTATTCGCCATTAATGGAGGTACAGCATTACCAATTTGTTTAAATGCTGCGGTTCTATTTGCTCCTTCTTTTACTCCTTCAAAATAAAAATCATCAGGAAAGGATTGTAAGCGAGCAGCTTCTCTTACACTTATAGATCTATTCTGCTCAATGTCTGGGTGGATGTAATAATGTCCGTCTTTTGATATATGCGCTACTACTGTATGAGAGGTGTTTAAATCTTCAGCAACCACTTTAAAACGGTCCGTAAAAGAGGTGATGTTTTTATGAGTTTTTAAATGACTTTCTAAATCATTGTAATTAAGACGTTCTTTTTTGTCATTCCATTTATTAACAGCCACGCGATATATTTCTTTGTCTTGGTTAGTATGAGGCCTAGAAATATGTTGTGTTAAAATTTCAATCCCATTTCTAATATGTGATTCGTCTAAATATTTGTTTGTTTCAGATAAGTATTTACAATATTTATCTTTTCCTTCTCCAGCTTGTAGTTTAGGTAAATCTTCAAATAAATCAGCTATTGGAGCTGTTAAGCCAGCATTATAACTTTCTAAATTGGGTAAGCTTGGGATAAAGTCTTGTTTCCATCCGACAATAATTAATCTTCTTCTTTTTTGTAAAACACCAAAATTTTCTGCTTTAACAGTGAAGATGTGAATGGAATATCCTTTTTTGTTAAAAAGACGTTCCATATTTTGTAAATAAACTCCCTTACCCGCAGATTTTAGTCCTAAAACATTCTCAAATACAAACATTTTAGGATTGTACTTCTCTAAATAATTTGCATACTGAACGTAGAGGTAATTTCTCGGGTCACTCTTCATGTTGTTTTCAGAGCGGGCTCTACCAACCAAAGAATAGGCTTGGCAAGGTGGTCCTCCAATAATTAAATCAACCTCTTTACCTTGCAATGAGTTGTCTATTTTATTGAAAATAAAATCATTGTTCTCTTCACTTATTCCTGTGTTTATTACAGAATCTAACAGACTTGCTGGAATTAACTTATAAAGTTCGGCTCGGTTAATCTCACCTTTTAAATACTCAATATATTTATGGTATAAATTATTTTCTTTTAAATAATAGTAAGCTATTCTAGTTTTTAAGGTATAGACTGCAGCTTTATCAATTTCAACATGTGCTATTGGGTTGTAGCCAGCTCTTTTGAAACCTTCTGAAAGCCCTCCAGCACCAGCAAACAAGTCTATGTAGTTTAGCTTATCTGCCATTTTGAAATGCGTTTACATTAAAAAATTCTAGCATAGAAATTTCTAAACCGTTAACTATTATTTTTTCAAGATTGATGATTGAAATATTGCGTTTGCCATTTTCTACATGGTTCATGTAGGTACGGTCAACATCAGATTTATAGGCTAAGGCTTCTTGGGTTAAACCTTTATGTTCTCTTAACTCTTTGATACGCTGAGCAATTTTTTGCTTTATATCCATGAGCACAAAATAATAATACGTGACTCATAATACATTTGCTTATAAGTCACATTTTGTGTCTTTTATTAAGGTATTTCTTGATAATAAAAACGCAGGTTCCTCATCCGAGAGACCCTACTTTAATGTTGCGAAGAGATTATGAATTAAAATGGATTATACGCTACTTGTGCTATTAACTTAAAACTTATACAGTACAAAAGTCGCTAACAAGAAAACCAGTTCAAAACCATTCAATCAAAAATCTCTTACCACTACTTGTCCCATTCCATTTTTTTCGTAAACGGCTAAGCAATATTTTTCGAAAGTTTGGTCGAAAACAGGTGAGATTAAATTTATTTTCTTGGGGAAGGGTTTATTGGGGTAAAAGAAGTAAACTTTGGTGTTTCCGTATTTGGTATGTGGCATAAAATTACCGTAGGCGGTCATATCGGGTATATTCAAGCTGTCTATGGTAACCACATAAGCCCGTAAAATTGGGCCGTCGTTTTGTTCGTTTCGGGTAGCCGTAATTGCTTTAAATTCTGATGTTAAGTCGCTAATGCCCGGTTGCGATAGGCTATTGTAAAGCATCGTGGCAATTAATATGATTAAGCCAGCGATTAAAAAAATTTTTCTGTTTTTCATTAGCCAAATTTACTCAACAATTCCGCTATTCATTTTTTTGCGGGTATAAAATTTGGGAAATGCGTCAACTTTGCTTTTGCGGGATTTAGAACGCGGGGTCCTCTGGCGAGAGACCCTGCTTTACTATAATACATTTTTACTTATCGTACAATCACTATTTTTTTACTAATGTAGTTTCCGTTTTCTTCTATGCTTAATAAATAAATGCCGTTACTGATACTAGGATCAACAGAAATTTGAATGTTATTTACACCTTTTGAAATGCTATTTTTTTGAACATTTAATGTTCTTCCCTGCAAATCATTTAGGCGTATATTAACCTCGCCACGTGTTTTAGCATTAATAGCAATATTTACATATTGATTTATTGGATTAGGATAAATCTGCATAGTTGTTGCGTCAATTACCTTAAAATCAGTTAAGGATGTAGTAGTGAGGGCAGGACCATTGTACGCTCCAATATTTGGCACTAATGTAGTTACACTTACCGGATTTCCATATAAATCTAGATTTGGACTCATCTTAATATCTTTAAAAATTCCTTTACCTGCCATCAGAAATTTTGGCTCTGGAAATCTTATTCCAGCATTTAATGCTTTACTACCTACTTTTAACCGATAAGATTCAATGTTTTTTCCTCCCGGATTTGAATAGAAAGGGTCGCCAGTAATAGGCTTTACGTCTTTTTTAGAAAATTGAGTGTTCACATTGCCAAAAAACAAATTGTTTGACATGTACAAAGCGCTTCCAGCATCAATAGCAATAATTTGCTGTGTGGCTATTTTCCCCTGCCCGGTTGCATAAAAAATATTGTTATACACATATGCGTTCTTAGTAGTAATGGAGATATCAGGAGTGATGGCGGCATTTACATAAACTGAATTATTATAGACGTAACTACTATCGGAAGTAATATCTCTATTGGTTCCTGCATAATCAGAAATCCATATGGTATGGCCATTCGTGTTTCTAAATCCATCATTCACACTCACATTAAAGCGGTAGGTAGAATTGATGTTATTTCCTAAAATCTCTACAAAACCACCCTCACTATCCTCGCTGTAATTGTACTGAAGGATAATATTTTTATTACCAAAATCTATATGTTGTCCGTAAGAATCGTTACTACCCCTTACGTGTAATGATTTATTGAATTGAGAAATCACATTTTGACTAGCAAAATACCATGCACCACTTCCTCTTTTAGCCATTCTAGGGTCGTAATCTGAACCTGAATATTCAAAAATATTATGCTCTAACAAGCCATTATATACCGAAGCCATCAAAATACCTGAACCACCAGTTTCAAAAAAATGATTTTTTCTAAAAATCATATCCATATTTCGGTTTAGCGAGTCGTTACCTAAACCAGCTGTTGATCCTCCGTGACTTACATGTATTCCGAAACGAGTGGTATGTGCCATATAGCAGTTTTCTACTATTACATCACGTATGTTTTTTTCTTTCCCTACTTCAGTGTTTCTGGCAGTAAAGAAAGCAATACCGGCTACTTTTATTTCATCGAAAACAGGATTAGTAGTCGGAGCATAAATATCATGTATATTGAGGTCGTGAAATCGGTAATTTCGCATCACTTTATTCCCGTTATTCAATACATAAATTCCGTATGATAAATCATTAGAAACACCTGTTTTAGCAACAAGACGATCATTAATGATTTCTAGATTTGCTATTTCAATATAGTCATGGTTATTGATAAGTATTGGGCATAAATTATCGCCACCATTTGCAGTTGAACCATTTATTAACGGATTCTTCCCTGCGCCATACTTGCCAATATAAATCATTTTACTGGGCGAACCCGAACCTGTTACGTCAAACTGACCAATAAAAATATCTGTAGCTTTAAACAAAACAGAATCTCCGGGATGTAAAATTTGGGCACTGATTTTATCTAAACTTTTAAAAGGTTTCCCTGCACTTGTTCCATTATTACTATCATTTCCGCTGCTGCTGCTGATGTAATAATTAGTGGGTGTAAAGTTAACAGGTGACACGCTGTAGAGCGATAATTTATCTAAAAATGGAGCTCCAGTGTTGTTAAGCACCATTAAAGAAATAGAGTTTATTCCTTTTGTTAAATTTACAGGAATTTCAACTTGCCTAGCTGGACCTTGAAAACAAAAATTTGAAACTGGAAAGCTGATTGTACCTGCCGATTTATCATTAATAAACAATTCCATTGATTGATTAGCGTCGTTGAAATAGTTTACATATAATTTATAATCTCCATCTTCAGGAGTGTTTACTGATATAAATTTTGCACCACTTCCAGTTGTACTTCCCACTTGTACAAAATTACCGCCCGAAGCATTTGAACATGCCGTTCTCAGATTAGCACCTCCTAATAGTGCTCCATTTTCCGCTTCGCTAGTCCAAACTAGTGTTTGTGCAGCTACAGTTTTAACACCAATTAGAAATACAAATAGAATAAAAGCGTAAAATTTAGTTAACATTTTAATTATAGCTTTAATAGAGGTTTATTACTAAAGCATAAAAAAACAACAATTAAAATAAATTGAGGTGTTCAATCTATTCAATTGTAGGGTTTAACTAGTCAGATTTTATTCAGAGGTATTGTTGATGAGTTTGTAAAGAAAATTTACCCAATCATTATTTTTAGGAAGGGTCTTTTCTGGAATCTCTAAAGCAAGATTGGGGCTAATTATTGGTTTAGATTTTTCATGAGTTAATTCAGTCAACAATTTTACTATTCATTTCTTTGTGGTTATAAAATGATAGAAAATAATTCAACTTTGATTTTATGAGATTTAAAAACGCGGGGTCCTCTAACGAGAGACCCCGCTAGCACTGAACAAATAGTTCAATTTTGCTTTTGCGGGATTTAAAGTTAAGCGTTTCGTCATGTTGAGCTTTAGTGAAATATTACACAAATAGGTATAAAACGCTATAAGCAAACCATGCATGTGAGACGTTTCGTTCCTCAACGTGACGCAAGTTTCTCTTAACTTAATAGCATTCGAGAGACCACGCTTTACTATAAGAATGCGTCAACTTTGCTTTTGCAGGATGAATTAACCTAAATAATTGTTCGGTATCAGCAACATCGGTTTTCTAAAATTTACCGTCTGCGGATTGCATTTTCAGTTGACTACAATTTGCAGTCAACTGACTTCCTTCTGCTTTTAATCTTGTTTTTAAAACACTCCAATACTTTCTAGGATTAGGGCTCTCGGTCAAAACCGCAATAACATCAACAATAGAGATGTACCACTTTTCTTCTTCTTGGTTCCAAGCCGTATGTACTTGTTTTTCTTCAAATAGTTTAATAGCTGTTTCTTTTGTGATGAGGAATTAGATTTAACTCAATATCGTAATTTTTTTATCGGAGAGAAATTTTCGATGCTTTAGTTTTACCCACATAATCTAAAAAATTTAAACCTTTTATGATGAAATAAGTCTAGGTAAAAAAGCGAATTACAATGAAGCAATTAATTAATATATTATTACTACTTACTGTCTTATCTTCCTGCAAAAAAGATAAAAGTGTAGACACAAACCCTACTAACGAGATGTCTGTTAAGTCTACACCATCTTATACAGTACTAGTTGAAGAAAATATTAAATACGGTGAGGGATTAATTCATCAGACAATAAACAGCAGTTCTTATGCAATTAGGGATTTAAGATTAGACGTTTATAAACCAGCAAATCTGACCAAAAAAAAACCTGCAATTTTATTGATTCATGGAGGAGGTTTTGTAGGTGGAGATAAGAATGATCCAAATATTGTAAATCTTGCAAATTACTTTGCATCTAGGGGTTGGGTAGCTTTTTCTATCAACTATAGATTACAGGGAGATAAAGGAACCGTTCCGGCAGAATGGATTCAATATGCACAAAATAATTTGCCAGTCTCTAGCCAATCGCAATTTATGGCCATGTATCCAGCACATAGAGATGCAAAAGCTGCATTAAGATGGTTAATAGCAAATGCAGATAATTACCAAATAGATACAGATTATATTACAGTGGGGGGCGGTTCTGCTGGGGCATATATAGCCACTACTTTGGGTATAACAAATGCCACCGACTTTACCAATGAAATAGCTGTAAATGCTGACCCAAGTTTGGCCACTACCAATTTAAATAAGACATATACCATAAAAACGATATTAGATTTTTGGGGTAGCGGTGCCGCTGTTACTGCTTTAAATAGTATTTATGGATATCAACGTTTTGACCGCACAGATGCGCCAATAATGATTTCTCATGGCACTAACGACCCAACTGTAGCCTATTCCGAAGCATTAGACTTAAAGAATATCTATACCTCTACCGGTGCTAAATATCAATTATACACTTTAGAAAATAGAGGACATGGTCCGTGGGATGCCATGGTGAATGGGAAAAAATTAGAAGAACTTGCGTTCGATTTTATAGTGTCTCAACAAAAAATTATAGTACAATAACGAACCTACCATTATTTAAACCAGATTCGCAAAATAGGGTGTTTAGTGTTATAAGTTAAGTTGAGTTTTTCACAGGGGATGGAATGGGAGAATGAACGAATGAGAGAGGGATAGAATGATGGAGTGATGGAAGGATGGAATGGGAGAATGAACGAATGAGAGAGGGATAGAATGATGGAGTGATGGAAGGATGGAATGATGAGAGAATGAATGAATTTTGATTGAGTGAATGATGGAATGAGAGAGTGAGAGAAGGAAGGATGGAATGTGGGAAGGATGGAAGGAATGATTGAATATTTAGTTCATTAGGCATTGGTTCATCAGGTTTTAGTCAATGGTTGATTAGTAATAATGAAACAGGGTGGGAATATTTAGTTCATTAGGCATTGGTTCAATAGTAAGATGATAAGCTTTAAGCCCTTAGCTTTCCGCCTTCCGCTTTCCGCCTTCAGCTTTCCGCCTTCAGCTTTCGGCCTTCAGCTTTCGGCCTTTAGTTTTCGGCCTTTAGCCTTTAGCTTTCCGCCTTAAACCCAACCAACCCCTCATAAACTTTAAGTAGTTCTTGACTAGTTCTTTTGTTATCGTGGTGTTTTTCTACCAGTTTTTTAGCTCCTTCGCCAATTTTACTAATCAAATCTTTATGGGTAAAGCAGCGTAAAATTTGTTTGTAAAAATCGTCGGCTTTATCTGCTATCAAGATGTTTTTATCATGTAAGAAATTAATCCCTTCGGCAGCTATAGAAGTGGCAATAATGCATTTACCCAAGGCCATGGCTTCGATAATTTTTACCCGCATACCACTACCCGATAGTAAAGGAACTATTAAAACATGTTGCCTGCTGATAAATTCTTGCGCATTGTCTACTCGGCCTTCCATCACAAAGGTCTCGTTGCCCATAATGTGATATTGCTTTGGAATATTTTTACCGGCCAAATGAAAGGTAATACCCGAGTTGAGCTGCTCTATAGACGGCCATACTTTATTGATAAACCAATTTAAGCCTTCTATATTGGGGCGCCAATCCATAGAACCAATATAACCCACGCTTTTATGTTTAGATAGGTGGTAGTTGTTTTGGTAATGGTTTAAATTGAGCGCTACTGGAAAGGTATAAATAGGTACGTTAAAGTTGAGGCTTTTAAAAAAGCGCTCATCAACAAAACTAATGGCAATAAGAGCATCAAAACTATTTAGCACCTTATACTCGAAACGCTTAAGTCTTTTACTTAATAGGTTTAAATAGACTTTACGAGCCAAAAAGTTTTCTTGTTGGGTTAGTCTTTTCCAAATTTGATGCTCGATATTGTGCGCTCGGTACACCAATTTCGCATCGGTATTGAGTTTGATCACATCTAAATAAGGGGTTACTTGCAAACCTTCAAATTGGATGATATCGAAATTACCTGTTCTTACTAAATGACCTATTTTGCTGGCACAATCGGGGTGGTAAAACCTGCTGATATTGTAAGATTGCTTAGAAAAAAGGTTTACAAAAGCGTCTTTGGCTTTGATGCGGTTATCTATTTTAAACTGGTGAAACTTAATTTGCGATAAAATAGGGTCTTTAATTTTTTTTACATCTACATAATGCTTAGTGGTGTTTAGGCTAAACAACGTGATTTCGCAGTTTAGCGCCAATAAAGCTTCTATGGTATTATAAACCACAATAGCGTAACCACCATCGGCAGGGAAAGGAACTCGGTTTGTGATGAGCAATACTTTCATTATTGTAGGTTTAAAATTGTAGTTTAAGTTGTGGTTGTGTTACTTTAAATGTTTTACGATGATACGGACTTAAACCGATGTCTAAAACCGTATTACGATGCGCAATGGTAGGATAGCCCTTGTTTTTTTTCCATTGGTAAGCCGGGTATTCCTGGTCTATTTGCTCCATAAAATCATCACGATAGGTTTTGGCTAAAATAGATGCCGCTGCAATGGCGTAATATTTACTATCTCCTTTTACAATGCATTGGTGTTTGATGGTTGGGTAAGGATTAAACCTATTACCATCTATAATTAAAAATTGTGGCAGGGTTTGTAGCTTTTCTATTGCCCGATGCATGGCCAAAAAAGAGGCATTTAAAATATTGATTTGATCTATCTCTTGGTGTGTTACTATACCCACGGCCCAAGCAATGGCCTGGTCCTCTATCTCTTGACGTAGCTTAAACCTGTCTTTTTCTTTAATTTGCTTAGAGTCGTTCAACAGCGGATGCTCGAAATGTTGCGGTAAAATTACTGCTGCGGCAAATACTGGCCCTGCCAAACAACCTCGGCCTGCCTCGTCGCAGCCAGCTTCAATCAGTTGGTTTTGGTAGTAGGGTAATAGCATTAATTAATGGTTTTAATGATGGTTTGCCAAAGCAAATTACCAGAATTTTCCCAAGTATAGTTCTTTGCCATATGTAAACCTTTTGCTATTTTTTGGTTTAACAGCTGGGTATCATCCTCAAAGTTTAGCATCAGGCTGCTTAGTTCTGTTTCTTGTGTGGCATTAAAATAAAAGGCTGCATCTTGCGCAATTTCTTGCATAGCTGTGCCGTTACTGGTAATTACAGGCACACCACAAGCCATGGCTTCCAATACAGGAAGTCCAAACCCTTCAAAAATGGAGGGATAAATTAAGGCTTTCGCCGATGCTAACATGTGAATAAGGTCTTGGTCGTTTAATTTACCCGTAAATATAACATCATCTTTTGATTTCATTTGCTTGTAATAATTTTCTAGCTGGATGTTTTTCCAGCCTTTACGTCCAATAATGACCAATTGATAGGATCCGTTTTCTTTTTGTCGATAATTTTCGAAGGCTTTGAGTAGCGTGATGATGTTTTTACGAGGATGTATGGCACTTATACAAACAAAGTAAGGCCTGCCTTTGGTTAATTTTAAAATAGTTGCCTCTTTTTGTGCTGGTGTTAGGGATTTAAAATCTGTATTAACACCATTATGAACAACATCTATTTTTTCTGCTGCTGTTTGATATTGCTGGATGATATCTTGCTTGGTAAACGCCGATACAGCTACAATTTTTGTAGCTTTTTGAATATATCTTGGGAAAAAATATTGGTAATACTGTTGCCTAATCCAGCTTACGCCTTTGGGAAAATGGAGGTAGGCTAAATCGTGTATAACGGCGATGGTTTTAAACGGTGCATTGAGCGGTAAAAAGCCATCTGGAGATAGAAAAACATCTATATTTAAGGGTTTTAATGTTTTAGGTAAACTGTAATGAAACCAAATGAACCATAAAAAAGGATGCCTTGCCGGCGGATTGATGACTATGGGTTTGATGTTTGGGGCAAAAATAAATTGAGGGTGAAAGGGTCTGTCGAAACAAAAAATAAACTCTACCTCGGGGTTGTTGTTAACCATTACTTTTAGGGTTTCAAAAGTAAATTTACCTATCCCTTCTAACTGGTTAGCTATTAAAAATCTAGTATTTACCGCTATCCGCAAGTGTTATAATTTTAGGTTTTTGCTAATATAGTTAATAGGGTGCTATATCACCAAAAGGAGGGTTTATTTACGGTGATTATTTAACCACAGAGGACGCAGAGCTCACAAAGTTGGATGGTTAAAATAGTTTCCCGCAGATTTCGGGGATAAGCGCAGATGCCGGATGATTATAAGTGTAGCAGAGCCGTTTGATAGGTTCTGCGGATATCAGCGCTATCAGCGGGAACTAAAAAATTAAATTCAATATCCTTTTTCATTTGTGCATTCGTGGCAAATTCTTTTAATCACGGAGGTCACAAAGTGGGATGGTGAATTAATCTCCCGCAGATCTCAGGGATAAGCGCAGATGCTGAATGGCTAGTTGTGTAGTAGAGCCGTTTGATAGGACGGCCTAGCAGATGTAAGCGGCAGAAAGCCATGATTATTCCTTGCAAAAACAATTGATTAAAGCACTGCCAAGGATGAATGCAGCCTAAGGCAAAGGCCTACGGATTGGAGGCCTCATTCATCTGCTATCAGAATAATCGTGAGCTTTATGCAATTACAGATGCAAGCCTTGAATTTTTGGTTCTTTTGTTTCAAGACAAAAGAACAGAGAATTAAATTTGTTTATCTAGTCACTTTTTTTCCGCAAAAAAGTAGCCAAAACCCGAGCTTTGCGAACACATAAGTGCCTTTAAAAATAAAAACACCGAATAAACTCTCCGCTACCCGCCTTTGCGTCGGGCGGGCGTTTGTTGCTACAAAGTTTCTGCTTTAAATTCCTTTTGTGCTAATCGCAACAAAACAAGGCGGAATTATCGGTTAATTGTTGTTTGTGCTTTTGCTGGGGTGTTAAAAAAATCTGTTCATTTTATTTTTACAATTTGCAGAGCCACTCAATAGGACGGCCTAGCAGATGTAAGCCTTGAATTTTTGGTTCTTTTGTTTCAAGACAAAAGAACATACCATTACCAAGTTTCTGCTTTAAAATCCTTTTGTGCTTTTGCTAGGTGGGCTGTCTTGCCAACATATTTTACAAGAAGACTCAGCAAATGTTAACCTTTAATTTACCTTTTCTCATCTGTGCAACTACGGCAATTATTTTTAAACTTCAACATTCAAAACCTAACATCATCAAATTAACCTTTATATTTATCACCTGTTTATAGCAACCATGACAGCCAAGAAGTTTATCAATCAAGTTTCTTTACTTTTTATCCTTAACCTAATTGTTAAGCTTATTTGGGTGTTTTTTGTGGAGCGTAATATTCAGTTAAAAGTAGGTTTTGCCCAATACGGCATGTATTACAGTATCTTTAGTTTTACCTTGGTGCTAAGCGTTATCGCTGATCCTGGTTTAAGTAACTTTATGATGAAAAGGATGGGAGATGACCAAACAGAAATCCATCATTTCTCTTTCTTGTCTTTAAAATTAATACTCTCTTTAGCCTATTTAATTTTTACCATTTCTACAGCTTACTTGTTAAATTATGCTCAGCAGCAGTTATTATGGGTGCTGGTTGCTTATCAAGTTTTATGGTCTTTTTTAATCTACATGCGTAATTATTTAAAAATTAACCAGCTATTCTATTTAGATGCTGTAATTTCTGTGTTAGATAAGTTTTTATTGGTTTTGGTGTTAATTCCGGTTTTGGCTTTCGCCGATTATTTTTACTGGACCACTCTTTTCTACGCTTATAGCCAATTAATTACCCTGTTAATTGCTTTAATGGTTTGCCTAATTGTTTTATACCGAAATAAAATTGAAGTATTTAAATCATTTAAATTAAGGTTTGATTTTGCCCTTTTAAAGCCTTTAATGCCTTTTGCTATTTTCTCTTTCTTGGTATTAGCACTTCAAAAAATTGATAGCATGATGCTAGAGAAACTAGCTCCAAATGGCGCTGTAGAAACTGGTATTTACGGTGCAGCTTATCGTTTTTTAGAGGCGGCAACCATGCTCCCTATATTATTTGCTACCTTCTTTTACCCCCTCATGGTAAATATCCTAGCGCAGCAAAAAAAGTTTAATAACTTGGTAAATAATGGTTTAAAATTATTGGGTGCTTTTAGCATTGTTTTAGCTCTAGCTAGCTGGTTTTATCAAACAGAATTAATTACACTGTTTTACGGAAATCAACAGCATCATAATCTAGATTTAGTATTTGGATTATTAATGTTTACGCTATTTTTCCAATCGGTTTATTACGTCTACAGCAGTGTTTTTACAGCAAATAATAATCTAAAATTACTTTGTTATATATCTTTAGCAGGTTTGGGAATCAATATCATTTCAAATATCATTTTAATACCCTTATACTCGGCAGTAGGGGCAGCAATTAGTAATTTATTTGGTTTTGGAGTAATGGCTTTAATTTATGTGATTAGTTACCATATCAAATTTAACTTTAAAATAGCGTATAGCATTTGGTTTAAGTTCTTGTTTTTAAGCCTAATACTATGTTTAATCGGATTGTTCTTAAATCAATTATTGGTAAATTGGATGCTTAATTTATTGCTTTTTTTAACCGTAGGATTGTTCACTGCATTTTCACTTAAATTAGTAAGTGTTAAAGATTTTTTATAAGCCCATAAATACAAAAGCATTTTCTAATTGTTAAAAAAATTATGTGTGTTTAATCTAAAAAAATAGATATTTGGAATTATTGTATGGATATGTCACTTTCAGATTTTTTTACGCCTTTAGATGTAGATTCAATTGCTCCAAAAACAGGCTATTACGCTAGCCAATTAGGTGTTAAAATAGATGCATTTGAGCATACTTTCCCTGATTTAGAATCTGGCAAATATAACGTGGCTATTTTTGGTGTTTTAGAAGATAGGGGAGCAGTCAACAATCAAGGATGTGCCTTAGGCCCAAACTATATTAGAGAGAAATTATATCAATTAAATGAAGGTTCTTTTGAATCTTGCATCGTTGATTTAGGGAATATCAAAGCTGGCGACCAAATTTCCGACACCTATATTGCCGTTAAAATGGTGGTTGCCGAGTTGATAAAGCTTCAAATTTGCCCAATTATTTTAGGCGGCAGTCAGGATTTAACTTATGCCCAATACATGGCATACGAAGAGTTAGAGCAAAAGGTAGATTTAGTTGTCATAGACTCTCATTTTGATTTAGACGATAGCGATGAAGATACTGTAGCTACAAATTCTATCTCTTACCTCAACAAAATATTTTTACACCAGCCTAACTACCTTTTTAATTTTAGCAATTTAGGTTACCAAACGTATTTTGTAAGTCAGGATAGTTTAAGGGTGATGGATAAGCTCTTTTTTGATGCCCAAAGATTAGGCGAAATTAGCGGAGCCATCCATATTTCTGAGCCTGCCATTAGAAATGCCGATATGATTAGTTTTGATATTTCTAGCGTAAGAGCTTCTGATGCTATGGCTAACGGAAACGCTGGTCCAAATGGCTTTTATGGCGAGGAAGCTTGTCAAATGGCCAAATATGCAGGTTATAGCGATAAGTTAAGCTCTATCGGATTTTACGAGTTTAACCCCGCTTACGATCAAAATGGACAAACCGCCATGTTGCTTGCGCAGATGATTTGGTGCTTTTTAGATGGTTATTACAGTAGAAAAATGGATATTCCATCGGCCTCCAAAACAGATTATTTAATTTATAAGGCATCTTTAAAAGAAGACGGTCACGAATTAATCTTTATAAAGAGTAAAAAAACAGACAGGTGGTGGATGCAAGTGCCTTATCCTACAATGGGATCTAAAAACGAACGTTATCATCTAGTACCTTGCCTTTACGAAGATTATCAGCTTGCTGTAATTGGCGAAATGCCGGATTTATGGTGGCGCACTTATCAAAAATTAAACTAAATGAAAAAAATATTTCTTGCCCTATTGCTACAAATACCCGTTTTGGTGTTTGCACAAAATACGTTTAACCTTAAAGGTCAGTTTACTAATTTACCCAGTTCTAAAACCATTTATTTAATACATGTAGAAGACCAAGGCGAAAAATTAGACTCGGCAAAAGTGACTAATGGAAAGTTTGAGTTTAACATCTCTCTTGCTTCTCCATCATTAGCTATTTTGTTATTAGACCATACCGGTACTGATTTAACCTCTAGAAACTCGCCAAAAGATTTTTATCGTTTCTTTATTGAAGCGGGGAGTGCCACATTAAGCACTACCGATTCCATTTTCAAAGCAAAATTAAGCGGCTTAGAAATTTTTAACGTACACCAGCAATTATTAAGTAGCAGCGCACCCTTAGAGGCGCAATTGGTAGCGTTAAATAAAGAGTTTTTAAGTTACCCAGAGGATAAAAGAAAAGACCCTAAATTTACAAAGGGTTTTCAAGATCGTTATGAAGACCTTTTAACACAAAGAAAGGAAGCCATTGCTACTTTTATTTTAAAAAACCCTAGTTCTTATGTGAGCTTATACTCTTTAAATGGAGATTTAGCAACAGAAGACATGAGTGTTGCCTTGGTAGAGCGTACTTATAATGTCCTTACCGATGACTTAAAAAAAACGGCTTTAGCCAATGCTATTCTAACTAAATTAAACCTAGCCAAAAGAACCTCTATAGGTGTGCAAGCCGCAGATTTTGAAGCCAAAACGCCAGAGCAAATCCCTATTAAGCTTTCTAATTTTAAAGGACAATATGTTTTAATAGATTTTTGGGCGTCGTGGTGTGGCCCATGCCGACAAGAAAACCCTAACGTGGTTGCTGCCTACGAGACGTTTAAGGATAAAAATTTTACAGTTTTAGGGGTTTCTATAGATGAGAAGGAAGATGCTTGGGTTAAAGCGGTTAAACAAGACGGTTTAGTGTGGACACAGTTACTAGACCGAACTTCGGAAATTGCCAATATGTATGGTATTGATGCCATTCCTAAAAACTTTTTGGTTGACCCGAGTGGTAAAATTATTGCTAAAAACTTACGTGGTGCCGAGCTAATGAACACATTACAAGAAGTTTTGGGTAAGAAAAAGTAAGCGCTCTTAAAGTTTAAAGCGCATAAAAAAAGCAGGATATTTGAATCAATATCCTGCTTTTTAATTTTATAATTTGTGGGTTTTAGTTGTTGCCTCCAGCACCAACTCCACCGTTACCACCTTGTTCGCCTTGTTTTAAATCGTCGTTAGTTACTCCTCGTTTTTTAGGGGCAGCAGCTTTTAAGCTTCCAAATCTCCAGCTAAAGTTTACCCCAAAAGACCTAAAAGGGATAGAGAAATTAGAGGTTTGCGAGAAATTTGTCCCAACTAAAGAAGAATCAAAATTCTTTCTTTCGTTAAACGGATCTATTATGGTTAATCCTAAACTTCCCTTTTTCTCAAAAATTTCTTTCTTAAAGCCTGTAATCCACATGTTAAATCCTGCGTTTTGCCCTTGGAAAGTTCTTCTAGGCGAGTTTAATATCACAAAACTTTCTATCACATAGCCTTTTGCTAAATTTAGCGAGCCACTTACAAATGCATTGTATAAAAAGAATGTTTTTCCGGTAGTGCTTGCGCTTGCATTTAAGCCGCCATTATTTACATTAATGTTATATGAATTGATATTGATGTTACTTCTTAATGTTAAAGGTTTGATAGGATTAATAGAGCCAAAAAAGTTAAAACCAAAAGAACTATTATTACCAATGTTTTGAAAAGTTTGTAGGTTAAATGATCTTCCACCTTCTGTGGTAGGAATATTTAAGCTTTCTATAATATTATTTGTTCTACGGAAAAATACCGATGCGTTAATGATGGTTGTTTTGATAAAAGTAGAATAGCCTAACTCAAAATTATGGGCAATTTCTGGGTCTAGCTTTGGATTTCCTTGTGAAGGTTGCAAAGGATCGGCTAGGTTTAAAAACGGATTTAAGAAAAATAAACTTGGTCTTTGTATTCTTTTGTTATAGCTTAATTTAACCGTTTGGAAATTTTTAAAACCTCTTGATACCACAATGCTAGGCACAAATGTTCCGTAGTTATTTTCTACTGGCGGAGCGTTTACTGCAACCGGAGTAGATGAACCGCTAATGTCTGTAAACTCGTATCTACCGCCTAATTTAAAGCCATATTTTTTGGCTAATGTAAAGGCAAAAGTAGAGTAGGCTGCATAAACATCTTGGTTATAATTATAAATATTGGTTCTTGCCGTTATTGGATTAAAGCTAAAGCTACCGTTAGCATTATTTTCTGCCCTAGAATCGCTATTAATATCTCTTAAAATAGATTTTGCTCCAGCTTCCCAAATTACTTTTTTAAACGGATGGGTATAATCAAATTGGAATGTTACCTCTTGGTTTGTACCATCGTTATCTGCTCGCTCGGTAATGTTGGTGTTAGAGAAATTAGTGATATAATCATTCTGATTTGACCCTTTTGTAAACTGAGCAGCAATAGAATACTGTTGTCCTTCTTTTTTAAATTTATGGGTAAAATCATTATTCCAATCGTAATTAAAAACACTAAAATCGTTATTGGTGCTTCTGGTAAACGATGATATATTCCCATTATTAATTGCTGTTGCTAAATTATCACCATCGCTACCTGTTCCAAACCGACTAAATTTTAATGTAGAACTCACCGAGTTATAAGCATTAAAATCGTAATCCATCCCTGCAGATCCATTTCCAGATAACCTATCTTGTTGGTTACTACCAGATTGTGTGTTGCTAAAATTTGTCCCTGTAGAGTTGATACTAATTCTATTTCTAACTAACCAAGAATAGTTACCACCTGCATTTGTGGTAAAACCTAAACGTCCTTTTTTTACATTCAGATTTACGTTTGCATTATTTTGACGGGTTCCTAGCGAAGAATTTACGGAACCACTAATACCTTCTAGATTATTCTTTTTAGTAATGATATTGATAATCCCTGAGGTTCCCTCGGCATCGTATTTAGCCGATGGAGAAGTGATTACTTCCACGTTTTTAATTTGATCTGCCGGTATGGCTTTTAGTGCATCGGCCATATTACCAGCCATCACCCCTGATGGTTTTCCGTTAATTAAAACACGCACATTAGCGCTTCCTCTTAGCGATACATTACCTTCATAATCTACCGATAGTAAAGGTACTTTTCTTAAAACATCTGTTGCGTTTCCACCTGCCGATGTCACGTCTTTCTCGGCATTGTAAACAATTTTATCTATTTTATTTTCTATAATTGGCGTTTCGCCTACCACCACTACTTCGTTTAATGTTTTGCTATCCGGCGATAAAATGATGTTACCTACATTAAAATCGGGTTTAGCATTGGTAGTTTCTATGGGGTCAATTATTTTTGTTTGATAACCAATAAAAGAGATAATTAAACGGTGTTTGCCCGGTTTAATATTATCAATTTTAAAGTTTCCCTTATCATCTGCCAAAGAGCCATTGGTAGATTTTGTTTGTCCGCTTTTGGCCAATGCAATGGTAGCATAATCTACCGGTTTTTTGGTTACAGAATCTATTACTGTTCCAGATATTTTACCAGTTATTACAGTAGCAGCACCGCCACCAGGAAACTGAGCGAAAATAATTTTACTAGCAAAAAAAAGGATAGTAAAAAGAGTAAAACGTTTCATCATGAATTAAAATTTTAAGAATAAGATGCTAAAAGCGATGGAATGTTACGGAGTTAGAAATTTTTTGATTGTAACATTGATGTAGATGATTTAATAGGGGACTCAATTAATGCTTGATTGTGCTTTTGCCGATTAATTTACCTTGCAGAGCCGTTTGATATGACGGCCTAGCAGCTTTGTGCAAGTAAAGATGCAAGCCTTGAATTTTTGGTTCTCGTTTCAAGGCAAAAGGACAGAGAATTAAATTTGTTTATCTAGTCACTTTTTTTTTCGCAAAAAAGTAACCAAAAACTCTCCGCTACGTTTGTTGCTACAAAGTTCCTGCGGAAAATTCCTTTAGTGCTAGTCGCAACAAACACAAGGCGGAATTATCATTTAATGGTTGGTGGTGCTTTTTCTAGCTGTGCTATCTTGTGGAGGTCCTATATGAAGACAAAAGGACATATTTAAAATTAATCAATATTAAAATTATTATCCTTTCATCATCCCAATAGGTTTACCATCCCAATCTGGAAATAAAACTTTATCATTTTTAATGCCTAAATGTTTATTGGCCACTTCACTAAACACGGCTCTAAAGTCTGTTGTTACAGCTAAATCTCTGCCATCTTCTAGGTTTTCTACTGCTAATGGGTTTAATTTACCATGTACTTTACCGCCGGCAACATCATTACCTAAAATAAAATTACATGATGCTCTTCCGTGGTCTGTTCCACCAGTTCCGTTTTGTTTTACGGTACGGCCAAACTCGGTCATGGTCATAATGGTTACATCGTCTTGATAAGTTCCTAAATCTGTCCATAAAGCCATCATGCTTTCGCTTAAATCGTTTACGTTTCTAGAAAATATACCAGTATTTGTACCTTGGTTAAAGTGGGTGTCCCATCCACCCGACTCGGCGAAAGCCACCTCTAAACCCATATCAAGTTTAACCAATTGTGCAATTTGCTTTAAAGCGTTACCTAAAGAAGAGTTTGGATATACCGCACCGTTTGCTGGCTTGTAACCTTTAGTATCTACGCTTTTTAGCATCTTTATAGCTTCAAAACTTTCTTTACCCGTATCTTTTAATAAGTTATTGGAAGTTTGATCGTATAAATCCTCAAAACTTTTAGCGGCCATGTTGGTTCCGCCGGGATTGCCACGCATATTTAAGTTAAAATCCTGCAAGTTATTGATTGCTAAAGAAGCATTATCCCCGTAAAAGGAACGCGGTAAAGAAGAGGTCATGCTTACCGCTTGAAAAGGAGTTGCAGCCTCATGCCCTAGTAAACCTACTGCTCTGTTTAACCATCCGCTTGGGGTTCCTTTTTTAAACGGAGTGCCTGCTTCCATATAATCTTGTGCATCAAAATGAGAGCGAGTTTTATTTGGAGAACCTATACCATGCACTATGGCTAATCTACCATCGTTAAAAACATTTTGAAACGAACGCATAGCAGGGTGTAAGCCAAAGGTACCATCTAAATCTATCAGAGAATTAGCGCCTAAGCTTTTACTTGCTTGCATCATAATGGTTGGACGAGCAGCCTTTAAATACGCATCGTTAAAAGGAGTTACAGCAGCTAAGCCATCCATTGCCCCTCTTTGAAAAATACAGATTAAAGTTTTTCTCCTTTTAAATAAACTTGGCGCCTCTATTAAGCTTGCAGCTTGGGTAACAAAAGTTGGCAAACCGCCTAAGCCAATCCCAAATAGTGCAATCCCTCCCGATTTTAAAAATGCTCTTCTTGAAGTCATGTTTTTATGAATAAAATTTATCTTTTCTGAAACTCTGGCGAACCAATAATAACCCCTACAACTTGTGCTAACATGTTGTTATTCCCAAAGTTTTTACCATTGTTGGTGGAGCTTTGCTTAGCTGACTGATTGCTTTTTGCAGCCATAGCGGTTGAACCCATCATGTTTTCATCTTCACTAGTTTTTACCATGGCATTGTTGCTGTTTGCCGCTTTATCTACTTTTTCTATCAAATTTGGATCAGTTAATAAAGGTGTTAAGCGCTTAACACTATTGGTTAAATCTCTTTCGGGCATCATTAGTTTACTATAAGTTTCTAAAGCTGCCTCGCTGCTTTCTGGTTCTTTATGGTTGTTTAAGGCGGCCAAGTCTATTTTAACTCCTGATATTTTTTGTGCAGCTAGTGCCAAGCCAAAATTCATACGGTTTAATAAAGATCCAGTGTTGATCCAATACTGTCCTTTATCTGGAAAACCTGTTGGTGCTTGATAATAATAAACTTTTTGACCCATTTTTGTGATCCAATTATTAAGCTGTAAAGGCTCGGTAACTTCGGCATTTAAACTTCTTACGGTACTAATGGCAAGTTCAAACGGCGATTTTGTTTTTTCTGTAAGCGCTTGTTTAGCCCAAAATTCCGGCGCAGTAGTCATGGTTAATAAAACAGCTTTTATATCTCCATTTTTATCTAAATAAGTTTTTGCCATTTTATCTACTAATGTTTTAGGCGGGTTATCCATTACAAATCTTGTTGCCAATTTTGTGCTTATAAACTGTGCTGTTGCTGCGTTTTTTGCTAGCATACTTAGTAGTTTTACGCCTTCATCATAACCGGCATTAGCTTCAAAGGTTGTGCCTAATACAGTTTTACTTTCTTTGTTATGACGAGCCATTGCAAACATAAAATCGCCTTCAAATACAAATCCTCTTTCTGTTAATTTATCTTTACCTGTATTCTCAATAAATTTTTTGTAGCCACCGCCCCCAGGTCCTTCTTCAAATGGAAAAACTGTCCATCCGGTTAATATTTTTGCGGCTTGTGTTACATCATCTTGGGTGTAGCCACCATCAACACCTAAAGTGTGAAGCTCCATAACCTCCCTTGCATAATTTTCGTTCAACCCCTGATTTTTTCTGTTATTTTTTGTTTTTTCAAGTGCTGCAATTTTTGTTTGGTCATCGCCTGCCCTTTTTTCCATCATTTTTAATTGTACCATTTCTGCCTCGGTCATCCCTGCACTGCTATTAAAATTATCTAGGTAAAATAACATAGCGGGTGATTTTGCTGTAGCCACCAATAAATTCTCGAACTTACCAGTAACATTTGGTCTAATCACATCCCTCTCGAAAGCTGGGATGTACATAGCACACTCATTTTTAGTCATGGAAACATTAAAGTGATTAAACCAAAAATCGGTTAAAACCTGATGCATTTGATTGTTAGAGTAGGTAGCTGCTAAAATTTTGTTTGATGCAAATTGCTTAAATAAATCTTGTTGTGGCCTAAAACCCTTAGACTTCATGTATTCAGCTAATTTTCTTCTATACGCTAGTTTATCTTCTTTATCAACCGAGTCTTTGTTGATAGCACCATCGGCAATGGCCATTCTTAAAACACGGGCTCCTTTTGGAAACTGCTCTGCAACTTGTTCATTAGAAAGGTTAAGTGCATCATAAAGCTTTAATCTGTTCTTTAAATCATCATCCTTAAGCTTGCCAGCAAGCTGCTCATCAAACCATTGGTTCAAACCTATTTTGACTGCATAATCTATATCCCCTGGTTTAATACCAAAGGTAAATTTGCTTAATAAATGTGCTGCTGCTTGTTTGTCGGTTAGGCCCGCTTTTAAGTAGGCACTTTTGATAGTTTCTTCTTTGGCAGGTAAAATTGCCGAAGTACTTAAAATGAATGTGATGCCTACTAAAAAAGGCAAATAGAAATATTTGATAATTGTCTTCATTTTTTACGGGTTTATGTTCATCTGACTGAAAAAAGCTGATAAGGTTTATTTTGAATAAAAAATATTTGCCATTATGGTAATTTAACAAAAATTATTGCACTAAAAGGTTAATAAATGAAAAATTAATAGTTTATTTTTTAGCCATAACATCTCTGTTTCTTTCAAATCAACACCAAACGGAGGCCTTAAAACGGTTAGCCAATTATTAAACGTACCTTTGCGCAAAATAAGGTTGCTAATTTTACTTCATACAATGTGATTGATGTGCTTACCTTAAAAAATACATATATGACATTTGAAGATTTAGAACTAATAGTGCCTATACAAAAGGCATTAAAATTACAAGGTTACGATAAGCCTACACCAATTCAAGCACAAGCCATTCCGCTTTTATTACAAGAAAACGATTTATTAGGATGCGCACAAACGGGTACAGGAAAAACTGCAGCCTTTGCCATTCCTATTATTCAGTTGATGCATTTAAATACTGAGCCTACAAAGGGTTTGCGTAAGATTAAAGCGTTAATTGTAACCCCTACCAGAGAATTAGCCATACAAATAGGCGAAAGTTTTGCCGATTATGGCAAATTCTTACACCTTAAGCACACTGTTATTTTTGGTGGCGTGGGACAAAAAGCACAAACAGATATTTTGCAAAAAGGGGTTGATATTTTAGTTGCCACACCGGGCAGGTTATTAGATTTAATCAATCAGCGATTTATAACTTTAAAAGACATAGAATATTTTGTATTGGATGAAGCGGATAGAATGTTGGATATGGGTTTTATTCACGATGTGAACAAACTGATTGCTTTATTACCAAAAAAGAGGCAATCCTTGTTTTTTTCGGCTACAATGCCTCCTGCAATAACTAAACTTGCCAATGCAATTTTAAATAACCCCAAAAGGGTAGAGGTTACTCCAGTTTCTTCAACTGCCGATACCATTAACCAGTTTTTGTACTACGTAGATAAGCAAAACAAGAACGATTTATTGTTACATTTATTAAGTGATAAATCCATAAAAACAGCATTGGTTTTTACGAGAACCAAGCATGGGGCAGACAAAGTAGTTAAAACTTTAGCTAAAGAAGGGATAAAGGCAGCCGCTATACATGGTAATAAATCTCAAAACGCCAGACAAAATGCTTTAGAAAGTTTTAAAAATCAAAGTATTAGGGTTTTGGTTGCCACCGATATTGCCGCCCGTGGAATTGATATTGACGAATTAGCACATGTGATTAATTTTGAAATGCCTAACGTTGCCGAAACCTACGTACACCGAATAGGCCGTACCGGTAGAGCTGGGGCTAATGGCACTGCATTATCTTTTTGCGATGCCGAAGAAAAAGAATATTTAAAGGATATACATAAATTAATTAATAAGAACATTCCGGTTGTAGAAGATCATCCTTACCCCTTTAAAGGAATTATACCTGAAAAAAAGCCGAAGGATTTTAGAGGCGGTAGGAACAACGAAAGAAGTTTTAAAAAACCTGAAAATGCTAATAATGGCACTAAAAAAGCAAATACTAAGTACGCTGGTGATAGGCCAGAAAAAAAATATTATAAACAAAAGAAAAGCAATTAGTTTAAAAAGGCCATTGGCTTTATTGAGTAAATAAATTGGCCCTAAAGCAAAAAACCTATATCTTAAAAATATAGGTTTTTTGCTTTACAAGTTTTTTCTTAATTATATTTTATTTATTTCTTGTTCCATTAAAGTTATGACTATTTGTATTTCTTTATTAATTTTCTGATAAAGATTTTCTAATAAATCTATGTTTTCTAACAGCTCTAGCTCTTTTGCTAAATCTGCCAATATATCTAAACCTGTTGCCGATGCCGTACCATATAATTTATGACCAATAGCATTAATAGCATCTAAATCAGGATTTAGTAATAGTTGCTTTAAATTATTGTCTGTTTTCTTTATTTCTTTGATGGTAATGTTTAATACTTGTTTAACTATTTCTACATCTTCATCCATAAAATCTCTTAACTTATTTTTATTGAAGTGAGTGTTATGGAGCGAGGATTTTGATTTTGCTGCTTTACCTTCTTCGCTGCTTGGTAACCATTTGCCAAAAAGTTTTATTAAATCTTCCTCTACAAAAGGTTTAGTCACAAAATCATCCATGCCTTGTTGTAAACATTTTTCTCGCTCTCCTTTTACATTGCCAGCAGTTAAAGCGATAATAGGTGTATGAATTCTATTTTGTTCTATTTTTCTAATTTCTTCCGTAGCTTGGTAGCCATTCATTATAGGCATTTGGATATCCATTAAAATAATATCTATTCTTGCGTTTCTAAACTTTTCAACCGCTTCTTGTCCGTTATCAACTTCTATTATGGTAGCGTTTGTTAAAATTTTACCCACCACTGTTCTTGCCAATAATTTGTTAACTAAATTATCTTCGGCAATTAAAATGTTAACTGCTTGGTTATTTTGAACAGCAGGAGCTTTTATTTCTTGTAGCGTATTGACAAAAGGTTGGTTAAGCTGGGCTAATTTTTGAAATAAGTCTTGCATTTTAATGGGCTTCACCATCCTCAGTTTAACGTCATACTTTTCGCAAGTACTAATTATTTTTTCATCATCAGAAGAGCTATGTAGCAATACAATATTTTGCTTTTCTAGGGTATTAAATTTTAATCTTATTTTCTCAATAGTTTCTAAACCATCCATATAAGGCATATGATAATCAAGTAATATCGTATCATATATTTTGCCAGTACTTAATATCTGTAGAGCTTCTATACCATTGCTAGCCTCATCGCTTTCAATGTTTTTAGTTAATAGCATTTGCTTTAATATCAGCCTGTTATTATCGTTATCATCTACAATTAATACCTTTTTAATAGTTGTCTCTTCTATTACATTATTTACTAATGTATTGTCAATTTCTAAGTTTACGTTAAAGTAAAAAGTACTTCCTATACCAATTTGGCTTTTAAGCTCTAATTTACTTCCCATTAAACCTAACAGCCTATTAGAAATTGTTAAACCCAAACCTGTTCCGCCATATTTTTTTGTGGTAGAAGTATCTTCTTGAGAGAAAGCTTCAAAAATTTTCTCTAACTTTTCTTCTTTAATACCAATACCGGTATCTCTTACCTCAAAATGGAAACTGGCGCTTTTATCATTTTCACTAGCCTCCGCATAAACCTTAAGTTCTATTTCACCTTTTTCTGTGAATTTGACAGCATTACCCAATAGATTTACGATGACTTGTTTTAATCTTAAACTATCTACCATTGCAAAGCGAGTCATGTTAGGGTCTATATTTAATAAAACTTCTAAACCTTTATTTTGCGCTTGATAAGCTATAATATCTGCTGCTTGGCTGGTAATTTCAAACAAATCAGATTTTTCTATATCTAAATCTAATTTACCCGCCTCTATTTTAGAGAAATCAAGAATATCGTTAATAATTGCTAATAAAGAATTGGCAGATTGATTAACAATGGTTAAATATTGCTGCTGAGTTTGGTTTAAAGATGTTTTCAAAACTAAATCAGTAAAGCCAATTACACCATTTAGCGGGGTGCGTATCTCGTGGCTCATGCTAGCTAAAAATTCAGATTTAGATTTATTAGCTTCCTCTGCTTGTAGTTTTGCTCTTTTTAAATCTATACGGTATAAATAATTCTCGGTTATATCTTGAAAAGTACCATAAACTCTTTTACACTTTCCGTCTTTAAACTCCGGGTTTCCGATAATTCTAACCCAAGCATAGTCTCCTTTCTGAGTTAGAATTCGAAGCTCTAAATCATAGGGTTGTTGGTTGTCTATGGCTTTGTTAAAGGCGTCTAAAATAATTTTTTGATGTTCGCCAACAAAGAAAGGAATTGCATTTTCTAAATTAGGGATATAATCTAAGCTTACGCCGTGTATGGCTTTAGTTACTTCTGACCAATAAATACTTTGAGTTTCTAGATTAAATTCCCAAGTACCAATATTTGCTACTTTATTGGTTTGTTCTAGCTTTTCTTTGGTATTTTTTAAATCCTCTTCTAGCCTATATCTCTCAGATATATCAACAGCATTACCAATAACATATTTGTTGTTGTCTGCATCTGTTTCTATTACATTATTATAAATCCAAATTAAAGAACTCCCGTCTTTATGTTTGGTATTCATAACGCCTGTAGATTTGCCTTTGTTATTAATTTCTTTAAGGTAAGATTCTATATTTTGATGCCTATCTTTGGGCACAACATCAAATAAAGATTTTTTTAATAATTCTTCGGGCTTGTAACCTAAAATTTCTGCCCCTGCGTGATTTATACTAATAAAATTACCTGCTAAATCATGCGTACACATAAAGCTATTAGAACTTTCAAAAAAGGCCCTAAATTTAGATTCAGATATTTTTAATAGCGCTTCTTTGTCTCTATCTTGTGTGATATCTCTAGCAACTGCAAAAATAAAACCTGTGATAGGGTCTGTAGAAAACACCCAGTTTAAACTTTTATATGCTCCAACATTGTTTCTAAACTTAGTTACAAAGTCTATTTTGATATCTGTTTTATCTATATTTTCAAAAGCATTTTTTGCTGATAATTTATCATCTTGATGGATAAAATCAAAAATGGATTTGTTAATTACGTCTTTTTGTTGGTAGCCTAAAACATTATAAAAAGCAGGGTTAACTTTTTTAAAATAACCATCTATATTTACTAAGCAAATTAAGTCGTTAGAGACTTCAAATAATTTATTAAAGTTGCTTACTTCTTGATATTTTCTTTGTTGTTCAATTAAATCTACTACAGTTTGAGTGAGTAATTTTAATGCGTCTTTTTGTGTTTGGTTAAGTACTTTGGGTTTATCGTCAATAACACATAATGTACCTAAGGCATAACCATTATTGTCTATTAGTGGATAACCGGCATAAAACCTAATATTTGGATCACCCGTTACTAAAGGGTTATCTCTAAACCTAAGATCTTGGGTAGCATCTTTAACCTCCATTAATTGGTTATCTTGAATGGCATGGCTACAAAAAGACCATGCTCTTGGAGTTTCGTTGGCATCTATGCCTTTTTTTGATTTAAACCATTGTCGGTCAGCGTCTACTAAAGAAACTAGCGAAATAGGAGTACCACAAATATTTGATGCTAATTTTGTAAATCTATCAAAAGCTTCTTGCGGTAAAGTATCTAAAATTTCATAGGCATTTAATACTTTTAAGCGCTCTAATTCATAATCATCTGGTTTAACAATGTCCATATGCCTAGTTCAATATTATTCATCAAATATGAATATAAAATTTTTGAATAACATAAGATTAATTGTTGCTTATTAGTGAATTAGTTTATGTTAATACGTTTAGTTATATGTTTAAAATGAGTCCATATAGATGTAATTATGAATAAGATTAGTACAAATAGAAATTTCTGACTTTAATTTCTTTAGTAATTGATAATAAGCAATATCATCAAAGACTTGTTCTTGTTCAATTTTTCTAGCAATTTTACTTAAATTTTCTAAACCGATGGTTGCACAGGTTCCGTACAAATTGTGAGCTATATTTTTTATTTCATTAATGTTTTTAGTGAAAATACAATGCTCTATTTTTTTAGATGATAATTTGATATCTGCAACTACAATCAATAAAATTTCTTTAATAGCTATTGTATCATTCCCTAAATATTTTTTAATTCTCTCTAGATTAAAATGATTCACATGAATTTGATAATTATCAAATGTGGTATTTATAATGTTTTTCATACTAAATCCTCTTACGTTACAACACTAGCCTAGGTTATATTTTTTTGATTTAGATTCAATTTAAAAATAATCTATACTTATTTTTAAATTTTAGAACCTAATTAAAAGTTTACCGTATAACACCTGTGGCAATTGTGCTAGTTGCCCATAAAGGTTTATACGCTGTAATTAGGTATAAAAATCTTTACTAAGTTTTATTGTGTAAAATGCCCGGCCTCAGAACGTGAGATCGGGCATTTTTATTTGATTAATTCTTAAAGTAGCATTATTAGTCTATTTGGTATATTAATATTCCCGTTTTGCCTATTTAAATCTCTTATCAGTTTATTAATTATTCTATTTGCAAACTTGTAAATTGACTGTGCTTATGCATTTTGAAATTATTGCAGATTAATATTTTAATAGAATATCAAGGAATATTGCAGAATGAAAAATTTTAAAATTAATATTACCACATTACAAATGTACCTGTTACATATTGTGTTTTGGACAATGCTAGTATTACCTACATTCTTATTTAGATATAATGGGCCCAATACTAATTTTTCCGAGTATTTTATCTACCGTTTACTTATTAATAATGCAATTCTTGCTATTCTTTTTTATCTAAATGCGTATTATTTTTTTCCAGTCATTTTTAAAAGGAAGGGATTAATAATTTATCTAATTTCTTTAATACTGTGTGTAATAGTTGCTTTTTTTCTAGCTAAGTATGTTGATCAAGACTTATTTCCGGTTAAAAGAAGATGGAATAGATCGCCACTTTCAAATATTCTTTCTTACTTATTTATGCTATTGGTTAGTACCAGTTATAGAATTATTGTAGACTATATAAGAGAGCAAAAAATAATTAAAGAAAAAGAAACAGAAAATCTTAAAACAGAACTTTCTTTCCTACGCTCGCAGGTAAGTCCTCATTTTATGTTTAACGTGTTAAACAATTTAGTTTCTTTGGCTCGTAAAAAAAGCGACAAAATGGAGCCTGCGCTTATACAGCTTTCTAACTTGTTAAGGTATATGCTTTATGAGGGTAACCAAGGTAAAATATATTTAACCCAAGAGCTTAAATATTTAAACGGATATATAGACCTACAAAAATTAAGATTTGGTGATGATGCCGAAATTATATTTGAATACAGTGGAGATGTTAACGATTTTGAATTAGAACCTATGCTTTTAATTCCATTTGTAGAAAATGCTTTTAAACATGGTATGGGCTCGCAAAACAAACCTATCATAAAAATTACAATGTTGGTAGCGAACAAAACACTTACTTTTGAGGTAGAGAATGAGATTACCCTAACCGAAGAAAGTAAAGACAATAGTTCTGGTATAGGTTTAGTAAATGCTAAAAGAAGGTTAGAGTTATTGTACAAGGAAAACTATAGCCTAAATATAACTGATAATAACAACTTGTTTAAAGTGCAATTAAAGATAAAAGCAAATGATTAACTGCCTAGTTATAGACGACGAGCCTTTAGCTAGGGAGCTTTTAGAAGATAATATTAAACAAGTTAGTTTTTTAAACTTAATTGGCTCCTGTAAAAATGCCCTAGAAGGTTTAGAGTTGATTAAAAAAGAAAGTATCGATTTAATTTTTTTAGACATTCAAATGCCTGGTATTAATGGTTTGCAACTATTAAAATCTATGCAAAACCCACCTATGGTTATTTTTGCTACCGCTTATGAGCAATATGCAAGAGAAGGTTTTGATTTAGACGTGATAGATTATTTATTAAAACCTTATCCGTTTGAGCGCTTTTTAAAAGCAGTTAACAAGGTTCTTGACTTGCACACTTATAAGCAACAAAGAGATAATACCCAAACTATTAAAGATGATTATCTATTTGTTAATGCAGATTATGCAAATATTAAAATTAAAATAGATGAAATAGAATATGTAGAAGGCTTAAAAGACTACATTAAGATTTACTTATTAGAAAACGATAAACCAATTATTACACGCTTAAGCATGCGTTATTTAGAGGAACGTTTAAAAAATCAAAATTTTTTAAGAATCCATAAATCATTCATTATTTCTTTAAACCATATGATGGCATTTAAGAGAAATCATGTGGTTTTACCAAGTAAAGAAATATCGGTATCTGATTTTTACCGAGATGATTTAGTTAAATATATAAACAGTAAAAACTTATAAAATCTCTATCATTTAGGGTTTGGTCTATTTTAATAGACAGCCTGTATCAAAGAATTTAAAAACTTAAACATAAAAATTAAAATTGCATCATGAAATTTATTTACACTTTATTATTAACTACAATCTTATTTGCATCCAATAAAACTGTAGCGCAAGATGTTTTAAATCTTGCAAAAGCCCCTACAGGTTTAAAAATTGATGGTAAACTAAACGAGTTTACTGATACATTAACCAACTACGATAAAATCACCAAACTATATTATCATGTTGCCCATGATGATAAAAATCTATATGTTTTTCTAAAAGCCAATAAACAAATGGAGCAAAATAAAATTTTGGCTGGTGGGGTAAGTGTATCTGTTAATACCACAGGTAAGAAAAAGCAAACGGGTGTTATTACATTTCCATTGGTAGATCAAACAACCATGATGACAGAAATGAGAAACAGATTTTCTCAAGGTCAGAGGCCATCTGGCGATGGCACAACAAGAGTAGAGAAAACTCCAGAAGAACGTCAGAAAGAGCGAGATGAATTAAGAAAGGCAACATTAGCTAAACTTAAAGAAATTAAGGTAGAAGGCATTAAAGATATTAAAGAAGTTAAAATATCAATCTATAATACATATGGAATTAAAACAGGGATTAATTACGACGCTAAAAATGCCTTGGTTTACGAGATTGCAATCCCATTAACCATGTTAAATATTACCAATACCAATGAGTTTGCCTTAAATATTAAACTTAATGGTATAGAGTTACCAGAAGGAGGTATGGGCGGCGGCGGTTACGGCGGAATGGGTGGTGGTTTTGGTGGCGGCGGCATGGGCGGCGGCGGTCAAAGAGGCGGAGCTAATAGCGGTATGGACTTTATGTCTCTTTTTTCTCCAACAGAAATGTGGTTAAAAGTAGCTATCTCAAAATAATTCAAAATCAGTAATTAATCAATAAATAGCATTTCCCTATCAGTTAGATAATATAAAAAATGAAAAAAATTATTCTTTTTACCCTTTTATTACTGCCTTTTTTCGCAGTTAAAGCACAAGTAAAAATTCAAGTAAGTGGTGTAGTTAGAGACAGCACAGACGAGGCTGTAATTAGCGCTGCTGTAAAGCTTGTGTCTGCTAAAGACACTGTAAACACCATTACAAATTTAGATGGAGTGTTTGTATTTAACAATATTAAATCATCAGAGTTTGTATTAACCATTACTGCTTTGGGCTATAAGCCTGTTAAGAAACGTTATTTTAATGATGCTAAAGCAACAACTGTAATTTTAGATCCTATTATCTTAGGAAAAGATAGCAAAGTATTAAACGAAGTGGTTGTTAACGGAACCTTAGATGTGGTTGTTAAAGAAGATACTTTAGAATACAATGCTGGTCAATATAAACTAAAAGAAAATGCTGTTGCCGAGGACTTATTAAAGAAACTGCCAGGTATAGAAGTAGATAGAGACGGAAACGTAACCGCCCAAGGTAAAGCAATTACAAGAATTAGGGTAAACGGAAAAGATTTTTTTGGTGGAGATGTTAAAACTGCCACGCAACAATTGCCAGCAAATATTATTGAAAAAGTACAGGTAATTGATGATTACGGAGACCAAGCTAACCTTACTGGAGTTAGAGATGGTGAAGGTGATAAAATTCTAAATTTTACAGTAAGAAAAGATAAGAACAAAGGGTTTTTAGCCAGAGGAATTGTTGGTGGAGGTGATCAAGAAAGGTATCAGGGATCTTTATTTACGGCCACTTTTGATAACGACCAACAATTAGCTTTATTAGGTAATTTTAATAACACCAATGCAAACGTATTTAGCTTAACGCAAGGCGCAGTAGGCGGTGGCGGTGGCGGTGCCCGTGGCGGTAGAGGCGGCGGTGGCGCAACAGCAGGAGGCGACGGTTTAACTGGTGTTAATTCTGTTGGTTTTAACTACCGCGATACTTGGGGAAAGAAAATAACAGCTTATGGTAGCTACAGTTTTAATAGCAGAAACAACATTACTTCAAGTAGTAATTTGCAAGATTTGTTAAACGGAGGTACCACCATTAGTAACAATACATTTGATAATGCCGAAACTAGTAGTAACAATCACCGCTTCAATTTCAATTTAGAATATAGAATAGATTCTTTAAATTATTTAAAAATAGTTCCAAATGTAACTTTTACCAATAGTGATGCTACAACAATTTCTACGTTTAATACCTTAAATCCTACCAGAGGTAACACAAACGGTAACTCTAATGTTTTAAATGGTTTTTCTAATCCAAATTATGGTGGTGAGTTTTTATACAATCACCGTTTTGGCGCAAAGGCTAGAAACTTCTCTATAAACGGTAACTTTAGTACTACAACTACAAGTCAAGAGCAAGATTACCTATATAATTTATTTAATACCCAAACAACTCAATTAGAAAGGTATCAATTTCAAATTATCAATGGCGAAAACCAAAACGATAACATCAGAATTAGAGCATCATATACCGAGCCGCTATCTAAAACTAAAAATTTAGAATTTAATTATGCCTACAGTTTTGCAAGAACGGATAACAATAGGAGAGTAGATAACAGTGCGCTAAGCACACAAGAGCCTGTTTTTGATGCTTCACTTAGTAATGCTTATGTGTTCGATTTTGTTACCAATAGATTTGGGTTTAACTATCGTGTAAATGAGAAAAAATATGAATATAATGTAGGTTTCTCAGCGCAGCCAACATCTTTAACAAGTCCTGATGGTACCACAAACCGTCAAATCACCAACCTATTTCCAACGGGTAGGTTTAGCTATAAGTTTTCACGAACCCGTCAAATCAGTATCAATTACGATGGTCAAGCAAATCAGCCGGGATATACCCAATTACAACCTATTACAGATAAAACTAACGTCCAGTTTTATACAACAGGTAATTCAGATTTAAAGCCAGAGTTTACCAATAGAATTAATTTAAGATACAATAATTTCGATTTTGCATCTGGTAATACCGTATTTACTAACGTATCTTATTCTTTTACGAAAGATAGGATTGTTACCAATATTATTACCAATCCTAGACCAGGAGAGCCTACGGTATTACAAGAAACATTATACACCAATGCCGATGGTTTTTATACAGTTAATGGTTTTTATGCCTTTTCTAAGCCCTTTGCCGATAAGAAATATGTGTTAGGTTTTAGAGGATCGGCCTTTTATAACAACAACATTTCATTAATTAATAACCAAGAAAATACAGGTAAAAATTTAATCTTATCGCAAAGATTAAATGTGCAAATTAACCCTGTAGATTGGTTAGAATTAGTACCAGCAGCAACTTACACTTACAATAAAAACGACAATACGTTAAATATAAGGGCTAATGCAGAGGTTAACACTATCAGCACAAGTTTTGATTCTAAAATATATTTTGCAAAAACTTGGATATTCTCTACCTCGTTTGATAAATCTTTTAACAGTGGATTTAATGCAATAAATGCAAACCCATTCATTATCAATACTTATTTAGAGAAGCAATTTTTTAAGGATAAAAAGGGAAGCCTAAAACTGCAAGCGTTTGACTTATTAAACGAAAGCACTAGCTTAAGCTTTAACGCAACGGGTAACTCTACAACGTTATCTCAAAGTAATAGATTAGCCCGTTACTTTATGTTAAGTTTCTCCTTTAATATTTCTAAATTTGCCGGTAATAATACCACAGCGCCAGATTTTGGAGGTGGTGAAAGAAATTACAGAAGAAACGATAATTAGTAGATTTAATATTATACAAAAATCGGTTTAAGACTACATGTTTTAAGCCGATTTTTTTTGACTTATTTTTTAGATTTTTTCTGGGCATTTCCTTCCTCATGCCTGCGATACAACAAGTTTTACACTCATACGCCCTCAAGCAATATTCACTTGGCCAGCATCCCTGCTCGTTCCGTACAGGCGGGCGTTGCAATCGTTAATGCAGCTAATCAAATTTTGTTTAAGTTACCATGTTAAAGAGTCGTTAACTACAGAAACGGCAGCTCAACCAGCTGGCGGACTACAGTGGATGGCCTTGTTAGTCCCAAATTTTCATCGGAATTAAAACGCCAAAATTAATTTTTCATCAAAATTGTATCAAACAAAAAATCCCCACCTAGAAAGATGAGGATTTATATAGTCAAAGAATAATCAGATTACGCTAATAACCTAATTGGTTGTTCTAATAAAGCTTTTAATGTTTGTAAGAATTGCGCTCCTGTTGCACCATCAATTACTCTATGGTCACATCCAAGGCTTAGCTTCATAATATTACCTGGTACTACAGCTCCATTTTTAACAACAGGTACTTGTTGTATGGCACCTACAGATAAAATTGCTCCGTCTGGAGTGTTAATAATAGAAGTAAATTCATCTATACCAAACATACCTAAGTTAGAAATGGTAAAAGTAGATCCTTCCCAATCTTTAGGCTGCAACTTTTTAGCTTTCGCTTTTACAGCAAAATCTTTAACCTCGGCAGATATATGAGATAAGCTTTTGCCGTCGGCAAATCTAATAACAGGCACTAATAAGCCGTCTTCAATAGCCATTGCTACACCAATATTGGTATGCTCGTTAAATCTAATCTTATCTCCTCTAAATGAGGAGTTAACAGCAGGATGTTGCTTTAATGCAATGGCAACAGCTTTTATAACAATATCGTTGAATGATATTTTTACTGGAGCAACAGTATTAATTTGCGTACGGGCTGCAATAGCACCATCCATATCTACTGTGATGTTTAAGTAAAAGTGAGGTGCTGTAAATAAACTATCGCTTAAGCTTCTACTAATAGCTTTACGCATTTGCGAAACTGGCTTTTCTGTAAATTTTTCCTCGCCTATATATTGCGGAATTGATGGAGCGGCTTTAGCAACAGGCACATCGGCAGTTTTAGTTTCTGTAGTTGCTGCTGGAGTTTCAACTATTTTTGCAGATGGTTGATATGCCTCTATATCCTTCTTTACAATTCTTCCACCTTCAGCGCTACCTTTAACATCGCTTAGATTAATTCCTTTGTCTTCTGCAAGCTTTTTAGCTAGTGGAGAGGCTTTAATTCTAGCATCTTCTGTAGAGGAAGAAGTAGTAGTTTCTTTTACGGTCTCTTGAACTGGTGCTGGCGCAGCGTCTGGTGTTGATGTTGCAACTTTTTCTTCTACTAAAGTCGCTTTTATTTCTGTATTTCCGCTTAATAACGCCGAGATATCTGTTCCTTCTTTACCTACAATAGCTATTATGCCATTAACAGGGACCGCTTCACCTTCTTTAACCGATAAATAAAGTAAGGTTCCTTCCTCGTAACCTACAACTTCCATTGTAGCTTTATCTGTTTCTACATCAGCAAGACTATCGTCGGCTTTAATTTTGTCGCCAACTTTAAAATTCCATTTATTAATAACACCCTCTGTCATGGTATCACTTAAAGCAGGCATTCTAATCACGCTAGCTGGTATATTAGAAGTGTCTACCGCTTGTTGAGTGGCATTTTCTTTTTTCGGTTCTGCTTTAGTTTCTTTTTTATCCTCTACTGGTGTAGATTCTACTTTTGGTGTTGCATCAGTTTCTAATGCAGATTTATAATCTTCGCCTTCTTTACCTATAACAGCAATAAGTGCATCAACTGGTACAGCTTTACCTTCCTCTACTCCTATGTGCAATAAAACACCTTCTTGATATGATTCAAAGTCCATTGTGGCTTTGTCCGTCTCAATCTCTGCAAGTACATCACCTGCTTTTATTTTATCACCAACTTTTTTATGCCACTTTGCTAAAACACCTTCAGTCATGGTGTCACTCATTTTAGGCATTTTTACTGCTTCAGCCATTTTATATCAATAGTTTAAGTTGTAATATTTTAATCTTTAACAAACGGATAATCCGTTTGAGCGTAAACATCAGTGTATAATTCTGATGGTTCTGGATATGGAGATTCTTCTGCAAATTTTACAGATTCTTCTACCTGTGCCTTTACTTTAGCGGCAATTTCTTCAAACCAAGCTTCATCGGCCCATTTTTCATTTGTGATATGGCTTTTAACAATTTCGATTGGATCTTTTGCCTTATACTCTTCTACCTCTTCTTTGGTTCTGTATTTTTGAGGGTCAGACATAGAGTGACCTTTGTAACGGTAGGTTCTAATTTCTAAAAACGTAGGTCCTTCTCCTTTTCTAGCTCTTTGAACGGCCTCATCCATAGCATTGTGTACTGCTACAGGATCCATTCCATCTACAGGCATACAAGGCATTTCGTAACCTAAACCTAGTTTGTAAATGTCAGTAGTGTTTGACGTTCTAGCAACCGAAGTCCCCATTGCATAACCATTGTTTTCGCAAACAAAGATTACAGGTAATTTCCATAGCATGGCCATGTTAAAGGTTTCGTTTAAAGACCCTTGTCTAACAGCGCCATCACCCATGTAGCAAACATTTACATTGTCTGTACCTAAATACTGTTCTGCAAACGCAATACCTGCACCTAATGGTATTTGTCCTCCCACAATTCCGTGGCCTCCAAAAAATTTATTCTCTTTATCAAAAAAGTGCATAGATCCGCCTTTTCCTTTAGAGCAACCAGTTGCTTTTCCGTAAAGCTCTGCCATTGCAGCATTTGGAGACATTCCTTTTGCCAACGGGTGTGCATGATCTCTATAAGCAGTAATTAAACTATCGTCTTTTTTGGTGGCAGACATTGTGCCAGCAATTACAGCTTCTTGCCCGATATATAAGTGGCAAAAACCTCTAATTTTCTGTTGACCATAAAGTTGACCTGCCTTTTCCTCAAATCTTCTAAGTAAAAGCATTAACTCGTACCAATAAAGATACGTTTCTTTTGTAATTGCAGTTGAACTCATTTGTAAATTCTAATTATGGGTAGCAAAGCTATCAATATATAAACAAAAATAAAACTTAGAATTTTATTTAAAACGTAAAAAATAGCTATTTTAATAAAAAAGGATTGAAACTTTAAATTAACTCTTGCGTAAAACAATCATTAATGCTATTTTTGCCCGCGTACAGAATATAATTTTGTTTACTTCGTTCTAAAAAACAATCAATTAGAACAGTTAAATCCTTTTTAATGAAGAAAATAATATTTATTGCATTGTTTATATTGACTTTTGTGAATGCAAATTCTCAAACTTCAAAGTCTGGTGCAAGTACTACCACACCAAAAACTGAAGTTTCTGATCCAGACAATTTAGCAAGTCAATTTTTTTCGCAAGTAATGGGCGTTGCAATTTCTGCAACTAGTAATACTAAAATGTATTCATTTATTTACGATTGGTTAGGCACTCCTTACCGTTTAGGTGGCGACACCAAAAATGGTGTAGATTGTTCAGGTTTTGCTTATAACTTGTATCAAAAAACATTTAACACTATCATTGGGTCTAACTCAAGAAATATCTTCAGTATGGTAAATCCTATTAACAAAGATGATTTAAAAGAAGGTGATTTGGTGTTTTTTAAAATTAGAAGTAAATCTATTAGTCATGTAGGAGTTTATATAGGTGATAATAAATTTGCTCATGCTTCTACTAGTAAGGGAGTTATGATTAGTAATTTACAAGAAGCCTATTGGCAAAGATATTTTTATAAGGGCGGAAGAATTTTAGAATCTGTCAAAAACAACTTAAAGAACGATTAAGAAAATTATTGAATTAAAAATCCCGCTTAGTTTAAGCGGGATTTTTTTTGCTAGTATATTTCTACTTGGGCTGTTTCTTGAGTTTTAACTCGTAAAAATCTGTTCTTCTATCTTTTAAATTCTTCACACTTCCAAACTCGTGTAACTCTTTTAACAAATCTAGGTTTACATCGGCAATTAAAACAGTTTCATTGTTTGGTGTTGTTTCTGCCACTATCGCATTTGATGGGAAGGCAAAATCTGAAGGAGAAAATATTGCTGATTGGGCATATTGTAAATCCATATTATTTACTTTAGGAAGGTTTCCTACAGATCCTGTAATGGCTACATAGCATTCGTTTTCAATCGCTCTAGCTTGTGAACATATTCTAACTCTGTTATATGCGTTTTGAGTATCTGTCCAAAATGGAACAAATAGAATATCTAATTTATCCAGAGCTAAAAGTCTTGCAAGCTCTGGAAATTCAGAGTCGTAACAGATTAAAATACCAATTCTTCCAGCATCTGTTTCAAAAACTTTAATTTCATTTCCTCCGCTCATTCCCCATGAGTTTATTTCTGAAGGAGTTGGGTGTATTTTAATAGATCTATCAAACGAACCATCTCTTCTGCACAAATAAGAAACGTTATATAATTTATCGTTTTCTAATAAAGGCATGCTACCAGCAATAATATTTACGTTGTATGAAACGGCTAATTCGCAAAATCTATTTCTAATGGTTTCTGTATGTTTAGCTAACTCTCTTATTGCTTTAGCCTCGCCTAAATGATTATAATCGGCCATTAATGGAGCATTAAAAAACTCAGGGAAAACCACAAAATCTGATGAGTAATCACTTACAGCGTCAACAAAATATTCGGCACTTTCCATTAAATCCATTACGTTCGGAAATAAGCGCATTTGCCATTGTACCAAACCAATTCTAACAGTAGATTTTTTTAATAGATTATCTTTATGTTCATCTATGTAATAAATATTGTTCCACTCTAAAAGCGTTGCAAACTCTTTTGATTGTTGATCTTCTGGTAGGTAGTTTTTTAAAATTTTTCTAACGTGAAAGTCGTTTGAGATTTGAAATGATAAAGTCGGATCATAAATCTCCTTCATTTTAACATTATCTATGTATTGTCTTGGACTTAGTTCATCAGAAAACTTCTCAAAATTTGGTATCCGCCCGCCTAAAATTATCGACTTCAAATTTAAGTTCTCGCATAATAATTTTCTTGCATCATAAAGTCTTCTAGCCAATCGCATACCTCTAAAATCTGGGTGTACAAATACTTCTATGCCGTATAATACATCCCCATCATTTGTGTGTGTGCTGAAAGTGTAATTCCCTGTTGCTTGAGCATAAGTATGTGTTTCGCCAAGCTTTCCGTAATCAACTATTATGCTAAGTGCGGTTGCAACAACTTTTCCATTGATTTCTATACATAACTGACCTTCAGGAAATATTTCAATTAATGTTTCTATTGATTTTTCTCTCCAGTAACTTTCGCCCATACTTGCATATGCAGAAATCATGGCTGATTTTAAATCCACATAATCTGCAGGTTTTAAGGTCCTTAATTCTACTGTTTCTATCAGATTTGATTTTATTGTCATATTTTAATATAAAAAGAAAACCCCGAAAATAAAATTTTCGGGGTTTTCTTGGTGTTTTTTTTATTACTGGTGGATAATTTTTCTTGATGCGTATTTGCCTTCGCTATTAATCCGCATAATATATATTCCTGTTTTTAAGTTGGTCAAATCAATTTCTTCCTCTCCTTGTAAATTTATTTTTTCTAATACTTTTTGTCCATTTAAATTGTAAAAAGCTACGTTATACTTCTTAGGAAAGCTTACATGAATGATATTTACAACTGGGTTTGGATAAAAGCTGAAATTATCAAATTTTTGATCTTCTTTAATTGCAGTTACTGTATAGTTAAATGGGTCAGAAAAAATACTACAACTTGCAGGTGCTGCACTTTTTACTTCTACTCTATACTGGCCATTTTGTGTAGGGCTGTATGTTTGGTTTGTAGCATTTGCAATTGGGGTGCTCCCTAAAAACCACTGATAAGATGTTGCTGTAGAAGCGGTAAGTGTTGTCCCCGTTTGTGAAATTATAGGTTTGTTTGGAGTACTAGATACAGTAACAGTTGTGGTTATAGGCGTTCCGCTACAAGGTCCATTAGTTTGATTTATTGGGGTGACAGTTATTGTTACAATTCCTGGATTAGTAAAAACAATGCTATATTCTGTATCGCTTACCCTACTTGCAATTCCGCCAGATACTACCCAATTGTATGTGGTAGCATTACTAACTCCACTAACTGTATAGGTTGCAACTCTATCAACACACCCCCCCGGACTGCCGTTAATTGTTCCACCAGTTGGGGTAACACATGTTTGTGCTTTTGTTATAAAACAAGTAAGCAAAATCAAAATAAAAAGAGGTAGTGTTTTTTTCATTTATCAATTTTTTATAAAGTTAACAAAAATAATTTTTTAACAATATTAATCTTATACCATAATTAGTGTATAATAGATACATATTTTTTTAATTTTGCAATATGAGATTACCAATTGTAGCCTACGGCGACCCTGTTTTAAAGAAAAAAGCTAGTGATATTGATCAAGATTATGAAAACTTGAACGACTTAATAGCTAATATGTTTGAAACCATGTACGCTGCAAACGGAGTTGGCCTAGCGGCACCACAAATTGGTTTGGCAATAAGGCTATTTGTTGTTGATGCATCGCCTTTTGATGATGAAGATCAAAAGCTCAAAGATTTTAAAAAGGTATTTATAAATCCTGAAATTGTTGAAGAAAAGGGCGATAAATGGACATTTAACGAAGGTTGTTTAAGTATTCCAGACATTAGGGAAGACGTAAATAGGCATTCAGATATTTTAATTAATTATGTTGATGAGAACTTTATACCTCAATCTGTTTGGTATAATGGTTTAGCCGCAAGAGTTATACAGCATGAATACGATCATATAGAGGGAAAACTTTTTACTGATAGGTTAAATCCTTTAAGAAAAACCATGTTAAAAAGTAAATTAGATGCAATTTCTAAAGGTTTGGTGAAAGTAGATTACAAAATGAAGTTTCCTTTTTATAAGAAAGGTCGATAGTAGATTAATTTACTTATTTCTTTTCTTGTCGCCATCCATTATTTGCTTTATTAATGCTCCCCATGCAAACGGGTTTAATAATGGGTTGGTTTGTACCATATTTTTGTTCCCAATAGATTGATGCATATTGCCAAAACTCATGGCATTATTTTCTCTACCATCCCTTCCTAAAGTAGCAGACAATTCCATCAAACTTTTCTTAGATAAGTTTTTCATTGCAATTTCATAATCATCGTCTGCAAATTTCATACTCAGAAATTCTTTTTTAAACTCCTCCACACTAGCCCACGGAAAAACACGAACCATAGGTAAAGAAATGTTATCAGTTTTCATTTTAATAATTGCAGTAAACTTTTTATCATTTAAATTACTTGGAATTATTATCTCAAACCTCTTATAACCAATTGAAGTGAATAAAATTGAGTCGCCTTCTTGTGCTACAAAAGAAAAGTATCCTTTATAGTTTGCGGCAAAAGCTGAGTTTTTGTTGCTTTTGTTAGTGATAGACACATAAGGAACAACAGTATTGCTATCTACATCATAAATTACTCCAGAAAACTGTATTAAAGGTTTCTCTTCTTGTGCAAATGCAGAAAATCCAATTAATAAGAATAGTATGTAAAAAAGCTTTTTCAATGACTAAATAAACGTTTAATTTCTAAATTTTTAAAATGATGTATAGTTAAATACTGTTAAATTATTATTCGACAAATACAACGTAAACACTTTTCATATGTTTTGATTTAAAAATTCTAAGGCATTACCGCATTTGGCGAATCTATTGGTGTAATATTAATTGCTTCTACGGCCGTAATCTCTGGCACTGCTTTTTTTACAGCTTGCTCAATCCCCGCTTTTAATGTCATAATACTCATTGGGCAAGATTCGCAAGAACCTAACAGCTTTATTTTCAAGATCTTTTCTTCGGTTATTTCTATAATTGAAACATTTCCGGCATCTGCAATAAGATAAGGCCTAATAGTGTCTAAGGCTTCTTCTACTTGTTTTAATAAATTCTCTTTATCGCTAGTCATTAGGTTATAATTTTATTATTGAGTTTGCTTTATATTGTTTTGAATAGCAACTTGTTGCGCCACCATTTGAGCTAAATTAATAAATGCATCAGACATTATATTATCTTTCTGTAATACTATAGGTAAACCACTATCACCCGCTTCGCTTATACTTTGTACCAAAGGTAACTCAGTTAAAAAAGGAGCATCATACATTTTTGCTAATTCTTTACCACCGTTTTTGCCAAATATATAGTATTTATTATTTGGTAATTCTGCTGGTGTAAAATAAGACATGTTCTCTACAATGCCTAAAATAGGTACGTTTATAGCATCCATTTTAAACATTCCGATACCTTTTTTAGCATCAGCTAATGCAACTTGTTGTGGAGTGGTTACAATTACTGCTCCAGCAATTGGGAAACTTTGGGTAACAGTGATATGAATATCTCCGGTTCCTGGAGGTAAATCTACTACTAGATAATCTAACTCTCCCCAAGCACCATCGTTAAATAATTGTTTTACAGCAGTAGAGATCATTGGACCACGCCATGGCACAGGTTGATTAGGATCTGTAAAGAAACCAATAGAAAGTAATTTGATTCCATATTTTTCTATAGGTTCTATACTTGTTTTACCATTTATTTCAGATGCTTTTGGTTTAGCCCCCTGTAAATCAAACATAATAGGTATAGATGGTCCATAAATATCTGCATCTATTAAACCTACTTTAGCACCGTTTAAACTTAAACCTAAAGCTAGGTTGGCAGCTACAGTAGATTTTCCTACACCTCCTTTACCAGAAGCAACAACTATAATATTTTTAATATTTTTGGAAAATACTTGTGGAGCACTTGTCACCCTACTTGACATGTTAATAACAATATCTGCTTCTTTATTTACAAAATGCTTGATTGCATTTCTACATGCATTTTCTAGCATATCCTTCATCGGACATGCTGGTGTAGTAAGAACAACAGAGAATTTTACAGTTAATCCATCAATTTCCAGATCTTCAATCATCCCAAGGGTAACCAAATCCTTTTTCAAATCTGGATCTTCAACATTTTTTAATGCGTCTAAAATATTTTCTTTTGTAATTAGCATTTATTTAAGATTATAGTCAAAATTACAAAAAGAAGATTGATAACTAGCTTAACGACATTCTTTTTGACTTAAATAAGAAAATTGAATAAATCTATTTATTTTTCTAACTCTTAAACCATTCTATTTCTCTTGTTAATTTTAAATAAATGTTTTATAGAAATAAATTTATTATGTCTTTAGATTAAAAGTTTAACTAATATTATTGATCTTTAATTTAAACGTTGTTGCCAATTCAAGATTAATTAATACCTATTTTTGCCCTATTCATGAAAATAAATACCTTAAAAAATCGAATTAAAAAATTTAAAAAACCAATACTTTACGTTTTAGGTACTCTTACTGTTTTAGTTTTGGTTGTGGCAATAATTGCATTTAATAAAAGAGAAAAGTTGTTAGCTGCTGCTGTAGAAAAAGCTATATATAAAGCAAAAAACAAGTATAATTTAAATGTTAAAATAGGATCTTATAAATTTAGTGGCTTAAGTAAAGTTAGTTTTAACCAAATAACGGTAGTGCCACAAGGAAAAGACACTTTGTTTAAAACAGAAAAGTTAGAGGTAGGTGTTAGTATTATCCCCTTAATATACGGTAATGTTAAAATTTCTGAATTAAATATTAAAGATGCGCTTGTGAGTTTAATAAAGAAGGATAGTTCAAGTAATTATGATTTTCTTTTTAAAAAGGATAAAAGAGATACTTTAAAATCAGAGAGTAAAACCGATTTATCTGAATTAGCCAATAAATTTTTGAATCAGGCATTGGATAAAATCCCTGATGAAATGAACATCCAAAACTTCTTGATAACTTTTAAACAAGACACCACAAATTTTAGCTTACTAGCACAAGAGGCAACCATTAATAATGGCGATGTAAATTCTACCATTAAACTAAATGTTAACCAAGCTATTTGGCATGTGAGTGGAACAGCCAATCCATCTAAACAGCAATTAGATTTAAGTTTGTATGCCGATAATAAGCACAAGGTAGAATTCCCTTATTTAGATCAAAAGTTTGGCTTAAAACTGAGTTTTGATACGGTAAGAAGCATCATGACTGGTGCAGATAGGTCTGGTGATAGGTTTGAAATTGATGGGAGTTGGTCTGTAACTAATTTAGTGATCAATCAACCTAGAATTTCTACTAATGATGTTATTGTAAAAAATGCAACTATTGATGCTAAGTTATTGATTGGCGAAAATTATTTAGCATTAGACAGTTCTTCTATTGTAACCTTAGGCAAAGCACAAATTAACCCATTTGTGAAAGTGACGTTAGGTGACCATAAAATTTATGAGTTAAAGGTTAATGTGTTTGATCAAAATGCCCAAGAAATTTTTAATTCTTTTCCCGTTGGTTTGTTTGAGTCTTTAGAGGGAATTAAAGTAAATGGAAATTTAAAATATAACCTAGAATTTTATCTAGACACACAAAAGCCAAACGATGTTATATTTAATTCCGGTTTAACCGGATCTAATGATTTTGATATTGTAGGATTTGGTAAAACCGATTTTATGAGAATAAACTCCCCTTTTATTTATACACCTTATGAAAAAGGAAAACCAGTTAGAGATATTATGGTTGGCCCATCAAACCCTAACTATGCAGCTATTGAAAATATTTCGCCAAACATAAAGAATGCACTTCTAACTGCAGAAGATCCTTCGTTTTATGGCCACAAGGGGTTTGTAGAAGAATCTATTAGACAATCTATAGCAACAAATTTTAAAACTAAATCTTTCAAAAGAGGAGGTAGCACTATTTCTATGCAATTGGTGAAAAATGTTTATTTAAATAGAAATAAGACTTTAGCCAGAAAATTTGAAGAAATTTTAATTGTATGGTTAATAGAGAATCAAAAGCTAACTACAAAAAGTAGGATGTTTGAAGTTTACCTTAACATTATAGAGTGGGGAAGAAACGTTTACGGGATTGGTGAAGCGGCTAGGTATTATTTTGAAAAAGCGCCAGCCGATTTAACTGTTGGCGAATCTATTTATTTAGCTAGCATCGTTCCAAAACCGAAATCATCTTTGTACTCTTGGCAACCTAGTGGAACTTTAAAGCCTTATTTAAGCGGATATTTTAATATGATTGGCCGGTTAATGTCGAAGAGAGGATTAGTAGAGCCAGATAGTAACAATTATGGGTTTTACGGCGTAAGATTAAAAGAAAGTTTAAGAAAGCAAATTGCTCCATCAGATTTTGTTCCTGATAGCTTAATAGACGATAGCGAGAATTCTTTTTTTGATTTGTTTAAGCTTAATAAGCTTGACACTTTATACATAAAGAATAGAATAAGCCCAAACGAGGCATCACCCAAAGACTCCCTTAGTAAAAAAGACTTAAGAGAATTGAAAAGACAAAAAAGACAACAAGATAGATTAATTGAGAATTAGCGCTTTAAACAAAGCTTAAAATCATTATTCTTTAATGCCTATAGCTTATACATTACCAGCAAGTTGTTTAATTGTCAATTTAAAACATAGTTTTTCTTTTTAAAATGTTTAATCTTAAATTTGAATGTTTAAACATTTAATTTATAATTATGTCAACAAGTAACTTAATTCCAGCATTAAACTGGAGATATGCAACGAAGGCTTTTAATAGTGATAAAAAACTAAGCACTGAACAATTAGAGACTTTGTTAAATGCGGTTCAATTAGCACCTTCTTCTTACGGTTTACAGCCATTTAAAGTGATTGTAGTTAGTAACCAAGATATTAAGGATCAATTAAAGGCTGCAGCTTACGGACAAGCTCAAGTGGCTCAAGCTTCTCAGGTATTTATTTTTGCTATTAATAAGAATTACACAGCAGAGCATGTAGACGCTTATGCTAAAAACATTACAGAAACTAGAGGCGTAACTTTAGAAGATATTAAAGGTTTTGTAGATACCATGCTTGGTACCGTAAATAGCCGCTCACAAGAGCAATTAGCTGTTTGGAATGCCAGACAAGCCTACATATCTTTAGGATTTTTATTAGAAACGGCTGCTTTAAACGATATTGATGCTTGCCCTATGGAAGGTTTTGATAATGCTAAATTTGATGAAATATTAGGCCTAGACGCTTTAAATCTTACTTCGGTTGTGATGGCTCCAGTAGGTTTTAGAAGCGATGATGATAAATACCAATTTGCTAAAAAAGTAAGAAAATCTAAAGAAGATTTATTTGTGATGATTTAAAAGTCAAAATTATAACGCATAAAAAAAGGTCGATTAACTTAATTAATCGACCTTTTTTGTTTCCTTCTAAAAAAATATTATGCAGTTGGAGTTTCGTCTTCTGTAGTTTCTGCCGCAGGGGTTTCTTCTACTTCTGCAGTTGCTTCTTCAGCAACAACTTCTTCTTCAACAATTTCTTCTACTGGAGTGTTTTTTGCTAAAACAGCTGCTGCAATAGCTTCTTTTTTCTTAGTTTCTGCTTCTAAAGCTGCTTTTTTAACTGCTTCTTTGTTAGAAGATAAACCATCTTTTTTAGCTTGAATTTTACCATCTTTTCCTTCTAACCAAGCTGCAAATTTTGCATCTGCTTGCTCTTGAGTTAAAGCACCTTTAGCAACACCACCATTTAAGTGATTTTTGTAAAGAACACCTTTGTAAGATAAAATTGCTTTGGTAGTATCTGTTGGAGTTGCGCCTGTACTAATCCATGTTACCGCTTTATCGAAATTAATATCAATAGTTGCTGGGTTTGTGTTTGGATTGTAAGAACCAATTCTTTCAATAAACTTACCATCTCTTGGAGCTCTTGCGTCTGCCACCACGATATAATAAAAAGGTTTTCCTTTTTTACCGTGTCTTTGTAATCTAATTTTAGTTGCCATTTTTTAATACATTAAAGTTTTGCAATACCCCTTTTACTCGAAAAGGGACGCAAATGTACGTTTTTAAAAAATAAATAGCTAATAATGAGAAAATTATTTTTTTTACCTCTTTTAGATTAGAAAATCTATCTACATTTATTTCATGAGATTAAAACTTATCATTCTAGGAGCACTGTTTTGCATCTTCAATAATGCTTCTATGGCTCAACAAAATCAGCTTTTGATTAATTATGCTAATGGCGAATCCAATGCTATTAAAAAAGGAGATTTAGTTCGTTTAGCATACCCCTCATCAAAATTAACTTTAAATACTCCTAAAAAATTACCAGAATTATTAGGTTTTAAAGGCATAGTAGATTCGCTTAGTGCTGATCAGATATGGTTAAAAGTTGATAAAAGAACTAATAAGAAATTAACCTTTACCGTTAATGATATTGCCGCAATTAAAGAGGTATCTAAATCTGCCGAGTTATTAACTTTTTTAGGAACATTTGTTGTTGTTGGAGCTTCATCTGCCGCTGTTTTAGCTTCTTTAGATGTTAATGAAGCAGCACCAGCATTTGCTGCGGCTTTTGCCGTATTTCCATCGGCAATAATAACTGCTAATGTGTTTTATCCTACCAAACCTAAGCATAAAATAGGTGATGGCTATACCATTAAAGTGATTACTTTAAACAATTAGGACGTTTTATAAGCATTCAAAAAACTAATGAGCTTTTCTGTAGCAATAGCTCTATGGCTAATTTTATTTTTTTGAGCTAAATCCATTTCTGCAAAAGTTTGCTCATAACCTTCGGGTTCAAAAATGGGATCATAACCAAAGCCCTCGTTGCCTTTAGGTGTTTCTCTAATTTTACCTTTTACAACACCTTCAAATAAGTATTCTTTGTTTTCTAAAATAAGTGAAATAACAGTTCTAAACTGCGCATTTCTGTTTGCTTTCCCTTCTAGATTTTTAAGTACTAAATCCATGTTTTTCTTAAAATCTCTATCGCCAGAATATCTCGCAGAGTAAACACCAGGCTCATTATTTAAAGCTTCTATTTCTAAGCCGGTATCGTCTGCAAAGCAGTTGATATTAAATTTTTGGTTTATATAACTACTTTTTAAAGTTGCGTTTTCTTCTAAAGTAATTCCAGTTTCTTCAATATCATCATTACAATTAATATCGGTTAAACTTTTTAATACAAATGACTGTGCTACTTTAGATTGTATTTCTATTAACTTGTATTGATTATGAGTGGCAAATACTAAGGTCATCATAGACTAGAAGGTTTTTAATTCATTCCAAAAGGTGGTTTTCTTTTTAACGTCAGAATTCAACAAAGCTAGATCCCAAGTTCCTAAAATTGTGGTGTTTTTAAAACTGCACTTTTTGTTAGATTCAATTCCCACAACTCCAAATTCTTTAGGATTTATACCAAAGGTTAACATTTTGTTAAATGCAAAAAACTCTTTTAAATTATCAAAACTTAGGTTTTTATATTTTGCCTTATTTAAGATGGCAATATCCTCTAAAACTAAACCCTTTGCTTTTATTATTTTAAGTAAGAATTCTAAATCGGCTTTAGCCAAAAAATCTTTTTCAGTATTGTTTATTACCACTAAAAACGATTTATTATTTTCTCCTAAATATTCATAAGCGGGCTTAGAACTAGGTTTAGGCTCGGTAATGTTGTTAATGACTAGAATTTCTGTGGGTTTAATTAATGGTTGTTGTGAAATTTTTTCTTTTTCATCTTTGGTATCTTCAACCTTAAAAGCTACAAAATCAGGCTTATCAATTACATATAATTCTTCTGTGAGTAAAAGACTTAATGCTATTGGGTCTGATGTGTTAAGGTTATTCTCCATTTGTACAAATGTTGTTATTTTTTGTTAAAAAATTTAAACAATACCCGTTTTACGCTAAAAAGATTTTAATTTCGTTGCATTAATGATGCATTTAATTAGATCAGTTTTTATATCAATTTGTTCTTTTTTGTTATTAAGTTCTTGTAATTTATTTAGCAAAGCAGATGATGTTGTTATTGCTAAAGCTTACGATAAATACCTGTATTTAAAAGATTTAGAAGGGGTTGTTCCTCAAAATACACGTGGAAACGATAGCATTTTAATTGTGAAAGCTTTTGTAAACCAATGGTTAAAAGAACAAGCTATACAGCATCAAGCATCAGAAAATATCAAGATAGATGACCAGCGAATACAGAATCAGCTTGAAGTTTATAGAAAATCTTTAATAAGGTTTGAATATGAGCAAAAATTAATAGCTCAAAAATTAGATACTGTTGTAACAGAGAAAGAAATTTCCACCTATTATGAGGCTAACAAGAGTAATTTTGAATTAAAGAAACCAATTCTAAAAGTTTCTTTTATCAAATTATCCGATAGTGCACCTAAAATTTCAATGGTTAAAAAACTTTTTGTTTCTAAAGATTTAAGAGATATAGATTTATTAGAAAAATATTGTTTTAAATACTCTCCTAATTTCTCTTTACAAGATACGGCTTGGCACTATTTAGATGAATTAGAGCAAATTTTACCAATTAGTAGAGTAACAGAGGGGAATAATTTTAAATTAAACCGTATTTTCGAGATTTCTGAAAATAACACATTGTATCTCTTAATTTTGAGAGATTCAAAATATAAAGATAGTTTATCTCCAATTGCGTTTGAAAGGGAGAATATTAAAAATTTAATCATCAATCAAAGAAAATTAACGTTGATTAGTCAAATGGAGAAATCTGTTTTTGAAGAAGCACAAAAAAATAAAGAATTAGAAGTGTACGATAAATGAAAAAATTAATAGTTGTAGTAGGAATTTTAGCTCTGGCGTTTAGCCAAGTTATTGCGCAAACTAAAGTGGTAGACAAGGTTGTTGCTGTTGTAGGAAGTAATATTATTTTGAAGTCTGAAGTTGATCAACAATATGCACAATACATTTTACAAGGTAATAAGCCAGAGGCGAATTTAAAGTGCATGTTTTTACAAAATATGTTAAGCCAAAAGTTACTTACTCAACAAGCTGTGTTAGATTCTATTACAGTAGAAGATGAAGATATTGATGGTGAAATCAACCGTAGAATGCGAGTAATGACTTCTAGAGCAGGAGGACAAGAGAAACTCGAGGGGTTTTTGGGTAAATCTTTAATTCAGTATAAAGATGAAATAAGACCAGAAATAGAAGAGCAATTGGTTGCACAAAAGATGCAAGCAAAAATTACTGAAAAGGTTGAGGTTACTCCATTAGATGTAAAAAGATTTTACAGTACGTTTCCTAAAGATTCTTTGCCAGAATTTAATACTGAAGTAGAAATTGGTGAAATTGTAATTTACCCAGATCTTACCAAGAAAGAAAAGGAATTTTATAAAGATAAAGCAGAAAGTTTAAGGCTAAGAATAAAAACCGGGGAGAGTTTTGCTACCATGGCAAGATTATATTCTCAAGATCCTGGTTCGGCAAGAGAGGGTGGTGATTTAGGTTTTTTTGATAGACAAACAATGGCCAAAGAATTTACATCTTGGGCTTTTAAATTAAAAACAGGGGAGATGTCTCCAGTTTTTGAAACTGAGTTTGGCTTTCACTTTTTAGAGGTTATAGAAAGAAGGGGAGAGCAAGTACATGCAAGACATATATTAATAACTCCAGAAACTGTACCTGCAGCTTTAGAAAGAGTTAGGGTTGAAATTGATTCTATTTATCAAAAAGTTAAAGCTGGCAAACTGAATTTTAACAATGCCGCTTCTTTATATTCTGATGAAATTGAAACTAAATATAATGGAGGCATGATGTTAAACTCTCAAAATGTATCATCAAGAACTACCTATATTCCAACAGACATTTTAGATCCTAAGGTTTTTTTAATAATAGATACAATGAAAGTCGGTACTTATTCTACTCCTGATGTTTTTACCAGCCAAAGAGGTAAAATGGGTTATCGATTTTTATATCTTAAATCTAAGACCCCTCCTCATAAAGCCAATTTAGAACAAGATTTACCTAAAATTAAAGACGCCGCTTTTGAGGACAAAATAAACAAAACGGTAAGTAAGTGGTTTGAGAATAGAAGAAAATCTACTTACATTAAAATTGATCCTGAGTTTTTAGAGTGCGATGTTTTAAAGGATTGGGTTTTAGATTCGCAAACTGCAAGTAACTAATTATATGAAATACAATTCAGATGTTGAAGCATTAGATGCTTTGTGTGCTTCTTACAAAGAAATAACTAAAGAAATTTCTAAAGTAATAGTTGGACAAGATAATGTGGTTAAGTCTGTTTTGATTTCTATTTTTAGCAATGGACATTGTTTATTGGTTGGAGTGCCTGGTTTAGCGAAAACCTTATTAGTGCAAACGGTATCAAATGTTTTAGATTTATCTTTTAATAGGATACAATTTACTCCCGATTTAATGCCTTCTGATATTATTGGGAGCGAAATTTTAGGTGATGACAGAAATTTTAAATTTATAAAGGGACCTGTTTTTTCTAACATCATCTTAGCCGATGAAATTAACCGTACACCACCTAAAACCCAAGCGGCTTTATTAGAAGCCATGCAAGAGAAATGTGTTACCGCTGCCGGCCATACACATATTCTACCTAAACCGTTCTTTGTTTTAGCTACTCAAAACCCAATAGAACAAGAGGGAACTTACCCTTTACCAGAGGCTCAGTTAGATAGATTTATGTTTAACGTAAGTTTAGATTACCCATCGTATGCTGAGGAAATTAATATCGTAAAGAATACAACAGGAAATCAAACTCGAACTCTAAAAAGGTTGTTAAATGCTGAACAAATTATATATTTTCAGCAATTAATTAGACAAATTCCAGTATCAGACCATGTGTTAGAATATGCCGTTAAATTAGTGGCTAAAACACGTCCTAATTTTGAATTTGCAACACCAGAAGTGAATAAATACTTAAGCTGGGGAGCAGGACCAAGAGCATCGCAATATTTGGTAATTGGAGCGAAATGTCATGCGGCTATAAGCGGTAAATACGCTCCAGATATTGAAGATGTACAAGCTGTAGCATTACCAATTTTAAAACATAGGGTGGTTAGAAACTACAAGGCTGAGGCCGAAGGAATAAGCACAGAAAAAATATTGACTGATTTGTTTTAGGTTAATAATTGGAATAGAGTTTAAATTTTACTCACTCTCTATCTCTACATTCTTCATAAACTCGGTTTTATCCGCATCGGCATACACTCCATAAGCGTCAACTAATAAACCCTTAACGCCGTCTTGGCTTTCAATAGCATACAAAATTGAACTGTCGTCTGGATTAGAAATTCCCTCAAATCGATGAATTTGTACTACTTTTAATTCATTAGAATTAAACTTTCTTTCCTTCAAATAATGGCTAAAAAGTATGTTGTTTTTAAAGTCGAATTCGTAGGTAAAACCTTTTTCTTTTAAAGCATTCATAGCTTCAGACAAAGTTTCGTAACTTTTAGAGTGATTTTGAGTTTTCATGATTGTATAGGTTTTTTAAACCTTATAGGAATCAATTTTAGTGCCCAAAATTTAATTACTCTTTTTGGTTAACATACATATCTATAATAATATTCCATTTCATTTCTTCATCTTTTTGCCAAACTCTAACATAGTTATAGCTTTCTAAGCCAATTGTTGCTTTTCCTGTGGTGTAAGCAATATCGCCACTAGAAGCTCTCTTAACTTTAGATGGTACGTTAGTAAATAACAGATTAATTTCTGTTATTTTATTTAAAACATTTTCTTTACCTACAGCAGGAGCTTCGTTGGGTAAAAAAAGTTGTACATTATTTGCATAAAAGTTTTTAAACGCTCTATTACCTTGTTTTTTTAACGCATCGCCCAAAAGGGAGTCGGTGTCAAAAATTACTTGTTCTCTTAATTGTAAATATGGTGGGCCAAAAAGCCTTGGGTATTGTCTATCTTCAGGGTCTAAAAACTGCGGTTTTGTTTCGGTTGAGGGTTTGGGTTGAGGGTTAATTGCATTTAATTCTATTCCCCACTTACCGTCTTTAGAAGATTTCCAAATGGTTAAATATCTAAAGTAAGTAGTATTTTGTTCTATTTGAGTAGTTAATATACCTGAAGATATAGCGTAAGATGCACTTTTAGATAAAATTGCATAATCTGGCGTTTTGGTTATCACCTGATTAGTTATTTTGTTTTTACTATAATATTCTTTTGCATTTACAGGTTGTGGGATATAAAAAATAGTTTTGTTATTGGTAAATTTTTCATAAGTTTCACTTATACCTTTTGTCGCAAAAATATCGTTAAGGTAACTTTCAGTAGAAATTATTGAGCTTATATTTCCATTATTTTTTTGACAAAAAGCAGGAAATGTTACATAAAACAGAATAAAATAAAGAAATAGCTTTTTCATTAAATTAAGTTTATTAGATTTAAAATTAATTGTTTAACCTTGAAAATATAATGAATAAATTTATAATTACCATCTTAATAAGTCTTTCAGCTAATTTGTTGAGCGCTCAGCAAATGTATTTAACCAATATTAATGGAGATCCTGTTTTCACTAAAACGTATACTGAAATTAAAGGATCTGCTTTTTTATCAGATTTATGGTTGGAAGGAACCGCAGTCACAGTTAATGGGGCTACCTATAAAAACATAAAATTAAAGTACGATTTATTTAAAGACCAGCCATATTTTAAACAAAAGGAAGCTGATGAAGGCTTATATAGCTTTACTGAGACAATTAAAACTTTTACTCTAATTAATTTAAATGTTGAAGAAACTTATATGCTGGGTTTTCCTGCAGTAGATAATTTAACAAATGACTCTTACTATCTGGTATTGGGTCAATACCAAGGTAACTATTTACTAAAAAAAACTATAAAAACAGTTTCGGAGTCTAGGCCATATAATTCTACATCAACAGAAAAAACATTTATGGAGCAACAAGTTTACTATCTGTTAAAAGATGGTAAAATGAGCAGGTTTAAACCATCTAAAAAGGAGTTTTTAACCTATTTTCCTAATCAAACAGAAAAAATTAATACTTATTTAAAAGCTAATGATGTTGATTTTAAGAATGCCGCTGAATTAGGAAAATTATTTAACCATATTTTGGTTACTAATTAATTTTTAGTCCACGTACTTCCTTCTTTGCCGTCTTTAATTTCAAAGCCTAAATTATTTAAGCCTATTCTAATTTTATCTGAAGTTAAATAATCTTTGTTGGCTTTGGCTTCTGTTCTTATATTCAGAATAAAATTCATTATCGGACTTAAATCATCAGTAGCTTGTAAATCATTCTTTAGGCCTAACACTTGTATTAAATAACCATTAAATAATTCTTTTAAAGAGTTTAAATCGTTTTCAGAAATAGCAGTTTTACCATCATAAACAGAGTTTATAATTTTAGTAGCTTCAAATAACTCTGCAATTAATACAGGGGTGTTAAAATCATCATCCATAGCTGCCTTAAACTTTACAGCCAATAAGCTAATATCAGCCGTAGAACTAGCAGAAGTTTTTAAATGATCTAATAATTCATATGCGGCCATTAATCGTTTAAAACCCTTTTCACTAGCGTCAAGAGCTTCATTAGAGAAATCTAAAGTACTTCTGTAATGTGCCTGTAACATAAAAAATCTAACTACCATTGGGCTATATCCCTTATTTAATAGTTTGTGATCGCCAGAAAAAAGCTCTCTTGGCAAAAAACTATTCCCTAAAGATTTAGACATTTTTTGTCCGTTAACCGTTAGCATATTGGTATGTATCCAATAGTTTGCGGGCTGTTTACCACAGCAAGCAATATTTTGGGCAATCTCATTGGTATGGTGAGTAGGAGCTAAATCCATACCACCACCATGTATGTCAAATTGTTCGCCTAGGTATTTGTTGCTCATTGCAGAACATTCTAAATGCCAGCCAGGAAAACCCATCCCCCACGGTGAAGGCCACTGCATTAAATGCTCTGGCTTTGCTTTAATCCACAAGGCAAAATCCAACTTACCTCTTTTATCATTCTGCCCACCTAAATCACGAGTATTGGTGAGCAAATCTTCCAGTTTACGACCACTTAAGGCCCCATAGTTTTGAGTTTCACTGTATTTATCTACATCAAAATAAATAGATCCGTCTACTTCATATGCAAAACCTGCATGTAAAATGGTTTTCGCCATCTCTATCTGCTCTATAATATGGCCAGTAGCTGTGGGTTCTATGCTTGGCGGTAAAGTGTTAAAAGATTTCATTACTGTATGAAAATCATCGCTATACTTTTGTACAATTTCCATGGGCTCTAAAGCAGCAAGTTTTGCCTTTTTAGATATTTTATCTTCGCCTACATCGCCATCACTTTCTAAATGGCCAGCGTCTGTAATATTTCTTACATACCTCACTTTATAACCTAAAAAAGTGAGGTATCTAAAAATCACATCAAAAGATGTAAAGGTTCTTACATTACCTAAATGCACATCGCTATATACGGTTGGTCCACATACATACATTCCAACAAAAGGGGCATTAAGTGGTGTGAAAATTTCCTTTTTTCTACTAAGGGTATTGTATATAACTAGCGAATTTTGCATGGTGCAAATTAATAATTTTGACAATTTGTGTAATGATTATGAATTATTGAGGCAAAGATACATTTACTCTGATGGGATAATGGTCAGAAAATTGTTTTTTGATAATTTTATAGCCATTGATATTAAATATTGGCGATGTAAAAACATAATCTATTTGAAAATTTGGAGCATCTCCGTTGTAGGTAATACCAAGACCACTACCTTTTTCTTGAAAACTATTTTTTAACTCTTGGCCAATGGTATTAACACAATAAGAGGCGGGTGTATCATTAAAATCACCCATAACAATTACTGGTAATTGGGTTTGTTTAATAGCATTTTTTAGTATTTCTACTTCTTTACTTCGCTTAATAAATGCATTTTTTAATTTGCGTAAAATTCTTTTTGATGACCCTATATCATCGTTCGTACTCAAATCTGTTTTAACTTCATTAATGAAGGAGTAATCCTCGGCCTGTAAAGCAATGGACGCTAGGTGTACAGTATAAACTCTAATTACCTGTTTACCTTTTTGTATATCAACCCAAATGGCTTTATTAACATTATCTTGAGTTTCTATTTCTAAATCTCCTTTATTAATGATGGGATATTTACTAAAAATAGCAACCCCGGTAGATTCGTAATCGTTATTTAAGGCGGTATCGTAATAGTAATGCTTAGTTTTTAAAATAGTTAAAACAGAATCTTTAAAATTAAACTTCCCTTTATTACGAGTAAAAAACTCTTGTATACCTAAAACATCAGGATTTTCGCTGGCAATAAATCTTAAAACATCAGCACTTGATTCTGAGTCTAACTCTGAGCCAAATTTTTTGAAATGATGAATGTTATAAGACATGATTTTTAATACATTTTCCCCTTCGGTAAAATCGCTTGAGGATTTTGTTCTAAAGCCTATAGTTTTTGTAAGGATAGACCATCCAGCCAAAATAACCACTAAAGAAGCTATAAAATGCCATTTTCTAAGCATTATCCAGTAGATAACGAATAAAAGATTGATTAGTAAAACAAATGGATAGGCTAACCCAAAAAAAGTAAAATACCAAATATTTTGAGGGTTTGTTACCGACCCTAAATAGGCTAGCAGTAAGCAAACGATAGCTATGGTGTTCAAGAAAAAGACAATTTTATCAAAAAAGCTATTTTTCTTTTTCTTCATTGCCGTTACTTGCTTTAAATAATATCTGTTTTTCTTGCTTTGAAAGATTGTTGTATCCAGACTTTGATATCTTATCTAAAATCTGATCTATTACTTCTTGGTTAGGTTCAATATTATCTTTTCTTGGTCTTTGAAAATCGTTTTTAGAAACTACTTTAAGTTTAGGCTTTGGTTTAAAAACATTTTCAAATGGCTTGCTCCAATCGTTACCATTTTGTAAAGATTTGATAAAAAAGAAGCCAAAAATACCACCTCCAATGTGCGATAAATATCCACCAGCATTAGGACCAACAACACTTAACAAATCAATGATAATAAAAAATACAGCAATCCATTTTAATCTTACTGGTCCAATTAAAATTAAAGAAATTGTGTAATCTGGCAATAAGGTGGCAGTTGCAACCATAATTGCAGTAACAGATGCCGATGCGCCTACTGCTGCCGATAGCGCAACACTATCTTCATAGTACGGGAAAATATTATATGCTGCTATGTAAAATAAGGCCCCTGCTAAACCACCAGCTATGTATACAAAGGTTAGTTTTTTACTATTTAAAAACTCTTCAAATATTTTCCCAATATAAAATAGCCAAAGCATGTTAAACAAGATATGGAAGAATCCTGCGTGTAAAAACATGTATGTAAAAGGCGTGTAAAATCTAAAAAGTAGTTTTTGTAAATCGGTAGGCACAGCCAAATACTCTCTCACAAATAAACTAATGGAGCTTTGTTTAGTAAATAAAGTCTCAATTACGCTAAGAATACCTATAACCAAAAATATGATTACGTTTATTCCAATGAAGAGATTTACCCTGCTTCCAGAGTTAAAAACTTTATACTTTAAATCATCTATTAAAGACATATGGCTAATTTAAAAATGTTTTGTAAGGTTTTTAAATTTAACCTTATTTTTTAAAATTGATTGGGCCTTCTAACATCCCAAATCTTAATCAAAATAAAACCAACCAACATTCCACCTAAATGTGCAAAATGTGCAACATTATCTCCTGGATTATTGGCTATACCATTATAAAGCTCAAACGCACCATATAAAATAACCAGGTATTTGGCTTTCATCGGGAAAAAGAAGTAGATATAAATTAGTGCATTTGGAAATAACCACCCAAAAGCTAGTAAAATTCCAAAAACTGCACCAGATGCGCCTACAAGTTTTGAATTTAAAAGCTGCCCCGCATAACTATTAACAGCATTTACAGATATTCTTTTAATTTCAGTATCGTTTGGGTTTGCTTCATAGGCATCTACTAACTCAACAAAATTTGCTTGGTAGGTTTTACTAATATCTTCTTCAACAAATTTCTTAAACGATTGATAATTTGGGTTTATTTCGTAAGCAATTGCATGCTCTTGTACAGGATGGATTTCTATGTATTGAACGCCAGTATATAAAACCGAAGCTAGCAAACCAGTAAGCAAATAATATTGTAAAAACTTTTTAGAGCCTAGATAATTTTCTACCGTGGCGCCAAAAATCCATAAAGAAAACATGTTAGAGAATAAATGCCCAATATCGCCATGCATAAATAAATGGGTTACCAATTGCCAAACCTTAAACTTTGGCGACTCAAAATAGGTTAACGCTAGCAAATCTGTTAACGGAAAATTATTTTTAAAAACGGTGGTAGCAAAGAATAAAATCCCATTAATAATTAATAGGTTTTTTACTACAGGCGGAAACAAAGTATTGCCCATGGGCCTAAATTCTCTCATTAATTTTAACGTTTATTAAACCTTTCGGCAAGTTCGTCTAAGGTTATTTTTACAATTATTTGTTTACCATTTACTGCTGCGTTGGGCATTTCGCAAGCAAATAGCTGATCCACCAAATCATTCATCTCTGCTAACTCTAATTTTGTGCCAGCCTTAATAGAAGCATTTTTAGCCAATGTTCTGGCTAAGTTATCCCTCTTATCTAATTTTAAAACGGTATGATTGTTTTTAAAACCTTCAATTAATTCTTCTAACATGGTAGCCAAATCGTTATTTTCTGGTATATCAGCAGGTACGCCTTCTACCACTAAGGTATTTTTACCAAAGTCTCTGATTTGAAAACCCAAAGCATGTAAATATGGCAGCAGCTCGTTAGCTAAAGCAAAATCCGTAGTATTTAAAGTAACCGTTTGTGGAAATAAACTTTGCTGACTGGCTCCTTTATTTTGATCTAATTGTTTTAAAAAGCGCTCGTAAAGAATACGTTCATGTGCAGCTTGCTGGTCTACCAATATCAATCCATTCTTAATCTGAGTAATGATATATTTTTGGTGCAACTGAAAAACCATTCTACTCGCCAAAGTAGCCACCTCGGTATCATTAATCTGAAGACTTTTTTCGGTCTCCATTTCAAAACTACTTTGTATAACTGTAGGCTGTTGATTTATTTCGTAAAGCGTTTCCCAATTTTTTGGAATCCCTTGTCTGGTATCGTTTATGTTTCTCAAATAAGGGATTTCCCTATCTGTTTTTTTCTCCTCGGTAAAGGGGTTAAAATTTGGATTAAAATTTACCGACGGCGCCTTTAAATCTTCCAAGGGTACACTGCTAATTAAGCCATCAAAAGCAGTCTCTTGATTAAAATCTAAACTTGGGGTAATGTTATATTTCCCTAAAGAACGTTTTACTGCCGACCTAATAATTGCATAAATGGCTTTCTCGTCTTGGTATTTAATTTCTGTTTTTGTAGGGTGAACGTTGATATCAATTTTAGCTGGGTCAATCTCTATAAATAAGACATAAAGAGGGAAACAATCATCGGGTAATAACTGCTCGTAAGCAATCATCACAGCATGGTTTAAGTAGCCATCTTTTATAAATCGGTTATTCACAAAAAAGAACTGGTCGCCACGTGTTTTTTTAGCAAAGGAAGGTTTACCAATAAAACCTTTTACTTGTATAATGCTAGTATCCTCATCAACAGGTACTAAACGTTCGTTGTAATTGTTGCCCAATAAATGAATAATTCTTTGTTTTAAGGGTGCAACTGGTAGATGATAAACCTCCTGCTCGTCATGATGAAGTGTAAAAAATATATTTGGATGCGCTAAAGCCACACGCTGAAACTCGTCTATAATATGGCGTGTTTCTACTGGTTTACTTTTTAAGAAATTTCTTCGGGCAGGAATATTGTAAAACAGGTTTTTCACACTAATAGAAGAGCCATTTGGTGCTTGGCAAACTTCTTGGTTAATCACTTCAGATGCTTCTATATTTAAGCAAGTTCCTAATTCATCTTCCTGTCTTTTAGTTTTTAATTCTACCTGTGCAATAGCGGCAATAGAAGCCATAGCTTCGCCCCTAAAACCCATGGTTCTTATGGCAAATAAATCTTCGGCTTTGTTAATTTTAGAAGTTGCATGTCGCTCAAAACACATCCTAGCATCAGTAGCGCTCATGCCACAGCCATTATCAATCACTTGAATTAACGCTTTGCCCGCATCCTTAATAATTAGCCTAATCTTATCAGCACCAGCATCAATAGCATTTTCTAACAGTTCTTTAACCGCCGATGCTGGCCTTTGCACAACCTCGCCAGCAGCAATCTGATTTGCAACAGCATCTGGTAAAAGTTTTATAATATCACTCATCCGATGGCAAAAATAGCAAAATTTTAAGGCTTAGAATTTCCTATTTAGGTAAAATAAAAAAGGGGGATAAATATAGATTTTTGATTGGTCATTAGGGCGCTCCCTTTTCCCAAAACACCGAGCCCTAAGACGGGTCAGGCTATTTCGGGGTTCCGTAATTTATTAATCCGTTTAAAAGGCTTAATAAATGTACCGAGCCCTCCATATCCTTAGCGCAGTTTGGCGCAAGAATGAGCAGAAGGAAATTGAAAAAGCTTCTTTTGCCTTTTAATACAAATATTTGCTTAAACAGTAAGATTTATAGTAACATACCGCACAAGTTATACCTTGGCTTATGCAGTATTACTACACTTTAAGTTTACCCGTAGATGAATACCCTTTACATAGTTAAGTTTATTTTATTAATTATTAAGAAATAAAAACTATATATCAACCCATTATTTGAAAATAAATTAATCTTTATTATAATTTATTGCTATTTTAAATTTCTTTTTTTTAAGAAATAATTTACAAATAAGTTTAAAAAAAATAATCTAAATATGAAATCAAAAATTACACGCTCATTAAGTACCTTAATATTAGGTGTTTTTACCTTACTATTAATCAATTCTTGTAAGAAGGAATTATTAACTACACCTTTAGAAGATTTAACTAGTACCAAAATTGATAAGAATGGGGTAGGTTTAGAAACTATAAACTTTAAAACCTTTAAGAAAGAAGTAGACTTTAACAAATTAGGGAAATTAAAAACAACCTTTTAAAAAGGAAGCGAATTTAATACACATATAATACTTGATGCTAATAGTAACAGCAATATTGAAATAGATTTAGACCATGTTAAAAAACTTACGGTAAAAGGTAAAACAAGTTATGTGTTCTCTATTAAACCAATAACACCAAGAGCAGTTTCTTTCAGTAATTTAACTGTAGAGTTAAATGAAAATAAAGATTCGTTAAAAGCCTTTATGACTATTTACACGCCAAGCATAAAGTGGGTAAAAGTATTCCATGATGATGTTAAACTGCCTTTTGAGGGCAAAATTTCGTTCAAAAAAATATTATTGGACGAGGTAATAAATTACAATCGAGGAATAGGGAGCATAATGATAACTAATTCTACCTCGCCATCAATACAAGTTTGTAATTCCTACACTGTTTATGAATTAGTAGAATTACCTTGTAATGGACTAACAGCTAATGATACACATTATTTAAGTCAGGGTGAAAGTGCATGTCCATCTTGGGGAACACCACAAGGTGCTAGGTTAGAAATTCAAACTAGGCAAGTTACAGAATGTAGCACCATTGCCGCTCCTAGTTACGATGGTGGAACATCTAACCCAGGAGGATCAGGAGAGAGCTCTGCTGGTAGTGGTGGCAGCACCACTCCAACTATACCCGGTGATTACAACCCATGTGATAGTGGTGGCGGAGAAACTACCATTAATAGTGTTAATGGTATGCAGGTTTTGGTAGCTGACCCATCAGAATGCGACCCTAATAATCCTAGTAACCCAAGCCAAACTGCAAAGCAATTTTTAATGCAGTACATACCCATATCAGACCCTCAAATAATAACTAAACTTGGGGAAAATGATGACAGAATTGCCAAGCAATTTGGTATATATCTAAGTAATAATGGCGGTTTAACACCAGAAAATAAAGATTTTATCAATTGGGCTTCAAATTATGTGACTTATACTCCAAATGTTGATTTTGATGATTTTAAACAAGAGTATTTAGAGTCTATTTATCCATCTTATCAATTTGAGTCAGAGGTACAAAGTTTGGTTTCATTAGGATCATTCACGACATTGCCAAGTTCGGCAATAGCTGGCTTAAACGAGCTCTACACTAATTCAGAAACAACAAATATTATAAATAACTTTAATAATGAAATAACAGGAGATCCAATTGAATTATATATGATAGCCTGTTACAAAGGAAGTAAATTGCTAAATTTATCTACCTATTCAATAAGTTCTCAACAATATAAAGTAGGGGATTATTATCTAACACCACATTTTGATGCTAATAATCATCTTGTTTTCTATTCCGCTTTTAGAAATCAAACCAATGGAATTGAAATGATAATAAGAGGGGATGCTGTGGCACAATTCATCAAAAATTATAAAACGTATAAAGCTGCCGCAAATTTGTTTTATTTGAACGGTGAACCAAGTTTAGGGCAAATTCAGATAGCAAGTGGTGATTATCTGGACGGCTTAATGAATATGTGGGGAGATTCGCTTAAAAGCCCCGAATATTATGTGTATGTAGCCAATATATTTGTGGCAACAGCTACAAATTTACAAACGGTTAGTTATAAAAACATTACGAAAAAAAATGCTAGAAATCCTAATTATAGGATTGATAGCCATAGCTGGCAGGAATATAAAAATGCGATAAGTTCTAAAAATGGACCTTGGCAGCCAACAAGTAACCCTAATGTGCAAATAATAGAAAATAATGGATATAAATGGAGTGCAAGACCAAATGCTGATGATTGGTATTATGGATATACAATAGACTTTTCAAAAAACAATAATTTAATTGGAAAATTTAGATTTACGAAATAGTCATGAGCAACCTTTATTTAGACAAAAACCAAATAAATAACTTTAATCAAATAATCAATGATATGCTTGAAGAGGGCATATCTCCAAATACTTTAAGTATGGAACATATTGGAGATATAATTTCTTTTCTTGATGCTGATGATAAGAAAAGAAATTTATATGATCCAGAGTTAAAAAAAGCTGTATTTACAATAATTAAAGAATTATTGTCGAAACCACAGGTGGAGATAAATTTTCAATCCTCGAGTATACCAGAACTTAGAAGAAGAAGCGATATATCTAATGATGAACTTTTCCAATTATTGGATAAATATTGGGAAATATATCAAAATCATTTAACAGATAGAGATTATATGATTATGTTAAAAAAAAGAAGAATCTACACTGGCGCAAGTCTTCCGAGCAAGGGCAAGTGAGTGTCTTGTCCTGAAATAAGTTTACATTTTATTAATTAATCCCATACTGGCGCAAGTCTTACGAGCTGGGGTAAGTGAGAAAGGAGACTTGTGTTTTAAACAGATAAACCAATTTATGTTAAAAGGAATTCGATAGAAAAAAAGCCCAAGTCAGGCTATGGCATAGTCCATTTCACTAAGACTTGCGCTAGTGGGGTTTGTGGGGACACAAACCATGGATTTTTTTTAATATTTATCGAACAAATTAATCCTTAATACTATACAAAATCTTCTGAAAATCAGCCTTGTATTGGTTTTTAAAATCTAAGGAACTAACGCAAATTACTTTGTAAAAAGCATTTTTGGTTTCGGCAATGCCAACAAAATAGTAGTAATAAATTACGGTTTCATCGTCTAAATAGCTCAAGTCGGTTTCTATAAATTTAACATTTCCGTTTGTGCTAATTTTTGAGGCGGCAACTTTTCTTTCCTCTTTATCTTTTAAAAAATCCTTAATAAACGTTTCATAAAATTGGTTGATGTCTGGATTGGCAGGATTATCTATCTCCTTTACTGTTTTTTCTTCTCTAATTACATAACCAGAAACGTCTCTAACCATATTCCTAAACTGTATGGCGGCATCAGGGTTTAAGCCACCAGTTTTACTCATATAATCTGGCAAATTCACAGTAAAGTTCCCTACTGTATATTTATCCATTTGTATTTGAGCATTGGTGGTTTTACAAAAAACAACAAGTAGAACGAATAGAAAGTATTTTTTCATAATGAGCGGGAATTTTGATTTAACAGTTTGAAGTTAAATATTTTGTGCTGAAAATAGAAATGGGGTTTTTTTAAATTATACTTTTAATTATCTCGGTCTGTGTCCTCACAGACCGAAATCTTAATATTTTATAAATGGTCTGTGGGGACACAGACCATGGGAAGGGTAATATATTACTAGTGCGCATGTGGCTAAAAAAAATTGCCACAGATGCACAGATTTAATTGGGTAAAGACCGAAAACTTATTCCGTGACCTCGGTCTGTGTCCCCACAGACCGATGCGAAAATATTTCACAAATGCTCTATGATGACACAGACTTTGGATTTAGCTATTTTATTTCCATAATATATTCGCAATAAAGATGCAAAGGGCTCGGTACATGTATGAAGCCTTTTAAACGGCTTCATCAATTACGGAACCCCGACGCAGCTTGGCCACCCCTTTTTTTCTGGGGTGGATTGCCAGTTTATAAACCGTATTTATTCTTTGTAATTAACTTGTTATGTTAACTATTCTATAATTAAATTGGCTTTATGCATTTAGGGTCTTACCTTTATTTTTATTGATTAGATAGATATTTGTTATGAATAAATTTTTGCTTTACTGTGGTTTTGTTGCCTTATTGGCTTCTTGCAAGATGAAGAAACATGCCGATTTAGTAATTATCAATGCTAAAGTTTACACAGTAGACTCGGCTTTTAGTATGATTGAAGCTTTTGCAATTTCTAATGGAAAAATTATTGCTACTGGTACAACAGCGCAAATTTTAGCAGATTATAAAGCAGTGGAAGTGATTGATGCTAAAGGACAAGTTATTTTACCTGGATTAATTGACGCACATGCCCACTTTTTTAGATACGGACAGGGTTTACAAACTTTAGATTTGGTGGAAACAAAAAGCTGGGATGAAATTTTACAAAAATTAAAGGTTTACGGACAAGAAAACACAGACGGTTGGATTATTGGCCGTGGATGGGATCAAAATGATTGGGCAGTGAAAGAATTTCCAGATAAAAGCATGCTGGATAGTTTATTTCCTAACCGTCCGGTAATTTTAACACGTATAGATGGACATGCGGCAATGGTTAATCAGGTGGCATTGGATTCGGCTAAAATAACTTTAGGACAAAAACTAGTAGGTGGTGATATAGTAGTTAAAAATGGAAAACTTACTGGATTACTGATTGATAATGCAGTTGATTTAGTTAGCCAAAAAATACCTGCCTTTACTAGAGCGCAAAAAGAGGAATCGTTAAAAGATGCAGCTAATAATTGTTTTGCCGTAGGTTTAACTACTGTAGATGATTGTGGTTTAGACTTTGAAGATGTTTTATTGATAGATTCTTTGCAACAAGCTAAGCAACTTAACATGAGACTTTATGTAATGCTTTCTGATGCCGAAAAGAATTATGATTTTTTGATTAAGCGTGGTAAAATTAAAACCGACTTTTTAAATGTTCGTTCTTTCAAGGTTTATGGCGATGGGGCATTAGGTAGTCGTGGTGCGTGTTTATTAGAACCTTATGCCGATAAAAAAGACCATTTAGGTTTTTTACTTTCAGAACAAAAGCACTTTAAAGAAGTGGCGGAAAAAATAAATAAACACGATTTTCAGATGTGTACGCATGCCATTGGCGACTCGGCAAATAGAACCATTTTAAAAATTTATGCCGATGTATTGAAGGGTAAAAACGATAAACGCTGGAGAATTGAACATGCACAAGTGGTAAATCCGGCTGATTTTGCCATGTTTGGGCAAAATAATATTGTTCCATCGGTTCAGCCTACGCATGCAACTTCTGATATGTATTGGGCTGCCGATAGATTAGGTAAAGAGCGTGTAAAATCGGCTTACGCCTATTTAGATCTTTTAAATCAAAATGGTTGGATCCCGCTAGGAACCGATTTCCCAGTAGAACAAATAAACCCGATGTACACCTTTTTAGCGGCAGTAGCTCGTAAAGATTTAAAAAACTATCCCGTTAAAGGTTTTCAATCAGAAAATGCTTTAACTAGGGAACAAGCGTTAAGAGGAATGACCATTTGGGCAGCAAAATCTAATTTTGAAGAGCTAGAGAAAGGAAGTATTGAGGTAGGCAAACTGGCCGATTTCATTGTCATTAATCAAGATATTATGAAAGTAAAGGATACTCAAATTGCAACTACACAAGTATTGCAAACGTTCATCTCGGGAAAATCGGTTTATAAGAAATGATAAAAAAGGCAATTTTTACGATTTACTTCATCTCCAGTTTATTTTTTATAGCCTGCGGACAAGAGCATCAACAAGATTTAACTTGGTTGCAATCTTTTAAAGAGGCAGAAAAGAATACCGTTGTATTAAATAATGAGGTAGAGAAAATCCCTTTAAAAAAACTAGAGCAGCGTAAAATTGCGAGCATAAACTTAGGTTTTGCACATAGCATTACGTTTGATAGCTTGTTGAATAAATATAGCCAAGTAGATGCTTTTAACGGTAACCTTTATTTAGCAGATGATAATTTTAAAGGTCTAGTTGATGAATTAAAATTTTACAATACTGTTGTTTTAGAACTATCTGATGTATCTCTATTTAATAAAGAAGTATTAAGCTTTATTAAAGAAATGGAGCAAAAGAAAACGTTAATAATTGCATTATTTGGCGATGTTAAAAGTTTAACACAGCTAAATGATATAGAAGCACCAATAATTTATTGCCCGCAACATACTAATCAAGGAGCTTCGCTTGTGGCTCAGGTGGTTTTTGGAGGTGTAGAAATTAACAATAGATTAACTGAGAACTATACGGATAGGTATCAAAAAAATACTGGATATAGCATAGCTAAAAGCCGATTTAAATTTACAGTACCCGAGGAATTGGGCTTAAATATTAATGATTTTAAAGCAATAGATGCTATTGCTGCAGAGGCAATTAGAGAAAAAGCAGCACCTGGAATGGTTGTTTTTGTAGCTAAAGCTGGACATGTGATATTTAACAAAGCTTATGGTACTCACACTTATGATAAAGGCTCTCCAAAAACCTTAATTACTGATATTTTTGATTTAGCTTCCATCACCAAGACATCTGCAACTACCATAGAAACAATGCGTTTGTATGAGGCTGGAAAGTTAAATTTAGACACCACCATAAGTACCTATATTGCAAAAACCAGAAACACCAATAAAGCCAATATAAAGGTAAAGGAAGTTTTATTGCACCAAGCGGGATTTATTCCTTTTATTCCGTTTTACAACAATATTAAACCAGCAGATTTTAGTAGAGACTCGTCAGAAACCTATAATATTAAGGTTGCAGATAGTTTTTACATGCAGAGGAATTATTTTAAAGATGTGATGTGGAAACAAATGTTAGAGAGTGCATTAAAAACACGTGGACAATACGTTTATAGCGATTTAAGCATGTATTTTATGAAAGAAATTGTTGAGACCATTACGCAACAACCTATGGCTAGTTACGTGAAATCGCAATTTTATGCACCTTTAGGTATGTATACCACAGGATTTAATCCTCGTTATAGATTCTCTAAAAACGAGATTATACCTACCGAGCAGGATAAGTATTTTAGGAAAACACTACTTTGGGGCTACGTTCATGATCAAGGTGCAGCAATGGTAGGTGGAGTTTCTGGTCATGCAGGATTGTTTTCTAATGCATCCGATTTAGCCATTCTTTATCAAATGCTTTTAAATAAAGGAACTTATGGTGGCGAGAGATATTTTAAACCTAAAACAGTAGAAATGTTTACCGCCAAACAATCAGACATTAGTAGGAGAGGTTTAGGTTTTGATCGTTACGATGCTGATTCTAAAACGGGTTATCCTTCTAAATTAGCTTCAAATCAAACTTATGGTCATACGGGTTATACCGGAACATGTGTTTGGGTAGACCCTGCCAAAGATTTAGTTTATATATTTTTATCTAATAGGGTTAACCCCGAAGTAAGTAATAAATTATTGAATTTAAACATTAGGTCTCGTATACAAGATGTAGTTTACAAAGCTATAGAGAAGCAATAAAGCACAAGCTTTAAAAAAATGGATTGGTTTTTGTAATACTGTAATTATGAAAACAAATAAATTAATAAAAACCCCAAGGGTAGTCTTTTTTTTGACGCTATTTACAATTACTTTAATAATGGCTTGCTCTAAAAAGAGCTTAAGCCCCGAAATGCAAAAACTAAGTTCGCAAGAAGAGTTATTAATGCTTAACACGAAGCTAAACAAACTTAATATCGCTTTAGAAAAAGAAAGTTTAAAGACAACAGATCTAAAAGAACAAGTAAACAAAGCTAATGAGGATGCTAGCGAATCTTCGGGAAGGGCCAAAGAATTGTCAGAAGAATTATCAAGAAATCCAGGAGATTCTAAACTTGCCAAACAAGCCGCCAATTTTGCAAAAAAATCTTCTAATGATGCTAAAAAAGCTTCAAAATTGAATCAAGAGCTAAACGATAATCAGAAAGAAATCGAAGATTTAGAGAAAAAAATTAAAGATTTAGAAGGCAGTCTTAAGGATTTAGAAACTAAAATTAATTATGTTCCTAATCCGCAAAATTAGCCAAGTTATTGTTACAAAAAAATAACATTGAAGAGTTTTTAATCTTGTTACATTTGTGATGCGGTTTTTTTGCCAAATACAAAATATATAAATGAAAATAGGTATTGTTTGTTACCCTACCTTTGGGGGTAGTGGTGTAGTAGCCACAGAGTTAGGAAAGGCCTTGGCAGATGCTGGACACCAAGTACATTTTATCACTTACAGGCAACCTGCAAGATTAGATTTTTTCTCAGAAAACTTATTTTATCACGAAGTTTCTGTTTCTAATTACCCATTATTTGATTATGCCCCGTATGAATTGGCGCTATCTAGTAAAATGGTAGATGTGGTAAGGTTTGAGCAATTAGATGTTCTACATGTTCATTATGCTATTCCTCATGCTTCGGCGGCATATATGGCCAAACAAATTTTAGCAACCTACAACATACATATTCCAATAGTTACCACTTTACATGGTACAGATATTACTTTGGTGGGTAAAGATTTAACTTATAAGCCTGTTGTTACTTTTTCTATCAATCAATCTGATGGAGTAACAGCTGTTTCAGAAGACCTTAAAAAATCTACTTACGATCATTTCGAGATTAAGAAAGATATTAGAGTTATTCCGAATTTTATAGACCATAACAGGTTTAGTTTAAAGCCAAAAGATCATTTTAAAAAAGCTATTGCACCACAAAATGAAAAAATATTAGTCCATACTTCTAATTTTAGAAAAGTAAAGCGTACCCAAGACGTGGTTCATATTTTTCAAAGAATTTTGAGAAAAGTTCCAGCCAAGTTATTAATGGTTGGAGATGGTCCCGAGCGTGTTATTTGCGAACAACTGTGTAGAGATTTGAAGGTTTGTGAGCATGTAAGATTTTTGGGGAAGCAAGATGCCGTAGAAGAAATTTTATCTGTAGCTGATTTGTTTATCATGCCTTCAGAATCAGAAAGTTTTGGTTTAGCGGCTTTAGAAGCGATGGCTTGTAAAGTACCTGTAATTTCTACCAATACAGGAGGTTTACCCGAGTTAAACATAGACGGAGTAACTGGTTTTATGAATAATGTTGGAGATATAGATGGGATGGCAAAAAACGCTATTTATATCCTAGAAAACGACGAAATACTACTTTCTTTCAAAGAAAATGCGTTAAAACGAGCTAAAGATTTTGACTTAGATAAAATTTTACCACTCTATATCAACTTTTATAAAGAGGTAATAGATGCTTCCTCTGCAACTTTTAGTTAAATTTAAAATTAATGAAGTTTAGCTCAGTTTAGGGTTGTTTTTGTGCCTATCGGAATCTCTAATAGATTTTTTTTCTAAATTTTTCTCTAAAGCATCGGTTAAATTAATACCCGTTTGGTTTGCCAAGCAAATTAAAACAAATAACACATCGGCCATTTCATCGGCAAGGTTAACTTCTTCATCAGACTTTTTGAAAGATTGTTCTCCGTATTTTCTGGCCATAATTCTGGCTACTTCTCCTACTTCCTCCATCAATATTGCCGTGTTTGTTAACTCGTTAAAATAACGTACTCCTGTAGTGTTAATCCATTGGTCAACTATTTTTTGCGCTTCTTCTATGGTCATTATTCTTTGTTTTTTGAGTCTATAGTAATGGTCACTGGGCCATCATTTAATAATCTTATTTTCATATCGGCACCAAAAACCCCAGTTTCTACCTTATTTTGGGTGATTTGTTCTAACGCTAGAATCATTCTTTCATACATCGGCTCGGCATAATCGGGTTTTGCAGCCTCAATAAAGGAAGGCCTATTTCCTTTTTTTGTTTGTGCAAATAAAGTGAATTGAGAAATTAATAAAATCCTGCCTCCTTTATCTAACAAAGAAAGATTCATTTGCATATTATCATCATTAAAAATTCGCATGTTAACAATTTTCTTCGCTAACCACTGCAAATCTTCTTCTGTATCCGATTGATGTACGCCCAATAAAACCAATAAACCTTCCTGTATTTCTCCAACTACCTGATTGTTTACGGCACAACTTGCTTCTAAAACTCTTTGTATTACTGCTCGCATATATTTTTAACTAAGCTAATTTAATTCGATTTTAATTAATTGCACCTATTATAGTAAAAAATGCCCTAAAGCAAGTTAATTATAAGTTACTCTTTGGATCAGAGTGAAACTAAATTATTCAGAAACGCCTTGATTGAAAGTGTTTAAGTTAAAGATAGTTTTTTAAGACAGTTTCTTTCAAAGACTAAAGTGGTTTATTGAGTGGTTCTGCAAGGTAACCCACCCAGTAAAAGCACAACCAACCGTTAGGTGATGATTCCGCCTTGTTTGTTGCGACTAGCACAAAAGGAAGTAAAAGCAGAAACTTTGTAGCAACAAACGTAGCGGAGAGTTTATTCGTTGTTTTTATTTTTAAAGGCACTCATGTGTTCGCTCCGCTCGGGTTTTGGTTACTTTTTTGCGGAAAAAAAGTGACAAAGATTTAAATCATTAAAAATATGGAATATATTTATTCAATGAACTCTTTTGAATAGTTTGAATTGAGTTTCTCTTTATGATAATTTCCATTGTTTAAATCAATTTAACTAGATGTGTTGAACAGAAAAATTACAGTTAATAATAACAGATTATCGATAATCTATTTAAATTTAAAGTCTAAACTTTTTTTATGAAGAAAATTCTCCTACTATTTTCGTTTTTATTTGTGCTAAGCTTTGTAAAGGCACAAGAAACGTATCCCGTTAACGGCTCTTATGATATTAGAGCTAAACAATTTGCATTCATCAATGCAAATATTGTGGTTAGTTCTAGCCAAACCATAACTAATGGTACTTTAATTATTAAAGACCGTAAAATTGAGAGTGTTGGCACTAACCTAAGCATACCTAAAGGTTATGTAGTAATTGATTTAAAGGGTAAATTTATTTATCCGTCTTTAATTGATGCTTATACTACTTACGGTTTGCCAGAAGCGCCACGTCAGAGTTTTAATTTCAGAGGCTCACAGCCAGTTTTAGTTTCTACAAAACCGGGCGCCTATGCTTGGAATGAAGCCATTAGGCCAGAAATGGAAGTAAATAGTATTTTCAATATCGATTCTAAAAAAGCTGAAGATTTAAAGAAAAATGGTTTCGGAACTGTAAATACATTGATTAAAGACGGTATAGCTCGTGGAACTTCCGCAGCTGTAACGCTCGGTACAGAAAGCCCACTTTGGGTAGTTCTAAATCCTACAACTGCTGCAAATTACTCTTTTAGCAAAGGCACTGCAAAAACAGATTATCCTGGCTCTTTAATGGGAGCTATTGCTTTAATTAGACAAACCTATTTAGATGCTTCTTGGTACAAGAGTCAAAATAAGGAGTATAACATATCTTTAAATAAATTTAATGAGCAACAAAGTTTAACCCAAGTTTTTGAAGCTAGCGATTGGGAAAATGTACTTAGAGCCGATAAAATTGGCGATGAATTTGGGAAGCAATATATATTTAAATCGGGCGGTAACGAGTATCAAAGAATAGATGCTATTAAAGCTACAGGTGGTAAATTTATTATTCCAATTAATTTCCCAAAACCTTATGATGTAGAAGATCCATCAAATGCAAAAGGGGTAACTTATGCTCAAATGAAAGATTGGGAAATGGCTCCTACAAATCCAGCTGCACTAGAAAAAGCAGGTATTGAATTTGCCATCACTATGGCCGATTTAGAAAGTAGCAGAGACTTTTGGACTAATCTAAGAACAGCAATAGATCATGGTTTATCAGAAAAACAAGCATTAAAAGCCTTAACAGAAACACCAGCAAAAATATTAGGTATAGACGGTAAAGTAGGTACAATAGCTAAAGGAAAAGAAGCTAACTTCTTAATCACTTCCGATTCACTTTTCAAAAAAGGAAATATCATTTACGAAAATTGGGTACAAGGTAGCAAGTTTGTAGTTGCTCAAATGGATGTAAAAGATTTACGTGGCGACTATAACCTATTGATAGGTGGTTTAGGTAATTTAACCATGAAAATTGGCGGTACCGTTGGTGCTTATGATTTAAACATAGAACGTACAGGTGCTGATAGTGTTAAGGTTAAGGGTACTTTAAATCGTAATGGCGATTTATTAAGTATGTACTTTGATTTGAAAAACAAACCTGATGGGGTAACTAGACTCTCAGGTTATTTAGACCAAAGTAATCCAATCATTTTTAAAGGAGAAGCTGTTTTAGCCGATGGAACAACTAGCCAATTTACGGCAACTTTTAAAAATGCTTTTAAAGAAAGAGCTAAAAAGGAAGATGCGAAACCTAAAGTTGAAATTGGAGAAGTGGTGTTTCCTTTTGTTGCCTACGGAAACAAAGAAATGCCTAAGCAAGAAACTGTTTTGTTTAAAAATGCGACCGTTTGGACAAACGAAAAAGAAGGTATTGTAGCCAATACCGATGTTTTAATAGAAAACGGTAAAATTAAAGCTGTAGGTAAGAATTTAGCAGCCGGTACAGCTAAAGTTATTGATGCAACGGGAAAACACTTAACCACTGGTATTATTGATGAGCACTCTCATATTGCAATTAGCAGTGGCGTAAACGAAGGAACCCAAGCTGTAACATCTGAAGTTAGAATTGGTGATGTATTAGATTCAGAAGATGTCAATATTTACAGACAGCTAGCAGGTGGTGTTACTACTACGCATTTACTACATGGTAGTGCAAACCCAATTGGTGGTCAAACTCAACTCATTAAAACAAGATGGGGAAAAACACCAGAAGAGTTAAAATTTAGTGGATGGGAAGGCTTTATCAAATTTGCTTTAGGCGAAAACGTAAAGCAAAGTAACTGGGGCGATTTTAATACCATTCGTTTCCCACAAACAAGAATGGGTGTTGAGCAAGTTTTTGTTGATGCATTTACAAGAGCTAAAGAATACAAAAATGAATGGGCTGCTTACAATGCTGCAAAAAACAAAAGTGGATTAACTGCTCCACGTCGTGATTTAGAGTTAGATGCCTTAGTTGAAATCTTAAACGATACTAGGCATATTACTTGCCACTCTTACGTACAATCAGAAATTAACATGTTGATGAATGTAGCTGATAGCATGGGCTTCAAAATAAATACATTCACACACATTTTAGAAGGCTATAAAGTGGCCGATAAAATGGCTAAAAGAGGTATTGCTGGGTCAACTTTTTCTGATTGGTGGGCCTATAAAATGGAAGTATGGGATGCAATTCCTTATAACGGAAAAATTATGCATGATGTAGGCGTACTTACCGCTTTCAATTCTGATGATGCAGAAATGGCTAGAAGATTAAACCAAGAAGCTGGTAAAGCAGTAAAGTATGGTAATGTGAGCCAAGAAGAAGCTTTTAAATTTGTGACTTTAAATCCTGCTAAAATGCTTGGAATAGATAACAAAGTAGGAAGTATTAAGATTGGAAAAGATGCTGATATTGTACTTTGGTCTGATAATCCTTTATCTATTTATGCTAAAGCCGAGAAAACATTTGTTGATGGCGTGAAGTATTGGGATATTGATTTAAATGCCGAGAAAATGAAAAGCTTAAAGGCTGATGAGGCTAGACTAATCCAAAAAATGTTAGATGCAAAAAGTGGCGGTTCTCGCACTCAACGCCCAACATTTACTAGACCAAGTTTAGATACTTGCGATACCATGGTTGAGGATTACATGGTAAACAACAAACAATATTAATAGCTACAAGACAATGAAAAAATTTAAATATATATCAGTTTTAGCTTGTTTGTTTGCACAAACAGCATTTAGTCAGCCTACCATATCGCCTGCACCCAAGCAATCAGAAACTATTGCAATAACAGGAGGAACCATACATGTAGGTAATGGTAAAGTAATTAACAACGGAACCATTGTATTTACAAACGGAAAAATCACTGACGTTAAAGAAGGAAATGCAGCACCGCAAGGTGTAAAAACTATAAAAGCAGACGGTAAGCATATTTATCCGGGTTTTATTGCGCCGGTTAATGCCATGGGTTTAACAGAAGTAGAATCTGTTAGGGCAACTAGAGATTCAAGAGAAACAGGAGTAATTAACCCTCATGTAAGATCCATTATTGCCTACAACACTGACTCCAGAATTATTCCTACAGTACGCTCTAACGGAGTTTTAATTACCCAAGCTACTCCAGAAGGAGGCTTAGTAACCGGTACATCTTCAGTAATGCAATTAGACGGATGGAATTGGGAAGATGCTGCATACAAAAAGGATATCGCTATACATTTTAATTGGCCAAGTGCTGCAATTAGAAGCGGAAGAAGAGCGGGCGGTGCTTCAGAGGAACAACAAAAAGAAAGATATCAAAGTCAAATTGCCGAGATTAAAAGTTATTTTTTAGAAGCAAAATCTTATGCAGAGGCTAGTAAAGTAACTGTTTTTAATGCTCGTTTTGAAGCTATGAGGGGCTTATTTACTAAAGAGAAAAAAGCATTTGTAAGTGTAAATGATCAAAAAGATATTATTTTAGCAGTAAAATTCTTCGAGGAATTTGGTATTAAACCGGTATTAGTTGGCGCTACAGAAGCTACAGAGGTAACAACTTTCTTAAAAGAACACCAAATCCCAGTAATTATGGGCGAAAGTCATGCCTTGCCAAATAACGAAGATGATGATGTTTACTTACCTTATAAAAATGCAAAAATTTTGCATGATGCAGGTATTTTGGTCGCCATGAGTGTAAGTGGCTATTGGCAACAACGTAACTTGCCATTTATGGCGGGTACAGCGGCGGCTCATGGTTTAACTAAAGAAGAAGCTTTAGCAACCATAACCTCAAATACAGCTAAAATATTAGGTATAGATAATCTTACAGGAACTTTAGAAGTAGGTAAAGACGCTAATATTTTAATTTCTAATGGAGATGCCTTAGATATGTTAGGGAACCAAATTAACACCGCTTTTATTCAAGGCAGGATGATTGATTTGAATAACGTTCAAAAGGATTTATATAAGAAATATGCTGACAAATACGGTATTAAAGGCGAATAAGACTTTAATCTGAATAGTAAAAAAGCTTCTAAACACGCATTGTTTAGAAGCTTTTTTAGTTTTACTAGATTCTAAAACATCTATTTAGTAATCATATAAACTTAATTAATATCTTTAATTTAGAGATTGATGTTTAATCTTATTACTTTAGGATTTTAAATTTTATACGGGGGGAAATTGCGAAATCATCAAATTGTAGTTATTGGTCAGGGATATGTTGGCTTACCTTTGGCTGTTGCTTTTGGAAATCATTTTAAAACGATTGGTTTTGATATAGATTTACATCGAATTGAAAGTTTAAAATCAGGAATAGATGTAACAAAACAAATAACACCTATAGAAATTACAGCGTCTAAAAAGTTAACTTTTTCTTCTACTTTAGATTGCTTGTCAGAAGCAAATACCTATATCATTACAGTTCCTACTCCAATTAATCAGTTTAAAGCGCCGGATTTAAGTTATTTGTTAACTGCTACAAAAATGATAGCCTCGTTCTTAAAAGCAGGCGATATTGTAATTTACGAGTCTACTGTTTATCCTGGTTGTACAGAGGAAGATTGTGTTCCAATTTTAGAGAATGAAAGTAAGTTAAAGTATAATCAAGATTTTTTTGTTGGATATTCTCCAGAGCGTATTAATCCGGGAGACAAAATTAATACGCTAACAAAGATTTGCAAAGTAACATCGGGTTCAACCCTTCAAATTGCACAAGAAATTAATCAATTATATCAAACAATCATTACAGCCGGAACTTATTTGGCTCCTAGTATAAAAGTGGCAGAAGCTTCTAAGGCGATAGAAAATGCCCAGCGAGACGTTAATATTTCTTTTGTAAACGAGCTAGCATTAATATGCGATAGATTAGACATTGATACAAATGATGTTTTGGACGCTGCTGCAACTAAATGGAATTTTTTAAAATTTAAACCTGGTTTAGTTGGTGGGCATTGTATTGGAGTAGATCCTTATTACTTAGCGCATAAAGCAGAGTCTTTAGGTTATCACCCACAGGTAATTCTTTCTGGCAGAAGAGTGAACGACAATATAGGATTGTTTGTAGCAAACAAACTCATTAAATTGATGCTCAAAAAAGATCATAAAATTAGCCAGAGTAAAGTGTTGATATTAGGTTTTACATTTAAAGAAAACTGTCCAGATATTAGAAATACGAGGGTAATTGATATTCATAAAGAATTAAAACAATTTGATTTAGAAGTTGATGTTTATGACCCTTGGGCAATTGCTCAAGAAGTAGAGAAAGATTATCAAATTCAGCTAATCAATCAAATAGACCCTAAAATATATCAAGCGGTAATCATAACCGTAGCGCATCAAGAATTTCTAACCATAAATTATCAAGAATTTAAAGATAATGATGCTGTGATTTTTGATACTAAATCTATTATTGATAGAAAATTTGCCGATGCCAGACTATGATGAAGCCCATTAAAATGATTGATTTAGAAGCAGAATACATGCTTCACGAAAAAGAGTTTGAGCAAGCTACCCATCAGGTTTTTAAAAGTGGAAACTATATTCAAGGTCCTGATGTTAAAAGCTTTGAAAAAAATTTAGCACAATATCTTCATATTAAGCATGTAATTTCTTGTGGAAACGGTACAGATGCGCTGCAAATCGCCTTAATGGCACTGGATATTAAACAAGGCGATGAAGTTATCATTCCTGCGTTTTCTTATATCGCCGTTGCCGAAGTCGTGTGCTTACTAGGCGCAACACCTATTTTTGTTGATGTAGATTTGGAATATTTTCAATTAGACATACCATCTGTAAAAAAGGCCATTACAGCCAATACAAAAGTGATTATACCCGTTCATTTGTTTGGGCAAAGCGCTTTTTTGGAAGATTTATTGCTAATTGCTAAAGAAAACAATATTAATATCATTGAAGATTGCGCACAAGCAATAGGTGGAAAATATAACCTCAACCAAGAAAAGAAATCTTTTGGAACTTTTGGGGATATTGCTTGTACATCTTTTTTCCCAACAAAAAATTTATCTTGTTTTGGCGATGGAGGAGCAATTTTTACTAATGATGATGAGCTTGCCCTAAAAATTAGAATGATTGCTAGTCATGGGCAAAAAGAAAAGTATCATCATCATTTAGTGGGTGTTAATTCTCGTTTAGACACTATTCAGGCGGCAATTTTAAATGTAAAGATTAATCATTTAGATCATTATATCGACACTAAAAAAGAATTAGCTAAAAGGTATCAAGATCAACTAAAAGACTTAAAATACATTGTTTTACCTAAACAATACGCACATAGTAATCATGCATGGCATCAATTTACCATTTTAGTAAAAGATAATTTACGCAATAAGTTAAAAGATTATTTAAAAGAGAAACAAATTGATAGTATGATTTATTATCCAATGCCATTAAACCATCAATTAGCTTATCAAAAGTTTCAGGCAAATGCAGAAAATGCTTTAGAATTAAGTAAATCCGTTTTATCTTTACCAATACACTCACTTTTAGCAATAGAAGATATAGATTATATTTGCAAGCAAATCATTCAATTTTTTAATGCAGAATCCTGATTTCTTTATACATTCAACATCAATAATAGATACTAATGTCTCTATTGGTCAAGGAACATCGGTTTGGCATTTTACACATATTTCTGAAGGTGTAAGTATTGGCAAAAATTGCATAATTGGTCAGAATGTATTTATTGGGAAGAATGTAAAAATAGGCAATGGTGTAAAAATTCAGAATAATGTTTCCGTTTTTGAGGGCGTAGTTCTAGAGGACGATGTATTTATTGGACCTTCTGTGGTGTTCACAAATGTGATTAATCCTAGAGCATTTATCAATAAAAAATCCGAATTTAAGATAACACTTATCCAAAAAGGAGCAACAATTGGAGCAAACACAACCATAATTTGTGGCAATACGATAGGCAATTATGCCCTAATTGGGGCTGGAAGTGTTTTGACTAAGAAGGTAAATGACCATGAGCTTTGGTACGGTAATCCTGCAAAAAAACAGGGCCTTGTAGATAAAGAAGGAAATAAAGTAATTTAAAATTGATGAAAGAAAAAGTAATGATAGAAGTAGGTGGGCATTTAGTGTCTGAGGAACTCATCAAAGAGAACTTTATTTGCAATTTGGAAAAATGTAAAGGCGCTTGCTGTATTGAAGGAGACTCTGGAGCACCTTTAAACGAAGACGAATTATCAAAATTAGACGAGGTTTACGAAAAAGTTAAACCTTACATGACAGCAAAAGGGATAGAAGCTGTAGAACAAAATGGGACCTATGTAAAAGATTTTGAAGGCGATTATACTACCACATGTGTAGATGGAAACAAAGAATGTGCTTTCGTAAATTGGGAAAACGGAATAACCAAATGCGCTATCGAAAAGGCTTACGAAGCAGGTGAGGTAAATTGGAAAAAACCCATTTCTTGTCATTTATACCCAATCAGATTAACCCAATACCCAGATTTTGATATGTTACATTATGATAGATGGAGTATTTGTAGCTCAGCTTGTGATTTAGGAAACGAAAATAAAGTTAAAGTATACCAGTTTTTAAAAGATCCATTAATTAGAAAATATGGAGAAGCTTGGTATCAAGAATTAGAAGAAAATATAAAAGTTTTAAATCAAGCATAATTTTTTAGCTTTGCATTTCTATACTATAAAAACATTAATTAGAATAAATATAGCGCTTTGAAAGGAATTATATTAGCCGGAGGTACAGGTTCTCGTTTGCACCCACTCACATTAGCCGTTAGTAAACAAATGATGCCTGTTTACGATAAACCCATGATTTATTATCCTTTAGCCACTTTAATGTTAGCTGGAATAAATGAGGTTTTAATCATTTCAACTCCACAAGATTTACCAGGTTTTGAAAAGTTATTAGGGAATGGCGAGAGTTTAGGATGTAAGTTTTCTTATTCCGTACAACCAAGTCCTGATGGTTTAGCTCAAGCTTTTATCATTGGTGCCGATTTTATTGGAGACGATGCAGTTGCTTTAGTTTTAGGCGATAACATTTTCTTCGGAGATGGTATGGCTAAATTAATGCAAGCTAACAATAACCCAACCGGTGGTGTTGTGTTTGCATACCCAGTTCATGATCCCGAAAGGTATGGTGTTGTAGAGTTTGACGAAAATAAAAAAGCCATTTCAATAGAAGAAAAGCCAGAAAAGCCTAAATCTAATTATGCAGTTCCTGGATTATATTTTTACGATAATAACGTAGTAGAAATAGCTAAAAATGTAAAACCTTCTCCTAGAGGGGAGTTAGAAATTACCGATATTAACAAATTCTACCTAGAAAAAGGATTACTTAAAGTAGGCTTATTAAGTAGAGGCACAGCTTGGTTAGATACAGGTACTTTCGAATCTTTAATGCAAGCAGGTACATTTGTGCAGGTAATAGAAGACCGACAAGGTTTAAAAATTGGTTGTATTGAAGAGATTGCATACAGAATGAATTTTATTGATGAAAATCAATTACGTAAATTAGGCGAGCCATTAGTTAAAAGTGGCTACGGAAAATATTTAATAGATATAGCTGAGGGTAGGATTTTGTAGTCAGAAGGGGGGAATGGTGGAAAACTGGAAAGATGGAATTTTGGAAAAATGGATTGAAGGAAAATATAATTGAGGAGGAATTAACTAGTTTTGGTAAATTTTTCAATTCTCAATCATAGATAATGAATGGAAAGAAAAAACATTAACAGAGGTTATAAGCAACTTAGAGTTTGGAACGACGCTATTGATTTATATGTAATCTCTTGCAATGTTTTGTTAAATTTTCCTTTTGAGTTAAAAAAAACAGCGGGTAATTGTATAGATAGTGTACATAGTATCAGTAGAAATATTGCCGAGGGATATTGTAGAAAAGGAATTAAAGAGTATTTAAATTTTTTAAATATAGCTTTGGCTTCAAGTGGCGAATTTCATTCATGTTTAGTAAGTTTTTTAAAGGCTAATCAAATTTCTAATGAAAATTTTGAAAAATTAGATGAGCTACATTATAAAACTGAAAATCAGTTGATACAGCTTATTAAATCGTTACAGCAAAAAATAAAAGATGGAACTTGGGAAGATAGTTTTCTTAAGGGCTAGAATGGAAGATGGGAAGTATGGAATGTGGAAAGAGGGAATAGAGGTAAATTGAAAAAACATTCCAATCATCTAAAATTCCATTTTTCCATCAAAAACAGAAAGTAGAAGAATTTAGATTGAAGGGAAATTCCCAACATCAAAATTCCTTTATTCCAAAAATAATTGTTTAAAAATTAATTTTTAATAAAACGAAGAATTTGAAATAGCAGAGCGTTCCAACCCTCCAAAATTCCATTCTTCCAACAAAAATAAATATGAGTAAAGTTGCATTAATCACAGGAATCACAGGACAGGATGGGGCCTATTTAGCCGAGTTTTTATTAAAAAAAGGCTACGAAGTTCATGGAATAAAAAGAAGAACTTCTCTTTTTAACACAGATCGTATAGATCATTTGTATCAAGACCCTCATGAACAAGGAGTAAAATTAACTTTACACTATGGGGATTTAACCGACTCTACGAACTTAATTCGTTTGGTTCAAGAAATACAGCCAGATGAGATATATAACTTAGGCGCTATGAGCCATGTTAAGGTATCTTTTGACTCTCCTGAATACGTAGCAAATGTAGATGGCATGGGCACTTTGCGTATCTTAGAAGCCGTTAGGATTTTAGGTCTACAAAAAAAGACCAAAATTTATCAGGCCTCTACATCAGAATTATACGGTGGTATGCCCGAAAATAAAAATGAAAGAGGATTTTACGATGAAAATTCTCCATTTTATCCACGTTCTCCGTACGGAGTAGCAAAAATATATGGTTTTTGGATTACCAAAAATTATCGCGAAGCCTACAATATGTTTGCTTGTAATGGTATCCTTTTCAACCACGAAAGCCCATTACGTGGAGAGACTTTTGTTACGCGAAAAATTACCAGAGCAGCAAGTAAGATTGCTTTAGGTTTGCAAAATTGTTTATATCTAGGCAATTTGTCTGCACAAAGAGATTGGGGACATGCTAAAGACTATATAGAAGCTATGTGGCTAATCTTACAGCAAGAAGAACCAGAAGATTTTGTTATTGCAACTGGAGTAACTACCACAGTAAGAGAGTTTGTAAGAATGAGTTTTGAGGAATTGGGAATTACTGTAGAATTTAGCGGAAAAGATGATAACGAGAAAGGAGTAATCATTGATGTGGATCAAGAAAAAGCTAAAGAATTAGGCTTAAATGTTGATGCTTTAAAAATGGGACAGACTGTAGTTAAGGTTGATCCGAAATATTTTAGACCAACAGAGGTTGATTTATTATTAGGTGACCCAACTAAATCTAAAGAAAAATTAGGGTGGAAATTGAAATATGATTTACCAGCTTTAGTTAAAGACATGATTTTATCCGATTTGCATTTAACCAAAAAAGATCAATATTTAAAAGACGGTGGTTATCAAACCATGAATTATTTTGAGTAATGCTTCAACTCCGTTCAGCATGACAAGTAGAATGTGTCAGTCTCAGCGTAGTCTAATGTCAGTCTGAGCGGATTCGAAGGCTTTTAGAGAAGAATATAAAATGCAAAACTACATCAACATCGTTAAAGAAATTGTGCTCAAAAGAGTACCTTTAGACGATTATGCAGTTTTTTTATTTGGGAGCAGAGCTGTTGGTAATAACCATCCCATGTCTGACATAGATATAGGTGTTTGGGGCGATAAACCATTATCAGTAATTATCAAATTAGATTTAGAAGAGGAGTTACAAGAAAGTATTGTACCCTTTAAAATAGATTTAATAGATTTTTTTGAAGTCAGCAAAGAATTTAAGCATTATGCTTTAGAAAAAATTGATGTATGGAACTTAAACAAAAATTCAACATTGAGTTATACAGTTTAAATCAGGCAATTGACACTTTTGAAAAAACTTTAGATTAGGTACTCATTCTAAATATTCAGAAATAGAATTAGATTTGATAAAAAATGGTAAGATTCAAAAATTTGAATATTGTACTGAGCTAGCTTGGAAAGTTTCCAAATTGTTTTTAGAAATACAAACAGCAGAAATTATCGGAGCCCCAAAATTGGTATATAAAAATTTATTTTTAAATAAATACTTATCTGAAAGTTTATATTTAGAGCTTTTTAAAACTTTAGAAGATAGAAATAAATTAAGTCATGTGTATAAAGAAGAAATGTATAACGAAGTGTATAAAAATTTAAAAAATCATCTTAAAGCTTTTAAACAGTTACTAGTCATTTTAAATTAGCTCCAAATTTATACCTAAATATAACAGATTATCATATCAATGAACATAAAAAAATTAACCTTATTCCTTTTTTTAATCTCAACTGGAATCATCCTTACAAACCAATCTCAAGCACAAACCTTTAACACTCAAAATTTGAGTAACGTGAGGGTTGACGAATTGACTGATGATCAAATCAGAAATTTTATTAAGCAAGTAGAATCTTCTGGTTTACCTGAGTCTCAGCTAGAAAATATGGCATTAGCTAAAGGGATGCAACCTTCAGAAATTGGGAAGCTAAGGGCTAGAGTTGATGCTTTAAGATCTAAAAGCTCGGCAACTGGAAGTTCAGATGCAACAGTAAAAGGAAAAGATGGTAGTGTACAAAGAAGTTTTGAAGGCCAGGTAGAAACTATTGCAACATCTGATGGGAAAAAGACAGAACAAGAATCAGATATAGCCGTACAAAGTTTAAAATCTAAAATATTTGGAAGAGAATTATTTTCTAATGCTGCCACCACATTCGAGCCTAATTTACGTTTACCTACTCCACTCAATTATGTTTTAGGAACCGGCGACCAATTACAAGTTGATATTTATGGTTACTCGGAAGTAAATTACAGTTTAACCATAAGCCCTGATGGAACAGTAAACATACCAAACATAGGAGTTACTCCTTTAGCTGGTTTAACCATTGAAGCCGCAACGGCAAGAATCAAATCTAAATTATCAACCATATATTCTGCTTTAAATACAGGGCAAACCAAATTGAGTGTTACACTAGGTAATATCAGAAGTATTCGAGTGATATTAAATGGTGAAGTAATGAAGCCAGGTACATATACACTTCCGTCATTAGCTACTGTATTTACGGCGCTATATTCTTCAGGCGGACCATCTGATAATGGTTCTTTTAGAAATGTAGAAGTCATTAGAAATGGTAAAAAAGTAGCGGTTTTAGATGTGTATGATTTTATTTTGAATGGAGATTTAAAAGGAAATATTGCTTTAAAAGATCAAGATATCATCAATATCCCTGTTTACCAAAAAAGAGTGGAGATTGTAGGAGAGGTAAAAAGACCCGCTATTTTTGAGCTAAAACCTAAAGAAGATTTGAATAAATTATTAGAGTTTGCCTCAGGATTTACAGAAAAGGCCTACAAAGCAAGAATAAAGGTTTTGAAAAATACAGATACCGAACGTAAAATTAGTGACGTAACTGCTGATCAATACGACACATACATTCCTGAAAGCGGAGATAAGTATTTTGTGAACGAAATTTTAGACCGTTTTGAAAATAGAGTAACCATAGAGGGTGCAATATTTAGACCTGGGCAGTACGAATTAACTGCAGGCTTAACAGTTAAAGAGTTAATTTTAAAAGCAGAGGGCTTAAAAGAAGATGCATTTAAAAACAGAGCCTATATTACTCGTTTAACAGCTGATTTAAACACAGAACTAATTTCTATTGATTTAAATAAGATCATGAATGGTCAAGAAAGGGATATAGTGCTAAAACGAGAAGATGTTTTAAGTATTTCTTCCATATTTGATTTACGTGAAGAATATACCCTTTATATTGATGGTGCAGTTAGGGCTCCAGGCAAATATCCTTTTTCTGAAAACATGAGTTTAGAGGAACTAATAATTAAGGCTGGAGGATTTACTGAATCTGCTATAGGGAAAAGAATTGAGATTTCTAGAAGAATCAATAATGCTGAAGAAGAGTCCATATCTTCTTCAGCTAAAACCGCTGAAATATTTCAAATAGATTTAGATAAAGGTTTAACTATCGATAACTCAAAATTTGTACTAAAACCATTTGACCTTGTAATTATTAGGGAATCCCCTGGTTATGAAAAACAGAGAGTAGTAAGAATATTAGGAGAAGTGGTTTATCCTGGGGTCTATGTAATTACTAGAAAAGATGAGCGTATTTCTGATTTAGTTAAAAGAGCTGGGGGTTTAACTGCACAAGCATTCACGGATGGCGCATCATTAAAAAGAAATCGTTCTTTTGATACGGAATTAGAGCGAGAAAAGGAGCAACAAAAAATACAGCAATTCCAAAAAATACAAAAAAATTCTAAAGATACAACGGCTTTAAACTTAGAAAATCTGGCTATCAGAAATTCCTTTGTAGGGATCAGTTTAACACGAATTTTAGATAAACCACGTTCCAAGCAAGATTTATTTTTAGAAAATGAAGACATTTTAAATATTCCAAAAGAATTACAAACAGTAAAAGTTAGTGGTGAGGTCTTATCTCCAAATACCGTAGTTTACAATAAAAACAAAACTTTTAAATCTTATGTGTTAAGTGCTGGTGGATTTGGTGAGGGCGCAAAAAAAGGTAGATCTTATATCATATATGCTAATGGTGCTGTAAAAGCGACGAAAAAGTTTTTGATTTTTAATAACTACCCTGTAGTTAAAACAGGTGCAGAAATATTTGTACCTAAAAATGCGGAAAGTCGTAAACTAACACCTGCCGAAACAGCCGGGATAATATCTGGTTTAGCTTCTCTAGGTGCTATTGTTTTAGGGGTAATTAATTTTATCAAGTAAAATATGGAAGTTCAAAAAAACAATAACCTTCCAAATGATGAAATTTCTTTAGAAGAGCTCATTTTAAAATTAAAAGAATGGTGGAGATATCTATTGAGTAAATGGAAGATTATTTTAGTTGTTGGAATTTTAGGAGGAGCTTTTGGGTTAGCTTTAGCTATTTTTAAAAAACCATTTTATACAGCAGAAACTACTTTTGTTTTAGAAGAAGGTGAAAGCGGGGGAGGATTAGGACAATACGCAGGTTTGGCTTCTATTGTTGGGATTGACTTAGGTGGTGGTGGCGGTGGTGTTTTTGAGGGAGATAATATTTTAGAATTGTATAAATCTAGGAAAATGATAGAGAAAACTTTATTATCTAAAGATACATTTAACAATAAGATTGAGTTATTAGTTAATAGATATATTGAGTATAATGCATTAAGAGATAATTGGAAAGATAAAGTAAAGAATATTAATTTTAATATACCTAAAAATCAATTCACTTTACAACACGATTCTATAATTAACCAATTTGTAAAAGATTTTAATAAAAGTTTTTTAGAAGTTACTAAACCAGAAAAAAAACTTTCTATCATTAAAGTAGCGTTTAAAAGTAAAGATGAATTATTTGCTAAGTCATTTACCAATAATATTGTAGAAAATGTAAATGAGTTTTACGTTAAAACTAAAACAAAAAAATCTGCAGAAAATCTATCAATTTTACAGAACCAAGCGGATAGTGTTAAAAGTGTTTTGAATAGCAGTTTAAGAAAAGTAGCATTTGCTGTAGACGCTAACCCTAATATTAACTCAGTTTACCAAAAACTAAGAGTACCTACGCAAGAAAGACAGGTAGATGTGCAAGCGAGTGGTGCAGTTTATCAAGAAATTATTAAAAATTTAGAACTAGCAAAGGTTACATTTAGAAGAGAAAAGCCATTAATTCAAGTAATTGATGATCCAATTTTGCCATTAGAGAATGATAAACTAAGTAGACTCAAAGGGACAGTATTCGGAGTTGTTATTTTTGGATTTTTATCTATTATTTTCTTTTCAAGTAGATTTTTTTTCAAGAAAATTTATTAAAATTATTTTGGACTTATCTCTAATGAAAAATAAAAAAATTGTTATTAACGTTATAAGTTCGGGTGGACAGATAGCTGTAATAGGAATAGTTTACTTTTTTCTTTACAAATATTTAGTTAAACATTTGGGAGTAGAACTTTTAGGTGTCTGGTCAGTTGTTATGGCTACTTCCTCAATAGCAAATTTAGCTAATTTTGGTGTTTCTACTTCTGTAGTTAGATTTGTAGCTTTATATTTAAAAGATGGTAGGGAATCAAACATTAGAAATTTAATTTTTACTTCTGTTATTTTTATATTGGGATTTTTTTTGGTATTATCTTTATTGATTTATCCTTTTGCAGACATTCTTCTACAATATGTGATAGATGCTAAATATATTAATACTGCACTAGAGATATTACCTTATTCTATTGGCTGTTTAATTCTAAATGCCATTGCCGGTGTTTATGCTTCCGTACTAGATGGTATGCAGAAAAATTATTTGAGAAGCATTGTTTTTACACTTTCATCTCTAGTGCTTCTTGGTCTTACCTACTCTTTAACTATTAAATATGGTTTAAAAGGAGTGGTGTGGGCACAACTAGCACAATCTTTTTTCACAATTTTGGGTAGTTTATTTATTGTTATTAAATTAACAAATTTTAATCCATTTAAATGGCAATGGGATAAAACAATATTCAAAGAAATCTTTTCTTATGGGATAAAATTTCAAATAATTTCTTTATCAGTAATGTTTAATGAGCCAGTAACTAAATTATTACTGGCGAAATATGGAGGTTTGCAGTTTACAGGTTATTATGAAATGGCAAACCGATTAATTATGCAATTAAGAGGTGTAGTAACTAACGCTAATCAAAGTTTAATACCTTTATTGGTCAAAAATAATAATGACTCAGTAAGTGTAGATAATAGTAATAGAATTTACAAAATTAGTTTTTTTTGCATATCAATAATTTCATTAATAATGCTAACATTTCCAATTATTTTTAGTGGGTTTATATCTCAAATTTGGATAGGAAGTCAGCAATTAGTTTTTGTCAATTTACTTTTGTTAACAGTAATAAGTGTATATATTAATCTGTTGTGTGGTCCGTCCTATTTTGCATTCATTGCAGAGGGGAAATTAAATCCAATTATCAAGGCACAAGTTTTTATTGCCTCTTTTAATGTGTTTTTTGGTTTTTTATTAGGTTACTATTTTGGAGGTTATGGCGTAGCTATTGCTTGGTTAATTGCTGTAATTGTAGGGACAGTATTTTTATTAAATTATTATTCGAAATTATTAACTATAAGTTTCTTTTCAAATTTTAAAAAGGAAGTAATTTGGCTTGTTTTTCAAATTTCATTTATTATTGTTTTAAAATATATTTTCATGTCGTATTTTTTAAAGAACATGCAACTTGAAATTATGTTATTTGGAGTGTTTATAATTATTTTGTCTTTCAATATTTATTTGATTTATATTAGAATTAAAAGAAGAATTTTAATAATATGAAAACATATTTTGATAATTCCTTTTTACAAAACCCGTTATTTGTTTTCTTAAAGTATTTTTTAACAAAAATATTGTATCAATCCAAATATTGGGGTAAACATTTAAGAATTGGATATATGACAAGTTTATCAAACGTTAAATTTGATACTTTTAATTTCACTGGTAAACATGTAATCATTCAAAACTCAAAAATAGGGAAGTTTACATATGTTTCTGATCATTCTGTAATTTTGGAATCAGAAATAGGTAGTTTTTGTTCAATTGGTCCAAATGTTAGAACTGCACCAGGGAAGCACCCTACACACACTTTTGTGAGTACGCATCCTTCTATTTATTCTAATCCTCCATATTGTTTAAAAAATTTCTGTGACTATGACATGCATAACCCTAAAAGAAAAGTAAATATCGGGAGTGATGTTTGGATTTGTGCAAATGTTGTTATTGCAGACGGTGTTAACATTGGTCACGGTGCTATAATTGGTGCAAATTCTTTGGTAACTAAGAATGTGGAACCTTATTCTATAATGTCAGGTGTACCAGCGATACATGTTAGGTATAGATTTAGCAAAACCCAAATCGAATTATTATTAAAAGATAAATGGTGGGAAAATGATATTGAATGGATTCAAAAAAATGTAAGTAAACTGCTTGCTATCACTGAATATGAAAAACAAACTTAAAAGTTTTTTTAGTTTTATTAATCGCGTATTAATAAAATTATTTTTAAAATATTATCAGTTCAAAACTACATTTGCTCTTACTTTAATTTGTGATAATTTTGGAAGGAGAATATGTTTTATTAAACCAATTTCAATTACATATTCATGTTTGAATCTTGGAAGTTTTATACAAGTCAGAAATAATGCAAGGATTGAAGGTGTATATAAATATCAAGGTGTTAATTTTAAACCTGTAATAAGAATAGAAAATGAAGTTTCTATTGAACAGAATGTTCATATTACTTGTGCAGAAAGTATAATTATACAGTCTGGAACAGCTATAGCTTCGAATGTAACTATTACTGATATAATTCATCCTTATGAGGATATTAGGTTAAGTCCTGAAAAACAAATTATTAATACTAAAAGTGTGTTAATTGGTGAAGATTGTAAAATTTATAATAATAGTGTTATTCTACCAGGTGTTAAAATAGGTAAACATTCTATAATTGGAGCAAACAGTGTTGTAAATATGAATATACCAGACTTCTGCGTAGCGGTTGGCTCACCTGCCAAAATCGTTAGAAGATTTGATTTTGATAAAAAAACTTGGAGAAAAACAAATAGTAAAGGAGAATTTATAGAGATATGAAAAATATATTAATTACTGGTGGTGCTGGGTTTATAGGGTCTAATCTTTCATTAAGATTGATAGAAAAAGGGTATTCTGTTACTGTACTAGATAACCTATCAGAACAAATACATGGTTTTAACCCAAAAATCAACTCTTTTCTGTTTAACAAAATTAAAGGGAGAGTAAAATTTATTGAGGGCACAGTAACTTCTATAGAAGACTGGAAATTAGCTTTAATTAATCAAGATGCTATTATCCATTTAGCCGCCGAAACGGGTACAGGGCAATCTATGTATCAAATTAATAAATATGCCGAAGTTAATATTGGAGGAACCGCATTATTATTAGATTTATTGGCCAATGATAAATCTTATTCAATTCAAAAAATAATTATTGCCTCCTCTAGATCTATCTATGGTGAAGGTAAATATTTGAGCCCGAATGGCGAAGCAGTTTATCCAAAACATAGATTGGCAGAGGATATGGATTCTGGTAATTTTACTGTTTCATATAATGGTATAAATAATTTAACTCTTGCAGCAACTGATGAAGAATCAAAAATTCATCCCTCTTCGGTTTATGGAATTACCAAACAAAATCAAGAACAAATGATTATGACTGTATGTCCAACTTTAGGCATAAATTCGGTAGCATTTAGATATCAAAATGTTTATGGCCCAGGTCAATCTCTCAGCAATCCTTACACTGGTATTTTATCAATTTTTTCTACTTTAATAAGAAATGGTAAATCAATAAATATTTTTGAGGACGGTAAAGAAACAAGAGATTTTGTGTATATAGACGATGTTGTAAATGCAACTATTTTAGGGTTGGAAAAAGAGGAAGCTAATGGCGAAGTCTTTAATGTAGGTACAGGTAAAGCTATAGATGTAATTACTGTAGCAAACGAGTTAAAATCTAATTACAAAATTGATGTGCCTGTTAATATATCCGGAAATTATAGATTAGGAGATATTAGACATAATTATGCAGACTTAAGTAAAATAACTACTAAACTTGGTTTTTTTCCTCAAGTAAGTTTTTCTGACGGGATAAAAATGTTTAGTAAATGGGTGCAAACTCAAGAGATCAAAGAAAGCTCATTTGAAAGTTCGGTAAGTGAAATGAAAGAAAAAGGCTTGTTTAAATAATATGTCGGGTTTTAAAGTAGGTCTAGTAACCGTTCTATTTAATAGTGACGATGTATTAGAAGGTTTTTTTAAAAGTTTATCTATTCAAACATTTAAGGAAAGTCATCTATACCTTATTGATAATACACCAAACTTAGTAACTGACAATATTATTCATGAATTAACAAAAAAATATAATATTGGTAATTTTACTCATATAAAAAATGAAAAAAACGAAGGTGTAGCGAAAGGAAATAATCAAGGAATTGATTTATGTCTTAAAAATAATTGTGAATTTACATTACTACTTAATAATGATATAGAGTTTGAAAATGAAAATTTAATTCAAGGGTTACTACAAAAACTGATTAGCAAAGAAGAGAAAATAGTTGTGCCAAAAATTTTATTTTATGATAGTAAAAAGATTTGGATGGCAGGAGGATATATAAATCAATATACTGCTAAAGCTTTTCATATTGGAGAAGGACAATTAAATGATGAGAAATACGCTAAAGAAATTCATTGTAATTACGCACCAACATGTTTTATGATTTTAAACAATGATGTTTTTAGAGACATTGGTTTAATGGATGAGAAGTACTTTGTTTATTATGATGATGTAGATTTTATATTTAGAGCAGTAAAAGCAGGATATAAAGTGTTTTACTCTCCTGACTTTGAAGTTTTACACAAGGTTAGTTCTTTAACTGGTGGTAAAGAGTCAAACTTTTCAATTCATTACGGTACTCGAAACAGGATATATTTTATAAGAAAAAGTTATAAGGGGATTAAACTCATTTTCTCATTAACTATTACGATACTAGGAAGAATTTATAGGTACTTACAATTTGATGAATCACAAAAACGAAGTTTATTAAGAGGATTAAGAGAGGGCTTCTTAATAAAAATCTAATAATTACTTACATGAGAATTATAGCTTCTGATACAAATAGAAAAGATATCTTGATTGTCTTTTTCGGAATTTTTGTTTTTTTCTTGCCCTTTTCTCAAGCACTTACAATAAATCTTTTTTTTCCTTTAAAGCTTTCTGAAATATTTTTATTCTTACTAGTATTTATTTACATTTTTAAACCAAAAATAATCTTAAACTTCATAAATGATAAGCTCCTTTTCTATTTATTATTATTATTTATTTTCTCCTTTCTATCGTGGGGAATTAATATTTTTAAATCATTTAACTATGAACTAAACTTAAGTAATTTAAGAATATCAAAAAATGTAGATGGGTTTTTAAAGCTATTGTATTTAGTTATTGCCATATTTTGTTTCATATTCACAAAAATTGGTGTTAGTAAATACCCTAAAAAATATATCAAATATTTAATGTTGGGGGCAATTGTTAGTGCATGCTACTCTTGGTATCTTTTTTTTTCGAGTTTAATTAAAATCCCTTATTTAAAATTACCAGGTATGGAGGAAGATCCTCAAACCATAGATTTATCATTTGGTTCAATTATTAGATGCGGTACAGCTTTAGAAGGTAATTTTTATGGTTTATTTTTACTTTTAGCTGGTATAATAGCCATCCAAATGAAAAGATTTAAAAGTGGCATATTTTTATTTTTTACTATATTAAGTACAATATCAACAACTGCTATATTTTGTACTTTGGTTTTTGCTTGTTTATCAATTTTGAATAATAAAAAAATAAGTCGTAAGATTATTTTAGTGTACATTTTTATATTTATATCTACTTTAACAATTATATTTTCGGTAAGCTTAGATCTCAGAAAAATTGTTTTCAATAAAATTATCGGCACCGAGGATACGGTAGATGATAGAAATGATGTATTTTCTAAATTAGACAGATTAAATAGTTTTAATGTTGGATTAGCAGTATTTAAGGAAAATCCTTTATTTGGAGTAGGTCCATCTAATTATTCCCTGCATTATGATCATTTTAATCGACTAGATTTTTTAGAATTCGATGACTTTAAACGAATATCGAATAATATATATATTGAAATAGCTTGTGAATATGGGATTTTTGCATTTTTAACATTTCTTATGTTTGTGATATTATTATTTAAAAAAACTAAAGAAAAAAACTTAACGTATTTACGAATGGGTTTATTTAGTGCTTTGATATATTTCTGTGCTTTTCCAACATTTACATTTTTAATTATTTGGCACTTTTTTGGGGTCATAGCTGGGTTAGAAAACACACTTAAAACGTAAAAACATTTAATGAAGACTGTATATATAAATGGTAGATATTTAACCCAAAAACAAACTGGAGTACAACGAAATGCACATCAACTTACAAAAAATGCATCTATTTATTTTCCAGAAATAATAGTATTGGTTCCAAAACAAGAAATAAATACTAGCTATGATTTAGAAGGTTTAAATCTTGTGAAGATTGGTTATAATAAGGGGATAATTTGGGAGCAATTAGATTTACCTCTTTTTTTAAGTTCAAAAGGAAAAGATTTATTAGTTAATTTAACAAATACTGCTCCTGTTACATATTCGAATCAAATTGTGAGTATAATGGATATGTCTACATTTATAAATCCAAGTTGGTTTTCCAAAAGTTTTGCATATTATTATAAATTTTTAATCCCAAAAATTGCAAAAAAGGCTAAAATTATTTTAACTATAAGTAAATCTTCAAAGAATGATATTTTTAAATATTTAAATGTATCAAAAGAAAAGGTAAAAGTAATTTATTGTAGTGTTTCTTCTCAGTTTAAAACTAATAAAGTTGATTCTGCAGCTTCATCTCAAATATTAGGCAAAATTTCTATTGAAAAGGGGGGTTTTTTTTTAGCAGTATCCTCATTAGATCCTAGAAAAAATTTCAATTCTTTAATTGAAGCATATTTGAACTTTAAAAATCCACAAATAAAATTAGTAATTGTTGGTTCTAAAAATAGTTTGTTTGGTGAGAGTAAACTATTAGAAGAATCTTTATCTGAAAATATTATTTTTACAGGTTATTTATCCGACGATGAGCTAGTTGTTCTTTATCAATTTGCGTTGTGTTTTATTTATCCTTCGCTATATGAGGGTTTTGGGATACCCCCTCTAGAAGCGATGGCTTGTAGCTGCCCTGTAATAGTATCTAATACATCTAGTTTGCCCGAAGTTTGTGGTTCAGCTGCAATTTATATTAATCCTTATGATATTAATTCAATAACTAATGCGATGAATGAAGTATCAGAAAATGAAGAACTACGAAATTCATTGATAACTGAAGGAAAAAAGCAACTCATGAAATTTAGCTGGCAAGAATCAGGTAGAACTTTAGTAGAAGAAATAAATAAATTATTGTGAAAAAAACAGCAATCATAACAGGAATTACAGGTCAAGATGGCGCCTATCTAGCTAAATTATTGGTAGAAAAGAACTATAAAGTAATTGGCTTAACTAGAGGTTATTCTAACTATAACAGTAAAAAATTAGCCTATTTAGACATTGATAAAGAGATAGAAATTGAAGAGTGTGATTTATTAGACTTTTCTAGTTTATTTAAGTTATTGCTAAAGTATCAGCCAGACGAATTTTATAATTTAGCAGCTCAAAGTTCTGTTGGTATGTCATTTGAGCAGCCTATAGGAACCATAAATTACAATACATCTTCAGTTTTAAATATATTAGAATGTATAAGAATCTTAAATTCTAGTACTAAATTTTATCAAGCATCTAGCAGTGAAATGTATGGTAAAGTTAAAAACTTACCTGTTACAGAAGATATGCCATTGCACCCACTAAGTCCTTACGCTATTTCAAAAGCTTCGGCTTATTGGATATTGACAAATTACAGAGAATCTTACAATATTTATGGTGTAAATGGGGTGTTGTTTAATCATGAGTCTTATTTACGAAGTCCAAATTTCTTTATTAAAAAGGTTCTAAGAACATCTTTAGATATAGTACACAAAAAAACTGATTTTCTTACAGTGGGTAATATTGATATCAAAAGAGATTTTGGATATGCGCCAAATTATGTAGAGGCTATGTATCTGTCTTTACAACAAGTAAAAGCAGATGATTATTTAATTTGTTCGGGTCAGTCGTTATACCTAAGAGATATTATATATTACGTTTTTGACAAATTAGATATATCACAAGATAGACTTCATGAAGATCCTAAGCTTTTTAGGCCCACAGAGATAGAAGATATCTACGGCGACAATAAAAAAGCAAAAGAAAAACTAGGTTGGGAATATAATATGACATTTTATAATGTTTTGGATATTCTATTAGAAGAGGAAAGTAAAAATTATCTTAAATGAAAGTTGCAATAGTTCAAGACGAATTAATAAGAAGAGCCGGCGGAGAAAGAGTTGGTTTATGCATTCATTATGCATTTCCTGAGGCTCCATTATATACCATAGCTTATAAGGAAAATGATACCTTTCCCGAATTTAAAAACTGCTATGTTAAGACATCATGGTTTAATAAATTTGTAAAAAACGAGTCGGATTTAAAAAAATACTTTTTCCCCTTTGGTATATTAGCTATGAAGCAGCTAGATTTAACTGCTTATGATATAATTATACAATCTGGTACGCATTGTTCTAAATATGTAAAGGTTAATAACAAAGCTTTGGTAATAACCTATTGTTATACACCATTTAGGTTAGCTTGGAATCCAGGGTCTTATTCTGAATATATAGGATCAAAAGGAATCAAAAGAGCAATATTTAATATGGTTATCAATATTCTTAAAAGAATCGATAAAAAGGCTGCTCAAAGAACTGATTTCTTTTTAGGAATGACCGTTGAAACTGCGGAAAGAATTACAAAAGCGTACACCCCCTCTAAAGATGTTACAATTATCCCTCCTCCCGTAACGATTAAGAATTTTTATATTTCTGAAACTCAGGAAGAATATTATTTCCTTTTATCAAGACTAGAGTTTTATAAGAAGGTTGATTTAGTTGTTAAAGCATTTAATTCAACCGGTAAAAAGTTAATTATTGTTGGGCGGGGGTCTAAAGAAAAAGAACTAAAAGAGATGGCTAATTCTAACATAGAATTTTATAGTGGTCTTTCACAAGATGAAATTGCTGCTTATTATTCTAAATGCAAAGCTTTTTTAATGCCACAGCATGAAGATTATGGAATCACACCTTTAGAGGCTAACGCATCAGGAAGACCAGTGATTGCCTATTCTAAAGGAGGAGTTCTAGAAACAATGATACCTTATAAAGGAGACTCCAAAAAATGCACTGCAATCTTATTTGAGGAACAAACAGTAGAAAGTTTGATAGATGCAATAAATAAATTTGAGACTTTAGAATTTGACCCTCAATTTATAAGAAATCATAGCTCAAAATATGATGACGCAATTTTTATTGATAAAGTGAAGAATTTCACACTATCTGCATCAAACAATAGATTATGAATTTTTTGAAATTCTGCTATAATATTTAATTCTCTTTTAAACCTTTTGTGTGCTTTTTTGTCTCATTAAATAATAATTTAACGTATTCATAACTAATACGTAAATTTTGGTGTTATTTTTGCAAACAAATTATTGTATTTTTACAAAAAAATTAATCTATGTCAACACGTTACTCCCGTTTTTTACCTCACTTAATTTTTATTTTAGATTTACTAATTCTAAACATTGCTTTTTTAATAGGTCTTTTATTTACTACTGATCTTTTTTTATGGACCAAGGAAATCTCAGATTATTTTGTTTTTAGTAATATCACTTGGATAGTTATTAGTAGTTTATCTAAAAACAACTTTGTATATCGCCCTTTAAATCTTACAAGGGTATTAAATAGGTACCTAATAACAATTATAAATTTCGCGGTAGTCATATTTAGTGTGCTCTATTTTATGAGAATGCTAGATATCTCAAGAAATTTTTTAATCATCCAATTTGTTTCGCTAGTTATTTTAGCAGTCATAAATAGGTCTATTATACTTTTTACTTTAGATTTTGCTAGGAAAAATGGTTTTAATAAACGCAATGTACTTTTAATAGGCGAAGAAGATATTATTAAAAGATTAACTAATAATTTTAAGCTACACCCAGAGTATGGTTACAATACCTATATCTCAAGATTTGATTCAAACAATGTATTTGATAAGATATCTCAATTTATTTTGAATAGAGGAATAGATGAGTTATTTATTTGCTACAAACAAATAGATTATTCTTTGGTACAAGAAATTATTTCTTTCTGTGACAATAACTTAATCAAAGTAAAATTAGTATCAGATTTAATGCTTAATAATACACATGCAAAGTTAATTACTTACGGAGAAATTCCTGTGATTAGTGTTAGTGAGCAGGTTCAAATGAATTTAAAAGTGAAACTTTTAAAAAGAAGTTTTGATTTATTTTTTAGTTTATCTGTTGTGACAATAGGTTCACCTATTTTTATACTTATCATGATCATAACAAAACTAACATCTAAAGGGCCTATATTTTACAAGCAATACAGATTGGGTAGAAACATGAAAAGTTTTGCCATGTATAAATTCAGGAGTATGTATATAGATTCTGAAAAATTAGGCCCTCAATTGAGTAAGGATATGGATCCAAGAATTACTCCATGGGGTAGAATAATGAGAAAAACAAGATTAGACGAATTACCGCAATTTTTTAATGTCATTAAAGGCGATATGTCTATTGTAGGTCCAAGACCAGAGCGTCAGCATTTTATAGAGCAAATTATAGAAAAAGCACCTCATTACAAACGATTATTAAACATTAAACCTGGTTTAACATCCATTGGGCAAGTTGATTATGGCTACGCAGAAAACGTTGAACAAATGTGTGCTAGATTGCAGTATGATATGACTTATTTAAATAAGGTTTCTTTTTCATCAGATATGAACATTATTTTTAAAACGGTTAAAGTAATGTTACAAGCTAAGGGGAAATAATTATATCTTAGTTTAATTATGAGATTATTGTTTAAAAAAGTAATAGTTACATTTTGTTCAATACTATTTGTTTCTATTGGTATAAATGCGCAAACAAAAGGTTACCCCAACCAAATTATTCCTTATAATTTTAATCTTTACCAGGAATTAAACCTAGAAATTGGTAAAGACACTTCTAGAAAATTTCATACAGCCCTAAAACCTTATTTTATTGATGACTCTACTTTAAGTTCATCAAAAATAGGTTTAACAGTATTAAATAAAAAATCTGGTGAGAAATCTTGGGTAATAAGGAAGTTATTTGACGAGCATCTTCTACAATTAGAAAATAAAGACTTCACTTTTTATGCTGATTTCTTATTCGATGGATTTATTGGAAAAGATGAACAAAAGGGAGGAACAACTTGGCTCAATACTAGAGGATATCAGGCAGGAGGAACGATTGGCAATAAATTCTCATTTTATACATCAGGTTTCGAGAATCAAGGTGTATTTCCATCTTACATTAATAGTTTTATTAATAGTAATAATTTAATACCTGGTCAAGCTTATGATCGTTCCGTTGGTCAGCCAATAAAAGATTGGTCTTATTCCACTGCATTACTTTCTTACACGCCAAGTAAATACCTTAATTTAGTTTTAGGTCACGATAAAAACTTTATTGGCGAAGGTTATAGATCAATGTTATTATCTGACGTTGGCGTACCTTACACATTTTTTAAAGCAACTGCCTCATTAGGAAATGTAAAATATACGGCAATTTATTCTGCCATGTTAGAACCCAAAGCTTTACGTTTTTCTTACGACGCAGGTATCAGAAAAAAAGGTGGTATTTTTCATTATTTAGATTGGAATGTAACTAAAAAACTTTCTTTAGGCTTTTTTGATGCTGTTATTTACTCTGAAGCCGATGATGAAGGAAATATAAGAGGTTTTGAATGGAGTTATATTAATCCGTTAATTTTTTTAAGACCCTTAGAAGCAAGCAGTGGCTCCCCAGATAACGCCTTAATTGGTTTAACCTTAAAGTACAATATACTTAAGAATATGACATTTTATAGTCAATTTGCTTTAGATGAGTTTGAATCAAAAAACTTTTTTAGAAAGACAGGAAGTAGCAGAAATAAATGGGGAGCGCAATTAGGAATAAAAGGTCAAAATCAATTTCTAAATAGTTTTATTACCTATTTTGCAGAGTATAATTTGTCGCGTCCATACACCTATTCTTCTAGAAATTTAATATTAAGCTATTCTAATTATTCTGAATCATTAGCTCACCCATTTGGTGCAAATTTCAAAGAGTTTGTTACAGGTGCAAGTTTTAAAAGAAATAGATTAGTAGTTAACGGTAAATTTAATTTAGCAAAGTATGGTTTGGATATTAATAATCTAAATTATGGTAAAAATATTTTTAAACCTTACAACACAGCTGTTACTAGCGAAGGAAATTTCATTGGAAACGGTTTAAAGACAAATCTTTTATTTGTTGATACCAATGTTGCCTTAATTATAAACCCTAAAACTAACTTTAGAATTGAGTTAGGGGGCATATATAGAAAAGAAAGTAATGTTAATTTCACTAATCAAACCACTTTATTGAATATTGGTTTAAGAAGTACGTTTAGACAATTTTATAACGATTTTTAAATTACTTTAATCATCATTGAAACGCTTTTTTTTTCTTGTACCTTATCTCAATCAGAATACAACTTCTATAAATAGAATCCAGAGTTTTATTTTTGAGGCTGCTAAAAGAGAAAATATATTGCCTTACTTACTTTACTTTGATTTTTCAAATCTGAATAAGATGAGTATTGGTATTGATGGAGAAATTGTATCTGTACTACCTGAAAACACTATTATTCTAAAACCTAATTTAAATATACTGCAAAAAGTATCATTTTGGTTATTAAAGAAACGATATGATAGAGTATTCAAATTTCTAACAGTTTTGCATCAATTAATATACCTATCAGACGTATTCGTTGTTCATGATGTAAGAAAGCAATTAAGTGCTCTTAAAATGACTAAAAAAGACACTTTAATTGCTTTAGGTGGCCCATTTGGGTTATTTAATACAGCTTATAATGCTTATAAATGTTTTGATATTAAATTGGTTATAGATTATAGAGATCCATGGACCTACGGTTACCCACCAGTTGATGGGAGTTTTATTTTTCATTATATAAAAAAATATATAGTGAGTAAAAGGGAAAATAGAATTCTTGAAGCGTCTTCTTTGATTTTTACCGTATCAGATAGTTTGAAAAGCTTTTTCCCCGATAAATATAAATCTAAAATTAATGTAGTTCCTAATGCGTCTAATTATAAAAACATTGCTGTTAATTATAATCCCAAGACTTTTGATATCATTTATTTAGGGACTATTTATGATATTCAAATTTTAGACGATTCTTTTTTTAAAGTTTTAGGGAAATGGATTATAGACAAGAGGAATATCAACTTGATCTTTTTAGGATCAAATAATAATGCTAAACTGAAGAAAGTAATTGCATCAAATAAACTAGAAAAGTATACAATCATAACCAAAAGAGTTTCTAAAGATATAATAGGTAATTATTTAGAAAACGCATCTTTATTTCTTCATCTCAAATATGGTGATAGAAAAGATATTATTACTTCTAAGCAGTCAGATTACCTGAGTTTTAGGAAACCAATTTTGTTGCCATTTACAGATACAGGTGACTTAGAAAATAGTATTAATACCAACAATGCAGGCTATGTTTGTAACAGTGATAAGCAAATTTTAAAAGTCCTTGATAAACTTTATGAAAAGTTCTTGAATGGTAATGTTGAGACAACTGTTTATAATGATATTACAAATTCTCGTGAATATTGGGCTAAAAGATTTATTGATGATATTCTCTAATCCCCTTTACCCCACCAAACTTTTCACCGTTCTTGCTTCAACTAAACTCTTTACCTGATTAACAATAGCATCAAAATCATAACCACATTCTTTCCAAAGTTCGGCTTGTTCCCCATGTTCTATCACAAGGTCTGGCATTCCTAATCTTACTACTTGTGCTTTATAGTTATGATCTGCCATAAACTCTAATACAGCGCTTCCCATACCGCCTTGTATACAGCCATCTTCAATGGTTATTACTTTGTCGTATTTAGTGAATACTTCATGTAGTAAGTCTTGATCTAAAGGTTTTACAAATCTAATATCGTAATGTGCAGGATGATAACCTTCTTGGTTGAGTAGCAAGTTGGCTTTAACCACTTCGTTACCAATATGTCCTAAACTAATGATGGCTAAATCTTCGCCATCACAAATTTTACGGCCTTTGCCTACTGTAATTTCTTTGAAGGGTCTTTTCCAATCGGGCATAACACCATTTCCTCTCGGGTACCTGATAGAAAACGGACCTCCATGGTTTTTTAACTGAGCAGTGTACATCAAGTTTCTAAGCTCTTCCTCGTTCATTGGGGCAGAAACTATCATGTTTGGAATACTTCTGAAAAATGACACATCGTATGCCCCATGATGCGTTGGCCCATCAGCGCCAGCTATACCCGCTCTATCTAAACAAAATACTACGGGTAACTTTTGGATTGCTGCATCATGCACTACTTGGTCAAATGCTCTTTGCATAAAACTAGAGTAAATGTTGCAAAAAGGAATTAAACCTTGTGTTGCTAAACCAGCAGAGAATGTAACGGCATGCTGTTCTGCAATACCTACATCAAAAGCTCTGTTTGGCATGGCTTTCATCATGATGTTTAAGGAACAACCAGAAGGCATGGCTGGGGTAATCCCCATTATTTTATCGTTTTTCTCGGCAAGTTCTACTAAGGTATGTCCAAAAACGTCTTGGTATTTTGGTGGCTGAGGTTTCTCGGATACTGTTTTTTTAATTTCGCCAGTAATTTTATCAAACAAACCAGGTGCATGCCACAAGGTTTGGTCTTTCTCTGCCAATGCGTATCCTTTACCTTTTACGGTTACGCAGTGTAATAATTTTGGACCAGGAATATCTTTTAAATCGTTGATTACTTTTACTAAGTGATTAACATCATGCCCGTCAATTGGGCCAAAGTATCTAAACTTTAACGATTCAAATAAGTTGCTTTTTTTAAGAATAGTTCCTTTAATACTTTTCTCTATTTTCTTAACTATTTTATGAGCATCGGGACCTAATTCAGAAAGTTTTAGCAAAACTGCCGAAACATCATCTCTAAATCTGTTATAAGATTTACTTGTAGTGATATCTGTTAGATATTCTTTTAATGCACCAACATTAGGGTCTATAGACATGCAGTTATCGTTTAAGATAACTAGTAAGTTAGAATTTTCTATACCGGCATGGTTAAGAGCTTCAAAAGCCATACCAGCGGTCATAGAACCATCGCCAATAACGGCAACATGTTGTCTATCTTTTTCTCCTTTATAATGAGAGGCTACCGCCATTCCTAAAGCGGCAGAAATAGAAGTAGATGAGTGTCCAACACCAAAAGTATCATACTCACTTTCGCTTCTTTTAGGGAATCCGCTGATACCGCCATAAACTCTATTGGTATGGAAAACATCTCTTCTGCCGGTCAAAATTTTATGTCCGTAAGCTTGATGACCTACATCCCAAACTAATTGATCGTAAGGAGTTTTTAGCGCATAGTGTAAGGCAACCGTCAATTCAACCACACCTAAACTAGCAGCAAAATGACCGCCGTTTACCGATACCACATCAATTATATATTGTCTTAACTCTTTACAAATCTCTACCAATTGGTCTTCTTTAAATTTCTTTAAGTCAGACGGAAATTTGATTTGAGATAACAAAGGCCCTGCCTGTATTTCCATTTTATGCTGAGGATAATGTTAATCTACAAAGAAAGTTATTTCTTCTCTAATATGATGACAAATTAGACCAAATAATGTTTTGTTTAAATAAAAGCTTACTTAAATATTTTTTGGTTTACCAAAAAAGAAGTAAGCGATGGCGCCAAAAAGTGGGATTAATACTACTGCCGCAATCCATGCAATTTTGATGTTATTTTGAATTTGTTTGTTTTCAAAAATATCTTTTACCGCTAGAATACTCACTATTAAAGGGAAAAAGAACAATCCAATTAAAGCTATTTTACTCATTTAATAAAAATTTACTGGCTAAATCTTTCGCCAATTTGTTGTCTCCACATGGCAAAATACAAACCTTTTTCGTCTAATAATTGCTGATGTTTTCCTTGTTCTACAATATTACCTTTTTCTAAAACAAAAATCCTATCGGCATGCATAATGGTTGATAATCGATGTGCAATTAAAATAGTAATACGGTCTGACTGGTCAGAAACATTTCTAATGGTTTCGGTAATTTCTTCTTCTGTGATAGAATCTAATGCTGATGTTGCTTCATCAAAAACTAAAATATTGGGTTTTCTTAATAAAGATCTGGCAATGGATAATCTTTGTTTTTCGCCACCAGATACTTTCACTCCACCCTCACCAATAATGCTGTCTAAACCATGTTCTGCTCTTTCTAATAAAGAATAACAAGCTGCTCTTTTGAGTACTTCCATACATTCCTCGTCGGTGGCATTTGGCCTTACAAACAATAAATTTTCTCTTATAGAACCTGAAAATAGCTGAGTATCTTGAGTTACAAAACCTATTTTTTCTCTTAAATCGTCTAAATCTATGGCTAAACTATCCACATCATTGTATTTAATGTTTCCTGCAATTGGATTATACAAACCTACCAATAGCTTTACCAAGGTGGTTTTTCCAGAACCAGATGGACCAACAAATGCAATGGTTTCGCCTTGTTTTACCTTGAAATTTACGTTGTTTAGCGCATGGGTAGAAGCAGTAAGGTGTTTAAACCCAACATTTTCAAATGTTAACTCTTGTATTTTACCTGGTGCAATTGGGTTTGTAGGTTTAACTTCTATGGGTGTACTTAATATCTTATCAAAATTATTTAACGATGCTTCAGCCTCTCTATAGGTTAAAATGATGTTTCCAAACTCCTGCAAAGGACCAAATAAGAAAAAAGAGTAAAACAAAAAGGTAAAATACTGCCCTGCCGATATGTTATTTTGAAATATGAGTAATAGTAATATCACAACCATACTACTTCTCACCAAATTTACAGTTGTACCTTGTAAAAAGCTCATGCTTCTTACATACTTTACTTTTTTTAGTTCTAAATCTAGAATTTTAAAAGTGGTGTTATTTAGTCTTTTAATTTCTTGTTGAGCCAAGCCTAAACTTTTTACCAATTCTATGTTTCTTAACGATTCTGTTGTAGAGCCTGCAAGAGAGGTAGTTTCTTTAACAATTTTCTTTTGTATGGTTTTAATTTTTTTACTTAATGCCCAGCTTACAATAAATATAAGTGGTATTGAGGCTAAATACACCAATGTTACTTTGTAACTTACAGATAAAGAATAGATGATTACAAAAACCATCCCTACTAAACTTGTGAATAATATATTTATAAATTGAATGATGAATTTTTCGGAATCTGTTCTTACTTTTTGCAAAATCCCTAGTGTCTCTCCACTTCTTTGATCTTCAAATGTTTGGTAGGGTAGTTTTAACGAGTGCGCTAAACCATCGGCATACATACTAGCTCCTAATTTTTGAGTGATGATGTTTGCGAAATAATCTTGAAAGTTTTTTGCAATTCTAGAAACCATAGCGGCGCCTACTGCCAGACCTATTAGTTTTAAAATACCATAAGTAAACTCTTGCGAAGTTAAGATGTCTTTCTTTTCAATAAACTCATCTACTATCTTACCTGTAATATGTGGATCTATTAAAGAAAAGCATTGGTTTATAGTAGCAAACAATAAAGCCAATCCAATAAGTCCTTTATAGTTTTTTAAATATTTCTTTAGAATTTTCATTTCAATAATTACGGGTTGCAAAAATAACAAAGGGAATAAGTACTAACTTATTCCCTTTGTTATGTGATTTTAGAATGACTAATTAAACAGTCATTACGTCTTTCTCTTTAACCTCTGCTAAGTGGTCTACCTTTAAAATAAAGGTGTCGGTCAATTTTTGTACTTCCGCTTCGCCTACTTTAATTTCATCTTCAGAAGCGCCATCATTTTTTAATTTTTTGATGCTTTCGTTAGTAGATTTTCTAATGTTTCTTACGGTAATTCTACCTCGCTCGGCTTCTTCTTTTACCTTTTTAACTAAATCTCTTCTTCTTTCTTCAGTTAAAGGAGGTACGTTTAATCTAATTAACTGACCATCGTTTTGAGGGTTTAAACCAATGTTGGCTTCCATGATTGCTTTTTCTATGGGGCTAATCATACTTTTTTCCCAAGGCTGAACAACAATGGTACGAGCATCGGGAGTGTTAATGTTTGCAACTTGTGCAAGTGCAGTAGCAGCTCCATAATAATCAACCATAATACCATCTAACATGCCTACCGATGCTTTTCCTGCTCTAATTTTCGAAAACTCAGAGTCGGTATGTGCTAAAGCTTTTTCCATAGTGGATTGAGCTTCTTCTAATTCCATTTTTATAAACTCGTTCATCTGTTGAGGTTAATTTGCTTATAAATTTATTTTACTAATGTACCAATGGCTTCGCCATTTACTAATTTAATTAAGTTACCAGTTTTGTTCATATCAAAAACAATAATAGGCAACTTATTTTCATCGCAAAGTGTGAAAGCAGTCATGTCCATTACGTTTAATTCTTTATCATAAACTTCGTCAAAGCTCAATTGTTCAAACTTGGTTGCAGTTTTATCTTTTTCAGGGTCGGCGGTATAAATACCATCAACTCTTGTACCTTTTAATACAACATCTGCTTTAATTTCAATTGCCCTTAAAGCAGCTGCCGAATCTGTTGTGAAGTATGGATTTCCAGTACCGGCACCAAAAATAACCACTCTACCTTTTTCTAAATGGCGCATTGCTCTTCGGCGTACATAAGGCTCACAAATTTGTTCCATTTTAATGGCAGATAACAATCTGGTGTAAACCCCTAAAGTTTCTAAAGCATTTTGTAAGGCCATAGAGTTAATTACTGTAGCAAGCATACCCATGTAATCAGCTTGTGCCCTATCCATACCACTTTTTTCTGCACTTAAACCTCTAAAAATATTTCCACCACCAACAACAACGGCAACTTCTATCCCTAATTTTTGAACGGCTTTAATCTCTTCGGCGTATTGTAATACCATTTTATTATCAATACCATAAGATTGCTCGCCCATTAAAGACTCGCCACTTAATTTCAATAAAATGCGTTTATATTTCATGTTTTAGTTTATAAAATTTAGATTAAATAGATTGCTGGAGTGAAAAAATTGTTGATTAAAAATTTTCTGATGGCATTCCATTTTATGAGGATTTCCACAAAAATAGAAAAATTATCTTTTTTTAACCTTAGCTTTTGAAAAAGATACAGTTTTAATGAATTTTATTTGATAATTTCTTTAAAAACTAACCAAATAAAAGTTAACCTATTTGTTAAGATAACAACTACTTTTCAACACCACATAAAGCCACCAATTTTTTGTTAAATTTGGATTTAGGGCTTAATTCTTTTCTGCTCTTTTTAAATTTCTCATTTATAAAACGATACCTTTTAATATGTATTTAATTTTTGATACCGAAACCACAGGATTGCCTAAACGCTGGGATGCGCCCATCACCGATTCTGATAATTGGCCTCGATGTATCCAAATTGCTTGGCAATTGCATGACGATATGGGCAAACTCATTTCGAATGATGATTATTTAATACAGCCAGAAGGTTTCAATATTCCGTACGATGCGGAAAAAATACATGGAATTAGTACAGAGTTAGCCCAAGAAAAAGGAATTTCTCTTGCTTTAATGTTAGAGAAATTTAACTCAGCCTTAAGCCAAACTAAATTTATTGTTGGTCAAAATCTAAAATTCGACCTCAATATTGTAGGTGCCGAGTTTCATAGATTACAAATACAAAACCCTTTAAGTAAGCTGCCAGTTTTAGATACTTGTACAGAAGTTACTGCAAGCCTTTTACAATTGCCTGGTGGCCGTGGCGGCAAATTTAAATTACCAAACTTAACAGAGCTTCATCAATATCTTTTTAACAAGCCTTTTGCCGAAGCGCATAACGCTACTGCCGACGTGGAAGCTACTTCTCGTTGCTTTTTTGAATTGGTACGTCGCGAGGTTTTCACGGCTAAAGAATTAGACGTCGAGCCAAGTTATTTTAACGATTTTAGAACTGCTAATGTAGATGGAATTGCTTCATTTGGCATCAATCATGTTAATTTAAAGGAAGAATCGTCTAGGCTGAAAGCTGAAAGCTTAAAGCCTAATGCAGAAATCAACGTTGTTGATAGAAATTCTAACTTAGCTGAGCTTGCGGATGTTGATTTTGTGCATTTGCATAATCATACTCAGTTCTCAGTTTTACAATCAACAATTTCTATTGCAAATTTAGTAAAGGCCGCAGCTCAACATAAAATGCCCTCCGTTGCCATAACCGACCATGCTAATATGATGGGGGCATTCCATTTTATGAGTGCAGTGGCTAACCACAACAAATCGGCGAAAGCCAAAAATGAAACTGCTTTGGCAAATGGCGAGCCAGCTACCGAAACTGAAATAAAGCCCATTGTAGGTTGCGAGTTTTTTGTTTGCGATGACCATAAAGATAAAAAGAGAAAAGATAACGGCTATCAAATTGTGTTATTAGCTAAGAACAAGAAGGGATATCACAATTTAGCAAAAATGTCTTCCATTGCCTACACAGAAGGCTCTTATTATGTGCCTCGTATAGATAAAAAAATAATAGAGCAATATAAGGATGATTTAATTGTCCTATCGGGCAATTTATATGGAGAAGTACCCAGTAAAGTTTTAAATCTTGGCGAAAACCAAGCAGAAGAAGCGTTATTATGGTGGAAGGCTACCTTTGGTGACGACTTTTATATAGAGTTAATGCGCCATAACCAAGAGGACGAAAATAGGGTAAACCAAACCCTAATTAGCCTAGCAAAAAAGCATGATGTAAAACTAATTGCGACAAACAACACCTATTACATCGACAAAAAAGATGCACATGCTCATGATATTTTGTTGTGTGTTAAAGATGGCGAAAAATTAGACACACCAAAAGGTAGAGGCCGCGGATTTAGGTATGCTATGCCTAATGATGAATACTATTTTAAAAGTGGCGACGAGATGAAAAATCTTTTTGCTGATTTACCTGAGGCTATTCTAAACCTTAAAGAAGTTACAGATAAAATTGAAAGTTACTCGCTTTACCGAGACGTTTTACTACCAAAGTTTGATATCCCAGAAGAGTTTTTGGTTTCAGAAGATGAATCGGATGGAGGCAAACGTGGCGAAAACAAATATTTGGCTCATTTAACTTATTTAGGTGCAGCAAAACGCTACCCCGAAATTACCAATGAGATTAAAGAACGTTTAGATTTTGAGCTACAAACTATTGAAAAAACTGGTTATCCTGGCTATTTTCTAATTGTACAGGATTTTATTGCTGAAGCAAGGCGATTGGATGTTTCGGTAGGGCCGGGGCGTGGTTCGGCGGCGGGTTCTGTAGTGGCTTATTGTTTGGGAATTACCAATATTGACCCACTTAAATACGATCTCCTTTTTGAGCGTTTTTTAAATCCAGACCGGGTTTCTATGCCCGATATCGACATCGACTTTGATGATGAAGGTCGTGGCCGCGTAATGGATTATGTAATTAAAAAATATGGGTCTAGCCAAGTAGCGCAAATCATCACTTATGGTACCATGGCGGCAAAATCTTCTATTAGAGATACTGCCCGTGTGTTAGATTTACCTTTATTTGAAGCCGATAAAATTGCCAAGCTAATTCCAAACATGAAATTAGCAAAAATCTTCTCTTTAGACGATGCTGCCCTGAAAAGTGCATTACGATCGGAAGAGATGGAAAACGTAACGCAGCTTAAAGCTTTAGCAGATGGTAAAGATTTAAGTGCCGAAACCTTACGCCAAGCACAAGTTTTAGAGGGATCTTTACGTAATACAGGAATTCACGCTTGCGGGGTAATCATCACGCCAAGTGATATCACCAATTTTGTACCTGTAGCAACTGCCAAAGATTCTGATTTATACGTTACCCAGTTTGATAACTCGGTAGTAGAAAGTGCCGGTTTGTTAAAAATGGACTTTTTAGGTTTGAAGACGCTTACGCTGATAAAAGATACCGTAAAAATTGTGAAGCAACGTACAGGTACTTTGTTAGACCCAGATGCTTTTCCTATAGATGATGAGAAAACTTACGAGCTTTTTCAGCGAGGAGAAACCATTGGTATTTTTCAGTACGAATCGCCAGGAATGCAAAAACACATGAAGGATTTAAAGCCTACTGTTTTTGGAGATTTAATTGCCATGAATGCCCTTTATCGCCCGGGACCAATGGAATATATTCCGAGTTTTATTCGCCGTAAAAACGGGGAAGAAGAGATAAAATATGACATTGCTGCCAGCGAAGAATACCTCAAAGAGACGTACGGAATTACCGTTTATCAAGAGCAGGTGATGCTTTTGTCGCAAAGTTTAGCCGATTTTACTAAAGGCGAGGCCGATGTTTTGCGTAAAGCGATGGGTAAAAAGCAAAAGGATGTTTTGGATAAAATGAAACCCAAATTCATTACTCAAGCAGCGGCAAAAGGGCATGATGAGGTGGTTTTAGAAAAAGTTTGGAAAGATTGGGAAGCCTTTGCCAGTTATGCTTTTAATAAATCTCACTCTACTTGTTACGCTTGGATAGCCTACCAAACGGCATATTTAAAGGCTAATTATCCTGCGGAATATATGGCGGCTGTATTGTCTAACAACATGAGCGATATTAAACAAGTTTCTTTTTTTATGGAAGAATGTAAACGTATGGGCTTAGAAGTTTTAGGTCCAGATGTTAACGAGTCTTTCCATAAGTTTACTGTAAATGATAAAAACGCCATTCGTTTTGGAATTGGCGCAGTAAAAGGGGTAGGAGCAGGAGCTGTTGAAACTATTGTAGAGAACAGGAAAGACGGTAGATACACCTCTATTTTTGATTTTACTAAAAAAGTAGATTTAAGAGCAGCTAATAAAAAAGCCTTAGAAAACTTAGTTTTAGCTGGTGGTTTTGATTGTTTTGTGGGTACTCACCGAGCTCAATATTTTTATGAAGAAGGTGGTGCAACAGTTTTAGAACAAGCCATCAAGTATGGTGCAAAACATAAAGAGAACGAAAACTCTTCACAAGCCAGTTTATTTGGTGGAGGCGCTGCAGTAGAAATGCCACAACCAAGTTTAACAGAATGTGAGGAGTGGGGAGCCATGGAAAAATTGGCCAAAGAGAAAGAAGTAGTTGGGATTTATATATCAGGGCACCCGTTAGATGAGTATAAATTGGTTTTAGATAAATATTGTACTAAAGATAATTTGTTGATTTTTAACGAGATTGATAAAGGTGTCGAATTTCAATTTAAAGTGGGTGGGATAGTCACAGCTGTGAGACATCAAGTTTCTAAAGATGGACGTGGTTATGCCTATTTTAAGTTAGAAGGTTATGATGATGCTTACGAATTTGCAATTTTTAGAGACGATTATGCTAAGCATAGGCATCATTTAACGCTTAATAATTTTTTATATATCAAAGGAAACGTAAGTTACTTTACTAATCAGGATGGCAGTAAACGTAGCAGGATAAGCTTTACAGATTTTTCTGATTTACGTGATGTTTTAGAAAAGCAATCTAACAAAATCGAAATCTGTTTAGATATTAATCACATTAACGATGCTTTAATAAAAGATCTAGATGAGATTTTTGCAAATCATACGGGAGGTAAAAAACTGAATTTTATTGTTGTTGATAGAAAAGAGAAAATTAGAATTGATTTACCAAGTAAAAGCCGACAAATTAATATCTCTAAAGAGTTGCTGAACAGCTTAGACGATATGGAATTGGATTATGTATTGAATTGATGAATTAAATTAAAATAGTTAAATTTGATATAAAATATTAATAATGACATCACTAACCATATATACTCAATTAGAAACATTGCCTTCTGATTTAAAAAAAGAAGCTAAGGAATTTCTAGAGTCTATAATAGAAAAACATCAAGTTCAAAAGAAAGAAGAAAATAAAAAACCCGTCTTTGGTAGTTTAAAAGGTAAAATTTGGATGAGTGATGATTTTGATGCTCCGCTTGAAGATTTTAATGATTACATGTGAGAGATTATATTTTAGATACTCACGCTTTTTTGTGGTTTTTGAGTGGAGACAAACAACTATCAAAAAAAGCTAAATTGCTAATTGAAGATACAAGCAAATCAAAATACATAAGCATTGCATCTATTTGGGAGATTTCTATCAAACTAAATTTGAAAAAACTCAATTTAGGTATCTCTTTAGAGGATTTAAAAGATGAAATTACGATCAATGGATTTGAAATTTTGCCATTAGATTTTGATCATATCATTGAACTTTCTCGATTAGAAAATCATCATAAAGATCCCTTCGATAGAATATTAATAGCACAAGCCATTTCAGAAAATCTCCAAATCGTTTCAATAGATCAAAATTTTAACCTTTATAAAGACCTTAAAGTTGTTTGGTGAAATTGTATAATACTATTTTGGAGGCAAAATTCATTTATTAATAATAAAATCATTTATGCCTGTTAATCTAGACGCTCTAATTCGCTACCACACTATTGATAGGTGTTTACAAAACCGATTTAAAACTTGGACTTGGGAAAATTTAGCTAAAGCTTGTTTTGAATCATTAGATGAAGTACGTTATCGTTCCGAAAAAAACGTGATAAGCAAACGTACCATAGAAAACGATATTCGTATTTTACGAAGTAGTATTTTAGGATATAATGCGCCTATCATTTGTAAAAAAGGAGTTTACAGTTATTCAGATGCAAATTATTCAATTAAAAATGCGTCACTTACACAAGAAGATATTAGACATATTTTCTTAGCTGTAGAAACGCTAAAACAATATAAAGGCTTTCAGTTTTTTGATAATCTAAAACACGTTTTTAATAGTTTAGAACATCGTGTTACAGCACAATTACATCAAAATTTAAATAAATTTATTCATTTTGAAGATACTTATTTACCCACAGGAACCGCATTTATCAATCCAATTTTAAATGCTATCCAACATCAACAAGTTTTAAAAGTAACCTATCAAAAATTTGATAGTGAAGTTGTAAAAGAGAATATTTTACATCCTTATTTATTAAAAGAGTTTAAAAACAGATGGTATGTTTTGGGGTTTAATCCTGAGTTTGATTTCTTAAAAACTTACGCCTTAGACCGTATTAAAAATTTAGAGCTTGTTAAAAATCTGGTTTACAAGGAAAATACGGCTATAAACGCACAGAATTTTTTTAGTAATGTGATAGGCGTTTCGAACCCTACTGATGAGGTAGAGGACGTAGAAATATTAGTAAAACCACATTTTGCAAATTACATTAAAACTCAGCCTTTACACCACTCACAAATTATTATTAACGAAGACAAAAATGGCTTACGAATTAAATTGCGAGTTGTACATAATGTAGAATTGGAGACTTTAATTTGTGGTTATGCCTCTTTTTTATCTATTCTAAAACCAGAAACTTTAAGAATTGCCATTAAAAAACGGTTAGAGGAGGCTTTGGGTAATTTTTAAAGCTAACGCAAATAGATTGCGTCGGGTTGCTTTTACTTTGAATAAAAATAATTATATGAAATTTATATCCTACTTCTCTATCTTCATTACATTACTAGTTGGAATTCTATGCTTTGTTTCTATTTATGTTGAATATGAAACATTTATTAGTGGACCTAGCAACCTTTTAACCTTTGAATTTTTATTTCTTTGGTTGTATTTTATTGTAATGATTGGGATCTCTGTTACACTATTAAAAAAATTAAAGTTAATGTTTTTAGCAATTTTAGTTTACGCAATCCTAATAAGTTATTCTGCGCTATATTCTACTAATTTAAAAAGTGATGGACTGATTATTCATTTCTTTTTAATTCTTTTTTATACTACTGTTGGGATAGTAAATTTTAGAAAATTAAACTAGTTTTTAAGCAAAATTTAACTTAGTTTTTAAGATAAAAATGTTTATTATTATATTGAAAATATGCCCAAAGAAATTAAGCTTAATATAGATAAATTTGAAGAATTAAGAGTTTTTTACCAGAAATTCTTAATTGACTCTAATGTAAATTCTTTAAACCTTGAACTTAAACAACCTAACATTTTCAACATTTTGAAGATTGAAGGAGCTGAAATTAGACATTCAAATTTTTTAGCTTGGTTACTAAATCCTCAAGAAAGTCATGGACTTGGTGAAACAATATTTAAAAGATTAATCATTGAACTTTTTTTTCATGAGAAATCAAATAAGATTAATGACCATCTAATTCATGATATTGACTATTCTAAAGTAGAGATCTTCCGTGAATGGAATAATATTGATATTTTAATGAAATGTCCATTATTAAATAATGAAAAGAATAATCTTATTATTTGCATAGAAAACAAAGTAAAATCAAAAGACTCTGAGGGTCAATTAGATAAATATTTCAAAAAAGTAAATGATAATTTTCCATCTAATATAAATGAGATAATATTTGTCTATTTAACATTATATGGTGATGAGCCAACACAAAAAGTTGACAATTTAAGTTACATTTTCTTTTCTTATATAAAAATTAAAGACATTATTGAAGAAACGCTTAAGATTTACGATTCTAATATCTCAATTAAGATTAAATCATATATAGAAGATTATTTAAGCTCAATTAAAAGAAATTTCATGGAACAAGATAAAACTATAGACTATGCTAAAAGGATTTACAAAGAACATAAAGAATTGATAGACTTTATATTAGAGAAAGGAATTGATAATAAATTTAGATTATCGGTTGAAAATTTCTGTGAAGAAAGAGGACTTAAAATTATAGATAAGGGGAACAATCATACATCTTTTATACCTATTAATTGGTTTGATGAATTAGAAAATTTTAATGTATTGGGAGAAGAAAAACATAGAGGAAAAGGATTTCCATTAGCTTTCGAATTTGAGAAAAAGCCTGGGTCTATGAATTTAAGTTTAACTGTTTATCCTTTCAAGAATCAAGAAACAAGAAAAGAATTTATTATAAAAATACAGGAGTTGTTTCGGAGCAATGGTTTAAATATAAATACTAGACAAGGTAAAAAAGGAATGTGGACACGAATTATAAGTTCCAATATTAAGGATATTAAATCATGGGATGAAGAAGACACCATTCAGAAAAATTGCTCAGAACTTTACAAAAAAATTGAAGAAAAAATAAAAAAAATACAAATAAAAGAATTTCTGAAAAAGTATTCCGAAGAGTGATTATACATCTTTAATAATTAAAGTATTTTAACTAAAAAGGAAGGTCATTATCTTCCTTTTTTCGGTTTAAATTAGGATACAAATTCTCAAGTTTATATCTTAATGACAAAACGTCATTAAAAATACTCATTAAGCTAACAATGTTTGGGTCTTCTAGATTTTGTAAATCTTCAAGTTTGAAAAATACTTCTTCACCAATTTCAAAATTTTCTGTTATTTCTTTTAACTCTCCTTCAGAAGCTAAATTTAACATTCTGGTGAAAAGGATTGTCTCTACTTCATCTAAAGCTTCAATAGTTTTTTCAATTTGGAATTGGTAACTTCTCATATTATTTTATCGTTTTAATATAATTAACAACTTCTTCAATTTCATTAAAAATAGCACCCTCATTAAAAGGTGGTCTTTCTATAGTTTGAGGACTTAAAATTTCTCCATTTACTATATCAAGTCCAAAAGTTAGGGTGTGTCTAAATTTACCATTGCCTCTGGTTTTCAAAATTATAGCATGTACACCAGGGTATATAGCTATTTGTAAACCTGTTTTTTCGCTTTCAAATAAATCATAGGTATTTAAACGCATTTTTACTAATTCGCCTTTCAAGGCACTTTCTGGGCAATAGCCTGTCCAATAGGTGTCTATTAATTGTGTTTCCATGTTAATGTTTTAATTTAATTAAGCTTCGTCGGGCTCGTTAAAAAAATTTATTTGTTTAGGATAAGTTTCTTCTAAAAAGGTTTTTACTTTTTCTATGTGTTCACTCAAATCGCAAAGTTGATTTAGCACGGGGTCGTCAAATTGATAAAATTCTGCAACTTGATAATTAAATTTATTAGAAGTTAAAACATCTTGTATTTCTTTAACTTCTCCTTCAAAAGCAAGAGTAAAAAGCATCTCTAACAAATGGTGATGCGTACCTTCTAATAATGTTACGGTATCTGCTATATCCTGTTTATAATATTTTAGCTTCATTTTTTAATAGATTATTTCATCACACAACTTCACTACTGCTTTTATTTCTAAATCTTTTTCAGTGGGTAATTCTAATGAACCATCATGCGTAATTATTTTATCAAAAATAAAATCTATGTTTACTTTTTTTTCCGTTTTAGCTACTGCCTCTGCATAGTTATTCGCTATCACGTAAAAGTTTTCGTAATTGTTTAGTCTCACAAGAAATAAGTTTCGTTTCATACTTCATTTAAATTTTAACTTTAATCTTTCCAAATAATCATCTCAAGTATGGTTTTCAATTCCAAATTTCGATGTGATTGTATTTTTTATAATCAACAAGCTAATTATGAATTAATGACACAAGTTTAAAGGTAGATAACGCAATCTATTTGCGTTATTTATTACAATTTTTCTCTGATTTACGAGACGTATTAGAAAAGCAATCTAACAAAATTGAAATCTGTTTAGATATTAATCACATTAACGATGCTTTGATTAAAGATTTAGATGAGATTTTTGCAAATCATAAGGGAGGTAAAAAACTGAATTTTATTGTTGTTGATAGAAAGGAGAAAATTAGAATTGATTTACCAAGCAAAAGCCGACAAATAAATATTTCTAAAGAGTTGCTGAACAGCTTAGACGATATGGAATTAGATTATGTGTTGAATTAAAACAATAATACCAATTATCTAATAACAAAAAGCGACCTCAAATCAAATTGAAGTCGCTTTTTTAATATATACTTAAAATATTGTTTACCCTAACTGAAACTGATTAGAGCGTAAAAATAAATTCTCGAAATTTACGGTGTTGCCACTTAACCAATTTAACCAAAGTATAAAGCCATTTTCAGTTTTTTGTTGGTCATCAGTTTGCGAAACAAATTGTTCTACCGTGGCAGGTAAAATAGCCACAGCTAAATTGTAAGCATCGATATCAGAAATATTATAATACTCGTTTAAACGGTTAGTGTATTTTTTAACCATCATACTGGTTATTAAAGTACGATTAGATTTAATCCCCTTAAAGAAACTAATCAAATCTGAAGTTTTGCCATTTTCTAGTTGATTTTTTAAAATATCAACTATTACTCCAGAAGCTTCATTAATTGCAGCTTCAATCTGATTTGGAAGAATACCAGCACTTAGAAATAAGTTGTCGGTACTGTTCTTTTTAACAATTTGATTAAGTTTAGTTACCATAATTATAAGAGTTTATTTCTTTATTTAGTAATTTTGTTACAAAATAGGTTATTTTATGCTACAATCGCAAATTAAAAATGTTTTTGTTATAAATAATTTATAAAAAAGCATTTTTTGTTAATAATTATTGAAATACGATGACAAAAAAAGGGAATCTTTTTAAAAGATTCCCTTCAAAATCTGAGGTATTTAGGTTTTAGTTACCAGCAGCTGTTTTAGCTTCTGTTTTTAACTTTTCGTTTGCTACAATTACAATCTCAACACGTCTGTTTAATGCCTTATTTGTATCAGTATCATTAGCAGCAATTGGCTCTCCCTCACCTTTACCTACTACTTTTAAACGGTTTGCATCTACACCTTTATTAGTTGCGTATGTTTTTACAGAACCTGCTCTTTGTTCAGAAAGGTTTAAATTAAATGTATCAGAACCTACATCATCTGTATGCCCTATAATCATAATATCAGTATTTGGGTAGCTATTTAATGAAGCTGCCAAATTATCTATATTAGTTTTAGCATTTGCAGATAAGCTTGCTTTACCAAAATCAAATAAAATACCAGAATCAAATTTTACAATAATTCCTTCTCCTTCTCTAATAACTTCAGCTCCTGGAATTTTTTTCTCTAATTCAGCAGCTTGTCTATCCATATTTCTACCAATGTAAGCACCAGCTGTACCACCAATGGCACCACCAATAATTGCACCTGCAGCAGTATTACCTACTTTTTTGCCTATAATTGCGCCAATTGTACCACCAGCTATAGCTCCTATGCCTGTACCTTTTTGTGTTTTTGACAAAGAACTACAAGCAGGTAAAATACTTGAAATACCTAAAACGGCAACAAGGCTTAATGCTGTTATTTTTAATTTGTTAGTTTTCATAATTTTTAATTCTAATTCTTAATAATATAAATTCAAAGTTAATGCCAAAGAATGTAATTTGTATTTTTGAGTAAATAAAATTTTTAATGATAAATAAAATTGCGGTACTAGGTTGCGGATGGTTGGGTTTACCACTTGCAAAATCCTTAATAAGTAAAAAGTATTTTGTACGCGGAAGTACTACAACTGTAGATAAATTAGGCCTTTTGGCACAAAGTGATATTGCACCTTTTTTAGTACACTTAGGGCAAATAGAAAGTGGGGATGATATACAGTTATTCTTAGATGCAGATTTATTGATTATTAATGTACCGCCAGGGAGAGGAGGCAATCAAGTTGATGAATATGAAAATAGAATGCAGATTTTAGCAGAAGAGATTAAAAAATCAACCGTTCAGAAGGTTATTTTTGTTTCTTCTACCTCTGTTTATGACGAGATTAATGAAACGATTGATGAAGAAACACAAGCTTTGAGTAATTCTGAAAGTGGAAAGAGAATGTTAGCTGCCGAGGAAATCATCAAATCTATTCCAAATGTACAATCAACCATTATCAGAATGGCAGGTTTAATAGGTCCTGATCGACATCCTGGGAGGTTTTTTGCCGGTAAGGAAAATATTCCAGGTGGTTTAGTTCCTGTTAATTTAATTCATTTAGACGATTGTATTGGGATGATTGAGTTTGTGATAGAGAAAAACTTGTGGGGTCAAACTTACAATGGCGTTGCACCATCACATCCTTTCAAAACAGATTTTTATAGTTTAGCAAGTCAAAAATACAATGGAAGTTCAGCTAAATTCTTATCAGAAAAAGGGAATCATAAAATTGTAGTTTCGACAAAAATAATTTCAGAAGGATATCAATTTAAGCATCCTAATTTGATGGAATGGCTTCTTCAAAGTCCTCAAAGTTAAAAGAGGCTTTATCCAAAACATCCCAAGTAGAATCTGAAAGTAAACGGATGGTTGATAAATATCTTTTAAAATTTTTTGACCTTCCCCATTCATTTGGTGCAATCATGCTGACTAAAAATTTGCCTTTTTCTTCTTTTTCGTAAAGGTGATAAGTTTGGCCCATTACAGGTTTAAAACGCATATCTGCCTGATAAATTAATTCAGATATTTTTAAGCGATCTTCAATCTCTTGTACTTGTTGCATTATTAATTCGGCTTGTTTACGCAACATGGCAATTTGTTGATGAGCCTGCATATGCATGGCTTCAACTGCATTTGCCCTAACCTTATTTTTATCAATTAACTTTATTACGGGCGAACTAACTGACATGGGTACAGGCGAAAACTTTGCTTCGCCAGTGTAGTACATAGATTTTTCCGTATTTTCTTTTGTCGGTTCTGAACTCATTTTTTAATTTTTTTTGCCAAGTTTAGGCTGCGTTAGGGATTGGAGCGTATACCCGCCCCGAGCCTAATGCCTTGTGTGCGTATGAGTGGAAAGCCCGCCCTAACGCCCAAATTAATTCTATTAACCCAAAATTATGTTTTTAGTTTCTTTTGGTTAAAAAAATGTTTTGTAGAAAACTCAATTAATTAAACTTAATACTTAACAATTCTGGTTTTTCTTAAAATAATAATTATATTTAATTCAACATTAAAGTATTTAATTTATCCTTTAATTTAAATCTTATTACTCAAGATTTAACACCTTTTAAATTTATTAAATTAGTTTTTTATCTTAAATGCCATTCTTTTTCAGTATTCTTATAGTTGATGACGAAGTACTTATTGCCCAAGACTTAAAAGAAATTTTAGAAGAAGTTGGATATAAGAATGTATTTAGAGCAAAAAACTACTCCCAAGCGGTAGCATTGTTAGAAAACCAAAATATTGATTTGGTTTTAATGGATATTAACTTAAAAGAAGAATTATCTGGAATAGATTTGTCTAACTTTATTAACCTACATAAACATATACCTTTCATATACGTCACCTCTTACTCTGATAAAGATACAATAGAGCTAGTTAAACAAACTAAACCTGCTGCATTTTTATTAAAACCTTATAGCAAAACATTACTATTAGCCTCTATTGAAATTGCATTATATAACTATGCAAGTAATATAAATGCTTCAGAAGAATCTTTACGGTATATAAAAGATAATGCTGTTGAAAACGATTTAGTGATTAATATGTATTTGCATATCAAAGATAATTATCATTTTATTAAGATTCCTTTACAAGATATTTTATGGTTTCAGTCAGATAAGAATTATGTAGAAGTAATGACAACCGAAAAAAAGTATATCATTAGAAATTCTTTAAAAAGATTAATGGAACAGTTGCCCACTACTGATTTTGTGAAGTGTTACAAACAATTTATTATCAATATTAACCACGTTAAAAGTTTCAACTCTTATGCAGTAGAAATTAATGGACATCAAATACCAATTAGTAGAACTGCGCAAGAAGTAGTTTTTAGGCTGCTGAAGATGTAGATTATATATTAAATCTTGTAGTTAATCCCAAAAATTGGGAATTGGATAAAAAAAATAAGTTCTTGGGCAAATGATTAATTACCATTCTCAATGAGAAAAAGTTTTATATACATCCTTTTGTTGTTGCCTTTTACTGGCATGGCACAAAATGTAAATTTGGATAGCTTAATTAAGGTTACCGAAAGTAGGAAAGATGATTCAACCAAAGTTGAGAACTTATTTACCATTTGTAATTATTTCAGACTTAAAAAAATAGATTACTCCAAGGCAAAGGGCTATGCCGATCAATCTGTATTAGTTGCTAAAAAAATAAATTTTCACTATGGGGTTGCAAGAGGTTTTATTGCTTCAGGTTATTGTAGCAGAGAGTTGGGAAATAGAGAAGAAGCCATTAAACAACTAAAAAATGCCATTGCCATATTTGAAAATAGTGGTTTAGTGTTACCTAAGGTACAATATGTATACACCAATCATGTGGCATGTTATACTTCTATCTCAGATATTTATAGCATTACAAGGGATTTTAAATCAGCAGAATCGTATGCTTACAAAGCCCTTATGCTAGCCGAAAAATATCAAACAGGTGTGGGTAAATGCTTAATGTCGTTGTCAAATATTTTTTCAGAACAAAATAATTATGAAGAGGCGAAAGCATATGCAAAAAAAGCCTTAACAGATTTTAAACTAAGTAAAAACCCAAGCGATATAGGGCGTGGTTACATTTTTATTGCAAAATATCAATATGCTGACAATGATTTTGCCGGTGCAATTGCCAGCTATGAATCAGCACTTGATGTCTATAAGCAAGCCAAACTGAATGCTAACATCGGCGGAACTTTGTACAACATGGCACAAACCTATCTTAAGATTAACGAGGTTGATAAAGCAGAAAATTGTATTAATGAGATAAAAAAATATACCGATCCTGCAAAAGATGCTGTTTTTTTATCTTTCATCAATAAATTTAGTTTTAACCTTTATGCTACTAAAAAAGATTACAAAGCAGCATTAGCCTTATGCAACGGTATGTTAACTTTTGCTCAAAATGAAAAATCACCCAACAATATTAAAATTGCTTACGAGAATTATATCATTGCCTATTTGGGATTAAATGACACTAGCAACGCTTTAGTATATAGCCAAAAATTAAACGCATTAAAAGATAGTATTTACCAAACTGATATAGCCAAAAACACATCAGAACTGGCAAAGAAATATGAAACCGAAAAGCAACAACAACAAATAATTTTATTGGATAAAGAAAGTAGGCTGAACCAAGAAAAATTGAATAAGGAAACTTTGCTTTCAGCCGCCTTAAAAAATGAAAACCTACTAAAAGAAGCAAAACTGTACCAAGAGCATTTATTGGGCGAAGCATTGGCAAGAGAGAATGAATTAAAGACGGATAAAATTGAGCAAAATATAGCCATTCAAAAAAGCTTAGAAAGGGAAAACAGCTTGAAGCAAAGTGAATTATATAACCAAGCGTTACTTAACAAAACTTTGCAAACAGAAAATGTATTAATGACTGTAAACAGTAAAAATGAAAAAATTATTCGCTGGCTGATGGTTGCAGCGTTGATAAGTTTTACTGCATTTGGGTTAAACTATTACCGCAATTACAGAAAACAAAAACTAACCAACCGGCAAATAACCAAGCAAGCTGAGGAATTAAAGGTTTTAATGAGAGAAGTTCATCATCGTGTAAAGAATAATTTACAAGTAATTGTTTCTATGTTACGCATGCAAGCTAGAACGCTAGAAGATAAAATCGCCATTGAAGCCTTAACTAATTCTGAGAGTCGTTTGCTTTCTATTGCCATAGTGCATGAGAAGCTGTATAAGTCTAATAATTTGGATGGCGTTTTATTAAAAGATTATTTGCAAGATTTGATGGATGTATTGGCCAACCAGTACCAAAACATGGCGCCTAATTTTACCTTTACGGTTCATGATAATACTGCTTTAATCACCAATTTAGACACTGCCATACCTTTGGGCATGATTGTAAACGAACTGGTAACCAACTCTTTTAAATATGCATTTACGACCAAAGAAAATGCCATCATTAACCTACAATTGGATAAGCTTAACCACAACAATTACCAACTAACCGTACAGGATAACGGTATAGGTTTTGCCAATGGACAGTTGCCAAAATCATCTACCAATTTAGGCTTAAAATTAGTTCATTTATTTACCGAGCAGTTGAACGGTTCATTAAAATATGCTGTTGATAATGGATCTACTTTTATGGTGAGTTTCAAAGCTGTACAAGTAGCATCGTAGCAATAGTATTTTTAAACATTTCATAAGTTCATAGTTGGTGTACGCCTGCCTAATTAGTCCTGTTTTGAAATGCCTTTTTCTATTAAATCCTTAATAGCTATAAGCGTAGCGGCAAGTGAGCATATTTAGCCAGCATTCGCCGCAAATTTGCGGTGATCAAAGCTGTTATTATCCTTAAAATGCAAAACGTAAAATGTTTAACTAAAAACTGCTAACAAGCAGTAGAAATCTACCAAAAGGGAAACCCCAAAAACCAACACTTACACCACCAAAATCTCTCCACATTTTGCAGATTATATACAAAGTTCTGCACTTAATCCCAAAGTTTTGCTGATAGTAATAAATAATATCTCATTTGTACTTAAATAATAAAAAATTAAACTGATGAAAAAAATTATTACCCTTTGCCTATTATCATTTATAGCATTAACAACAGTAAAAGCACAACCTAATAATGCACTAAGTTTTAATAGTTCTAGCAGTCAGTATGTTGCTGTGCCACATAGTTCAAGCATCAACTTAGGCAGTACATTTACTATAGAAGCATGGATAAACTATTCGGGTTCTGTTAGAACCATTATTGACAAAGGAGATTATGATTTTTTATTTAATGTAAATCTCAACAATGATAATAAATTGGGTTTTTTTAATAATAATACAGGTGCTTGGAAACATTCTACAGGGGCAGTTCCTCAAAACACGTGGACACATGTTGCCATTACTTTATCAGGTGGAACACTAACTTTTTATATAAATGGAGTTGCATCAGGTACAGCTTCTGTTACTGTTACACAAGATGGAGGTGCTATGAATATTGGTCGTCAATCGCCAACAAGTTGTCGTTGTAACCATTTCAATGGGCAAATGGATGAACTTAGAATTTGGAATATAGCTCGAACTCAAAGTGAACTAGCAGCTAATTATAATACTTCAATTGCAACCAATAGTTCAGGATTGGTTGCTTACTATAAGTTTGATGAAGGTACAGGTTCTACCCTTGCAGATGCTACAAGCAATGCCAATAACGGAACATTGGAAAGCTCACCAACTTGGGTAACATCTGGAGTTTCTTTAACAAATGTTCAAATTCCAACAATCACTTCAGTTAATCCAACAACAGGAGCAGTAGGTTCAACAGTTATTATAACAGGAACAAACTTCAACACAACTGCTGCAAATAATATTGTTTATTTTGGTGGTATTAAAGCAGCTACACCAAGTGCAGCAAGTGCAAATAGCTTAACTGTAACTGTACCAGCAGGCATCAACTATGGCCCTGTATCGGTTACTAATACGGCTATAAATTTATCTGCTTACAGTAAAGCATTTTTCTCAGCAACAAAAAGCCCAGCTAAAACAAGTTTAACTACTGGTGAATTTGTAGCATCAAGTAATTTTAGCTTAGGTGGCGGCACTTGGGCAATGACAGCATCTGAAGGAGATTTCAATAATGATGGTTTGCTTGATGTTGCAGTAGCTGATTACAATAATGCCTCTGGTACTTCAATAAAAGTATTCCCTAACAGCAGCACTTCTGGAACTATAAATTTTGGCACAGCCGTAAGTCTTTCTGCATATTCAGGAACAAGAGGACTAGCAGCGGCAGATTTAGATGGAGATGGCAAGCTTGAGCTTATTTCTGTAGGAACAGGAACTGCCAAAGTTTCTATCTTCCCAAATACTACTTCAGGTGCTACTATTAGTTTTGGTACAAAAGTAGATTTAACCATAAATGGAGGAGCTTATTATGCTCTTGCAGCAGATTTTGATGGCGATGGTAAAATAGACATTGCCTGTGCAAATAATAATGTGGTTTCAGTTTTCTTAAATACAACAACTACCCCTGGTTCAATTACGTTTGCTACAAAAGTAGATTTTGCTACAGCTTCTGGATGTATTGGTTTAGGTGTTGGTGATATTAATGGTGATGGTTTACCTGATTTGGTTACAGGTAATTCAGGAAACAACACGAACAATATGTCTGTTTTGCGTAATACAACTAGCACCCCAGGTAGCGTAAGTTTCGCAGCCAAAGTAGATTTTTCCATTAGTTCAACTACCACATCTTCCTATCTTAACCTTGCAGATTTTGATGGTGATGGTAAGTTGGATGTAGCTATTTCCAATGGAAATTCAAGGTCAATTTCATTGTTTAGAAATACAAGCTCTGGTTCTTCAATCACATTCGATAGCCCGTATAATTTAACTGGATATTTTAATAATATTGGGTTTGCTGTAGGTGATATTAATGGAGATGGCCTACCAGATGTAGCAGCAGCTGATGGTGGTTTTTGGAGAATTTATTTGAATACAGGAACAAGTGGTTCTATTACCTTTAGTAGTAATACTGACTTAACAACAGGTGCTGGTCCATGGGATGCTTCCATAGCGGATCTGGATGGCGACGGCAGAGCAGATGTTTTTGGTGCAAATGGAGGTTCTGAATTGAGGGCTTATAGATACGTTCCATCATTTTCAAATAATGCCGATTTATCTGCTTTAACTACAACTGCTGGTACTATTTCTCCAACCTTTGCAGCAGCAACAACAGCTTACACTGCAAGTGTTACCAACGCCACAACAAGCGTAACAGTAACCCCAACAAAGGCAGATGCCAATGCAACGATACAAGTTAGGGTGAATAGTGGTAGCTACGCTACAGTAGTTAGTGGTAATGCATCGTCTGGGTTATCATTAAATGTGGGTAGCAACGCTATTGATGTATTGGTTACCGCCCAAGATGGCACAACTACTAAAACATATACCATCACAGTAACAAGGGCAAAAGCAGATCAAACTATTACCTTCCCAGCACTGGCTAATAAAACAACTACAGATGCTGACTATGAGCCTGGAGCAACAACAGATTCTGGATTAGCTATAAGATACACTAGTAGCAATACAGCTGTAGCAACTGTTT
>JBIKIN010000030.1:0-41706 GCA_044361595.1 Pelobium sp. | reverse complement strand
CTGATACTGAGATTGCCCTAGAAAGAAGATTAAGAAGAGATTTATTAGAAAGAGGTTATTCTGAAGATGATGTAATGTATAAATGGCACAACCATGTTTTGCCCGCATACAACAAATATTTATTACCGCATAGAGATATATGTGATTTAAAAATAGCTAATTCTAGTAACGAGTTAAGCCATATTCTAACCATAACAAACGAAATTTCTAAGGATTTAAAAGCAAAACTTAACCTTTAATACAAATTGTTTTAAATTATAAATTTGTAATAAGCTACATTTCTATTACCTTTAAACCACTTAGATAATATACAAACTATTCAAGTTTAAAATATATAAGCAAAATAAGAGGATTTTTAGCTCAAAGTATTTTGTAATAATCCATCAAATAAATGGTAAAAAGCTACCTAAAAGCTTTAAATTTTCGATAAAATGACGAATACCACAGTAGAAACTTTTGATTACAATACTTCAAGAGAAAAATTAATATTGGCAGAATACGGCCGTAACGTACAAAACATGGTTGAGTACATTGTTGCTTTACCAACCAAAGAGGAAAGAAATAGATATGCAGGCGTTGTGATTGAAATGATGGGATTTTTAAACCCACATTTAAGAGACGTTGCTGATTTTAAACATAAATTATGGGACCATTTACAAATTATTTCAAAATTTAGAATAGATGTAGATTCTCCATACCCTTCTCCTACTCAAGAGCAAATCAACTTTAAGCCAGAAGTTTTACCTTACCCACAAAGCCGAATTAAATTTAAGCACTATGGTCGTACAGTTGAAGTAATGATTAAAAAAGCCTTAGAAATTACAGAGCCTGATAAAAAACAGCACATGGTTAATTCCATTGCTAATTTTATGAAAATGGCATATGTACTTTGGAACAAAGACCACGTAGCAGATGATCAAATTTTAAGTGATTTAAGAGACATGTCTAACGGAGAGTTAGATTTATCTGATGTTGTATTAAATAAGGTAGAAATAAAACCGCCAAATAATAATAACAACAATACTTCTAGTAGAACTCAAAAAACTAATAATAGAGGTACTAACGGAAGACAAAATAACAACAGTAACAACAACAACAACAACAATAATAAGGGTAGACAAAAAAACTACACCAACAATGGTGGTGGTAGAAAGTCTAACTAAAATTTAATTTTATAATATAAATGTTCAATTTTATTTAGGATTGAACATTTTTTTTGCTAGTCAAATTTAAACCAAATATAAAAGATGAATGCATTTGAGATTCGTGGAGGAAAACCATTAAAAGGAGAAATAACCCCTCAAGGAGCAAAAAATGAAGCTTTACAAATACTATCAGCGGTACTTTTAACTAAAGAGAAAATCACCATCAGTAATATTCCTGATATTAAGGATGTAAATAAGCTGATAGAACTATTAGGTGATTTAGGGGTAGTTGTAAATCGTCTTTCTAAAGATACTTATGAGTTTACTGCTGCAGATATCAATTTAGATTTCTTTCATAGTCAAACCTTTAAAGCTAAAGGTGGGAGTTTAAGAGGCTCTATCATGATTGTTGGTCCGTTATTAGCTCGTTTTGGTAAAGCAGCTATTCCTAAACCAGGTGGAGATAAAATTGGCAGAAGACGTTTAGATACTCACTTTTTAGGTTTTGAGAAGTTAGGTGCAAAGTTTAACTATAATGCAGAAACTGGATTTTTTAATGTTGATGCAACCGAATTAAAAGGAACATTTATACTATTGGATGAAGCATCTGTAACTGGTACTGCAAACATTGTAATGGCTGCAGTTTTAGCAACAGGAATAACAACAATATATAACGCCGCCTGCGAGCCCTATTTACAACAATTATGTAAAATGCTTAACCGTATGGGAGCTAAAATTACAGGTATAGGTTCAAATCTATTAACAATAGAAGGTGTAAAGGAGCTTGGCGGAACAGAACACAGGCTTTTACCAGATATGATCGAGATTGGATCATTTATTGGATTAGCTGCGATGACTGGATCTGAAATTACGATTAAAAATGTTTGCTATAACGAATTAGGAATAATTCCGAATGTTTTTAAAAGATTAGGTATTAAGCTAGAGTTAAGAGGTGACGACATTTATATTCCTTCTCAAGATAGTTACGAGATAGATACATTTATTGATGGCTCTATTTTAACCGTTGCTGATGCACCTTGGCCTGGCTTTACACCAGATTTACTATCAATTGTTTTGGTAGTGGCTACACAAGCTAAAGGATCGGTACTTATTCATCAAAAAATGTTTGAAAGTAGATTGTTTTTTGTTGATAAATTAATAGATATGGGTGCTCAAATTATTTTATGCGACCCACATAGAGCAACGGTAATAGGCTTAGATAAAAAATATCAATTAAAAGGTATTGAAATGACATCGCCAGATATTAGAGCTGGGGTATCTTTATTAATCGCAGCTTTATCAGCATCGGGTCGTAGCACAATTCACAATATTGAGCAAATAGAACGAGGCTATCAAGATATTGATACCAGATTAAAAGCTTTAGGTGCTGATATTAGAAGATTGTAAACCAATCTATTAACATAAAAAAATCCCATTTGACACTTATCAAATGGGATTTTTTACATTAAAGTATTTCTACTTATTTTCGAACTTAAACATGCTACCCAATTTCTCATCAGAATTAAAAGAAACACCTAAATCCTTAATAATTCCTGTTTCTAAACTATAAGCCCAACCATGTACGCTTAATTCCTGTCCTTGTTTCCAAGCATTTTGTATGGTTGATGTTTTGCATAGATTATAAACGTTTTCTATCACGTTTAATTCCACTAAACGATTACCTCTTTCAACTTCGTTATCTAACATATCTAATTCAAAAGCGTAGGTTCTATAAACATCTTTAATGTGCCTTAACCAATTATCAATTAATCCATATTGCTTATTGCTCATGGCTGCCAAAACTCCTCCACAACCATAATGACCACAAACAATCACATGTTTCACTTTTAATACCGCTACTGCATAATCTAAAACACTTAACATGTTCATATCTGTATGTATAACCATATTTGCAATATTTCTATGAACAAAAATATCTCCGGGATTTGTACCAGTAATTTGATTTGCTGGCACCCTACTATCGGCACACCCTATCCAAAGAATTGGTGGACTTTGCCCCTTAGCCAGTTTTTTGAAATAATCTGCATCTTCTTTAAGTGTTTCTTTAACCCATTCTTTATTCCACTTCAATAAATTATCATAACTAATTTCGTCGGTTTGATGTGAGATAGAAATATTTTTTGCTAGATTTTTAGAATCTTGTTGTTCTTTATCGCTTTTCATATCTTTATTTTGGATCAATTATCAATTCGTTAAGCTTAGGTACTTTGTATTTATTTTTAATGTTTATAAGCTCAACCTCAATATTTTTAGTGTTCGCATTTTGTACAAAATCATGTATTGTATCTAAAACATCTTTATCAATAAATAAAGATTGAGAACCATCTATGATCACTTTTTTATTGGAAGGGAGCTTGCTTAATGTATATTGTATGGTACCTTTATTTAAAAACGAAACTTCTTGGGCTAATTTTATTCTTATGATGTCTTCCCCTTCACTTTTGTCTACCGTATAAAAATACGGGTTTCTGTAGTTTGTAGCCAATAAAAAAACAATACCTACGGCTAATCCAATACCTACGCCAATTAATAAATCGGTAAAAACAACAGCTAAAATTGTTACGGCAAATGGTATAAATTGGTTTTTACCATCAAGCCACATTTTTTTAAATAGAGATAATTTAGTCAGTTTATAACCCACCATCAATAAAATTGCCGCTAAACAAGATAATGGAATTTTGTTTATTAATGTTGGGATCAGCAAAACAGCTAAAATCAAAAATATTCCATGAAAAATTGCCGAAACCTTTGTTCTACCGCCAGAATTTACATTTGCAGATGATCTAACAATAACCGCTGTCATTGGTAGGGCACCAATTAAGCCTGCAATAGAATTACCAATACCTTGAGCAATTAATTCTTTATTGGTAGGCGAAACTCTTTTAATAGGATCAATTTTATCTACAGCTTCTAAACTTAAAAGCGTTTCTAATGAAGCTACAATTGCAATTGTTAGGGCTATGGTCCATAATTTAGGATTAGTAATTTGTGTAAAATCTGGAAAAATAAATAAGCCTTTAAAATCATTAAAATTACTTACTATAGGTATTTGAACCAATTGATTTGCTTTTAACGCTAAATTTGTCCCCTCTAAAACTTGGCCTAAAATTATCCCAAAAACTACAACTAACAATGGCGCAGGAATTAATTCTAATTTTTTAAATTTAGGCCAAACAATTAAAACAAGTAATGAAATAACGCTAATTAATATTGCACCACCTGTAAATTTAGAAAATGCCGATAACAAAGCTGTAAAAGTATTTTCATTATCAATTTGTGCAAACTCTTGATCTCCTTCAAAATCCGCATCGTAACCCACAGCATGAGGTAACTGCTTTAGGATTAAAATAATACCAATAGCAGCTAGCATACCTATGATAACACTATTAGGAAAATAGTTACCAATAGTCCCGGCTTTTAAAATTCCTAAAATAATTTGCATTAGACCCGCAATAAATACCGCCATTAAGAAAATATCAAAACTACCTAGAGTTGTAATGGAATTTAAAACAATAACCGTAAGCCCTGCTGCCGGACCAGATACACTTAATTGAGAGCCACTAAAACTAGCCACAACAATCCCTCCTATGATACCACTTAGTATGCCAGAGAATAAAGGTGCACCAGATGCCAAAGCAATTCCTAAGCAAAGCGGAAGTGCAACTAAAAAGACAACAATACTAGCTGGTAAATCTTTTTTTAAATTTTTTGCTAAAAAATACTTACCTATACCATTACCTCGTAAACTGGACAGATCTTCAATCATAATTATTATAAATTATTTAAATAAATTGGTTTGGTTTGTTTAAACTACTGAATGCTTGAAATTTTATAGAGTGGGTTAATAATCTATTTAAAAAATCACTTTTATACTTTTTCAAGGAAAAATTAAATTTCAACATTATACTTGGGTATTCAAACATAACTAAATTAGTTATATAAATTTTATTAATGGTAATTATATCAAAATTTTATATTAAAAATCTTAAATATACCCAATCAATAATTAATTATTTATAATTTCACAATTCAGCCAAATAAAATCAAATTGAACGATAAACTAACTACTTTAAATGCTAAAAGAGAAGAGGCTTTTCTTGGTGGCGGGATAAAAAGAATTGAAAGTCAACATAAAAAAGGCAAATTAACCGCAAGGGAGCGTTTACACTTCCTGTTAGACGATGGCTCTTTTGAAGAAATTGGAATGTTTGTCACACACCGGTCTACAGATTTTGGCATGGAAACCGAAAAACATTTAGGTGATGGAGTTGTAACCGGATACGGAACCATTAACGGACGATTAACCTATGTTTTTTCTCAAGATTTTACTGTTTTTGGAGGTTCTTTATCAGAAACTCATGCCGAAAAAATTTGTAAAGTGATGGATTTGGCCATGAAAAATGGTGCACCAATAATTGGACTAAATGATAGCGGCGGTGCAAGAATACAAGAAGGAGTTGTTTCTTTAGGTGGCTATGCCGATATTTTTTATAAAAACACCATGGCGTCTGGCGTTATTCCACAACTATCTGCCATAATGGGTCCTTGTGCTGGCGGTGCGGTTTATTCTCCTGCAATTACAGATTTTATTTTGATGGTAGAAAATACTTCTTACATGTTTGTTACTGGGCCAAATGTAGTTAAAACGGTTACTCACGAAAACGTAACATCTGAAGAATTGGGTGGTGCAAATACACACGCTACAAAGTCTGGGGTGACTCATTTTGCATGTGCAAACGAAATTGAAGCTATTAATCATTTAAAAAAGCTTTTAAGTTACATCCCTCAAAATTGCGAAGAGCGTACACCATTTTTACCATACGAAGCTACTAACGAAGTAAGAGAAAAATTAAATAGCATTTTACCACAAAATGCAAATCAACCTTATGATATTAGAGAAGTAATTGAAGAAATTATAGATGCCAATTCCTTTTTAGAAGTTCATAAAGATTTTGCCGAGAATATTGTAGTAGGTTTTGCCAGATTAGGAGGCAGAAGTATTGGAATTGTAGCCAATCAACCTGCATTTTTAGCTGGAGTTTTAGATATCAATTCATCTACCAAAGCCGCTAGGTTTGTACGCTTTTGCGATTGTTTTAACATTCCTTTATTGGTTTTAGAAGATGTTCCCGGTTTTTTGCCCGGTACCGACCAAGAATGGAATGCCATCATCACCAATGGTGCTAAATTGTTATATGCTTTTAGCGAAGCTACGGTGCCACGTATTACGGTTATTACCAGAAAAGCTTATGGTGGTGCTTATGATGTAATGAACTCTAAACATATTGGTGCTGATATGAATTACGCTTGGCCAAGTGCCGAAATTGCGGTGATGGGTGCAAAAGGTGCCGCCGAAATTATTTTCAAGAAAGAAATATCAGCTGCCGAAAGCCCAGAAGAAAAATGGCTAGAAAAAGAAAAAGAATATTCTGACATTTTCGCAAACCCCTATAGAGCTGCCGAACGTGGTTTTATTGACGATGTTATTGAACCCGCACAAACAAGAGCAAAATTGATAAAAGCATTTAAAATGCTAGAAAATAAAGTGGTAAACAACCCTAGAAAAAAACACGGAAACATTCCTTTATAAGAAACAATCATGAATAATAAAACCCTTATCCCTACCCTATTTACAATTAGCTTTTTGTCGATAATTATTGGAACCTTATTAAAAATTCTGCATCAACCTTTTTCTGAGATATTGTTAGGTTTAGGATTAATTTTGACAGTAATTTATTCAATTTTTTGTTTAGTAGAAATCTATAATAATAAGAGATTGTTCTCGAGCGAAAAGTCGATGTGGCTTTTTAGCTTCCTATTTATTAACACAATAGCTGGTTTAATTTATATTCTTTATGCTCGTAAAAGAATTAATAGAGATTTTAAATTAAATGTCTAATATTTTATTTTGAATGATTGAGCAAATAAGACAGGAGCTAACTTGGGCCATTAGACAAAAAGAATTAAATCCGGAGTTACCTTTAAATGAAATTAAACTACCTGAAGACGATTTAGGTATACATTTAGGCTTATTTCATGATAATAAACTAATTACCGTTGTTTCTCTTTTTCAACGAGGTGATGATTTACAGTTTAGGAAATTTGCAACATTATCAAACTATCAAAAACAAGGATTTGGCAGGCAAATGATGCAATATATTATGGAATTTGCCATTCAGTTTAATTGTAAAAGAGTTTGGTGTAATGCTAGAGTTTCGGCAATAACTTTTTATCAAAAATATGGAATGCAAACCACAAACGAGACTTTTAGCAAAAACGGAATAGATTATGTAATTATGGAGAAGTTGATGTGAAATATTTTTTTCTTCCACGAATACACAGATAAAAATCAACGATTCTGAAATTTAAATGTCATACCTAACTTGTTTCAAATTATAGTAAGATTCTGAAACGAGTTCAGAATGACTTTAAAAGAAATTAAATCTGTACATTCGAGACACAATCAATAACTTCTATCCTATTGCTAACTTCTGATTTTTTAAAGTTTTAAACAACAAAACTAAACCCAAAATAAAAAACAATCCTAAAGCTAAAACACTGTTTCTCATATTGCCTGTTAGTTCTTCTATAAAACCAAAACTAAACAAACCAGCAACTATTGCAAGTTTTTCGGTTACATCATAAAAGCTAAAAAATGAAGTTGTATCTGGCGTATTTTCTGGTAAAAACTTAGAAAATGTGGATCGTGATAATGATTGTATTCCGCCCATAATTAATCCTACTAATGCTGCTAAACCATAGAATTGATACTCATTTTGAATAAAATAAGCCATTATACAAACCATAATCCATAAAATAACTACAAATATCAAAATTTTTATATTGCCAAAAGTTTTAGATAGTTTAGACATTAAAATAGCCCCAAGAATAGCTACTATCTGAATAATTAAAATGGTTAAAATCAGTTTAGAAGTTTCTAATTTCAATATCTTTTCACCAAAATTTGCCGCAACCAACATAACAGTTTGCACACCCATCGCATAAAAAAAGTAAGCAGTTAAAAACGATTTTAAAACAGGCATATCTTTAACAATTCGCCAAACTTTTTTTAATTCGTCTAAACCGCTATGAGTTTTAATTTGGTCTTGTTTATTAAAATTTGGACTTCCCTTTGGCAACACGCTAAATGGAATATGGGCAAAACCTAACCACCATGCACCTACCAGTAAAAAAGATAATCTAGCAGGGAAAGAAGCATCAATAATACCAAATAACTCGGGTTTTAGCACAAACACAAAGCATATTATTTGTAAAATCACACTACCAATATAACCGTAAGCAAAGCCTTTTGCGCTTACTTTATCTTGTTGATCTACTGAGGCAATTTCTGGCAAATAAGAATTTGCAAAAACAATTCCTCCGCAATAACCAATAGCTGCTAAAGCAAATAAAATTACCCCTAATTCTAGGGTATCTAATTTAAAAAAGTATAAACCAGCACAAGCTAAAGCGCCTATCCAAGTAAACAAGCGCATAAATACTTTTTTATTACCTCTAAAATCGGCGGTAGCACTTAAAAACGGAGTTATTAGAGCTATTATTAAATAAGCTGCAGCTAATGCGTAATTAGTAAGCGCTGTGTTTACAAATTTAAGCCCAAAGAAAAACACTTTATCATTATTTTCGCTTGTAGTAGTTATTGCGGTGTAGTAAGCAGGGAAAATAGTAGAAGTAATGACTAGATTGTAAGAAGAGTTTGCCCAATCAAACATGGCCCAAGCTCTTATCGTCTTTTTATTATTTTTGCTTTGCATCAAAAATTCTTTAGGTTTAAAACTAAAGTAATAAAAGTAGATAAAAAAGCTAACAAGGAAATAGATTTTGGCTGTTAAGAAAGAAATAAAATGTCCGCATTGTAAAGAGTGGACTTTGTGGAGAGGAGAAACCTACGATAGGTGTTTATATTGTAATGAATTTTTGCAAAATGAAGCGTTTATAAAGCAAGTAGAACAAAAAATATGGACCGAAGTAAAAGAAGAAAATGATTTATTCTTTATTAAACCAACCGACGGAAAGATAAAAAGAAAATTAAAGAAGTTTTTTCGCAGGTTTAGGAAAGTATTTGTTATTGTACAAGCATCATTTATAGCATTTATGACTTTTCTACTTTGGATCATTGGCTTAATGAGTACCTAAAATTGAAAACACTTTTAAACATTTGGTTTATCCTATTTGCGTTCACTTGGCTTATCCTATTTATAGCTACAAAAAATCATATTTACTTTTGGTGGCCAATACAATTTTATTGGATAGACTTAATTGCTGTACCCATTATAGCACAGCTTTGTTTGTGGTTTATGCGCCTTTCAAATAGACAAACATATACTTTAAATAAATATCAAATCATATTGATAGTCTTAAGTTTATCAATATTATTTGAAGGCATTTTACCTTTTTACAATAGCAGATATTCCTTAGATATTTTAGATATCGCGATGTACATCCTAGGAGCAATATTCTTCTCTAGAATGATGAATAAATAATAATTTGTTTTGCCCTTACCTTAGTAAAATTGCCTCCGATCCCATTTCTTCACGCTCTATTCTTTCAGAGGTAGCACTAAAGCCAGAAACACCCCTTCTTAGCAAACCAAAACCTATAACTAGCTCGCCAGCGGCCAATAAAGGATTAGACCAAACGTTTCTAGCACCTTTTAAGAAAATATAAGTACCACTAGCTATAGATAAAATTCTTTCTGTTTTACCAATGTTTGTATAAGCACTTTCGCTCAATAAAGCGTCTTCTATTTTATCTGATATTTGATTGATTTTATCTGTATTCATGATTTCTATGTTTTAGATAATCTATACAATGTTAGTGCCTAAAAATTTTAACCAAAGCGTTTTAACACGCTATCCAATCATACGCACACAGGCATTAGGCTCTTGGCCGGTATCCCTACTATCGTTAAACGCGAGCTTATATTGTGGAAATGGTTTATGTTTAGAGATTTGAGATGCTATTATTTTAAGACTATCAAAATAAATTCAAATTTTAAAAAGCAACTTTTTAATTATTATACATACTGAAACATTAGATTTACAATTAGAACAACATTAAACATATCCATGTCCAAACTAAAAGACATAAGAGAACAACAAAATTTAACACAAGAAGAGTTATCAGAAAAATCCGGCATTTCTGTAAGGACAATTCAAAGAATTGAAGCTGGGACAAAACCAAAAGGATACACACTTAAAACCTTAGGAAAAACTTTAGGTATCCAAGAAAAAGAATTATTATCCAAATCATTAGAAACAGAGAATAAAGAAAGTACTACTAATGAAACTAATATTCAATCAGAAGAAATTCCCTTAAACTATTCTTTAATCAAATTAATTAATCTTTCTTCTTTAATATTTATTGTGCTTCCACCGCTCAATATTTTATTTCCGCTGGTACTCATGTTTGCAATGAAGTTGAAGAACCCAATAACAAAACAAATAGTGTCTTTACAAATCATGTATACCATTTTAGCACCTATTGTTTTTATGTTATTTATTCTATTGAAGTTTGGGAATAAGTTTACTATACTCATGATTGCTTTGCTCATCATCATCAATATCTTTATCATTTTAAGGAATGCCTTTGAAATAGACCGAAACAAGAAACTTCATTACAAACTGAATTTCAATATGATATAAAGCTGTCGGCAATTTGTCGGGTTTTTGTCGGGGAGCTTTTCTACGTTTTAGGAAGAGTGATTTCAATCTTTGACAAAAATTAAAATCATGTCGAAACAAATTATATTCATCCTTCTTTTTATCACCACAATCTTAACTGCTTGCTCAACATCAAATCATGCTGTTAGTGAAAAATACATTTACAAACCCGAAGATCAAAAGCTATATGAAACAATTGTTCATTTAGATAGTGTGTTTTTTGAATCTTATAATACCTGTAATATCAATCTAGATACTTACGGTAATTTTTTTTCGGAAAACATAGAATTTTATCACGACCAAGGAGGTTTAATGACTTCTAAACAAGATATTATTGACGGTACAAAAAAGAATGTTTGCGGAAAAGTATCTAGAGAATTGGTAAAAGGAAGTATAGAAGTTTATCCTATTAAAGGTTTTGGAGCGATTGAGATTGGATTGCACAAATTCCACAATAATACAGAACCGTTAGGCACCCCATCAAGAGTAGGAAGATTTATGATTATTTGGCACCAAACCAATAATGATTGGAAAATTACAAGAGTTGTAAGCCTTCATTAAGCAAAAATCAAATCCTAACCCCTATTAATCACCTAAATAACAAAAAATGAAATACAGATTAATTATTCTTCTAATCCTAACTCCGATATTAATTTTCGCACAAAAAGATTCTACAGTAGAAGATTCTTTAAAAAGTGAGTCTTCCATCTTTGGCAACGTTACTGAAATAGAAAAATGGTTGATAGCCAATAAAGTCCCTACTTTAGGAATTGGAATCATTAACAATGGTAAACTTCAACAAGTTAGCGTGTTTGGAGAACTCAAAAAAGGAATAGCAGCGTCATATAATACTCTATTTAATGTAGCATCGTTAACTAAACCCATCATCTCTATTCTTACCTTAAAGCAAGTGAGTTTAGGAAAATGGGATTTAGACGAACCCATTTATAAATATTATACCGACCCTGATGTTGTTCAAGACCCATATAGTAAATTATTAACTACTAGACACGTTTTAAGTCACCAAACAGGTTTTACCAATTGGCGTGGGAATAATAAAGATGGCAAACTACATTTTGAATTTACGCCAGGCACAAAATATCAATACTCTGGCGAGGGCTTTGAATATTTAAGAAAAGCTTTAGAAGCGAAATTCCATCAAACTATGAGTCAATTAGCTGAAGAATTAATTTTTAAACCTTTGAAAATGAACGATACCCAATATATTTGGGATAATCAAACTGATAGTTCTAGATATGCAATAGGTTATAATTCTGATGGGGCTGCCTACCAAACAGAAAAAATCAGTGTTGCTAATGCTGCCGATAATTTATTAACTACAATCGAAGATTATGGAAACTTTGCACTTAGTATTTTGAATGCTGATGGCTTAACCAAAAAAGTATTTAATGATATGATCAGTAATCAGGTAGAAACTAAAAATATGAAACATTTTGGATTAGGTCTAGAAATTTATGACTTAGGAAATGGAGAATATGCCTTATCTCATGGAGGATCAGATAAAGGCTGTCAAACTATATTTTTTATTTTACCTAAAACAAAGCAGGGTATAATCATTTTTACTAATGTAGATGATGGGTATAAAGTGTATGAAAAATTAATAGATCACTATTTAGGTGAGAAAGGGAGGAAAATAATTGAAATTGAAACAAAGTAGGTTTTTGACATTGCGAGCCACCTTTTCTGGTGGAGTGGAAATCTACTAGTTACTCCCCCAACCCCTTCCAAAGGGGGGATAATAGCATAGTAAACCTTAAATCCAATAATCATTATTTGATTATAAACTAAACCCAATCAATACCCTTTTTAAGCAATTTTAAAGTATCTGCTTCTATACTGTCAGGTTTAGCTTGATAATCATAAACCCAAGATGCTAGAGGTGGCATACTCATTAAAATAGACTCTATTCTCCCATCTGTTTCTAAACCAAATTTTGTTCCAGAATCGTACACTAAATTAAACTCGGCGTACCTACTTCTACGTTGTAACTGCCATTGTTTGTGATTAGGGTCAAAATCTTTCAGTCTGTTTTCTTTAACCAAAGCTTCATAAATAGGGACAAATGAATTTCCTATCGATTTAGAAAAATCAAACAAACCTTTCCAATCTAAAGCAGTGTTTATCGGCGTAAGCCTATCATAAAAAATCCCACCTATTCCTCTTGTTTCTTGTCTATGTTTGATGTAGAAATAATCATCGGCCCAAGTTTTAAATTTTGGATAAAAGCTAAGATCAAAACCATCGCAAACAGTTTTTATGTATTGATGAAAAAATTGCGCATTAGAAGAATTTACATAATGTGGTGTAACGTCTATACCGCCACCAAACCATTGCATAGTATCGTCATTGGTTTGCATCTCAAAATACCTAATATTCATATGGATGATAGGCACCCATGGATTATGAGGATGTAACACGATAGAAACTCCAGTTGCAAAAAAATCTTCCTTATCGGTTTTAAAAGCTTTTTTAATCGCGTCTGGTAGTTTACCATGAACAGCCGAAAAGTTAACTCCTCCTTTTTCAATCAAATTACCATTCAAAATTACTCGGCTTTTGCCACCTCCACCACCAGGGCGTTCCCAATTTTCTTGATTGAAGGTTGCACCGCCATCTAACTGAGTTAAAGCGTTAACAATATTTTCTTGTATTTGCTGGTAATCTTGTGCTATTTCTTCCTTAGAGATCATTAACTAATTATTTGTTTTTATTTGTCGCGATAAGCCGGTGATAACCTAATTTTATTCCTCTATATAATTTAAATCTTTACCAAAGGTTTCTTCTAAATTAAAAGCCGCAATAAATGCAATTACCAATGTAGCTAAACCTACTACAAGACCTGCATTGATAATGCCTAATGGTGTTTTTAAGTATTCGAAACTTAAGGTAACCAAAACAACAGAACCCCTAATAAAATTAGGAACTGTGGTTGTAACGGTTGATCTTAAATTGGTTCCAAATTGTTCTGCTGCAATAGTAACAAAAATTACCCAAAAACCAGTTGAAAGGCCTAAAAGAACACATATCCAATGATAAGTATTGGCTGATATACCTTTTGAAAATAAGAAAAGTAATATGCTACAAAGGGTGGCAAATAGAAATGCGATAACTATTTTTTTTCTTGTTTTAAAAACCTGGCTTAGTATTCCGGTCAGTAAATCGCCAAGTGAAATACCTATATAAGTAAATAAAATTCCTTTTCCTGCACTTAAAGGATCAGTAGCTCCCATTGCCTTTCCAAACTCAGGGGCAAAAGTAATTAATACCCCTACCACAAACCAAACAGGTAAGGCTATTAAGGTACAACTGATATACTTTTTAAATCTTGTCCAGTTATTAAAAAGCATTAAAAAATCCCCTTTAACAACATTTTCATGTGCAATATTATCGTACATCTTAGATTCCATAACTCCAACCCTAAGTACTAACAAAATCAATCCCATACCACCACCAATAAAATAAGCAGTTTGCCATGCAAATTTATCGCCTATTAAACCAGCTACAATTGCTCCAGTTAATCCTATTGCAGCTACTAGCATTGTGCCATAACCTCTTTTTTCTTTACTCATGGTTTCAGCAACGAGGGTAATACCCGCTCCCAATTCTCCAGCTAAACCTACACCAGCAATAAATCTAATAATTGCATAGGTAGTAACATCAGTTACAAATCCGTTAGCTATATTGGCTAAAGAATACATTAAAATAGACCCAAACAAAACTTTTAATCGCCCCATTTTATCGCCTAAAATACCCCACAAAATGCCTCCAATTAACATCCCAATCATTTGAGCATTAATTAATTTAACACCCACAGAAAGTAATTCATCATCAGGAACACCAATACCTTTTAAACTTTGAACCCTAATTACAGAAAAAAGAACTAAATCATAAATATCTACAAAGTAACCTAAAGAAGCTACTAGAATTAAGAGCACAACATTTTTTTTGCTGGTTTGAGAGTTATTATCCATTCAACATAAATTTATGTTTGGGAAATTTACGATTTCTTAGGTATAAAAAAAGCGTTTCGAAAATTTCCGAAACGCTTTAAACGTAATTTGAAGATTACAAAAGAACTTATTTAGGTAATAATACTTTATTGATAACGTGTGTAACTCCGTTGCTAGATATAACATCAGCAGTGGTAACTTGAGCGTCACCAACCATTACAACACCACCTTTAATAGAAACTTTTAATTTTCCACCTTGTACAGTAGTTAATTCCATTCCATCAGTTAAATCAGCAGCTTTTACGGCTCCAGCAACAACATGGTATGTTAAAATACCTGCTAAATCTGCTTTCTTTTCTGGCTTTAACAAACCATCAACAGTACCTGCTGGTAAAGCGTCAAATGCGGCATTTGTAGGTGCAAAAACTGTAAATGGTCCTGTACCGCTTAATGTTGCAGCTAAATCTGCTGCTGTAACCGCTGCAACTAATGTAGTATGCTCGCTAGATAAAGCTGCATTTTCTACAATGTTTTTAGAAGGAACCATCATAGCACCACCAACCATAACACCTGCCTCGGTAGAATCTGCTCCCATTGCAGTGCTATCCATAGAGACGCTATCTGTATTTTCTTCGGTTGCTTTATTGCTATTGCAAGCAGTTAATGATGTTCCGATAATAGCAACGGCCATTAGCATGTTTAAGAATTTCTTTTTCATGTTTTGTTTTTTAAGAATTTTATATTATTTGTTAGTTTACTATTGATAATTTTTTAACAAAATTCTAGAGCTATTGTTTTATTTAAAATTTTTAATGGCAAAAAAGAACATTTTGTTAAAATTTTGGTTTGTTAAGTATGGTTAATTATGATAACTTTAATAAAACACACAATTTAGAAGGTGAAAATGTTTTGGACAAGCTTTGTCAAGAATGTTCTTCTTATGGCAAAAAGGCCATAGTAATTACTCATGATAATATTAACCCTTTTCTAGGCTTGTATGCCAGAGTATTATCCTTATTAAATATTTGCGGACTTGAGCATGTTACCTACCAAATAAAAAAAGATAGCTTAAATGTTGACCTAGCCATTGAAGCAATTAACTTAGCTAAAGAAAAAGAGGTAAATATGGTTATTGCAATTGGCATTGGTGAGATTGTAGATTTGGCCAAAGCGGTGGCATCTGGGTTTTACTTAGACTCAAACAGCAACCTAATTTTAAATTTTAATAAGATTAATAAGGCTTTACCAATCTTAAACATTTTAACCTCTAAAAGTATAATGTCTGAAAACAGCGGAGAACTTATCATCAACAATATCAACGATAAAACTTCATCTGTTAATGTAATTTCTGATCTTTTACAGCCTAAAGTAGCCTTTATTGATACTTTTTACGTGAGTTAAGAAAGTTTTACTGATTGTTTTTTTTATTAAAAGCTGAATAACACCATCAACCAATTTTACTGATTGTTTTTTTCTATTAAAAGTTGAATAATACCATCAACTAAACCAACCTTTGGAACGTGGATTTGCTTTACGTTTGCCCATTTCATTACTGTTAAAAAGATCTCGCAAGCCGGTATAATCACATCTGCTCTATCTTGGTTTAATCCTAAAATGTTAATTCTATCTTTTAATGAATGAGAGTTTAAATGTTCGTATTGCTCTTTAAGTTTAAGGTAACTTAATGGATGCCCATCTTTTTCTTGCGAAAGTCTAAATAATTTATTGATGTTACCGCCTGTACCAATGCCCTGTAAGTTATTTAAACCTTTAGTTTCTGTTCTAATCCAGTTTTTTAAACTATCCCAAGTTTCTTCTTTGTCTTGGTTGTCTAATATTCTGATGGTTCCTAAATCAAAAGATTTAGATGACTTTAATTCGCCTAGAATAAAAACAGAAAGCTCTGTGCTTCCACCACCTACATCAATATAAAGATAATTCTTGTTAGAATCTAATGTTTCTTCTATATGGCTAGAGTATAAAATTTGAGCTTCTTTATGACCGGTAACAATTTCTAAATCTAAATCAGCTATTTCTTTAATTTTAGATACTATTAAAGGGCCATTTTTGGCCTCCCTTAATGCAGATGTAGCACAAGCCATGTAATCAGTGACCTTATATACATCCATTAAGTTTTTGAATGCAACCATTGTTTTAATTAGGTCTTCAGACTTTTTCTCAGAAATAAATTGACTAATAAATGCATCATCGCCAAGTCTTAAAGGAACCCTAATTAAAGTGTTCTTTTTAAATGATGATACGCCCTCATTTTCAGAAATGTTGGCTATTAATAATCTTACTGCATTAGATCCTATGTCGATTGCTGCGTACTTCAAAATCTTAATTTTTATTTTTTAAATAATTATAAGTATCAATCTGTGTCCTGTAAGGCACTTTTATCTTTGTTTTTTTGTACTTATTATTATTGAGGTGGTTTATTTCTCTAGCTTTTGTATTGTCCATTAGCTGGATGTCTATCATTTCTCTAATTTCCTTTTTTACCTCTAAATCATATATAGGAAATCCTACTTCTACCCTATGATCTAAATTTCTGGTCATTAAATCGGCTGATAGCAAGTAAATTTGCTCGTCTCCATTATTTGCAAATATCCAAATACGGGCGTGTTCTAAAAATTTATCTATGATAGAAATGACTTCAATATTTTCACTAAAACCTTCCTTTTGAGGAATCAAACAACACATCCCTCTTATAATAAGTTTTATTGTAACGCCTGCATTGCTTGCATCATATAATTTTCTAATGGTTTGTTCATCAGCTAAAGAATTCATTTTGAGAATTAGATATGCTTTTTTACCTACTTTTGCGTTAGCAATTTCTCTATCTATAAAGTAGAATAGTTTTTTTCTAGTCTCTAAGGGGCTTACAATTAAATTTTCATATCCTTTAGAAATATTCTTTTGCTCTATATTGTGAAAAAGTTTTTCTAGCTCATGAGTTATTCTTTCATCGGCGGTAAATAAACTATGATCGCAATATATTTTGGCGGTTTTTTCATTATAGTTACCAGTGGCTAAATTAGCATAAAGTGTTTTTTTACCTTTTTCTAGCCTGGTAACCATACAAATTTTGGTATGTACTTTAAAACCTGTAATTCCATAATTGACATAAATACCTTCTTCTTCTAATCTATTTGTCCAATAGATATTGGCTTGCTCATCAAATCTTGCTTTAAGCTCTACTAAGCAAAGTACTTTTTTACCATTTCTAGAAGCGTTAATTAAAGCGTTTATAATTCTTGAATTTTCTGCTAAGCGGTATAATGTAATATGAATACTGGTTACGCGAGGATCTATAGCGGCTTCTCTTAAGAAGTGTATGATATAATCAAAAGATTGATAAGGAAGGTTAATTAAATAATCTCTCTTTTTAATCAATTGAAGCATCCCTTTGTTAATACTTAAATCCTTAACCGGTAAGGGTGTTATCTTTTTATACTCTAAATATTCATCACCCACATTAGGAAATGAGATAAAATCTTTAAAATTATGATACTTATTGCCTGGAATTAAGCTTTCTGAATTTAAATTTAATTTAGAAATCACGAATGTTAACATATCCATTGGCATGGCGGTGTCGTATAAAAATCGCATTGGTTTTCCTTTCTTACGTTTTTGAAGACTTTTAGAAAGGGCGTCTATAAACTTATCGCTAACTGTTTTATCTAAATCTAATTCGGCGTCTCTGGTAACTTGTAAAGAAAATGCTTCAATCTCATCATAATCAAAAATGAAAAATATTTCGTCTAAACAATACCTAATTACATCATCTAACAGGATAATAAACTTTAAATTGTTAGTCTCTGGCAACACCAAAAATCTGTTTAAGCTTTCTGGTATTTCTATTAGTGCATATTTAACCTTATCCTTTTTTGCTGTATGATGAGTAAGCTTAACTAAAAAATATATTACTCGGTCTCTAAGTTCTGGAAATGGTAATTTATCATCAACAATAATTGGAACTAGCGTAGATAATATTTTCTCTCTAAAATACTTCTTAACAAAGGTACCTCTACTTACATTTAATTGATGCTCGTTTAAAATAAAAATCTTGTTATCAGCAAGTTCCTTAATTATTTCTTCGTATAAAGTGTTAAATTTCTTTTCTTGCCTAACTACAATATTTTTTATTTGGTTTAGTATTTTTTTAGGATTGTAACCAAACTCTTCCTTTGCTTTATCAACAACGGTAACCAATCTATTAAGTGTAGCAACTCTTACCCTATAAAATTCGTCTAAATTAGAAGAGAAAATAGCTAAAAACTTAATTCTTTCTATTAAGGGTACAGATTTATCTGCAGCTTCTTGCAATACCCTATCATTAAAGTATAACCAGCTAATTTCTCTATTTAATAATGGTATCTTAGTTTGGTTCATAAAAATAAAAATCCCGTGGCACTAACCTAGGGATTCAAAACTGCATAATAATTTGTTAATTAAATATTAATTTAAAGTTAAACTACTTTTTGGTAGTGCTAGATTTTGCTGTTGCTTTTGTTTTTACAGTACTTGTCTTATTAGTAGGTTTTACTGGTACAGCCTTGGGCTTTGACGTAACAACAGTCTTAGGTTTAGTTACCTCGCCTTTTACTTCTTTTTTTATGTTAGGTGCTTTTTCAACCGATACATTAACATCAGGCTTTTGTGTATTTGTAGATTTTGGTTTTTGTGTTTGACTAACTTTAACATCTGTATTTACAGTGTTTAATTTAGAAACTGAGGAAACTTTTTTAATATCTGAGGGTGATTTTTCAGTTTTTTTAACTACTTTTTTAACTACTTTAGTTGCCTTAGCAACATCTTTCTTAGTTATTTTTTTAGGTTCTGCCGTTTTAAGTTTTTCTGATATATCTACTTTTAACTGACTAACCTTTTTTGCGAATTTTTTTGCTAATATTTTACTTACCTTTTTTATTTCGGTCTTTATCTCACTAGCATCATAACCTAAACCTATAACAAAATCCTTTAACTTTTGAGAAAGATCTACTTCTATGATTTCTTTTTGTTTTGTTTTTTTCGATGACTGAGGTTTTTGACTTTTCATGACACGTAGTTTATAATTATTGTTTAAATTTATCTTTATTTTTTTAATTCATCAAATTATATTCCAAATATGCCTTCTTTCGATATTGTAAGCAAAATAGATAATCAGACACTAGATAATGCCATTAATAATGCCAAAAAAGAGATTTTAAACAGATACGATTTTAACACATCTAAAAGTACAGTAGAGTTAGACAAAAAAACAAATGTTTTAACCATAGTAACCGAAGACGATATGCGCCTTAAAGCGATTGTAGACTCTATTATATCTAGATTTGTTAAACAAGGATTAGACCCGAAGGCCTTGGATTTAGAGAAAAACTACATTAGCGTTTCAGGGAATATGATAAAAAAGGAAATTACAATTAAGGAAGGCCTTGATAAGGAAGCAGCTAAAAAAGTAGTAAAAGCAATAAAAGACTCCGGATTAAAGGTGCAAGCGGCTATAATGGAAGACCAAGTTAGGGTTACAGGAAAAAAAATAGACGATTTGCAAGCCGTTATATCTTTATGCAGAGGACAAAACTTTGATCAGCCTTTACAATATATCAACATGAGAAATTAATTATCTTCTGACTTCTCTAATTCTAACACGTCTAAAATATATTTATTCTGTATCAAGAAATCAAATAATGGTTTTGCCTCTGGCGAAACCTCTAGGTTTTTTGTTGTTACTATTTGCTTGTTTTTAATGTCTCTATACGGGAAGGTTAACAGTTTTACATTATGACTAAACAAATCGCTAATGTAGGCTAAAAGCTCATTAGTATAACCAGGTCCGTAATATTGGGAAGAAAAAATATTTTTAAGATTAGAAATACTGGTAGTAATTCCCACACTTTTAGGCTTACATTTATTTAAATATTTAGCTAATTTTTGATGCCTATCAAAGTTAGAAATAATAACTGCATGTCCACTTTCGGTAATATCTTTAGCTCTGGTAGCAATCCTATCTAATAAATCAACATCTTCCATATCAGATTTAGTCATTAAATTATTTAGGGTGAGCTCTGCCATGGTAATTAAACTATGGTCATCTATATCTAAATAGTTAGAATATTGCTTAATAGCATCGTTAAAGAGTTTAAAATCAGGTTTAGATTTTTGATTAAACCTGGTTCTTAAAATCATAATATTCTTTTTGTACATTAAATCTTTAGCTTGCACAACACCTATGTTAGGTAAAAATACAGCAGCACTTGAGAATCCTTTTTGTATTAAATAAAGATTTACTAAAATTTCACTTAAATCAGCAAAATCAGGACCTTTTACACTTATTAAATCTATCTCTACAGAGCCTCTACTCAAGTTATCAGATAAAGATTCTATCATCCTTTGTGGGTCTTGATGATAATGAAAGGCTGCATAAACTAAATTTACACCAAGTATTCCCAATACATTTTGTTGTAATGTAGCATCGCTATCTAATAACCTCACATGGAAAATAATCTCGTTTGATGGCCCGCAAGGTGTTAATTGAAATTTAATACCTAACCAGCCATGCGGATCGTTAGATTTATCATAATTAAGAGTAGTAACAGTATTTGCAAAAGAAAAGAATGTTCTGGTTTCATAAGAAATACCATGTAATCTCTCTGCAAGTAACTCAAACTCATGATTTAACATTTTTTGCAACCTAGATTTAGAAACATATCTGCCCGACTCCTCAGGTCCATAAATTTCATTACTAAAGGTCATGTCGTAGGCCGACATTGTTTTAGCAATTGTTCCAGATGCTGCGCCAGCAGTAAAAAAATTACGGGCAACTTCTTGACCAGCTCCTATTTCGGCAAAGGTGCCGTAAATATTAGAATCCAAATTTATTTTTAAAGCTTTTCGCCTAGTATCAAGAGTTTCTAAAATCATGTTACAAATCTAAAAAATTAAGTATCATGTTTTAAGCAGTTACTTATTAATTGGGTAAATTGTTTGTTAACAACCGCTTAAATATGAATTTAAACTAAAAAAGCCCAATTTTATTAAAATTGAGCCTTCTTAGTCTTTAAACAAACAATCCTTATTTAATTTCAATAACTCTTGTTTTCACAATTTCTTCTTCTTTTTTACCAATAGTTAAACTTAAAATACCATCTTGATATTTAGCTTCGATATTGCTATGATCAATTAAATCTGGCAAATTAAAAGATCTTTTAAAAGAATAGAAACCAAATTCTCTTCTATTAACTTTGACATTGTCTAAATCAGGTTTTTGCTTAACATCTGCAGAAATGCTTAATACATCCTTTTCTAAATTGATTTTAAAATCCTCTTTTTTTAAACCTGGTGCTGCTAACTCGATCTGAAACGATGTTTCATTTTCGTAAATGTTAACTGCTGGACTTTTATCAAGTCTCTTATTTAATAATACTCCTTCGTTAAAGAAGTTATCAAATAAATCATTAAATGTGCTGTAACCATTAGCCACTTTGTTATTGTTAAATTTTACTAAAGTCATTTTTATATCCTCCTAATTATTTTTGAATTTTATATTTTACTTTTATCAAGCGATATACCAAACGTAAAAAAGACTAATTTAAATGTCATTATGTCTTGTTTTAAAGATTTTTAATGCCAATATTACCGATTTATGGATTTAATAGAACTAAAAAGTCAGTTTAAATACAAAACCAATATAGAGGTTAGGTTTTGTGATATAGATTTATTTGGCCACGTAAACAATGCCATTTACTTAACTTATTTTGAGCAAGCTCGCTCAAACTATTGGAACGAAATTATTAAATGGGACTGGGATAAAACAGGAATTATTTTGGCTAAAGCCGAGGTAAACTTCATAAAACCAATAACCTTAAACGATCAATTAACAGCCTATGTAAAAACTTCGAAAATAGGAAATAGTAGCTGGGACCTAGAATATGCTTTATTCACCTCAAATAAAAATGGAGAAGAGTTTTTGAATACCACAGGCAAAACAATACAAGTTGCGATTGATTATAATTTAAACAAAAGCGTATCCATACCAGAACCTGAAAGACAAGCTATGTTAAATTTTGATTTTTAAAACACAATAGATTATTTATGTCTGCTCTCTAAGTTTTTAGCAATAACTTCTAAACTTAGATTTTTCTCTTTAAGTAAAACTAAAAGGTGAAAAACCAAGTCTGAAGCTTCATTAATTAAATCAGTTTCTGTTTCAGCTAAGGCGGCAATTACGGTTTCAACACCTTCTTCCCCTACCTTTTGAGCTATTTTATTTAAGCCTTTTGCTCTTAACTTATTTACATAGGATTCTGCCGATGGGTTTTCGTATCTATCTACAATGATTTGTTGTAGCTTAAAAATAAAATTTTGATTAAAATCTGTTTTAAAGCAACTTCTAGAGCCAGTATGGCAAGTAGCGCCAATTGGATTTACCTTAATCAGTAAAGTATCTTGATCGCAATCTAAACTGATGGATTTTACATTTAAAAAATTACCACTCTCTTCGCCTTTTGTCCATAAACGGTTTTTAGTACGTGAGAAAAAAGTTACTTTTTGTTCTTTTTTTGTTTTTTGATAGGCTTCTTGGTTCATGTAGCCCAGCATTAAAACTTCTAAAGTTTGTTCATCTTGTATAATTACAGGCACTAAGCCGTTTGTTTTTGTAAAATCTATATTCATCAGATCCTTATTTCAATTTGATTGTTTTTTAATAGCGCTTTCAACTCAGGAATTAATATCTCTCCATAATGAAAAACCGAAGCAGCTAATGCTGCATCTACATTACTTTTCTGAAAAACATCTATAAAGTCTTGTGCAGAACCTGCACCACCTGAAGCTATTACTGGAATAGATACCATCTCGTTAATTTGTTTTAAAAGAATATTATCAAAACCAGATTTTGTACCATCCTTATCCATAGAGGTTAATAAAATCTCTCCAGCACCACGACTCTCTGCTTCTTTAATCCAATGCTGTGTCTGCAATTCGGTTGCTATTCTACCACCATTTAAATGCACAAAATCGCCATTTGGTAAATGTTTAGTATCTACGGCTAAAACAACAAACTGAACACCAAAAGCTTTAGCAAGTTCGTCTATCAATTCTGGTCTTCTAACCGCAGCAGAGTTAATAGAAATTTTATCTGCACCAGCATTTAATAAAGCTTCAGCATCTTTTAATTCGCTAATTCCTCCGCCAATTGTAAATGGGATATTGATTTGACGAGCAACAGACTTAACCATTTCAATTGTTGTTTTACGTTTCTCGTGAGTTGCAGTTATGTCTAAAAACACCAGTTCATCAGCACCCTGATTAGAGTATTGCCAGGCTAACTCAACAGGATCCCCAGCATCTCGTAAATCAACAAAATTAACGCCTTTAACTGTTCTTCCGTCTTTAACGTCAAGGCAAGGAATAATTCTTTTTGAAAGCAACGCAGTGGTGATTATATAGTACTCAACATGGTTAAATTCCAATGTTTAATTTCATCTATGCTGATATGACCTTCATATATGGCTTTACCTACAACACATGATTCTATATTGTGCTCGTTTAACTCTTCGATATCTTTCATAGAACTGATACCTCCAGAAGCTATTAATTTGATAAAAGGAGATTGGCTAAGTAATTTTTTATACAAATCTACACCTGCACCACCTAGTTTACCGTCTTTATTAATATCAGTACATAAAAACCTAAAAAAGCCCAATTGTAAGCATCTACCTACATAATCCATCAATTTGATTGGCGAACTTTCCATCCATCCAGAGTATTTGATTACCTCGTCTAAAACATCAATCGCCACAATAACTTGGTCGCTACATTTAGTTTTATTACAAACCTCAACACTTAATTCTTCTAAAAAACTTGGATTAGTTATAGCTTGGGTACCAACAATTACACGATGAATGCCAGAATCTATTAGCTCTTTAACTTTATCTATACTTCTTACACCGCCACCGTATTGAATCTTCATATCGGTTTTTTTGATGATATCGAAAATATATTTTTGATTGCTAAAATCTCCTTTAGCCCCATTTAAATCTATGATATGAACAATCTCTGTTCCGTTAGATTGGTATAGATCAATTTGTTCGTCTAAAGATACCTCGTATTGTGTAACTTGATTGTAATCACCCTCACGAAGGCGAACAATTTTTTGATTTAAAACATCAACAGCTGGAATAATATACATGTTCAGAATTTATAAGTGTGCAAAATTTTTAAGGAGTATTTCGCCAGCTAAACCAGATTTTTCTGGGTGAAACTGAACTCCATAAAAGTTATCTTTTTGTATTGCGGCAGAAAACTTAATTCCGTAATCGCAAAAAGCGATTGTAAATTTAGTATTAAATTCTATAAAATAGGAATGAACAAAATAAAAATAGGTACCATTGGCTATTCCGTTAAACAGCAAATTTGATTTTTCAACATCAATTTGATTCCAGCCCATGTGTGGTACTTTTTTAGAAACAGCCTCGTCAAATCTTGATGTTTTAACTGGAATAATATTTAACATTTCGGCATTCCCCTCTTCGGAAAAACTGGTAATTAATTGCATACCTACACAAATACCCAAAACCGGTTTAGTTAAACTTTTAATTTTTGGCACAAGTCCGGTATCTACTAATTTTTCCATAGCTGTACCAGCATGACCTACGCCTGGAATTATTATTCTATCATACAAATCAAAATCAGCCTCCTGATTGATCATTCCGTATTTCAGGCTCAATCTATCTAATGCGGCTGTTAATGAAAATATATTGCCTGCACCGTAATTAACTATTCCTATCATTGAGTAAGATTATAAGATAATAGTATCAAGTAACAAGACGATTATTTGCATATCTTGCTACTTAATACTCAAATCTTGATACTACAAAAGCCCTTTTGTGCTTGGTAACCTCATGTTGTTAATATCGCGTTTGATGGCCGTTTTAATAGCTTTTGCAAACGCTTTAAAAATAGCTTCAATTTTATGATGTTCGTTATCGCCTTCAACTTTAATGTTAAGGTTTGATTTTGATGCATCAGAAAATGATTTAAAGAAATGATAAAACATTTCAGTTGGCATATCGCCTACTTTTTCTCGTTTAAATTCGGCGTCCCAAACAATCCAATTTCTACCACCAAAATCTAAAGCCACTTGTGCTAAACAATCATCCATGGGTAAACAAAAACCATATCTTTCAATGCCTTTTTTATCAGCTAAAGCTAAAGCAAATGCTTCGCCTAGGGCTATTCCGGTATCTTCAATGGTATGATGTTCGTCTATATGCAGGTCTCCTTTAGTATGTACTTTTAAATCTATACCGCCATGCCTAGCAATTTGATCTAACATGTGGTCAAAGAAATTTAAACCTGTAGAAATATCTGCATCACCTTTCCCATCTAAATTAATTTCTATTAAAATATCTGTTTCTTTGGTTTTCCGGATATGCTCAATTTTTCGATCACCAACTTTTAAAAAACGATAAATTTCGGACCAATCGCAAGTTTCAATAGCTAATACTTCCGATAAATTATCGATTTTATTTTGAGCTTCTTGAGCACCTAAATCCGGGTTATTATTTAACCAAATGGCTTTTGCACCTAAATTTTTAGCTAAAACAACATCGTTTAACCTGTCGCCAATTACAAAAGAATTGGCTAAATCATATTGCTCAGTATCGAAATAATGAGTTAATAAAGCAGTTCCCGGTTTACGAGTAGGCGCATTATCTTTAGCAAAAGTTTTGTCAATAATTACTTCGCTAAAGCTGATACCTTCGTTTTTTAAAGTCTGAAGAATGAAATTGTGTACTGGCCAAAAGTTTTCTTCGGGATGAGAATCTGTACCTAAACCATCCTGATTAGATACCATTACCAATTCAAAATCAGTCTCTTTAGCAATTTTAGCTAAATTGCAGATAGCACCAGGATAAAAAACAAGTTTCTCAAAAGAGTCTATTTGCTCATCGGCTGGTTCTAAAATTAAAGTACCATCTCTATCTATAAAAAGTATTTTTTTCATCCTTCAAAGGATTTTAATGTGTTTATCAAAATTTCATTTTCTAACGGAGTGCCTACGGTAATTCTAAGGCAGCCTTCGCAAAGCTCTACTCTATTTCTATTTCTCACGATAATACCTTGCGAAACTAAGAAATCATAAATGCTATTAGCATTCGTTGTTTTTACTAAAATAAAGTTTGCATCGGATGGATAAATATCTAAAACTAAATCAAACTTCTTAAGGGTCAAAACTAAATGATCACGCTCTGTTAAAATTTGCTTTATCCAATCATTTACCTGCTCGGTATTTTGCAATGCTTCTAAAGCTAAAGTTTGAGATGCTTCATTGATGTTATATGGTGGTTTTACCCGATTAAAAACCTCAATAATTTCTTCACTTGCAAATGCCATTCCTACCCTTAATGCAGCTAATCCCCATGCTTTAGAAAGTGTTTGTAAAACAACCAAATTAGCATATTCGGTTAACTCTTGAATAAAAGTTTTTTGACGAGAGAAATTAATATAAGCCTCATCAACTACAACAATTCCATTAAAATTGGCCAAAATAGTTTCAATATCTTCTCTATTGATAGAATTACCAGTGGGGTTATTAGGCGAGCAAATAAAAATGAGTTTGGTGTTTTTATCAATAGCCTCTGCAATACCTTCTAAATTAAGCTGATAATCTTCGGTAAGATTTACTCTTTTTAGTTGTACATCATTAATATTAGCCGAAACTTCGTACATGCCATAAGTTGGTGGAACGATAATCACATTATCAACTCCTGGGTTACAGAAACTTCTGAATAAAATATCAATGGCTTCATCGCTACCATTTCCTAAAAATATATTTCTAGCTGGAACACCTTTAATCTCACTCAAACGCATTTTAACAGCGTATTGCATCGGATCAGGATAACGGTGGTAGGCTTGTGGAAGTGGAGAGCCAAATGCATTCTCGTTAGCATCTAAATATACCGAAGCCTCACCTTTGAACTCATCTCTAGCAGAGGAGTAAGGCTTTAGGTTTTTGATATTTGGTCTGATGATTTTATCTAATTCAAACATTATTTTTTTAATTTACGAGGAACGATTTGCGATTTTAGATTAGCTAATTCGTAAATCTAAAATCGTCAATCTTAAATATTCTCTAATCTCACGCTCACCGCATTTTTATGCGCTTGTAAACCTTCAATTTCGGCTAAAATTTCGATACTAGGTCCCAAATTTTTAATTCCGCTTTCGCTGATATGCTGAAACGTGATTTTTTTCACAAAAGAATCGAGAGAAACACCTGAATATGAACGAGCGTAAGCACTTGTAGGTAAAGTATGATTAGTACCACTAGCATAATCGCCTGCACTTTCGGGTGTTAAATTACCAGCAAAAACAGAACCTGCATTTATAATTTTTGGAGTGATTTGTTGCCAATAATCTGTTGCTAAAATTAAATGCTCGGTAGCATAAATATTAGAAAAATCCATAGCTTGATCTAAATCGTCAACCAAAACAGCGTAAGAATTTTCTATGGCTTTAGCTGCAATTTCTTTTCTAGGCAATACGGTCAATTGTTTTTCTAATTGGATTAGCGTTTGGGCTAGAATTTCTTCTGATGTGCAAACCAATACCGCTTGACTATCCACCCCGTGTTCTGCCTGAGCTAATAAATCGGCTGCAACAAAAATTGGATTTGCAGTTTCATCAGCAATTACCAAAACTTCTGAAGGGCCAGCAGGCATATCAATGGCTGTATTAGTAGTAGACTGAACGATAGTTTTTGCCATCGTAACATATTGATTACCTGGCCCAAAAATTTTGTCGACTTTAGGAATGCTTACTGTACCGTAAGCCATTGCTGCAACAGCTTGCGCACCGCCAGCTAAATAAATTCTATCTATCCCTAAAAGTTGAGCAACATAAGCCAAATAACCGTTTACTTCGCCACTTTTTTGTGGAGGCGAGCAAACTACAATTTTTTTACAACCAGCAATTATTGCTGGAATCCCTAGCATTAAAAAAGTACTAGGTAAAACTGCTGTTCCGCCTGGTATATATAAACCTACATGCTCAATTGCTCTAACTTCTCGCCAGCAAGTAACACCAGAGGTAGTTTCTACCTTTTGCTCGTTAGAAATTTGGGTTTCATGAAATTTATTAATGTTTTGATAAGCTACATTAATTGCTGCCTTTACGTCATCAGGAATGACATTTGCTAGCTCATCAATTTTACTTTTTTCTATGTAAAGTTGATTTAAAGCCACTCCGTCAAATTTTTGAGCAAAAGATTTTAAAGCTTCGTCACCATTTTTTCTAACCTCGCTAATAATATCTTCTACTTTATCTCTAATCTCATTTTTAGTATCAGGATTTCGTAAAATCAGCTTATCAATATCGGCTTTGCTTAAATCGGAATATTTGTATGTTTTCATTTTAGTTTGTTAGGTTTTGGTTAGTTAGTTTGTTAGATCTTTAAAACTAAATGTCCTAAACAACTAAAAAACTAACCACCTATTCAACTATAAAATAATTTTCTCTATTGGCATCACTACTATACCTTGTGCTCCTGCTGATTTTAACTCGCTAATATGGCTCCAAAAATCACGCTCAGGAATCACAGTATGTACGGCAACCCAGCCCTCTTCGGCTAAGTTTACCACCGATGGACTTTTAACACCAGGTAATAACGCAATAACTTTATCAAGGTTTTTTTTCTCGACGTTTAAAACAACATATTTGGTTTCTTTTGCCCTTAAAACAGATTGTATTCTTTGTAAAAGTTCTAAAATTAACGGATTGTTTTCTTCTCCTTTTCTACCTATTAATATTGCTTCTGAAGACATTACATCCGCAAATGGTTTCAAACCGTTGCTGCGTAAAGTTCCACCGGTTGATACAATATCAAAAATAGCATCGGCTAAACCCAAACCCGGTGAAATTTCTACCGAGCCTGAGATCATTTTAATATCACAATTAACACCTTCTTTTTCTAAGAAATTTTGAAGAATTACAGGGTAAGAAGTTGCAATAGATTTACCATCTAAATCGGCAATGGTTTTAAAACTACTTTGGTTAGGTACTGCAATTTTTAAAGTGCATTTACCGAAGCCTAAACGCTGTAAATAAGAAACTTTGACACCAGTTTCGGCTATTACATTTTCGCCTACTAAGCCAATATCTGCAATACCATCTTGTACATATTCTGGAATATCATCGTCTCTTAAGAAAAGTATTTCTAGTGGAAAATTAGAAACTGGAGATATTAGGGAACTTTTATAATTATCAAAATTTAAACCACAATTTTTTAACAGTTCAACAGATTTTTCGTTTAATCTTCCAGATTTCTGGATAGCAATTTTTAAAGTTTTCAAGATTTTTTGATTATTAATAAAAGACAAACAATTGAGAATTGAAAAGTTTTGACGTACAAAACAAACTATATAGCAACACCATTATGGTGATGATGTAGATGGATTGAATGTGTCAAATTTAATTTCATGTCTTTTAATTTCTGATTAGAAATTGTTTGTGCAAATATAACAACCCAAAATAGAAATACAAGTTTTGTAATAATTAAAATACCAACTTTTAGGTATTGTTAGCACTTTAAGTAGATGCTAGATTTGGAGAAGTAATATTTTAGTTTAGAATTGAGGAGAGGTTTTGTGAGTACCTCTCCCTTTTTCTTTAAGCATTAGACTTATCATGGATGTGCTCAATTCCTCTTTTAATTTTCTGTAATGCTTCATTAATAGAAATATGCATAACATCCGATTGCGCACTTGCAAAAATTGGCTCATGACCATCCATTCTTGCTTCTACGCTACATTTTTTATCGTTAGCACCTCCTTTACCTGCATTTTCATCACTTAAGTGAATTTCTAATCTCGTTAGATGAGCATCGAATCTTTTCAGCTTATCAGCAAAAAGAGTTTCTATGTAGTTGATTAAATCTTCTGCACCATCAATATGGTTATCCGTGTTTACTTGAATTTTCATATTATTGTTAATTTATAAAGGTATGTTTGCCTTTGTTTATATATAAAAATCAAATTAATAATTTTTTAATTATTAAACGCGAAAATATGATAATTAAAATATCATATTTTCAAAAAAATAAATCTATCAATTGTAAGTCAGCATGTTAATCTTTTTTTATGATATTTAGAAATCAGTTATTTATTTTATCAATACTTATATTATTTATTCTTTCTTGTGGTAAGAGAAAAAATGAAGAATTTGGCAAGTATATGGCATTAGTTTATCAAAATAAAGAATATAAAAAATTTAATTCAAACGAGTACAATCGTGTGTTTGACTTAGAAATTAAAAAACTGAGTAAAAACTTACACGAGTACGAAAAAATAAGCAAGCTTTATAAAGGAGAAGAAAACAACTTAATGATGTTGAATAAATTCTTATTCAACCATCAAATAGATACATTGTCTTTATACCTAGCTAATTCTAAATATCACGGTTTAAACCCAAATTACCTTCATGCAGATAGCATCTCTAAAATTTTAAAAATTTTAAAAACCAAAAAGTTTAAAAACGTTGCCGATAGTTACCCTTTCTTAGCCAAATTAGAACTTTACAGTGCTGATGCTTTTATTAATTACGTAAACATTCTAAAATATGGCGCCATAAACCCCAAAATCATTTTTAGCACTTATTATGTAAGTAATAAACGTCCTACTTTTGATGATGCTTTAAATACCTTAAGTCAAGTTGATTTAGTAAATTACATCAAAGAGGTACAGCCAAAAAACGGCTATTACCAAAGATTAATGAACTTATTGATAAATGAGGGTAAAAATAACTCTAGAGCGATAATGAAATTAGAAAAACGAAAAATCTACCTTTCTATGGAGCGCTTAAGATGGCCAGTAGAAGAATATAAGGGAAAATATTTATTAGTAAATATCCCTGAGTATCAATTACGTTTAATTAACAATAATAAGACTATCATACAAATGAAAGTTTGCGTGGGCGAAGCAGGTGGGCATGAAACACCTATTTTGAGCGGCATGGTAAACCACATGCAGGTAAACCCTGTTTGGAATATTCCACAAAGCATTGCAAATAAAGAAATTTTAGAAAGCTTAAAAAAAGATGAGTCTTATTTAGAATCGCATGATATGGTGGCTTATAAAAATGACTCTTTAATAGAGTCTTACTCTGTAGATTGGTCTAAGGCACAACCAGATGAATATTCTTTTAAGCAAAACCCAGGAGCAGATAATTCTTTAGGATTAATTAAATTCTTATTTCACAATCCTTACGCTATTTATTTACATGATACACCAGCAAAGGCTAAATTTGATGAAAAAATGAGAGCGGTTAGTCATGGGTGCGTTAGGGTAGAAAAACCTATGCTATTGGCAGAATTTTTATTGAATAATAAAGTAGAATCAGATAGAATAATAAAAGAAACAGAGGCCACACTTAGAGGCGAAAAAGCAAATTCTAGATGGGTGAATATAAAGAAACCAGTTCCTGTTTTTATTTCCTACTATACTGCGTTTACAGATGATTTAGGTAATTTAGTAGCATCTGATGACGTTTATGGTTACGATAAGCTATTACTTAGTAAGTTTGAAAAGTTTATGGCTAATTAAAGGTGTTTAATTTTAAAACATAGGATTAAACTAGCGAGTATTAATGTTATACTTTTAGCACTCATTAAAGGAATATCCATTTTCAAAAATCAATACAAAAACCATAGAGTTACTCCAGTTACAAATAAAATATACATTTATGGAGAGATATCTTCGGTATTTTTGGTTTTAATTATTTTAATAGCTTGAGGTAAAAAAGATAAAGTAGTACAGCATGCTGCTATAAATCCTATTGTAGAAAATAGGTTGTTTATCACTTTTTCGTATCAAAATCTAATCTGATAGAAAAAACATTGCTATACAAACCATCACTTTGATTACCTACATCTGTTAAGGCATAGTCTATAGAGAAGTTTTTAATTTTAACACCTAAACCCAAATTAGGTTGAAACTGGTAGGATTGAGTACCGTCAAAATCAGATACTTTTTGAAGATTACTAGCCCCAGTGCGTAAAAACACAAGTTTTTTATAGTTAAATTCTAGACCTAGCGTTGGATCTATACTTACCGGGTCGGCTGAAATTAAAACATTTCTTTGTCCATCAGTTGTAAAGCTAAAGTTAGCCTCGGTAGTTAAACCAAAGTTTTGAAACATTTGCTTATAGTAGGCTGCCCCTAAAACAATACGAGGTAAAGCAACTTCTGTGGAGTTCTCTGGAATATCGTTTCCAGTGGCGGTATAAATGCTAGAAAATTTATCGGGATTGTAGCTCCAAGCATTAAATGTACTCGTAATATCACGTCCAACAGCTGCAAAGGTTAGGTTTTTTAATTTGTATTGAGCACCAACATCAATACCAAAGCCCCATGATTTTCCATAATCACCCACTCTCCTATTAATAATTTTAATATTGGCGCCATAGCTTAACCCATCACCACCATTTTGTCTTTTTTTAGAGTTTTTTGCGTAGCTCAATAAAAAAGCATAATCAGTTGCCGAAAAAGATTTTACCCTGTCATAATTTATATTTCCATCTGCATCAATCAACTCAGAAGTGTCAGGAATATCATCAACCCCAAACCTGATCACAGATGCACTAACCACAGCAGTATTATCTGCAACAAAAGTGGCAAAACCTGCATAATCATATTTGGCAATACCAGCAAAATACTCAGAATGCATTAAACTAGCTTGAGTTTGATTTTGCATATTTACTAAACCAGCTGGGTTCCAATAGCCGCTAGTAACATCATTGGTAGTTGCAATAACAGCTCCGCCCATACCAAACGCCCTAGAACCTACTCCAATGTTTAAAAATTCGTTAGCATATTTTCTAGTTTGGGTTTGCGCTAAAAGAGGCAATAAAAATAGAGTAAATAAAGGTAGTATGCGCCTTAACATTAATTCAATTCAGATTCTATGTGTTCAAATATAGAGATAAATTCTTTTGATAATTCATTTTTACAATTCATTAGGCTATTGGTTAGGGCAAATTCTTGGTCTAAAGTAAATGGTTTTTGCCAAACCCTCATACAAATACGCTTCAAAGCATAACTTATTTTGTCTAACTCTAAATAACTATATAAATATTGTTCTGTTTTAAATCTGTAAAAAAACTGTTGAAATTTAGCAGTATCGTTTATATGATTCAATAATAAAAAATCTTCTAAAATTTGTTCATCAATACTGTTTAAGTGTTTGTACAATAATCCTACGTCAACCATATTTTGACTTATCAAAATATGGTCTAATAATAGTTCTAAAGTAATATGACTTAAAAAAAATGGCTTAACTTTAGAGGTGCCTATAGCTTGTTTTAAATCTGCTTTAAATTGGTTTTGATAATGCTTAAAAAATTCTGAATTATGAAAAATACCATCAACAGCTAAATGTTTTTGATAACCATAATATAACCCTAAATGTTGAGTTATTTTAAAAGATTGGTAATTTTTTTCTGGATGAATGTTCCATTTTTTATCGGCATTTTTTATTAAATCAGGCAATAAAATACCTAAAACGTAATAAGGATCTTTATGGTCTCTATCAAAATAAAAATGCGACAAAAAATTCATTCCCTAATTTAAAAATTATTAGAGAATAAATAAATATTTGTTTAAACAATTAATTTATATTTAGGTGCATCTTTTTTCTATTTCAAAATAACCTTTTCACGGGTGGGGCTTACCGGGGTACCGTAATTTCAAAAACCGTTAAAAGGTTTTTAAAATGTGCCATACCCTCATATCTATACCGCAAAAAGCAACAGAAAAATTTAACAATGCTACAAAGGAGGATGATAACTCTAATATTTTTTTAATTAACAACCTTTAAAATAAATTAAATAACGAAAAATAATAGCCCTGCTAAACTGCTGGTAACTAAAAGTAAAATAATTTGATTTTTAATTTGATTAATTTCTGATTCCATAGTAGTAGATTTAATTTATTAAACAAAAAAAGCCGCTCGTTAAAAGCAGCTTTTTTACATACCCAAAACACATTAATTCATAAATAGATGAACTATATTTTTTAATCCTTAAATTATGTTTGTTGTTTAATATTTGTTTTATATAAAAACTTTAAAAAACCGGGTAATAATTTAATGTAAGAATAAATTTCTTTCATTTTTTTTAATTAACAATTCAAATGTAGAGTTTAATTAGATTTGAAAAACATAAGTTTTACCAAACAATAAATTTGTTATACAAAATGGCAGTTTGAATATATGAACAGTTTTTAATGAAGATTTTAATTTAAGAATTTTGAATAATTAAAAACTTATTGTCACCTTAAATCAAAAAAAAGATGTTTTCATATACTTATTTTACCATTTCATAAGTTAAATTTAAATATTTAAACATCTAATCCTATTTTTAAAATTCAGTTTCAATTTTGAAAAAAATAACACTTCTTTTTACTTTTTGCTTATTTGCAATAAACTTGCAAGCGCAAGAACCTTTTAGCGTAGCAATAAACCAAGCAAATGGATTACAAACAAACGCTGTTTATAACATCTTTCAAAGCGAAAAGGGTTTTATTTGGTTTGCTACAGAAATTGGCTTAATTAAATATGATGGGGTAAGTTTTAAAACCATCACCTCTCCCGAACTTACCTCTAGAGCAGGAAGTTGTATAAAGGAGGATAAATATGGACGGATTTGGTATGAGAACTTTGATGGTTTTATTTATTATGTAAAGGATGAAAAAATTAAAAAGTTTGAAGGAATACAAACCGTAAATTATATTCCTTATGCCATTCTAGAAAATCACATATTGGTAATCCAAAAAAATAGTGTGGTTGCCTATAATTTAAAAACTTTTAAAAAAATCAAATCATTTAGTATACAAAACCTTACTCCAGAAGATGGCTATCAAAATGGAGATAATTTTTATTTTATTTCTAATAACAACTTATTTAAAATTGATAAAAATCTAAAAATATCCTCAATAGATATAAGTCAATATAAGAGTAAAATAAAATTAGTTTTTGCTCATGACAAAAAAATAGCAATTGTATCTAAATTTAACGAAAATAAATCATTAGTCCATTTTGATTTCTCATCTAAACGTTTTGATAGATTAAATTTAGTTGAGCCAAAAATTATTAGAGGATTAAATTTTATTGATGATAAGTTTTGGGTTTATTCCTCTAACGGTATTTATATTTATAAAAATAATAAACTACAAAACCAGTATTTTAGAGAGAAAAATATTTCATGCGTATTGAAAGATAAGCAAGGTAATTTTTGGGTTGGATCAACAAATGAAGGTGCTTTCTTTGTGCCTAACATTCAAAATAATCTGTATCCATTTCCAAATTTTAACCCTAATAGAATAGTAAAGTGTCAAAATGATTTATATGTTTCGAGCTCTAGAGGACGTATTTATCAATACAATACCAATTTAGAAAAACCTAAACTTGTTTTTAATAAAGCAGATTTAGCAGAAATTTATTTTAATTATTTAGACACAATTAATAATAATTATTTTTTCTCTTCTAAAGGTTGTTTTATTATTCCAAATCTTAATTTTAGTAACACTCAAAATATAGATTTGGCTGTAAAAGATGTTATTAGATTAGACCAAAATTATTATGCAATAAGTTCCACTTTGGCTAACGGGGTTTTAAAATCACCCACTTTCAACCCTAAATATAAATCTATTTGGGATAATTTATTCAATCAAAATAAAACATCGCCTGAGGCAAAGTTTGCACCTTTAGCTGGTTTAAACTATAGAGGACGTTCCGTTACTTATAATCCATCAGATTCTTCTGTTTACTTTAGCACCAACCTAGGTTTATTTAAAGTTAAACCTAAAGAAACACAAAGAATTGATATTAAAAACAATCGTTTTTATTCATCAAAATTAATGGTTATTGATAAAAGAATATTTACGCTAAGTACTACCGGAGATTTATTTGAGATTGTAAATAAAAATAATTTTAAGCCACTTAACAGAATCCTCAAACTAAATCCAGAAGCTATAAAACTGGTTAAAGAATTCGACTCTGAATTATATATCGTAAGCAGTAATCAAATTAATGTTTATAATATTAGAACAAAAACTAATAAAATTATAGACTTAAATATCAAATCGTTAATTATTAACGATTTATTAAAAGATAGAGATCATTTAATTTTATTGATTGAAAACGGAATTTTAAAAGTTCCTTTAGAAAGAAAAGTTGCTAATAGTGCTTTTCCTAAACTAGAAATTAATTTTTTAAATGTTGATAATAAGGTTTATAAACAAACAGAAATACCCACATTAGAATATAATCAAAACGATATTACTTTAAACTATTCTATTTTAGATTTTGGCAATTCTAAACCTTCTCAAAATTTTTATAAAGTAAATAATGAGCCTTGGAAATTGTTAAACCCAAAAGTTAACGATATTCAATTTTCATCTTTATCGCCAGGTAAGTACACTATTAAATTTAAAAATGCAAACAGAGAATATAATAAGGTAGCCTATTTTAGAATAAAACAACCCTTTTGGTTTACATGGTGGTTTGTATTGATAGTTATAGGAGTACTTGGATCTATTATTTATTTATATAATAAGTGGCGTATTAGCATTCTATCTAAACAAATTGTTTTACTAAAAGAAAAGGTAGAATTAGAGCAAAATTTAGGGAAATCTATTTTAACTTCTATAAAAGCACAAATGAATCCCCATTTTTTTTACAATGCTTTAAATACCATACAAGCCTATATTTTTTCTAATGACAAAAAAAATGCAAGTTTTTATTTGGGTAAGTTCTCTAAGCTAACCCGCATGATATTAGAAATGTCGGAAAAGGAATCTATTACTTTAGAAGAAGAAATAAGAGCACTTAACCTATACCTAGATTTAGAGAAAATGCGTTTTGAAACTGATTTTTCTTATAAACTTATCGTTAATGAAAATATAGACCTAGATTTAGTTAAAATACCTTCTATGTTAGTACAGCCATATGTAGAAAATGCTATAAAACATGGTTTATTGCACAAAGGAGGCGACAAAATACTTACTATTAATTTTGTGATTAAGAACAATATACTAGAAATTAAAATAGACGATAACGGTGTAGGAAGAAAATATGCGCAAGCAGTAAACACTCATAATTATGTGAATCATCAGTCTTTTGCTACAGAGGCAAACCAAAAAAGATTGGCCATACTCAATAAATACAACGGCAAAAAAGTTGCCGTTTCTGTTAAAGATAAAATAGATAATGAAGAAAGACCAACCGGTACATTAGTAACCTTAAGCATTCCAATTAATTAAAATCATGAAAGTTAAAGCAATTATTATTGATGATGAAAAAATGGCAAGAAACCTTTTAAAAGGGATGCTTGAAGAATATTGCGAAGATGTAGAGGTTTTAGAAACCTGTAACGATTTACCCTCTGGCGTAAAAGCAATAAGAAAACTTAAACCCAATTTAGTTTTTTTAGATATTGAAATGCCAAGGTATAGCGGCTTAGAACTGCTTGATTTTTTTGAAGATGCAGAAATAAATTTTAGCATCGTGTTTACCACGGCCTATAACCAATATGCTATACAAGCATTTAAACTATCTGCTATAGATTATTTGCTAAAACCAATAGAATCTGCCGAGCTTGAAAAATCTGTAGAAAGATTTAAAAAGAATATTTTAAAGACAGATTATTCTATCCTTAAAGAAAATTTAAAAGGTAACCAAGAGCAAAAATTAGCCATAAGCACCATCAACTCGGTAAAATTTGTAGAGTTAAGTCAAATAGTGTTTTTTAAGGCCGAAGGTGCATATACAGACGTGTATTTGCTTGATGAGAAAAAACTTACTGTAAGCAAAGGATTAAAACATTTTGAAGATTTATTAAAAGATAATTCTAAATTTTTTAGGTGTCATAAATCATTCGTAATCAATACAGATTATATCACTGAGCATATTAAATCTGAAGGTGGATTTTTAAAGTTAAACGAAAAACATCTTGTTTCTTTATCTATTGATAAAACTGCAGAATTATACCAAAAAATGAATTGGATTAATCGCTAAAATAAATACCTAATAAAATGGCAACCTAAATTTGTAATGCCTACTATCGTAGACATGACGAAGTGTTTTTTTTTACCACCATTGCACAGATAATTATCAAATGAATTGCATTCGAGTTGTTAAGTTGAGGTAAAAAAAGTCTCACAAATAAATACCTATTAAAATGGCAACCTAAATTTTTGATTTCTCCTATCGTCGACATGACCATGTTTTTTTCCATATCATAAGCTACGTTAGGGATTGCAGCGGCAGCTCCCAATTTTTCATCGGGACTACAGTGTAAAGCCCGGCCGAACGCCATAAACAATACATTAAAAATTCATGTATATTATTCGCTGTTGCTTATTAAAATTTTAAAACTTGCTCAAATTTTCCGTTAAACACAGCTTTTAATTGCAAAAGCGTGTTTTTAAACCAAATATTTTTTATGTTTGGTATTCAAACCACAAAAAAGAACATGCAAAAAAGCGTACTCAGAAAAAAAACCATTTCGAAAATTTTAGCTGATAGTAAAGCAGGATACGGAGACGGAGAACACGGACATTTAAAAAAAGTGCTAGGCGTAAAAGATCTAACCGCTTTTGGTATTGCCGCAGTAATAGGTGCCGGTGTTTTTAGTAGTATTGGTAAAGCTTGTTTTGATGGTGGCCCAGGTGTTGTTTTTTTATACATTTTTACTGCCATAGCTTGTGGATTTGCGGCCTTATGCTATGCCGAATTTGCTTCTACCGTTCCGGTAAGTGGTAGTGCATATACCTATTCTTATGTAGCTTTTGGAGAAATATTTGCCTGGATTATTGGATGGGATTTATTAATGGAATATTCTATTGGTAACATTGCCGTAGCTATTTCTTGGAGCGACTATTTTACCCGCCTAACCGCAGGTTTTGGGTTTAAAATACCCGAATGGTTAACCATGGATTATTCTAGTGCAAAAGCAGGTTTTGAAGAAGCTACCTCGTTAATTGCATCCGGAACGTCACAAACTGCATTAGAAAGTGGTTTGTTAGATAAATTTTTGGCATTTAGCAATGCCCCTACCCTTGGCGGCATGCATATTATTATGGATTTACCCGCCTTGTTAATAGTAATTTTAATCACCGCTGTAGTATTTGTAGGTATTAAAGAATCTAGAACGGCTAGTAACCTAATGGTTGGATTTAAGCTATTGATTATATTTTTGGTAATTGTTTTAGGTGGTTTTTATATTGACCCAGATAATTGGACACCATTTTCGCCAAACGGTTTTACAGGTATTTTAAAAGGCGTTTCGGCGGTATTTTTTGCCTATATAGGATTTGATGCCATTAGCACCACTGCCGAAGAATGTAAAGATCCTCAAAAAGACCTACCCAGAGCAATGATTTATTCGCTCATTATTTGCACCATCTTGTATGTGATGTTAGCCTTGGTATTAACTGGTGTAGTGAATTATGAAATGCTAAACGTAGGCGATCCGTTAGCCCTTATATTTGATGAGCGTGGCCTAAAATGGGTAGCTATCATCATTTCGGTAAGTGCGGTAGTAGCTACAGCAAGCGTATTATTGGTTTTTCAGATGGGGCAACCCCGTATTTGGATGAGCATGAGCCGAGATGGTTTATTACCTAAAATATTCTCTAGTATCCATCCAAAATATGGTACACCTTGGTTTTCTACCCTGCTTACAGGTTTTTTAGTGGGTGTGCCAGCCTTGTTTTTAAATTTAGACGTAGTTATTTCTTTAACCAGTATAGGAACTTTGTTCGCCTTTGTATTGGTTTGTGCCGGTGTTTTGGTACTCAATCAGTTAGAAAACAAGCCCGATAGTAAATTTAAAGTACCTTATATTAACGGAAAATACATTGTTCCGGTAATGGTTATTGCCTGCTTTGCAGCTATTCAATATTATCTACCAGGTTATTATAGTTCTATATTAACACTTGAATTTTTTCCAATGATTTTGTTTTTTATTGCTATCGTCATTATATCAGTTCTCACTTATCTTAAAAACTTTTCACTAATCCCAGTATTGGGTTTTACATCTTGTTTTTACCTTATGGCGCAAGAAAGCCACACCAATTGGTTTAGGTTTTTAATATGGTTAGCCGTAGGTTTGGTAGTTTACTTTGGGTACAGTTATAGAAACTCTAAGCTTAATAAGGCAGATGTTGTAGAGGCGTAGTTTTTTATGATTTACGATTCAATTATTAGTCCATTAAATCATTCTTCCTTTTATTAAATACCTCCCTATGGTTTTGTTTGCAAGGTTTATAATTTAGACGCACAAATTGGAGGAAAGTATAAAATGTCGTTCACTAATTTTGGTACTGGCAGTACTCATCCTTTTGGTGGCGAGTATTTAGAAATTATACCCAATCAATTTTTAAAATATACCAATAAGTTTGATGGCCTAAACCTACCCGGGAAAATGATTACCAAAGTAACTTTACGCAAAGTTTTATATGGAACAGGCCTTATAGTTACTCAAGAAGGTATTCCGGAAGCTATACCTTTAGAAATGTGCTATTTAGGCTGGCAAGAAAGTTTAGAAAAATTAAAAAAATTGGTTGAGCCTAATATCCCTGATGCTTAAAACAAAATGATTATAAAGGTTTTAAACCTAAATGTATCAGCATATTGCAGCAACACTAAAAAAATAATTATAATTGTTAAAACAAATTAAAACACAAACAAAATGGGATTATTTTCTGCTTTAATGGGAAACGCTGGTGCGGTAGACCCCGCCGAATTAACAACTAAATATGGCCAGTTATTGATTGAAGGCGAAATAGTTGAATTAGGCTTCAAATTAATTAGAGACACTTTTAT
>JBIKIN010000050.1:0-12675 GCA_044361595.1 Pelobium sp. | reverse complement strand
AGCGGATGAATGAGGCCTCCAATCCGTAGGCCTTTGCCTTAGGCTACATTCATTCTTGGTAGTGCTTTAATCAATTGTTTTTGCAAGGAATAATCATGGCTTTCTGCTGCTTACATCTGCTAGGCCGTCCTACTGAGTGGCTCTGCAAGATTACCCACCCAACAAACGCACAAACAACCCTTAACCGATTATTCCGCCTTGTTTGTTGCGATTTGCAAAAAGGAATTTAAAGCAGAAACTTGGTAGCAACAAACGCCCGCCCGACGGAAAGGCGGGTAGCGGAGAGTTTATTCGGCGTTTTTATTTTTAAAGGCACTCATGTGTTCGCTCCGCTCGGGTTTGGGTTACTTTTTGCGGAAAAAAGTGACAAAATTAACCAATTTATATTTCTGTTCTTTTGCCTTGATGCAAAAGAACCAAAAGATCAAGGCTTGCATCTGTACTTGCATAAAGCTCACGATTATTCTGATAGCGGATGAATGAGGCCTCCAATCCGTAGGCCTTTGCCTTAGGCTACATTCATTCTTGGTAGTGCTTTAATCAATTGTTTTTGCAAGGAATAATCATGGCTTTCTGCTGCTTACATCTGCTAGGCCGGCTTATCTAACGGCTCTGAAATTAGGATACAAAAATATTTATCCGCAAGCTTTTGGACCGTTTAAACGCCCAAATAATTATTAAAAATTTCCGTTAAAAGATGATTTTGGTAATGCAGGATAAATTCTTGCTTCAGCAGGTAATTTAATGTACTCGTTATAAGATTTTACGATGTATGTTCTTAATTCAACCTCACTCATGGCGTTAACTTGCGAAAAAGTTGGACGATAATAAGACATAAAATCTTCTAATACCTGACCTCTTATTTTGGTTAAAGCGGTAACTAGTTCTTTGTTAAACTTTTGGTCTATCAACTTTTCATCCAGCTCAGAATCTATAAACTTTCTAAACGCTCTTTTTTGTTGAGATTGCTTACTGAAAGCGTTACCCAAACTTACCTTACCGTCTTGAGATAAAATATTGGTATTGGCATAAGAATATGCCGAAGAATAAGCCGAACGGACATCTTCAGGTACTTTAGCTTTTGCACTTACCATTACCTCGTTAAGAACAATGATGCTAGGTTTCATTAAAACCAATTTTGGACGCATATTTTCTAACACTAAAGTATCGTTTTGGTAACCTGGGCAAGAGAAAACAATTAAATCGCCAAGTTCGGCGGTAAGTTCAAAATCTCCTTTTTGCCCGGTGTGGTCTACCTCTCTTTGGGTTAAATTATTTACAAAAACGAGCTTCAGCTTGTTACGCGAATCGGCGTCGTAAGCTGTTCCGGTGATTTTCATTTGCTGCGCTTGCATTACAAATGGAAAAAACAAGAAAATTAGAATAAAGCCTTTTTTCATAAATACAAAAATCTGTTAATAAGTTGTAATTAACAAATGCTTAACATTTTTTAACCCTGTGACCAAAATTTAAGAGAACATTTCTTGGTAAACGTTACCATCAAAGCCAATAGTATTCCCTTTTGATGATTCTATTACTGGTCTTTTAATCGCACTTGTATTATTTAACATCAATTTAATGGCACTATCTGCATCTACTATCTGCATTTTTATGGTTTCATCTAGGTTACGCCAAGTAGTACCTTTCCTATTTAAGACATTTTCCCAGCCAAACTGTTTACACCAAGCTTCTAATTTTTGTGGTGTAATACCTGATTTTTTAAAATCATGGAAATGATAGTCGACTATTTGGTTTTCAAAAAAATCTCTTGCTTTTTTGACTGAGCCACAATTGGGGATTCCATAAATTGTTACTTCCATATTATTTTGTGTTGTTAAAGTTTGTCATGGTTAGCTCTATACCAATGGTGGTAAAGCTTTTAACCATTTTTATGCTTTTATCTATCAGAGCGGGTAAAGCCGGTGTTTCGTCGCTATCAAAGCCACTTAACACATAATCTACTTGCCTACCTTTTGGAAAGTTATCACTTATTCCAAAACGGAGCCTTGCATACTCGTTAGAGCCCAATAAGCCTTCCACACTTTTTAAACCGTTATGCCCAGCTGCACTTCCTTTGGGTTTTATTTTAACTGCACCAAAAGGGATGGCTAAATCATCTACAATAATTAACACGTTTTCTATAGGGATTTTTAATTCCTGCATCCAATACTTTACTGCTTTACCACTTAAATTCATGTAAGTAGTGGGTTTAATAAGGCATAACGTACGGCCTTTAAAAGAAACCTCAGTGTAATAGGCATGTTTTAGCGTAGTAAATTTTGCACCTTCCTCTTTTGCAAACTGGTCTAAAACCATAAAACCAATATTATGACGAGTATCGGCGTATTCTTGACCTATATTTCCTAAACCTACTATTAAATATTTCATTTTTGAAGCGAAGTGCTTGAGGCGAAATGCCAAAAGCGTAAATTTTAATTTTTAAAAAGGCATGCGAGCAAGCGGAGCAATATCTTGCCCTACAAAATCTTGTTTTAAATATTTGTAATATCCGGCAATGGCTATCATGGCGGCATTATCTGTACAATACTCAAACTTTGGAATAAAAACATTCCAATTATTTTTCTCGCCCAAGGCTAATAAAGCATTTCTTAAACCCGAGTTAGCAGAAACCCCACCAGCAATGGCTATATCTTTAACTTGATATTGATTAACAGCTTTTTCTAATTTGTTTAACAAAATAGAAACTATTCTTTGCTGTACAGATGCACAAATATCTTCCAAGTTTTCTGTTAAAAAATCTGGATTTTTGGTCACATTGTCCTTTATAAAATATAAAATAGCTGTTTTTAAGCCACTAAAACTAAAATTAAGGTCGGCTATTTGGGGTTCGGGAAATTTAAACCTATCGGCCTTGCCTGTTTTTGCATATTTATCTATTAAAGGCCCCCCAGGATAAGGTAGATTTAAGATTTTAGCCGTTTTATCAAAAGCCTCGCCTGCTGCATCATCTAAAGTTTCGCCAACAATTTCCATCTTAAAATAATCTTTTACCAAAACTATTTGGGTGTGCCCACCAGAAACCGTTAGACATAAAAATGGAAATTGCGGCTTTGGTTCATCAATAAAATGCGCTAAAATGTGGGCCTGCATGTGGTTAACCTCAATTAAAGGGATATTACTGGCTAAGGCAAAAGCTTTAGAAAAACAGGTGCCTACCAATAAAGAACCTAACAAACCGGGACCTCTGGTAAAAGCTACTGCATCTATATCTTTTTTGCTTATTTTCGCAGCGGCAATTGCTTGAGAAACTGCTGGCACAATATTTTGTTGGTGTACACGCGAGGCAAGCTCGGGCACAACGCCTCCATATTGCTCATGTATTGTTTGGTTGGCAATAATATTAGACACGATTTTACCGTCTATACATATAGATGCAGAGGTTTCATCGCAAGATGATTCTATTCCTAAAACAATTGACACAGTTTTTGAATTAAAAAATTAAGAAACAAAATTATCAAAAAAGTAATCAAAATAACGCTTATTATCTTACTAACCATTATTATTTTGGTTGGTGGCGTATTATTTTCGTTTCAATTTGAGGGTGTGCAAACATGGACTGCAAAAAAAGCAGCTAACTATTTAGCCAAAGAATGGAAAACAAATGTATCTATAGAAAAATTATCTCTAAAACCCTTTAAATCATTATTATTAGAGGGGCTTTATGTACAAGATTTAGACAAAGACACCCTGTTATTTGCTCAAAATTTTGAAGTAGACATTTCTTATTTTGCCCCATTTAAAGAGCGTAAAATAACTTTAAAACAGATTAGTTTAAGCAATGCTCAGTTCTACCTCAAAGCCTATAAAGACACCACCACCAATCTATCGTTCATTATCAACTATTTTGATAGTGGCAAAGTAGACACTACCACCAAAGAGCCTTTTGATTTTTCTGTAAACAATGTTAAAGTAAACAACCTTGCCTTTAGGTACAAAAACTATAGGGTTGCGGATGTTAAAACTAAATCTATCAATTATAACGATGTTGACATTAGGAATTTAAGCGCCGATATTACCAATTTAGACACTAAAAACTTTGTGTTTAAGGCACAGGTTAATCACCTAAAATTTAAAGAAAAAAGCGGATTTATTTTAAACGATTTAACCGCATTAACTACGATAGACACCAATAAAATAGAAGCTCAGAACCTGTATCTTAAAACACCTAGAACCACTTTAAGCAATTATTTCAGCATGAAGTTTAAGAGCTTTGCCGATTTTGACGATGGCGTTGATAAAATTGTGCTGAAAGGGATTTTTAAAAATGCCAAAATAAGCAGTAAAGACATTGCCTACTTTGCACCCGAAGTTGCATTTATGGACTTAAACATCGTATTAAGCGGCTTAATACAAGGTAAAGTGACCGATTTAAAGTCTAGAAACTTAGCCATAAAAGTAGGTAAAGGGTCTTATTTGAAGGGGAACTTTAATATCAAAGGTTTACCAAATGTTAACACCACCTATTACGATTTAAACTTTAAGCAAGCCTATACCAATAAACAAGATGTAGAGTATATTGTCGAAAAAATAACGGGTAAAAAATATACTCAAATACCTGCCGAAATAGAAAAGTTTGGAAACGTGAATTTCTCTGGAACCTTTAAGGGTTTTGCTAACGATTTTAAGGCCAATGCTAATTTTAAAACTAAACTAGGCCAAGTAAAAGCCCTGGTAAACATGCAAATAGATAAGGCAAACATTCCGTCTTATACTGGTACTGTAGAAGCCTTAGATTTTGATTTAGGCAACCTAGTAAATCAAACCATCATCAATAGAACATCGTTTACAGCAAACATTGATGGAAGAGGATTTGACTTAGCCAAATTAAAAGAGAAAATTAACGCTAAAGCCACTTATTTCGATTTTAACAATTATAGATACACCAACATTGTAATAGACGGCAGCATTGTTAATCAGGTTTTTAATGGCAAGCTAAACGTTAACGATAAAAATTTAAAACTAGCTTTTACTGGCAAAGCCGATATTAACCCCGAACTCCCAAAATTTGATTTTGTAGCCGATATTTCGGGGGCTAACTTTCATAAACTAAATTTCACAAAAGACACCATCCAGTTTGATGGCAAGGTAAAAAGTAAATTTGCTGGCGATAACCTACAAAATATAGCTGGCGAATTTTTAGTTAACGATATTAGAATCACCAATACCTCTAAATCTATCGTTTTAGATAGCGTAGCTCTTTTGGCATCGGGATTAGGTGAAAACAGAATTTTATCCCTTACATCTGATATTGGCGATGCCCGCATTAAAGGAGCTTACGATATTGAAACTTTACCATCGGCGTTTAAAATGGTAATAAAAAAATATATTCCTTCTTACCAGGGAGAAATTGTTGCCGTAAAAAATCAAAATTTCGATTTTAACATAGATTTAAAAAACTTCGATTACATCTCTAGCATCTTTATCCCTGAGTTAAAAATACCAGAAAGAGGCGTTTTTAACGGTAAGTTTAACAACAATAAAGACTCGCTCACGCTAAACGGATATGTAAAATCTTTAAGCTACCAAGGCAAAACATTTAGCAACATCATTATAGATCAAAACACGCAAACTAAATCGTTAGAATCTGTTATTTCTATTGATAAAATAGAGCTATCTGACGGAGGATTATATGTTAAAAATGTCATTATCCAAAACAGTTTAAAAAACGATAGTTTATCCTTTAACGTAAAGCTATCTGATAAAGACGCCACCAACCAACTAGATTTATACGGCTTGGTAGAATTTGGTTCAGATACCCTGGCTAAGTTAAGCCTCTCGCCTTCTGAAGTATTAATTGATAACCAAGTTTGGAAAATAGAAGAAAAAGTACGTATTAAATTTGAGGATGATAAAACCTTTATAGAAAACTTTGAGCTAAGTAGCGGCAAACAATTGGTTGCTGTAAACGGGGCCATTTCTAACAACACCAGCGACCAATTAGAGGTGGTGATACAAGACCTTAGCTTAAACTCTTTAAGTCAACTTACCAAAGGCTATGGTGTTAACTTAAGCGGCACCATGAATGGGGTTGCCAACCTATCGTCTATTTTAGACCAGCCTAATATTGCCTCAAATATTACCATAGATTCTTTAGCTTACAACAAAACCAGCATTGGCGATTTAAAATTAAAAACAGCCTACAATTACGGCAAAGAAGATATTGGTATTGATGCCACCATTTTTAAAAACAACAGTAAAACCATGGACATTAAAGGCGATGTAGATTTTGCCAAAAATGCCAGCAATAACCTAAACTTAGACATTCTTTTAGACCAAACAGAGCTCATTATTTTAGAGCCTTTTGTAAAACAAATTATATCTAACCTAAAAGGGCAAATTTCATCAAACCTAAAACTAACGGGCAAATTTGCCAACCCAAGCATTAACGGCGATTTAACGTTTTTAAACGCAGGGGTAACCGTAAACTATTTAAAAACTGCCTACACCGTAACCGATAAAATTTTAGTAAACAACAGCGTAATAGATGTAAGCGGATTAACCCTTGTAGACAACAGAGGTAATAAAGCCGAAACAACAGGAACCATAGACATGAAAAAGCCTAGCACTCCGTTGTTCAACATCACCTTAAACGCCAAAAATTTTATGGCGCTTAACACCACCTCTAAAGATAACCTATTATATTATGGTAAAGCATACAGCACAGGTAATTTTAGTTTTAACGGCCCAATAGATGCCATGCGCATTAATATAAAAGCCAAAACAGAAGCTGGTACCGAGTTTACCATCCCCTTAAATGGTTCATCAACTGTTAGCGCTAACGATTTTATCATTTACGTAGCTAAAGACACCAGCCTAAATAAAAAACAAGACAACAACTACTTTAATGGTATCACCATGGAGTTTGACCTAGCCGTAGACGAGGGTTCTACCGCCAATATTTTAACAGAAGTTGGAAACCTAACTGGCCAAGGTACCGCACAACTTAACCTTAAAATTACCAGTTTAGGCGATTTTGAAATGAAAGGCGACTATATTATTAACTCTGGAGAGTTTGATTTTACCGCCAATAACCTCATTAACAAAACATTTACTTTAGAAAAAGGAGGTAGCATCCGCTGGACTGGCGACCCAACCGATGCCCAAGTAAGCTTAAACGCCATATATAGTACTAGAGCCTCTATTGCGCCCATATTTGCTGCAGCAGGTATCACCACAGATGAAAACTTAAACACCCGTGTATTGTCAGAAGCCCGTATGATTTTAAATGGCTCGTTATTAAACCCAGCTATTAAATTTAGCTTAGAGTTTCCTAATAACTCGGGTTATAAAACACAATTACAAGGATATTTAAACGATAAAGACAACGAAGCCCAACAAGTTATAAACTTAGTGGTGCGTAATAGTTTTAACGGCAATACCAGCGCTGGTTTAGGCGGGGTTGATAGGCAAACCCTACTAGGATCGGGCTTAGAACTTGGTTTTAGCAAAATAAACAATGTAATTGCACAAAGCTTAGGCTTCAAAAATGTAGATCTTAACTTTCGCTCGTTAAGCGAGTTTGGTGTTGGTTTTAACCTACTTAATAATCGTTTAAAAATTACTGGCAACGTGGTAAACAACCAAAACATCAATAACGAATTGTTTAACAACAACCTGTTTAACTCGTCTATAAACGATTTAACCCGAGATGTACAAATGAGTTACGACATTAGAAAAGATGGAAGTTTTGTGGCCAAGGCATTTCAAAGACCAAGCAACCGCGATTTCTTTAACCTTAACAGCGATATTTACATAAACGGCTTGGGCTTAGTTTACAGCCAACAGTACGATACTTTTAACGAGTTTATTAAACAAACCTTTGGCAGAAAAAGAGATGCCGAGGCTAAGCTTATTAAAGAAAAAGAAGAATCTAAAAAAAGGGCAGAAACCACCCAAAAACCCATTACCGACGCTATTAAAGAAGAAGAATAATTCTCTATTATTTATTTGGGCGCAGCCCGCAAAAAAAAGCGGGCCGGGTTAAACGGGGTGCCGTAATTTATTAAACCGTTTAAAAGGCTTAATAAATGTACCACGCCCTAATATCCCTTGCGCAAAGCTACGTTACCAAAAAACTTAATTGATGCGTTAAAAATCTGAAATAAATTTATATTTCAAATTTGTTAATATCAAAAATCAATATTAAATTTAGATATTGGTTTAACGCCTATCTATCTATCTTTTATGAATTACACTGCTAAAATTATTGAGCATAAACAGCAACAACGCATAGCTGTGTATTACGATAACAATCCAGAACTGATAGCGAGGTTTAAAAAATTAACAGATGCCAAATGGAGTGCAACACTTAAAACTTGGCATATACCAGATACGCCAGAAAACAGACAAAGATTTAATTTAGAAGCAGTGGTTATGAAACCCTATATAGCTTTAGATAAAATAGAACAAATAGAAACCTTCAAAAAATATTTAAACACAAAACGTTATAGCCCTAATACGGTAAAAACCTATGCGGAAGCGTTACAAGCTTTTTTGCACTATTTTAATGATAAAGAAATAGCAAAAATTAACAATAACGATGTAGTTACTTTCTACAACGATTTTATTTTAGCCAAAAAACTATCTATTTCTTACCAAAATCAGGTAATTAATAGTATCAAATTATTTTTTAAAACCATTAGAGAAACTGCTATTGTAGTAGAAAAAATTTACCGCCCAAAGCGAGAAAAATTGTTACCCAATGTATTGAGTAAAGAAGAGGTGAAGGCCATTTTAAATGCGCATAGTAATGTAAAACATAAAACCATGCTCAGTTTAATTTACAGTTGCGGACTAAGACGAAGTGAATTAATTAATTTAAAGCCTAACGATATTGATAGCAAAAGAAATTTGGTAATTATTAGACAGGGAAAAGGTAAAAAAGATAGGATAGCGCCCCTATCGCCAAATATTTTATTATTGTTGAGAGAGTATTATAAGAATTACAAACCGAAAACATGGCTTTTTGAGGGGCAAAACCCTAATACACCCTACGATGAAAGAAGTTTAGGATATGTTTTAAAGCAAGCGCTAGATAAAACAAATATTAAAAAACCGGTGACATTACATTGGCTTAGACATAGCTATGCAACGCATTTATTAGAGGCAGGAACAGATTTACGCTACATACAAGAAATATTAGGACATAATAGCAGTAAAACCACCGAAATTTACACACATGTGAGTACAAAAAGCTTACAAAATGTTAAAAGCCCTTTTGATGATTTATAGAAATAACTATTTTGCAAAAAAGATATTTTGTATCTCCAATCCAACCAAATTTAGGTGTATTGGAGAAATAGAGTATCACATATATACAAGTTATGGGAAATTTTAAAAACCTTTTCCCACCGCACCCTAATCACGTGGTCCAGCATTTTTAGTAATCCTTTCAAAGAAATCATCGTCAGGGTCAATCCAAGTTCCCCATACATTTTGAGTAATCAATCCTTTTATCGGCATCCAACTTTCTTGTTCAACAGCGTGAGTTCCACCAGAAAAATCACCTTTTAGCAATACTTCGCCTTTTTTCAATCCTACAACTTCCATCGTTTCTTTTCCGTTGTAAATTTCTTTGTGTCTTACTTTTTGCCCTAAAAATATTTCCATCTTATTTATCGTTTTAATGCCTACCCTAAAAGGTTTTTAAAACTATCCCATAACACGGGTTTGGCAAAATGCCGCAGGACAGTTAGTGCTAAAATTTAAGTTTCGGATAGCGGCACTTCGCCAAGCCCGAAACCGTTATGCCTCACCCTATGACGACCGTAAACAAACAGACAGACAGAAATAAAATATGAAAGCAAACGAAACCAAAGTAGATAAATTCTTAGCGACAAATGAAACAACATTTGCTATTCCTGTTTATCAGAGAAATTACGACTGGACACTATTTCAATGTAAACAGCTACTTCACGACATTATCGAAACGGGTAAAAATGACAAGACAAATGCTCACTTTATTGGGAGTATAGTTTATGTTCACGATGACGTTTACACAGCATCAGGCTTAACGGAATTAACCATAATTGACGGACAGCAACGTCTTACGACTATCACATTAATTTATATCGCACTTTACAGACTTGCAAAGGAACTTGACAACCAAATGCTAGTTAACAGAATTCAGAAAACGTATTTAATAAATGAATTTGCACCCGAAGAAGAAAAGCTGAAATTAAAACCAACCGAAAATAATAAAGAAGCACTTCGACACATTCTAAATTCAACAGACGGAGAAGAGTTTAAAGGCTATTCAAAAATTATAGAAAATTTTGATTATTTCAGGTCAGCAATTAATGCGGAGAACTTTGAAGTTATTCAACGTGGACTTTCTAAACTCATTTTCGTTGATATTGCACTTGACAGACAAAAAGATAATCCGCAAAGAATTTTTGAAAGTCTGAATTCAACCGGACTTGAATTATCACAAGCCGACCTTATTAGAAATTATATTCTAATGGGACTTTCAAGAACAAATCAAGACAGAATTTACAAAAGCTATTGGGAAGTAATCGAGAAAAACGCAAAGGATGAAACATTGAATAAAACTCGTGTTTCTGAATTCATTCGTGATTACTTAACTCTTAAAAACAAAGAAATACCAAACAAAGGTGACGTTTACGCAAAATTCAAAGAGAAATATCCAACTTCCACCATTGACGAATTGGAGCTTGTTCTCACAGAATTAAAATCATTAGTTAAGTATTACAATAAACTAACTAACCCGAAAAACGAAGCTGACAAATTAATACGAATTCAACTTGAATACATCAACAGGTTAGAAATAAATGTTGCGTTTCCTTTCTTAATGAAGGTTTATGAAGATTTTTCAAATGACATAATTGATAAAGCAACTTTTATTTCAGTTTTATCGACAGTTCAATCATTCACATTCAGACGTTTCATTTTAGGCTTGCCGACCAATGCACTTAATAAAATATTTATGGGCTTATACGACAAAGTTGAGCCTAACAATTATTTGTTTTCAATTCAAAAATCTTTACTTCAAAGGTCAGGTGTTCAGCGTTTCCCAAGAAACACAGAAACGATAAACGCACTAAAAGAAAAAGATGTTTACAACATTAAACCTAAAAACCGAACCTACTTATTAGAACGACTTGAAAACTTTCAAAACAACGAACCAGTAGCAATTGAAGGAAATTCCGACATAACTATTGAACATATTTTTCCGCAAAACCCTGACCCAAAATGGAAAATTGAATTAGGTGCAGACGAATACAATTTGATAAAAGAAAACTATCTAAACACAATCGGCAATCTCACTCTATCAGGCAACAACGGCAAATTAAGTAACAAGCCATTTCTTGACAAGAAAGTAATGAACGTTGATGGCAAAGAGCAAGGTTATAATTTTAGCAGACTTTGGCTAAACAGAGATTTAAAAGAAAAATCAAAATGGGATAAAACAGAAATTGAAGAACGAGCAAATACTATTTCTGAACGCTTTATTAAAATTTGGGAAATCCCTGAAATTGACATTGAACTCGAAGCAACTAATGACGAAATAAACATTTTTGATGCAGAAGACCCAAAACACAAGAAGTTAGAATATGCTATTTTCTTCAATCAAAAACTTGAAGTTACACAAGTAGCAAAACTTTATATTGAAGTGTTCAAACAATTATTCGACTTACAACCAGAAACCTTTTTTACATCAGAAATTGGCGACCGACTTAGTTTGACAAAAACACCTGAAGCGAATGGATTAAGACAAGCAGTTCCAATAAGTGAAACATATTTTATAGAAGCAAACATTGACAATATGGGCAAGTTCGACAGAATAAAACAAGCCTTGACAATTTTTGGATTTGAAGACGAATTATCAATCAAATATGCTGACTAGAAAAGAAGGGCGAAGGCATAACACGGGTTTGGCAAAAGTGGCGGTTCAGTGCTCCGCAGACACATTTGTGGTTAATCAAAGCTTGGTTCTCCGCATCAACATTTGTGGTGAAAATCGCCACCTTCGCCAAGCCCTAAACCGTTAGGGGAAATAGTAAACCGACATAATGTACAAATTCAAAATCGACCAAATTGAAATACTTAATCAACTTATTTTTGATGCAAGTATCGACTTTGAAGAAATTCAAAAATTACTTGATTTGCAAAACACGGAACTTAAATCTCCAGTTGAATTTGAACTTGAAAGAATATCTTTCGAGAATGTAATTAGAAAAGGAAACTTTTTTATCAAAACGACTGAAGTGAAAGGAAAAGTTTCTTCTATTTCGTTTGAAAATATCACCAAGTTGACTATTTCTGGACTAACCGACCAGTTTCATTGCAATCATTTTATAAATGGAATAACTATTGACCAAAATCAAAACTTGAATTTGACTACAGCATTTGGCTTAAATATATATTTATATACAACCGAAAATACTTTAATTCATCTAACAGACCTATATGACAGTGAATTTGGAAAAGGAACATTTTTAAAGAAAAAAATTGGCTTTACGGCAGAAGAATGGAAAAATTATCTAAAGGACAAAAACTACTTCCCCTAATCGAGTAGACGGCTCTGCCAGCAACCTGACAGAGTGCGCCTCTCACACCACCGTACGTACGGGTCTCGTATACGGCGGTTCGTAAACTGATGGGTTGAGTTTTGTGTAAATCTCTAGCATGGAG
>JBIKIN010000029.1:0-44737 GCA_044361595.1 Pelobium sp. | reverse complement strand
TTATTTTCTTTTGATCACTTTTTTAACAGCATCAATAATATTGGTACTATCTAATCCGTATTTTTTCATTAAATCAGCCGGTTTACCACTTTCTCCAAAGCTATCGTCTACAGCTACAAACTCCATTGGAGTAGGTAAGTTAACAGCAAGCAATTGTGCAATGCTATCTCCTAAACCGCCAAAACGGTTGTGCTCTTCGCAAGTTACTACACAGCCAGTTTTCTTCACTGATTTTAAGACAGCTTCTTCATCTAAAGGTTTAATTGTATGGATATTTATGATTTCAACATCAATACCTTCTTCGGCTAATTTTTCGCCAGCTAAAATAGCTTCCCATACTAAATGTCCGGTAGCGAAAATACTTACGTCGGCACCCTCATTCACCATCCAAGCTTTACCAATTTCAAACTTTTGATTAGGGTCAGTAAACACAGGTACCACTGGGCGGCCAAAGCGTAAATAAACTGGCCCATGAAAATCAGCAATAGCTTCAGTTGCGGCTTTAGTTTGGTTATAATCACAAGGATTAATGACTGTCATTCCTGGAAGCATTTTCATTAAACCTATATCTTCTAGAATTTGATGCGTAGCACCATCCTCGCCTAAAGTTAAACCAGCATGTGATGCACAAATTTTAACATTTTTATCAGAGTAAGCCACCGACTGACGAATTTGATCATAAACTCTACCAGTAGAGAAGTTAGCGAATGTGCCTGTGAATGGAATTTTACCACCAATGGTAAGTCCGGCTGCAATTCCAATCATGTTAGCCTCGGCAATACCCACTTGTACAAAGCGATCGGGAAACTCGTTAATAAAATCTTGCATTTTTAATGAGCCTATCAAATCGGCACATAAAGCCACTACTTCAGGATTCTTTCTTCCAGCAGCTAATAAACCAGCTCCAAAGCCAGAGCGGGTATCTTTACTTTCTGTATATGTATATTTTTTCATTATTTTCTATTTTAAGTTTAGGCATTCAAGATTGCTACGCAGTTTTTCATTTATTTGAGTTATGGAGTTCAAAATTGAATTGCAATTTTTTGCTTTCTTTTAGTTTTTTAGGATAGATTAATAATCTCCGTAAGTTTCTTCTAATTGAGCTAAAGCCTCTGCTAGTTGTTTTTCGTTAGGTGCAATGCCATGCCATTTATGCGAACCCTCCATAAAATCTACACCTTTACCCATTTCAGTTTTCATGAGAATCATTACAGGTTTACCTTTTCCAGTTCTACTTTTAGCTTCTTGCAAAGCAGCAACTATTGCATCCATATCATTTCCATCGGCATGCATCACATCCCATCCAAAAGCTAAAAATTTCGCTTCTAAATCTAACAACCCTAAAACTTTATCTGTAGGTCCATCTATTTGTTGACCATTAACATCAACAGCAGAAATTAAATTATCTACCTTATTAAAAGGTGCAAACATAGCAGCTTCCCAATTTTGACCTTCTTGCAACTCACCATCGCCATGTAAAGAGAAAACTAAAGATTTGTCATCATTCATTTTTTTAGCTAAAGCAGCTCCAATTGCAACTGACATTCCTTGTCCCAATGATCCAGATGCTATTCTAACGCCAGGTAAACCTTCGTGGGTGGTGGGGTGACCTTGAACCCTAGAATTAATTTTTCTAAAAGTTTTCAACTCGGCAATATCAAAGTAGCCTGCTCTAGCTAAGGTGCTGTAGAAAACCGGAGAAATATGCCCATTAGACAAGAAAAATAAATCTTCGCCAATACCATCCATATTAAAGGCAGGGTCGTGTTTCATGATTTTAAAGTAAAGGGCTACAAAATAATCTGTGCAGCCTAAAGAACCACCAGGGTGTCCCGATTGGCATTCATAAACCATACGTAAAATGTCTCTTCTTACTTGAGATGCCATACGTTTTAAATCAGCATTGTCTAATGTCATAATGGATATTTGTTATTAGTCCTCTAAAGTAAAAAAATAAGTTTAAAGCTCTAAAAAATATTAGGTTTCTGAATGTTAACAACATAATGTGGAAAACTTTTAGCAAAGTTTGATTTTTTATAAATAATCTTTGTTTAATGAATAAATAGAATGATTTGGTAAATCTTCTAATGTTTATAACTATACGTTGATAACTTTTGGCACTCATGAACTTAAATCAATTTACAATGAAATTAACAGACAAATTTACCAAAAGCCTCAAGCTTGTAGCAATTGGTTCGCTTTGTTTAGTTTTAACTCATTCATTAAAAGCGCAAACAGGTTCGGTAGGTATTGGTACAGTTACACCTTATGCAAATGCAGCTTTAGATATAGTTTCTACTACAAAAGGAGTTCTTTTTCCTAGATTAACTGCTGCAGAGCGTACAACATTAACTCCGCTTTTAAATAATGCAACTACTTCGAGAGGTTTGTTAATTTATAATGTAACCACAGCTAGATTTAATTATTGGGATGGAACGCAATGGAATGACGTGGGTTTAGCAGGCGCTCCTGGTGCTGATGGTACAATTTGGTATGCTGGGCAGGGTGTTCCCTCTAATTCAGCATTGGGTAAAGCAAACGATTTTTACTTAGATGGTATAACAGGTGATGTTTATTCAAAAGATTTTACCAATACATGGGTAAGGTTTGGAGGAGCTAATCCGGTAAACTTAAAAACCATTGTTAGACGAGAAGAAGCTAAACCTATAATAAATGTGCCTGCAAATTCATCTGTTACTCAAACTTTCACTTATGCAAATGCTGCTATTGGAAATGCTGCATTATGCTCACCTAAAAGTGCCTTGCCAGACGGAATCATTATTTCTTACGCTAGGGTAAGTGTTGCTGGTACTATCGAGGTTAAATTTTACAATGCAACAGGAGCTGCAATTGCAATACCTGCAGGTGATTACGAATTAGTAATATATTAATACACAAAGAATGAAGCTGCAGTTTAAGTACTCTTTATTATCATTCTTATCTCTTGGTTTATTAATTAATCAAGTTAATGCCCAGTTTGTAAACAATGGTAGCACAATTACTATACAAAATGGGGTTACTTTAACTGTTAATGGCGATTTTATTAATAACAGTGGCTCAATAGTGAATTTAGGCTTAATAACTTTAACTGGAAATTGGTCTAATGGCGATGCTGCTGGAGCTTTCAATATTGCATCCACAGGAAGTGTTAATTTTCTTGGAGCCAATCAAATTATTGGTGGCAATCAAAAAACTATATTTCCTAATGTAAATTTATTAGGTACAGGCATCAAAACGTTAGCTGCTAACGTAGATATTAACCAAGTAATCAATTTAAACGATAGGCAGTTAGCATTAGAGTCTCAAACAATGGAGGTACTTAATACTTCGGCTAATGCCATCCTTTTTTCTACGGGTTACATCAGTTCAGATTTTAAGGGTTATTTGTACAGAAGAACAAATACAACTGCCGAATATATTTATCCTATGGGCTCTTTAAAGCAAGGGTCATTAAGGTATAGACCGATAATTGTTACTCCAAAAGATAATTTAGATAATACCTATGGAGTAAGTTTTATAAATGATGATCCAGATTTAGACGGTTTTAATAGACAAGCTAAAAGACCTGATGTTGCAGAGGTTAATCCTTTGTATTATCATATTTTAGATCAAAAAGCAGGAACAAGCTTTGCGAATTTTAGATTTTTATTTAATACTACCGAAGATGGTAACGCAAATCAAATAGTTAATTGGATAAGATTTAATTTGTGGGAGAAAGCTGGGATTGCTAATCCAGAAGATTTAACTACAGTTCCTAATATCAATAAGTTCATGACATTCTCATCTCTAGAAAGAATATCTAGGTTACCAATGGCATTAGCAATTATTGGAGATAATAATAATCCTATTACTTTCTATAATAGTTTCTCGCCAGATGGTGATGGTATAAACGATAGATGGGAAATACGTAACATAGATTTATTCCCGGATAATGAGCTGTCTATTTTAAACAGATGGGGTAGTGAGATTTACAGAGCCAAAAACTATAGTAATGCCAATGCATGGGATGGTTTGGGGTTAAATAACGGTACATATTTCTATGTTTTAAAAGTAGTAGTAAACGGCGAACCTAAAGTTTATAAAGGATTTATATCTCTGTTAAAGAAATGAAAAGCATGAAGAAAATATTATTAGTCTGCTTTATTTTAATAGCAAATACTTATTGTACTATAGCACAACAAGATGCTCAGTACAGTCAGTATATGTTTAACAGCTTGGTTATCAATCCAGGTTATGCAGGCTATAAGCAAACATTAAATGCAAGCGGTTTATACAGGTTGCAATGGGTAGGAGTAGAGGGAGCGCCTACAACACAATCTATGGTTTTAGATGGAAGTTTTTTTGATGATAAGATTGGGTTAGGATTAACAGTAGTAAAAGATAAAATAGGTTTACAAGATTTAACATCTACTTTTCTAAACGCAGCATACAAATTAACTGTAAGTAATGGCGCAACGCTCTCATTTGGAATTGGAGCAGGGTTTAATCAATACAAATTTAATACAGGAAATGCTCAAACAGATGATCCTAATGATCCTACTTATGCTTTAGGTCAAGGAGCTTTTTCTACTCCCGATTTACGTTCAGGAGTGCATTACAGTACAGATAGATTTTATGCTGGATTGTCGGTAACTAATATGTTTTCATCTTTTTGGGATTATGGATCCACGGCAGAAAACTCGGTTTTAAAACAAGGTCGACATTACTTTTTAACTGCTGGTTATTTGATTGATATTAACGATTTTTTAAAGTTTAAACCATCATTTTTAATTAAAGAAGATACAAAAGGACCATCAAATTTAGACATCAATAACTTTTTTCTACTAGGTGAAAAAGTTTGGTTAGGGGCTTCTTACCGTACATCAGTAAATTTACTTAAAAAATCAGGTGTTACGGGTAGTGTTAGAGCACCTGATGCGATTGTTGGCTTGGTTGAAGTTTTTGCAACAGACGGCGTAAGAATTGGTTATGCATATGACCATGCAATGTCTTCATTAAAAGGGCTTGATTTTGGCTCTCATGAAATTTCTTTGGGCATAACTTTCGGTCCAAAACGTAGAGTTCCTATTCTTTCACCTAGATATTTTTAATCATATGAAAGTTAAAAAGCTAATACTTATCATTTTTACGCTGGGGATAGTTTGTTACATCGTTCCATTTAAATTGTTTTCTGATGATTTAGGACGAGCAAATAAATATTACGAGAGATACGATTATCAATATGCAATAGAAATATACGAGAGCATTATATCAGATAAACCTACCTTAGAAGTTGCTCAGAAACTGGCTAATTGCTACAGATTTGTTAATAAATCTGTTGAAGCAGAAAAGGCATATGCTACTGTTTTAACTTTTCCGGGTTTTGATCCAATAAATTACATTTACTATGCTGAAGCTTTAAAGCAAAATGGGAAGTTTGACCAAGCAAAAAAGAGCTATTTAACTTACGCAGAGCGTGTCCCGGCTAAAAGTGATGAAGCAGTGCGCTTAGCAAATGGTTGCGATGCAGCAAGATTATGGCTAGATAATCCAGATATGGATGTAACTATGATTAATCAAGAAGGGTTTAATTCCGAGTATTCTGATTTTTCTCCTGTTCCTTACAAAAATGGGTTCATTTTTACTTCTGATAGGCAGTTTCTTAAAACGATATATAACAAAAAGAATAAATCTAAAAAGATTTATGGATGGACGGGAAATCCATTTTTAAAATTATATCAGGCAGAGAATCAAAACGACACACTAGATGGCGATTTAAAGTTAACGCTTATGCCTATGGAAATTAATGATCAATACCATGCAGGGCCAGCTACTTTAACAGCCGATGGTAAGGTAATGTATTTCACAAAAGCTGGAATTGTTAACGACCCTAGTGTTGACGGAAATAAGATTAAAGATTTGGTGATGAAAAAAGCCATTTATTATTCTATTAAATTAGGAAACGGAGCTTGGACTCCAGCAGTTTCTTTCCCATATAACAGTCCTTATAAATATTCTATTGAACATCCAGCATTAAGTCCTGATGGTAAGATACTTTATTTTGCTTCTGATATGCCGGGTACTTTAGGTGGTATGGATCTTTTTTATTCAGAAAACACAGGCTCTGGCTGGTCTAAACCAAAGAATTGTGGCCCAGCAATCAATACTACACAAGATGAAGTTTTTCCCTTTATTAGAAAGGATGGTAAATTGTTTTTCTCCTCTAGAGGTCATATTACTATTGGTGGTTTAGATGTTTTTGGTGCAGATGGATCTAAATCTGAATGGACCGAGGCCGAAAATTTAAAGGCACCTTACAATTCACCTAAAGACGATTTCGGGATTTGCTTTTTTGAGGATAATTTAACAGGTTTTATTTCATCTAATAGGGCCGGAGGAAAAGGGTCGGATGATATTTATCAATTTAGCCAAAGACCAAAAGAAAAGTTATTTTTTGCTGTAGAGGGTGATGTTGTTGAAAAAGGGACAGAGAATCCAATGAGTGGAGTTAAAGTTTTCTTAATTAACAAAACAACAGGAGAGCAAAGTGAATTGGTATCGCAAGAAAATGGAAAATTTAAGTTTGATTTGATGCCCGAAACTGATTATCTAGTAAGAGGCGATGTGACAAAATATTTTAGCAGACAAGAAGGTGAAATAAGTACAAAGGGTGCTAAAGAATCTACTGTTTACAATGTTAAGTTTGAAGTAGAGAAAGGCGAAGATTCTTACATTGTTAAATTAAACAATATCTATTACGATTTTGACAAGTTCAATATTAGAAAGGATGCTGAGCCTGAATTAATGAAGGTGTTAAACTTTATGAATGCAACCCCTAATGTAAGTGTAGAATTAAGGTCGCATACTGATGCTAGAGGGAAAGCTGAGTACAATATGTGGCTTTCTGATAAAAGAGCTCAATCAGCTAAAAATTATTTGTTAACAAAAGGAGCAGAAAAAGAAAGGTTAACCGCAAAAGGCTATGGCGAGACACTCTTAATAAATAAATGTGCCGACGGAGTTAAGTGTACTAAAGAAGAGCATCAATTGAATAGAAGAACAGAATTTAAGGTGGTTAAAATTAACCCTACTATATCTTACGTACCCAAATATAAGTTAGAATCTATATTTCCTGTTGTAAGAGGAACTCAATAATAACACAACAATAAAACTTAAATAACCCCAAAAGCATCTAATTATTTAGATGCTTTTTTGTTTAAATTTTATGTGCTTTAAAAGGTTATTACAATGCATATTTCCTGTTTTTGGTCATTATTAGCTCATCAAATTAATTATCCAAACCTGAATTGTAGGTAAATATCATTTATTTACTAAATTTGAGACCAAGCCTTTTATAGATATGATAGAAACTCCTACTTCATCTAACCAAACCTTAGATCAATCTAATCTTACTTTCGAGGATTTTAGAAGAGTTGTAATTGATGATTATGCTACAGCTTTTAAAAGTAGACAAGCTAGTATTTTAGGAAGAAGAGAAGTTTTAACTGGTAAAGCTAAGTTTGGTATTTTTGGCGACGGTAAAGAGGTTGCTCAGTTAGCAATGGCTAAGGTTTTTAAAAAAGGCGATTGGCGAGCAGGTTATTACCGCGATCAAACTTTTATGTTTGCATCTGGCATGTCTACCATAAAAGAGTTATTTGCGCAGTTATATGCAAATCCTGATGTTGAAAAAGAGCCAGCATCAGCCGGAAGGCAAATGAATGCCCATTTTGCTACCAGATCTTTAAACCAAGACGGTACTTGGAAAAATCTTACCGAAATGAAAAACTGCTCAGCAGATATGTCACCTACGGCTGGGCATATGGCTAGATTAGTAGGTTTAGCTTATGCATCCAAACTTTTCAGAAATAATCCAAATTTAAAAGGTCTCGACAGATTATCTATTGATGGTAATGAAGTTGCATTTGGAACCATAGGGAATGCATCAACATCAGAGGGGGTGTTTTTTGAGTCTATTAACGCGGCTGGTGTATTACAAGTTCCTATGGCCATATCTGTTTGGGACGATGCCTTTGGAATCTCTGTACCTGCTAAATATCAAACAACAAAAGAGGATATTTCTGAAATTTTAAAAGGTTTCCAAAGGGAAGAAGGAAAGCCAGGTTTTGAAATTTTTAAAGTTAAAGGATGGGATTACCCTGCTTTATGCGAAACTTACGAACAAGCTATTAAAGTTTGTAGAGAAGAGCATGTACCAGTTTTAATACATGTTACAGAGGTAACACAGCCTCTAGGTCATTCTACTTCCGGTTCGCATGAAAGATATAAATCTAAAGAGAGATTAGATTGGGAGAAAAACAACGACTGTTTGGTAAAGATGAAGGAGTGGATGATTTCTTCTGCCATAATTAGTAAAGAAGAGATAGAAAACTTAGAATCTGAGGCTAAAAAGGAAGTTAAGGCTACTTTAAAGGAAGCGTGGTCTGATTTAACTACCGGTATTAACGAAGAAAAACAACAAGCTTTACAGTATATAGATGATTTAGGCGAGCAAATGGAAGATATCAAAACGGTATCTAAAATGCTAAAATCAGAAGTTGATCCTCTTAGAAAGGAGGTTATTTCTGCGGTACGTAAAACCATTAGATTAGCCAAAAATATCAACTCAAGTACGAAAGACGAATTAATAAATTGGTATCAAAACCAGTTAACTATTAATCGAGAACGCTTTAACTCTAAATTATTTTCTGGTACAGCCTTGTCTCCATTAAATGTTACTGGCGAAAAGGTTGAGTACGATGAGTACTCTAAGATGGTAGACGGTAGGGAGATTTTAAATGCTTGTTTTGATGAGCAGTTAAATAAAAACCCGTTGTTTCTAGCTTTTGGCGAAGATTTGGGAAATATAGGAGATGTTAACCAAGGATTTGCAGGTTTGCAAGAAAAATATGGTAATCTACGCGTAACTGATACTGGAATACGTGAAATGACTATTATAGGCCAAGGAGTAGGATTAGCTATGCGTGGCTTTAGACCTATTGCCGAAATACAATATTTAGATTATTTACTTTTTGCCATAAACATATTAAGTGATGATTTGGCTTCGTTAAGTTACCGAACAAAGGGTGGTCAAATAGCACCACTTATTGTTAGAACTAGAGGACACCGGTTAGAAGGTATATGGCATGCAGGTTCTCCTTTGGGTATGATTTTAAACACGCTAAAAGGTATTCATGTTTGTGTTCCTAGAAACATGACTCAGGCAGCTGGGATGTATAATACCTTATTTAAAGGAGATGAGCCCGCATTAGTTATTGAATGTTTGAATGGCTATCGCTTAAAAGAGAAAATGCCTAGTAACATTAATAGCTTTACTATAAAGCTAGGTAAAGTTGAAGTTTTAAAAGAAGGTAAAGACATTACCGTTGTTTCTTATGGCTCTACTTTAAAGTTAGTTTCTGAGGCAGCAGAAGAGTTAAGTATTTTAGGAATTGATGTGGAAGTTATTGATGCGCAGACGTTAATGCCATTTGATATTGATATGGATTGTTTAAAATCTCTACAAAAAACTAATAAATTATTAATTGTTGATGAGGATGTACCTGGAGGTGCTTCGGCGTTCATTTTAAATGATATTTTAGAACGTCAGAATGGTTATTACTATTTAGATGCTAAGCCTCAAACTTTAACTGCTTTTGAGCATCGTCCACCATACGGATCTGATGGTGATTATTTTAGTAAGCCAAGCGTTGATGATATTGTAGAGAAAATTTATAAAATAATGCAAGATGCAAATCCAGCTTTATTTAAGCCATTATTTTAGTAATGAATAGGTTAGGAGATTCGAAAATTTAAGTTGTTTATTAAATTAAATTATGCAGCTTTATTTTTGTAATTTTTAAAAAAAAGTCCTATCATTGCAGCCGCAAATCAATATAGATTTCTGCACCTATAGCTCAGTTGGTTAGAGTAGAAGACTCATAATCTTTTGGTCCCTGGTTCGAGCCCAGGTGGGTGCACTAAAGTAAAAAAGCCCTAATTTTAGGGCTTTTTTTTTGAGTTATATTTTTTGTTTTAAACTTATGGAGTTTTTATAGCCTTAATAATGTAGCTATAAGTGTAATTTTTATCCTTTAATAAGTATTGTTTATGTGGTAAAGCACCCCAGCTATTATCACCTCCTACACCACGCTGTTTTAAATCTATATGCACTACATTAAATTGTTTTAAAGCAATTTCATTGGGGTGTTGATTCTTTTTTGTTAAACCAGGGTCTATATCTTCTGATAGATAAGGTAAAAAACTAAATCCTAAAGGTTGTAATCCTTTTATAGATAATCCTACACCTTTATTTTTGTTTGTAATTTCTACCCATCTCACATCTGTTTTATAACCGTTTTCTTGTGGTCTAATATAATCTACATGATATTGGTCAACCGCTGTTTTGTTATAAATACCTAAGAAAGAAGCGGTATTTCTATCACTATAATTTTCATAAGGGCCACGTCCATAGTATTTATAACTAGCTTCTTTATCAACCTGCATACGCATACCAAATCGTGGTAATTCTGGTAAATTATCAATATCGTTCATTGAAACGTCTACCTTAATAGATGCATCGTTTAAAATAGTGTAAGTTTCTGTATACTTTGTTTTAATGTCAGTAAGCATGTAGGTTACTTTAATGTTCATACCATCTTGGGTTTGTGCGGAGGTACTTACATTTAATATTTCTTTATTTTGATGTGCAGTACGCCAAACATTACTTAACTCATATAAACGGTTACCAAAATCGTTATCGGTTGGTGCTCTCCAGAAATAAGGCTGAGGAAAATTTTGAATAATGCTTTGCTCTGAGATACCATAAGACATTAATTTGGCAGTTTTAAGATTAAACTTTCCAGATATTTCGCCTGCAGAGAAACTTAAAATTTGGTTTTTAATTTCAGTTTTTAAAACGTTTTGAGTACTAACTAAAGGTGCAAATACTGTGTTATTAGTAAAAAATTGTTCACTAGCCACGTTGAAGTTTGCCGGAACTAGTGGCGTTGCTTTTATGGTGTGAGCATATAAATTTAAAGCATACTCGTTACCATCGTTAAAATTGATCTGAGGTAATTTTAACTGAATATTTGCTGTTTTGCCAGCATCGGCAACAGCCATAAAATCGCCTTCTTGCATTACGGATCCGTTTTTCAATAGTTTCCAGCTAAATTTTAAATTAGATAGGTTGCTAAAACCATACTCGTTAACTAACTTAATTTTACCTGATTTCCAGTCATCGTTTTTAAAAATAATGTCTTGATATACTTTTTTGACCTCATATAAACTGGCATGTGGAAGTCTATCTGCGGATACTAATCCATTTGCACAAAAATTTAAGTCATTTTGTAAATTCAATCCACCTAAATCTCCTCCATATGCCATAAAAGGACCATTTGGACCATCACTAAGTATTCCTTGATCTACCCAATCCCAAATAAAGCCACCTTGCATGTGTGGACTAGACTTTATAATGTCAAAGTACTCTTGAAAATTACCAGAACTATTACCCATAGCGTGTGAGTATTCGCACATGATAAAAGGCCTCCTTTTAGTGGTATCAGAGGCGTACTTTTGCATATAGCTAATTTTAGGATACATTGGCGATACGATATCAGTATTTGTGTCTTCCATTGCTTGTTCAAATAAAACAGGTCTACTAGGATCGTATTTCTTAATCCAATCATAAGCATCAAAGAACACTTTACCGTTTCCGCACTCGTTACCCATACTCCAAATTATTATTGATGGATGATTGAAATCTCTTTTCACCATACGTTGTATTCTGTCAGAAATTGAAGCCTCCCAGCTAGCTGTGTAAGCAGGATGGTTAGTTTTTTCAATATTACCTGGCAGTACACCCATTCCATGTATTTCTACGTTTGCTTCATCTACAATATAAAAGCCCAATTCATCGGCCAATTCATATATTAACGAATGATTAGGGTAGTGACTTAAACGAATGGCATTAATGTTGTTTTGTTTCATTAATGTTAAGTCTTTTAATAGCATTTCTCTAGTTGTTACATGACCTAATACAGGGTCATGCTCATGCCTGTTAGCACCTTTAACCATTATTTTTTTGCCATTTACTAAAAGTTGAGCATTTTTAATTTCTACTTTTCTAAAACCTACATTTACTGCTGTTATTTGTGCTGCATTTGTTTTACCTTTTAGGTTTATAAGAAGTTTGTAAAGATTAGGTTTTTCGCTACTCCATTTTGATGGATTATTAATTACTTTATTGAAATTTACTGCTAATGCGGCAGGCTTTTCTTGTGTGTAAATTGTTTTTCCAGTGGCATCTAGTAAGGTAATACTTAATTTATAATCGCTTAGATTTTGTTGATTTGCACTATTTATTGTAAGTTTTACATCTAAGTTCCCGTTTTTATATTGCTGGTCTAGATCTGCTTTAACTTCAAAATTTTGTAAGCTTACAATACTCTCCGCTTTTAAATAGACATCACGTTCTATGCCTGTAAGTCGCCAAAAATCTTGGTCTTCAAGGTAGCTACCATCATGCCATCTGATAATTTGTATTGCTAATAAATTATCATTTGATTTTAAATAGTTTGTGATATCAAATTCAGACGGTAATTTACTCGCTTCGTTATATCCAACTTCTTTTCCATTTACATAAATATACATAGCACCAGTAACAGAGCCAAGGTGTAAAATCACTTTTTTACCATCCCAATCTTTCGGGATAGTAAATTTTGTGCGATAACTTCCAACCGGATTAAACTCTTGATTTATAAACGGTGGGTTTTTTGGGAATGGATAAATGATATTAGTATAAATAGGTATTCCAAAACCTTGAGTTTCCCAATTTCCAGGTACTTTGATATTTTTAAAATTACTATCGTCAAAATTCAATTTAAAAAAATCTACCGGTCTACTAGCAACAGAGTTAACCATATTAAACTTCCATAATCCGTTTAATAACTTTATTTCACTCGATTTTGAAATATCGTTTTTTAAAGCATCCTCTTGATTTTGATAATTGATGAAATTTGCATGAGCACTTAGCGCATTAATTTGGTACACTTTTTCATTTTCCCATTCCTTAAAAGAGAAAATGCTTTGTGCGTTTAAAATTAAAGCACTAACAATTAGATTGATAGTTATAATTATGGTTTTAATTTTCATATAATTTTTGTGTTTTGGTATTAAAGATTAGTTAATATTTGGAGTTATGGTTAAGCCCGATTGAACATCAATTGGGAATTGAGCATTTTGCGATGCAAGTCTTAGATTAAGTTTTATAATTAATTCTTCGGCTTTTGTTTTATTGTTGTTTATTAGATTGATGGCTTCGCCAATGTCTGATTTTAGATTATATAATTCTGCTTTTTGTAAACCATAAAAATAAATAAGTTTCCAATCACCTTCCCTTATGGCACTGTAAGGTCCCATTCCTTGGGTTTCTCCTTTTATTTTATAGGCTTTAGCCCTATTGAAACCCTCTTCCCAATTATTTGGGTAATGCCAAATTAGTGCTCTTGTGGTGTCTACTAAATTATTATTTTTTAAAAAAGGGACAAAGCTTACACCATCTAGTTTTTGTATGGTGTTATATTTTTTGATTTTTGCCATTTGTAAAATGGTTGGAAAAAAATCTTCTACAATTAAATATTGGTTATTAGTTGTGTTTGCTTTTGTTACTTTTGGCCAATAAACAATCATAGGTTCTCTGATACCGCCTTCGTAAGCAGATCCTTTACCAGCTTTTAATGGTAAATTATGTGTAAAAGGTTGGCCATCTCTTGGTGGGGTTAAAGCTAAGCCACCATTATCAGACATAAATAAAATGATCGTATTTTCTGTTAGGTTTTGTTGTTCTAAATAATCTAAGATATCTCCTAAACTTTTATCCATTCCTTCTATTAGTGATGCATATTGCGCTTCTTTCTCGCTTAGCCCTTTTTTAATATAGTTTGGATAAAAACGCATATCTGGCTTGTATTGTGCATGTACTGCATAATGCGACAGATGTAAAAAGAAAGGTTTTTTTAACAATTTGGCATTATCTAAAGCCTTTTTTGCTTCTAATGTAAGTGCTTCTGATAAGAAAATATCTTTGCCGTGATAAAGCTCTAAGCCTGATATGGCTCTAGGAGTGTAACCACCTTTTTGTTCGTTACCAAAGTTTTCGGTTCCTAAGTAACTTTTAGGACCACCAACTGCCGAACCTGCAATATTTAAATCGAAACCTAAGTTTGATGGATCAGAACCTAAGGTTGGAAATGAAGCCATATGAGACTTACCAACGTGGATAGTATAATATCCATTTTCTTTTAAAATTTGAGCTACAGGTGTAGCATAAAAGGTATTATCTACATTTGGTATTGGACTTAAACCATTGAAATTCCAGTTTGGCAATTTTAGCCCTATATAAGGCTCGTCTGTTGGCTTTCCTTGGTTAAAGTTGGTCCAGTTTGTAACTCTGTGGCTTGCCGGACTCACGCCAGTTTGTAAACTTACTCTAGATGGTGTACAAACGGTGTGTGCATAAGCCTGGGTAAATTTTGTTCCTTTTGCCGCTAAACGTTCCATATTGGGTGTATGAAATTTATTGTTTTGAGCAGTTTTTTCTTTATAAAATGGTACAGATGTATCTTGCCATCCCATATCATCAACCATAAAAACAATAATATTAGGTTGCTTTTGGGCATTAGCATGAACACAAAACAAGGTTGCTGTAAATAATAGAATTAAATAGTTGATTTTATACATGCCTTCAATTTAAAATTTTATTTTGTTTTAAGTTTTAGTACTTGATTTTTTAAGCCTTCGGCAGATACTTTAATTTCTATCTCACCAGCTTTTTTTGTTGATTTTACCACTGCCATACATTTGCCGCCAAAAGCATCCATAATATTTCCTTTAAATGATTGTAGGCCTGCAGCATCGCCATTGCATAAGCCTATCAATTCACCTTCTCCAGTTACGTTAATAGTCAGCTTATTATTGCTTGTAGGGTTTAAATCTCCTTTCATATCCGTTACAGAAATGGTTATGTAAGCCAAATCTTCATCGTCTGCTGTTAGTGTATTTTTATCTGCTTTTAAATCAATATTAGATGCCTTGGCAGCTGTTATTATATATTTTGTTTCTACAATTTTATTGTTTTCATCGTAAGCAACTACTTTTATTTCCCCAGGACTGTAAACTACATTTTCCCACCTTAAACGATACCTATCTAATAAGTTTTCTGTATTTGTTTTTCTAATACCATAACTTTTTCCATTTACAAAAAGCTCGGCACTTTGATGATTGGTGTATGCATAAACTGGTACAATTTCTCCTTCTTTTCCTTCCCAATTCCAATGAGGTAAAACATGTAACATTTTATTTTTAGACCATTTACTTTGGTATAGATAGTAACGGTCTTTTGGGATGCCTGCTAAGTCTATAATTCCAAAATACGAACTTCTACTAGGCCAAGTCCCTTGATAAGGAGTAGGTTCTCCCAAATAATCAAAGCCTGTCCAAACAAATTCTCCAGCAACAAAATCATTTTTATCTTGGTAAAGCCATTCCGAATCTGGTAATTGAGACCAAGAACAATATTCCAAATCATAGGAAGTCGATTGAAAATCGGCATAAGTTTTCATAGCACCCTGTACCGTAGGAAATTTGTAAATCCCTCTAGAACTCACAGTAGATGCTGTTTCGCTTCCGTATATTACCCAATTTGGATAATCTTGATGAATTTTTTCGTAGAATTTAGGTTTATAATTCCAGCCAGGAATATCAACCGCATTTGCCAAACCATTTTTTATAGCTTTATCCCAATTGTTAAAACCTGCGGTGGTTGGACGCGTAGGATCTAATTTATGAGAAATATCTGTTAAAAATTGAGCTACTATGCCTCCATTTGAATTTTCTTGCTCTCTAATCTCGTTACCCATACTGTACATGATAACCGATGGATGATTTCTATCTCTAAGAATCATGGCAGTTAAATCTTTTTCAGCCCATTTATCAAAAAGTAAATGATAGCCGTTTTTAACTTTTGGTACTTTCCACTCGTCAAAAGCTTCATCTATAAAGTAAAAGCCCATTTGGTCGCATAACTCTAGTAATTCAACCGCATGTGGGTTATGTGTGCCTCTGATGGCATTACAACCCATTTCTTTTAGCATTTTTAAACGATGAATTAAAGCATTTTTGTTGATCGCAATTCCAAGTGGACCTAAATCATGATGTATACAAACACCTTTTAATTTTTCATTTACACCATTTACCCACATTCCTGTATTGGGTGTAAAGCTAATTTCTCTAATTCCAAAAGTAGTTTCGTATTGATCTACAATTTTTCCATTATCAATTATATAAGATTTAGCAAGATATAAATTGGGGTTATCTGCCGACCATAAATTAGGATTGTTTACAGTTACATTTTGGCTGCTTTTGTCTGTTTGGTTTATTTTGGTTGAAATCTCGTTTACTTGTTTTCCTGAGCTATTAAAAATAATGGTTTTAAGTTCTAGACCATCTGCATTGGTTGTTTGGGTAGCGATAAGAATTTCAGCTTGGTTTTTATTGATTGATTTGGTTTGTATAAAAGTTCCCCAATGATTAATGTGTTGATTATTAGTTTTAATCAAATTCACTTTTCGATATAAACCTGCTCCTGGATACCATCTAGCAGATTCTGGATGGTTTGTTAACTTAACTGCTAAAATATTCTCGCCTTGCCAATTTATGTTTTTGGTAATATCAAAATAAAATGAACTGTATCCATAAGGCCATTCGCCAATCCATTTATTATTTAAATAAACCTGCGCATTACTCATGGCACCCTCAAATTCTACACTTATTTTTTTGTTTTTATCTTCTGGACTAAATATTAATTTTTTACGATACCAAGCTGTACCAATATGAGGTAAACCACCTGTTCTGCCCGTTTTCTGACTGGTTTTAGTTTCTCCATCTTCAAGAATTTTTACGGTTTGTAAATCGTTATTTTTATCAAATGGGCCATAAATAGCCCAATCATGCGGAACGGTTATTTTTTGCCAATCTTTTTGGTTTATGTTAAGAAGAGCTCCGTTAACACTGCTGTCTTTCTTGAAATACCAATCATATTTAAGTTCTTGTACAATCCTAGTTTGGGCAAATGAAATAGAATGCGTTAATACTACTATTAACCCAAAAAATGTTTTTTTAACACTTGGCTTCATTACATTTATACGGTATTGGTTTATAAGTATAACTGGTTTCTCTTCTAGTTTCAGTTTTAGAAGTTTTATAATCGTAAAGATTATTGATTTTTATTGTAATTAGGGGGTGTACACCAATCAAACATGGGATATTCTTAGTTCAAAAATAATGTGAATTTTTAGTTAATAATACAAAAAATTGATGAATTATTGATTTAAAAAAATTATAATTGTGAAATTATAAACCACCATTAATTAAGTGTTTTAAAATACTTAATTTTAATAAGTTAAATAAATTCTTAAGTTATTTTGAATGCTAAAAATAATTTTTTTTAGTTATAGGTTAATACTTGTTTTTGTATTGTTTGTTAATTGCATTTGTTTTGCGCAATTGCGTAAAGACTCCTACATTACAATTGATAATGGTATTGTAAATAATGAGGTTACGGCAATCCACCAAGACAAGTATGGTTTTTTGTGGTTTGGAACAAGAGGTGGTTTAAATAGATACGATGGCTATGATTTTGATCTAATCAGATATAACCAGTTTTCTAAAAAAAATCTTTCTAACCAAGCTGTAGAGGTAATAGCAGAAGACCGCAATAATATTTTATGGATAGGGACCAAAAATGGCGGTTTAAATAGCTATGATATTCTAAAAGACTCAATTTATCACTACAAACCTCCTGCAAACATTAGAATACAAGAAATTAGAAGTTTAAAAGTAGCTAAAAATGGTATTTTATATATTGGCTCATTATATGGTCTTTATACCTTAAATAAAAACAAATTTAATTTAATATGGCAAAGTAATGCTGTATATAGTATAACTGAGGATGATAACGGCAATATTTATTACGGCACTTCCTCTGGGTTATTTATTTATAACCCAAAACTTAAAGAAAGCAAAAAGATAGATTTAAAATTACCCGCTGTTATTACGTCAATTGCATTCGATTCAAAATCTAATACTTTTTATTTAGGTACTTGGGGAAAAGGTTTGTTAGCTTACAATTCAAAAACGAAATACACTAAACAATATTTGACTAAAGTTAATTATAATGAAACTGGTTTTAATAATAATGATACTTACAGGGTTTTTCTTGACAGATCTAATCAATTATGGGTTGGTACATGGGGCGGAGGGTTAAAGATATTTAGTCCTTTAACTGGTGAGTTTAGTCAAGTACAAATTAAGTCAAATGATGCTTACAATACCGATTACGACATTATACTTTCTATAGAGCAGGATGCATCTGGTATTATTTGGGTTGGTACAGATGGAGGGGGAATTTGTAAAATAGATCCCTTTAAAAAGAACTTTAAAATTGCATCAACAAATAGCCTTACCAGTAATGGGATTAACAATCTACATGTTTTATCTGTTTTAGAGGATGATTTTAACAGAATATGGCTGGGAAGTAGAGGAGGAGGGTTAAGCTTTTCTGCTAATAAAAAGGATTTTATACAAAAAGATTTAGGCTCAAATACTAAAATTGTAAGATCTTTTTTTATTCATCAAAATAAACATTTATGGGTTGGGCATTCAAAAGGCTTATCCATTATTAATAATTTTTATTATCAAAATAAGGAGTATGTTAATATAACAAGTAATGTAAACGACAAGCAAAGCTTAAGTGGACCAAAAGTAACATCAATTGTACAAGACCAAAACAAAATTATTTGGGTTGGTACTCAAGAATTTGGTTTAAATAGAGTAATTGGATTTAGAGAAAATATACCTTATTTTAAAAGATACCCAGAAAAAAACGGCTTTAAAGGTAAATTACAAAATGCAAGAATAAGTTGTATGCTTGTTGATACTAAAAATAGGCTTTGGGTTGGAACCTATGATGGTTTACACTTGTATCAAAGAAAAACAGACGATTTTATTGTTTTTAAGCATATTATAGATAAGCCTAACTCTATTTCAAATAGTACTATTCTATCTCTTGCCGAAGATAAAAGTGGAAATATTTGGGTGGGTACTCAGCAAGGTTTAAATAAGCTCCAAGCAGATAAAAATCAAAATATTACTGTGAAAACCTATTTTGAGTCGGCAGGCTTTCCTAATGATTATGTTCATGCCATCCAAATAGATAATCAAAATAATGTTTGGGTAAGTACAAACCGAGGAATATCTAAATTTAACCCAACAGAAAATTTATTTAGAAATTTTGATAAGAGAGACGGAATTGCTTCAAATACTTTCTCAGAAAACGCAAGTTTTAAGTCAAGAAAAGGACTGATATTTTTTGGAGGTATAACTGGTCTCACTTATTTTAATCCTGATAGTATAAAACTTAATAGCCGCGAGCCTGTAGTTTTTCTTACTAAACTAAAAATTAATAATAACGATATTAAAGTAGGTGCTAACGCTGATAATAGTATTTTAACTAAAGCTTTCTTCTTAACCCCTAAGATTGAATTAAGCTATGAAGAGAATATTATAACCTTATACTTTTCTGCATTAGATTTTCACGCAAGTGACAAAAACCAATACCGTTATAAGCTAGATGGATTTGATAAAGACTGGGTAACATCGGACAGAAGAAGAAGTGTAACCTACACCAATTTACCATCTGGTTCATACACCTTTACTGTTCAAGCCTCAAATAGCGACCAAACTTGGAATAATAAAGGTGCTGTTTTAAATATCGTGGTTTTTCCACCACCTTGGAAAACTTGGTGGGCTTACACATTTTATGCTTTAATTATTGGCGGAATACTTTTTTGGTCTAGGTACAACACTTTAAGTAAACTAAATTTAAAGAATAAACTAGAGATTGCAGATATAAACTATAAAAAGGAGCATGAAATTGCCGAGGTAAAAAGTAAGCTTTTTGCAAACATTTCTCATGAATTTAGGACGCCGCTTACGCTGATGATTGGTCCATTAGAAGGACTGAAGGATTCTCAAGACACAAGCGATGAAGTAAAAGGAGTAATAAATAAAGTACAAAATCAAACTAAACGCTTATTAAGTTTAATTAATCAGTTATTAGATTTTAATAAGGCCGAAGGTAACGCTTTACAATTAAAAGCCAATGATTTTGATATGATAAATATCTCTAAGTCTATTTTTGATTCTTTTATAGACGAGGCCAAAAGAAAAAGTATCAAATTTAGTTTTATTAGCAATCAATCAGAACTGATTGCCCATGTTGATAAAGATAAGATTGAAAGTATTTTGTACAATTTACTTTCTAATGCTTTTAAGTTTACTCCTAAAAATGGAAATATAGATTTTCATGTGGAGTTATTTGACGATAAGTCTAACTTTATTTTAGCCGTTAAAGATTCTGGAACAGGTATTAGCGACGAAGATAAAAATCGAGTTTTTGATAGGTTTTATCAAGTAGCGCAAGCAGAAGCTGGACAATATGCAAGCACTGGTATTGGCTTGGCTTTTGTAAAAGATTTAGTGACACTGCATAACGGAAACATTCAAATTGAGGATAATAAACCAATAGGAACTATTATAACTATAACATTTCCAGTTGGTCAAATCTATAAAGAAATTGATGTTCATTTAAATCAAACTGCTAAAGCAGTTATAGATGCCAAACAAACTGATATTATAAGTAATTATAATTTTGATAAGCAGTTAGAAGAATTGCCTATTATTTTAGTGGTAGAAGACAACGAAGAGTTAAACCATTATATATGTAAAACATTGGAGCCTATTGGTAAAGTAATTTCGGCTAATAACGGTAAAGAGGGTTTTGATTTGGCTATAAAGGAAATGCCAGATTTGATTATTAGCGATGTAATGATGCCCATAATGGATGGTTACCAAATGTGTAACGCGGTAAAAAAAGATTTAAAAACTTCTCATATACCTATTATTTTATTAACCGCTAAAGTAGATGATGTTTCTGTAATTGAAGGAGTGAAGACAGGTGCTGATAGTTATTTAGCCAAGCCATTTAATCCTAATATTTTATTAACCTATGCTCTTAATTTAATAGAAAATAGAAAGAAGCTAAAAGAATTATTTAATCACACCATGAATTTAGCGCCAGGGGAGATTGAAGTTAACTCTAGCGAGCAAGAATTTATTGCAAAGGCTATTCAATATATAGAAGATAATATCAATACTGATGAAATGTCTATTGATGATTTAGCAAGCTCATTAAACATGAGTAGATCTACCTTTTATCGTAAATTAAAAGCAGTAACTGGTATGTCGGGTACAGATTTTATTAAACTTATTAAACTAAAAAGAAGCGCACAGTTATTAAAAACTGGTGAGTATAGTGTAAGCTCTGCGGCTTACACATCGGGTTTTAATGATTTGAAGCATTTTAGAAAGAGTTTTTATGCTCAGTTTGGTATAATGCCGTCAGAGTTTCTTAAAAAAGAAAAAGGTATTATAGATTAGATTTATTTAAAATTTTAAAGTAATTAAAGTTCTGTACTATAATTAATTAAGTTTGTAATTATAAATTTTAGCTATCTTTTTTTTATAAATACCGAATTTTTTATACTTTTGCCCCACTGTAAAAGGTTCCATAGCTCAGCTGGATAGAGCAACTGCCTTCTAAGCAGTAGGTCTCAAGTTCGAATCTTGATGGAATCACAACAGAAAAAGCCCTTTCAAAGAGGGCTTTTTTAGTTTAAAAGATTTGCAAAGCTCAACTGGGTTAAGCATCCCGATTTCGAATCGGGAAGGTCTCAAGTTCGAATCTTGATGGAATCACAACAGAAAAAGCCCTTTCAAATAGGGCTTTTTTAGTTTAAAAGATTTGCAAAGCTCAGCTGGGTTAAGCATCCCGATTTCGAATCGGGAAGGTCTCAAGTTCGAATCTTGATGGAATCACAACAGAAAAAGCCCTTTCAAAGAGGGCTTTTTTGCTTAATAGCTTTTTTGTCTAAATCTATTTTATTTCTCAAAAACGTAACGCTTAGGATTTAATTCGCTGTATTTCTTATCGTCTGATAATCCTAAAAATATAGGGTCAATTAATTGTCCACTCCAAACTTTCCATTGCTGCATCAACCTATCAAAAGTTTCTCTGTCTTGATTGATTATATTATTGCTTTCTGAAATATCTTTAATACTACTAAATAATTCTTCGCCACTGGTTTTAGTAACCACAATTTTATGGTTTACTGTTCTTACTGCAATAATTTTTTGATCAAAAGGCCTCCAAAACAAGTACTCGTGAGGTACATTATTATTGCTTCCATTTAAGAAAGGAATTAAATTAACTCCATCTAAAGGTTTCCTAGGGTCTATTTTTGATTTGCTAGCTTCAGCTACAGTAGCCAGAATATCTAAAGAAATAATTGGTTTAGTATAAACAGTACCAGCTTTAATTTTTGCCGGCCATTGTATTGCAAAAGGAACCTTTATCCCTCCATCCCAAAAGTTAGATTTTTGCCCTCGTAACGGACCATTATCAGATGCGTTATCATTCTCGGGTCCACCATTATCCGATAAAAATATTACAATGGTGTTTTTTTCTAAGCCTTTTTCTTTTAGTTGTTTTAATACAGCACCAATACCATCATCCATAGCGCTTACCATAGCGGCATAGGTCTTTCTTTTTGGATTTTGAATGTTATTAAACCTTTCTAAATATTTACTAGTGGCTTGCATAGGTGTGTGCGGAGCGTTATATGCCAAATATAAAAAAAATGGATTTTTAGTATTTCTACCAATAAATTCAACAGCCTCTCTAGATAAAGCATCTGTTAAATACTCTTTTTCCTCTACGGGTTTTGTATTTCTTAATAACTTGGTTTTGTAACCGTCATTTTGATTTCTGGTTTGCGTAATATCATTTAACGTCCAATTTTCTGGAAAGTAATGATGACCACCATCTACAAAGCCAAAAAACTCATCAAATCCTCTTTTGTTTGGGTGCAATGCAGGGTGTGTGCCTAAATGCCACTTTCCAATTATAGAAGAAGTGTAGCCACTTGTTTTTAGAATGTCGGCCATGGTTACTTCGCTTAAAGGTAATCCCATGTTTATATCGTTTGGTGCTAAAAGAGGGTTTCTTCCAAATCCAAAACGGTCTTGGTATCTTCCGGTAATTAAACCTGCTCTACTTGGGCCACAAACAGCATAAGTCACATACCCGTTTTTAAACAAAACACCATTTTTAGCAATTTTATCTATGTTTGGTGTAGGGATATCTTTACTGCCATTGAAGCCAACATCTTGATAACCTAAATCATCGGCTAAAATTAAAACCACATTAGGTTTATCACCGTTTCCTTGGGCTTTTGTTCCTCCAACTATTACAGTTAAGGCCAATAGTATAATCGAACATACTTTTCTCATCATCAAAATTCTATTATTTAACCTCAATTGCACCCATATCAGGTTTGCCAATAATTTTATTGCCAAGAATGTCGTACTCGGCTTTTAAGCCAATAAACAATCCTATGCTATCATTATTAATTTTATTGATCTCTATTCCCTTATTTTTTATTAATAAAGTATTAGTAGGTATGTAATCTTCTAGTTTAAATCCTCCTTTGTTTGCAAATTTCGCATCGCCATAAATGGGTTTATCATCTTGAATAATTACGTCTTTAGGCCAGCTATTTTTTTTAAGAAACAAGTTGTTTTCAAAAAAACAATTGTTTATATCAACTTGGTTAATGCTCTCAGCCTTTAACTGGTCGCCGCCTACAAATTTACTGTCACCTTCTATATGGAAAATGTTGTTAGCTACTAAAACACCCGAAGCACTGGTTGCAACGGCTATTTGAGCCATCATATCGCTTTTTGTGTAAATAGTATTGTTATATATGTAACTATTGAAAGGTCCTTTCGGTTTAACTTTATCGCCTACATAACCACTTAACCAAAATATTTTACCTTCTTGGAAAGCACCATCTCTTCCTTTGATCCTGTACCCATCATTCACACTAATATTGTAACGATAAGCGCAATTATAATTATTACCTAAAATTTCGCAAAATCCTCCAGCATTGTTCGCACTTAAATTGTATTGTACAATAATATTATTGCAGTTGTAATCTATATGGCAACCAGCAGAATCACCAGGGCCATTAGCGTTTAAGAACGAGTTTTTTTCTATCACAACATCCGATGTTCCCCAAGTCCATAATCCGCTTCCTCTGCTCCAATTTCTGCTATCATTTTTACTTCCCGAGCCGTTGATGGTATTGCCGCTTACCAATCCAGTTATTACACCCGACATTTGCATTCCTGGTCCACCAACATCCGTAACTCGGTTATTTAATAACTTAATATTTTGGATACTTTCCTTTTTCCCGGTTAGTTTTAAACCAGTATGACAAACGTTAGAAATATCGCAATTTTCTACCCTAATGTTTTCTAATATGGCGTTTTCTGTATCGTTAATGAAACGAATTCCCCAACCATATTTTTGAGTTCCGTTTGCAGTTTTAACCTCATCTTTTCCTCTAGTAAAACCTGCTTCTTCGTAATAAACATCTTTAACTTTTAAGTTGATAAGACTAATTCCTATGAATTTACTTGCGTAGTTTGTGGTTACTAAAACACCGCATCTCATGTTGGGTAGTTTACCATTTTCAGGCTCCATTCCTCCACCATTAGCAGTTACTGATAGGTTTTTTACTTCAATAAAGCTGCAATTTACGAGCAGAATACCGTTTGCAAATCCTTTGGCATCAATTTGAGCAAATGCTTCGTTATTGTTAAATGAATAAGAACTAATTATAACTGGCGATTTTAAAGTGCCTTTAATTCCTTTTAAAATTAAAGATTCATTAAAGGTTACGCCACCCGCCAACAAAATGGAATCACCTGCCTTTATTTTTAGTTCTGTTAGTTTATTTAGGCTCTTAAAAGGATTTGAAATTGAAGTACCTTTATTACTATCTAAACCTTCTTTAGCATTAAAATAATAGGTTTCTGCTTTGGTAATTAATGTGCCACAAAAGACTATTAATAATCCGATGATTAACTTTTTCATTCAATAAGTATTAAAATTTAACTGGCTTTAGGGTCATTCAAAACTAAATAATGTATGCTGATTTTATATTAGCCAACTAATCAATTTAGGGGGTTGTTTGATTCAGTTGAATTAAATAACAGACTAAATTCTTTGTTGTATTTTGTTTGTACCTATTAAAATTTATTAAATAGGCCATTAAAAGCAAAAAAAACATAAGTTTTGACTTATTAAGGGTCTATTTTTGATTCAATGATACCCCGATTTTCAATCTCCAATTAGTTACTTTTGAAAAGTAATCCAATTGTTTAATTTTTAAAATTTACCGGTTAAATTTTAATGCCCTAAAACCAAATACATGAACAAATTTAAATGCAGTATTTATGCTGTGCTTTTTACTGTTTTTTTTCTCCCAAGCCTTAATTATGCCCAAGAAAAGAAACCAAATATCATTATTATTTATGTTGATGATTTAGGTTACGGCGATTTATGCGTTTATGGAGCCAAAGGGGTAAAAACACCAAATTTAGATAAGATGGCCGCAAACGGCCTACTGTTTACCGATGGACATTGTGGTGCTTCTACTTGTACCCCATCTCGTTATTCTTTATTAACAGGTAATTATGCTTTTAGAAATAAGGCAGCCATTTTGCCTGGCGATGCTCCTGCTTTAATTACTCCAGAAACACCAACTATTGCTAATATGTTAAAAAGAGCTGGATACAATACGGCTGTAATTGGCAAATGGCATTTGGGTTTAGGTAATGGTAATATTGACTGGAATGGATACATTAACATGGGTCCAAAAGAAATTGGATTTGATTATAGTTTTCTGATACCAGCAACAGGCGATAGGGTTCCTACGGTTTACACAGAAAACCAACGTGTGGTTAATTTAGACCCTAAAGACCCTATTAAAGTAAGTTACGCTAAGAAAATAGGCGACAGACCAACAGGAACAGAAAACCCAGAATTGTTAAAAATGAAGGCCGATTTACAACATAGCAATACCATTGTAAACGGAGTGAGTAGAATTGGTTTTATGAGTGGGGGAGAAGCTGCCTTATGGAAAGACGAGGAATTTTCTTTGGTATTAACTCAAAAAGCTAAGGATTACATGACAGTAAATAAAGAAAACCCTTTTTTCTTGTATTTCGCATTTCAAGATATACACGTACCAAGGGTTCCTAACCCAATGTTTGAAGGTAAAAGTAGTATGGGGCCAAGAGGAGATGCTATTGCACAAATGGATTATTGCACTGGCCAATTGATGAAAACCTTAGAGGACTTAGGAATTGCTGAAAACACCTTAATTATATTTAGTAGTGATAACGGGCCTGTTTTAGATGATGGTTATTCTGATAAAGCAGTAGAAATGTTAGGCGATCATAAACCTGCCGGTATTTATAAAGGAGGAAAATATAGTGCATTTGAGGCTGGCACAAGAGTGCCAAATATTACTTATTGGCCATCTAAAATTAAACCTGGAGTTACCAATGCTTTATTCAGTCATGTTGATATTTATCACTCTTTAAGCAAGTTAGCAGGAGTAAAATTAAACAAGAATGAGGCATTAGACAGTTTTAATGCACTGCCTGTAATTTTAGGAAAGAGTAAAAAGGGAAGAAAAGTAATGTTAGAAGAAGCATTTACTTTGTCGCTTAGAGAGGGCAACTGGAAATATATTCATCCTGTTAGTCAAGAAAAACCGGGCTGGTTAAGTAATAAAAAGATAGAAACAGGTTTGACTAAAAATGTGCAACTATTTAATTTACAGATAGATCCTTCTGAACAAAATAATATTGCTGATTTATTCCCTAAGCAAGTAGAGAAAATGCAAAAACAATTAGAAGAAATAAATAAGGGCAATACCAGAAAACTATAATAATCAGATAATATAAAGTACTTAAAAATGAAATACTGCTATATATTACATTTTTAAGTACTTCATTGATATGCCAAGTCTAAAATTTATTATTAAACGGAGGATTTGAAACTGCTGGAGTTGCCCCTCAAACTTTTGCAAATTGGACTCATTCTCCAACCTACCCAAATATAGTTAGAGAAGCTTCTGCTGTCAAAATTAGTGAGATGTCTTGCGTTAGATTTACCAATAAAACAACACCTGCCTACCTAAGCTCAGATGCGATAACTGTTGAACTTGGGAAAACCTATCGTTTAAAATTTACAGGTCGTATTCAATCTGCTATAGGCGCTTCAGGAACTTTAGAACCTACTGATGGTGAATCTGCCTTAAAGCTGAATATTATGATTTGGGATGGTGAAAAAACTAAGCCTAGCAAATTTTCTGCACTTACCATTAGCTCAGGGACTAACCAAACCGTAACTGGTGATTTTAAACCTGCTCCTGGTGTAACTTCCATTAAATTGATTTTTGGAAAAAATAAAGACATCGCTTATGCTGATGATGTATCTTTTGAGGAGGTAAAAAATTAGAATAGCAGCAAAAGGGAGTTTAACTGCTTGTATTGAATAGCTTAACTCCCTAATTTGACCAAGATACACCCTTTTAAAAAATTATATTATTTTTACCTTTATGCTAACCAAATTATTTATTGACCAAATTATAATTATGAAAAAAATCTACATTTTATTTATTTTATGCTTAGCTGTAGTTTTAAAAAGTAAAGCACAAACAGTAATTGACCCTACAGACGAGTTGATACTACCACAGTATGCATATTATGGGCCCTCGGCTACAGCTGCAAGTAGAGCACCTGTAGTGGTGAGAGTGACTTTGAGAGGTCTAGCTATTAGTACAACTTACCGATATATTTCAGGTTTGTCATCAACAAATAATATTTCAACTACTGGTTTTGCACCTGGTGGTAATTTTAGAGTTAACAACGGTACTCCTCATGCAACTTTTGGTAATATAGTTGGATATACTACACAGAAATTTGGTTTAAATGGCAGCGAACTAAGTGGCGATCTAATTCTACCAGCTTCTGGTACTACAAATTATCACTCCCGTTTTACCACAGATATAGATGGAAATTATACTGGTTGGTTTATTGTTGTACCTGTTGGTCAAACAACACAACAAATTTTGGGTTCAGATGTATTTTTTTATGTTAATTTGTGTCTTAATTCTTCACCAAGTTTTAATCCAACAGTATCTTACAGAACAACTAATACTATTAAACTTTTAGATTACACTACAGACAACACAGGTTTGTCTCCTTTAGTTGGTACAACAAGCAATATAGGTAACGAAAAGCTTGTTAGTCTTTATGATAATGTTGATGGAACTGGAAGACCTTTAGCTACCACTTATACAGAGGCTGAAGGAATAAATATTACTAGTTTATCAACATGGTATACTGGAAATGTTGAAGGTAGTTCAGGGAAATGGGGAACAGTAATCCCTAATAATACCGCGGTTAAAGCAATAAGATTTTTTAATGCTGGTGATGGAACGGAAATTGTTGTTGGTAATGGTACAGGAAACAAGAGTGCGAATGGAATATGGAATAGTGTTTCTACAATAATAAATACAGGCACTACTTCTACCCCTGTTACAATAAATAGCATTGCACCTACTACTTTACCTATCTCACTTTCTAGTTTTACAGGCACAGCCAAAGACTTTGGAGTAGGCTTAAATTGGACTACCGCTAGCGAAATAAATAATCAATATTTTGAAATATTAAAAGCCGGCGATGATAGAAACTTTGTTTCGATAGGAAAAGTTAATGGATCGGGTAACTCTTCAGAAACTAAAACATATTCATTCTTAGACTTCAATCCACTTACTGGAAATAACTACTATCAATTAAAACAAGTAGATTTAGATGGTAAATCATCTAATTTTGGCCCAGTAGTAGTTAATTTTGGTTTATCATCGAATAGTTTTAATGTATTAAGTACTTCTGAATCCTCGGTTACGGTTAATATATCTTCTTCAGAGACACAACAAGCCGAACTTTCTTACATCGGTTTAGATGGAAGAATGCTATATAGAAAAAGTATTTCTTTAGCCAATGGTTTAAATACAATAAGCATTCCTGTTGATAAATCTACGGGTAGTATTGGAATTATTAGTTTAAAAATGGGTAGCGAGCAAAGAAGCATTAAAGTTGCTAGATAACAACATTTATCAATTAAATTAAAAAGGGATAAGCATCATGTTTATCCCTTTTTTATAAAACTTAATATTTGAAAATATAAGTATATAAAACATGATGAAATCGAAATTCTTAATTCGTATTACTTGGCTTTTGAGTATAGCAATTTTCGTTTTTTTTAATAACGGCCATGCGCAGCTAATTATATATCAAGGTTCTCAGCAAACCGGCACCTCTGCAACTTGTGTTGCTCGTACAGTGTACTCGGGCACATCAATACCTTCTAGTTTAGATAATCAAGTTACTTCCATAAAACTAACTAAAGGTTTTATGGCTACTTTATCAGAAAACGCTGATGGTAGCGGTAATTCTTATCCTTTTATGGCTGTTAATAACGATTTAAACATTGATTTAAACTCGAGTTTAGACAACAAGGTTTCTTTTATTAGAGTACTACCAATCGCAAATACGCTAAAAAAGGGGGTAGGTTTTCAGGATAATACAGTAATAGATCAACTAAATGTGGGTTGGTTTTATGATTGGGGGCCAAATGATGTTTCTACAGCTACAAGAGATTATGCTTTAATGGCTTGGGGAGCTGGCGCAGCACACCCAACTAATAGCGTTCCTAATCTTATATCAAAAACAGATGTTTCTCATCTTTTATCTTTTAACGAACCCGATAATGCTGGTCAGTCCAATATTACCGTAGTAAATGCAGTGCCATTACATAAAAATTTAGCAGCAACTGGCTATAGATTAGGTTCGCCAGCTCCCGAAGAAGGAAATGCCCAAACTGGTAGATGGCTGGGTGATTTTATGGCTTTAGCCGAATCTAGTAATGTAAGGGTAGATTATATGGCCATCCATTGGTATGATTGGGGCAGTTACTCATCTACTAATGCTACGTCACCAAACGTAACCAGTCTGTTTAACAGATTTAAATCTTACGTAAATAATATTTACAACACCTACAAAAAACCAATTTGGATAACCGAGTTTAACGCCAATAGAAATACAACCTCAGCTACGCATGAACAATTTATAGCTTTAGCACTCCCTTGGTTAGAAGCCCAACCTTTCGTAGAGCGTTACGCTTATTTCTTCCCACCGGCATTACCGCCAACTGATGTAAATGGCGTTTTAACACCAATTGGTAATGCTTATAAAAATTTTAATGCTTCAACATTAGCCATAAAAAATAATTATGATGGTACGCCAGATACACTTTCAATAGAAGCTGAGGATGCTACTTTATCTGGAATTACTACAACTACTGCTTGTTCTTTTGCATCAGGAGGTGTAATTGTACCAGCTAGAACCGGAACTCAAAAAGTTACATTTGAAAATGTATTTGCAGCTACTGCAACCAATTATAAACTTCGGATTCATTATTATTCCATTAATACCACACGCAATATTTCTTACAAAGTAAACGGAGGAGCAGCAAATGCAGTTACTTTGGCTTCTACTGGTTCGCAATTTTGTTATCAAGGTGCTTCTGCAAATTTTCAAGATGTTACCATCGCGTTAGCCGCCGGAAATAACACCATCGAATTTTCTGAAGCTCCAATTTTTGATAGAATTCAAATTATTAAATTACCGCCATCTACGCTTCCTATTAAATTAACCAATTTTAGCGCCGAGGTTAAAGATTATGGCATTAAGTTAAATTGGCAAACAGCACAAGAAATTAATAATCAATATTTTGAGCTTTTAAAAGCCGATGACAAAAATGAGTTTAAGGTAATTGGTAAAGTAAAAGGCGCTGTAAATTCTACTTCTCCAAAATTTTACAACTTTACAGATTTTAACCCTATTGTGGGGACTAATTATTACCAATTGAAACAGGTTGATTTAGACGGGAAATTTGAAACTTTTAACCCTATTGCAGTCAAATTTGGCTTAGCAGCCGATGAATTAAATTTATTAAATACTTCAGAATCATCTGTTACGGTTAGTATTTCGTCCTCAAAAGCTACAGAAGGATTAATTTCTTACGTAGGGTTAGATGGTAGAATTTTATTTAAACAACAACTTAATTTAAATAGTGGGTTAAATACTTTCACTATCCCGGTAAATAAATCAGCTGGGCAAATTGGTATTGTAACTTTTTCTTCTAATGGCGAGCAAAAAAGTTTAAAAGTTTCTCGATAGTATTTTATACTAATGTCTTACTAAAGGAATAGGTTTAATACTTATTCCTTTTATTTTAAATTTAAAATGATGTTAAAAATAAGTCTTATTATTTCTGGTCTCTTCATGCTAACAGCTAATCAACTTTTTAGTCAAAAAAAAGAACAAAAAAAAGCAGATTTTAGCGCCCCAAAACAAATTAAAGGATACAATTTGGTTTGGAACGACGAGTTTAACGAGAACGGAAAACCAAACCCTGCGTATTGGATTTTTGAAAATGGATTTAAGCGTAATAATGAATTACAATGGTATCAAGAAGAAAATGCGATTTGTAAAGATGGTATACTTACCATAACGGCTAATAGAGAAAGAGTAAAAAACACAAATTATGATGCCAATAGTAAAGATTGGAGAAAGAACAGAGCTTTTGGAAATTTCACTTCTGCAAGTATCAATACAAAAGGTTTAAAATCATGGAAATACGGTCGGTTTGAAACCAGAGCTAAAATTGATTCTACCAAAGGATCGTGGCCAGCAATTTGGACATTAGGTAACGTAGGGCAGTGGCCTGCAAACGGCGAGATAGATATCATGGAATTTTATATCAAAAATCAGCAGCAAAGTATTCTAGCCAACGCAGCTTGGCTTGGTGGTAACTTAAAACCCAAATGGAATAGCAAAGTTACTCCACTAACTTATTTCCTAGAAAAAGATTCAAAATGGTTAGAAAAATTTCATGTATGGCGAATGGATTGGGACGAAGAAGCTATTAAGATTTTCATTGATGATGAACTAATCAATAACATATCAACCATTAAAACCATCAATCCTGATGGTAAAAATCCTTTTCAACAAGAGCATTATTTTTTATTAAATCTGGCTATTGGTGGAGAAAATGGAGGTAACCCTAAAAACTCAATGTTTCCTATTACCTATCAAGTAGATTATGTAAGGGTTTATCAAAAAGAGAATTAATCAAGACAAACGAATTCTATTAGATTAAGGTTCCTCAAAACTGCGGATCTAACTTGTTTAGATAAATTTACTACCAATGGAATTAATTATTATCAATTTTTGGAGCTAGATATTGAAAGAAAAATCTAAAAATTTTCCTTCTATTGCAACAACATCTAAATTAAAAATTGCAAATGATCATTTAATTGTTAAAACTGATTTAAAGACTACTTAAACCGGTTTAACTAGATCAGTAAAGAAATGGTTATCGATAATACTTTTGGTTCAGATGGCAAATGAAAATTCTACGATAGAGCTTCTTTTACATAATGAAAAAAATAATTAGTATAAGTTCTATTAATAAACTTGTTCCCAATTAAATATATGTGATAGCTATTATTTTATCTTAAAAAAAATGCATCAAAATTTATAGTGAACTAAATAGTACTTTAATTTGATTTTTAGAAATAGATTATAATAAGATGCCCTCTAAAAGCCTGAAATATTAAAAAGTAAAGTCTTTTTAATATTTCTCTAACCTTTAAATTTAATCCATTAAAGTGCTTTCTAGTCTTTTTTTTAGCTTTTGACTTGTTTACCCTTATTTTTGATTAGGCAACCCCCCATAAAATATTTTTAACATATCGAATATTGTATAGCAGAAAACATGTCTGTTATAAACCAATTTATTAACATTAAATCTTAGCGTATGGGTAACCTAAACTTACTTTCAATTCTTTCTTTGTCATACATAAACCAATATGACAATGTTAACTTTTATGCTTTAAAAGTTTACACGATTATCAACAAATTAGACTGTAATTAAGTTTTAATTATAGCTATTATACAACAATTAAGTCTTGATTACTTAAGATTTATTTGAAGGATAGTATTCTTACTTAAAATTACATTAAAGTTGTTTCCCACTAAAATATATTTAGAAAGAAATAATAAACTTTCAACTTTTTAGAGAAATGGATTTACATGAAGCTAGTTGATATATCACACAACAATTAAATAATATCAAAATCAAATAATATTAAAATTAATTCTATGCGAATAAAACAAAAACGATTTTATTTTTTCCTAGTCTTGATGGTTGTATTAGGGATTAATCAATCCCTGTTTGCACAAACTACACAAGTTACAGGAACAGTAATCGATACAGAAGGGCTTCCACTTCCTGGTGTTATTGTAACAGAAAAAGGTACCACCAAAAACACCCAAACAAATGTTGATGGAAAGTATCAAATTACAGTTTCTTCTGGAAGCGTATTGGTATTCCGATTTCTTGGATTTGTTCCTGCGGAAAGAGTGGTTGGAACCAATAATTTGATTAACATAAAAATGATTCCGACTTCTACAGATTTGAATGAGGTTACGGTTGTTGCTTATGGAGAGCAAAAGAAGGTTACATTAACCGGTGCAATCACTTCTATCGGGTCAGAAGAATTAATCAAGTCTCCAATAGCTAATATTGCCAACTCCTTAGCCGGTAAGGTAACTGGTTTATCTACAATTCAATCTTCTGGGCAACCCGGAGCAGATAATCCAGAGATCTTTGTACGTGGTGTGGCATCTTTAAGTACAGCTCGTTCACAACCTTTAATGATTGTTGATGGTGTTGAACGTTCTTTTATGTCATTAGACCCTAGTGAGGTTGAAAGTATATCTGTATTAAAAGATGCATCGGCAACTGCAGTTTACGGTGTTAGAGGTGCTAATGGAGTAATCATTGTTACTACAAAAAGAGGTAAGGAAGGTAAAGCTAAAATATCAACCTCATTCTCAACTGGTCTTCAACAGCCTACGCAATTACTTGAGTTTGCAGATAGTTATACCTATGCATTGCGTTACAACGAGGCTGCTATAAATGATGACCCAAATATTGATCCTCGTACGCTTAAGTTTTCTACAGAAGCTGTCGAAGCATTTAGAACTAATTCTAATCCTTTAATATATTCTAATGTAGATTGGTTAGACTATCTTTTAAAACCTACTACTTCTCAAATGCAAGGTAATATCAATATTTCTGGAGGTACAGAAAAAATGAAATATTTTACCTCGCTAGGGATTTTAAATCAAGATGGTTTGTTTAACACCTATGATTCACAGTACGATTATAACTTTTCTTTTAAGAGATATAATTATAGATCAAATATAGATGTTCAAGTTACCAAAACTACTAAATTGGGTCTTACCATTGGTGGACAAATAGGTGTTACTAACCAACCTAATACAAAAGATAACTTTGATCAATTATTTCGTATAATTTATTGGTCTGTACCTTTCTCTGGTCCAGGTTTAGTTGACGGAAAACATGTTCTGAGTGGCGATCGCTATATTCCTGGGGCTAAAAAAGATGGTTTACAAGAATTTTATGGTCAAGGTTTTTCTAACATTGTAAACAACAATTTAAATCTTGACCTAGATTTAGAACAAAAAATAACTTTTATAAAGGGTTTAAAATTCAGAAGCAAGTTTGCGTATAATACAGATTATAGACATACAAAAACCCGTAATTCATCAGTTAATACTTACGTACCAATATATCTTAGAGATATTGACTCAACAATTCCTGCTACCAATGAAGAAATAGTTTTTCAAAGAACAGGTACAAATGGAAACTTATCTTATGGCGAAAGCTATGGAACTGGAAGAAATTGGTATTTAGAAGGTGGATTAAGTTATAACAATAGTTTTGATAAAAAGCACAACGTAACGGGTTTATTATTATACAACCAACAGAAAATTTATTATCCTACACAGTTTACAGATATTCCGCTTGGTCTTGTTGGCTTGGTAGGGCGTGTAACCTACGATTATAAAAACACATATTTGGCAGATTTTAACATTGGTTACAACGGCTCAGAAAATTTCGCTAAAGGTAAACGATTTGGAGTATTTCCAGCTGCATCTGCAGGATGGGTGGTAACCAACGAATCTTTTATGGAAAAACTTACTTTTATTGATTTTATGAAGGTTAGAGCATCTTACGGCCTAGTTGGTAATGATAGGTTAGGTTCTACCAGACTAAATGGAGATCGATTTCTTTATTTACCGGCAAGCTTTAATCCAAGAACCGGAAGCTATAGTTTTGGTACTGATAATCCGACAGGCCTACCAGGAGCAGCAGAATTAAGAATTGGTAATCCTGATGTAACTTGGGAAACAGCCGAAAAGCAAAACTATGGTATTGATATGGAGTTTTTCAAAAGTAAATTGGGTATTACCTTTGATTATTTTACAGAAAATCGATCAGATATTTTAACAAATAGACAAACCGTACCAGGCTTTGTTGCATACACTTTACCAGCAGTAAATATTGGTATTGTAGAAAATAAAGGTTTTGAAGTAGAAGTTAAATGGAATAAACCGGTTAACAAAAATTTTAGCTATCGTATTAGTGCTAACATTTCGCACACAAAAAATAAAATTGTTTTCCAAGACGAAGTTCCACAACCAGAGCCTTATATGTTAAGAACTGGTAATCCGGTGGGGCAGCCATTTGGTTTTGTTTTTGATAGATTTTATAACGATAATGACCCTAGAAATGCTAACCTTCCTGATCACCTATTTAACTTAAAACCAGGTGATATGGTTTATAAGGATTTAAATGGAGATAATATTATAGACCTAAACGATCAAAAAGCCATAGGTTTTCCTACTTATCCTTTATACAATGCAGGTATTAATTGTGGTTTTCAATTAAAGAATTTTGATTTATCAATGTCTTGGGCTGGTGCTGCTAACACCTCAAGGTTATTAGCAGAAACTTATCGTCAAGCTTTTGGATCAACTTTAGACCGTTCTTTGTTACAGTACATGGCCGATGGTAGATGGACGCCAGAAACTGCAGATAGAGCTACTTTCCCAAGAATGACCCTTACAGGAGGAGCAAATAATAATAGAAACTCTGACTTTTGGTTACGTGATGCTTCATATTTAAGATTAAAAAATTTAGAGGCAGGCTATAATTTTAAGGGAAATTTCCTTAAAAGATTTGGCGTTAGCAATTTGAGAACATTTATAAATGGTGCTAACCTTATAACAATAACAAATTTAGACATTACCGATCCTGAGTCTAGAACCGGTAGTGATTCTGAATATCCACTTACTAAAATTTACAATTTTGGTTTAAGGGTTACATTCCTATAAAAACAAGTTTTTATAAATATTAAATAAAGAATTATGAAAGCAACAAAATTAATTTACTTGATAGCAATTATAGCATTATTTACTACTAGCTGCGAAAAAATGAAATTCGGAAGTGGGTTTCTAGAAAAAGAGCCTAGTATAGATGTGACAGTTGATACCATTTTTAGCTCATTAGAATTGGCCGAACGTTATTTATGGAGTGGATATAGAACTTTACCTTATGGTTTAAACTTAGATTTTAGTGCTAAGGGCGATAAACTTGGTATGGATCTTCTAGAATCTTTAACAGACCTTAACCACAGTTATTTACCATGGGGCGGAACTAATGGAATTTATTATAATGGCCAATATGCTGCCGCTTCTGAGTCCACTAATAGAGTAAAATATAATTTTACTACAGAACAAAGCTGGATTGGTATACGTATAGGATGGAATTTTATCCAGAACGCCAATCGTATTCCAGATTCTACCCCACAATATATTGACCAATTAAAGGCAGAGGCTAAAATGATTATAGCCATACATTATGTAGATATGTATCGTCATTTCGGCGGCTTACCATGGGTTGATAGGGCATATAATCCTTCAGAAAATACCGATTTACCAAGGTCAACTGCTAAAGAAACTATGGAAAAAATAGTAACTCTTTTAGATGAGGCTATTGTAGTATTACCTTGGACAGTTGCTAATCCATCAACAGATGATGGTCGTTTTACTAAGGCTGCAGCTATGGGATTAAAAGCAAGATTATTATTATTTGCGGCAAGCCCTCTTTTTAATTCTCCACAGCCATATTTAGCTGGAGAAGCATCTGAGAAAAAAATGACATGGTTTGGAGGATACGATGCCAATATGTGGAATAGAGCAGCACAAGCTTCAAAAGAGTTATTAGATAATATTGCTTCGCAAGGAGTATATAAACTTGTTTCAACAGGAAATTTCAGAAAAGATTTCCAAGACGCCTACTATAAGCGTGGTAATAACGAGATATTAATTAGTACAAGAGTTAGATTTAGGACAACTAGTAATTTATTTGATGGAAATTATTACTTCTATCAAAGTGCTAGGGGGTATGGTACAGCTTGTCCTACCAAAGAATATGTAGATATGTTTCCTATGGCAAATGGTATGGATATTAATGCTCCAGGATCGGGATGGAATCCAAGCTTCCCTTGGAGAAATAGAGATCCACGTTTATATGAAACTGTATTAGTAAATGGTGATACCTATAGAGGGCGTACTGCCGAATTATATATTGGAGGGCAAGAAAGACCTAATATAAATTATAATGGAACCGCTTCAGGTTTTGGTTTAAAGAAGTTTTTATTAGATGCAAATGCTGCAACATCACTAACTTCTATAGTTCAATGGCCATATCTGAGATTAAGCGAAATTTATCTGACTTATGCAGAAGCATTAAACGAAGCTAACGGAGGTCCAACAGCAGAGGCTTATGCCGCAATAAACATTGTAAGGAGTAGAGTAGGGTTAAATAGTCTTTCTGGATTAAATCAAATCCAGTTTCGTGCAGCCGTTTTAAGAGAAAGAGCCCTAGAACTTGGTTTTGAGGAGGTGCGCTGGTTTGATTTAATACGATGGAAACAAGAAAATGTATTTAAGCAAAAACTTAATGGAGTTAATACCACAAGAGCCACCACAGCACCATTTACGCTTACATATACTACTTTTCCTCTTCCAAGTCGTTACTGGCAAGATAATTTTTCGCCTAAATGGTATTTAAGTGCATTTCCACCAAATGAAGTAAACAAAGGTTATGGTCTAGTACAAAACCCAGGTTGGTAAATTGTATAAACTTTGTACATATAAAGATTAGCAAATGAAAAAAAACAATATATTAAAGTTAAATTATGACACTTTAAAATGGAATTATCTTTTTAATTCCATTCTTATAACTCTTTTTAACTTACTGAAAACAACCCAAACAAGATTTATAAAACTTGCTTGCTTAATTGCATTAGTAGTTTATTCGCAGGGAGCAATTGGTCAATCTCAAGATGTAAAAATAACGGTATTAGAAGAGTCTGGAAATCCTTTAGAGGGTGTGCTTATCACATCTATAGCAGGAGGAAAACAATCTGTAATAACAGATAAGACTGGCAATGCAACCTTAGATGTACCAACCGGCAGTTTGCTTAAATTGTATTTTAATGATATGCAAAAAACCGTTGAGGTTAAATCTCAGACATTGAAGGTACAATTGGGAAAGAAGGATAAGAATATTAATTTAGGATTTAATAACATGACAACAGTAGATGAATTAACCTCTTCTGTTTCCGTTGTTTATTCTGATAGATTAGAGAAAAACCCACTTAATAATCCTACCGAAAGTCTATTTGGTCAATTACCTGGACTTATGGCCTTTCAAAATACGGGTGAACCATGGAACCGTAACGCTAGTTTACAAGTAAGAGGTGCGGCTAGTTTGGGTAGTAATACGCTACTTGTACTTGTAGATGGATTTGAAAGAGACATGGCATCTTTATCTTTAGCCGAAATTGAAAGCGTAACCGTATTAAAAGACGGAACTGCTTTAGCAAGATATGGGCAAAGAGGAGCAAATGGAGTGTTGCTAGTAACTACAAAAAGAGGACAATACAATGCTTCTAAGGTAAGTATATCTTATGATCAAAGTATCAATTCAGCTATTCGTAGACCTGAATTTTTAAACGCATTTGATTATGCCCGTAGTGTAAATTCGGCTAGTATACTTGATGGTAATGCTCCTGTTTATTCAAGCAGAGATCTTGCAGGATTTGAATCAAATGAAAATCCTTTTCTATTGCCAAATGTAGATTGGTACGCAGAAACAATGAAAGACTTTGGAACCAATTCAAATCTTAACGCAAGTTTTACGGGTGGAGGAAGTAACATTAAATATTTTGCTACACTTAACTACCAGAACGAAAGAGGATTATTTGAAAACACTAACCTTGATGAAAGATACGATAGTCAATTAAACTACGATCGTTTTAATTTTAGAACAAATTTTGATGTTGACATTACTAAAACCACCAAATTTGTTGCTAATGTTTCAGGTAATATAACTGGATTTAATCAGCCAGGATCTACAACTCCTACTATCATGAATGCGATTTACAGTGTTCCTTCAGCTGTATTTCCGGTTAGAACCCAAAATGGAAACTTTGGTGGTACCGCGTTTTATCAAAACAATCCTGTAGCCTTGGTATCTTCTACAGGTGTGCGCCAGCCTAATGGAAGACAAATTAGTGCAAATGCGATTGTAACACAAGATTTGAGTAGTTGGCTTAATGGTTTATCTGCCGAGGCTGCAATTGGATACGATAATGGTATTAATTATAACGAAAGTAAAATACGCACTTTCTTATATGAAAACGTATCTTTTCTTAGGGATCCTGTAACTGGAGAAATAGCTGGAACAAATTCTGTGCTTTTTGGAAGCGAAACAGATTTAACATTCTCACAATCTTTTGGAGATCAAATTCGCTTAGCAACGCTTTATGGTAAGGTAAACTACAATGCTACAGTAGGTAAAGGTGCACTTAAAACATCCTTAATGTACCACCAAGATAAACGTGTTAGAGACGATCAATACAACACTTTTTTACATCAAAGTATAGTAGGTTCTGCAAGTTATGGTTATAAGGATAAATATTTTGTAGACGGAGTTCTATCTTATGGGGGTAGTGCCATTTTACCAAAAGGCAATAAATTTGGTTTTTTCCCAGCTATCTCGGCTGGATGGGTAATTAATCGTGAAGATTTTCTTAAAAATAATCAGGCAATTGACCATTTAAAATTAAGAGCCTCTTGGGGTATAAGTGGTAATAACATCATGTCTGCTAATTTATCTGAGCAAGCTTACAATAGTGGTGGTACTTATTATTTCAATATTAACAATGCGAGTGCATCGGGTATTAGAGAGGGGAGGTTGGCCACGCAAGGTTTAACTTATGAAAGTTCTACTAAAACTAATATAGGAATTGATATGAGTTTATTTGGTAAATTATCAGCAACTATAGATGCTTTTTATGATAATAGAACAGATATATTAGTAAGTACTAGTGGAGCTATACCATCAACTTTAGGGGTTACAGCTCCAATAGCAAATGTAGGCCAGGTTAAAAATAGAGGTATAGAATCTACTTTGCTTTGGAAGAGTAATATTGGGAAATCTAAGTACTATTTAGGCGGTAATTTCATTTTCGCAAAAAATGAAATTGTAAATATGAATGAGGAGTTTCAACCCTATGATTACTTAAAAGAAACTGGAAAATCAATAGGGCAACAATTTGGTTTACAAACTGTGGGATTTTTTAAAGATCAGGCAGACATTGATAATAGTCCAAAACAATTATTTTCTCAAGTAAGGCCAGGCGATATTAAATATAAGGACCAAAATAATGATGGGTTTATTGATAACTTGGACAATGTTGCTATCGGTAACCCTAGTTTCACACCAGAAATGTATTTTGCTTTAAACTTAGGTTACGAAATAAAAGGAATTGGTATAGATATACAATTTCAAGGAATTGCCAATAGAACCTTATTTTTAAATACAAAAAGTGTGTTTTGGCCATTACGTGGAAATAGTTCTATTACTAGTTTTTCGGCAAATAGCTGGACGCCTCAAGCTGCAGAAACCGCTACCTTACCAAGATTATCTTTATTAGAAAATGCTAATAATTATCGTAGAAATGATATTTGGTTAGAAAATGGCGACTTCTTAAAATTAAGGCTTGTAAACCTTTATTACAATTTGCCTAAGAATTTTGTTAACAAAGCAAAGCTGCAAGGTGCTCAAATTTACGTAAGAGGAACAAACTTATTTTCTTATGATAATATTAAAGTTACAGATCCAGAATCAATAGGTATAGACTATCCATCACTTTCTACCTTCAACGTTGGAATGAAGGTTGATTTTTAAAATTTAGTAAGTATGAAAATATCAAAATATATTAAATATGTGTTATTGGTGATGTTACCATTAACCTTTAGCAATTGCGAACATTTAGAGTATGATGAGACATCGTTTAATCGTGAGGATGATGTATTTAATGATCTTGCTCGCTCTAAAAGTTTCTTAACAGGTATATATGGTTATCTTCCAACAGATTTTAACACTATAGAAGGCGCAATGCGTTCATCCGCCACAGACGAGTCTGAATATGTATCAGATTTATCAGATATTCAAAGATTTAACGAAGGTCGTTTTAATGCACTTCAACCAATTGATAATGTTTGGGGTCAAATGTATACCGGAATTAGGGCAGCAAATCTATTTATAGATAAAACAAAAGAACAAAAATTTTTGGAAGATAAATACAATCTGACTTATGCTGAGTTAATACAGCAGTTTGAAAATTATTCTTACGAAGCTAGATTTTTAAGGTCATTCTTTTACTTTGAGTTAATTAAAAGGTATAAAAATGTTCCATTAGTAACTAAAGTACTTACTCCAGAAGAAGCTCAAATTGTAAAGCAGAATACATTTAATGAAGTTGTTAACTTTATAGTTAGTGAATGTGATTTTATTGCAACAAAATTGCCTGTTACTTATGCAACTTTTTCTGCCTCTGCAGAAACCGGCAGAATTACTAAAGGTGCTGCATTAGCTTTAAAAGCTCGTATATTATTATATGCTGCAAGCCCTTTACACAATCCAACCAACGATGTATCATTATGGATAAAAGCAGCTAATGCGGCTAAAGAGGTAATGGACATGAATGCTTATATACTAGAGGCAGACTATGTAAATATTCCAAATAACTATAAAAGTAGGGAGTTAATTTTAGAAACTCGTCAGGGGGTTTCTAATGATTTCGAAAGAAGAAACTTTCCTATTGGGTTCGAAGGTGGTAACACAGGAACGTGTCCAACTCAAAACTTGGTAGATGCCTACGAAATGAGAACTAATGGGCTTCCTATAACAAACCCAGCTTCTGGTTATAATCCAGCAAATCCATATTTAGGAAGAGATTTACGTTTGCAAAAAACTATTATAGTAAACGGATCTGTATGGAAAAGTCAGACAGTACAGAGCTTTGTTGGAGGTTTAAACGGCCAACCTCGTGTTAATGCTACAAAAACAGGATACTATCTTAAAAAACATGTTGTTGAAGCTGTTAACTTGTTACCAACTAATACTACTACTAGAGAGCATGCGTGGGTTACTTTTAGATATGGCGAAATATTGTTAAATTATGCTGAAGCAATGAACGAAGCCTTTGGACCTGAAAATGCTTCAACATTAGGGAAAACTGCCCTCCAGGCAGTAAATGAAGTAAGAGTAAGAGCTGGAATTGCTAATTTTCCTGTAGGCATGTCTAAAGATAATTTTAGAATAAAGTTGCGTAACGAGCGTAGGGTAGAATTGGCTTTTGAGGATCATCGTTTTTGGGATGTGAGACGATGGAAAATAGGTGATGAAACCAAGACTATTAATCAAATGGAGATTTTACCGGGTAGTACACTAACTTATAATACAAAATTACTTGAGGTAAGAACATTTGAAGATAGGATGAATCTTTATCCTATACCACAAATAGAAATAAACAAAAATCCTAATTTGGTTCAAAACCCTAATTGGTAATATTAAGTGATTACTAAAATTAAAATTTTATCCTATTAACTATTGTACCCACAGCGGGCTCAATAGTTAATAAGATTTAATTATTATAAACTCATTATGACTAATTTACTACTGCTAAATGAATAGTTACGCAATCATTTTATAGACGTAATTTGAATAAATTTGATTATCAATTTGAACCGAATAAACTTTATTTAAATTTTAATTACCATAAAATTAATGTCTTAATATATATCAATTTAAGTTTATTTATTCTATTTTTTGAAATCTGAAATGCTACTTTATTTAAATAATTATTAATTAAATTTTATCCAATTTATAATGAAAAATTTAAAAGTTTATTTTTGCGTACTTCTTGCCTTTGGTGTAGCTTTTACATCTTGTAAAAAAAAATCACAAAATCCAATTAATTTAGTTGATGCTCCATTGGAACCTATAGGTACCATAGATCCAAATACGGGTTTAAAAGTTTTTCAAAATATTAATCAAGCAGCTCCTGCATCTGATATGGAACTGTGGACTATTTATTCATCATCGTCTCAAGTTAGTACAGGGTTCAGAAGTCTTCCTTCAGGTTTTGATGATAAAATAAAATCTTTTACTATTCCTGTTGGACATATGGCAGTGTTTGCTGAAAACCTAGATGGTACTGGAGAATCAATATGTTATGTTGCTGCTGTTAGTGATATCAAAGCAAATTTACCCGCAAGGCTAGTTGATAAAGTTTCTTATGTGAGATTTGTGCCTTTTAGAAATGCACCTAAAAAAGGTGCTTGCCAAGTTAATTTGAATGATGTAAATTCATTGAAAGCACCTTGGTTTTATAACTGGGGACTGGGTGGATCATCAACTTCGGTGAGTCAATATGTTCCTATGACATGGGGAAGAGCATCTTCAAATGCTACCAATGCTTTAGCATTTATTAATAGAAGAGATATAGATCACATATTGTCATTTAACGAGCCAGATAATGACTCTCAAGCAAATATTCCTGATATTAATGCTGCAGTAACTAATTACAAATTTAAACTTTATACAGGGTACAGGTTGTGTTCACCTGCTGTTGAGCAGGATAATTCAACAATTGCAACAGATTGGTTGCCACAGTTTGTAGCAGCTGCAAACGCTCAAAAGGCTCGTATAGATGTAATTGCATTGCATTGGTATGATTGGGGTAATGAAAACAATAATCAATCTACTCCTCAAGCAACTGCAAATGCAATTCTAAACAGGTTTAAAAGTTATATAACTAAATTACATACGGCTTATCCAAATCAAGCTTTATGGTTTACAGAGTATAATTGTAATCCAACAAGATCCGACGAGATACAAATGATTTTTATGAAAGCCTCGGCAGAATACATGAACACATTATCGTATGTTGAGCGTTATGCTTATTTTTTTCCTGGTAGAACCGCAACTAATCGTCCAACTACTGGCACACCTAATTGGGAATTAACGGCTATGGGTAAAACATGGGCTGATATAGCTTCTCCACCTTCACTTAGTAAAAATATAATTCCTAATTAGTTTTTGTAAAATAAATAAAATTATAAACAAATAAATCCTCAATGTTTAATCAAATTCAAGATTAAATTTTGAGGATTTTTTACTATAAATAAATATGTTTTTTAGTTATAGTATTAATTGAAACAATAGAATTGAAAATTGGAAGCTATCTTAAATAGAATTAATCTTACATAAAAGCAAAAGGCGTAATACCCGTCTTACATT
>JBIKIN010000067.1:0-3767 GCA_044361595.1 Pelobium sp. | reverse complement strand
ACTCCAATAATGCCATTATAAGAATACCTATTTAAAAAATTATTTAATGGGAACCAATGTGAAATAATAACTAATAGCACAGCAATTGCTCTTAAAGAGTCTAATGCTGGGAAATATTTTTGATTAATCATTTCGCTATAACTTTATCAAATATTTTATTTATTAAAGTTTCTTTTAAAGGATACTTTAAATGCTGTTCTTTAGTTTCCCTAGAAATTTCAATACAGTTTATATTTAAATTTTTTTTATCACAAACTTTCTTTTTTATATAACATAGCTCATCTATACTTTTTTTAAGTGTTGTCTCTGAAATAGTATTGTTGTCATGTTTGCGATAAGATATTAATACTTTTGAAAGATAATATACGTCACTAACCAATGCCATCCTTATCCATAAATCCCAATCACAAAAGTATTTAGTTTCAATATCAAAATCACCAATATTTTTTAGAACACTTGTTCTAATCATAACTGATGGCATTGAAATAATATTCCAGTTTTCGTAAAGAATTTGCGCATAAAATAAGCCATTAAAAAGTCTATTTTGTAGGTGAGATAATCTCCAATTTTTATAGTAATTCCTTGCCCAATGTTTATTTTCTATTATTTCACCGTTGCTATTGATAGTTCTGACATTAGAATGAACTAGTCCAACATTTTGGTACTTATCTAAAATGGAAACCTTTAATTTTAAATTATTTAAGTCCATCAAGTCATCATCACTAAATATTTGAATATACTCTCCAGTACATTTACTTAAGGCTAAATTGTGATTTTTTACAACTCCTAAGTTTTCTTTGTTTTTGAAATATTTTATTCTTTTTTCATTAAATGAATATACGATAAGTTCTGTGTCATCAGTAGAAGCATTATCGGTAACAATAATTTCAAAATCATCAAAAGTTTGATTTAAAATACTTTGAATAGCTTCTTTTAAATATCTTGCTCTGTTATATGTAGGGATTATAATGGATACTTTAGGCATTTTTTTTATTAATTAAACTTCCTCTTAAAATACAATCATCTGTCCAGTAGTATTTCCATTCAGCAAATCGTCCGGCTAAGTACAAATCAGCATCTGGAGTGGATTTGTATTTTGACCAATCCGTCATAGGTAGTAGGTCTTGCTCATTTCTTTTTAAACCAAATTTACTCAAGTAGTCCAATATTATGTTTAAAGTATTTGGTCTTTCATAGTCAAAAATTACATTTGCCCATTGTACCCATTTGGTATGGTAATCAATCACAGCGGATTGATTTTTAAGAATCCCCATTTCTACAAGCTCTGCAATTACTTTTTCTGCAATTTCATCAAAACTTTGTGTAACAGGCTTATACTTTGAAAAGTAAACTTCTACTTGTATGCCTGTTTTACCATGTGGTGCATTATTAGGAGAGAGTAATTCTGTACAATTAATTCTTGTGCTAAATTTATCCTCATCATAAACATACATCCAATTGTAAGGCTTTAACGTAGCATGATTAGCGGTAATATTAACTAATAATACCGAACTACATGATAAATTCTCGCTAGCTATTTTAATCTCTTCTGGGGCGTCGCTTTTTTGAATGAGGATGGGTAAAGGTATTGTAGAAATTAGTTTTTTGTAGGTATGCGTTTCACCATCCTTAAATGTTAATTTTTTGTTTTTGAAACTGATACTCACTAATTCTTTATTTAGAGTTGCATGAATGCCTTCTGTAATTTTTGCTGTATAAGCAAAATAACCTCCTTTTTTAGGGTAACGTATTTTAGAAATGTAATGTGTCTGATTTTTTAATGGCCCTTTTGCACCATTTTTTACATCTTCTACATTTGGGTAAAAAACCCTTTCGCCTACCCAATCGGTACTTAATTTGGAGGGCTCAATTGTCCAATATTTCTGGGTATAAGCTCGCGGAAATTCTTGATAAAACGTTTCTCCAAAAGCCATTTTTAACCATTCTTCATAATTAAGAGGAGTATCATTTTTCTGTTGATTTCTGGTTTTTAAAAAATCATTTAAGCATGCTGTTCTCAATTTCTCTGGTACTGCGTATAAATTAGATTGAGCAGGGTGAGGAATCCAATGTCCTTGATAATAGTTTGCCGTTTCTACTGGGTATTCTAAATATTCTTGTGATACATTATCTGCTAATAATGTTTTCACATATTCATTTTTAGTAAAAGAAACATGCGGCCCTTTATCCCAAGTAAAGCCATCAATTATTTTGGTATGTATATGCCCACCTAGGTAATTGTTTTTTTCAAAAACAATACAGTTTTGATGCCCTAAATGATAGGAAGCGCTAATACCAGCTAATCCTGCTCCTAAAATGGTGTACATGATTAGATTTGTTTAATGTAATGGTCAATTTTTTCTACCATATAATCATAATGATTTTCGTTTAAACCCGGCCATACGCCTAACCAAAATGCATCATTCATGACCTTGTCAGTATTTACTAAATCACCAAACACACGGTGTGCGATGTTTGCATAAGCAGGCTGCTTTAACAAATTTCCGGCAAACAGCAAACGCGTACCAATTTTATGATTTTCTAAGTATTGTACCAACTCATTTCTTTTGATAGGGCTGCCATCTCGTATCGTAATTAAAAAGCCAAACCAACTTGGGTTGCTGTTCTCGGTAGGTTCGGGTAATATAAAATGCGCTTCAAAGGGTTTTAATTTTTGATACAATAAGGCATAATTTGCTCTACGCTTGGCTACAAACATATCGGCCTTTTGTAACTGACTTAAGCCAATAGCAGCTTGAGTATCGGTTACTTTTAAATTAAAACCAATATGCGAATAGGTATATTTATGGTCGTATCCATCGGGCAATTGTCCTAAACATTGTTCAAAGCGTTTGCCACAGGTATTGTCTTTACCCGGTTCACACCAGCAGTCCCTTCCCCAATCTCTAAAGCTTTCGGTAATTTTTTTAAGGGAAGCATTATTAATTAAAACGGCACCGCCTTCGCCCATGGTAATATGGTGAGCGGGATAAAAAGATAAGGTGGCTAAATCGCCAAATGTGCCTGTTTTTTGTCCATTGTAGGTTGCCCCTAAACTATCGCAATCATCCTCAATCAACCATAAATTATATTTTTTACAAATGGCCTTAACAAGGTTAAGATTAAATGGATTTCCTAAGGTATGCGCCAGCATAATGGCTTTAGTTTTAGGGCTAATAGCAGCTTCAATTCTATCAGCTTTGATATTGTAGGTTGGAATGTCTATATCAATAAAAACAGGGATACAACCAAACTGAATCATGGGGTTAACGGTTGTTGGAAATCCTGCCGCTACGGTAATCACTTCATCCCCGGGTTTAATTGCTTTATCTCCCAGTTTTGGGCTTGTTAAAGCAAAAAAGGCTGCTAAATTAGCAGAAGAGCCTGAATTCACCAATAGAGAAAAACGACTACCAAAATAACTGGCTAAAGCTTTTTCAAATTGGGCAGCATATCTTCCAGTAGTTAACCAGCCATCTAAAACTGCATCTACACCCGCTAATAAATCTTGTTCATCAATTACTTTTCCAGTTACAGGGATATAATCTGTGCCTGAAATGATTTTTTTATTAATATTGAGCCTAATAGCTTCCTTCAATGGATTTTTTAAATCTTCATTGATGTTAGTGAAATTCATAAAATGTTTTTACTTAATAAATATTCTTTTATATTAGTTAATCTTGGAACATCAATTTTTTCTAATAGTTTGGTAGAGTTTAATTCTAAAATTGGCATAAATTCATCTCTAATTTTGACTGCACCAAAAA
>JBIKIN010000049.1:0-13324 GCA_044361595.1 Pelobium sp. | reverse complement strand
CTAAAATTATTAATCTTGTTTACAATAATGAAGGCACATTTTCTTATGATTATTATATAAAAGTTAACAGTTTAAATAATAAAGAATGGGAATATTCTATTAAATCAAGAGATAATGAAGAAATAGCGGGTAAAATAAATGAGTCAGAAATCCCCAAATTATATTCAGGAAAATATCCAAGTGACTATATTTATTTACAACCTTTAAAATCTAATTTGGATATATTAAATAGAGTGTTTTATGATGTAAAATTGAACTTTTTATTGAAAAAAAATAAAGATGAGGAAATTAAGATTTTAGATATTCATAATTTACTAGATTCAGATTCTACGTTAATAAACAACTTTTTAATTGTTAAACCTGATACAAACAGTGATTTGGAAACTAAAATTTTGTTTCAAGAAACAAAATCTACTATATCTATCCAAATTATAAATTTAAGTAGAAACGTAGCAGGAAATTTTGACTTTATAAAAACAGAAAGCGGGTATTTTTTAGATAAAAAAACCATCACTGTAGAGTAAATTATATTTTAAAGCTAATTTGATACAACTTCAAAATAATATATTTTTTTAGCTTTGGGCTTTCAAAATCAGAATACATGCAATTATTAGACGGTAAAAAAGTTTCGGAAGAATTAAAAAAGCAAATAGCTTTAGACGCAGCAGAAGTGCTTTCTAAAACTGGCAGGAAACCTCATTTGGTCGCTATTTTAGTAGGAAATGATGGTGGTAGCGAAACTTATGTAGCCAGTAAAATTAAAAACTGCGAGCAAGTGGGTTTTAAATCTAGCTTAGTCCGTTTTGATAACGAAACATCAGAAGAAACGCTTTTAGCTAAAATCAAAGAATTAAACCAAGATGACGATGTTGATGGATTTATTGTTCAACTTCCATTACCTAAACATATAGATGCTGATAAAATTACCGAAGCCATAGATTACAAAAAAGATGTAGATGGTTTTCATCCAATCAATTTAGGCAGAATGCAACGTAATTTACCTTGCTTTTTACCTGCAACACCATTCGGCATCTTATTAATGCTTCAATATTATAACATAGAAACTGCCGGTAAAAACTGTGTAGTTATTGGCCGAAGCAACATTGTGGGCAGCCCAATGAGTATTTTAATGGCCAGAAACAATACCCCGGGAAATGCAACGGTAACATTAACGCATAGCAAAACTCAAAACCTAAAAGAAATAGTTTTACAAGCCGATATCATCATCGCCGCTATTGGTAAAAAGAATTTTATCACTGCCGATATGGTTAAAAACGGTGCTGTAGTGATTGATGTAGGAATGAATCGTGAAAAATCAGAGATCACAAAATCGGGCTATAAATTATTTGGTGATGTAGATTTTGACAATGTAGCTCAAAAATCTTATTTCATTACTCCTGTTCCAGGTGGTGTAGGTTTAATGACTATCGTGAGTTTATTAAGAAACACACTTTCGGCCGCTAAAAAGGAATTTTACTCTTAATAATTAAGACTTAAAAATATTCAAAAGCTGGTTCATCCAGCTTTTTTTTATGCATATCAATAGATAATCTTTTTCTTCTTTGACAGGATAGTTTGGTAAATAATCGCCTTGCCCTATTGCCCCTCTCCCATTTTTTAAATTGTATTGATAGCGATGAACTGGGCAAACTAAATATCCGTTTTCGCACCAGCCATGTTCTAAACTTGCACCAGCATGAGGACAGTTTAATGCTGTTGCGTAATAATGCTGACCATCATAAACTAAACAAACCTTTTTACCATCCAAATTAACAACCTGAATTTCCGCATCTTTTAAGTCTGTTTTGGGAATTTTATGCCAAATCATTTTTAATAAAAGGCTAAAAGCTTAATGCAAAATGCTTAAAGCTTGCTCTTAAAATTTATATAGTGTAATCATTAATTACCTCATGTTTTTTATCTGTGCATTAGTGGCAAAAAAACTACTCTGGTTTATTAAAATTAAAAGTCTTCAAATTTTTAAAATGTCCGTTTGCAGTAATTCTAGCTTTTGTTTCATTAATATTCTTCATAGAAGGTATGATCATTTCTAGATGATTAATCAATAACATTTGCCGATCTTCCTCAGAAACTGTTTCCAATAATAAAAGTTTTTGAGTTTCGCTTAAACCAATATAATGGGCTATCTGAAAACTATAAATTTTCATATCTTCATTTTGAATTTCTTTTTGCTCAACCATTAAAGCTTGAAACTCTAAGTACAAAGACTTTAAAATCTCAAAATTGGCGAAATCAAATTTTGGGTCTTGTTGTAAGAAGTCAACATCAGCGGCAGCATACTTTTTTTGTTCATAATGATTAGCTAATTGATTGATTCTAAAAACATCTAAACCCTTTGTTTTCACATCCATTTCGCCACCTGGATAGGTTTTTTCAATATCAGTTAAAATTAATCTGGTACCATAAGTATGAATTTGCTGATCTACTACGGGCGGAATTCCAAAATATAAGATCTCTTGATTTTTTAAATCGTTAAATAAATCACGATACCGCTCCTCGAAAATATGTAAGTTCAATTGCTCACCGGGGAAAACAATCAGCTGTAAAGGGAAAATAGGAATACTCATATATTAAATGTAACAAAAACTTTATAGGCTTAAATTTCAACTTTATATACCTACCTAATGGTTATTTAAATCAAAATTAGAGCTATTTTAAACCCTAAACTACAAATTATAATAACGATTTTAAAAATACTTATTGCTTTTAAAAGATTACATTGATAAATTCACTTTTTAAAATTATAAACCAATATAATGATGAATATAAAATGGATGAGTGCTTTGTTTTTAAGCGGATGCTTATTAAATAACGAAGTAAGCGCACAAAGTAGCGTAAAGTTTATAGATCCTGCTAATATGGATTTATCAGTAAAACCAGGCGACGATTTTTACACCTACGCTGGTGGCAATTGGTTAAAGAAAAATCCAGTACCAGCAAAAGAAACCCGCTGGGGAAGTTTTAACATTCTTCGTGATTTTAATATTGAAGCTGTAAAATCGATTTTAACCAAAGCAAGCGAAAACAAAACTGCAGTTCCAGGCTCACTAGAAAAAAGAGTAGGCGATTTTTATGTTGCTGGTATGGATAGCTTAACGATAGAAAAACTAGGCTATACTCCTATTAAAGCAGATTTAGTGAGAATTGCTGCCATTAAAGATTTAAATGGCGTAATTAACGAGGCAGCCACCATGCGTACCATGGGCATTGGCTCGCCAATGTTTAGTTTTTCTGTAGGGCAAGATCGTAAAAATCCAACCTTAATGATGGCTTCGTTAGGGCAAGGGGGAACTACTTTACCCGATAGAGACTACTATTTAAAAGACGATGCTCGTACTCAAAAGATTAAAGATGCTTACTATCAATTTATTGTTACTTTATTTAAACTAACAGGCTCTACAGAAGCAGAAGCTGATGCAAGTGCTAAAACCATTTTTAACATAGAGAAAGATTTTGCACAAGCACAAATGAGCCGTGTAGAAATGCGTGACCCTTATAAAACCTACAATAAGTTCTTGGTTAGTAATTTTAGTAAAACTACACCAGGTCTATATTGGACAGTGTTAATGGCTAAAATGAAAGTGACTGGTCAGGATTCTATTTTAGTCGGAAATCCTCAATTTTTCATCACACTTAGTCAAAAATTAAAAACTACTTCAATTGCCGATTGGAAGACTTACTTAAAATGGAATGTTTTAAAAAGTGCTACAAATAATTTAAGTTCTCCGTTTGTAGATGCAGGTTTTAAATTTTCACAAATACTTTCAGGTCAAAAGGTACAAACGCCAAGATGGCAAAGAATGTCGTCTTTAACAGATGGTACAATAGGCGAATTATTAGGTCAATTATATGTTAAAACCTATTTTAAACCTGAGGCAAAAGCCCGAATGACCGAATTAGTGAACAACCTTTCTAAAGCTTACGAAATAAGAATTAAAAATTTAGATTGGATGAGTGATGTTACTAAGCAAAAAGCATTAGATAAATTACACGCTTTTACGCCTAAAATTGGCTTTCCAGATAAGTGGGAAAATTATGATGGATTAATAATTAATAAATCAACTTACTTCCAAAACCTAAGAAATGCAGGTACTTGGGGTTATAATAAAATGGTTAGTCAATTAGGTAAACCAGTAGACAAAACTAGATGGGGAATGACACCTCCTACAGTTAATGCATACTACAGTCCTGTAATGAACGAGATTGTTTTCCCTGCGGGAATATTACAATTTCCATTTTTTGATCCAAACGCAGATGATGCAGTGAATTATGGAGGTATTGGTGCCGTAATTGGGCATGAAATGTCTCATGGTTTTGATGATAGCGGAAGTCAATACGATAAAGATGGTACGTTACGTAACTGGTGGACACCAGAAGATTTATCAAACTTTAAGGCAAAGACAACAAAATTAGTTGATCAATTTAATGCGTATACCGTTTTAGATACCATTCATGTGAATGGAAAATTAACCCTAGGCGAAAACATTGGCGATTTAGGTGGTTTAAATGCAGCTTATGAAGCTTTTAAAATGACTAAACAAGGTCAGTCTAACGAGAAAATTGATGGTTTTACGCCAGATCAACGTTTCTTTTTATCATGGGCTCAGGTTTGGAGAGGAAATATATTACCTGAAACAGCAGCGCAGTTAATCATAACCGATTCGCATTCACCTGGTCCGTACCGTACCATTGGAGCCCCTGTTAATATGGATGCTTGGTACAAAGCTTTTGATGTAAAACCTGGAGATAAATTATACATAGCGCCAGAAAATCGATTAAAAATTTGGTAAAACAACCTTTTAAGGAATATTCAAAGCCGATTGTTTAAGATTAGCAATCGGCTTTTTTTAAATCTTTTCTCAAAAGATTCGGTGTCAAAAAAGATTAATAAAGCTAAATAGCAGCTATGTTATTTAATCTTAATCATCAATATGTATAGAGAAAAACTATAATGTCATCATGATTATAGATAAAAATCTTATGATTAAAGTCGTAAATTAGAATATCCAAATTAAACTAAATAAGACAATGGAAGAGAACACAAACAATCATTCTAATCCAGAGCATGGCTCTAAATCGTATGATATGAATAGCGAAGGCGCAAAATGCCCATTTAACCATGGCGCTGCAGCAAAACCTATTGCAGGTGGAGGTAGAACCAATAGAGATTGGTGGCCTAATCAATTAAAATTAAACATTTTAAGACAGCAATCTTCGCTATCTAATCCTTTGGATCAAAACTTTAATTACGCAGAGGCATTTAAATCTCTTGATTTACAAGCTGTTAAAAACGATATTTTTGAACTAATGACCACTTCGCAAGATTGGTGGCCAGCAGATTATGGCCATTATGGTCCATTTTTTATTAGAATGGCTTGGCATAGCGCCGGAACTTACAGAATTGCAGATGGACGTGGTGGTGCTGGAGCAGGAACTTTAAGATTTGCGCCTTTAAATAGTTGGCCAGATAATGCAAACTTAGATAAAGCAAGATTATTGCTTTGGCCAATTAAGCAAAAATATGGTCAAAAAATATCGTGGGCCGATTTAATGATTTTAACTGGTAACTGCGCACTAGAATCAATGGGATTGAAAACATTTGGTTTTGGTGGAGGTAGAGAAGATATTTGGGAGCCAGAAGAAGATATTTACTGGGGACCAGAAGCAGAATGGTTAGGCGATAAAAGATATACTGGCGACCGCCAATTAGAAAATCCTTTAGGAGCGGTACAAATGGGATTAATTTATGTTAATCCTGAAGGACCAAATAGCGAACCTAACCCAATAGCGTCTGCAAGAGACATTAGAGAAACTTTTGCCAGAATGGCCATGAATGATGAAGAAACTGTTGCTTTAATTGCTGGTGGACATACTTTTGGTAAAACGCATGGCGCCGCTGATCCAAACAAATATGTTGGAAGTGAGCCTGCAGGCGCAAGTATTGAAGAGCAAGGAACTGGCTGGAGAAATTCTTTTGGAACTGGAAACGGTGCACATACCATTACCAGTGGTTTAGAAGGCGCTTGGACAACTACCCCTACACAATGGAGTAATAATTATTTCGAAAACTTATTTGGCTTTGAGTGGGAATTAGATAAAAGCCCAGCTGGCGCACATCAATGGAAGCCTAAAAATAATGGGGGAGCTGGAACAGTGCCTGATGCGCATGATAGCACTAAAAGACATGCTCCTTTTATGCTAACAACCGATATAGCTTTAAGAGAAGATCCTGCTTATGAGAAAGTATCTCGTCGTTTTTTCGAAAACCCTGATGAATTTGCAGACGCTTTCGCTAGAGCTTGGTATAAATTAACACACCGCGATATGGGTCCAATTCAAAGATATTTAGGCCCTGAGGTTCCAAAAGAAGAATTAATTTGGCAAGATCCTGTTCCAGCGGTCGATCATGTTTTGATTGATGAAAATGATATTTCAGCTTTAAAAGCAACTATTTTAGCAACAGGTTTAAGTATTTCTCAACTAGTTTCCACAGCGTGGGCTTCTGCGTCAACTTTCCGTGGATCAGATAAACGTGGTGGTGCAAATGGTGCGAGAATTAGGTTAGCTCCTCAAAAGTATTGGACTGTTAACAGTTCTCCTAAAATTAGTGAGGTATTAAATACTTTAGAACAAGTTCAAATTGAATTTAATAACAATGCAGCAAATGGAAAAAAGGTTTCTTTAGCCGATTTAATTGTACTTGGTGGTTGTGCTGCAATTGAAAAAGCGGCAAAAGATGGTGGTTTTAATGTTAAAGTTCCTTTTACACCAGGTAGAACAGATGCTACTTTAGCACAAACTGATGTTGATTCATTTGCTGCATTAGAGCCAATTGCTGATGGATTCAGAAATTATATAAAAAATAATACGAGAGCAACAGCCGAAGACTTGTTGGTTGATAAGGCGCAATTATTAACGCTTACTGCCCCAGAAATGACTGTATTGTTTGGTGGATTGAGTGTTTTAGATACCAATTACGATTCTTCCGCACATGGCGTGTTTACTCACCAAAAAGAAGTATTAACTAATGATTATTTTGTGAATTTATTAGATTTTGCTACTACTTGGAAGGCAACTTCTGACGCTCAAGATACTTTTGAAGGTCGAGATCGTAAAACTGGTGAAGTTAAATGGACAGGTACAAGAGTTGATTTAATTTTTGGATCGAATACAGAACTAAGAGCTTTAGCTGAAGTTTATGCTTGTGATGATGCTAAAAATAAATTTGTACATGATTTTATTGCTGCATGGAATAAAGTGATGAACTTAGATAGATTTGATTTAGTTTAAATCAAAATTTTATAAAAAAAGAGACAATAGTCATATTGTCTCTTTTTTTCTTCAAAATTTAAGCAAAAAAAAAGTCTCGTAAAAATTTTATGAGACTTTTTAGATTGAGATTAATTATTATTCAGCAGTTTCTGCATCATCAGCTTTCTTAGCTGCTTTCTTTACAGGTGCTTTCTTTACTTCTTCAGTAGTTGTAACTTCTTTCTTAACTGATTTAGGTTTTGCAACTTTTTCTTCTTTAACAACTTCTACATTAGCTTCAACAGCTTTAACTGATGTTGCTGCAGCTTGAGCAGGTTTTGAAAAATCAAAAGGCAATACAGAAACGTAAGACTTATTATCTGCCTTTTTTCTGAAAGAAACTTTACCGTCAACTAAAGCGAAAAGTGTATGATCTTTACCTATACCTACATTTTTTTCTGGATGGTGTTTTGTACCACGCTGACGAACAATAATGTTTCCAGCAATTGCAGCTTGACCACCAAAGATTTTGATACCTAAACGCTTACTTTGCGATTCTCTACCGTTGTTAGAGCTACCGGCTCCTTTTTTATGTGCCATGGTTTATATCTATTGTACTAATTTAAAATTAGTGAATTATCAAATTGTTAATTAAATTGAAATGCTATCAATTTGGATTTTGGTAAAAGATTGACGGTGTCCATTTTTCTTCTTGTAACCTTTTCTTCTCTTCTTATGGAAGATAATTACTTTATCACCTTTTAAATGAGACAAGATTTTAGCCGATACTTTGGCACCTTTTACAGATGGAGCTCCAACTGTAAATTTACCTTCGTTTTCTACCAATAATACATTGTCAAATTCAATATTAGCGCCTTCATCACCTTGTAATCTGTGTACAAAAAGATGCTGGTCTTTAGCAACTTTGAATTGCTGTCCTGCTATATTTACTATTGCGTACATTGTTATAAATTTTTGTTTGTAAAATGAGGTGCAAATATAGAGTTTATATTTATTAAATCAAATGAGGCAATAAAATAAATTTTAAAGTTTTGGTCGCTCCAAAATAGCTTGTTGAATAATGGCTTGCCTTAAATCAAAATGAGTTTCTATAGCATGTTCGGGTTCACTATTCAAAAACCCATGTTTATGCGGCTCATGTATTAACCTTCCATTAACAACTTCTTCTGATGGTATTTCTGGATTATAATAATCTATGGAAAGCTTTTTGTTTTTTAATGCATTTAAATCATTTTTTCGTTGCATTGATTCTACTTTTTTAGTTTCTAAATGTTCTTTTGCATTAAATTGTTCTTTAGTCTCAGCAGCAGAATCATTATTTTTTTGAGAATTTGCTCTTACTTTAGCTTTGTCCATTTCTAATTTAAAATTCTTGTAAACTTTAAAACCGAAATAAAAGATAAAACCCAATACAATTAATGCTGTCTTCATGAATTCAAATTTAACTTTAAATATAAAATTTAGTGTAAAAAATTGAATAATAATTGAGTTAATTGAGTTAATTGTGTTAAATAAATACAATTAGTAATTATTAAGGCTAAAAGCGATTAAAAAAACAAAGAATGTGCTGTAAATTTATAATTTATGAATTTTATTATATATTTGTTGAAAATATTCAAAAACTAAAAAAGAAATTCAAATGAAAAAATTATTCAAATTAAGCTTTTTAGCTCTTGCAGTTTCATTATCAGTAGTAGCTTGTAACTCAGATAAAGCTGCTGAAGAAACTACAGATTCAGTTGCAACTGATTCTGTAATGGTAGATACTACAGTTGTGGATTCTACAGTTGTTGATTCTACTGCTGCTGATACAACAGCTGCTATGTAATTCCAATCTTGTATAAAAAAGGCTCATTTTATTTTTAAAATGGGCCTTTTTTATATTCACATGTAGGATCTTCTACATTATACAAACACTATTGACGTATAGATTTTACCTTTTTAAGGTCTTCTTTAAGAATCTCAAATAATTTAATATCAATTTTATCCATTAAATAGTTTATATATTGTATCTTAAGATTGATAAAATAATTTAAAGGATTTTCATCATTAGTGCTTGAAAGCACTATATCATTGTTTATTAAAAAAGTGTTTTTATTGCTAGATTCCATAAGTATACTTTTTCAATAAAAACTACATAAAAAATGCCAAAAAATCAATGAGCATTAAACTTTACGGATTTTATTAAAATATATTACTTTTTACGTAAGATTCATTTAATGAATTGTATATGTTTTATTTATATGAATAAAGAATAGGACAATCTATTTTAAAATATTACTAAAATAAGTACACTTTAAAAACATCAATACAATAAGTACTTAAAAAATAAACTCTAAAAACCATGTTAATAAGACTTTACGAAGAAAACCCAAATGAAAAGGTTTTAGAGCAAATTGTTTTGGTGCTTAAAAATGGAGGGATAATCATTTACCCAACAGACACCGTTTACGGGTTAGGCTGCGATATTACCAATCAAAAAGCTATTGAGAAAATCGCAAAATTAAGAGGAATTAAACCAGAAAAGGCTAACTTTTCTTTTGTATGTTACGATTTAAGTCACATATCAGATTATATTAAGCCTATCGATAATAGTATTTTTAGAATACTTAAAAAAGCATTACCAGGAGCCTTTACTTTTATATTTAACGCTAATAATAATGTCCCAAAACTTTTATCAAGTAATAAAAAAACAGTAGGTATAAGGGTGCCTGATAACAACATTGCAAGGCAAATTGTCAAAATGCTTGGAAACCCTATTCTATCTAGTTCTATACATGATGAAGATGAGATTATTGAATATACCACTGATCCAGAATTAATTTTTGAAAAATATCAAGATAAAGTTGATTTAGTGATTGATGGCGGCTATGGAGACAACATACCTTCAACAGTGATAGATTTCACTTCTGGAGAGCTAGAAATAATAAGATACGGTAAAGGTAATATTGATGAGTTTATTTAATTATCCACAATCTTAAATTATTCATAATTTCTTAACAATACTTACTATACTTTTACATAAAAATAATTTTAATGGCTAAATCGTTACTTTCAAAAGCTTGTTTATTCTTGTTCACTTTTCTGTTTTGTGGCTTAAATAGCTTTTCTCAAATTTCATTAAGTTCATCTCCTTATATAGAGGATTTTAACGCTATTGCTTCGGGCCTACCTACAGGTGTTTCAATTAAAACCGGCGGAACAGCCAGTACCTTAGGTACAGATGCAACATTAAACGTTAATCCATCTGCTTGGAATGTTACTTCCTCTGGTTTCAGAAATTCAGCATCAGCAACAAGCCTGACAGAAACATCTGATTTAACCGCTCAATCTGCATCTTCAAATAGAGCATTAACAATCAGACAATCAGGTAGTTTTGGTGATCCGGGTGGATCTTTTGTGTTCCAAATTGCAAACACAACCAATAAAAATTCATTTAATTTAAATTTTAAATTGCAGTCACTAGACATTGGCACACCAAGAAGTGTAACTTGGGTTGTAGATTACGCTTTTGGTGATACACCAACAGCCTTCACTAACGCGAACGCAAATGGAACCTTAGTTACTGGTGGAGGTGCTTTTTCAAATAATACCATCAGTATAAATTTTGGAAATGTTTTAGACAACAAAGCAACAAAGGTTTGGATTAGAATTACAACTTTAACCGCTAGTACTGGAAGTGGAAATAGACCAACTACTGCTATAGATGATTTTAATTTATCTTGGAGCGCAACTGGGGGCGGTGCTGATGTTACTGCACCTAGCGTGATTTCTTTTACGCCAGCTGATGATGCAACAAATATTTCAATTAATAATCCATTAGAAATCAGATTCTCTGAATTGATTGCAAAAGGAACTGGAAATATAGCAATTGTTAATACAACAGATAATACAACTGAGAATATTGATGTTACAAGCAATAAAGTGACTATTTCAAATAGTACAGCTACTATTTCCACAACTTTAGTTGATGGAAAATCTTATGCAGTAAACATTCCTAACACTGCATTTAAAGATTTAGCTAACAATGCATTTCTAGGCATAAATAACAACACAATTTGGAATTTCAGCACCCCTCCTATTTCTAATGCAGGAACAGGTGTTTTAGGTACAGCTTATAATTTTAATACTTGCATAAGTGGAAGTAATTTACTAGCTGATGGTTTTTATCAATTTAGTATTACTGGGGATGGCCAGAAATGGGCTTGTAATAATTTTGGAAGAACATATCCTGGAACAGGAACAAGTACTGATTTGGGATTACAAATGTCTGGTTTTTCTGGTTCAGCACTGGCAAATGAAGATTGGTTGATTTCACCTAAATATAATTTATCAGCAACTACAACGCCGTTATTATCATACTATACCAGAACTAGATTTAGCGGAGAGAGTTTAAAACTTTTGGTGTCAACAAATTATAGTGGCACAGGTAATCCTTCTAGTGCAACGTGGACAGAAATAAATGGCAGATTCCCTGCTGCAGATACAGATGTGTGGACTAAATCAGAGAATATAAGTTTAGGTAATTTCAAACAAGCATCTGTCTATATTGCTTTTGTTTATAAATCAAGTACAACTGATGCTCCGCGATGGACTATAGACGATTTTTTAGTAGAAAACTCAACATCAGCTTTACCAGCAGAATTAAATACAAGCACAGGCTTAGTTAATTTTGGTTTTGTAGCTAATGGTAGCACTGCAAATAGTCAATTTACTTTTGATGCTGCTAATTTCACCACAAACCTAACGCTATCTGCTCTAGCCCCATATACAATTTCAAAAGACGGCACAACTTTTAGCAATAGTTTAGTTTACACACCCTCAGATTTATCAGGAAGAAAAACAGTAACAGTTAAATTTGCTCCTACCCAGGTATCAGCAAATTATTCGAGTAAAATAAATTTTGCATTTGGCACCACATCTTTAGATAAAGTAGTTTTAGGAGGAAATACCTACACAACCGCATCTACATTTGATGTTGTTAATTGGAATATTGAGTGGTTTGCTGGAACTAATGGCCCAACCGATGATGTTAAACAAAAACAAAATGCCATTAAAATTATGAAAAGTTTAAATGCTGATTTATATGCTATTGCAGAAATTGTGGATACTTTAGCATTTAAAGAATTAGCTGAGCAAATTGGAACTACAACTTCTGAATATGGCTATTATGTTTCTACTTTTGCATCTAGTTCACCTACAACAACATCTGGCAGCTATGGAACGTCTCAAAAATTAGGATTTATTTATAGAAAATCTATGGTTGCTCCAATTGGCAAACCAAGTGCATTATTCTATTCAACAAGTACTTCTGACCCTGCTTATGTTGCTTTTTCAGCAGGTAGATTCCCTTTCGAACTAAAGGCGAACGTAACTTTAAATGGTGTTTCAAAGCCTATTAACTTTATTGTTCTACATGCTAAAGCAGAAACAAATGACGGGTCTTATCTCAAGAGAAAAAATGGATCAGCGCTATTAAAAACACATTTTGACACTAATGAACCTAATGACAATTTTATAATTTTAGGTGATTTTAATGATGATTTTGATAGAACTATAGCTACCGCTACAGAAGCAGGAGCAGATTTTCCTAACTCTCCATACAAAAATATAATAGACGATGTTACTAGATATAGCGCTATTACACTTCCTCTTAGTATTGCTGATAAAAAATCAACTACAACTTTTAATGACGTTATTGATCATGTGATTATATCGAACGAGATGAAACAATTTTATATTTCAGAAAGTGCTGATATACTAACTTCTGTAGAAACGGCTATAAGCCCAGATAATTTTGACGCAACAACTTCTGATCACTATCCAGTGTTATCAAGATATATTTGGACTACATCTACATCAATAGATAAAGACTTAAAGGCTAACAATAGTAAACTGTCAATTTATCCAAACCCTGTTAAATCAGACGGCTTAACAATTTTACTTGACGGGAAAAACAATGATAACGAAAAGTATGAATTTACTTTAATTAGTCTAGATGGAAGAGTTGTATTTAGCAATTACGATAAAA
>JBIKIN010000058.1:0-7742 GCA_044361595.1 Pelobium sp. | reverse complement strand
AACTGCTTCGTGTAGGTTCGACTCCTACCCCTACAGCCCTTTCGTTTAATTTAGGTTTATAATTGGTTAGTTTAAGCTCGATTCTCCCCGTTTCGAGCTTAACTGTTTTATAAGGTTTTTGTAATCTAAAAAAATAAGTATAAGATATTAAAAATCAGGTCTTTAAAAAAAATATTTTTTGAGCGTTACCTCAATAGAAAAATTGGTGTCGGCGTCTTCCATACTCCGCTTCGCTGCGGTTTTTTTCTTTGCAAAAAAGGAGCAAAGAAAAAGAATAGGTTTTGTTCCCCTTCTCTTTTTCCATTGCTCACAAAACCTTATTCCAGATGCCTAACGCAAGAGTTAAATGTGTTTTAAAGTCTACCTCAAACATTTTCCAAGTCCTATTTTACATAACATAAGTATCCCCTTTTGGAGGCGGGATAGACACAATAAATTTTATATTTGACCATTTGCAGCCTATTAGATTTTATTCTGAATTTTGAAGTATAAAATGTTATACATTTTGATAATCTAAATAAGATAGAAGCAAATTCCTAATCCTAAAGCAAATTCAAATAGTAAAAAACAAGATTAGTTATGGATAAGCTAATCCATTTTTATTACAATATTCTTCTAAGGTTTTACAAGGCAGCTTGGCAGGGTTTTTCATTGTAAGAAGGTTATGAATCATGTAATCACAATCTGCTAAACTTAATATTTTGCTGCGATAAGCCTCATAAATAAAGTCTAAAGTAGATAAATATTCTATTTGATGAATCTCACAATAGGCTTTAATATCTTTCCAGTTATTAGAAGCAATAATATCTTTTGAGAAACGAGCCATAGCCATACAAGCACTCTCTCCAGGGCCTTTTGTTTTTTTGAGTTGTGCAAACTCTTTTAATATATCCGCTTGCTTAGGTAATGGGATTTCTTCTAAATGTTTTAATTGTATTAGCTGATCAATATAGACTTTAAATGTAGGGTGTCGTCTAATCTCATGAGCAACAATTTCTAGCACTAACTTTTGATTAGGGAATATTTTATTAAAAATAAGGATTTGACCTGATGCCATAAAATGGCTCAAAACATCTGCATCAACCAATATTTTTTTAAGCTTCTGGCTCATCGGTAGATTCTGCATAAATATCTTTACCGATATCCATCATTAAAGACATGTAAAAACTTTCAGAAATCACGTCCTTATCGTACAGCTCTTTTGCAATTTGCCCATATTGGCCTATCACTACACCTTCATTTCCCTTTTCGTACAAACGCGTATCAAAACCATGGTTAATAGCCTGTCTTTTTACATCAACAGAAAATTCGTCGTATTTTATTTTAGATATCAAGCCCAAAGATTTTAACCTATAAAGTAAGGCTGCTCTTGAAGAAGAAAAGTACTGTTCTAATTTAATCAGCGTAGGAAGCTGAATTTTATCCTTAGTCAATTCTTCATCAGGAATCTGTTTGTAAATTCCATCTTCTGGCAATAATAATTCAGCAGCAAATAAATCAGCGTGATATTCATTAATATCAGCGGTTTTATCAAATCTGCCTGTAACACAAGAACGAAATTTAAAATCTGGCTGTTTGAATAAATGATAAAGTTCATGCGCAATGGTAAAATGTTGTTTACCAATGCTATGGTTAGAGTTTACCAAAATGAATCTTTTATCAGCAGATTTGATTGCCATTCCAGAAAAAGAACCTGATAGAGGCTTAAACAAGGTAAGTACGTTATTGCTCAATAAGATACTTTTTAAAAGGATAGGCTCAGTATTATTTAACCCATTTTCTTGCCTAAATTCAATTGCCTTTTTAACAATGATATTATTACTTAATGCCAAGTTTTAAATTGCTAAGAGTTAAATAATTTTTCACAATCTTTTTAAATTCTGCAATGGTTTTTAAATCTTCAGCTAGTAATTCATCAGCTCTAAAAGCAAAAGCCAAGCAGGTATTTAATGCCTCAGGATTGTCTTCTATAAGGTCCTCCAATTCACAACCAAATAGATCTGCTAATTTCAATAACATTTCCACCGAGGGTTCTCTTGTTCCATTTTCATAGTAGCTAATCATCTCTCTTTTTACACCTAAGAATTGTGCTAAAGATTCTTGTGTTAAGCCCATTTGTTGTCTAAAAACAAGAATATTATTGCTGATTGTTGATGCTTGGGTCATCTTAATTTGGCTGATTGTGTTACAAAAGTATAAAAATAAATGATAAACCTATAAAATTGTAACAACATAATGTTCAAAATGTTGGTGTAGATTTGAGAATTTATATTCCCTCACTAGGTCAAGTTTTAGCAGGCTGATTTGTGCCAAAGCTCGATATGTTCTTTTCTAGTCATGTTCTGCGTGTTACGCATTATATTTTCTAGTTTCTTTCTCTTTGTTTTTTATATAATAACTCTTACAAACCACATTCTTCTTTAATGAGTAAATCGATCTAATCAACCACCGCAAATTTATATTTCCTGCTCATTTACTGATGTTATCAATTTGATTTATAACCTTTGTAACAGAAGGCTCAAGAAGCCTTTGCCCACTTTACCCTTGCTTCATTCTTTCGCCAAACCGGGGGAGCCTTCGTAATCGAGAAAGCTGCGGATTGGTCATGATTATTCTAAAGCCTCTCTCAAAACTCACCTCACAATAAATCATGCCAAACCCTTGTGTAAAAACATATTCTGTTACTCGTTCTACGAACTCCTACAACAGATACTTTCTCTCAACTCGCATACTGACTCGCAACCATTTTATTTATCAAAAATTTATTGAAGTGATTATATATTTAAGGTAGGTTGTTAAGCACAATGTTTTATATTTACAACTCTAAGGAATATTTAACCTACAAGACAATTGAACGTTTGTTCAATAGCTAAGTGAAAAACAGAAAATAGACCAAATTTGAATTTATATTTGAAATGGGATAGATATGGAAAGTTAAATCAAAAAAGTTTTAAAAGATAAAATGACAAGTACAGCGCAAAGAGCAGAATTACAAGCTAAAATATGGAGAATAGCCAACGATGTTCGTGGCTCTGTAGATGGATGGGACTTTAAGCAGTTTGTGTTAGGAACGCTTTTCTACCGCTTTATTAGCGAAAACTTTACCAATTATATTGAGGGAGGTGATGATAGTATTAATTACTCAAAATTAGCTGATGATGTAATCACACCAGAGATAAAAGACGATGCCATAAAAACTAAAGGTTACTTTATTTATCCAAGTCAACTGTTTATAAATGTAGCCAAAACCGCTAATACCAATCCTAATTTAAATACCGACTTAAAAGCGATTTTTGATGCGATTGAAAGCTCTGCAAATGGTTATCCATCAGAACAGGATATAAAAGGATTGTTTGCCGATTTTGATACCACAAGCACTAGATTAGGAAATACAGTTGATGGTAAAAACAGCCGTTTAGCTGCTGTTTTAAAAGGTGTGGAAGACTTAAATTTTGGCAATTTTGAAGACAATCAAATTGATCTTTTTGGTGATGCTTATGAGTTTTTAATCTCCAATTACGCTGCCAATGCAGGAAAATCAGGAGGTGAATTTTTTACACCGCAACACGTTTCTAAACTGATTGCTCAGTTAGCAATGCACAAGCAAGACAAAGTAAATAAAATATATGACCCTGCTGCAGGTTCAGGATCTTTACTGTTACAAGCCAAAAAGCATTTCGATAATCATATTATAGAAGAAGGTTTTTATGGGCAGGAAGTAAACCACACTACTTACAACCTTGCCCGCATGAACATGTTTCTGCACAACATCAATTACGATAAGTTTAATATTGCTTTAGGCGACACATTGCGAGACCCGCATTTTAATGATGAAAAACCATTTGATGCTATTGTTTCTAATCCGCCTTACTCCATAAATTGGATAGGCAGCGATGATCCTACGCTCATTAACGATGATCGTTTTGCCCCTGCTGGTGTGTTAGCTCCAAAATCAAAAGCCGATTTTGCTTTTGTGTTACATTGCCTCAGTTATCTTTCAAGCAAAGGTAGGGCAGCATTGGTTTGTTTCCCTGGTATTTTTTATAGAGGTGGTGCCGAGCAAAAAATTAGAAAATATTTGGTGGATAACAACTTTGTAGAAACTATTATTTCTCTAGCACCAAACTTATTTTACGGCACCTCAATAGCTGTGACACTCTTGGTACTTTCTAAACATAAAACCGAAAACAAAACACAGTTTATTGATGCCAGTGGAGAAGATTTTTTTAGAAAAGTAACCAATAACAACGAGCTTAATGATGCCCATATTCAAAAGATTATGGATTTGTTTGATAGTAAAGAAGACGTTGATTATGTAGCAAAATATATAGATAACAGTGCTATAGCAGCTAATGATTACAACCTATCGGTAAGTAGTTATGTAACTGCAAAAGATAACAGAGAGCAAGTAGATATTACCCAACTAAATGCAGAGATTGTAACAACTGTAGAAAAAATTAATGCCTTGCGTTTAAGCATTGATGAAATCATTAAAGAGGTAGAAAAATAAAAACAAATACCATGGAAAAAGCTACCATTACCCAATTAAACAAACGATTTGAGGAATACGCCTACGAGCAAGATGGGGTTGAATACTGGATGGCTCGTGAATTACAGGAACTTTTAGGATATGCCGACTGGCGTAATTTTTTAAATGCCATTAATAAAGCAAAAGAAAGTTGCGAAACCACTGGTGAAGCAGTTTCTGACCATTTCGTTGACGTCACCAAAATGGTTAAGATTGGTTCTGGTGCAGAAAGAGAACAAGAAGATTTAATGCTTACTCGTTATGCTTGCTATCTTATTGCACAAAATGGCGACCCTAAAAAAGAGCAAATTGCTTTTGCCCAAAGTTATTTTGCGATACAAGCCAGAAAGCAAGAGTTATTAGAAGAACGCATTCAGTTAATGGAGCGTTTGCAAGCTCGTGAAAAATTGGCTGCTACCGAAACCGAACTTTCTAAAAACATTTATGAAAGAGGAGTTGACAATACCGGATTTGCCAGAATTAGAAGCAAAGGAGATTGGGCCATGTTTGGTGGACTAAACACCAGCGACATGAAGCGCAAATTAGGCATTAAAGAAAACAGACCTTTAGCCGATTTTTTGCCCACCATTACCATTACAGCAAAACAGTTAGCTACAGAAATTACCAATTTCAACGTAAAGAAAAACGACTTAAAAGGTGAAAATAACATTACTAACGAACATATTAAAAATAACCAAGATGTAAGAGCATTATTGGGCAAAAGTGGTATTAAACCCGAAGAGTTACCAATAGAAGAAGATATTAAAAAGCTAGAACGTAGAGTAAAAACCTTAGATAAAACCATAGCTAAGAAAAATTTAAAAGGGAAATAAAAATAGCTAATGAACTATTTAGATACATTATTACAAGGTGAAGAAGTGGAATGGAAGCCTTTGGGGGAGGTTTATAAATTTCAATATGGAACTGGCAATACTATTCCAACATCAGGTGGTAAATATCCTGTTTATGGTAGTAATGGAGTAGTTGGAACACATAGTGAATATAATAGCGAAGACTCGCCTGTAATTGGACATATTGGTGCATATGCAGGAATAGTAAATTGGGGAAAAGGTAAACACTTCGTAACTTATAATGGAGTTATATGTAAATTGATAAACGAAAGCGTGAATTCAAAGTATGCTTATTTTCAGTTGCTGAAACAAGATTTTAATTCAATGGCAAAAAACTCTTCTCAGCCATTTGTTTCATATAAAGAGCTTAATGAAGTAATTATCCCTATTCCACCCCTTGAGATTCAACAAAAAATAGTTGCTATTTTAGATTCTTTCACCGAGCTTACAGCAGAGCTTACAGCAGAGCTTACAGCCCGTAAAAAACAATACCAATACTACCGTGAGAAGTTATTGAGTTTTGAAGATGGGGATGTGGAGTGGAAGACGTTGGGGGATTTAACTTCGTTGATAACCAAGGGTACAACGCCTAAAAGATATGCAGATAAAGGAATTACTTTTGTAAAAACTGAAGCTTTTGATGGTACATACATCAACCCTAATAAATTGTCATTTATTGATGAAGAAACACATACAAAGGAATTAAAAAGATCAATTTTAAGTCATAATGATATATTGATTACCATTGCTGGGGCAACAATAGGTAAATGTGCGATTGTACCAAAAGAAATTTTACCCGCTAATACAAATCAAGCATTAGCAATAATTAGACTCAATCCTAATGTTAATTTAAAGTATGTGTTCCACTTGATAAAGTCAAACTATATGAAGAGTTACATAGAACAAAATATAAAAGGTTCAGCACAGCCAAATTTAAACTTAGAGCAGTTGAATAATTTTCCAATCCCATATCCCTCCGCAAAAGAACAAGAACGCATTGTTTCCATTCTCGATAAATTTGATACGCTTACCACTTCCATAAGCGAAGGATTACCCAAAGAAATTGATTTAAGGAAAAAGCAGTATGAATATTATAGGGATTTATTGTTATCGTTTCCAAAACATGAAAACCAATAGACATGATATCATACCATTCTATGATATTTTTAATTATCGTTACTTTAAGCGATAATTTAATATGATTGATTTACGTAATATTTCAAATTATTACCTATTTAAAGCATATTTCAAATTATTACCTATTTAAGGAATGTTTTCTATATTTGTAATTCATCATTCAAAAGATTGACTATGGTAGCCATTATTACAGGAGACATTATTGCATCAAGAAAGTTGGAAAACCAAGAAAAATGGTTGAACCCACTCAAAAATCTATTTTCTAAATGGGGTGATAGTCCTAAAGATTGGAAAATAGATAGAGGCGATTTTTTTCAAGTAGAAATCACCGATAGTGAAGAAGCATTATTAAAGGCTTTGGAAATAAAAGCACTCATAAAAAAAGTAGCTCCCCTTGATGAACGTAAAAAAATAAGTACCATAGATGTAAGAATGGCAATTGGTATAGGAGAAAAAAACTATATAGGAGAAAGTATATCAGAAAGCAACGGAACAGCCTTTATAAATTCAGGCGAAAAGTTCGACCTATTAAAAAAAGAGAATAGTACGATGGGTATTAAAAGCCCATTGAAAAGCTTTGATGAAGAAATGAATTTATACTTTAAATTAGCAAGTACATTTATAGATAAATGGTCAGTTTCATCGGCAGAATTGGTTCAAATTGTATTAAATAACCCTGATATCACACAAGAAGAAATTGGCAAACAATTGGGCATAAAACAAAGTGGTGTAAGCCGCAGATGGAACAGAGCAAATGCGAATGAAATTTTAGAGGTAGAAAAGATGTACCGAAACAAAATTAAATCTTTACTATCATGATTATACTCATAAAACTCGTATTAGCCCATTTAATAGGAGATTTCATACTTCAACCTACGGCATGGGTAAAAAATAAAGAGGTAAATAAAGCCAAATCCATACACTTATATACACACATTTTAACGCATGGTCTTTTAATTATGCTAGTACTTTGGAATATAAATCATTGGTTTTTAGCATTATTAGTGATGTTGTTACACGGAATTATTGACACCATAAAACTATATGCTCAAAAAGTTGACAATAAGTCAAATTGGTTTTTAATAGATCAAGCATTGCATATGATAAGCATATTAGGGCTGTGGGTGTTTTTTTTCAAACCTGAAATAAATCTTAATTCCATACTCATATCTCCTAAAATTTGGATTTACGTAACCGCCACACTTTTAATAACGGTAGTATCAAGC
>JBIKIN010000061.1:0-5719 GCA_044361595.1 Pelobium sp. | reverse complement strand
GTAATGAGAGAATTGATGTCAAATTGGTCAAAAGCTTTAAATGACGGCAATGAAGAGTCATTAAATAATGCCGGGAAATATATTGGCATGTTAGAACGTCTGTTTGTTTTCGTGTTTATAATAACAGGTAATTGGGAAGGAATAGGCTTTTTATTAGCTGCAAAATCAGTGTTTCGCTTTGGAGATTTAAAAGAATCTAAAGACAGAAAACTAACAGAATATATATTAATAGGAACATTGTTAAGTTTTGGAATTGCAATAGCAGTAGGTATGATAGTTATTAAATTAATTGGGTATGTATAAAACCATAGCAGAATCTAACAACTTTATTGTTTTAGATAAATTCAACAAGCACTATGAAGTAAATGATATTCCCGCTGTTTATCAAACCGAGACGGCATTAGAGAAAGAATTTATTCAAGATTTGATCAATCAAGGTTATGAAAACCCTAAAAACTTAAATTCGTTACAAGCAATGATGGCGAATGTAAGAGTGCAATTACAATCGCTTAACAATGTAGTATTTTCAGATGGAGAATGGGCTCGTTTTGTAGATGAATATTTAGACAAGCCAAGTGATAATCTGGTTGATAAAACAAGGAAAATACACGATAACTATATTTATGATTTTGTTTTTGATGATGGGCATATCCAAAACATTTACTTAGTAGATAAAAGGAATATCACAAGAAATAAAGTACAAGTAATTTCACAATTTGAGCAGAAAGGGGCTCATGCCAATCGCTATGATGTCACCATTTTGGTTAATGGTTTACCGCTAATACATATAGAATTAAAAAAGCGAGGTGTTGCTATCCGTGAAGCATTTAATCAAGTACATAGGTATTCAAAAGAAAGTTTTAACGGTACTAATTCACTATTTAAATACATTCAAATTTTTGTGATTTCTAACGGTACAGATAGCCGTTACTTTGCAAACACCGTAGAGCGCAACAAAAACAGTTTTGACTTTACCATGAATTGGGCAAAGGCAGACAATACATTAATTAAAGACCTTAAAGATTTTACAACAACATTTTTTGATAAACGCACTCTTTTAAATGTTTTGCTCACTTATTCGGTTTTTGATACCAGTGACACGCTACTCATTATGCGACCTTATCAAATTGCCGCAACAGAAAGAATGTTATGGAAAATTGAAAGTTCTTATCTAGCTAAGAAATGGTCAGACTCTGAAGGAGGTGGCTACATTTGGCACACCACAGGTTCAGGTAAAACACTCACCAGTTTTAAAGCAGCAAGATTAGCCACTCAATTAGATTTTATTGATAAAGTGTTTTTTGTGGTTGATCGTAAAGACCTAGACTTTCAAACGATGAAAGAATATCAGCGTTTTTCGCCCGACAGTGTAAATGGTTCAGATAGTACAGCAGGTTTAAAGAGAAATATTGAGAAAGACGACAATAAAATTATTGTAACCACCATACAAAAGCTAAACAACCTTATGAAAACTGAGAGTGATTTAGCTATTTACCAAAAGCAAGTGGTTTTCATTTTTGATGAAGCACACCGTTCTCAATTTGGCGAAGCTCAAAAAAATCTAGGAAAGAAGTTTAAAAAATTCTATCAATTCGGATTTACAGGGACACCAATATTTCCACAAAATGCCTTAGGTGCAGAGACTACGGCAAGTGTTTTTGGTAGAGAATTGCACTCTTACGTAATTACTGATGCGATTAGAGATGAAAAGGTTCTGAAATTTAAAGTTGATTATAATGATGTTCGTCCTCAGTTTAAGAAAATTGAAACAGAACAAGATGAGAAAAAACTGAGTGCAGCAGAAAACACAAAAGCTTTACTACATCCTGCAAGAATTAAGGAAATTTCTCAATACATCTTACAGAATTTCAGGATAAAAACGCATAGAAACCAGGGAAGTAATAAAGGCTTTAATGCCATGTTTGCCGTAAGCAGTGTTGATGCTGCCAAATGCTATTATGAGGAATTAAACAAGCAACAAAAAGACAGCAATAAGCCGCTTAGAATTGCAACAATCTTCTCTTATGCAGCAAACGAAGAGCAAAGTGCCATTGGTGAAATACTTGATGAGAGTTTTGAACCTTCTGCAATGGATGTTACCGCTAAAGAGTTTTTAACCAAAGCTATCAATGATTATAACGCCATGTTTAAAACCAGTTATGGCGTTGAAAGTAATGAGTTTCAAAATTATTATCGTGACTTAGCTAAACGAGTAAAAAACAAAGAGATTGACTTAATAATTGTAGTGGGAATGTTTCTTACTGGTTTTGATGCTCCAGCCTTAAACACACTATTTGTTGATAAGAATTTACGTTATCACGGTTTAATTCAAGCTTTTTCAAGAACAAATAGAATTTATGATGCCACAAAGACCTTTGGTAACATTGTAACATTTCGTGATTTAGAAAAAGCAACAGTTGATGCAATTACCTTATTTGGTGATAAGAACACTAAAAACGTAGTGCTTGAAAAGAGCTACAAAGAATATTTGGAAGGTTTTACAGACATTGCTACTGGTGAAGCTCGAAGAGGTTATATTGAAGTAGTAAAAGAGTTAAATGAGAAATTCCCTAACCCTGATGAAATTGTAAAAGAGAAAGATAAAAAGGAGTTTGCAAAACTATTTGGAGAGTATTTAAAGGTAGAAAACATACTCCAAAACTATGATGAGTTTAATCATCTTAAAGCATTTCAAGCAATAGATAAAAGTAATCCTGATGCAGTTGAAGAATTTAAGAAAACTCACTTTGTAACAGATGAAGATATTGCTGTGATGCAAAAAATTGAATTGCTTAAAGAAAGGACAGTTCAGGATTATCGCTCAACCTATAATGACATACGTGACTGGTTAAGACGAGAGAAAAACGGGAAAGAATCAGAAGAATCAACAATTGATTGGGATGATGTTGTTTTTGAGATTGATTTACTAAAATCACAAGAAATAAACCTTGACTACATTATTGAATTAATTTTTGAGAATAATAAAAAGACTAAAGACAAGGTCACTTTAATAGAAGAAATTCGGAGGGTTATCCGTTCAAGTGTAGGTAACAGAGCAAAAGAGAGTTTAGTTGTTGATTTTATCAATGAAACTGATTTAGATACGCTACAAGATAAAGCCAATGTAATTGATTCATTTTTTGCTTTTGCACAAAACAAGCAGAAAGCGGAAGCTTTGGAGCTAATCACAGAAGAAAACCTAAACCCAGAAGAAGCGAAGCGTTATATCACAACTTCTTTAAAACGAGAGTTTGCAAGTGAGAACGGAACAGAGTTAAATGCTATATTGCCTAAAATGAGTCCGTTAAACCCTCAATACTTAACTAAAAAACAAAGCGTTTTTCAAAAGTTAGTATCTTTTGTAGAGAAATTTAAAGGAGTTGGAGGTAAACTTTAAGTGTCAATTTGAATGAGTTCTGGTTATAAAATTTTATGACTAAAAAAGGGAAGAATGATGACTAACCTAACTATTCTATTAAAAGGGAAACAACTTGGTGACTCTTATAAACGAGAGGAAAATTATCCAATCAACCATCACAACAAAAATATCCAAAAACATTAACAAGCCCTTAGGAAAGAGTTTTGTCAATATTTTGGATATTAACAAAGTCCCTTTTAATACAATAAAAAACTGTTTTAGCCCTTAAGAAAGCAAATTTTCAAAATTCTGGATATTACAATAATACTGGTGTGGAGGAATCATTAATAATACAACAAATTTAACCTTGTGGTCTTAACACGTTTAAAGAAATTCCACCATAAACCCACCTATAGTAACCGCACAGTCCATTTATAGCGTTGCTTCTTTACATAAGTTAATCCCAAAGCTCATTAGGGTTCCATATTAATTCGTTAACTATTCAATCATTAAAATTATGGAACAAAACAGTAACCTTCGTATTCTAATCACTAGATCAATACGCTTTATGCCCTTATTGCAGAATCTATGAAACAACAGGTTAAATAATAACTAGTCTTCATGATTGAATCTTCGTCTCTCATTCGGTCTAGCTACATTTAAAGACATCTTATGAGCTAACAAAGGATAAACAAATTAACTTTAACCCCTATCAAATTAATCTTTTTGCTTCTGGAAAAGATAGGCAAGCGCACCAGTACACCAGAGCGCCCACAGGATTAAAACAGGTTGAAAAAATAACCTCATCAACCTTTTCATATCGGTATCTAAACCAAAACCATCAATACTATGGGTATATTGTGAGATGTTTCCTGGAAAAATAAGCACATAGAAAATAGCCAATGCAATACCCATTTTTACTTGATGCTTTACCAAGAGTATTAATAAAAGACCCAAAGAAATTTCTACAATGCCAGAAGAAATCACTACAAAATCCATAAAGGCAGGGTCGGTAGGTAACCAACGAGGTACTTGTGCCTGAAATTCGTCCCTTTGAAAAGTTACATGACCAATGCCGGCAAGCGTCATCATGCCACCTAATAAAATTCTAAATACTTTTTGAATGGTTGATGTTTTCATGTTGTCGCGATCACTGAAGATTAAATATAGCCTTTTAAAGAAGACCAAATGGTATAAAATAATTGTATAGCAATAGCCCGGCCAAAATCTAACAAAAAATAATTAGCATCAAAATACCACTTTACCAAGCTTTTTTAAAGGTTTTTGCTAAAAATCAAAGAAAATAATTAAACAAACTACAAAAATAGTTTGCAAACTATAAATATAGTTTATACCTTTAATCAAACAAACTATAAAAATAGTTAGGTAAACAAATCACAATAGCAACATGAGAGAATTAACGAAAGCAGAAGAACAAGTGATGAAAATTCTTTGGGAACTGAAAGAAGGTTTGGTTAAAGACATTATAGACAAAATGCCCGAACCTAAGCCAGCTTACAACACCGTTTCTACCGTAATAAGAGTATTAGAGACCAAAAACTTTGTAGACCATAAAGCCTATGGCAACTCTTACGTTTATTTTCCGATAGTGCAAGAGCAAGATTACAAGCACTTTGCTTTTGACAAAGTAATGGATACCTACTTTGGCAACTCTTACGAGCACTTGGTTTCTTTTTTGGTAAACGAGAAAAAACTAGATGCCAGTGAAATAGAGGAATTGACAAAAATGGCCGAACAACTAAGAGATAAAAAAGAATGAAACTACTCAGCTACTTTCTAGAGGCCAATGCATACCTCATAGTCTTCCACCTTTTTTACAAACTGTTTTTGCAAAAGGAGACTTTTTACAATTTTAATAGGGCTTATCTATTGGGCTGTACCCTGCTATCTTTCTTGTTGCCATTGGTAAAAATTGGCAGTTTATATACCGCTCAAGATTTGCAATATGTGGCGGTTGCTAGCACAACTACTGTGGTAGAAAACCCCTTAGAAGAAAACCTCATGTTGTTTTACATATTGGTGGCTTCTGTAATGTTGTTACGCTTGATGATGCGTTTATTCCAAATATTTAAGCTGGCCAAACGAGGAGAAAAAACCGAAATGAACGGATTATCTCTAGTAGCTATCCCCAAACTGAACCATGCTTTTTCGTTTATGAATCGTCTTTTTGTAAACGCTGAGTTGAAAGATATACATATTATCTTAAACCACGAGCGTGTACACATCAGGCAATGGCATTCGCTAGATATCCTTTTGATGGAGTGTCTCCACATTATCAACTGGTTTAATCCTATATTCATCATCCTAAAAAAGGATTTAAAATCTTTGCATGAATTTATT
>JBIKIN010000066.1:0-3975 GCA_044361595.1 Pelobium sp. | reverse complement strand
TTGCTGGTTATCAGAAACGGATTTATAAAGAGCAAGACTCTGTAAATATTAAAGCAGCCGAATTAATGGGTAAGCTGCATGATAGATTAGAGGAAATAGGCTACAATGGGCATCCACTAGAAGTTTATTTAGTAAGAATTCTATTCTGCTTGTTTGCAGAAGATACCACCATATTTGAGAAGCAACAGTTTCAAAACTATATTGAAGATAGAACCAATGAAGATGGCAGCGATTTAGCATCTAAAATTCAAGAACTTTTTCAAGTTTTAAATACACCGCATGAGAATCGTTTCAAAAATTTGGATGAGCAGTTAAACGCTTTCCCTTACGTAAATGGTAAACTGTTTGAAGAAATACTTCCCTCTGCAAGCTTTGATAGTGCCATGCGGAAGAGTTTGCTAGAGTGTTGTTATATTGATTGGAGTAAGATATCGCCAGCTATATTTGGTTCAATGTTTCAAAGCGTGATGAACCCACAAGAACGCAGAAACTTAGGTGCACATTATACCAGTGAAAAGAACATTCTTAAATTGATAAAACCACTCTTTTTAGATGATTTATACCTAGAGTTTGAAGGAATAAAAAAGAATAAACCTAAGCTTCAAGAATTTCATAAAAAGATAAGCCAATTAAAGTTTTTAGATCCTGCTTGCGGTTGTGGTAACTTTCTAGTGATTACTTATAGAGAATTACGCTTATTGGAAATCGAAATTTTAAGAGCATTAAATACAAGCGGACAGGGCTTTTTAGACGTAAGAGAAATTATTTGGTTAGATGTTGATATGATGCATGGAATTGAATATGAAGAATTCCCTGCAAGAATTGCCGAGGTTGCCATGTGGTTAATGGATCATCAAATGAACATGCAAATTTCTAATGAATTTGGGCAGTATTTTGTGAGATTACCGTTAAAGAAAGCTGCAAGAATTGCTCATGCAGATGCTTTGGAAACTGATTGGGAAAATATTATTCCCAAAAATGAACTTTCTTATATTCTAGGAAATCCACCATTCATTGGATCAAGAATAATGAATGAAGTTCAAAAGGAAAGTTTGATAAAGGTTTTTGATAACGCGAAAAATACAGGGGATTTAGACTATGTTACAGCATGGTACATTAAAGCAGCAAAATTTATTCAAAACACAAAAATCAAAACCGCGTTCGTTAGTACAAATTCGATAGTACAAGGATTGCAAACTGGTTTGCTTTGGGGCCAAATGCTCGGTAAATACGGGATTAAAATACATTTTGCTCATCGCACTTTTAAATGGAATAATGAAGCTAAGGGAAATGCTGCTGTTTATTGCGTAATAATTGGCTTCGCTAATTTCGACACGACAAACAAAAGCATTTTTGAATATGAAGATATCAAAGGCGAAGCTCATGAGATAAAAGCCAAAAACATCAATCCGTATTTGGTAGATGCCAAAGACATTTTGGTTGAAAGAAGACAAAAAGCAATTTCAAATATTCCTGAAATGTGTTTTGGAAATATGCCTGCTGATGGTGGCGAACTGCTTTTTAAAACAGATGAAAAAAACGATTTTTTGGCGAAAGAACCATTAGCAGAAAAGTATTTTAGAAAATTTATCGGTTCTCAAGAATTTATTAATAATATCGAGCGCTGGTGTTTGTGGTTGCAAGATATCAATCCTACAGAGTTGAAATCTTTGAAATTAGTCTTAGAAAGAGTTCAAAATGTTAAGGTAATTCGTGAAAAGTCGTCACGACCACAACTTTCGGCAATTCCGCACCTATTCGCTCAAATTACACAACCTCCAGGGGTTGATTACATTGTTGTTCCAAGCGTTTCTTCTGAAAGAAGGAAATATATCCCAATCGGATTTGAAAAATCAAATGTTATTGCAAGCAATTTAAATTTGATTATCCCGAACGGAAATTTTTTTCATTTTGGAATTTTAATGAGTGCAATGCATATGTCTTGGGTTAAATCAGTCTGCGGACGATTGAAAAGTGATTATCGTTATTCAAAAGATATTGTTTACAACAACTATCCATTTCCAGAAAACACAAACGAAAAGCAAATAAATGCTGTTGAATCAGCAGTAAAGAAAGTGTTAAATACCAGAGCAGACTTTCCAAACAGTTCTTTAGCGGATTTGTACGACCCATTAACCATGCCTCCAGCATTGGTAAAAGCACATAACGAATTAGATAAAGCAGTTGATTTAGCTTACCGCCCTCAACCCTTTTTAAGTGAGGCAAAACGAATGGAATTTTTATTTGAGTTATACGAGAAATATACCGCTGATTTGTTTACTAAAGAAAAACCTAAAAGAATCAAAAAATAAAATATTCGGCTATACCCAAATGAACTATTAGGAGATAAAAACCTTATGTAATAAATGCGCTTATAATTACGACATTAATAAGAAGGAATTATGTCCCAATTGTAAAACCAATTACAAAGGGTTACAATATGAAACTTGTGTTCAGTGTCTACCAGAAGACCGAAGAAAGCAAGTTGAAGAGTTATTAGCGTTTTATAAAGAAATGGCTAAAGGGTTTAATGAATTAGGTAATGATTAAAAGTTTAAATCTACCTTTTTTTACCCTCGGTATTAAAATAGGAGCTAATCTTACACATCAAAAATTATGTTAATTGTGCAGCTGCACTTGCTTTTTTTCTAATAGCGAAGATCTGGAGCTATGAACCCTGATAAGGAAAAATTAACGGTAAACTCAAATTTAAGTTAGTTTTATTTTAGCTATTAAGAAAGCAAATTTTCAATATTTAAAATAACCACTTAATTGGTTTTAATACTGTTAATACTTTTCGGAACTTTTCAACAAATTTACAGGAATAGAAAGTATGTAACTTTTAATAATTAATTTTACATAAACAAAAAAAGAGTACCCGCAAGTACTCTCCAATGTTTTAAAATTGAATACAGTGAAACTGTTATTGTGAAAGATAACAGGTAAACTAAAAAAAAGCAAAGACTGCAAAATTTGCTGTAGTTGAATTAGCCTCGAGGTCGCAACTCGGGGCTTTTTTATTATGTCAAAAGTAAAAAACTATTATCAAAAGTTATCATTTTTTATCAAAAGTTATCACTTTTATTACACATCATTACAGATACTAACACTCGAATTGATTTTTTAAATCATTATAATACAATTATTAATTTATGTTGTGGATATTTTATTGAATTCTTGAAGGGCGGAATCATTAATAATAAAACAAATTTAAGCTTGTGGACTTAACACGTTTAAAGAAATTCCGCCATAAACCCACCTGCAGCAACCACATAATTTATTGCGTTGCTTCTTTACATAAGTTAATCCCAAAGCTCATTAGGGTTCCATATTAATTCTTTAACTATTCAATCATTAAAATTATGGAACAAAACAGTAACCTTCGTATTCTAATCACTAGATCAACACGCTTTATGCCCTTATTGCAGAATCAATGAAACAACAGGTTAAATAATAACTAGTCTTCATGATTGAATCTTCGTCTCTCATTCGGTCTCGCTACATTTAAAGACATCTTATGAGCTAACAAAGGATAAACAAGTTAACTTTAACCCCTATCAAATTAATCTTTTTGCTTTTGGAAAAGATATTTAAGCGCACCAGTACTCCACAATGCCCAAAGAATTAAAACAGGTTGAAAAAACAGCCTGATTAATCTTTTCAAATCGGTGTCTAAGCCAAATCCATCAATACCGTTGGTATATTGAGAGATGTTTCCCGGGAAAATAAGTACATAGAAAATAGCCAATACAATACCCATTTTTACTTGATGCTTTACCAAGAATATCAGTAAGAGGCCAAGGGTAATTTCTACAATTCCAGAAGAAATTACCACAAAATCCATAAAGGCGGGGTCGGTAGGTAACCAGCGAGGTACCTGCGCCTGAAACTCATCTCTTTGAAAAGTTAAATGACCAATGCCGGCAAGCGTCATCATGCCACCTAATAAAATTCTAAATACTTTTTGAATGGTTG
>JBIKIN010000007.1:0-159867 GCA_044361595.1 Pelobium sp. | reverse complement strand
AAATCAATCACAATTATGGTCTTTAGCAGTAGAAGAACAATTTTATATATTCTGGCCTTTTTTAATATTTATAATTAATAAAAAATACCTTAAGTATGTTTTTTTATTAGGTGTGTTTGTTAGCGTTTACTTTAGATATCTATTTTTAGACCCTCCAATGCATTTCGGTCGCTTTTTATTACCAGGCAGTTTAGATTCGTTTTGTATTGGTGCATATTTATCATTAATCACATTTAATTCTTCTGCAATATATTTAAAACTAGTTAAGCAAATCAAATGGGTCTTAATAATTAGCATAACATGCTATATATTATTTGTTTTATATGTAAATCCTTATGAAAACAACACAAAAAACTCAATATTCACCGTATTTTATTTTACAATAGTTTCCTTATTTGCCTCTGTATTAATTCTTTACTTTTCGTCTAATGAGAAAGGATATTTTATAGAAAAAGTAATGCAAAATAAACAAATGATATATTTTGGTAAAATTAGCTATGGAGTTTATTTATTACACAATATTGTACCAACATTAACAGAACTTAATTTTAATATATATTTAACGCAATTTTTAAGGTTTTTGATTTTGATATTGATGGCATCAGTTTTATGGCATATAATAGAGAAACCTTTTCTTAAATTAAAGACAAAATTTACTTATTAAAAAGAAACAATGATAAAATATTGTTTTTTTGCTGGAAGAACACTTAAGCCATAACTTGAAAAAATTACTTTACATATCAACAAATCAAATTAATGGGGGTAGCGAAATGCTTTGGTCTCATTCTGCTTCTGAGTTTAAAAAAAATGGATACCAAATTAAGGTAGCAACATATTATAGTATTAATAAATTAGCTGTACCATTTTCTTTAACAGACACCTTTAACTTAAATACAAGATTTAGAAGAAAAAACATTTTTCAAAGAATTTTTCAAAAGCTCACAAATAGGAACAATCAACCACAAGACAAATTAGAAAGGTTAATTAAAGCTTTTAAGCCTAGTTTAGTACTAATATCACAAGGAAACAATTTAGATGGTTTTGATTTGATGAGTTTGTGCACAAAATTAAACGTTCCTTATGTTACTATAACTCAATTGGTAACCGAAGTATTATGGTTAAGCTTAAATGATGATAAGATTAAAACATTACAAGAGTTGTATGGTAAGGCAATAGCTAATTTTTTTGTTTCAAAGCATAATTTAGAATTACATGAAAAAATGATAGGTGTAAAACATCATCAATCCAAAATAATATTTAATCCATTTACAAAATCTAAATTAGTAGGCCCAAAATATCCGAATTTAAATCATGGTTATTATCAAATAGCGTTAGTTGGCCGTTTAGAAACCTATCATAAAGGTTATGATTTGTTAATTGAGGTGATTTCTCAAGAAAAATGGAAAAGTAGGAATTTAAAATTCACGATTTATGGGAGTGGACCACATAAACAATTATTAAGAAGATTAATAGCGTTATATAATATTCAAAATATTGAATTAATACCACATGTTGATATTATAGCTGAAATTTGGGAAAAACATCATCTATTGATGATGCCATCTAGAATGGAAGGACAATCACTTTCATTAATAGAAGCTATGAATTATAAAAGAGCTGCAGTGGTAACATTAGTTGGTGGCGTGGAAGAGTTAATTGAAGATGGAAACAATGGTTTTATTGCTAAACACCCAACAGTAGATAGTATAGATTTAGCATTAGAAAACGCATGGCAACAGAGGTATAATTGGGAGGAAATGGGGATTAATGCCTATAACAGTATAAAAAAACAACATCCAGAAGATGCTGTAAATTATTTTAATGAACAAATAATTAAATTTTTAATTTAGTGGATACCTCATTCAAAATTTTGCAAGCAAAAACTGCAATTCTTATTATTGTTCATAAGCCAATTCTAAATGAGTTAGAAAAAATTTCCATTGCACAAGCATTTTCTATATTCAATAAAAGAGACATTTATTTTATAGTCCCCTCTAACTTAAACCTATCCTTTTATATTAAACACTTTCCAAAAGCATTTTTCTATAAAATTGAAGAAAAATGGTTAAGCAACTATGTGAATTTTAATAAATTTAAGCTCCAACCATTTTTATATGAGTCATTTTTAAAATATGAATTTGTTTTATTTTATGAACCAGATTGTTTTATTTTCTCAGATAATTTAGATTATTTTGCTAGTTTAAAATTAGATTATATAGCTCCAAAATGGCCTAAAAAAACTGTAATAAGCTGGTTTGAAAATGCTAAGGTTTATCCAAAATACTTATACTTTTTCCATAGAATAACCTCTTACAAGTTTTTAAACATGGTCGGAAATGGAGGGTTTTCTTTGCGAAGAACTGCTGTTTTTTATAAACTGTTAAGTAAGCATAAAAACCTTGCGGAAAAAACTACAATTAATGAAGATTTGTTTATTAGTCACATCCTTCCTTTTTTTAATTTTAATTTTAAACTTGCAAAACCTAATGAGGCCTTAAAATTTGGATTTGATTTAAATCCTGAAAAATGTTATGAAGAAAACAATTATGAGTTACCTATGGGATGCCATGCTTGGTTTAGAAATGATGAGATTTTTTATGAAGGGAATCTTAAATTTTGGGTAAAATTTATTAAGCTAAATAATGATTAACATTCCAAAAATATCTATAATTACGCCTAGTTACAATCAAGGGCAGTATCTAGAATCAACTATTTTATCCGTTTTGGGCCAAAATTACCCGAATTTAGAGTATATTATTATTGATGGAGGTAGTACAGATAATAGTGTTGAAATTATTAAAAAATATGAAAACCAATTAGCTTACTGGGTTAGCGAGAAAGACGAAGGTCAAAGCCATGCAATTAATAAAGGTTTCTCTAAAGCGTCAGGCGATATTCTAGCTTGGTTAAATAGTGATGATTTATACATGCCTAATATTTTGAATTATATTGCAGAATGTGTAAAACAAAATGGGAATGGTATCTATTTTGGCGAATGCATTCATTTTAAAGAAGATAAAGAATTAAATACTTGGGGTAGTAATGTTTGTTTTAGAAGTAGAAATATCACTTTAGAACAAATTGATTTTATAATTCAACCTTCTAGTTTTTGGACAAGAGATGTTTGGGAAAAAAATAAATCGTTAAATGAAAATTATCATTTTGGGTTTGATTGGGATTGGTTTCTTAGAGCAAAAGAGAAAAACATCATTTTTTTTCCAATAGAAAAGTGCATATCATTGTATAGGTTTCATTCAACCCATAAATCTAGTAATGGCGGGCCTAACAGACAAGGAGAATTATTGAGCATTTACAAAAAATTTTCAACCAAATATTTTCATTTATATCAAAATCTTATACAACTTAATTCTTTAGAGAAAAAGGATTTCAAATACAGATTTTTCAAAAAAATATTTTCAATCTTAAATTTTAACATTAAAGAAGCTTTATTAATTAAAAAATTATATCCTAGTTTATTTAAAAATTACACTATCTCAGAAATAGAATATGTTAGTTTTATGTTATAAATAATTTTAAAATCATCAATTAACTATAAAAATTTAATTACAAGCAAAATTTAAATTGCTAATTTGATTTTTTTTAAAACAAAAACATGCTAAAAAAAATAATACGCAAAACTTTCGATGTTTTTGGTTTAACCATTAACAAAAAACCAAAAAAATATAGCTATTACAGGAACGAAGCTATGATAGCTGGATTACAACGATTTTATGATAAGAATATAGCTATTAACACGATTTTAGACGTTGGCGCTGCAGAAGGTAGTTGGAGTTTAAGCGCAAATGAATTTTTTCCAAATGCGAAATACTTACTTTTAGAACCTTTAACAGAAAGGAAAACTGAATTAGAAAAGCTTTGTAAGAATAATCCTAATTTTCAATTTGTATCTAAAGCAGCAGGTAATAGAGCTTCGTTTATCAATTTTAACGTATCCGAAGATTTAGATGGAAGTGGTGTTTCTGATAGTGAAGAAATAAGCGAATATATAAGACAAGTGGAGGTTACTAGAATTGATGAAGAGCTGAAATTAAAACAATTAAAGGGCCCTTATCTTATTAAGTTAGATACACACGGCTTTGAAATACCAATTTTAGAAGGCTGTTCTGAAATTATTAATGAAGTGAATTTATTTATTATAGAATGCTATGGATATCATATCACTAAAGATTCTTTGCTATTTTGGGAAATGTGTGACTATATGGATAAATTAGGATTTAAATTAATTGAAATAATTGATGTTTTTAACCGCCCAAAAGACAACACTTTTTGGCAATGCGATGCATTTTTTGCACCTAAGAAGTTTTTTAACTCTACAGATAACTCTTATTTATAGTGGATTACCCTAAAATTTCTATAGTTACACCCTGCTTTAATGCTGTTGAATATTTGGAGGAAACTATTCAATCAATTATTTCACAAAGATATCCCAATTTAGAATACATTATTATTGATGGTGGAAGTACAGATGGTACTTTAGAAATCATAAAGAAGTATGAACAACATTTGACTTTTTGGATTAGCGAGAAAGATGAAGGATTATACTTTGCACTAAATAAAGGTTTTAAACATGCAACTGGCGAAATAATGGCTTGGCTAAATGCTGATGATTTATTACATCAAGGTTCTTTAAATGCAGTTTCTCAAATATTTAAAGAATATAACATTGAGTGGCTACAAGGTTATCCTACCCTATTTAACGAAAACTCCGCCACCGTTGCGCACAATACCCATGTTTACTCAAAATATCACTTTTACTTAAACAATCATTTAGGTGGTAATTTTATACAACAAGAATCTACGTTTTGGCGTAAATCTTTATGGGAAAAATCAGGAGCTAAATTAGAAACTAAGTTTAAGTATGCTGCTGATTTTGAACTCTGGATGCGCTTTTTTAAACATGCAAATATCAATTGTACTAATACATTATTGGGTGGGTATAGGGTAAGAAAAGAACAACTTTCTAGAGTTTATTTTAAGGAATATTTATTAGAGTGTGATAAAATTATCAATTCAGAAACTTTAAATTTAAGAGAAACAAAAATGATCCAAATGGTGAAATTTTTAAAAAGATATTCACTACTTAGAAAATTCTGTAATCTTCTTATTCAAAAACTTTACGGAAATAAAAATCAAATTAATTATGATTTTAAGTTGAATAAATTCATAAAAGAATGATTATTGTAAAATTGATTAGTGGTTTAGGGAACCAATTGTTTCAATATACTTTGGCAAGAATACTTTCTTTAAAGCATCAAGTTGATCTTAAATTAGACATGAGCTTTTTTGAAAAGCAAGAATTAAGAACTTTTGGTTTAAATAATTTTAATATCTATGGAAGTATTGCAAATGAAAAAGAGGTTAAAAAGCTAACCCAGAAGTTTCAATCAAATAAAATCAGTAAAACTATTTATACTAATCTAGAGGCAAAAATCCCTAAAACGTTTTTGACCACGTACAAAGAAAAAAAATGGTTTGTATTTGATGCTAACATATATAAATTAAAGCCTTCTTTTTATCTAGAAGGTTATTGGCAACATCATCAATATTATATTAACTTACCAGATATCATAAAGAATGAATTAAAGTTAAAGGTTAAAATCGGCCAAAATGCTCAATCAATTTTAGATGAAATAATTGCCGACCCAGTTAGTGTTGCAATTCATATTAGAAGAGGTGATTACATTACTGATAAAGCTGCAAATGATTACATGGGAGTTTTACCTTTGTCATACTATCAAGATGCGGTTAGATTATTGAGTGTAAAAATTGTAAGTCCAAATTTTTATATATTTTCTGATGATATAGAATGGGTGAAAAAACATATAAATCTAAACAATAAAACCATATTTATAGAAAACAATAAGGACTTTGAAGACTTAGAATTGATGAAAAATTGCAGACATCAGATAATTGCCAACAGTTCTTTTAGTTGGTGGGGTGCATTTTTAAACGAAAATATTGACAAAGTAGTTATTGCCCCAAAAACATGGCTTAAAGAACCCAAAGCAAATAATTTAGTTCAAATACAGATGCCTAACTGGATTACAATTTAATTTATGAACCCAAAAGTATCTATAATTATTCCATGCTATAATGCAGGTGTCTTAATACTGGAGGCGCTTGAAAGTATAAAAAATTGTTCAGATATAACAACTTATGAGGTTATTATTGTAAATGATGGTTCAACTGACGCAGAGACTAAAGAAGCATTAGATTCTATTAAAACTCAATATACCATTTTTTCACAAGAAAATAAAGGTCCTGCAGCAGCCAGAAATTATGGTGTTAAAAACAGTAGAGGAGATTATATTTTATTTTTAGATAGTGATAACAAATTAATATCTGGATATTTAGATAAAGCAATAGCGCTTTTTGAACAAAATAAAAGTGTTGGTGTAATTTACACTGATGTTGTTTTTTTTGGAGTTAGCACTATGCCTAGATTTAAACCAGATATTTACAATTTTGAAAAACTTTTAGCCTCAAACTATATTGACATGTGTGCCATGTTAAAAAAAGAAGTATGGCATGAAGTTAATGGTTTAGATGAAAATAGAATATTAATAGGAAGAGAAGATTGGGACTTCTGGCTTAGGGTTGGCAAAACAAATTGGCAGCTTTATTATTTGGAGGAGAGGTTATACCAATACCGTATTAGAAAAGAATCATTGATTGACGCTAAGAATAAAGAAAATAATATTAATGAAGTTTATCAATACATTTATGCTAAACACGTAGATTCTCTAAGCCAATTATACCCTAAAGCTTATAATCAAATGCTTATTTATCAAAATGACCAAAAAAAACCATTACGTTCTTTTTTGAAATTTATGATGTTAAAATTCAAAAAAAATAATTAGATGGTTTCCGTAATTGTTCCTAACTATAACCATGCTTTATACCTCAAACAAAGGGTAGATTCTGTTTTAAACCAAAGCCATCAAGATTTTGAGCTCATTATTTTAGATGATTACAGTACGGATCATAGCAAGGAAGTAATAGAAGCTTACAAAGAAAACGCTAAGGTTTCTCATATTGTTTACAATACAAAAAATAGTGGTAGCCCCTTTTTACAATGGCAAAAAGGAGTTGCACTAGCAAAAGGAGAATTTATTTGGATTGCAGAAAGTGATGATTATGCTGAGCCTGATTTTTTAATAAATACTTTAGCCATTATACAACAAGATGCTCAATTAGGTATTGTTTATACCGACTCTAACATTATACAAAACAACATCATTATTGATTCTTTTAAAAACAGAAATACCAGCTATTTAAAAAGTGTTAATTGGGAAAAAGACCATTTTACAAAAGGAACAGATGAATTAGAAAAACACTTGATAGAAAATTGTACAATCTATAATGCGAGTGCTGTATTGTTTAGAAAAAATGCTTTAAAGCCTATAATTGATGAAATTTTAAGTTTTAAATATGCAGGCGATTGGGTTTGTTATCTATTAATTGCATTAAATTATGATATTTATTACATTGCTAAAGCATTAAATAATTACAGAACACATGAAAATAATTTAACTAAAAAATCTGGAGAGAATTATTTAGCAACCATAGAACGTGTAAAGGCGAGGAATTATCTAAAAAAGAACCTCAAAAAAACCCACACTAAAAAATTAATTAAAAAAGTACAAGAAATAAATTTATTAGAGTTACGGTCTTTGTTTGGAGGCTTAATACGTGGTAAGTTAAATCTATTCACTTTTATAAAGACAATAAACTATTATATTTAGTTTAAATGAGTTCACCGTTAATTACTATTTGCATACCAACCTATAATGTAGCCTTATACATTAAAGAAACTATAGCATGTTGGCTAAACCAGGGTTATCAAAATATTGAAATCATTATTCAGGATGATTGCTCAACTGATAACACTTTTGAAATTGCAAGCACTTTAGCAGAAAAAGATAATAGAATTAGGCTTTATCGTAATCCTAATAATTATGGCATTGGCAAAAACTGGAATACCTGTTATGAAAAAGCTACAGGCGAATTTGTAGTCATTTTTAATGGGGATGATTTAATTCCAGATAATTTTATAGATACCTTACTCCCATTTTTATTAAATGATGCATCTTTAGATTTTACAAGTTGTGCCTTTAAATATTGGATACTAAAACAAAATGGAACTTACGCTTTAGAGGAAACATTTAGCAAACTACCCGATGGGCAGGTTACCAATATAAATGAGATGTTGTTAACTCATCATCCTTTCTCGCATGTGTTTACTATACATAGAAAAAAATCATTAGATAAAATTTTATTGCCTGATAAAAGTCTATTTATTTTACATCAAGTATGCGATTATGAATTATGGATGCGAATGGGAATTGCTGGTTTTAAAGGCCACCATACCAACCAAATTTTTGGCAAATACAGAAAGCACCTAACAAACAATTCTTACATACATAATGCCGAATTTTCTGGCACTAAAGAAGTTTTAAAACATCATCTTGCTTTAAAAAGACAGCAAAAACAGCTTTATAAAAAATGGATTTTTTTAAATATTTACCACCATTTAAAAAATTGTTTAAGAAATGGAAAAAAGCCTCATTTTGAAAGTATATTTTTGCTGTTTAAACATTATTTGAAATGAAGATTGCCTTTATAGGATTTGAAGACATCAAAAACCCATTTCTTTGGTCGGGTATTCCGTTTACTTTATATAATAAATTTCGAAATAGTCCAAATGTTGAAATTAAGGTTATTTGTTCTGATCAAATAAAACTACATTTTCCTATTTCTGCCTTATTTAAACGATTTTTATACAATAAATTTTTTGCTTATAAATATGGAGTTTATCGCTTTGATAGAGAAAATTGGTGCATTAAAGCTAATTCGGAATATATCAACAAGGAGTTGGCTATATTTAATCCAGATGTGATTTTATGCTGTAACGCCTATCAAATTACCCAGATTAAAACCAATAAACCTATTTTCATTTATACCGATGCAACTTTTAAGCAATTAAATACCTATTATACAGATTATATGCGGTACTGTAAAGAAGCTGTAAAAACTGCACAATTAACAGAAAACCTGGCATTTAAAAAAGCTGAGGGCATCATATTCTCTTCTAACTGGGCAAAGCAATCGGCCATGAATCATTATCATGTCTCTACTCAAAAAATAAGTATAATCCCTTTCGGATCAAATTTGAAATTACCCAATAATTACCAATTAAAGCTTTCAAAAGCAATTGATAAAGATAATTTTTCAATGATTTTTGTTGGTTATGACTATGAGCGTAAAGGCTTAAATAAAGCCATAGAAGTACACGAAAGCTTAATTTTAAATGGGATAAACAGTAAATTAACCATTGTTGGTCCCAATAAATTACCCGAACAATTCAAAATAGAAGGCGTAACTTTTTTAGGGAAATTGGAAATGAAAAACCAAGAAGACTGTTTGAAATTATTGAATGCTTATGATGATGCTCATTTTTTAATTTTACCCACAAAAGCCGATTGTACTCCTATAGTATTTTCGGAAGCAGCATCCATAGCTATACCTACGATCACTCATGCTGTGGGAGGTACAGATGAGATTATAAAAAATGGTGTAAATGGCATCAAATTACCTTTAGAAAGTAGCGAAGAAGATTTTGTTAAACAATTATTAGTTTACATTAATAGTAATGAAGCTTATCAGCAACTAAGAAAAGACACTTACCAAGAATATTGCGATAGACTAAATTGGGACAGTACCGTTAGCAAAATGATATGTTTATTCTCTGAAGCTGTAAATAGAAAAAAGTAAATATGAATGCCATCATTTGTTTAGTAGAAGGAACTTATTGGGATGGATTAACTGCCATTATAAATTCTGCCATCAGAAATAATTTTGAGGGTTGTGTTTATGTTGGTTATAGAGGGCATTTACCAAATTGGTTAAACCAATTTAAACAAGATGAAAATAGAACCAACTCCTATGCAATTACAGATAAAGTAAGCTTACAATTAATTTTGATCATTTCAGAAAGAAACTTGGGCTACGAAAAACCATTTTTTATTCATCAATTGATTCAAACAGAAGATTATGAACAACTATTTTATTTTGATGTTGATTGTGTTGCTGTTGCCGATTTTGGATTTTATACCAATTGGTGTAAAAACCACATTGCATTATGCGAAGATGAATGCTTTAACACATTACATGTAAACCACCCATGGAGAGTTTATTGGAGAAATATATTAGAAATGAATGATTACTCAATTCATCATTTAGCGCATAATTATGTAAATAGTGGTTTTATTGGGCTTTCTAAAATAAATTTCGATATTATTGAAACGTGGAAAAATTTGACCCTAAGGTTAGAAGATGCTGGTTTAAACACAACATCATTTCATAAAAACCCATTATTACCCATACAAGGAGACCAAGAAATATTGAACATGGCTTTAATGACGAAAGACCAAGAACACTTATCAATTATTGGGAAAGAAGGTATGGGTTTTGCTGAGCCTTGTTACCTCATGGTACATTGTACAAAACCAGAAAAACCTTGGCAAAAAAAATTTTTATGGAGCTTTCTAAAAAATGGTTATCCAGTTTCTATCAAAGAAAAAAAATTTTTAGACTATTTAACCTCACCAATCAATAATATGGGCAAAACAAAAACTTTGTTTAAAAAGATTGATATATTTATGACAAAAATTATTTCAAGAATCTTCTAAAAAAGATGACAATATTAAAGACTATCCTACACAACTTACCTATTAAACTAGCCAATAGTTTAGTTGCTCATTTAATTTTAAAAAGCAAAATAAAACTTGTTGATAAATATTATAAAGATGTTGTACTCAGGGGCTCAAATACCATCAAAATGGATTTAAATAAATTTGATATTGGGCATCAATATTTAGCATTTACCGGTGTTTATGAGAATGACGTAACCGAAAAAATACTAAAAATTAAAAATGGAAATAGCGGATTAATGGTTGATGTTGGTGCTAATTATGGTTATTACTCTTTATTATGGGCATCAGAAAACGAAAATAATAAAGTAATTTGTTTTGAAGCGTCTCCCAGAAATATACATGCCTTAGAAAATAATATCAAAAATAATAACCTTACCCAAAATGTTATTATTGAAAAACTAGCAGTTAGTGATCAAACCTGTAAAGTTAATTTTGACTTAGGGCCCAAAGATCAAACTGGTTGGGGAGGAATTAGTGCTACAAATAATGGAGAAACAACTATAGAGATAGATGCAATCTCATTAGATGAATATTTTAAGGATAAAACTGAACAAATTAAGATACTTAAAATTGATACCGAAGGAGCCGATTATTTAGTGATTAAAGGAGCGGCCACTTTAATAAAAGAAAAAAGAATTAGCCATATTTGCTGGGAAGAGAATGTAGGAAGAGCTAAGCAAATTGGCTTACAAGGTGGTGAGGCAAAAATATTCTTGATAGAAAAGGGCTATCATGTTGAGCAAGTGGGTTCTAATGAATTTCATGCTTTTGTAAAACAATAACAAAAATTTAATTTGAAATTTACAATTATTACAAGATACTACCATCCTACACCAGATGGTATAGGTCATCACAGTGGGTATTTAAATCAATATTTGATACAAGCTGGGCATGGTGTTCAAATAATTTATGATGATGGGATTGTTTCTTTGGAAGAAAAAGAAATAGGAATAATAGTTAATAAAATAAAAAAACACAAGTCTGATTGGGTGATATTTCAATACAATGGCTATAGTTATAATAGGTTTGGAGCACCATCCTGGTTAATTAAACTATACAATAGAATAAAGCAATACACACAAGCAAAAGTATGCTTAATAGTACATGAAACTTTTATTAGGGAAGAAAAAAGCATAAAACTTAAAATTTACCGCTATCTACAACAAAGAACCCTAAGAAAAGCAAGTCAATATGCTGATTTAATTATTACTACTACCCATTTGTATCAAAAACAATTGAAAGAAATGGGTAGAAAAAGTGAGATTTTCTATACCCCATCAAACTTTGAAAATTTTATTACTGAATTAAATGAAACTAAACCAATAAACAAGGTTTTAAAGATTGGTACATTTGGTAATAGAGATCCTCATTTTTTATTACAAACAATGTTGCAATTAGAAGCTAGAGGGCTAGTGTGCGATTTTGAATTTATAGGGAATTACCAGCCTAAATACATAAAAGAAATTAAAGATATTTCAAAAAAATTAAGTCAAATTAAAATTAGTAGAAGTGGGAAATTAACAGATTCTAATATTGTTAAACACCTATCCAAATTAGATGCATTTATATTATTAGAGCCCGTAACAGAACTAGGAGGAGGAGGATTAAATACTAAAAGTGGTGCCAGCGCAACCGCACTTTGCATGGGTATTCCAATTTTTTCAACAAAGGGTGATTTTACAGAAGATGAAGTTTTTATAGAAAACACGAATTATATTCTCTTAAACCATAAAAATGTTGAAGAAACCACTTCAATAATTTATAATTCGTTAATAGATCAAGAGAATTTAATACAAATTGGTTTAAATGGTAAAAAACTATACGCTACTTGTTTTGCTTGGAAGCAATATGTTCAAAGAATGGAAGCCTTAATGTTAGCAGCAAAAAATGGATAAAGGATTTTTATTTAGAAGATTAGGTTTTATAATTCCATGTGTTTTAAAACTAAATAGAAATGGATTTATTAAATTAAATAATAAGCATAAAATTTCTTCCCTTCAAGATGAAGTTCTTAATCCATTTTATTGGCATGCATTATTAAATATAGATTTTATCCCAAAAAATGTATTCGATTTAGGAGCTAATTTTGGCTTATTTAGCAGTTTATGCAATCAGGTTTTTATTTTTAAAAGTAAAAATCATAAAATTGATTATGTTTTAATAGAAGCAAATAAAGATTTAGTTAAACAAAAAAATTCATACTAAACCTGATTTCAAATATTGAAACATAATCAAATTTGGCGCTGCAGGTCAACAAGAAAATATTTTTTTTAGTGAGGACAAAAACAATTTACTTGCAAGTAAAATATCTTCTAAAAGTATTGTAGTGCCTTTTATAGATTTTAATAAATTATATACCTCTAAATTGTTAAAGATTGATATTGAAGGAGCAGAAGAATTACTTTTCGAAAACTATTTCACTTGGGTTAAATCTGCAAGGGCTATTATTATAGAATTTGATTATGATTGCGAAAAACTAGAAAAAAACCTTTTACAATTACAATCAGAAGGATTTAAATTGGTTATTGATAAGTTGGAAGAAAGTGGATACAGAAATCAATTATGGCTAAAAAAAGAATTTTAGTTTATACAGAGAACTATTTGCCATCAATAGGTGGATTAGAAAATAACACCCTTTTAGCATGTGAAGCTTTAGTTGCCTTAGGTTGCGAGGTTACTTTAATTACTCCTCAAGAAAAGGCAAAACAACATCAGCAATTTGCAGTTATTGAAAGTAGGTCGTTTTTATTGTACTATGGTCAAATAAAAAAACATGATTTAGTTTTAATAAACGGAGGCGTTGCTTTTAAAATTATTATCCCAACTTTATTAAGATTAAAGCCATTTATGATTATCTATCAAATGGCTACATTATTTAATGACATTAGAAATAACAATTTAAAAACGAGATTTTTAAATAAATTAAGATTTGCATTTGCTAAACTAGCTAAGGCAAATATAGGAGTAAGCGAGTTTAGCTTTTTAGAATTGCAAAGCATCTTTGGTAAAAAAAAAACGAAGCTTTTGATTAACCCTGCCGATTTGGAATTCAATATCCAAAGTATTAATAACACCATACCAATGCAACCTTTTAAATGCTTATTTGCAGGGAGATTAATTGCAGGTAAGGGCGTAAGATTGTTAATAGAAGCAATTACTGAAATTAATAAAGTTAAAGAAAATATTCATTTGCATTTTGTGGGTGATGGACCAGAAAAAGATTATGTTATTAAACAAGATGATAAAAATTTTATTTATTATCATCCTCCAGTTTCAAAAAAAGAGCTTAAAACTTTTTTTAAGCAAATGCATTTAACTATTGTGCCTTCTACTACACATGTAGAAGGTTCTCCATTAATTATGGCAGAATCTTTAATGATGGGTGTTCCCGTTTTAGTATCTTCGCAACCAGCTATGGCAGCATCTATAAATCAAAAATCTTTAATATTTGATTCTGGAAAAGTTGATAAATTAATTGAAAAATTAAACTATTTAATGGTTGAAGAAAACTACCTTCTCACAAAGGCATATTGCAAAGAAATTTCAATTCATTACTCTTATCCTAATTATTTAAAAAATTTAAAATCTATACTAGATGTTTAAAGTTATAAGTGATACATGGCGTGGTTTAAGAGACGAAAAAAGATTACGTATTATACTTTATCTTATACTTTTCACTTGCCTATCTGGTGCGGTTAGGAAATGGGGTACAGATTCTAAATTATTATCAAATGCCATTTTGGGCGTTCAGTTGATGATTCCAATTAGTTTTGTTTTTTTTAAAAATGCCTTCCATTTTGATTATACGCAGCGCAATATTTTTGTGGTATTATTATCTTACATTTTTGTCTTATTGTTATTAGCTGCAAATCCACTTGGGGCCACCTTAGGGCATGGTGTATTAGGCGTAATAGTCCATTTAGGATTTTGGCTACCTATGTTTATTTACGTAAAGGACACTGAAGCTTTCAAGTTAGAAAAATTAATCCCATTGCTTATTATCATTTGTTTTGCTGAGGTAATTTTAGGCTCTATACAATCTACATTGCCTAATGATGCTTGGTTAAACAAATATGCATCTACAGAAGGGGAAGGTATTGCAGACGCCTTGGTGGGTGATTCTGTTAGAGTTTCTGGCACTTTTAGTTATATCAGTGGCTATGGCTCTTTTATGCTTTTTTATACTTTATTAGCTTGTGCGCTTATCAAAATTAGGTACCAGCCATTTGTTTTAATACCCTTTTTAGCTATCGGTTATTATGGTTGTTTAATATCTGGCTCTAGGGGTACAACTTATTCTTATCTCATTATTATCGGCATGTATGTATTAACTTCTGTTAATATCAAAGCAAATAGTAAATTATTAGGTGGTGCAATTTTAGTAGTTTTAGTAACTGGTTTTTTTAATTTTATTTTACAAGATCCATTACATATATATGAGAAATTTGCAAAAAGTGCCAGTAATTTTGAAGAAAGAGCAAGCGGCACATCAGACAATACACAAGGTAGAGTTACTGGTGCTATTGATGAGTTGATAGAATTAGAATTTGAACACGATTGGATTGGGGTTGGCCTAGGAAGCACCTACCAAGGTGCAATTGCCGTATTTGGATATAACAGAAATCTAAATGGAGAAGGATTTGAAACTGAATTTAAACGAGTGGTATTGGAAGGTGGTTACATTCTTTTATTATTAAGATTTGTGATGTTCTTTTATTTAATGCAGTTTTTAAAAGGTAGTTATATTTTTAAATTAACTATTTTTACACTTACTTTATTTGTATTTAGTATCATTTACAATACCTACAATGCCTTTTTCTTTATGTTAGGAGTAGCTCTAATAGATAGGTTGAGTAGATTAGAAAGCACCAAAGACAATTAATTTAACAAATGCAGCGAATTCCTTCTTTAGATGGACTAAGAGCCATATCTATTACAATTGTATTATTAGCTCACTTTAATCATTTTTGGCATTTTAAAGTATTGGATTACTTAGTTAACGCAGGTATAGTAGGCGTTTATATCTTTTTTGTAATTAGTGGCTTTTTGATTACCACTCTTTTAATAAAAGAAAAAAATAAAACTAATATTACCAATCTAAAAAAATTTTATATCAGAAGGATATATAGAATATTTCCTCTATCTATATTCTATATACTGGTAATTATTACAATTTCTTTCTTTAACAATCCATCTTTAAAACAAAACTTTTGGATTCCTGCATTATATTTATCAAACATTAGCGGATTAGGCACTGTAAATTATGTGTTTTTACATTATTGGTCATTGTCTGCTGAAGAACAATATTATATTATTATCCCATCTTTATTTAAATTAAACTCTAGTAAGTTTAAACTTTTACTAATTTTAATTTTTATATCAAGTTTTTTCTTTAGGTTTTTGAGTGCAAGATATCATCAAATACAAGTTTTCCAAATTTTAAATGACCTCACCAGAAATTTGGATGGTCTAATAGTTGGATCTTATTTAGCGATTTTATATTCGCAACACAAGTTACCGTTACAATTTATTAATAAACACAAACATTTAATTAATATTTTAGGCTTTTCTCTATTACTATTTTTAAATCATGAAACTGATTTGGTTTATCTAAAAGTATTTGCAAATCACGCTTTCTATTCCATAATCATTGCTTTATTAATTATAGCCAATATACAGCCTAGTGAAGATTATTTTTATAAATTTCTAAATCATAAATGGGTTGTGAAAATTGGAATTATATCTTATAGCATTTACATTTGGCAACAGCTTTTTAGTAGCGGTATGATTCCTCTGCCTAGTTTTATTAATTTTATATTAGTATTTGTAGTATCTTTTTTATCATATCAAATTATAGAAAAGCCATTTTTAAATATTAAAAATAAATTTAAAATAGTTTGAAACTCTTTATCATCCACCCTGGCATACAACATTCTCCACGATTGGCAAATGGAGCATTAAGATCTGGTCTTTTCGAACAAGTTATTTTAATGACCAGCATTTTATTTAAGCCTAAACAAAAAGTTTTGGGCTTACTAAAAAAGAGGATTAAACCCATAGATGATGATGTAAAAGTAATTAACCACTATTTATATACATTTTCATACACGCTAACGAGTCGTTTTTATAATCTCGTTTTTAAAAACCCAAATAATCAAAGCCATAATAACCCCATATATTTTTGGCAGCAGGTTTTTGGATGGATGTGCCTTCCCATAATTTGGGTTAACCGTAAAAATTGTCTGGTGATCTGTTTTGAAACAGCGGGCTGCCCAGTTGCCAAGTATTGTAAAAAATGGGGTATCCCTGTCATCATGGATTTTGCGTCCATTAGCCATGAAAAAGCAAAAGAATTAGGCATTAATGAAACTAAATATGGCATTGCTATAAAAAGCAAAGAAAGGCAGTATATAGATTATGGTATTTATTGCTCGCAATTTTGTAAGGATAGTTTTACAGGGAAAACTTCCTCTAAAAAAGACATCGTACTTTATTTAGGTGCAGAAGAAAATGAAGATCACAAAAATACTGATTTCAACCCTTTAGTTACGCAAAGAATACTTGATCACCAAGCCCCAATTAAAATATCGTTTATTGCAAATTTAGAGTTTAGAAAAGGCTTGGATTATTTATTGGACGCATTAACCACCGGTGATTTTAATTTTAAAATTGAGGTTTATCTAATTGGTAGAGTGAGCAAAGATTGGGTTAATATGCACCTTGAAGCTAAGAATTTACCCAATACGGTTAATCTAATTTATAAAGGCGCCATGCCCCAAAAAGAATTATTTGCTTATTTAAAATTGCAGCAATTCGATTTGAACATACAGCCAAGTCGTTTTGATTCTTTTGCAATGGTAGTTCCAGAAACCATGATGCTAGGTATTCCAAATATCCTTTCGCCATTTGTAGGCGCTGGCGAAATGATAGAAAATTTGGTGGATGGTTACCAGATGGAACAATTAAACTCTGCTCATATTGTGAAGGCAATTAATTTATATGCAGGTTTAAATACCCCAAGTAAGATTAAATTGCGAGAAAATGTATTAGCAAAATCAAAGAAAATGACTTGGGAAAGTTATTATCAAGAGACTTCCAAGGTATTTGCACAATTGTTGTTTAGCAAAAAAATAATGAAGATTGCCTTTGTTGTAGAGTTTCCTACTCAATTTGAAGTCCCATTTTATCAGTTTATAAACCAGAAGCTTAAAGCCTTAAAAAAGGGTGCAAGTAATGACTATATAAATTGGCAGTTTGATGTTATTTTTACCAATGTAAATGAAGAATATGCAGATAGAGAGCTTAAGCAAAAAGTAAATTGGGGCTTTAATCTTTTTGAAAATTATTCTTTTTTTAATGCAAAAAAAGGGGAATCGCTTAAATCCATAAAGTCAGTTTTAGTTAATAATAGTTATGATTTTGTGATTATCAACGGTTATAAAAATTCTTATGAGGGAATACCCAAGCTTTGTAAAGCTTTGGGTATTCCTATTGCCTTAAGAATAGACTCTGTTAAGTACAATTTGAAACCCATTAAAAAACTGTTAAAGTTCTTTTATTTACCCATTGCTTACCGCCATTTCAATCATTTTTTTGCAGTAGGGTCAGAAACCAAAAATTTTTTAAATTGGTTAGGAATAAGAGACCAAAAGATTAACTATTTTTCTTATGCCACCCACGATACTTGGTTTAAAGAGAAATCTACGGATTTTGAGTCTGTTTTAAGATTAAGAAATTCTTTAGGCTTAACCCAAGAACGGGTCATATTAAGTGTAGCCAAATTTATAGACCGAGAATCACCTTGGGATGTGATGCATGCTTTTATCAAGTTAAACGATACAAATATTTCCTTAATCTTGGTTGGAGATGGCCGAGAAAGGATTTCTTTAGAAGCTTTAGCTAAAAAACACGTCCATCTTAAAATAATATTTACCGGTTATGTTCCTTACCTCAATTTACCTCTTTACTATGGTTTAGCTGATATTTTTGTACATTCTGCCAAAAATGAACCTTGGGGCGTATCCGTACAAGAAGCCATAGCTTCGGGTTGTACGGTAATTACATCAGACAAGGTAGGTTCTAGTGCTGATTTAATTAAAGAAGGCTTAAACGGTTTTGTTTACCCATATCAAAACATCAATACATTGAGCACTTTGCTCGCACAGTCTTTTAAATTAGATTTAGAAAAGAAAGAAGAAACTAACGAAGTGGTATTGAAAAATTGGGGATATGAATTTATGTGGAACGAGATTAAGGCTGGAGCACTAATTTGCGCTAAAAAAGATTTTTATTGATTTAATATTAAAAGGTTGACATGACTCAAGTAGCATAAATACAAAAACTAAATTTAGATGTTGTTCGAAAATTAAGGCTAAATAAATTAGCCTCAGGCAAACCTTTTATGATTAACGCTAAAAATCTTCCTTCGAGCTAATCCTATCTTAAGTTTCCAGATTATTCTATCAAACTTGTCAGTATATCTGCAAATCAAAGAAATTTTAATGTAACTTCTGTATTAAGTAAAGAAAAAGCGCTTGAAATAAGAGAGAATTATCGTCTTATTTAAGTTTAAAATACATACCTTCATTACACATCATTACAGGATATAATGGTTTAAAATAATTTCAACTGTTTAAATGGGGGTAATAGCTGTTTTATGCTGATTGTAATTTTATTTAAATAACTAGGTTTAGTGATTAGCAATCATTTTACTTATTACCCTAAAAGCCAATAAATGCTGTATCTTGTCTTATAAAACTTTAGATAAAGACATAATAACCTATGTTTTAGAAGATTTTAAAATCGATATAAATTTTATAAATTTACCTAATGGATATTCAAACAGAAAAAATTGAATTAGTTAAAGCTCTATTAGAAATTCAAGATGTTAAGATTATCAATAGCATCAAGTCCATTCTTAAAATGTCTACTCAAAGCACTGAAGATTGGGCAGATCTTCACGAGGTTGTAATTTCCGATATAAAAGAAGCGCTAGAAGAAATTGAAAACGGACAACAGATTAGCCATTTAGAAGCTAAAGAAACCTATAAAAAATGGCTTTAGAAATCCAGTGGTCACCTAAAGCTTTAAATAGATTTCATGGCGTCATTAGTTATCATGAAAAAAATTGGGGAGAAACAGTTGTTAAAGATTTTGTTTAAAGAACCGACTTATTGTTAAAAAATTTAATTATCCACCCTAAAATTAACCGCTCTGTAACAAATAAAAATAACATCAAAGAGGCTGTTGTAACCAAACATAATCTTTTAATATATAAAATCACAAAAGATAAGATTATCCTGTTAACCTTCTTTGATACTCTCCAGCACCCCAGAAAAAAACCACGAGAATCTTAAAGCTAAATAATTTTGAAAATCCTTCACATCACCGCCTCTTATAAACCTGCCTTCATTTACGGCGGCCCTATTTATTCTGTGGCGGCTTTGTGCGAGGAGTTAAACGCTGAAAGCTTAAAGCTAAAAGCTGAAAGCGGTATAACGTTTACAAATAATCATTCAACTATTACTGTGTATACAACTTTAGCTAATGGAAAGACCGAACTCCTCTATCGAAATGGAGTAAAAAAAATAGTAGAAGGCGTATCGGTTAAATACTTTAAGCGTATCACTAAAGACCACAGTCATTTTTCCCCTGCCCTATTGATCCAGTTGTGGCGAAATGCCAAAAAGTTTGACATAATTCATATTCACGCTTGGTGGAATTTAGTCAGTATGGGGGCTGTATTGATTTGTTTGGTTAAAGGAATTAAACCTATTGTTTCGCCTAGAGGTATGCTGGGGGATTACACTTTTAGTATAGGCAAAAAAATATTTCATTTACTATTTGGAAAATATTTCTTAAGAAATTGTGATTTTCATGCAACAACAAGTATGGAAGCTGATGAGATTGTGAAACGAGTTTTTGGCGATCAAAAGAAAGTGAGTGTTGTGGACTTAATGGAGAGGGAAGTTGAAAGTGGAAGGTGGAAAGTGAAAGGTCAAAATCGGAAAGAACGATTGCGTAAACGGATTTTCATTATACATAATATAGTGAAGGTACCAAAAGAGTTACCTATTGATACTAGGAAGTTTGACGGTACGATGAATTTAATTTTTTTATCGCGTATACACCACAAAAAAGGCATTGAACTATTACTAGATGCTTTATCTACTCTAAAATTTCCATTTAAATTAACTATAGTTGGCGAAGGTGAAGCCGATTATGTGAAAAGTTTAAAGTGGAAAGTGGAAAGTTTAAACTTAACTGAGCAGATTGATTGGTTTGATGCAGTTTATGGGGATCAAAAGTTTCAATTATTAGCAAACCATGATCTACTTATTCTACCCTCTTACAACGAAAATTTTGCTAATGTGGTTATAGAAGCAATTGCAGTAAATACTCCCGTTTTATTATCAAATCATGTAGGCTTAAAAGATTATGTAATAGAGAATAATTTAGGTTTAGCTTTTAAACTTGATGAAATTAAAATAGCATTAGAAAAGATGTACGCTTTATTAATAGATAATCAAATTCTCATTAAATCAAAAAATCAATTCTATCCCGACCAGCTTCCAAAAAAATATATGGAAATGTATCAAGCTCAAATCAATTAATAGAATATCATCCTAACATTACTGTCATATCTCTCCTTTTTTTTATTTTAGCAGTTCACAAGATTTATAACAAGCATGAAAGATTTGCTTTCAATCATCATATTAACTTATAACGAAGAAAAAAATATTGAAGCTTGTTTAAAAAGTATCAGTAAATTAAATTGCCCAATATTTATTGTAGACTCTGGCTCTACAGATGGCACTTTAACAATAGCTCAAAATTATGATGCAGAAATTAATCATCATCCTTTTCAAAATTATGGGCAACAAAGAAATTGGGCTCTAAAAAATCTTCCTATCAACACTCCATGGGTTTTGAATATGGATGCAGACCATAGGATGACTGAGGAACTCTATCAAGAAATTGAGCAAATTTTCACCAATTCTATAGAAGGAAGTATCAATGGATTTCTGATCAGTAGAAGAACTATATTTTTGGGTAAGTGGATAAGATATGGTGGCCATTACCCAGTTTATCATGCTATATTATTTAGAAAAGGTTTTGGTTATTGTGAAGATAAGTTGTACGACCAGCATTTTGTGGTAGAAGGACAATGTGGTACAATCAAATCTGATATGATTGATACTTTAACAGACTCTTTAAGCTCTTTCACAGAAAGGCATAATAGATGGGCAACACTAGAGGCAGAAGATCAAATTTCGGCATATTCAAAGAAAAATAAAGGAGAATTGGTACAGGCTAAATTTACAGGCAATGCCCAACAAAGAAGAAGGTTTTCTAAATCAATATACGAAAAGTTTCCTTTATTTATACGTCCGTTTGTTTATTTTATCATTAGATACTTTTTTAAATTTGGATTTTTGGATGGAAAAACTGGCTTAGTTTTTCATTTTCTACAGGGCTTTTGGTTTCGTTTTTTAGTAGACGCTAAAATTTATGAGTTAAAAAATAAAAGAAATACCATTTAGTTTTATTCGACTATAATTAGTATTAAATTCAAATATAATTTGCAGCAAAATAAAGGCCAACAACATACAAAAAGATTTAGTATTTTTGAGTGATGAAAACATTAACTATAAAGCTTCCAGATTCTCTTGATTTATCTTCTAAAGATATCAACACTGCTTTAGCAGCCCAGCTTTATAATATTGGTAAACTATCTTTAGGACAGGCGGCAGATTTAGCAGGTTATTCTAAGTCTACATTTATGGAAATACTTACTAATTATAAGATATCTGTATTTAACTATGCTCCAGAAGACTTAAATCAAGATTTGGAAAATGCAAAAAATTATTATAGCTGATACCAGCTGTTTAATTCTTTTACATAAAATTGGGCATTTAAGCTTTTTAAAGGACATTTTCATTACTGTCCATATTACATCTGTGGTAGCTTTAGAGTTTGGAAATCAATTACCTGAATGGATTATAATATCAAATCCAATAAATAATGACCTTTTAACAATATTAAATGCAACTGTTGATTTAGGAGAAGCTAGCTCAATAGCTCTAGCTTTTGAGCAAAAAAATGCTTTAGTTATTTTAGACGATTTAAAAGCTAGAAAACTAGCAGCAAATTTAAATTTGTTTTACACAGGAACTTTGGGTTTACTTATAATTGCAAAAAAAATGGGTAAGTTAGCCTCCGTAAAGGCAATAATTGATAAAATCAAAATAACAAATTTTCATATCACATCAGAATTAGAAAATCAAATTTTAAAAAAATCTGGTGAAATTTAATATATTAAATGTATATCCTAGGAATTAACGCTTACCATGCTGATGCTTCGGCATGTATCTATCATAACGACCAATTAATTGCTGCCGCAGAAGAAGAACGCTTTAGACGAATTAAACATTGGGCTGGTTTCCCTACCATTGCCATAGAATTTTGTTTAAAAGAAGCTGGTATCAGCATTAGCGATGTTGATTATATTGGGATTTCTAGAGACCCCAAGGCAAATTTTGGTAAAAAAGTTCTGACTGCTTTAAAAAACAGGTTAAGCGTGAGCAATATGCTTAACAGGGCTAAAAACTTAAAAAAAGCTGCTAGCATTGAGGAAGAAATTATCAATCATTTTAAAATTGAAAAATCTGCTTTAAAAGCTCAGATTATTAATGTAGAACACCACAGAAGTCATTTAGCAAGTGCTTTCTTTGCTTCTGATTTTGAAGAGGCTGCTATTTTATCCATTGATGGTTTTGGAGATTACTCTTCTACCATGATTGCCACTGGTAAAGGAAATCAAATTACAGTTTTAGATACCGTTTCATACCCTCACTCGGCAGGTGTGTTTTATACAACTTTCACGCAATATTTGGGTTTTCCGCATTATGGTGATGAGTATAAAATAATGGGCTTGGCGCCTTATGGCGAAGCAAAATATGTAGATCAATTGAAGGACGTTTTGATATTCAAAGACAATGGGCTATTCGAATTGAACTTAGATTATTTTAATCATCCTAAAAATGGTGTTCAGATGGCCTGGGAAGGTGGCGTACCTCACATGGATAGTCTTTATACCCAACATTTAGTAGATAAATTTGGACCATTACGCCAAAAAGACGAACCATTATCTCAATATCACAAAGATTTAGCTGCTTCTATACAACGCATTACTGAAGAATTGATTTTTCATATCTTAAATCATCTTCAAAAAAGTACTGGTTTAAAAAATATATGTATAGCAGGAGGAGTAGCTCAAAATTCTGTTGCCAATGGAAAAGTTTTAGCAAATACTACTTTTGAAAAACTATACATACCCCCTGCTGGCCATGATGCTGGAACATGCTTAGGTGCCGCATTGTGGATTTATAATCAAGTTTTAGAGAAACCACGTTTACCCATCACTAATCATGGTTATTTTGGAAGTCAGTTTTCTAACGAAGAAATTATTGCTGTTTTAGAAAGTCAAAATGTCAAATATGAAAAATTAGAAGGTAAACACTTGTATGATAAAGTAACTGACTGCTTGATTAACTCTGGCGTTGTCGGCTGGTTTCAAGGTCGAGCTGAGTTTGGACCTAGAGCTTTAGGGCATCGTTCTATCATTGCTGATCCAAGAAGAGCAGATGCAAAAGATATTTTAAATGCTAAAATTAAGCGTAGGGAATCTTTTAGACCTTTCGCACCATCAATCTTAAAAGAGTATGTGAAAGACTTTTTTGAAGTGGTAGATGATGTTCCATTTATGGAAAAGGTTTTCCCAATCAAAAAAGAGAAACATGAATTGATACCAGCTGTTACCCATGTTGATGGTACTGGGCGCTTACAAACAGTAGACCGAGCCGTTGAAGTAAAATACTATGATTTGATAGATAATTTTAGAGAAAAAACAGGAATTCCAATTTTATTGAATACTTCTTTTAACGAAAATGAGCCTATTGTCAATACACCGCAAGAAGCTTTGAACTGTTACCTCAGAACAAAAATGGATATGTTAGTGATGGGAGATATTGTGGTGAGTAGGGTTGGTTAAGGTAATGATGGAAGGATGGAAGGAAGGAAGGATGGATGGAAGGATGGAATGAAGGAATGAAGGATGGATGGAATGAAGGAAGGAAGGATGGATGGAATGAAGGAAGGATGGAAGGATGGAAGGATGGAATGAAGGAAGGATGGAATGAAGGATGGATGGAATGAAGGATGGATGGAATGAATGAAGGATGGGATGAAGGATGGATGGAATGATAGAATGAGTGAAGGATTGATTAAGAGAAGGAAGTCCCAAAGAAAAAAATGAGGGAAAGACAGATCAAATATAAAATATGAACCTCCCTCCCTTTTTAATACTCCATCTTCACATGTGGTTTAAAAGTGCCTGTTTTAACAGTTGCACCTAACTCGTTCAAGATGTTGTATAAACCAAAATTGGTTCTGTTTACCTAAATAATTGCTTTACAATAAAATGTATTAATAAACAGAGGAAAAAATCTAATTTATACAATTTCTTATTTTTCTTAAAAAAACTTATATTTATATATGGATTTATCAACCGAAAAAATAACATTGATTAAGCAATTAGAAAAGGTAAATGATTTATCCTTAATTATTGCTCTTAAAAAATTACTCGATTACGGGACAGATAATTCATCAGTGGATCATGATGTTTTATTAGAAGCTTCTATACAAAATGGGTTAGAAGATATAAAGAACCAGCTGGTAAAACCTCACTCCGAAGTAATGTTAAAAATGAGATCACGCTATCTTTAATTAATGAATTACCATATATTATGGTCTAAAGAGGCAGAAATTACATTTGAAAGCAATTTAAATTATTTAGAAAAAGAATGGAATGCTAAAACTATTCTTAAATTCATCAACAGAACGGATAATATCTTAATTAAGATAAGCTGTAACCCTAAACTTTTTCCTCAATACAGAAAAAGAGACAACATTCATAAATGTGTAATCACTCATCAAATGAGTGTTTACTATAAAGTAAACAGAGATTCGATTACCTTAATTACATTCTGGAATAGTTATCAAGACTTTAAAAAAATAAAATTTTAAAGTCGTCTTTCTCTCCCACTAATCCTAATACTCAATCTTCACATGTGGTTTAAAAGTGCCTGTTTTAACAGTTGCACCTAACTCGTTCAAGATGTTGTATAAACCAAAATTGGTGCGATTTACATAAATAAAATGTTTTACTCCCCTTGCCTGTTTAAACTCAGGCATTTTGGCTATTTTTTCTCCAAAAGCGTATAAAGAATCAAAGAACTCGGTTTGACTAAAATCAAATTCCGGTTGCATGTAAGGTTGCGCAAACAAGGCAATCATTTCTTTATAATTACTATAATAAAACTCTACCTGCTTCTCGTTATCTTTAGGTAATATCATTTCTAAAGCTTTAAAAGCATTAATAGTTGCTTCTCTATTGTTGAGTACCGTTGTTGATGTGGTAGAGAAAAATGGATAGTAAAAATCGTCTGGTAATTCTTTGATGCAACCAAAATCTATAATACCTAATTTACCTTCAGGGGTGATCAAGAAATTACCTGGATGAGGATCAGCATGTACTGCTCTTAACTCGTGTTGTTGGAAATTGTAAAAATCCCAAAGTGCTTGGCCAATTGTATTTCTTAACTCTTGCGAAGGATTGGTTTGCAAAAATTCTTTCAGATGCATACCTTCTAACCAACTCATGGTGATGATCCTAGAGCCCGATAGTTCTTTATAGTATGTAGGAAATACAATGTTATCTAGCTTCGCACAAGCTGCTGATATTTTTAAAGAATTTTGGACTTCTAACTCGTAATCTGTTTCTTCTACTAAACGCTCTTCTACCTCTTTCATGTAGATATCGAGCTCTTTTTCGCTCATACCTAATAGACGAAAGGCAAAAGGTTTAATCAATTTCAAATCAGATGAAATCGAATTCCCTACTCCAGGATATTGAATTTTCACAGCTAATTTCTCGCCATTTAACTCTGCTTTATGAACCTGACCAATAGATGCCGCGTTTGTTGATTTTAAATCAAATTTATCAAATATTTTATCGGGAGTTTTGCCAAAATGCTTTTTAAATGTTTGCATGATGAGCGGTCCGCTTAGTGGCGGTGCGCTATATTGAGACAAGGAAAATTTATCGACATAAGCCTTTGGAAGTATGTTTTTATCCATACTTAACATTTGGGCAACTTTTAAAGCACTTCCTTTTAATTCGCTTAAAGAATTGTATATATCGGCAGCGTTGTCTTCGTTTAACTCGTCTCTTGTTAAATCTGGATTAAATATTTTTTTAGAATAATGCTTGATGTAATTACCACCAATCTTGATACCAGTTCCTACAAACTTTGCAGAGCGGGCTACTTTACTTGCTGGGATACTGTTTTGTTCTTTCATTTTTATTGAGATATGAGTATTGAGACGTGAGATTTGAGAAGCTAGACTAATTTATAATCTTAATAATTAAATTTTTAAACAAATGACCTTAAATATTCTTTAGGAGTTAAAACTGGAATTACAGATTTCTTAAAATCTTTAGCATTTCTGGTTATTAACCTATTACAATTCATATTTAATGCACTGTAATATTGTAATGCATCTTCAAAGTCAGTAAAACTAGATGCAAGACCTAAAGTAATCTCTTTATCTGTTAAGTCAGATGTCTTCGCAATTGTTTTAAATTTTGTCAATTTTTCTAATATTGACTGATGTGAATCGACTTTTAAGAGCAAATAATAAATAGTGGCATAAGACATTGATGAAACTACTATTTCAATTTTACCTAAATCGGCAAGCGTGACTATTTTTGCTGCATCTTCATAAAATAATTCGCGTTGACCTAAGAAATCTAAAACTACATTTGTGTCTAAAAATAAAACGTCCATTTATTGATATTTATTAGATAAATATTCACGATATTCTTTCTTTTCATCCATATCATTCGGAAGTTTAACACCATTACTGATACTTTTCACAAAAGGCGAGATTTCAATTTCAGACTTTTCATTTTTTTCAGTTAGCGAAATTAAATAGGTCTCTATTAAGCGAGAAAGGCTTTTTTGGTTATTAGAAGCATATTCTTTAGCTTTATCTATAACTGTTTTATCTAATTTTAAAGTGAGTTTAGTATCCATAAATCAGTTGCATTAATCCGTACAAAAATAAAAAATTAATACGTATAACAAGATTATTTCCCATATAAAATTCATCTTGATAATTATTTTTGATACTAATGATTGACTGCTTTAAAAAGGCATTTTAAACCCCGCATTTTGGGCTAAAAATTTTCCGTAGTCTAATAGATTATCTATTGGAGTACGCTGAAATAAATCGAAGGTTACGTTTACGCCTTTTTCTATGGCTTCATCTGTTTTTTCAAAACCCGCTGAATAATCTTTAATCCAAAAATTCAGTAAAAAAGCCACTTGCATCCATAATGCATCTTTATACCTATCACTAATAAATTTACGGTCGCTTATTTCGCCACTTTCTAAACCTTCTTGAATTAAGCTAATGCTAAAATCTTCAAAAACTTGTTTACTCTCTTTCAATTGGGCAGGGGTTTGAATTCCTTTTTTAAATTGAGCCATACTATAAGTTACAAAGCTTCTTTTAGCTTTTAACAGTTCAAAAAAACTGTAGTAGAAAGAAAGCGCTTTCTCTCTAGCCGAGTAGTCTGACCAAACTTCTTGAGCCTTAACTTCTTTAATTGTTTCTGAGAATAAATCGGCCCAAATTGCACTATCAATGGTATCAAAAGAACCAAAATGCTTATAAAATTCTTCCTCGGCAAATTTATTCTTTTTGGCAAACGAGAATACCGTAGCTGGTTTTTTACCTTCTGATAATACGTAATCTATATATGCAGTCTGAATTTTTTGTTTAGTAGCCATTTTGATAGTTTGTTGGGTAGTTAGTTTGTTGGGTTGTTAGTTTAAAGAAGTAAGTTTTAAGTAAAAAGTTGAATTGGTTCATTAGTTGAATTAGTTCATTTGTGATTTAGTTATTAACTGTAGTTTTTGCGTTAGGCCTGCCCGAAAAACAGGCGGGGATTGAAACGGTAGCTTTTTTTGTCCTTCGACTTCGCTCAGGATGACAAAAAAACTAAAGTGTAAAGCCCGTCTCCAATTTTTCTTGGGTAAACGCCCAAAATTAATCATTAAATGTTGTTATTTACATTTAAAAATTCTGGTTGTTTATCTGGTTTTGCATAAGATAAACGTCCCAAAAAGTTGGTAGTATAATAAGCATCTAAACCTGCCGCTGTAACCGAACCTGCTTTTTGCATATCTACAAAACCATCTGCTGATACTAAGTCTTCTTCTATCAATATTTGTTGTACTTCTCCAATAACGATGCTTGTGTTATTTAAAGCTACCGGCAAACATTCTTTAAACGCTAAACCAATTTTGATGTTTGCTTCTTTCACAAATGGTGAACTAAATCCATCTACATATTCTTCGGTAAAGCCACAAGTATCAAATTCTGACTCGGTTGTAAGATACCTGGCACTTGTTTGGTGCGCTGCTACAAAATTACTTTCTAATACATTGTTTAGGGTGTAATACTTTTCTGATAAAATATTAGACAGGGTCTCATGCTGATCGCCATTGGGTCTAACTACAAAACCTATATATGGTGGATTGGCTCCTACATGAAAGATAGAGTTAAAAAGCGCAATATTGGTTTTACCTAAATTATTTTTAGTAGCCACCATTTGCAAACTTTTAAAGCCCGAAATGCTGTTCATGAAGGTTGCTCTGTAACGTTGATCTAAGCCTAAAATATCTTCTAAACTATATTGTTTCATTTAGAAGCTTCTTACGGATGACATTCCGCCATCAATTGCAATAATCTGACCTGTTATCCAAGCGCTTTGAGGTGTGATTAAGAAAAAAGCAGCATCTGCTAATTCTTTTGCAGTCCCAATTCGACCTAGCGGATGTCTTTTATCAGATGCTTCTTTACGCTCTGGACTAGAAATTAATGCCTGAGCCAATGGTGTAGCAGTTAAGGACGGTGCTAAAGCATTTACTCTAATCTTAATTGCTGCAAACTCGGCTGCCAGAGAACGTGTTAAGCCTTCTATTGCACCTTTGCTTGCTGCAATACTGGCATGAAAACCCATACCTGTTTGTACTGCAACGGTACTAAATAATACGACTGAAGGACTTTCTGATTTTTTTAAAAGTGGTGTTGCTGCTTGAATTACTTTTACTGCTCCAAGAACGTTTACCTTAAAATCATTTTCAAAATCGGTTTCAGATAATCTACCAAAGGGTTTTAAATTAATAGTTCCGGGGCAATAAGCTAAACCGTCTAAAACATCGGGAAGGTTTTCTTTTAAGCTTGCGGTATCGCCTAAAACATCAAAAGCTATAAAGTGTGCTGCAGACGGAATATCTCCTTGATGTCTTGATGCCGAGTAAACTTGATGTCCTTCTGCCACTAATTTGTTAACCAACTCAAGGCCAATTCCAGAGCTTCCGCCAATGACTAAATAATTCATGCTTAACTAATAAATTTTAAAAACTCGTTTCTGGTATCTGCCTCTAAAAATTTACCTCCGTACTCTGCTGTAACGGTTGCACTTTGGGTATCTTTAATTCCTCTAGAGCTTACACATAAATGTGTAGCTTCTATTACCACAGCAACATCCTCGGTATCTAAAATCTGCTTTAATTCGTTTGCAATTTGGATGTTTAAGCGTTCTTGTACTTGTGGGCGTTGCGCATAATATTGTACAATACGGTTTAATTTAGATAGACCTATTACTTTACCACTGCTGATGTAAGCGATATGAGCTTTACCAATAATTGGCACAAAATGATGCTCGCAATTACTGTATAGCGTAATATTTTTCTCAACCAACATTTGGTTGTATTGATATTTGTTATCGAAAAGCTTGACGTCTGGCTTATTATCAGGATTTAATCCACTAAAAATTTCTTTGATATACATTTTTGCCACCCTTTTTGGGGTGCCCTTTAGACTATCATCGGTTAAATCTAAACCCATAATTTCCATAATGCTTTTGAAATGCTTTTCAATCATTTCTATTTTAGTCTTATCGTCTAAAACAAAGGCGTCTTCACGCAAAGGGGTATCATAAGAAGTTCCTACATGTTCGTCACCAATGGCGTCAATTAAAATATCCTCGTGAGGATAAGTGTTAAGCGGGGTATTCAACATAGTTTCTTTCAGTTTCGTATAATAAAATTTTTAATTCTAATGTGGGGTCAATTTCGGGTTCTATCAAATTATAAATGACCATAGCAATATTTTCTGCAGTAGGGTTCAAGTTCGCAAACTCTTTTACATCAACATTTAAATTCATATGATCAAAACGATCTAATACTTTTTCTTTAATGATATCAGAAAGTATTTTCATATCCATAAGATATCCTGTCTCTTCGTCAACAAAACCAGTAACCTTTACAATTAAGTCGTAATTATGGCCATGATAATTTGGATGATTGCATTTCCCAAACACCTCTTTATTTTTTTGCTCGTTCCAACTCGGATTATTAAGACGGTGTGCAGCATTGAAATGCTCTTTTCTAAAAACCGCGACTTTCTTTTTTGAATTCATCGTATGTTTTAACGTAATTAAGTACAGTATTGTTTAGGTATTGACTAAAAAAAGTTGAACAAAAATAAAAAAAGCAGAGTGGAAGTGCATTAAAGCCTGTTTAATGGCGATTAAGCTTATTTTTTGAGATTGGAATTTAATAAGGAAATTATTTCTTGACTTTTAAATGTTTAAAGAAACTCTATCGCTTAGAAATCTTGTTCATCGTAATTTGTCTTTGAAGTGTACATTTAAATCGATCAATGTCGCCACTTCTTTTTTTGAGGTGTTTATGTGAAACTTGATGAGCCCGCTCCCGCCATAATCGCCAACTGCTAGGCTTTAACTGTCGTCTCATTAATTTAATCACATCTTTTTCTGGCAACCCAAATTGTAATTCTATAGCTTCAAAAGGTGTACGGTCTTCCCAAGCCATTTCTATAATACGATCTAAATCTCGCTCGGTAAGGTGACTAAAGTTTGTTTTCATTGCTTTAAAAACATCTAATCTATCATTTTGTTTAACGATAAATAATTAGTTAGAGCGTTTTCCTCGCACTATTGGTTTAGGTTGTTCGTTACAGATGCAATAATGGCTGATTATTAAAGGCTCAAGAACTACAATCGCACCTAAAATTAAAAGGACTTTTGTTGAAGGCTGTTTGGATAATCCCTATTATGAAATAATATGCAAAATAAAAAAGGCAAAACTGTAGCTAAAGAAAATTTACCGCAAAAGATATGCATAGCCTGCAATAGGCCGTTTTACTGGCGTAAAAAGTGGGAAAAATGTTGGTTAGAAGTAAAATATTGTTCAAATAATTGCCGAAATATTAAATAATAAGCAATATTGCAGTATTATAAATAAAGACGCTAAAACTCTATAATGAGCGAAAAAAAAATATTAGTTTGGTTTAGAAACGATTTACGCATTCACGACAACGAAATTTTGTTTGAGGCTACTCGAAAAGCGAATATCATCATTCCTGTTTATTGTTTTGACCCACGTTATTATACAACTTCTAATTTTGGATTGCTGAAAACCGGTAGTTTTAGAGCTCAATTTATTAATGAAAGTGTACAGGATTTAAAAAAATCGTTACAAAAACTAGGAGGCGATTTATTAATTGTACATGGTTTACCAGAAGAGATTATCCCTCAATTATGCAAAAAATACAGTGTAGATGAGGTTTACCACCACCGCGAGGTTGCCTCAGAAGAAACCAATATTTCTACAGCAGTAGAAGATGCTTTATGGAAACTACAAATTAACTTAAAGCATTTTATAGGACATACGCTTTATCATAAGGAAGACTTACCATTCCCAATTAAAGACATTCCAGATGTTTTTACCGCTTTCAGAAAAAAGGCAGAAAAAGAAGGAATTATTCGCCCGTCTTTTGAAACCCCAAAAGAGATTAACGTACCAAAGGATTTAGAAGCGTCTGAAGTTCCTGATTTAGCATCTTTAGGTGTTAGTCCCACTGTTCAAGATTCAAGAAGTGTACTCCCTTTTAAAGGAGGTGAAACAATAGGTTTAGAGCGCCTCAAATATTACTTATGGGATACCAATTTATTACAATCCTACAAAAAGACAAGAAATGGATTAATAGGTTCAGACTATAGTTCTAAATTTTCGACATGGTTATCTGCTGGTTGCTTAAGTGCCCGTGAAATTTACTGGGAAATTAAAAAATATGAAAAAGAACGTGGTGCTAATGATTCTACTTATTGGTTAATTTTTGAATTACTCTGGCGTGATTATTTCCGTTTCATGTTTAAAAAACATGGCACCAGTTACTTTATGGAAGGTGGGTTTAAGGGTAAAGAAAACGAACATGCCCCTAACCAAGAAGAACTTTTTGAGCAATGGAAAAATGCAGAAACTGGTGTTCCTTTTATTGATGCTAACATGAAGGAACTAAACTTAACCGGCTTTATGAGTAACCGTGGCAGACAAAATGTGGCTTCTTATTTGGTTAAAGATTTAAAAGTTAATTGGACTTGGGGTGCTGCCTATTTTGAAGAAAAATTGATTGATTACAACCCGGCAAGTAACTGGGGAAACTGGGCTTATGTGGCTGGTGTAGGTAACGACCCACGAGAAAATCGTCATTTTAATATAGAAAAACAGGCTAAAGATTATGATCCAAAAGGTGAGTATGTGGATTTGTGGTTGAAGGGTTAGTTTTTAATCATTAATGTTAATTCTAATAAATTTTATTGAAATATTAAGGCTTAATACTCTTGTTAAACCATTATAAGTTCTGTAAATCAAATTTGAACAAACACTTCCTTTGTAATTAGTGTTTACTTTTTATGAGTAAAACTTTACGATTAGTCTTAGGCGACCAATTAAACATTCAACATTCTTGGTTTAAGGAAGTTAATGCCAATCACACTTATGTATTAATGGAAGTGATGCAAGAACAAGAATACGTTCAGCACCATATACAAAAAATTGTAGGTTTCTTCGCCGCCATGCGTTGTTTTTCTCAGGAATTAGAAAGTTTGGGTCATCAAGTTGTCTATATTAAATTAGATGACGCTGAAAATGAACAATGCTTTGAGGCTAATATTAATCAACTTATTGTAAAGCATCAAATTAACAAGTTTGAATATCAAGAACCCGATGAGTATCGTTTAACAGAAGAGATTAGAAAGATTTGTAATACCTTAGGCATAGCATCATCAGTATTTGATACTGAACATTTTTACACAAAAAAAGACGATGTAAAAAACTTCTTTAAAGGTAAAAAGCAATACTTGATGGAAAATTTCTATCGAGATATGCGTAAAAAGCATTCACTTTTGATGGATGAAAATGGAGAACCTGAAGGTGGGAAATGGAATTACGACCATGAAAACAGAAAAAAATACGATGGTAAATATCCATTAAAACATCCCCTAACTTTTAAAACAGATGTTACCGAACTGGTTATTATGTTGCAAAAGAAAAATGTTAAATATTTTGGGAATATCAATGCCAAATCGTTCGAATATCCTATCAATCGTGAGCAAGCTTTAGCCGTATTAGATTATTTCTGCAAGGAGTTACTTCCAAATTTTGGTAGATATGAAGACGCCATGTTAAAAGAGCATCATACGCTTTTTCACTCTTGTTTGTCTTTTGCATTAAACATTAAACTGATATCACCAAAAGAGGTGTTAGACGAGGTTTTAAAAACTTATCATCAAAAAAATTATCCAATAGATATTGCGCAAGTAGAGGGTTTTGTTCGTCAGGTGATAGGCTGGCGAGAGTATATGCGTGGCCTATATTGGTCAGAAATGCCAAATTTTGCTTTAACTAACTACTTAAATCATCAAAATGAATTGCCCACTTGGTTTTGGGATGGTAAAGTAAAAATGAATTGTTTAAAACATTGTATTAACAATTCGCTTGACCATGCATATGCTCATCACATTCAAAGATTAATGGTGATAGGGAATTTTGCACTAATGGCAGGCATAAACCCTAATCAGGTAGACCAATGGTACTTAGGGGTATATATAGATGCTATTGAGTGGGTACAACTCACCAATACTCATGGCATGAGCCAGTTTGCCGATGGAGGTTTAGTTGGTTCTAAGCCTTATGTTGCATCGGCCAATTATATTCATAAAATGAGTAATTATTGTGATGGCTGCGCATACAAAAAGGATTTGAGATATGGCGAGCAAGCTTGTCCGTTAAATAGCCTTTACTGGAATTTCTACATTAATCATGAAAGTTTACTAAGTAAAAATCCTCGTATCGGAATGATGTATCAGCTGCTAAAAAAGATGGATGATACTGAAAAACAAAAGATTAAACAGCAAGCCAATCAATATTTAGAAAAAATTAATCAATTATGACTTTTTTATTAAACAAAGCTTGTATAATTTTGTTAACCAAAGATTAAGTTAAATTAGAGGGATAGATACTGTATTTTGAAAAAGTTTTCCATAAGCGATATTGAGAATTTAACTGGGATTAAAGCCCATACCATAAGAGTGTGGGAACAACGTTATAATTTTTTTACACCCAAAAGATCCGAAACAAACATTAGGTACTACGATGATGCTGATTTATGTTTATTTTTAAATATAGCTACATTAAATGAGAACGGCTACAAAATCAGTAAAATATCTAAAATGAATTTAGAAGATATTAACCAATTGGTTAAAACTCTTCAAGAAGATCATTACAACGTTAATATTCAGGTTCAAATGCTGTCTAATGCCATGTTAAAAATGGATGATTTTGAATTTGATGAAATATTAAACGGCTGCATAGCAGACATGGGAATGGAAAAAGCCATGAATGAAATTATATTTCCATTTATGAGAAAAGTAGGCTTTATGTGGCAAGTAGGAACTATTAATCCTGCTCACGAACATTTTGCTACTCAAAAAATTGAGCAAATTATTATTCATTCCACCTTTTTAGACGCTAAAAAATCTGATAAAAACTCCAAACGTTATTTATTATTTTTACCTCCAAACGAAAATCATGAAATAGGTTTGCTTTTTGCACAATACCTTTTAAAAATAAGTGGTCATCATACGCTTTATTTAGGACAGAATTTACCTTACGACAGTTTGGAAGAAGTCATAAATTATTATGAACCAGATTATGCATTCTCGGTTCTAACTACTGCTGGAGGTGAACAATCTGTAGAAATAGTTATCGAAAATTTATTGCAAAACATAGGATCAACTACCTTAATATTAGCAGGTAATCAAATCTCTAACAACAACTTTAGCAATAAAGAGAATTTAATTTTTATACAAAACATTTCAGAGTTTACTACCCATATCAGCAATTTTGGGATGTCTATAGCATCTTAAATACACTAAGCCTCAAAAATTAATTCATTAAATGATTTTAATTTGACGGTTTACAAACCAATTTCTTTACTTTTGCTGTCAAAACACTTTTATTACTAATGGATAGCTTATCTTATCTCAGTAACGCAGATTCTGCATATATAGATTCTTTATACCAATCTTATAAAGAAGACCCTAACTCGGTCGAATTTGGCTGGCAAAAATTCTTTGAAGGTTTTGATTTTGGACAAAACCACGAAGGTAATTATACTACTACAGACACTGTAAATAGTACTCCAGATCATGTTCTTAAAGAAATTAATGTATTGAACATGATTAATGGTTACCGTACTCGTGGCCATTTATTCACCAAAACAAACCCAGTAAGAGAACGTAGGCAATATTTCCCGGGAAAAGACTTAGAAACATTTGGTTTTACAAATGCAGATCTAGACACCGTATTTAATGCTGGTGTAGAAGTAGGTTTAGGGCCTGCAACGCTTAGAGAAATACACAAATTATTAGAAGATACCTACTGCCAATCTATTGGAGTAGAATATAGATACATGCGTAATCCTATCAAATTTAAATGGTTTGAAGAGCGTATGGAAAAAGGGCGCAATACGCCTAATTTTGATATCGATAAAAAGAAAAGAATTCTTCTAAAGTTAAACCAAGCTGTTGCCTTTGAGAATTTTTTAGGTACTAAATTTTTAGGACAGAAAAGATTTTCTTTAGAAGGTGCCGAAGCTTTAATTCCAGCTTTAGATTCTGTGATAGAAAAAGGAGCAGAATTAGGTATTGAGGAGTTTGTTTTAGGTATGGCTCATAGAGGTAGGCTAAACGTTTTAGCTAATATCATGGGTAAAACCTATAAAGACATTTTCTCTGAATTTGAAGGTAAGTACAATAAAGACCTACCATTTGGTGGTGATGTAAAATACCATTTAGGTTTTTCTACTGATGTAGAAACTTCTAACAACCAAAAGGTGCACTTAAGTTTATGTCCTAACCCATCGCATCTAGAAACTGTTGCTGCAGTAGTAGAAGGTATTACACGTTCTAAAATGGATATGAAATATGGTAGCGATTATAAAAGGATAGCTCCTATTTTATTACATGGCGATGCTTCTGTAGCTGGACAAGGTTTAGTATATGAAGTATTACAAATGTCTAAATTAGATGCTTACAATACTGGTGGAACAATACATTTGGTTATTAATAACCAAGTTGGTTTTACTACAAACTACAAAGATGCTAGGTCATCAACCTATTGTACAGATATTGCTAAAGTAACTTTATCGCCAGTTTTTCATGTAAATGGTGATGATGTTGAGGCTTTAGTTTATGCTATTAATATGGCTATGGAGTATCGTCAGCGTTTCCATAATGATGTATTTATAGATATTTTATGCTATCGTAGATACGGACACAACGAGTCGGACGAGCCTCGCTTTACACAACCATTGTTATACAAAGCCATAGAAAAGCACCCAAACCCAAGAGAAATTTATGTAGAAAAACTACTTTCGGCGGGTGCGGTTGATAACAACTTGGCTAAGCAAATGGAGATTGAGTTTAAAGCTTTACTACAAGAGCGTTTAAACGAATCTAAGGAAGATATTGGTGCACCTACTAATCCTAGCTTTTCTGGCGCTTGGACAGAAATGGGATTCTCTAAACCAGAAGATTTTGATTATTCTCCAGATACTTCAATAGATGAGAAAACTTTAATAGGCTTAGCAAAAAACATCTCTACTTTACCGGCAGATAAAAATTTTCTCACAAAAATTGATAGACTTTTTAAAGAACGCTATAAAATGGCCACAGAAACTTTGGTTTTTGACTGGGCAATGGGCGAACTTTTAGCTTATGCAAGTATAGTAAACGAAGGTAAAAGAGTAAGAATTAGTGGTCAAGATGTAGAACGGGGAACCTTTTCTCATCGCCATGCAGTTGTTAAAATGGAAGATTCTGAAGAAGAATATACTCCATTGGAACATGTATCAGCACAACAAGGTTCTTTTGAAATTTACAATTCTCACTTGTCAGAATATGGCGTATTAGGTTTTGAATATGGTTATGCCATGGCCAATCCTTATGCTTTAACGATATGGGAAGCACAGTTTGGCGATTTCTTTAATGGTGCACAAATTATAATTGATCAATATTTATCATCAGCAGAAACTAAATGGCAAAGAGCAAACGGTTTAGTGATGTTGTTACCACATGGTTATGAAGGTCAGGGTCCAGAGCATTCATCGGCAAGGATAGAAAGATTTCTAGAGCTTTGTGCCGAGTATAATATGCAAGTTGTTAATTGTACCACGCCGGCTCAGTTTTTCCATGTGTTAAGAAGACAATTGGCTCGTAAAATTCGTAAGCCATTAATTAACTTCTCGCCAAAAAGTTTATTAAGATCTCCAAAATGCGTATCGCCTTTAGCTGATTTTACTGAGGGTAAGTTTCAAGAAGTTATAGATGATGCTAATGTAAATGCTAGCGATGTTAAGCGTGTTTTAATATGTAGTGGTAAAATTTATTACGATTTATTAGAGCAACAAGAAAAAGATAACAGAAAAGATGTAGCCATTGTGCGTCTAGAGCAAATGTACCCTACTCCATTTGTACAGTTAGATAAAATCAACAAAAAATATAACAAAGCTGAGTTTTATTGGGTTCAAGAAGAGCCCGAAAACATGGGGCCTTGGCCTTTTATCTCAAGAGTTTTCAGAAAGTCTGATTTTGATTTTGAGGTAATTTCTAGAAAGCCTGCAAGTAGCCCCGCTACAGGTTTTATGAAGCAACATTTAGCAGAACAAGCTGAAATCGTTTCAAAAGCATTCCAAATTAAGAACACAGAAAAAGTTAAAGAAACAATTAAAAAAACATCCACAGCTAAAACAGCTAAGGTAATTTAATGCAATCATCAACATTTTAAAATTTATGAGCTTAGAAATAAAAGTACCCTCAGTAGGAGAATCAATCACAGAAGTAATTTTGGCTAAATGGATTAAGAATGATGGCGACCATGTAGAAATGGACGAGGTAATTGCAGAATTAGAATCAGACAAAGCCACTTTTGAATTAACTGCCGAGGCTGCTGGAACCTTAAAAACTATTGCCAATGAAGGTGATACTTTAGCCATTGGCGCAACAGTGTGTAAGATTGAAGGAGGAGAAAAAGCTGAAAGCGAAAAGCCAAAAGCTGAAAGTGTTCCATCAATAGATAAAAATGAATCTGCTTCAGCACTACCTTCAGCGAAAGCGGAGAAAAAAGAAATAAAAGTCCCTGCGGTAGGCGAATCTATTACCGAAGTGACTTTAACTAAATGGTTAAAGCAAGATGGTGATCGTGTTGCTATGGATGAAGTAATTGCAGAATTAGAATCTGATAAAGCGACTTTTGAATTACCGGCAGAAAGTGCGGGTATTTTAAATACTGTTGCTAAAGAAGGTGATACTTTAGAAATTGGTGCTGTAGTGGCTACCATTACAAGTGGGGGCGCTACACAAGCTGAAAGTGCAAATCCTAAAGTCGAGAGCACAACTGAAACAAATAAAGAAAAATCTAGCGTATCTTATGCAGATAAAACTCCTTCTCCTGCTGCTGCTAAAATTTTAGCAGAAAAGGGAATTGATGCTAAAAGTGTAAATAGTTCTGGTGTTGATGGTAGAATAACAAAAGATGATGCCGTAAAAGCAGAACAAGTGGAAAGTGGAAAGTCTAAAGTTGAAAGTAGCCCTGCTAAGCCTGCTAGTATTTCTACCCCATCAGTGGCTGGCGCAAGAGATGAAAGACGAGAGAAAATGACGTCATTACGTAAAACAATCTCTAAGCGTTTAGTTTCAGTAAAAAATGAAACTGCAATGTTAACTACGTTTAATGAGGTAAATATGGCTCCAATTATGGAGTTACGTAAAAAGTATAAAGATCAGTTTAAAGATAAACATGGTGTTGGATTGGGCTTTATGTCTTTCTTTACCAAAGCGGTTACAGAGGCATTAAAAGATTTTCCAGCTGTTGGTGCGAGAATAGAAGGCGAAGAATTAGTTTATAGCAATTTTGCCGATGTATCTATAGCCGTTTCTGCTCCTAAAGGATTAGTAGTACCTGTTATACGCAATGCCGAAAGCATGAGTTTAGCGGAGATTGAAAAAGAAGTCATCAGACTAGCTATCAAAGCAAGAGATGGAAAGTTAGGTATTGAGGAAATGACTGGTGGTACCTTTACCATTACCAATGGTGGTGTTTTTGGCTCTATGTTGTCAACTCCTATTATTAATGCACCACAATCAGCTATATTAGGTATGCATAACATTGTGGAGCGTCCTGTTGCAGAAAATGGTCAAGTAGTGATTCGTCCAATAATGTATGTAGCACTTTCATATGATCATAGGGTGATTGATGGGCGTGAATCTGTAGGATTCTTAGTAAGAGTAAAACAATTATTAGAAGACCCAACTAGGTTATTATTAGGGGTTTAATTATAAAACAACTAAAAAACCTCTGATAATTCAGAGGTTTTTTAGTTTTAATAGATTTTGTAAGTATGCTTTTAGAAGTTACAGTTTCGGAAAATTTAATTTTCAAATTTTTAAAGTTTGGAGTTGTCGGTTTTTCTGGAATTTTTATTGACTTTGGTATCACTTGGCTGCTTAAAGAGCGTTTAAAAATTCACAAATATTTTGCTAACTCTTGTGGGTTTTTATTTGCAACAGTTAGCAATTATTTATTAAATAGATATTGGACTTTTCAAAGTCACGACCCCAAAGCTTTTGAACAATTTGGTAAGTTTTTTGCCATTGGATTGGTGGGGTTATTATTTAGTAATTTTATTATTTACATATTAAATGATAAACTAAAAATTAGTTTTTACCTCTCTAAGGTGTTTGCAATCATTGCAGTATCATTATGGAATTTCTTTGCTAATTACATTTATACGTTTGCGGCATAATGATTAAAAATTTACACATTCAAAAAACGTCCAGTAAGTTTTTATTTGGCTTTATAGCCATATTCTCTATTTTAAATTTATTACAAGCATATCTTACAGGCTTACATCCAGACGAGGCTTACTATTGGGTTTATGCTCAATTTTTAGATTGGGGTTATTTTGATCATCCACCAATGGTTGCCTTATTTATTAAAGGTGGTGTATCTATTCTTAAAAACTCTTTAGGGTTAAGATTACTTACTGTTTTAAGTTTTGCCGCAAGTTTGTATTTATTGTGGCTTATAGTTAAAAGCTATGGAGCACATATTTGGCTCTTCATACTCCTTATTAGTGGTGTTTTAATATTTCATGTTTATAGCTTTATTACCACGCCAGATGTGCCATTATTTTTCTTTAGCATATTATTTCTCTACTGTTATCAACGCTATTTAAAAGAGGATAAAATTAAATGGGCTATAGCAATTGGTGTTATTTGTGCATGTTTAATGTATAGTAAATACCACGGTGTTTTACTCATTATGTTTATCCTATTATCTAATCTTAGTTTATTTAGAAGGAAAAGTTTCTATCTGATACTTTTAATAGCTGTTGCGCTATGTTTACCTCATTTATATTGGCAATATTTAAATAGTTTTCCATCTTTTTATTATCATTTAATAGATAGATCTGCTAGTCCTTATCATTTCAATTATACCTCGCAATATTTCCTTGATCAAATTTTAATGATGGGCCCACTAGTAGGCTGGTTGCTATTTTATTATGGTATAAAACTAAAGGTAAATGAAGATGATTTTATAAGAGGGCTAAAATTTGTGTTTTATGGTGTCTTGATATTTTTCTTCTTAAGCACATTTAAAGGAAGAGTGCAAGCCCAATGGCCTTTAATAGAATTTATTGTTCTATTCATTATGGCATACATTTATGCAGGTAAAAATATCCATCATTTTGTAAAGTTTAAATGGCTATTTGGAGTTAATATTTTTCTAATTTTTATGGCTAGAATTATTTTAATGGGAGCCATACCTCAATTAAATCAAATAAAATTTATTGCAGGTTTCCAGAATTATGATGTTTGGGCTTCTCAAATTGATAGTGTTGCTAAAGGCAAGCCAGTATTATTTCAAGATGGTTTTCAAGATGTGTCCCATTATAATTTTTATACTCAATCACTTAGAGGAGTTGCCTACAATTCTATTGATTATCGTCAAACACAATATGATTTATGGCCTTTAGAAGATAGTGTTCAGCATAAAAGAGTGTTATTAGTTACTCAAGAAGAAAGCTTTTCAAAGACTGGAATTAATTTACAAACCATAAAAGGGCTTTACAATTTAAAGTGGATAGATAGTGTGAGATTTTATCCTAAAATCAGCTTTAATCCTTTGAACTTTCCAAAAGAATGGAAAGAAAACGAGGAACAGATGATTACTTTTGAGATCAATAATCCATACGCTAAAGCTGTAAGCTTCTCTAATGAAAATGAAAAATGGGAATGTAATTTACAATATGGATTTATTATGGATGGTAAATTAATTAGACTAGAATCTACTAACATTAAGATTCCCAGCATAAATGCCCAAGAGTCAAAATTAATTGATATAAAGATTAAAGCTCCTCAAAAAATGGGCAGCTATAAATTGTTCTTATCGATAAAAACTGGACCATTTGCGGGCACAAGAAATAGCAAAATGATAACTATTAAAGTAAAATGATAATGAATCTAAAAAAAACCATAAGTACAGCTATTCTAGTTTTAACCTTAACAACAAGTGTAAAATCGCAAGTTATAGAAGGAGATTTAAGCTACTTTGGTTTTATGGATAATAGGGAGTATGGCAAATCGGGAAGATTCTCTCAAACTATATTTGGGAACCGACTAGCTGCGGAAATTGGGATAAAATTAGATAGTTTTAATAGATTTAGAGTAGGTTTTAACGCTTTATATGAGTTTGGATCGCAAAAAAATACCTTTGTAGACAGAATTCAGCCTACGGTTTATTTCGAACATCAAAAAAATAATTGGAACTTCTTTATAGGTGCATTTCCAAGAGTAAATTTACTAGACAATTACCCTAGGGCACTTTTAAAAGACACACTAAATTATTACCGTCCAAATATTGAAGGAATGTTAGTGAAGTATGAAACTAAAAAATTTAAAGAAATTGTTTGGCTAGATTGGACTAGTAGACAAACCAACATTGACAAAGAGACTTTTTTGTTTGGGTTTATGGGTAAATATCAAACAGGTAAATTCTTTATTGCTCATCATGCCTACATGTTCCATAATGCAGGGGCAGCGATACCAATTCCTGGAGATTTTTTGCAAGATAATGGCGCTGTTACTGCCGAACTTGGCTTAGATTTATCTAAAAACCTAAAGTTAGACTCTTTAACTTTTTCTTTAGGCGCTTTAATGTCTATAGATAGAACAAGGGCATTTTCATCTGGATTTAATACCCCCATAGGACTTATTTCAAATTTTTATGCTTCTTATAAAAAGTTTAGCATCCAAAACACGTTTTATGCTGGCGAAAGACACAATGTTTTATTTGGGGACCAATTTTATACAGCTAAAAATTACGATAGACTTGATTTAGGCTATACCCCAATTAGATATAAAAATTTAGAAGGTAAATTTGTCTTTAGTTACCATTTTGCAGACGGAAAGAATGATAACCAACAAGCTTTTTTCTTAAGGTATCATATTGGGGGTAAAAAATCTCTTAAGAATTAGTGATTTTAAGAGTTATGTGGATTTAAATACTTGGTGATTTTTTGTAAAAGCTCCTCTGGTTTAAAGGGTTTAACGTGATAATCTGTCATTCCACTTTTATATATTTCGCTCATATCCTCTTTCAAGATTGAGGCTGTTAAAGCTATTACAGGTAAATTTTTAAAATATTCGTCGTTAATTTCTCTAATTTTCATGGTAACCTCATAACCAGACATATCTGGCATGTGTACATCCATCAATACCAAATCAATGTCCATTGTTTTCAGCAATTCTAGGGCCTCTAAACCACCCTGTGCTTCAATAACTTCAAACCCATATTTATTAAGGACTCTTCTAGCTAACATTCTATTGATTTCGTTATCGTCTACCACCAAGATTTTTCCTTCAGAAAGTGAATTATCTTTTTGACTTTCGCCATTTACAGTGGTGTTTTCCATAAAATTATTAAATCTAATGTTAAAAATAAAGGTAGATCCTTTGTCTATTTGACTTTCTACTCTTATATCACCATGGTATAGTTCAATTAATCTTTTGGTAATGGTTAAGCCTAAACCAGTACCTCCATATTTTCTAGAAGTATTTGAAGACGCTTGAGTAAAGGCCTCAAAAATGGTATCTAATCTATCTTCTGGTATTCCTATACCACTATCCTTTATTTTAAACTTAATGTAAGTGTTTTGTGCGTCTCTTTTAACTAAATCAACGAGCACTTCTACAGCCCCATTATCAGTAAATTTAATTGCGTTATTAATTAAATTGATTAATATTTGGTAGAGACGTGTTTTATCCCCTCTTACAAACTCTGGAATTTGACTATCTACATGATACTTTAAAGCTATATTCTTTTCTTTGACTTTAAAAAATAAAGATTGGGCAATGTCTCTAATTAAATGATGAATATTTAATCTTTTATTTTCTAACTCCATTTTACCAACCTCAATTTTAGAAAAATCTAAAATATCGTTAATTAAAGCTAATAGATTATCTGAGGAAAATTTTAATAAATTTATTGTTTGCTCTTGATCTGGTAATTTCTCGTCGTCGGCTAGCATGTGAGATAAACCAATTATAGCATTTAGTGGTGTTCTAATCTCGTGACTCATAACAGACAAGAACATTTCTTTGGCTTTACTAAGTTGCAAAGCCTGCTCTTTGGCTTCTACAAGGCTAAATTCTACCTGTTTCTTCTTTGTAATATCTGCTATAATTTCAACTTGCTGGTCGGTATTACTTTTATCGTTATGAATAGGCGTATTAGAAATAGATAACCAAGCTTCGGTGCCGTCTTTTCTATAAACTTTAAGTTCTATATTGTAAGGCTGAAACTTAAGTGCCGCCTTCCTAGCATTTGTTAAAACTTCTAAATCAGTGTCTGGTCCTTTTACAAAATCACCAATTCTTTTACCTCTAACTTCATCTAGAGTGTATCCCAAAATCTTTATTAAAGAATCATTTATCCAACTTACTTTACCAGTCTTATCGCATATAGAAACACCAATATTAGTTTTGCTAGCTACTAAGGAAAGTAGTTCTAGCTTTTCTTCTGATTTTTTACGTTCGGTTATGTCTACAATAATTTCAATTAGACTTTCAATCTTACCATCATCATCTAAAATAATAGTGTTAAAAATAGAAAGCCAAATAGGCTTAGCGTCTTTTGTATAAGCTAACAATTCAACCGCAAAAGATTTTCTATCTTTTGTAGCATTTCTAGCATTTTGGATAATCTCTATATCACTATCTTGGCCAATTATTACATCACCAAGTTTCTGGTTTTCTAAATCTTTTAATTGGTATCCAGTGATATTGGTAAATGCATTATTGACCCAAATAACTTTGCTATTTGCATCACTAATTACAACTCCATTATTGATTTTGCTAGCAACTGTAGATAATTGATTTAAATTTTTTAAAACCTCTTTGGTACTAGTAATATCTCTTCCAATAATAAACCACTTTCTATCTTTAGTTACCGCGTTCCATCCCATCCATTTAACAGAATTGTCTTTAGCTATTAACCTAGTTTCAACTTCAAAAGATTTTATTTTATTAACTAAGGATTGAGTTGCAATTTCTAAAACATGCGTTCTATCTTGAGCATGTATAAAGTTAGAAATATTAGTTCCAATACAATCTTGTGGCTTATATCCAAGGATATGTACAGCAGAATGATTAACAGTGATAATTTCTAATTTATCATTTAAAATACAAATTAAATCAGAAGAAGAATTAAACAAAGTTTCAAACTCTTCTTCTCTCTTGGCATTAGCTACGCTTTGAATTACACTTTTTCTTAAAGCTAAAACTTTAATAATTTGTTCTTCTAACGCTTTAAAAGCAAAAATTTGAAATTCATCTAACTGTTTAGGTTCGTCATCAAATGCACAAATAGATCCTACTATCTCATTCTCATTGTTATAAATTGGTAATCCACCATAATATTTAAATGGTATCCTACCACTTTCAAATAAATCTAACGTTCTTTTATCAGTACTTAGATCTGAAATTTCTACAAAACCACAATTAGATGTTAAAAACTGGCAAGGTGAGTCATTTACTGATATTTCTAATGGCTCTAAATTTGGGCCATAAACATACCTTATAAATTGCCTATCACCTTCAATAAAAGAAATTTCAGCTGCCTTACAATTAGTAACATAGGCAGTTAATTTTAAAATTTGAAGAAAATCATCATCAGAAGATTTTAAATATAAGTCATGCTCAACCATTATTTTAATGGTCTTTTCAGAATGATTTATATAGCTGTTATCTTGCAAAGAAATAGGTTATGAGTAAAGAGGAAATTTTTTCATCAATACGTTTACTTTGTTACGTATTTGCTGTAAAAAAGATTCATTATCATGATTAAGAATTGCATCATCAATAAAAGATACAATTTCTTCCATATCTTCTTCTAATAATCCTCTTGTGGTTATTGCTGCGGTGCCAACTCTTATTCCTGATGTTACAAAAGGAGATCTTTTATCAAAAGGAACCATATTTTTGTTAACTGTTATATCGGCTTTTCCTAATGCTTCTTCGGCTAACTTTCCACTAATATTTTTATTTGTTAAATCTATAAGCATCAAATGGTTATCAGTTCCGTTAGATATTAAATGATATCCTCTTGCTACCAAAGCCTTAGCCATAGCATCGGCATTCTTTTTCACTTGCTTTATATAAGTTAAATAATCATCACTAAGTGCTTCACCAAATGCAATCGCTTTAGCAGCAATAATATGTTCTAAAGGTCCACCTTGGGTACCAGGAAAAACACCACCGTCTAATAAAGCCGACATCATTTTAGTTTCACCTTTAGGTGTTTTGATACCAAATGGGTTTTCAAAATCCTTTCCCATCATTATTAAACCACCTCTTGGTCCCCTTAATGTTTTATGAGTTGTTGTGGTTACAATATGGCAATGAGGAAGTGGATTTTTCAATAATCCTCTTGCTATTAAACCCGATGGATGAGAAATATCAGCTAAAACCAAGGCCCCAATTTTGTCTGCTACATTTCTTATAAATTCATAATCCCAATCTCTAGAATAAGCAGAAGCGCCACAAATAATCATTTTAGGCTTTTCCATTAAAGCAACCTCTTCTAATTGTTTATAATTAATTAAACCCGTTTCCTCTTCTACTCCATAAAAAAATGGTTGATAAATTTTACCTGAGAAATTAACAGGTGAACCATGCGTTAAATGACCACCATGTGATAAATCAAAACCCAAAATCTTATCCCCTGGATTTAAGGTTGCTAAAAAAACTGCGGCGTTAGCTTGTGCGCCTGAATGTGGTTGAACATTGGCCCAAGCTGCACCAAAAAGCTTCTTTGCTCTTTCAATAGCAATTATTTCAATTTCATCTACAACTTCACAGCCACCGTAATATCTTTTATGAGGTAAACCTTCTGCATATTTGTTGGTAAGAACAGAGCCTGCCGCCTCCATAACTTGCTTACTCACAAAGTTTTCTGAAGCAATTAACTCTATTCCGTTTTCTTGTCTGTGTAATTCTTTATCGATTAAATCAAAAATAATTTTATCTTTTTCCATGTATTTAAATAATTTTAATAATATTTACGGAGTAATGAGAACTCTTAAAAAGAGTTTCTTTGTCGCCTGAACCAAATTTTTGCCCTAAATTAAAAATTTTTATACCATTATTAGTATTAAATTGAGCATGAATAGATTTTCTTTTGTAATAATTGGTATAGGTAATATTGGCACAAAATACGTAAGACTTTTAGAAGAAAATAATGAAGCAGAATTAGTTGCAGCTGTTGATACTGATTTTCTTAGAAGAAAAAATATAAATAAACTCATCCCCTTTTTTACAAATATTGAAGATTTCTTAATTGCTAAAATACCTGCAGATGTTGTTTGTATTTGTACCCCAAATGGCTTGCATCCATCACAAACAATCAAATGTTTGAATCAGGGATATCATGTTGTTTGCGAAAAGCCAGTAGCAATTAAGGAAAGTGAAGTTTTTGAGATGATGGCTGCTGAAAAAAAATCGGGAAAAAAGGTTTTTGCTGTTATGCAAAATAGATATAGCCCTGTTGCTATTTGGCTGAAAAAATTAATGTCTAACCAAATGATTGGTGACTTATTGTTTTTGCAAATTAATTGTTTTTGGAATAGAAATCAGAAATATTATGATGATTCGCCATGGAGAAAAACTTTATCATTAGGCGGAGGACCGTTATATACACAGTTTAGCCATTTTATTGATTTAATGATTTGGATATGTAGTAAACCAACAAATATTAGCAGTAATTTTTTTAATCTAAATAAAGATATTAAAACTGAATTTGAAGATAGTGGAGTATTGAACTTTGAATTTGAAAATGGGGGTAGAGGAGTTTTCAATTTTACCAACGCAACTTTTGAAACAAATGTAGAAAGTAGCTTAACCATTATTGGCTCTAAAGGGAATGTAAAGGTAGGTGGGCAATATATGGAAAAGCTAGATTTCATTAATATGGAATCTGAATTTGATATCCCTGTGTTTGATAGAGTTACTAGTGCAAATCAATACAGCTATTATAGAGGTTCGGCCGATAAACACGATGTATTTTTACAAAGTGTTATAGAATGTTTAAAAAATGGTTTACCACCAGAAATTGGATTAGAAGACGAGCTTAATGTGATACATTTTATAGAGCAAGCTATGAAGCCTGTTGAATTAAGAAATTATTAAACCCTAATCCTACCTGAATTTGAATTATTTGCTGCTGCAATAATTCTAACATTGCTAGAAAATTATAAACGAAGTGAACCTTATCCTTTGAAATTGATTTTAAATTATTAAAATCTAACTGTTTATTAATTTGTATTAATGTAGCGATTTTAGATTTTTGCTCTTCTATACTATAAGGATACTGATTTACGGTATGAATAACTTCCTTAGATTTTAATAAATACGATTGATTAACTTTTAAATAGCACTTTAACAATTTATATAGATCAAAAGAAGAAAGTTCTTCCTGATTATTATTGGTTTTTGATAAAAGTTGTTTCATGTCTGATAAAATATTACCACGCTTCAGTTTAACAAATCTATTATCTTCTAATATTCTAAACCCATCAACAAGGATCTTGTATTTTTTATAGGCAATTAACTTTTCAATTAAATCCTTTTGAAGATCAACCTCTTCGCCTTGGGCATTTAACTCTGGCCTTGGTAAAAGGTTCTTTGCTTTAATACGCATCAAAGTAGCCGCAACAAAAATAAATTCACTTGCTAGCTCTATGTTTAGCGTATTTAACTGATGGATATAATCTAAAAAATCATCAGTAATTTTAGCAATAGGAATATGATAAATATCTAACTCATCCTTTTCGATAAAAAATAATAACAAATCAAAGGGACCTTCAAATATCGGAAGCTTAACCTCAAATTCATTCTTTTTATCCATAATTACTACAATTTGCTAATATCGTCTAAAGTTAACGGCACTAACTTCTTTGTTTTTAAGTAGGTTATTCCTGACACAATTAAGGTCATGCTACCTCCAAATACAATGGCAGGAACGGTTCGCATCAATTTGGCTGTTAAGCCAGATTCAAACTGACCAATTTCATTAGAAGAACCAATAAACATAGAATTTACAGCCGAGACTCTGCCTCGCATATCATCAGGAGTTACTAACTGCAAAATTGTAGATCTTATAATCACACTTACACTATCAAAAGCTCCCTCTAAAAATAAAAAAAATAGGGTTAGGTAAAAATTAGTAGATAATCCATAACAAATTATAGAAACACCAAATCCGGTTACTGCTAATAATAAGTTACGCCAAGGTTTTCCCATAGGTGAAAATCTTGTCATGACCAACATTGTTAATACAGCCCCTACTGCTGGTGCAGCTCTTAAAAAGCCAAACTCGGTAGCTCCAACATGTAAAACTTCTATGGCAATAACAGGTATTAAGGCTACGGCTCCTCCAAAAAAAACAGAAAATAAATCTAAGCTTAATGCGCCTACCAGTAACTTTGTTTTAAATACAAATTTTAAGCCCTCAGTTAAACTTTGCATCATACTATTTTTAGTCACGTATGTTGCTGGTCTACTTTTCAATAAAAATGTTGCGATAAATGAAATTATCAAACAAATAATAATAAAGAAAAAAGAATGATTAACACCTGAAAACCCATATAATAAGCCGCCCACTGCCGGCCCTAAAATAGAGGCCGTTTGCCAAAAAGAGCTATTCCAAGTAGAAGAGTTTGGATAATGCTCTCGAGGTATGATCATTGCCATTAAAGAAAAAGCAGCTGGTGCATAAAAACCTCTAGCTATGCCGTTCACAAAAATCATTAAGTAAATAACCGCTATCAGTAACTTTTGTCCTAAATGAATAGTTACATTAGGTAGAGTAACTACAAATAAAACAGAAGATGATAAAAGTATAAGACCTACTACTTTTATTAAGAGGTATTTCTTATTAGATTTATCTGCTACATAACCTCCATACAAAGCAATTCCAATAGCTGGAATAGCTTCGGCTAAACCTATTAATCCTAAAGAAAAAGGATCTTTGGTTAATGTGTAAATGTACCAGCCAATAATTACCCCTTGTACTTGATAACCAATGGTGAGAAAAAATCTCATCAATAAAAACACCCTAAACTCTTTAAAACGTAGCGCTATGTACGGATCTTTCTCCTTTTCCAATATTAATTGTATTATTTTGAGATACCGTAGCTATCTATTAAATAAACTAAGGCAGCCATAGATGCAGCTCCTAATTCTAGCTCTCGCTTGTTTACATTCTCAAAAACATCATTTGGGGTATGATGAATATCAAAATACCTTTGAGAATCTGCCTTAAAACCTATTAATACAATATCTTTATAAGCAGAAAGGGGCTCTATATCACTTCCGCTTCCTCCGCTCATTAATCTTTCTGATAAATATGGGACAAAAAGTTTTTGCCAATCAGCATTGATTTTAGCTAAACCTTTAGGCGTAACTCCTTCAAATGTAAATCCTCTAGGTGTAAAACCTCCACCATCAGACTCTATTGCAGCAATGTGCATTTCTTTATTTTTTAGCGCCAGTTCTAAATATTTATCGCCGCCTCTTCCTCCATTTTCTTCGTCCATAAATAAAACTGCCCTAACAGAGTGTTTTGGCTTAATCCCTAAAGATTTAAAAATTCTTAAAACTTCTATAGATTGTACGATGCCTGTCCCATCATCATGGGCACCTTCGGCTAAATCCCAAGAGTCTAAGTGACCGCCCACCGTTATAAATTCATTTGGCTTTTCAGTTCCGGTAATCTCACCAACAACATTGTAAGATTTCACATCGGGTAATAATTGACAATTTTGTTTAAAATAAAAATATAAATCGCCATTTTTTTGTTTTAATAAATCACTCAACTGATTAGCTGCAATGGTTGAAATTGCTGCCGCAGGAATCTTTTTCTCCCCTTCGGCAAACCTAGTAGTCCCAGTGTGAGGGTAATTATCTAAACTTTCTGTTAGTGACCTTACAATTGCACCAACAGCACCAAATTTTGCTGCCACAGCTGGTCCAGCAAATCTTTGATCACCGGCAGCTCCATAAGCTCTTCCAGTTTCTATATAAGACGGATCAAATGGCCTATTAAAGAAAACTATTTTACCTTTTATTTTTTCTTGCCCTAAAGTTTCTAATTCTTTTAGACTTTTAACCTCTATAACTCTTGCTTTTAAACCTACAGCAGGCGTAGCCGGAGAATTCCCAAGAGCGCAAATAGCCACATTTATTTCTTTTGTACCATTAATAATCTTACCTACCTCTTTTTCACCTCTTACCCAATGAGGAACCATGCATTCTTGTAAGAAAACCTTATCAAAACCATAATTTTCCATCAGCTTTTTACCCCATTCTACAGATAATTGAGCTTTAGGAGATCCACTAATTCTTGGTCCTACCTTTTTACATAAGTATTTTAAATTTTGATAGCTTTCCCCATTTACCAATGCCTGATTATAAATTTTTCGGATGGTTAAGGAGTCTTGCTGGGCGTAACCAAAAATGGATATTAAAGATAAAATTAAAGTGAATAGTAAGTATTTAAGCTTCATGTTTATTTATTTTTATGGAGTAAATGTATAGATAAAAATTAAATCAAGAGATTTTATTCAAAGCAATTCCTGTGTCTGATTGAAAATTCAACGATTTTAAATTTGCATGTATTGGACTATCTAAGTTTGGGTCATTTTCAAATATTTCTATTACTGATTTCCTTGCCTCGCTTAATATTTGTTGGTCTACACTTAAATCTGCTAATTTTAAATCCAAAACACCACTTTGTTGTTTGCCTTCAATATTACCAGGTCCCCTTAATTTTAAATCAATCTCAGCAATTTCAAAACCATCGTTTGTGCGTACCATAGTTTCTAACCTAATTTTACCCTCTTTACTTAACTTATCTCCCGACATTAATATGCAAAATGATTGCTCGGCACCACGTCCTACCCTACCCCTTAACTGGTGTAGTTGAGAAAGGCCAAACCGCTCTGCATTTTCTATAACCATAACAGATGCATTAGGAACGTTTACACCAACTTCTATCACTGTAGTTGCAACCATAATTTGAGTTTCTCCTTTAATAAAGCGTTGCATTTCAAATTCCTTTTCTGCCGGTTTTAATTGCCCATGTACCACGCTAATTTTATATTTAGGCAAAGGAAATTCAATACTCATTACCTCTACCCCGTCCATCAAATTTTTTAAATCTAACTTAGCACTCTCTTGTATTAGGGGATAAACCATATAAACTTGGCGTCCTTTAGCTATTTCTTGCTTCATTAGTCCAAACATTCTTAGCCTTTGGCTCTCGTATAAATGAAGTGTTTGAATAGGCTTTCTGCCGGCTGGTAATTCATCAATAACAGAAACGTCTAAATCTCCATATAAAGTCATAGCCAAAGTACGGGGTATGGGTGTTGCTGTCATTACCAGAATATGAGGTGGTATCACATTTTTACGCCACAATTTAGCTCTTTGCTCTACTCCAAACCTATGCTGTTCATCAATAACTGCAAAACCTAGATTTTTAAATTTTACGGGGTCTTCTATTAATGCATGTGTTCCAATCAAAATATTTAATTCCCCATTCTCCAGTTTTTCGGCAATTACTTTTCTGTCTTTCTTTTTTGTTGAACCAGTTAATAGCTCAATAGAAATAAAATCATTTTTTAATAGTTGTTTTAAGGAATGATAATGCTGGGTGGCCAAAATTTCTGTAGGTGCCATTAAACAAGATTGAAAGCCATTATCTATAGCCAAGAGCATAGTCATTAAGGCAACAATAGTTTTACCTGAACCCACATCACCTTGTACTAATCTATTCATTTGAGCACCTCTTTGAGTATCAACCCTAATCTCTTTAATAACTCTTTTTTGTGCGTTTGTTAGATTAAATGGCAATAAATTTTCATAAAAAAAATTAAACTTATTTCCTACTTTATTAAATAAATTACCTTTAAATTTTTCTGTACGCAGCAATTTAGCTTTTAGCATTCTAAACTGTATCATAAAGAGTTCTTCAAACTTTAAAGTGTTTAAAGCTACTTTTAAATCTTGATGATTAGAAGGGAAATGTATCTGATTTAAAGCTCTAAACTTTGGATATAAGTTATACTTTTTAATTAAATATAGTGGAATAACATCTGATACTATTTGTTCAGGAATAATTTCTAATAGGTTGTTTACTAGTTTTAAAATCCCTTTACTATCTAAATTGTATTGTTTTAATCTCTCGGTGCTATAATATACTGGTTGTAATTTAAGATTACCTTTTTGAATGGCGTTTTTATTATAAATTTCTAATTCTGGATGAGCCATCTGTAATTTTTGATTAAACTCTGTAACTTTACCAAAGATTACATAAACCGAATTAATTGCTAAGTACTTTTGAATCCAAGTTATACCTTTAAACCAAACTAACTCTAAAGTTCCGGTATCATCAATTACTTGTGCAACCAATCGCTTGGTATGTTTTTCGCCTATAACCTCAAAAGATTTTAATCTGACAAGAATTTGTATATAGGGCAACTCAACATCAATCTCGTTAATCTTAAAAAACTTTGTCTTATCTATATATCTGAATGGATAATAGCAGAGTAAATCACCAAAATTAAATACACCTATTTCTTTTTTTAATACTTCTCCTTTGGCACTACCAACACCTTTAAGATATTCTATTGGAGTATGTAGCAGAGCAGTATTCAAAACTTTATTGAATTTTTAAATATTTAGGATTTTTGAATTTAAGAAAACTTTCATAAAGAATTTTAAAATTAAAAATTACAACAGCAATTATTAATATAGAATACGCAAAAAACTGGCTAGAATCTATTTTTTCGTTGAAATAAAGAAACGCAACCGTAAAAGAAACCACAGGATTGATATAAATTAATATACCAACTGTAGAAGAGGGAAGTCTTTCTAAAGCGTATAAACTTAGTAAAAGAGGGATTATTGTAAAAATAACGGATATTACGATAATGTCTAACCAAAAACTTATTGCTGAAGGAATAGGCTTTGGATAAAGAAAAAAAAGTGGAATGATAATTAATAAAGCTATTAAAAGTTGTATACCAAGCATATTAAACTTGTTAATACCTGCAATTACACGCTGAATAATTAAGAAAAAAGAATAAAAAACTGCAATTGCTACCGACCACATTACTTCATAAAATGATCCTGTTGCTAAAATGACAATCGATATTATAGCAATAAGAATTCCTATAGTTTTAATTTTAGTTAATTTCTCCTTTAATAAAAAAAAACCACCCATGGCAGTTATTAGAGGACAAACCATATAGGCAAAAGCGGCAGATTTTAAATTCACATTATTAACAACATATATAAATGAAAACCAATTGAGAGTAATAAAAATACCCGATAAAACAATTAAGCTAGTTAACTGAAATAACCCTCTGCCTTTAAATTGCCTAAAAACATGAATGTCTTGTTTAATCTTGGCTCTATTAACAATAAGAATATATAACCAACAAATTATGAAAGAAGTCAAAATTCTGTAGTACAAAATTTGATCTGACTGATAATCTTTTAAAAATCTTAAAGAGATAGAAATAAATCCCCAAATCACATTTGCACTTAAAGCACAAATTAATCCCACCAATTTTTTACTCATTAATATTTTACAGCAATAGCAGAAATTTCAACATTCACATCTTTAGGGAGTGTGCGAACTGCAACCGTTTCCCTTGCTGGATAATTTGCAGTAAAATACTCTCCATAAATTTTATTAACCAATGCAAAATCATCCATACTCTTTAAAAAAATAGTGGTTTTTACAACATGATCAAAATCCATTCTGGTTGCAATCAAAACTTGTTTCAGGTTTTCTAAGACCTGTTTAGTTTCTTCAGCAATAGACGAATTTACCAATTGATTGGTTGTTGGATTTATTGCTATTTGGCCAGAAATATAAAGCGTATTTTGTATTAAAATTGCTTGGCTGTAAGGACCTATTGGTGCCGGTGCATTTGGAGTGAAAATTACTTTTTTCATTACTATTTGCTTAGAATAAACACATCTATAAGTTTATAAATTACACCAACTAAAAAAACTATAATAGCAATTTTATTTATAGTATGCATAGCCCTTAAATTAAAATTATCGGGTCTATTAGGGTCCTTCTTTCTGAAAAAATACATTCGATAAATTTAAAAATAAAAAAAGGGTGTCTTTACAGACACCCTTCGCAATTATTATTATTATAAATTAATTTTGTCTAAATTCTACTCTACGGTTAGCAATTTTTCCTTCTTCTGTAGTGTTAGAAGCAATAGGACGAGTTTCACCGTAACCAGTTGTTGAGATTCTTTTCGCATCAACACCAGAATTTACTAAATAAGTTTTAACTGCATTAGCTCTATCTAAAGATAATTGCATGTTATAAGCATCAGTTCCTTCAGCTGAAGCATGACCATCTAGTTGTAAAGCTTTAGCTTTATCAGCTCTTAGCATTGCAGAAACTGCATCCAAAGAAGCGTAAGAAGAAGTTCTTAATACAGATGAATTATACTCAAATTGAATATTGGTTGATCCTGCCATTACTGGGGTAGTCATTTCTGGACAACCGTTTAATGTCGCAGAACCTTTTTCAGTTGGACATTTGTCTTTCCAATCCGCAATGCCATCACCATCAGTATCTAATTCACAACCGCCACCATCAATTTTAGCTCCTTTTGGAGTGTTAGGGCACTTGTCTAAATAATCAGCTACACCATCACCATCGGTATCTTTCTTCATGTCAGCAAGATCTTGCTCACCTTTAGCTACACGGCTTTTTAAAGCTTCTACTTCTTGACGTAAAGTATTATCTTTTAATTCGTCATACATTGTAGCAATTGGATTAACCCAATTTAAATCAGGCTTAGATTTAGGGCCTAAAGAGAATTCTAAACCAGCTCTGGTTACAGAAAATTTATCTTTAGATGTTCCATTAGCGTAAACACCATCAAAGTTGTCTCCGTCAATAAACTTCATATCGTAACCTAAATCAATAGCTACTCTTTCACTTAACTTAAATTTAGCTCCTAATCCTACTGGAATGTAGGCTTGTTTAATGTAATCATTGTTTTCTCCTGGACCACCAAAAGTACCTTTAGCATAATAGTTTCCAGGAACTCTAGTTCCAGCTGCATAGCTAGTATATACTTCAGGAGCAAAAGCTATTAATCCATATCCTACAGAAGCGTAAAAATTAACTGAATTAACTTTATTTAAGAAATCTATGGTTGCAAAGTTAAAGACAGCGTTTATGCTAGCATCGTACTGAACTTCTGTTTTAGCTGTACTTACTACCCTATTGCCTGCAAAAGTTCTATTAACTGCCGCATTTTTGTTGTAAGCTAAAACGCTACCTCTTGATAAGTTACCTTGAAGACCGAAAACGTGGGATAATTGTTTTCTTAATCCAATTCCGTAATAAAAACTTGGAGTAAATTCTCCAAACTCTAAATTTTTATTGAAATCGTTCGTCCCTCCAGTAATTACAGCTGGTATAGAAGCACCACCGTTTACACTTAGTGTCCATGTTCTGTATTGCCCTCTACCTCCAAAGGTTTTAGCAGTACTTGTAGTCGCAGTTTCTTGCGCATTAGCAACTAGAGCAAATGCCGTAGCTAATGATAAAGCAACTGTTTTTTTTAATGTAGAATAATTCATTTTTTTTCTTTTTAAGGTTAACAATTCTTAATTGTTTGTTTTTGTTAATTGTGTATTTATTTATAAAATTAATTATAAGTTTGATAATTGCAAATATTCAAACTTCATTCCGAAATTAATTTCACAACAAAAATAGACTAAAAACAGTTATTTACGAAATAAAAATCAATATAAAATGAAATATCAGATTAAAAACAGTGAATTGTTTAAATTAAACAGAATAAAATTCTCTTCTAAACTTAAAGATAATTCATTATCAATCATTAATGCTAACGATGAGTTTCCTAGAAGTGGCGACCAAAATTATAATTTTAAACAAAATTGTGACCTTTTTTACCTCACTGGTATAGATCAAGAACAAACTATTTTACTTTTATTTCCTAACTGTCCTAATCACCAATATAAAGAAGTCCTATTTTTAAGACAGACCAATGAACATATTGCTATTTGGGAAGGGCATAAGTACACCATAGATGAAGCAAAAGCTATTTCGGGAATAGAAAACATCTTTTGGATAGATGAATTTTGGAATATATTACACGGTATCATACATTATTGTGATTCTATTTATCTTAATACTAATGAAAATGATAGATATGCCCACACACTTCCTTATAGAGACATTAGATTTATTGAAGAAATAAGAAATAAATATCCTTTACATCATTATGAAAGAGCAGCTCCAATTCTTAGAAGTTTAAGACCTATTAAAGAGGATGCTGAAATTAAGTATACTCAAAAAGCGTGTGAGATAACTAATGATGCATTTAAAAGAGTATTAGGCTTTGTAAAGCCAGGTGTTTACGAGTATGAAATAGAAGCAGAAATTATTCATGAGTTTATCAAACAACAAGCTACTGGGCATGCCTACTCTCCTATAATTGCATCTGGAAAAGATGCTTGCGTCTTACACTATAATGATAACAACAAAATTTGTAGCGATGGAGAAATGATTTTGTTTGATTTTGGAGCTGAATATGGTAATTATAATGCCGATTTAAGTAGAAGCATCCCGGTAAATGGAAGATTTACAAAAAGACAAAAAGATGTTTACTCTTCAGTTTTGCATGTGATGAAAGAATCTACTAAAATGCTAGTTGCTGGAACAATTTGGAACAAATACCATGAAGAGGTAGGCAAAATAATGACTAGCGAATTAATTAAATTAGGATTATTGGATAAGCATGATGTAGAAAAGCAAAACCCAAAAATGCCTGCCTATAAAAAATATTTTATGCATGGTACATCACATCATTTAGGTCTTGATGTTCATGATTTTGCTAGCAGATACGAACCATTTGCTACGGGCAACATCTTAACTTGCGAACCTGGAATTTATATATTAGCCGAAGGACTAGGCATTAGGCTAGAGAATGACATACTAATTACTGACAATGGTCCAGTAGATTTAATGAGAAACATTCCAATAGAAATTGAAGAAATTGAGATGCTTATGAATTCTTAAATTTCTCTATAAATTGATATAAATTAAAATCTGATAGTTGAAGAGCTTTAGCAATTTCTTGCTGAAGCTTTTCTTTATCTACACTTTTCATTCTATGCTCTTGAATTAATTTAAATGCTTTCTCGGAATATAGATATGGCTTTTTAGAATTTTTACCACTTTTAAAATCATTAATTACTTCCAATAGTTCTTTTATACCAATATTCTTATCTGCTACAGTTTCTAAAACTGAAATATTTTTTTGTTGATGATAGCTTAACTTTTTTAAGTGATTCACAAAAGATTTAGCGCCTGCTCTATCCGCCTTATTAACTACAAAAATATCTGCAATTTCCATTAAGCCAGATTTAATACTTTGTATGTCATCACCAGCTTCAGGAACCATAACAACAATACTTATATCTGCCAAGCCAACAATTTCAATTTCGGATTGCCCTACCCCTACGGTTTCTACAAAAATATAATCGAAATTAGATGATTTTAATACGTCAACCATTTCTATGGTTTTAGCTGACAAACCACCTAAAGAACCTCTAGTTGCAACTGATCTAATATAAACATTTGGATTATTAAACTGACTACTCATTCTAATTCTATCGCCTAATAATGAACCAAAATTGAATGGTGATGTAGGATCTATAGCCAAAACAGCAATTTTGCTTTTTTCTGATAAAGCTGCTAGAATAGCGTTAATCAAAGTGCTTTTCCCTGCTCCAGGAGGACCAGTAATTCCAATTACAGGGGTATCATTTATTTTTATAGCTTTTAGGTAATTATCGGCGAAAGCCAAATTATTTTCTACAATGGTTAAAACTCTAGCCAATGATTTTCTATCACCAAGGCTTATGCTTTCTACCATCTCTAAATTAATTTTATTGCCCAAACTATTATTTTTGTACATATTTAAACACTAAATTTTAAATATTGGCTAAGTTAATAAACTATTTTTTTGATAAAGACATTTATAAATCACCCTTATATTTAAGTTTAGTATGCTTTGTTTTTGGGATTTTCTTTTCTAGAGCAATATTATCTATCAGTATAGTTTTATTTTTGGCCGCTTCTATCTATTTTTATTACACAGTCAATAAAAAAAAGCTAAATAAAGCCGCTTTAGTGTTTCTTACATTTTACTTGGTATTAATTTTAAGTTATTGGAACACTACCAATTATACTTATTGGCTTGATTTGATCTATAAAAATGCGGTATTTATAATTTTGCCTTTGGCATTTATTTTTTTAAATAAAACTCCAAGAAAAACCTTTATTTACACATTCAATTTGTTTTTAGGATTAACCTTAATCTCGGCGGTTATTAATGCTGTTCATGCCCTTTCAAATTATAATTTAAATAGTGACTTAGCAATAAAGAGCAAAACATTAGACCCAATAATAGGAGCTAATTTTCACGATTTATCTTTAATTTATGCAATTGTAATAATTTATCTTGCATATAAGATTATAAAAGACCCGAATCTAAACTACAGCAGTTTACTTACTTTTTTAGTTTTAGCAATTTGCGTGGTGATATTATCTTACCGTTTTGCACTAATTATATTGGTATTCAGTGCCTTATTAATTATAATAAAGTTTGCCAATTATAAAAAGAAGCTGTTTTTAAAAGTATTTTTAAGTTTATCTGTTCTGAGTTTAGGCTTCTTATACTCTCCTTTAGTGAATAAAATTAAAACTACGCTTTATGATTTAGAGTCTATTTATGGCGAAGTTAATCCGAACTTTAAATCTTTAGGACAACGCTGGGCCGCAGTCAAATGTACTGTTGAAATTGTAAACAATAACTTAATTTTTGGAGTTGGCGCTCCTGATTTACCATTAGAAATGCAAAAACAATATGAACAAAATTCTTACCTTTTAATACCGGAAAACAGAATTTTTATCCATAATCAATTTCTATTTTACACTGCCTCTTATGGTATTTTTGGCCTCTCTTTATTCATAGCCTTTTTAGGTTATTTGATTAATAAATTCAATAAAAATAAACAACAATTAGCTTTAGTAATTTTAACTGTGTTTATAGCTCAAATGTTGATTGAAAATAGCCTAGAATTTCAGATACCAAGTTACTTATTTTTAATGTTTATGCTGTATTTTCATTCGGCTGGCGAACAACTCGAAGAAAACACAAAGACAGAAACTACTGCTTACTAATTCATATGATATTTCTGAAATGATATTCAAAGAAATTGAAAGAACTTTTAGTTACAGGTAAATCTTTGTCATAAATCCAATATAATGGTCTATGATGATAGAAACTAGCCATTAAAGAAAATGTACTTGGTGGACCTAAAATAAAGTCACAATTAGAAAGATAGTACAAATCTTCTGCTTGATTTCCATCTGCAAAAATAATATTGCTGTTGTTTAAATTATTAGCGTAAACAGTTTTATCTAAACTTTTATCATTTGTAAAAATGATAATGTCTACCTCTCGTTTAAATTGAGACAGTAAAGATTTTAAAATTTTAATGTACTCTTTATCAGAATAAAAATATTTACCATTATGCCACTTAGCATAGTCTCCTCTTCTTATGTGTAATCCAATTTTTAAATTTTTGTGCTGATTTATTTGATTATCTAGTTTTTTCGTGATGAATTTCTTGAAGCCAAAAAGATGCTTAAGTTCTTCTTGATGTTTTAAAAACAAATCATAGTCACGTAAAAACCAACCGTCAACAAATGTTTTTCGAGAATTTAGAAGCTCTATACTTTTTATTTTTACGGTTTCTTCATCATCAAAAACTATAGTTTTAATAAAACCAGTTTTAGCTGCATATTTTGCTAGAATATAGGTAAGCCAGTTATAGCCTCTAGTATTACTCAGGTTAAAATATAAATACTTATAGCAAAATCTTAAACCAATAACTTTAAGCTTATTTTCTTTTGCAAATGCATAAACATGTCCAAATTGTAACATATTATTACACATTTGGCCGTATCCTGTTAAATAAATCATTTGTCTTTAATTACTAAAGCTCCGTAATATTTTAATAATGTGCCTTTAGCTTTATAGTAACTAATCACTAATCCACTAAAACCATCTAAAAAGCCAAATTTAAAAAAGTAAGAACTTAAAAAGCCTACAAAAGGACTAAACAGCAATTTTATCAATAAACTAAATTTAGATTTATTTTGCTTCTCTAATGCTCCTAATTTAGCGTATAAATTAGTTTTAGACTTAAGTTGATTTAGGTTTTGATAAGCATAATGCAACAAAGGAGAATTTAATTTAACAATTCTTGCGTTTTTAAAAATAATGAGTTCTTCGTGACTATACGCGTTATTCCACAACATTGTTTTAGGAAAAATTCTAATTTTAACATCGGGATACCAAGCGCCATGTTTAATCCATTTACCACAAAAATTATTTAACCTTTTGAACGAATAAATATGTTTTAAACTTTCTTTGATAGCTAAAATCTCATTAATTAGAGCATCAGAAAGTTCCTCATCAGCATCAAGAGAAATAATGTAAGGAAATGATGCTGCTTGATGTCCTAAATTCTTCGTTTCTCCGTAACCAAGCCATTTCGTATTCAAAATTCTACATTCTAAATCTTGAGCAATTGATAAAGTGTGATCTTCACTTCCAGAGTCGACAATAATTACTTCATCAGCTACTTTTTTTAAACTGATTATGCAGTTACGCAAGGTTAATTCGGCATTTTTAGTAATAACAACAGCGCTTAAATACATGCTTAATGGGTGCTTATACTTTTATAGTTTAAAATTTCTTGTGCTAAAGTGCTAATTACTTTAAGCCCATCGCTGCCTTTGTCCTTAGCTTTCAATTGTTTCTTGATGATTTTTCTGTAGCTTATAATTCCATTTATTCTTGTTAAAAAAGCAAAAAAAGCCTTAAGATAAACTACTTTAAAAGTTAATGCCCTAAAAATCATTTCTATTAACAATTGCAAAAACCAGCCAATTAAATTAAGTCCGTTTAAATGTATCGCATGCAAAAAGTACTTATTTCTAATATTGGTTTTTAAAATTTTAGATTGAGCAGCATGCTTTTTTATTGTTGCTGATATTTGATGCCTACAAACCGATGAAATACTATAGTAACAGGAATATCCGTTTCTAATTGCTCTTAAAGATAGTTCTACATCCTCTACGTAATAAGGTGAAAACAAATGACAGAAGCCTCCAATTTCTAAAAATTTACTTTTGCTTACTAATGCGTTTGTACCTGTTAAAAAAGAGGTTTTATAATAAGTGTTTTGATGAGGTTGATGAATATAAAAATTGGTATTACTTTTTATTTTAAATCCTTGTACTTTTAATAATTTCCCTCCACCTTGTAGGTGATCATCATCCCAGTTAATAATAGTTCCGTTTACACCAAAAGTATTTTCTAGATCAAAAAATCTAAACTGATCTTCAAAATAATCTGCATTAAGCTTTACATCATTGTTAAGGATTAAAACCAGTTCGTATTTGGCTAAATGAACACCTTTATTTACTGTTTCAGAAAAGCCTAAATTTACCTCGTTAGCTACAAAAAGTACATTTGTAAATTGATTTTCTACAACTTCTCGGGATGTATCAGTAGAACAATCATCAATCACCAAAATTTGATATTCAATTGCACTAAAAGCTACCGCTTCTAAAACTGAATTTAAAACAATAGGCAAAAGTTTTGCGCCGTTGTAATTAGGAATAACTATAGATATAGATTGCTTAGCCATTATTTGATTGCTAATATATAGCTTTTAAGAATATTTTAGTTTAATTGTGTGTAGACAACACCTAAATTTGGACAGTAGCATTATCTCAATTTTTAATTTAAAACGGTACATTTGACCTTTTAATCGTTTAATGAAAACCTACTTCAGACTATTATCGTTTGCAAAACCTATAGGTAAATTTGCTTATCCATACTTTATATTTACGCTGCTTTTTGCAGTTTTTAACACCATTGTTTTTTCTTTATTGATGCCAGTTTTATCAGTTCTTTTTGATCAAACCAATAAAACTAAAGCAGAAAAAATAACAGAACTTCCTGCATTTAATCCAAGTTTTGAATACTTATCTGATGTATTTAATTATTTTTTGAATTTTCACACTACCCAAAACGGACAAAAAGGAGCGTTAATTTTTGTAGCCGTTTCATTAGTTATTTGTGTTTTCTTAAGCAATTTATTTAGGTATCTATCACAAAGAATAATGGAAAACCTACGTATTTACACTTTGTTAAATTTAAGAAAATCTGTTTTTGAAAACGTAACAAGATTACATTTACAGTTTTTTAATAGCGAGCGTAAAGGTGATATTATTGCAAAAATAACATCAGATGTACAGGTAGTGCAATTCTCGGTTACTAACACCTTGCAAGTAGTAATTAAAGAACCTTTACTAATTATAGGTTATATGTATTTGCTGTTTTCTATTTCGGTACAGCTTACTTTGTTTACGCTTATATTATTGCCTGTATCGGGCTTTGTAATTGGCAGAATAGTAAAGAGCTTAAAAGCACAAGCCTTAGCCTCCCAAAACTCTTTTGGCGTTATGGTGAGTTATGTAGATGAAGCCATCAGTGGGATGCGAATTGTAAAAGCATTTAATGCCATTGGTTACATACAGCAAAAATTTAATGCAGAAAACACTAAATACTCAAACATTAATAAGTCTATGGCTAAAAGACAACAATTGGCCTCTCCAGTATCAGAGTTTTTAGGTGTGTTAACATTAGCAGGAATTTTAATTTATGGTGGTTCTTTAGTTTTAGATAAAGATACTAGTATAACAGCAGCTGGCTTTATCACTTATCTTGGTGCGTTTTCGCAATTATTACGCCCCGCAAAAGCTATTTCCGACTCTTTTAGTAATATTAACCAAGGTTTAGCTGCCGGAGAAAGAGTATTACAATTAATAGATACTCCATCAACAATTATCGATACTAAGAACGCTATTAATGTCAGGGACTTTAAAGAAAATATCGCTTTTAAAAATGTGAGTTTTTACTACGGTGATAAACAAATATTGAACACCATTAACCTAGAAGTAACAAAGGGAAAAACAGTGGCTTTGGTAGGCCCATCAGGCGGTGGAAAATCCACTTTATTAGACTTGATTCCTCGTTTTTCTGATGCAAATGATGGCGAAATTCTAATAGACAATCAAAATATCAAAAACATCAGTCAATCATCACTAAGAAGTTTAATGGGTATTGTAAACCAAGAGTCTATTCTTTTTAACGATTCCATTTACAATAACATCGTTTTTGGACGAGAAGGATTTAGCAAAGCTGATGTAGAACATGCCGCTAAAATTGCTAATGCTCACGATTTTATTTTAAAAACGGATGAAGGTTATGAAACAAACATTGGCGATAGAGGAATAAAATTATCGGGCGGGCAAAAACAAAGAATTTGTATTGCAAGAGCAGTTTTGGGAAATCCACCAATTATGCTGTTGGATGAGGCAACATCTGCTTTAGACACAGAGTCTGAAAAACTAGTACAAGAAGCATTAGATCATTTAATGCAAAATAGAACAACTGTAGTAGTAGCGCATAGACTTACTACCATTCAAAATGCAGACTTAATTATTGTCTTAGAAAATGGCAAAGTTGTAGAACAAGGCAATCATCAAGAACTATTAGCTAAAGAAGGCTTGTATCAGAAATTAATTACCATGCAAAGCTTTAGTAATTAAAATGCAGAAAGAGCCTTTAATTTCAATCATTATAGTGACTTTTAATGCTGCCAAAACATTACAAAAAGCATTAAATTCAATCTTTGAGCAGCAATACCCACATATTGAAACTATTATCATCGATGGATTAAGCACCGATAATACGGTTGAAATCCTAAAAGCAAATAATGCAAAAATTACTTTTTGGAAATCGGAAAAAGATTATGGAATTTACGATGCTATGAACAAAGCATTAAATTTTATAAATGGAGATAGAGTTTTCTTTTTAGGTGCCGATGATTATTTATTACCTGGTTTTAGTGATATAATTGGTAAATTTATAAATGATGATGTAATCTACTTTGGACAAAGTAAGTTTAAGAAAAGAATAGAAGGAAAGACATTTAAACCTTTTAATTTAGTTAAGCGAAACATCGTTCACCAAAGTATTTTTTATCCTAAAAGTGTTTTCGTAAAGTTTAAATATGAGCTTAAATATCCAATTTTAGCCGATTATTATTTAAACATTAAATGCTTTAGTGATAGGAATTACAGTTTTAAATTTTTACCTATGTTGATATCTGTCTTTATGGATGGAGGAGTTTCCAGTACACGTAAAGACACTCAATTTGAATTAGATAAAGACAATATCATTAATGAGAATTTCAACAAAAGCATTATTTTTAGATATAAATTGAGGAAGTTTAAAAAGAAAATTGGCTTGTAGTTTAGCCTAAATAAACCTTAAGTTTAGACCGAGGTAAAGAATAATTTTAAATGAAAATAAAAAGAGCTGTAAATAAAGTTTTAGCAAAAACTGACCTATTAATTCAGGAGAAAACACCAAAATCTGATGTTTTAAATTTAATTCAAAAACTTCATCCTAAAAAGACCACCAAACCTTTAATTAGGATGGGGCCTAATGGAGATGGTGGGTATTTAGTGCCTAATGATATTGAGGGTATAGAAGCTTGCTTTTCTCCTGGAGTTGATCAAATAAGTGGTTTTGAAGAAGATTGTTCTAAGGCAGGAATGAAGCTTTTTTTAGCAGATAAATCTGTTGATTTTCCACCAATAAACCTACCTCAAGATAAGTTTAACTTTATAAAAAAGTTTATAGGCTTTACCCAAAATGAAGACTACATCACTATGGATGAATGGGTTAACACAGCCAATTTAAAACCAGATACAGACCTATTACTTCAAATGGATATTGAAGGCTTTGAGTATTTTACTTTTATAAACATGACTTTAAAACTTCAAAAAAGATTTAGAATCATCATTATAGAATTACATAGTTTACATAAACTCTGGGACGAAGGTTTTTTCAATTTGGCTTCTGCTGCTTTAGAAAAAATACTTCAAACTCATACATGCGTACACATCCATCCAAACAATTGCTGTGGAGTTGATAAGAAAAAAGGAGTTGAAACTGCTAGACTTGCAGAATTTACATTTTTAAGAAATGACAGAGGGATTTCTGATGAATTTGAGACCAATTTCCCAAATGCTTTAGACTTTGATTGCACACCAAGAGAACATCTAGTTTTATCAAAACATTGGTATAATCAATCTTAAATATAAAGTTTAACCCTATAAAAAAAGCCCCAATCATTAAATTGGGGCTTTTTTTTTGAAATGTTTTAAATTATAATTAAAACTTCTCAAACGCAGTAAAGTAAAAATTACCTTCAATTTCTGCATTCTCGTCCGAATCCGAACCATGTACAGCGTTTGCGTCAATAGATTTCGCATATTTCTGGCGGATAGTGCCTTCGGCAGCATCAGCTGGATTAGTAGCGCCAATTAATTTTCTAAAATCTTCTACAGCATTTTCCTTTTCTAAAATTGCAGCTACAATAGGTCCAGAAGACATAAAGCTTACTAATTCGCCAAAAAAACCACGCTCTTTGTGTACAGCATAAAATTTACCGGCCATCTCAGGAGATAGTTGTGTATATTTCATCGCTACAATTTTGAAACCTCCCGCTATAATATCATTCAAAATTGCTCCAATATGTCCATTTGCTACCGCATCTGGCTTAATCATTGTAAATGTTCTGTTAGTTGCCATTATTATCTTTTTTAAAATTGCTGCAAAAATAGGGTTTTAAAAGCATAACAAAAAGTATAGTAATAATTTTAAGATGATTTCTTAACTTCGCAACCTTAATAAAACCAATGATTGATTTAGAAACCCTAAAGAATAAACTAGCTAATCCTTGTAAGATTGTTATCACCACACATCATAAACCAGATGGAGATGCAATGGGTTCATCTTTAGGACTATTTAATTATTTGATACAAAAAGGTCATTTCGTTAAAGTTATATCGCCAACAGATTACCCATACTTTTTACAATGGCTACCAAATAACCCTGAGGTTATTATTTACACAGAAAAGGTGGAAGAATCCAAAAAATTAGTTTCCGATGCTGAACTTATTTTTTGTTTAGACTTTAATGCTTTATCTAGAATTAACGAGCTTGGTGAAGAGGTGAGAAAAGCTGAAGGGTTAAAAATAATGATCGACCATCATTTAGAACCTGAAGGTTTTGATGATTTTAGACATTGGGATATTAATGCTTGTGCAACTGCCCAATTGATTTATGATTTTATAACAAATTATTTAAACGATAAAGAATACATCAACAAAGATGTAGCAACATGTTTGTATACGGGAATAGTAACAGATTCTGGCTCTTTCCGTTTTCCCAATGTTACTGCTAATTTACATCGTATTGTGGCAGATTTGATAGATGCTGGTGCAGTTAATTGGAGAATTCATCAACAGCTGTTCGACAACACTACCGAAGGAAGATTAAAATTTTTAGGTTTTTGCCTCACTAATAAATTAGAAGTATTTAGAGAATTTAATACTGCATTAATCACAGTAAGTGATGAAGACCTTAAAAAATTTGACATACAAACAGGGGAAACAGAAGGTGTTGTAAACTATGCCTTATCTATTTCTGGAATTAAACTAGCTGCTTTTATTGTAGAGCGTAAAGACAAAGTAAAATTATCGCTAAGATCTACCGGCGAGTTTCCTGCAAATGAAATTTGCAAAAAGTATTTTAATGGTGGTGGACACAGAAATGCTGCAGGTGGGCAATCTGATGATAAGTTTGAAGATGTGATAGAAAAATTTAAATCTATTTTACCTGAATATAAAAACTTATTATTGCAGTAAAATTAAAAGAGTAAATATTAAAAAAACAATAAATTAGGAATGAAACAAAAACTATTATTAGTGTTAGCGGTTGCAGCCTTAGGCTTTGCAGCTTGTAGCGGAGGCTTTAAAAAAGGACCTGCAGGTTTGTTATACAACATACATGAAGATGTAAAAGGCGACTCTATTGCTGACGGGGATTTTATTAGTATACATGTAAGAGCAAAAACAGATAAAGACTCTTCTTTATATGATTCATATGAATTAGGAAGAGCTTCACAAACTTTTGTACCTAAACCAGTTTATGATGGCGATTTATTTTATGCTATTAAAATGTTAACCAAAGGTGATAGTGCAACCATTAAAATTGATCTAGACTCTGCCGAAGCTAAAGGACAACCAAGACCAGCAGGTATAAAAGGTAAGTATGTAATTTATACCGTTAAAATAGAAGAGGTAATCCATAAAGACACTGCTAATCAACAAGCTTTTCAGGCTAAAATAGAAGAATACTTTAAAGCAGAAGGCGAGAAATATAAAAAAGCAGAAGTTGTTAACTTAGAAAATTACATCAAAAAAAATAATTTAACACCAACCAAATTAGCTTCAGGTTTACAAATAGTTACAACATTAGAAGGTAAAGGTGCACAACCTAAAGTAGGAGATAGTGTTTTGGTTAACTACGTAGGTAAATTACTATCAGGCAAGGTGTTTGATACAAGCTTACCAGAAGAGGCTAAAAAGGCAAAAATGTTTAACGAACAAAGACCTTATGCTCCACTAAGTCTAAAAATAGGTTCAGGTGGTATTATACCTGGATTTGAGCAAGGTGTTTTAGAAATGAAAAAAGGTGGAAAAGCAACTGTTATAATTCCTTCTAGCTTAGGTTACGGCGAGCAAGGAATGCAAGGCGGAATGATTGGTCCATTTACTCCGTTAATTTTCGAATTAGAATTAGTAGAAGTATTTCCTGGTACGGGCATTATACCTCCCCCACCGGCACCATTAGAGCCAAAAAAATAAAATTAAAAGCCTCTTAAATTAAGAGGCTTTTTTATTTAAGAAAATTACGTCATGATATTAGTTGATACACATACTCATATTTATTATCAAGAAGACAAACAAGAACTTGATAATCAAATAAAAAGATGTTTAGATAATCAAATTACCAAATTATTTTTACCTAATGTAGATAGCAAATCTATCCCATTAGTAATGGACACTTGCAAAAGATATCCACAAAATTGCTTTCCTATGCTGGGCTTACATCCTTGTGATGTATTCGAAAATTATGAAGAAGAACTAAACCTTATTTATAAAGAGATTCCAAAGCAAAATATTTATGCCATCGGCGAAATTGGGATAGATTTATATTGGGACAAAACTTTTCTTAAACAACAACAAATTGCATTTGAGACCCAAATTAACTGGGCTAAAGAACTAAATCTTCCTATCGTTATTCATTGTAGAGATGCCTTTGATGAAGTTTTTGAAGTTTTAGAAAAATGTAATGATGATCAATTGAGAGGAATTCTTCACTGTTTTACGGGAAATTTAGAACAAGCTGAAAAAGCTATTGATTTAGGCTTCTATTTAGGAATTGGCGGAGTTGTTACTTACAAAAAAGCTGGCTTAGACCAGGTCATAGCTCAAATAGACTTAAAAAATATAGTCCTAGAAACAGACGCTCCATATTTAGCGCCTGTGCCTAACAGAGGAAAACCTAACGAAAGCTCCTTCCTAATTTACGTTGCGAATAGAATTGCAGAAATTAAACAAGTTTCTTTAGAAGAGGTTGCTAGCATAACAACTGCAAATTCTGTAGCTGTTTTTGGAATTTAAATTGTTAATTTGTATCACTGTTAACAGCAAAAGATAGCGTTTATGACAAAAATATTTGTGATTTATACCGGCGGAACAATTGGCATGATCACAGATCCTTTGAGTGGAGCACTTAAGCCCTTTACATTTGAACAAATAATAGAAAATGTACCAGAGCTTAGAAGAATGGATTATGAGCTAACCGTTCATTCCTTTAATCCAATCATAGATTCTTCCGATATGACTCCAGAAATTTGGGCGCTTTTAGCAAGTTTAATTGAGAATAATTATGAGGATCATGATGGTTTTCTAATACTGCATGGTTCAGATACAATGGCTTTTACAGCGTCTGCGCTAAGTTTTATGTTAGAGGGCTTGGGTAAACCAGTTATTTTCACTGGTTCTCAATTACCAATTTCTGAGGTACGTACAGATGCAAAAGAAAACTTTATTACTGCCTTAGAAATAGCCTCGGCAAAACTACCTGATGGTAAGGCTCGTGTACCTGAAGTTTGTATATATTTTGAAAACAAACTGTTTAGAGCTAACCGAACTTTTAAATATAACTCGGCAAAATTTGAAGCATTTAGATCTCCAAATTATCCTGTTTTAGTTGAAGCTGGCGTACATATTAAATATAACGACTCCGTTATTGGGAAGCTAGAAAACAGTATTTTACGAGTTCATACTAACGTTAACAACAACATTGGTGTATTAAAATTATACCCTGGAATAAGCCCACAGATTATAGATGCAGTATTAGAATCAGATGCAGAAGCAATAATTATGGAAACTTTTGGAACAGGAAATACTACAACAGCTAAATGGTTTCTTGATAAATTAGAGTCGGCTATTAAAAAGGGCAAAATTATTATAGACATCTCTCAATGCAAAGCAGGAACAGTAGAAATGGGTCGTTACGCGACCAGTAGCGAGCTTAAAAACATGGGTGTTATAAATGGCTATGATATGACATTTGAAGCCGCAGTTACCAAACTTATGTATTTATTGGGCAGAGGCTATCCTAAAGACCGACTTTTGAGGAGATTAGGTACTTCCATTAGAGGAGAACTCACTAAAAATTAATTTAAACTTAGTACTAGTTCTATCGGTTTTGTATTTGAAACAGATTAAACGTAAGTTTGCATAATTATAAATTAGCACACATAAAATTTTTTATATTTTGGATATTTTTGAGAAGATAGCAAAGAATATGGGCCCCCTTGGTCAGCACCAAAAATGGTCTCATGGGTATTTTTCTTTTCCTAAATTAGAGGGAGAAATACATCCACACATGAATTTTAGAGGCAAAAAACATTTAGTTTGGAGCTTAAATAATTATTTAGGCTTAGCTAATCACCCAGAGGTTAGAGAAACGGATGCAAAAGCAGCAATGGATTACGGTATGGCTTACCCAATGGGTGCTCGTATGATGTCTGGAAACTCTAATCACCATGAAGAATTAGAAAGATCTTTAGCTGAATTTACTGGATTTGAAGATGCATTCTTATTAAACTACGGTTATCAAGGAATTATGTCTGCTATTGATGCATTAGTTGATAGGAATGATGTTATTGTTTATGATGCAGAGTCTCATGCTTGTATTATTGACGGCGTAAGGTTACATATGGGCAAACGTTATGTTTACTTACATAACGATATGGATAGCCTAAAAAAACAACTAGAAAGAGCTACAAAATTAACTGAGCAAACTGGAGGTGGCATTTTAGTAATTACTGAAGGTGTTTTTGGAATGTCGGGCGCACAAGGTAAGCTTAAAGAAATAGTTGAATTTAAAAAAGATTTCAAATTTAGATTATTGATTGATGACGCACATGGTTTTGGAACAATGGGTAAAACTGGTTCTGGAGCACACGAAGAGCAAGACTGTGTTGAAGGAGTTGATGTTTATTTTGGAACGTTTGCAAAATCAATGGCTGGCATTGGCGCTTTTATTGCCTCAACAGAGGAAATAACAAACTTCTTAAGGTATAATATGCGTTCTCAAACATTTGCAAAGTCTTTGCCTATGCCCATGGTAATAGGTTTAAAAAAACGTTTAGAATTACTTAAAACTAAACCAGAATTAAAGGCTAAATTATGGGAAATTGCGAATTCTTTACAAAATGGTTTAAAAAGTAAAGGTTTTAATATAGGTACCACAAACTCTGTTGTAACTCCAGTTTTCTTAAAAGGAGAGTTAAGCGAAGCAACTGCCATCACAATGGATTTAAGAGAGAATTTTGGTATATTTTGTTCAATTGTAATTTATCCGGTAATACCAAAAGGATTAATTATGTTGAGATTAATACCTACAGCAATGCATACTTTAGAAGACGTAGATAGAACTTTAGCTGCATTTAGCGAAGTGAGAGATAAGCTTGAAAAAGGTTATTATAAAGACAAAAAAGAAGTTCCTGCATAAAAATTACAAATTTTATTAAAAATGCCCCTAATTAATCGTTAGGGGCATTTTTGTTTTATAAAACACGCAAATCACATAAAATCAACACTTTAACAATAAATAGGAGTTTAAAAAATGTTTAAATGTGCCTTTATGTGGAAAAAAAAGGCCTTTAACGCAATTTTAAAAGTTTAAAAACATTCGTTTTTAAAAAAAAACATTATACATTAGCTTTATAAAGTATTAATACTAACCATAAAACTAAAAGGAGTATTTTAAAATGAAAAAATTTGAAGAAGTAAAAGCATTAGTAGCCGAGTTAGAGGCTGACGCAGACAAGTTTTACAACAAAGGAAACAGTGCTGCAGGAACAAGAGTAAGAAAAGGAATGCAAGACCTAAAAAATCTTTCTCAAGCAATTCGTCTTGAAGTTCAAGACATGAAGAATAAAGAAGCTGGTAAATAATAATATTTTTACCATCTCTATAAAACCTATAAGCCTATGTTTATAGGTTTTTTCGTTTTCTAGAAATTTTTAATGTCATTAAAAATCTCACTATTAACAAAAACATTTCTCCCCAAATGATATTCTATTAGAAAGCATTTACAAAAAATGACAAATCCGATTAGTTTAGACGATTATAGAAAATTAGGGGATCTACCTGCCGATAATTTTGTAAAAGAATACTTCCAAAATCAAACTAAAAAAACAGAACTATATCAAGGATTAAAAAACCTAAATAGTAATCAAGATTTTGAGAAATTTATAACTCTTTTTCCAGAGGCTAATTGGTTTAAGAGCGAATTTGATCGCATCTCTTTACCCAACCAAAAAACTCAAATCAACGCCATTAAATTTTATCAAAATAAAGAAACCTATATTTTGCAATTGCTAGGTTTACTTTCTTTACCTTATTGCTATGCTGCGGCAGATGGCGCTAAAGTTCTTTATCAAACAGAAAGGATGTATAAGGATGTACAAACTAGGTTAGAGGAAACAGCTGCATTTATTAAAGATCTAATGGACATAAATGCATTTGAACCTTCAGGAAATGGAAAGGCTCAGATTTTTAAAGTACGTATCATGCATGCTGCCGCCAGATATTACATTCTAAAAGGTAATTGGGATTTAAAATACGGATTTCCGGTAAACCAAGAAGATATGGCTGGCACCAATTTATCCTTTTCGTTAATTGTAATTAGAGGTCTTCGCAAAATGGGTTTTGCTATAGATTACCAGCAACAAATGGATTACATAAAATACTGGAGTTATGTAGGTGCTTTATTAGGTGTAAACTCAGAATTATTACCTGATAGCGGTAAAGAAGCTAGAGACTTAGAACAGCAAATTGCACAAAGACAATTTAAAAAATCTGATGAGGGAATCGCTTTAACAAATTCTTTATTAAAATGCTTTTACAGCTTAAATGATGAAAAACAAATCACCAATAAAGAAATTACTGGCTTTATGAGGTTCTTATTGGAGGATGAAGTTGCCGACCTATTAGAAATACCCGTTCAAAAATTCCCAATTAGCAAGCAGTTTTTATTAAAATTGAAAACAAATTTCACTTCTTAAACACAAAATCAAAATTCGTCGAATCTATTCTTAAATTAGATGGATGAAATTCTTTTGCATATTATTTTTTACGTTAATCACTAACCTTGTTCTTGCACAAGATGTAGACCTGATCATAAAAAATGCTAGAATATTAGATGGAACTGGCAACAGCTGGTACAAAGCAGATTTAGCCATTAAAGGAGATAAAATCTATCAAATTGCTCCAAAAATTAATCAGCCATCAAAAAAAATTATTGATGCTAAAAACCAAATTTTAGCCCCTGGTTTTATTGATGTTCACACCCATATAGAGGGCGACGAAGAAAAAACACCTCGAGCAGAAAGTTTTATTTATGATGGTGTTACCACAGTAATCACCGGAAATTGTGGTTCTTCTCAAACAAACATTAAAACCTATCTAGATTTTATCGATTCAGTGAAACTGTCCATCAATGTAGGAGTTTTAATTGGCCATAATGATGTTAGAAAAGCTGTAATTGGAAAAGCAAATCGAGATCCTTCATCTGAAGAATTAGAGGAAATGAAAACGATTGTTGAACAAGCAATGAAAGATGGCGCCATTGGTTTATCTACAGGCTTAATTTATATTCCCGGCACTTATACCAAAACACCCGAAATAATTGAACTGGCAAAAATTTCCGCTAAATATCAAGGAATTTATGCCACACACATGCGTAGCGAATCTGACAAGGTAAAGGAAGCCATTAAAGAAGCTTTAACTGTAGGTAAAGAAGCCGATTTACCCTTACAGATTTCCCATTTTAAAATTGGTGGTCAGCAAAATTGGGGACAAAGTGACCAAACTTTAGCCATGTTGAAGCAAGCTCGTTCCGAAGGTTTGGATGTGACGATAGATCAATATCCTTATACAGCTAGTAGTACATCTATCAGTACTTTAGTGCCCGATAATATCTTAGCTGACGGACAAGACTCGATTAACGCCAGATTGAGTGATCCTATTATCAGGAAAAAAGCAATTGAAGAAATGCTTGCTAGTTTGAAAAGAAGAAAACTCAAGCATTTTGATTACGCCGTTGTTGCCTATTTTAAACCAGACACATCTTATAATGGTAAAAGTATTGAGGAAATAAATTTAATGCGAGGAGGAAAACATCAGACTAAAGCCGAAGCTGAAACGATTTTGTATATTGTAGAGCAAGGCGGTGCAAGTGCTGTTTTTCATGGAATGGGAGATGATGATTTAAAAAACATTATGAAATATCCTTTTAACATGCCTGCTTCTGATGCTGGTATTAGAGAGTTTGGAGCAGGAATGCCACACCCTAGAGGATATGGAACCAACGCCCGAATTTTAGGTAAATATGTAAGGGAAGAAAAAGTGATTAACCTTGAAGAAGCCGTAAGAAGAATGACTTCTTTACCTGCCCAAAAATTTCAGTTAAAGGATAGAGGTTTGATTAAAGAAGGTATGATAGCCGATATTGTGATTTTTAATTCAGATACAGTGACAGACCAATCTACTTATCAAAAACCACATGCATTTTCTACTGGTTTTGATTTTGTTATTGTTAATGGGAAATTAACTATTGAAAATGGGAAGCATACGGGAGAAAGGAATGGGTTAGCTTTGAGGCATTGTTTTTAAGGTTTAAATAATATTGACTATCCCTTTAAGTTTTTCTTAGCTTTGGTTTTTCATAAATCATAAAAAATGAGCGATTCTATCCCCTGCCCAAAATGTAATTCAGAATTTACCTATCCAGACCAAGACCATTTGGTTTGCTCGCAGTGTTTTCATGAATGGCAAGCAGACAGTGAGTTTGTGGAAACTGAAAATACAGAAAAAGTGCTGGACGCTAACGGGAATGAATTAGTGGATGGAGATACCGTAATGGTGATAAAAGATTTACCAGTAAAAGGTTCACCTAAACCTTTAAAGGCAGGAACGAAAGTGAAAAATATTCGCCTTACTGATGGTGACCATAATATTTCTTGTAAAATTGATGGTTTTGGAGCAATGAATTTAAAATCGGAATTTGTTAAGAAGGCTTAATAGGTCTTTTTGCGTGAGGGATAGAAATGCCCGCCTGAACGGAACGGGCAGGGATACCGGCCTCGAGCCTAATGCCTGAAGGCGTATGAATGTATAGCCCGGTGCTTTTTCTGCACACGCCATCATCATAAAATTAAGGTTTTAGAATATTTTATAAAACAAAAAAGGTGAGCCTAAACTCACCTTTTTTGCTTTAAAGAATTGAAGATTATTTAGATGAACTGATATCTATTATAACTGTTCTGTTATAAAAACGCTCTTCTGGTAAGTTATTTCCAAAAGGAGCTTCATTCAGCTCTTCCCCAAAACCATAAGTTTCAAAAATTACATTCTTTTTGCCACTATTCGTTAATGCTTTTTTAAGAACTTTTTCAGTCTGCATTGCTCTATCATGAGATAATGTATGATTGTACGCTTCTTCACCAATAACATCTGTATGACCATGAATAATAACTTTAGAACCGTCAGATATTAATGGGCTCACCACATCATTTAAGAATTTTTCGTAAGAAGCAATGGTTTTTGTTTTATCAAAATTAAATAGAATACTATAACGATATCCTTTATCCTTCATCTCCATTTGGTGCATTAAATGCGCATTTGCAGATTTAATTACAGCAACTCCATTTTTGGTTGTTCCATTCATGGTGACTTTATAATCTCCCATTTTGTTATTTCCAAGTATGGTACTTCCAGCTACACTTTCTTGATCTTTTGTGTAAGGACCGTAGCGTTGAACAGTTCCTTTATCATCGGTTATATCAATGGTGTAAGAAGATAATAGCTCATTTGCGCCATCAACATTAAACACCAAACGATTGTCTAATGGGTTAATAGAAGATGTCATTTGTACTGGCTTCATCATTCCGCCGCCTACTTCTAAAGCTAACTCGGGTGATGAACTAGTAATATCAACTCTTCTGTCGCCTTGTCTTAATAAAACTAATTCTTTTGTTCCATCTGGTTGTTCTGATGGTATTAAAGGTTTGGTACGTCCTTGCGTAGTGATTCTAGAAGAGTTGACATCAAATTTAGAAACTAAATAGCTTTTAATTTCCTCGGCAAATAGTTTTCCTTCTTCTGGGCCATTCATAGATGCCCCACTTAAATCTACTGAAGTATTAGGATTAGATCGCATACGGTCACCAAGAATATTCAATATGTTATAATATACATTTAATTGACGGGAAGAGCGTCCGCTAGTGCTAACAGTCTGTGCATTTTGCAGTTGTACTTCTCTAAAGCTAGCTGCATCAGCTTGATTTAAAGTTACATAACGACTAGGGATAGTTGTAGAGCCTTCATCAAAAAATACATAGTTTAATAACGGTAATGTTTCACTTACTTCGCGGTTATCCATTACCATTTTTGGAGCTTTTACAGAGAATTTCACTTCTCGGTTAGGAACTATAACGATTTCTGATTCTGGAGTTGTAGTTTTTCTAGCTTTACCAAACTTTAATGCCACACCTGCTCTAACTGTTGTGATAGATAAACTCTCTATTGAGCGAGGATCTTGTCCGAAATAAGGATGGAATGAAACAAAAGGAGAAAGCATAACCGCAGTTTTACTAGTTGGATTTGAGATTAAATAATCGTACCCTGCACCAGCTTGACCAGAAAATATTGTTTTATCTATAGCGCTAAACTCGCCAGACCTGTCCTCTTGCTTCAATTGAGTGTAATCATAATCTTTTTCTAGATTAAAAGCCACTCTTGGTCCTAGAAAAAAGTAAAAATTTGATTTACCTGCATTAATACGTAAACTAGGTTCTACACTTATATAAGATAGGTTAGTTTTAAGAGTAGCTGGGCAATCACAAGGAGCAATAACTTCATCAAATCTCGCCCCACGGCCATCGTAACCTACAGTAAGAATACCACCAAATATTTTCCCTGGGTTGTATTCTAATAGTAATGCGCCAAATGGCTTTACACCCGTTCCGTTATGAAAAGCGGTGGGTACAAAGTATGAGTTGTCTAATCTTTGGGTTGTACCAGAAAAGTAATTTAAATTACCTGCTCCGGCTACACCAAACATCCAGTTCTGCGCTTTCGCAGCACTTAATGTAGCAATCATTGTGATGATACAAATGATGCTTGTTTTTATGGTTTTATTAATGGGTAACATGATTGATTTTTTTAAATGATTGAAATAAAATATTTAAATAAATCCTCAGCTATAGGCTGAGGATTTAGGTTTATTATTGAGGTTCTATAACAGTACTAGCATTTAAGGTAACTGCTGTTTGAGCAAGTAATCTTCCTGTAACTTTAGCCCCTGTATTTAAGGAGATTAATGTTTTGCTAAGAATAATTCCGCTAAAATCAACATTAGTACCTAATATCGCTTGGCCAGAAACTACCCAGTAAATATTCTTTGCTTGAACATTTGGCCCTAAAATAATTTGAGCACCAGTGTTTGCGGTTAAGTCTTGAGCAATTGTAAATACCCATGTGTCATTTGCATTACCATTTAAATAAACTGGACTTGTCATTAAAACCCCAGTACTAAATTTATATAAGCCAGGCGCAATGGTTAAACCACTTAAATTGCCAGCTCCTAAATTGTTAACCGGAGCAGGAGCAGTTAAATTATTGGATGCGGTAAATGCAGTTTCCATGTTTAGGATAGCTGTTGTTAAATAAGCTGGAGTAGGTGCAGCATAATCTGCAGCATAAACTTTTCCATTCACTATTGGTGTACGCGATGTTTGCCCGTTAGTATCCATAATTAATCCGAAACCAGTGATTGCAGTTGCAGATGCTGGACTTACACCTATATCCCCTACAATAGATGTTATTCCGGTAGTAGATATTCCTGATTTAGTTAATGCAGCAAAATTGCCTGCTAAACCTAAACTAGGAAGTATAGGTCCGGTACCTGTAACCGTTGGGATTAATGTGAAATTAGCAGTGATATTTTTGTTGACAATCATATCTACAGTTAATGGGCTTACTGTACCAGAAGCATCTCCGCTCCATGAACTAAATCGATATCCCACATTAGGTACAGCAGTTAATATTACATCAGTTCCATAATTGTAAGTTGGTTGATTAGGGCTTTTTGTAACACTACCATTTACTGCATTCACAGTCAAAGTAAAAGTCATTATAGTAAAATTTGCAACCAAGGTTCTATTGTTATTTAATGCAAATGTGTAATTGGCACTAGTTGAAACAATAACTCCGTTTTCTGTCCAGTTAGTAAAAGTGTAACCAGTATTAGCAACTGCTTTCGCCGTTACAGATGTACCTGCATTGTATGGTCCTTCACCATCTGTCATTCCTCCTGCTGATGGATTTGAAGAAAGAATTAATGCAACCTGTGTGGAAGGAATCAATCTAAAGTTTGCTACTAAAGTTCTATTTCCTGTTAATATAAATTGGTAGTTAGAACTTGTAGAAACAATAACTCCGTTATCTGTCCAATTAAGAAAAGTATAGCCTGCATTTGCAGTTGCACCTACTGTTCTATTAGAACCTGTTGGATAAGCTCCTGAACCATTAGTTGTTCCACCGATAGCTGGGTTAGAAGATAAATTAATTGAAGAATTACCTATCGGAATAGGGATGAAGTTAGCTACCAAAACTCTGTTGCCATTTATTTTAAATGAGTAATTAGCACTAGTAGAAACAACTGTTCCATTTTCTGTCCAATTTGTAAATACAAAAGTAGCTAAAGCTGTAGCGCTTACTGTTGTAGTTGAGCCTTGGGCAAAATTACCAGCACCACTAACCGTTCCATTACTCGATGGACTTGCAGATACAGAGATATTTGGAATTGAAGTAAAGGTCCAAACATAATCTTCTTGCAGGGCGGTACGCAAGGTGTCTCTAGCTCCTGTAGATACTGTTCCAGTATAAAGCAGGAAAGGATTTAGTGGGTTTGTTGGCTTGAAAGTGTAAACTGCAGGATTTGACGTTGGTGCTATGGTTCCTGCAACTAAAGTCCCATTTTGTTTTATTGTAAATGTTGTAGGATTAATGGTTGCAGCATTCATAGCAGTATTAAATGTAAGTGTAACCACTTTATCTAATACAACATCAACGGCTTTATCCATTGGGTCTGTGGTGACTACAGGGCACAGCCCGACAACTTCTCCATTAAAATCGTCTTTTTTACAAGAAGATATAAAAATTCCAGAGAAAAGCATGAAAATTCCTATGATCTGAAGGGTTTTGATGTAGCCTTTAAATTTGAGTACGCCCAAATTAAAAGTGATTTTTTTATTCATAATTTTTGAGTTAAGTATTAATGATATTTTTGCTCTGAATAATTAAAACAGATACGACCAATTCTAACAAATAAGATGCTTGCTTAACTTTTGGTTAAATAATTATTGATAATTAGAACCTGAAACAGAAATAAACACCCTCTTATTAGATACTAAAGGGTCTATTTGTTAAGAAATTAATAAAGGCTAAGATTTTTTTTATATAATAAATTTTTGAAATATTATCTTAAAAATGGACTATAAAACAGAATAAGTGTATTTTTTTTACTAAATTTTAGAATATTGTTCTAGAAACATCTTTAAAATCAAAATAAATAATGTAGAAAAAAGAACTGTTATTAGGTTAATAGAAACCTAGTTTAAAAGCGAGATATAACTTATTAAAATATGTAGTGTAATTATTTATTATCTAACGTAGAATGATCCATAAACTATGATTATTAAATAAAAGGACCCATCAAATTGAAATTTTAAAAAATCTATCAACAATATTCTTCTACATGTAAACACTTGTATAACCTTTAAAATTTTTTCACTCAAACTATTGAAAATCACAAATTAAAATCCTACTTTTGCAGTCCTCTAAAAGCAGTGTGCTTAATAGAGTTAACAAATTAATAATAAAACATTTAAAAAAGCTTAATGCCAACCATTCAACAATTAGTTAGGAAAGGTAGAGTAGCTCTGGAGGATAAGAGTAAATCCCCAGCGTTGGACAGCTGTCCACAGCGAAGAGGCGTATGTACCCGTGTATATACTACTACCCCTAAAAAACCAAACTCAGCAATGCGCAAAGTTGCCCGCGTACGTTTAACCAATGGAAAAGAGGTTAACGCATATATCCCGGGTGAAGGTCACAACTTACAAGAACACTCTATTGTCTTAGTGCGTGGTGGAAGAGTAAAAGATTTACCAGGTGTGCGTTATCACATCGTACGTGGTGCATTAGATACAGCAGGAGTTGCAGGAAGAAATCAACGTAGATCTAAATATGGTACTAAAAAACCAAAACCAGGTCAAGTTGCAGCAGCTCCAACAAAAGGTGGTAAAAAGAAATAATTAAACGGAGGACAAGACAATGAGAAAATCGAAACCAAAAAAGAGAATCATTCTGCCTGACCCTAAGTTTAACGACGTTATGGTTACCAGATTTGTAAATAACATGATGTACGATGGAAAAAAATCTATTGCGTACGATATATTTTACGGAGCTATTGAAATTGTTGAAACTAAAACCAGCGAAAATGGTTTAGAACAATGGAAAAAAGCTTTAGTTAACATTAGCCCAGCAGTAGAAGTAAAATCTAGACGTGTGGGTGGTGCTAACTTTCAAGTACCAACCGAAGTAAGACCAGAGCGTAAAATTGCATTAGGTATGAAATGGTTAATTAGCTACAGCAGAAAACGTGGAGAAAAAACCATGACGGAAAAATTAGCAGGCGAAATCATTTCGGCAGCTAAAGGCGAAGGTGCTGCTGTTAAAAAGAAAGAAGATACGCACAAAATGGCAGAAGCTAACAAAGCATTCTCTCATTTTAGATTCTAAGATTACAGATTACACAGATAATAAATTTACACCGATTTTTAGCTTCAAACTACTAATCGGTGTAATCATTTAAAATCCCATTAAAACATTTATAATGTCAAGAGATTTAAAATACACAAGAAATATTGGAATTGCTGCACACATTGATGCTGGTAAAACAACAACAACTGAGCGTATTCTTTATTATGCGGGCGTAAGTCATAAAATTGGTGAGGTACATGATGGTGCTGCAACAATGGACTGGATGGCGCAAGAACAAGAGCGTGGTATTACCATCACTTCGGCAGCTACTACAGTTGGCTGGAAGTATAGAGGTCAAGATTATCACATCAACATTATCGACACTCCAGGACACGTAGATTTTACTGTAGAGGTAAATCGTTCTTTACGTGTTTTAGACGGATTGGTATTCTTGTTTTCTGCTGTTGATGGTGTTGAGCCTCAATCAGAAACTAACTGGCGTTTAGCTAATAACTACAATGTATCTCGTATTGGTTTTGTTAATAAAATGGACAGAGCGGGTGCAGATTTCTTAAAAGTAGTTAAACAAGTTAAAGACATGTTAGGCTCTAACGCTGTTCCATTGCAAATCCCAATTGGGTCTGAGGATCAGTTCAAAGGAGTAGTAGATTTAATTAACTGGAGAGGTATAGTTTGGAACGAAGCTGATAAAGGTATGACTTTTACAGAGGTTCCAATCCCTGAAGATTTAATTGAAGAAGCTAAAGAATGGAGAGAAAAGTTATTAGAAGCAGTTGCTGATTATGACGAATCTTTAATGGAGAAATTCTTTGATGATCCAGAATCTATTACAGAACGTGAGATTTTAGATGCCTTACGTAAAGCTGTATTAGATGCGTCAATCGTCCCTATGGTATGTGGTTCATCTTTCAAAAATAAAGGTGTACAAACCATGCTTGATTATGTGATGGAATTATTACCATCTCCAATGGATCAAGAAGGTGTTAAAGGAACTCACCCTGATACTGGTGAAGAATTATTACGTAAACCGGATGAAAAAGAGCCTTTTGCAGCATTGGCTTTTAAAATTGCTACAGATCCTTTTGTTGGTCGTTTATGTTTTATTAGAGTTTACTCTGGTAACTTAGAAGCTGGTTCTTACATCTATAATGCAAGATCAGAAAATAAAGAACGTATTTCTCGTATTTTCCAAATGCATGCTAATAAGCAAAATCCAATCCCTAATGTAGGTGCTGGTGATATTGCTGCGGTTGTAGGTTTTAAGGATATCAAAACTGGAGATACACTTTGCGAAGAGAAAAACCCAATTGTTTTAGAATCTATGAACTTCCCTGATCCAGTTATTGGTTTAGCAATTGAACCAAAAACTCAGGCTGATGTTGATAAATTAGGTATGGCTTTAGGTAAATTAGCTGAAGAAGATCCTACATTTAAAGTTCATACTGATGAGGATTCTGGCCAAACTATTATCCAAGGTATGGGCGAGCTTCACTTAGACATTTTAATGGACCGTTTAAAGCGTGAATTTAAAGTTGAAGTAAACCAAGGAGCACCACAAGTTGCATACAAAGAAGCAATAACAGGCGAAGCACAACACCGTGAAGTTTACAAAAAACAATCAGGTGGTAGAGGTAAGTTTGCCGATATTCAGGTTGTTATTTCTCCTGCAGATGAAGGTAAATTAGGATTAGAATTTATTAATGAAATATCTGGTGGTTCTATTCCTCGTGAATTTATTCCTTCAGTACAAAAAGGATTCGAAAACTCTTTACCTAATGGTGTTTTAGCTGGATACCCAGTAACAGGTATGAAAGTTAGACTAATTGATGGTTCTTTCCACGCTGTCGATTCAGATGCTTTATCTTTTGAATTAGCCGCTAGAATGGCATTTAGAGAGGCATTACCAAAATGTAAGCCAGTTTTAATGGAGCCAATCATGAAAATTGAAGTTTTAACTCCAGAAGAAAACATGGGTGATGTAATGGGAGATTTAAACAGAAGAAGAGGTCAGTTACAAGGTATGGACACAAGAGCAGGAGCTCAAGTTATCAAAGCTTTGGTACCACTTTCAGAAATGTTTGGATATGTAACTCAATTACGTACTATTACTTCAGGAAGAGCAACTTCAACAATGGAATTTGATCACTACGAACCAGCACCTAAAAATGTAATGGACGAAGTAATTGCAAAATCTAAAGGAAAAGTAAACGCATAAATAGAATCAAGTATTTAGTATCGAGTATCAAGAACCTATATATCTTGATACTCGATACTCAGGTCTTGATATTTGTATAAAAATAAACCCGCTTACCGTTACAAATAGCTCTAACGATTAAGCATAAAACAAAAAAAAATGAGCCAAAGAATTAGAATTAAATTAAAATCTTACGATTACAACTTGGTAGATAAATCTGCTGAGAAAATTGTAAAGACTGTTAAACCTACGGGTGCAGTAGTTAGTGGTCCAATTCCTCTTCCAACAGAGAAGAAAATTTACACTGTATTACGTTCTCCACACGTTAACAAAAAAGCTAGAGAGCAATTTCAATTATGCTCTTACAAAAGATTATTAGACATTTACAGTGCCTCGGCTAAAACTGTTGATGCATTAATGAAATTGGAATTACCTTCAGGTGTTGAAGTAGAAATTAAAGTCTGATAGATTTTTAAACAAATTTTAAAACCCTTTCCTAAAATAATAGGAAAGGGTTTTTTATTTTATTGCAGATTTAAATTAATCAATTTAAATGACTATTTTTGTCATGAATTTATTTGTCATTTAATGGAAAAGAAAATTAAAGATGCTAGAATAAAAAAAGGCCTTAAAATAAGAGAAGTAGCACAAAAGCTAAAGCTTGATTCTTCGTTAGTGAGCAAATTTGAATCAGGCAGCAGAAGGCCAACACGTGAGCAGGTAATAAAATTGGCAGATATTTTAGGAATAGATGCGCATGACTTATTAATTGATTGGTTAAGTAATCAAATTGTAGAACAAATTGGCTTTGGTAATTTTGCGCTAGAAGTACTTTCTGTAGCAGAGGATAAGGTAAAATATCATAAAAAACACGAACTAGTATCTAAAAATAATCTAACTCAAGTAATAGAAGAAATAGATGCAATAAAAAGCAAACTTGAGAAGCACAGAAATTTAGATAGCTACAGGATTGCGCAGGCTTTAGAACTAGAATATACTTTTGAAAGTAACAGAATTGAAGGAAATACGCTTACTTTAAAAGAAACAGATTTAGTAATAAATGAAGGTATCACCATCTCTGGCAAAAGTATGCGAGAGCATTTAGAAGCGATAAACCACAAAGAAGCTTTAGAGTATTTAAAAGAATTAATAATAAAGGATGCTGACTTTTCAGAGAGGGATTTATTACAGTTACATTCATTAATTTTAAAAGGAATTGATGCTAAAAATGCTGGTAAGTATAGAGATGTACAAGTAATGATTAAAGGTAGCAGACACTTACCTCCTCAACCTTATATCATTAAAAAACAGATGGAAGATTTATTTTTTTGGTATCAAACCTATAAAAATGAATTACACCCTATAGTTTTAGCAGCAGAATTAAGTGAAAGATTAGTTACCATACATCCATTTATTGATGGTAATGGTAGAACATCTAGATTGATAATGAATTTAATTTTATTAAAAAATGGATATGTAATTGCTAATATCAAGGGAGATGTTGAAAATAGAATGAAATATTACGATACCTTAGAAAATGCCCAAGTTGATTTGAATAAAGATGGCTTCCATTTGTTTATAGCTCAAGAAGAATTACATGCACTTAAAAGGTATTGCTCTATTTTGGGTATTTAATTATTATTGTAATCATCTTACTCCAAAAAGAGATTATAAACTTAAAAGGTTTGACCTTAAGCCAAACCTTTTAAGTTTTAGAAATTTGAATCACTACTAGGCAAATTGATCCATTTCTTTTTTAATTTTTACTCTAGTTTCTTCACTTACTTTAACCAAAGGCAAGCGTAAAACTTCCTCACAAAGGCCTAAGGCTTTCATGCCTGCTTTAACACCACATGGGTTACCTTCTAAAAAACACAGACGGGTAAATTCTAACAAAGCACTATGATGAGGTTGAGCTGTTTTAAAATCGCCTTTTAAACAGTTACGAACCATCTCAGAGGTTTGAAATGGCAAAGCATTTCCTATTACAGAAATAACACCAGAAGCTCCCAATGCAATCATTGGTAATGTAATTGGGTCGTCGCCAGATATTAATTGAAAACCTTCGGGTTTATTTGCAGCAATTTCATTAAATATATCAAAATTTGCAGATGCCTCTTTAACACCAATAATATTATCTAAAGCTGCTAAACGAAGTGTAGTTGCGGCACTCATCACTACTCCTGTTCTACCTGGCACATTATATAAGATGATTGGTAATTTGGCCGCCTTAGCAATTGCTTTATAATGCTGATAAATACCTTCTTGGGTAGGCTTGTTATAGTAAGGAACAACGCTAAGAATAGCATCATATCCTTCTATATCAAATTTGGAAACTGCGTCTACTATATCAGCAGTATTGTTACCACCAATACCGGCAACCAAGGGAATTCTTTTATTTGTTTTTTTGGCTACAAATTCAAAAATTTTGTGTTTTTCTTCTTTAGTTAGTGTAACGTTTTCTGCAGTAGTACCCATTACTACTATATACTCTACCTTACCATTAATTAAATGCTCTATGATATTTTCTAAGGCATTAAAATCAACGCTTTCATCCTCAAGAAAAGGGGTAACCATAGCTACACCGGTCCCAAAAAATTTACTCATTTTATCTTATCTAAATAATATTTTAATTCTGTTGTAAAACCTTGTGCGGTTTGTTGTTGCGTTTGTAACATGAAATCGAAAAAAGGAGAAATTTTCTTATCATACGCCCCTACTTTAAAAAGTGATTTTGATAATGCTGTGATGTAAAGTAAAGGAAAACAAATTTCTGTACAAAGATTAAGCAATATATCAAACTCATGATTTACAAAACCCACTACCTTATCTTTCTTTGGAATAAAGTTCCAATTCACATCTTCAATAGTAATGATATCTATGATAGAAGAGCTAAGCTTCAAACTTTTATCACCTATAAAAGCCAATAATTTCACCTTTTTATTTTGTTGTGTGAGTGATTTTGCAAAATCTTCTACCTCTTGCAACTGTTTTTGATTTTGAATACTAATTAAAACACCTATATTTTGAGCATTACTTAACGATATAGAGCAGTTTTTTCTACTGAACTTTTTAAGTTCTTGCTTAAGTTGTCTAAAACCAAACCTTAGCCTTATCTGATTAAAAAATTCTTTCATTTTTTTTATTAATCGATATTATCTAGTGATTACTTTAATTATTGTTAATCATTTTTAACAAATCAGAGTCACTAATAATTGGAATTCGCAATTTTTGCGCTTTTTCTAATTTAGAAGGGCCCATATTGTCGCCGGCTACAAGGTAATTTAATTTAGCAGAAATACTACTTAAAATTTTACCCCCATTAGCCTCAATCATATCCTTTAGCTGTTCTCTGCTAAAATTCTCAAAAACTCCTGAAATAATAAATGTTTTGCCACTCAAATTTTCGGAGGCTAAAACTACTTCCTTTTCTTTAATTTCGAAAATAAGTTGATGTGCTTTTAATAATTTAATTTCTTCAATATGAAACGGATTGGCAAAATATTCAATAACACTTTGTGCTATACGCTCTCCAATTTCTTCGGCTGCAATTAACTCCTCAAAACTTGCCGTTATAATGCTATCTATATTTTTAAAATGTACTGCTAGCTTTTTTGCAACTGTGGCACCTACGTATCTAATTCCTAAACCAAATAAAACTTTTTCAAAAGGCATAGATTTAGATTTTTCTATCCCTTCTATTAAATTAATGATAGACTTTTCTCCAAAACGGTCTAAATTTTTTAATTCCTGCTCTTTTTCTCTTAAGATGTATAAATCACTAATGTGCTTTAATAAACGTTTTTGATAAAAAGTTTCAACTGTTTCGGCACCTATTCCCTCAATATTCATGGCCTTTCGGCTAATAAAATGTTGGATTCTACCAATAATTTGTGGCGGACAGCCTTCATCATTAGGGCAGTAATGCACTGCTTCGCCTTCGTTTCTTATTAATGGGGTATCGCACTCAGGACAATTATAAATATATCTAATTTTTTCAGCATTAACTAAACGCTTTTCTAAATTAACTCTAATAATTTTAGGAATAATCTCACCGCCTTTTTCAACTAAAACAGTATCATTTTGATGAAGATCTAATCTAATAATCTCATTTGCGTTGTGCAAAGTTGCCCGTTTAACTGTTGTACCGGCTAATAAAACAGGTTTTAAATTTGCAACAGGGGTTATTGCTCCTGTTCTTCCTACTTGGTAAGTTACATACTCTAAAATTGTTTCAACCTCTTGCGCCTTAAATTTATAACTAATTGCCCACCTAGGCGACTTGGCCGTAAAACCTAACTCTTGTTGCTGGGCATAGTTATTTACTTTGATAACAATACCGTCAATATCATAACTTAATCCAAAACGCTTTTGATCCCATTCTTTAATAAAGCTTAAAACATCCTGAATATTATTGCAAAGTCTACTTTCTTTGGACACATTAAAACCCCAATCTTTAACTGCTTGTAAACTTTCCCAATGCGTTTTAAATGGATTTTCATCACTGTAAAGAAAATATAAAAAACAATCTAAAGGACGTTTTGCAACCTCGGCAGAATCTTGCATTTTAACTGTACCAGAAGCAAAATTCCGTGGATTTGCGTAAGTTATCTCTCCGTTCTCTAGACGTTCTTGGTTAAGCTTATCAAAAGCTGCCTTGTGCATAAAAACTTCTCCACGTATATCAAAATAAGAAGGAATATTTTTCCCATTCAAAGCTGTGGGTATAGTTCTTATTGTTTTTATGTTAGCTGTAACTTCATCACCTTTTGTTCCGTCTCCACGGGTAACAGCTCTTAATAAATTACCGTCTTGATAAGTTAAATTAATAGAAAGTCCATCAAATTTTAACTCACAAACATATTCAAAATCGTTCCCAATTGCTTTTTTAATTCGCTCATCAAAGTCTAATAAATCTTGCTCGTTGTAAGTGTTGCCTAAAGACATCATTGGCCACTTATGAACTATGGTTTTAAAATTTTTGGTTATTTCGCCACCAACTTTCTGAGTTGGAGAATTAGCATCCAAATATTCTGGATAAGACTTTTCTAGTGCTTCTAATTCTTTTAGTTTTAGATCAAACTCGTAATCAGAAATTGAAGGCATAGCCAACACATAATAGTTATAATTATGTTGTTGTAACTCCTTTACTAGGCTTTCTATTTGGTGTTTTACATCAAAAAGCGACATAGCAACGAAGATACATTTTTGAAAGATGAAATCCTTATTACTGATCTTAATTTTAGGTATTTAATGAGTTTAAATCAATAAAATTATTGTAACCAAACAAAAGGCTCTTTTATTAATTTCACTGATATAAATGTGATAGGAGCTTTTTGATAAGCTTCATCTATACCTATTTCTGATATCAATTGTTTAGACACTGCTTTTGAAGGAATTTCTAAGTCAAAATCTGATTCTAAAATTAAAGAATTAAATCTAACTAAACTACTTTCTTTACTTCTGTAAGATGCAATGATTTTATTTTTATCGTTTTTATGAAATAGCTCTGAACCCTCAAATCCTCTCTTAAAAATTTCTGCTTCTTTAATTTTTTCGCATCCAACTTTATTGATACATAGATACATAGATATATTAAGACAAAATTTAATTAAGGTTAATTGATAACTTAATGCCGCTATATCATCAATTTTTAATTTATTAATTAAATAATTTTGTCTTAACACTTCTCTTTTAACAAAATCACTTACATACTCTGATTGATTATTGGCAAAAATTAAAGAGTAGTACATACTTATTAAAAGCGCAGCATATAAATTTGCTTGTGCAACTTGCTCTATACTTAACTTACAAAAATGAAGTTTGAATTTTTCGGGATAATTATGAAAATCATAGGGTTGCTTATTAAGATCATTAATAATGAGATGAGCATCGGGAGTAACCCATCCCCTGTTTAACTGATGTAAAACAAATTTTACGGTCTCAAATTGATTAATATCTATAAATATTTTACTTAGATGAGTTAGGATTTCTCCTGCGGCGTATGCATGGTCTCGCTGAGTGATTAAAATATAATGAAATTGTTCTTGTCTAATGATCATTTTTGAACTATAAATGTAGCAATCTTTAATTAAAAGAATTTTTATAATATATTTTTTATATTTCATATTCATAACCTAAAAAATATATCAAAAACAAAATTTAAATAGTAATTTATTGAAAATTTACTATTTTTATAAAAACTAAATTAAAAATATGATTATTGGCGTTCCTAGAGAAATGAAAAATCATGAAAATCGGGTGGGGTTAACCCCTGCAGGTACACATGAATTAGTTAAACGTGGGCATATAGTACTAATAGAAACTCATTCTGGCGCTGCAAGTGGATTTAGAAATGATGATTATGAAGAGGCTGGGGCCGAAATTATAATTACCGAAGATGAGATTTGGGGCAGAGCGGATATGATTATCAAAGTAAAAGAGCCCGAGGAACATGAATATAAGATGGCCAGAAAAAACCAGCTTATATTTAGCTTTTTTCATTTTGCGTCTAATAAAAAATTAACCTATGCCATGATTGATAGTGGCGCTGTTTGTATGGCTTATGAAACAGTAGAAACTACGAACAAAACTCTACCAATTTTAATTCCAATGTCTGAAGTTGCCGGCCGTATGGCTATACAACAAGGCGCTAGATATTTAGAGAAACCTGTAATGGGTAGAGGGATTTTGCTAGGTGGTGTACCTGGAGTTTCGCCAGGTAAAGTTTTAATTATTGGAGCCGGGGTTGTGGGTGTACAAGCGGCTAAAATGGCATCGGGATTGGGCGCTCATGTTACCATTATAGATACCGATATAGAAAGATTAAGATATATAAACGATGTTTTACCACCGCATGTGGTAACTATGTTTAGTAGCGAATATAATATCAGAAGATTGATTACTAACCATGATTTAATAGTTGGAGCAGTTTTAATACCAGGAGGTAAATCGCCAAAAGTAATTACTAGAGATATGCTAAAATTAATGCGTCCGGGGACTGTAATTGTTGATGTATCTGTAGACCAAGGTGGATGCATAGAGACTTGTAAACCAACCACGCATGAAGACCCAACTTTTATTGTTGATGGTATTTTACATTACTGCGTAACTAATATGCCTGGAGCAGTACCTTACACCTCTACAATAGCTTTAACCAATAGCACCCTCCCTTATATTCTACAAATTGCAGATAAAGGATGGAAAAAAGCTTGTTTAGATAATTACGAACTTTTAAAAGGCTTAAATATTATCAACGGCGAGGTTGTTTACCGCGAAGTTGCCGCTGCTTTTGATTTACATTACAAACCTGTACATCACTTCTTAGAGACAGTATCTAACGAGGATGAGGAAGATTAATAAATAAAAAAAGACCTTTGAATATTGTCAAAGGTCCTAAATAAATTTATTTTATGCTTCAGATTTTTTATTACTTCTAGTGATAATTACTAGTATTATAACAAAAATTGCTATACCTATAGCCCAAATCCATGGTTGCCCGTACCAAACACTGCCACCACTTGTATTAATATTTACATCAACTTTTTCTGGTACTACTTGAGCAAATGTGAGCACACTGGTTAACATCAATAATAAAAATGATGTTCCAAATTTAATTACCGATTTAAATCTTATAATCTTTTTCATAATTTCTTATTTAATGTCTTTCCTTTCAAAACATTAAACAATATCTAAGCCAAATAATTTTAATCTAATTTGAAAGAGAGACCAAAAAAATAATTCCTTTTGGCCGCCGCATTATAATACCTGCCTCCAAAAGCATTAATATCATTACCTAAACTGTAAGTTTGGTTAGTTAAATTGTCTACGCCTAAAGAGATATTTAGAATACTATTTTTAATTTTAATTGGATAGTTTAATTTCCCTATTATTAAATGATAGGATTCTGCAAACACCGTTTCAGCGTCATTTAAAGATGATTTTCCTACATATTGATATTGAAAAAATGCTTCAATATTATTTTTTAATATCAAATTAATGCTGTTGGTTGCACTAAATTTTGGAACACCCGTCAATCTGTTACCGCTAAAATCTGAATTAGCAATACGATAATCTCTAAATTTAAAATCATTAAAAGTAACTCCAGATGATAAATTTAATAGTTTAATATAGGTACCATTCTCGATAATATGAGCACTTAATTGAGATTCAATTCCAAATTGATTTGTTCCTCCTGCGTTAATAAAATTATCCTGATCATTTGAGTTAACTCTTCTAACAATGGCGTTATTTAATTGATAATAAAAACCATTTATATCAACAAAAACACGTTCAAAAGGTGTGCGCCACCGCAATCCAATCTCGTAATTCCACCCAGTTTCTGGATTTAAGTTTTGGTTAATTATAGCATCAGATGCTCTAACTTCGGCAGTTGTTGGAGCGCTAAACCCCCTGCTAATGATACCTCTTGCCACAAAATTCTGATTGATTTGATACCATAATGCCAGTTTTGGCATCCATTGCGGGTCTAAATTTTGAGTGCCCAAAACAGGATTTATACTTTCTGGCAATGCCTCAAAACTATAATTTGCAAAATTAACACTGCTAGAGATCTCGGCATTTAACTTTTGCTTGTAAGAAAATGTTAACCTAGAAAAAACAAAGTAACTTTGATTTCCAATCTTATTTGCTGCCAAAACATTACCCTTTTCTCCACTATTATTCTGATAATTTATAATTTCTGAGTTTGTATTTTGAAACTCTCCACCAAAATTCCACTGATATTTAAAGTCTGAATCTAATTGATTTTGAAATACGATATATGTACGTAAAGCTGCCGAGTTTTCATTCCTTTGTTCGTAATTATCAATAAACGGGTTTTTGAAAAGCGTTGTTAAACCAGACAAAGAAATAACATGCTCCCATTGCTTATTCAATTGATACTGATGCCTAAAACCACCAAATAATGACTTATTATAAATACCCGCTTGTTGCGTTAAGGCACTGGGCAATGTAGGAGTTGCTAATCTAGCTTGTTTAGGATCTATATTAAACTGAGTTAAATTTAATCCGCCAGGTGTCTCATAGTGTAGATTGCTTATAAAACCTGAGAACTTAATACTCCCTTTTTCATTATATTTTAAATTCTGTGAGGTATTAAAAAAAAAGCGATTAAAGGCACTTTGCTCTCGGTAACCCTCCCCGCTTTGATAACCTTGGTAAATGCTATATTCGTAATTTTTATTAGTTTGTTGTAAATCTACACTTTGTCTCCAAAGCTTATTACTTCCATGAGCGCCTCCAACCGATAGTTGATTAGTTTGATTACTAGAATTTAATAAAATAACTCCTCCAGAATTTGCACCAAATAAACTACCATCAGGTCCTTTTAAAATTTCAATATTTTTGATTGCATTTTGATCTATAAGATTAATGTAGGTATTACCTCCAGCATCTGTTAAAGGCATATCATCATAATATACTTTTAAATTTCTAACACCAAAAGGCGATCGTAATAAACTCCCTCTTATAGAGATTCTATAACTACCAGGAGAGCGTTCCTCCATTTTAACACCTGCAATACCATTTAAAACAGGCAATAATGATTGCGTGTTAATATTTTTAGCAATTTGATTTTGATTGATAACAACTGCAGAAGTAGGTGTACTTATCAATGTTTGATCAGACAGATATGCCTTTACTTTTACTTCTGTTAACACTTTAGTTGTATCTGCATTTTTTTCTTGACAAAAAACACTAAAACAACAAATTAAACTTAGAATAAATGGTAAAGAATACTTCAAAATATTTTGGGCTAATTTTTAATAAAGTACAGGAGTCATTTTTAAACAAACCGGATTATCCACTTTTATCATTTCGTTGGTATAGCTTAAAAGGCCTGTTTTCTTGTCTCTTTTAAACACATAAACATCATTAGAGTTTTGATTTGCTACTAATAAAAAGTTATCAGATGGATCTATCAAAAAATTTCTTGGTGTTTTACCTAATGTGCTTTGCTTACCTATTTTAATAAGTTCACCACTTTTTTTATTTACTTTAAAAACAACAATTTCATTTACCGATCCTCGGTTTGAAGCATATAGAAACTTTCCATCGTTAGAAAAATGAATATCTGCAGCACCATTTTCTCCTTTAAAATCATCATCGTTTAAACTCAAGTACTGCATTTGCTTAAATTCATTATTAGATTTGTTAAAAACAGTGATTGATGCCAATAACTCATTCAAAACATACAATTTATCTTCGGTTTGGTTAAAAGTAAAGTGCCTTGGGCCAGCTCCTTCTTTTACTTTGATTACCTCCTCATTTTCCCAAGCTAATGGCTTAGAATTAGTGTTTTGGTAGTTGTAAACAAATAATTTATCTACGCCTAAATCGGCCACATAAACACTTTTCCCGCTAGCACTAAACATTGCTGAGTGAGCATGAGGAGCGTTTTGTCTACTTTTATTTATACTAGAACCAGTATGCTGGATTAACTGGGCTAATGACGCTAAGCTTTTATCAGGATTAATTGGCAAAACACTTACACTTCCGCCGCCGTAATTAGCGGTAATTATAAATTTCTCATCGGGAGATATACTTACATAACACGGCCCTGAGCCTACCGTTTCTTGGGTGTTAATTAAGGCTAATTCACCTTTTTTATTATCAAACTTAAGAGAATAGGCGCTAGATTTATCTCCTTCGCCTACTGCATAAACATGATCTCCGCTTTTACTAATTGCTAAATATGATGGGTTTTTTATACCTTCTGTTTTAGACTCGAAGGTTAACTTACCTGTTTTTGTATCAAATAGGTAAACAAACAAACCATTATTTTGAGTTTTAGTATAAGTTCCAATAATTAAGTGTTGATTATTACTTTTTTTATTTTGCCCTAACAAAATGGCAGGAGAAATGAAAAGAATTAGCAGATTTATGTATAATTTAATTTGCATTTTTGGTGGTTTTTAATAAAAATCAAAAGTGCAAAAAAAAGCTCTCAAAAATTTAAAAGCTCCAATTTAAAAATAAGATGTTATTTATAAGTTTAGGTTTGATATAAGATTTTTATCGTCTAATAATGAAGATTGATAAGCTCTACTTTCTCCGTTAATAAACAAGCAAGTTTTATCTTTAATTAAATCTATAATTTTCTTGTTTAATGCTTGAGGCACTGCTGGGCAGCCAAAGCTTCTACCTAATCTACCGGTTTGTCTTATAAACTGTTCGCTTACATAATCAGCACCATGTACAACAATGGCTCTTTCCCTTGCTTTATCATTTACACCTAAATCTTGTCCGTCTAGCTTAAGAGATAAACCATGCTTACCTAAATATGTCTCGCTTGCAATGTAAAAACCCAAACTACTTTGATGCGATTCTTCAACGTTAGAAAATTTACTTGCATTGTTAAGACCACTACCCTCGCCATGGGCTACGTATGTGTTTAATAGTAATTTTTGATTTTCTATATCTATTATCCACATTCTTTTAGATGTGCTTTCTTTAGAAAAGTCTACAACTGTTAAAATTTGCTTGTTTTTATTAAGGTTATTTTTAAGATTATGAAATCCTATAATTGCCTTTTTAAAAACCTCTTCAGACAATCCTGCATTGTATAAATCTGCTTGGCTATAGATTTGATGTATGTAATTATTAACTAAATCTTTTTCTGACAATTTATAAGATGATGAATCATCAGAAACAATTTTCAGACTTTCAAAATTAGATTTTATATTACTATTAGCTGTCCAACTGATGTTTAACAACATTAATGCTAAAGCAGAAAATGAAAAAATAGTATAATAAAACACTCTTAAACTTTTTTTCTCAGATGTCATAACCTCTTGCTTATAAATTTAAATATTGAACAATTTTTGATTATAAAAATTCAAATTACACATAATTTTAAAATAATTTAAACTTTTTACTTTTAGTTATACGTAACAACTAATCAAAGGTTGTGATATTAACAAATCAATCTACACTACGTTATTTTATTTAAATTATTGCTTAAAAAGTATTTGGCTCTGCCGGATTCTTTATTCTCCAGTAAATATAATAGTAAGCTAAAAATAAAACTCCTAGTAAAAAAGGAACTATTGCTAAATGTTTAAAGGTAATATTGCCAAAAATTAAATCTTCGTCTATTCCTATAAACTCTGTGACCATCCAATAAGAATTAGCGAATATCCAAACTGCTATAGCCAAGTTGTGACATAACTCAGATACCATTTTACGTGTTCTGTAGGCAATTATACTGGCTATTAATAATGTTGGAATAATCATGATAATGCCTATTGGTTTCCAAAATAAACACCAACTAATATCTTTTAACAGCCAAAATACAATGTGGAGATTTTCCATTTTGCGATATTTTAAAGGGATCGTGTAATGATCTACATTAGACATAAATTTTAATCGTTAATTTTAAATGATAGCAAATGAAATATTAAAAAAAAATGCCTCATTTAACAGGAGGCATTTTAAAATTTTAAAAATTATACCTGCATACTTTACTTCAATAGGTTTTTCCAACTTACTAAGTCACCAATAATTTTTGGCAAATCATTTATAGCTACTTTTTCTTGCTCCATGCTATCTCTATGACGTATGGTAACTGTATTATCTGTTAAAGAATCATAATCTATAGTAATACAAAATGGAGTTCCAATCGCATCCTGACGACGGTAACGCTTCCCAATAGAATCCTTTTCATCGTAAGCCATGTTAAAATCAAATTTTAATAAATCCATTATTTCCCTAGCTTTTTCGGGTAGTCCATCCTTTTTAGTTAACGGTAAAATAGCGGCTTTATAAGGAGCAAGGGCAGGGTGCAACTTTAAAACCGAGCGAGAATCTTGCTTATCTTCTGTACTTAAATCCTGTTCTTCAAAAGAATTAATTAGCGTCACTAAGAAAAAACGATCTAATCCAATAGAAGTTTCTATCACGTAAGGGATATAATTACCATAAGGTTTACCAGTTACTGGATCTGCCTCGGCATCAAAATATTGCATTTTCTTATTAGAAAATTCTTGATGTTGTTTTAAATCAAAATCAGTTCTAGAGTGAATTCCTTCAACCTCTTTAAATCCAAATGGAAATTCGTATTCTATATCAACTGCTGCATTGGCGTAATGGGCTAATTTAGCATGATCATGATATTTATATTTTGCAGGGCTTGTACCTAACGCTAAATGCCATTTTAAACGAGTTTCTTTCCATTTGTTGTACCATTCCATTTCTGTGCCAGGGCGAACAAAAAACTGCATTTCCATTTGTTCAAACTCTCGCATACGCATAATAAACTGACGAGCAATCACTTCGTTCCTAAATGCTTTTCCAATTTGGGCTATCCCAAACGGAATTTTCATCCTGCCAGATTTTTGTACATTTAAGAAATTCACAAAAATACCTTGAGCTGTTTCTGGGCGAAGATAAACTTCTTCTGAACCTTCGGCCATTGCGCCAAATTGAGTGCTAAACATCAAGTTAAACTGACGAACATCTGTCCAATTTGCGGTTTTTGATATTGGGCATTGTATTTTATGCTCTTCAATTAAGGCTTTTAAACGCGGTAAGTCTTCAGCTTTTAAGGCATTATCCATTTCGATTTGTAAGCTTTCTGCTTTTTGCGTCTCTCCCTCAGTTTCATAAGCAGTTATTTTATCTTCTAGCAATTGATCAGCTCGGTAACGCTTTTTTGAATCTTTATTGTCAATCATTGGGTCGTTAAAACCATCAACGTGTCCACTCGCTTTCCAAACTTTAGGGTGCATAAAAATTGCAGAATCAATCCCTACAATGTTTTCATGCATTTGCACCATGGCCTTCCACCAATACGTTTTAATATTATTTTTAAGCTCGGCGCCTAGTTGTCCATAATCATAAACTGCGCTTAAGCCATCATATATTTCGCTGCTTTGAAATATGAAACCATATTCTTTAGCATGCGATATTACATTTTTGAAAATTTCTTCGTTATTATTTGCCATGATGCTGCAAATATAGCATAGAGATTATTTATAGGTTAAATTATTCAATTTATTTTGAGATAAAACAGAAATCAATTTAACAATTAAATAGAATTTTTAATTTATTCAACTCTAGGTATCAATAATATAAGTGCGTTAGGTAATGTCCAAAGGACTCCTTCGGAGAAACGATATCCTTTTTTGCCCTAGCCAAAATGCAAATGGCAAAAAAGATTTAGTAGAAAGCCCGCTCGAACGCCCAAATTATCTTCCTAAAAAGTAGTTCTGGTTCCTGTACTGATATTTACCATTCTGCTTGCGCCTGTAGAAAAACCAGTATCATATCGCTGAAAATCTATATTAAAATCTAAAGATGATTTATTTAAACCGTAAAAATCATCATTATTAATGGATGCGCTTAAAGAAATACAATCCATAAAAGTGAAATCGCTTGTTGCAGGATTAACTGGAAAAACCCAGCTTGTTCTAGCGCTTAAATAATTAGAATTAATTGTTCCAGCTAGTTTATTAAATTTAGAAATATCATAATCTATTGATGGACCTGCAAAGAGAGAAATTCTTGCCCCTTTATTTACTGGCGACTTTATAAACAACGCATCTACAACCGGACCCGCAAAAGTATTGTTTGCAACTTTATGATTATAGCCAAACCTAAAACCCATAATATTTTTAATACTAGTGCCTGAAGCTAAAGTGGCTATTTTCACATTAAAACCAGCATAAAAAAAACCATTTCTATAAGAATTGGGAGATTGCGCAAAAGATGCTTGACTAAATGCAACTATTAAGGTTAGTGTGATCACTTTTAAAAAACAATTTCTCGGTTTCATATACTTAGGATAATTAATACGGTATACGAAACTTTTTAAGTCAAGGTTTAATAAAAATTTATTTTTTAGAAATTAATTCTCGGGCCTTCCAATTGCTTTTCCGTTTTGATATAACTTCTCTTCTTCTTCTATTTTTTTCTTCTCTTCTAAAGTTTGTGATGTTCTAACCAAGTTGCGCATATTTGGCTGACCAGCGTCAACCCAAGCTGAATACCAAAAACTACCTACTTTTAGTATAGACTGACGCATTTGTCTTTCTACCATTCCATTTAAGGCGTCGTGATACGCTTTTGAATACTCTAAAGAATATTCTCTAATAACCCTATTGTTACGCTCGTTAAAAGTGTACTTTCTATCAATAGGGAAACTTTTATTCAAATTTCTCTCAATAGTTAAAGTACTATCTAACATGGTAAAGGTATTTTCTACAATATTCCATGCTTCATCTAGTGGATTATTAATGTATTTAGCTTTACCTACAAAATAATCATAATCGTTTGCAAAAAGCTCGGGCAGTCTACTTTCCCAAAAACCATGAATACCTGTTTGCCCTGTCATTTGTCCATTATAATTTTCTGAAGTATGTAGCGGGACATGAGCATCTCCAATGTAATGGCCTAAATCTGCAGAATATTTTAAAATTAAAATCGAGTCTCTATTTTTAAATGCATTTACCAATTTGTTATAGGTACGTTGTATTTGCCAAGGAACAATCCCATAGGCATTTAATGTATCCTCAGTAAGTTTAGATACCGCATCGTTCCACTTTCGTGGGATAACTTTAAAAGGTTCATTGCCATAATGATCAGCATCTAAATAATGCCTTGGTGCCTCTAAAGAATCAGCATACCTGCGTTTATCCGGATCAACAGCATGTTCAGTAACATAGTTAATGTTACTTTTATAAAAACTAATTAAATCTTTTGGGAGGGTAAAAACAGCCAATCTGTTAATGCGCTGATGGGCAAAAAATCCCCAAGAACTAAACAGCAAAACAACAGGCAATAAAAGCAGTAAAAAGATGTTTTTGAATTTCATTTTATAAAATTAAGTTATCCTTTTAAAAATCAGGCTAAATCAACGTTAATTTTTTTTTAATTTGAGTTTGCAATTAAAATAATTCGCCTTATATTTGCATCTCCGAATAAAGGGATATTAATAATAGGAATAAAAAGCTAACAATGGCAAATCATAAATCGGCATTAAAAAGAATTAGAGCTAACGCAGCTAAACGTTTACGTAATAGATATCAAGCAAAAACTACTAGAACGTTTGTAAAAAGATTACGTAACGCAGTTAGTAAAGAAGAAGCTTTAGCATTGTTACCAAAAGTAACTTCAATGTTAGATCGTTTAGCAAAGAAAAATGTTATCCACAAAAACAAAGCGGCTAATAACAAATCTAAATTAACAAAATTCGTTAATTCCTTATAAGAGTTAACTTTAACTGATATAAAAGCAGAATTCTCAAAAGAATTCTGCTTTTTTTATTTGCCAAATTTTGGGCGTTACCCCGCAAAAAAAAGTGGGGTCGGTATTTTCGTTGCAATCCCTAACGCTAAACCTTTTCAGCCTAGAGCATTTAGCTTTCTATCTTTAGTTTTTAGCCTACAGCTTAAACCACCTTTTCCATTTATGCTGTAAACTTTCTATTTTTAGCTTTTACTTAAAAAACATGGAAAACAATTACCAAAACAAAATAACCATTAAAACCTGGGCAGAAGAAGATCGTCCTCGCGAGAAACTATTAAGCCAAGGCCGCAGAACTTTAACAGATGCTGAGTTGATGGCTATTTTAATAGGCTCTGGTTCCACTACCGAAACCGCTGTCGAACTTAGCAAACGAATTCTTCATTCTTGCGCTAACGATTTAAATGCACTAGCCAAATTAACCGTTGTAGAGCTTTGCAAGTTTAAAGGAATTGGAGAAGCTAAAGCCATCTCAATTATTGCGGCCTTAGAACTAGGCCGTAGAAGAAAAGATAGCGACCAACCCGAGACTAACAAAATAAGTAGCTCTAAAGATATTTTTTCGATTCTTTCACCTCAGTTTACCGATTTACCACACGAAGAGTTTTGGATTCTTTTACTTAATAAAGCCAATAAAGTATTAAACAAGGTTTTAATATCTAAAGGAGGCCAATCTGCAACCGTAGTTGATGCCAAAATAATCTTTAAAGCCGCATTAGAAAATAATGCCACAAGTATTATTATGGCTCATAATCATCCTTCGGGCAATTTAAGGCCTAGTCAAGAGGATATAAGTTTAACCAAAAAAATTGTTTCCGCAGCAAAGCTCTTAGATTTAACAATTTTAGACCATATCATCATGACAGATAAAGCTTACTTTAGCTTTGCAGATGAGAGTTATTTATAAATTTACAAAACGAATACTTGGAGTTTAAAATCTAAAACATAAATCCCTCTATTTTTTATATTTTTGCCAAACGGCGCAAAACAAGCCAATAGCACATAAGCTAAATTGTTTCTTAATATTAAACACTAGATGAAAATTTCATATAACTGGCTTAAAACTTTTATAGCTACTGATAAAACCCCGCAAGAGGTTTCTACCATTTTAACTGCAATAGGTTTAGAGGTAGAAAGTTTAGAAAAAGTGCAAGCTATCCCTGGCGGATTAGAAGGTTTGGTAATTGGTGAAGTAAAAGAATGCGGGCAACATCCTAATGCAGATAGATTAAGAGTTACTAAAGTTGATGTAGGAACAGGAACTTTGTTAGATATTGTTTGTGGCGCACCAAATGTTGCTGCAGGTCAAAAAGTTGTAGTAGCCACTGTGGGTTGTGAAATTTTCCCTACCGAAGGCGAACCTTTTAAAATTGGGAAATCTAAAATTAGAGGAGAAGTTTCTGAAGGAATGATTTGCGCCGAGGATGAAATTGGTTTAGGCAAAAGTCATGATGGAATTATGGTTCTACCGCAAGATGCAGTTATTGGTACTTTAGCAAAAAACTATTTCAATTTACCTGACGATTTCCTTTACGAAATTGGTTTAACTCCAAACAGAGCAGATGCGGCTTCGCACTTAGGTGTAGCTAGAGATTTAGCTGCTTTTTTAAAGCAAGAAATTATAAGACCATCTACAGAGACATTTAAAATTGCTAATACATCTAACGCTATTGAAGTACAGGTAATAGATGAAGTTGCAGCACCAAGATATTCTGGTCTTACTATTACCGGCATTACAGTACAAGAATCTCCAAAATGGTTAAAAGAAAAATTAGCTGTAATAGGTGTGCGATCTATAAATAACATTGTAGACGTAACTAATTTTGTATTGCATGATTTAGGTCAACCTTTACACGCTTTTGATGCTGATGAAATTAAAGGAAACAAAGTGATTGTAAAGAAATGTGTCGAAGGCACAAAGTTTACCACTTTAGACGAGGTAGAGAGAACCCTTAGCGCAGATGATTTAATGATTTGTGATGCTGAAAAACCGATGTGTATTGCTGGTGTTTTTGGCGGAATAGAATCTGGCGTTAAGGCAACTACAAAAAATATATTTTTAGAAAGCGCTTATTTTAATGCCGTTTCGGTACGTAAAACTTCTAAAAGATTTGGTTTAAAAACAGACGCTTCTTTCCGTTTTGAACGTGGCACCGACCCTGAAATTACGGTTTACGCCTTAAAAAGGGCAGCACTTTTAATTCAAGAAGTAGCCGGTGGCGAAATTACCTCTGATACTTTCGATAATTACCCAAATCCAGTTGCTGCTTTTGATGTTGAGCTAACTTTTGAGCATGTTCAAAAACTAATAGGCGTTGCCATTCCAGAAGAAGAGATAACTGCCATTATTAAAGCTTTGGGTATTGAAGTCGTTAAAGCAACAGAAACACAACTAAACCTAAAAGTACCTACTTACAAAGTAGATGTTACAAGACCAGTGGACGTGATAGAAGAGATCTTAAGAATTTATGGTTACGATAATATTCAAATTCCACAAAAGGTAAATGCGTCATTAAATGTTTCGCCAAAACCAGATAAGGAAGCCTTCCAACACAGCATTGCCGATATGCTAACTTCAAAAGGATATTTCGAGATTTTAAGCAACTCACTTACTAAATCATCTTACTCTACCGACTTAACAAATGCCGTTAAAATATTAAATCCGCTAAGTTCTGATTTGGATGTGATGCGTCAAAGCATGTTATTTTCTGGATTAGAGGCTGTTAACTATAACCAAAATAGAAAAAATTCAGATTTAAAACTTTACGAGTTTGGTAAAACATACCAAACCAGTAACGGAAAATATCAAGAAAATAATCATCTAGCTATTTTCTTAAGTGGAAAAGTTGAAGCAGAGCAATGGAACCAAACAGCAAAACCAATAAGTTTTTATAATTTAAAAGCTGCAGTTGATGCTATTTTAAAGAAACTGAATATCACAAACCTACAATCAGAAGAAACTCAAAACCCAGAATTTGCATATGGTGTACAATACCGCCGTGGCCCTAAAGTTTTGGTAGATTTTGGTGCTGTGGCTGCCAAAAGTTTAAAAATTACCGATTTAAACAAGGCAACTGTTTTTTACGCCAATTTTAATTGGGATATGGTTTTAACACTCGTAAAAAATAATAAAATTAGCTATAAAGAAGTTTCAAAATTCCCAGCAGTTAGAAGAGATTTATCTATGCTTTTAGATAAAAGCGTGAAATTTGAAGATTTGAAACGCATTGCTAATAAAACAGAAAAATCTTTACTAAAAGAAGTGAATGTTTTTGATGTGTACGAGGGGGATAAATTGCCTGATAACAAAAAGTCTTACGCTTTAAGTTTTATACTTCAAGATGAAGAAAAAACTTTAGAAGATAAACAAATTGATAGCATCATGCAAAAATTAATTGCTAATTTTGGGAAAGAAGCCGGAGCAGAGATTAGGTAAATTTTGCAAAATAAAATTAGCAACTAAATAATCATTTATATAAGCTTCAATTCAATAACCAATAATTATTTTTAACAATTAGAAAAAAAATAATAAAAAGTAAATGTCTGTAATTGCTAAGAAATTAGATCAGGTGTTGGAACGCACCCAAAAGCTGGTTGAATCATCAAAAGCCTTACAGGAGCTTAATGGGCAATTAATTATAGAAAATCAATCACTAAAAGTTGCATTAGAAACAAGCGAAAACAAGAGAAAAGATTTAGAAGAAAAGCTTAGGGTTTTAAAATTAGCCAAAAGTTTAGAAGGTACAAGTGAAAAAACACTTGACATCAAGCAAAAAATTAACGAATTTGTGCGGGAAATAGATAAGTGTATTGTATTACTTAACAAGTAATGCCGTGAACCTAAAGCTCAGATGGGAGAAATCTCGATTAAAATAAATATTGCCGACCGCGTTTATCCTCTAAAGATAAACATGGAGGAGGAAGAAATAGTGAGGAGAGCTGCCAAGCTAATTAATGACCGCATAAAAGAGTATCAAGAAAATTATGCCGTTAAAGATAAGCAAGACTTGCTTTCTATGTGTGTGTTACATTATGCTTCGGCGTCTATTAGGGCCGAAAAAAAGGTTAATAATGATGATACGGATATAGCAGAGAAAGTTTATCAATTGGATAGCCTATTAAACGATTTTTTTACCAAGGCAAAATAATATTTCATTAAAGCAAGATATTAAAATCTAACCGTTTTAGATTTTAGGTTTCACTATTATAAAAACTTAACAACTCGATATTAAAAAGAGTTAAAAAAGCATCACTCATTTGGTCTAGTCCATCTGTTTATGGCTTAAACTCTAAACATGTTCGATAGGTTTACAATACATGAAGTCTAAAGTGTAAAACGGTTTTTTTATTTTATTTAATTACAATTTATGGAAATAATTATTTACTTGATTATTGGTGTGGTAACCTTTGGATTAGGTATTGTTACAGGAAGGTATCTTCTTCGCCAACTGCTAAAGCAACAAGAAATTGCTGCCCAAAGTAAAGTAAAAAAGATATTAAGAGAAGCAGAAAGTACAGCAGAAATCTTAAAAAAAGATAAACTACTAGAAGCTAAAGAAAAATTTTTGCAAATGAAGGCAGACCATGAGCAAGAAATTAACCAAAAAAATGTTGCTGCTGCACAAAGAGAGAATACGCTCAAGCAAAAAGAACAGTCTTTAAACTCTAAAATTGAGAACGCTTCTAAAAAGGAGCAAGAATTAGAGAAAGCAAAAGAAAACTTTGAAAAGCAAGCGGAATTCTTGAAAACTAAACAAGAAGAGGTAGAAGTTCTAAAGAATCAACACATCATCCAATTAGAATCAATTGCGGGATTAAGTGCCGACGAGGCAAAAGCTCAATTGGTTTCTAACTTAAAGGAAGAGGCTCGTACTAACGCCATGGCATCTATCAAAGATATTGTAGATGATGCAAAATTAACTGCAGCTAAAGAAGCTAAAAAGGTGGTTATCCAAACCATACAGCGTACAGCAACAGAATCAGCTATTGAAAATACAGTATCTATTTTCAATATCGAAAATGATGAAATTAAAGGTAGAATTATTGGCCGTGAAGGTAGAAACATTAGAGCTTTAGAAGCTGCAACCGGAATAGAAATTATTGTAGATGATACTCCAGAGGCGATTATTTTATCAGGTTTTGATCCAGTTAGAAGAGAAATTGCTCGTTTAGCTTTACACCGTTTGGTAACAGATGGTCGTATTCACCCAGCAAGAATTGAAGAAGTAGTTGCTAAAACTCAAAAGCAAATTGAAGAGGAGATTGTTGAAATTGGTGAGCGTACGGTAATAGATTTAGGCATTCATGGTTTGCATCCAGAATTAATTAGAATGGTGGGACGTATGCGTTACCGCTCTTCTTATGGCCAAAACTTATTACAACACTCTCGCGAGGTAGCTAACTTCTGTGCTACTATGGCATCGGAATTAGGTCTAAATGCAAAGATGGCAAAGAGAGCAGGATTATTACATGATATTGGTAAAGTGCCTGATGATAACCCAGAATTACCTCACGCAATTTTAGGTATGCAATTAGCTGAAAAGTATAAAGAGCATCCAGAAATCTGTAATGCCATTGGTGCCCACCACGACGAAATTGAGATGACCTCCATGATTTCTCCAATTATCCAAGCTTGTGATGCTATATCAGGCGCAAGACCGGGAGCAAGGAGAGAAGTGGTAGAAAGTTACATTAGAAGATTAAAAGAGCTAGAAAGCTTAGCCATGTCTTATCCTGGTGTAGAGAAAACTTTTGCAATACAAGCAGGTAGAGAATTAAGAGTTGTAGTAGAAAGCGAAAAAATTTCAGATGCGCAATCAGAAATTTTAGCAGCAGATATTTCTAATCGTATCCAAACAGAGATGACTTATCCAGGTCAAATTAAGGTAACAGTAATTAGAGAAACTAGATCTGTGGCTTACGCGAAGTAAGATTTGAGAATTTAGATAATAGATTTGAGATAAAAAAGTTTGAACTATAGTCTTTAACTTTTTAACCAAATCAATTCGTAAGTATTTAATAAAATTTAAGCGATGAGAAATCATCGCTTTTTCTTTTAAAATTAGAAATCCAGCTCTGTGAACTCTGTAAAAAACACTGTTCACTTTGTGGTTAAAATGAATTACTATTTCAAATAACATTTGTGCTTAAACAAAAATGAAGAAAGTAGAAAAAAGGAAAATCGATATTTTATTCGATAAATACTCCGAAAGCCACCAAAACCCAAGGAATAAGCTAATCCATTGGGTTTGTGTTCCTTTAATTGTTTTTAGCATAATCGGTTTGGTTTCTGCAATTCCTTTTCCGCAATTAGGGTTCTTAGGGAAATACAATATGTACATCAATTGGTTCTCTATAGTTATGGCTGTTTGTATATATTATTACCTTAAACTCTCCCCTATTCTATCCTATTTAATGTTATTCTTCTTTGGTATTTGCTATTTCTTTGTGGTTCAATTAGAATATGTAGAAAAAGCTGGAGGACTTAAATTATGGGAAAGTAGCCTATTTATATTTGTTTTAGCATGGATAGGACAATTTATTGGACATAAAATAGAAGGTAAAAAGCCGTTATTTCTAGATGATCTTAAGTTTTTATTGATAGGTCCGCTTTGGCTATTAATTCTACTGCTTAAAAAACTGAAAATCAATTATTAAATCAGTTTTGTTAATGTTTAGTTAACATTAAATATCGATTTACTTAATTTTTAAATAACAAAGGCATAACATTAGGCTAATACTTTTGCAGCAACTAAAAATTGCAAAAGTGATACAACAATTCATTTCAAAATCTTTCAAAATTAGTATTCTACTAATTTTAATTTCGGCAAGTTTATTTGCACAAACAGGAAAAATAGCAGGAAAAGTGACTGATAAAGTTTCTGGAGAAACTTTAATTGGCTTAACTGTAGGTATAGATGGTACAACAAAAGGAGCCGCAACAGATGTAGAGGGTAGATTTGTAATAGCAAACCTAGCTCCAGGTAAGTATAATGTAACCTTTAGATATTTAGGATATCAAACTAAAAATGTAACTGGTGTTGAAGTTAAAGATGGTGCTGTTACTACCTTAAATATAATTTTAGAAGAAACAACTAGCCAGTCTTTAGGCGAAGTTGTTGTTACAGCAACCTACAGACAAGCTACAGTAGGCGCTTTGTACGCAGAACAAAAAAATGCAGTAAGTATTTCAAGTGGGATTTCATCAGATCAAATTAAAAAATCGCCAGATAGAAACACTTCAGAAATCGTAAAAAGAGTTTCTGGCGCATCAATACAAGACAACAAGTTTATAGTTGTTAGAGGATTAAATGAGCGTTATAATTTAACCATGCTAAATAATAGTGTTCTACCAAGTTCAGAATCGGACAGAAAAGCATTTTCGTTTGATATTTTTCCATCAAATATGATTGACAAAATTGTTATTACCAAAACAGCAACGGCAGACCTACCAGGCGATTTTGCTGGTGGTGTTGTGCAAATAGCCACTAAAGATGTTCCTGATGCTGATTTTTTAGAATTTTCTATTGGTACAGGTTTTAATACAGTTTCAACAGGAAAAGATTTTATTTCTAACGGACAAACAACTGCAAATTGGCTTTCATTTACAGATAATAGCAGAAAACTTCCGAATAGTATTCCATCTCCATTAGGTATTCGTCAATCAACAGATGCACAAAAGGTTGGATATTCATTAGATTTGGGAAATCCTTACCGTCCGCAAACTTCAACGGCATTGCCTTCTCAAAATCATCAATTAACACTTGGTTTAAGAAAAGACTTAAAAGAAGGAGGGAATTTTGGAACTATTGTTTCACTAAATTATAGAAACAGTATGACCTTGGTGGATTTTACAAGAACAGACTTTGATGATCCTACAACTCTTACAAATCCACTAAAAAGTTTCAATGACCCTCAAAACAGATTCAATAGTACTTTAGGTGGACTTGCAAATTTTGCATTAACTAAAGAAAAGTTTAAAATATCATTGAAAAACATTTTTAGTAGAGGGTATGATGAGACTTACTATCAAAGAACGGGATTTGATGGGAACAATATTATTGATGTTCAATTATTTGCAAATGACTTAAATACAAGAAGTTTATCTAGTACACAACTAGATGGCGATCACCAAATTGGTAAAAAAGGTTATAAGTTTAATTGGAATTTAAATTATTCAAGAATTGATAGAGAGCAACCTGATTTTAGAACCGCATTCTACACTAGATCTCAAAATACAAATGAACCTTATTCATTAGTTGATAGAAATACTAGAAGATTTTATTCAGATTTAGAAGAAGATAACTACGGGGGTTCGATGAACTTAACCATCCCTTTTGATTGGAAATCAAATAAACAAACATTTAAAGTTGGCGCTTTAGCGGCATTAAAAAGTAGAGATTTTAATGGTAGATTTTTTCAGTTAAGAGCTAATAACAACGCATTTACTAGAGAAATATCTAAACTTCCTATTTGGGATATCTATAACCCACTTTATATTAAAGAAGATGTATTGTTTTTTGACGACTTCACCAATAATGTAGATTCATATAAAGCAAACTCTGAATTAGGCGCAGCTTACGCAATGATGGATAATAAATTCGGAGAGAAAGTAAGATTGGTTTATGGAATTAGAACAGAATATTATCAACAAAACATTGATGCTACTGACCAAAGTGGTAGAAAAGTAGATGGTAAACAAAATTTCTTGGATGTTCTACCATCAGCTAACTTAACATATAATTTATCTGATAAGGCTAATTTTAGAGTTTCAGCTTCAAGAACAGTAAATAGACCAGAGTTTAGAGAATTAGCACCCTTTGACTTTTTCAACTTTACCGAGAACAACTCGGTTGTTGGTAATCCAGGTTTAAAAAGAGGACAGATTAATAACGTTGATTTAAGGTACGAACTATATCCTTCGCAAGGTGAAGCAGTTACTGCAACTCTATTTTATAAAGATTTCTCAAACCCAATAGAGTTCTCCACAGATGGACAATCTAACCAAGATTTAAGAAAATTTACTTATCGAAATGCAGAATCAGCATATGCATTAGGCTTTGAGTTAGATATTCGTAAAAAACTAAGTTTTTTAGGTAGTGCTGAATGGTTAAACAATTTTATAGCCTTCACAAATGTTTCTTTTATAAAGTCGCAGGTTAATGTTGTAACATTGATCGGAACAGAAAAGAGACCTTTGCAAGGACAATCGCCTTTTTTAGTTAATGCAGGTTTACAGTACAATAGTACAAAATCAGGTTTCTCAACTAGTCTATTATATAACAGAATTGGGGATAGAATTTATGTGGTAGGAATTGACCAAGGCTATCCAGCTTGGATAGATAAAGGAAGAGATATCTTAGACATCCAAGTTTCAAAAAGAATACTAAAAAATAAAGCAGAAATTAAGTTAAATTTTTCTGATTTACTAGCTCAAGACTTCTTAATATACCAAAACTTTACCGACTATAAATTAAGATTTGATGAGAAAGATAGCAGAAGTATTTTTAGATCTAATCAAGGCAGTAATATAGGTTTATCTTTTTCATACAACATAGGCTTATAATTTAGCTTAATGTTAAATTAATGTATAAAAATTTAGTTTAACACCTTATTTTTTAATATAAATTTAATATAAGACAAACTTTGTCCTAACGAACTGAAGCTATTTTTGTAAAAATTAATAATTAAAACTAACAGAAATGAAAATTAACAAATTATTTACGCTTTTATTAGCCGGAACAATTTTATTAGGTTCTTGTGGTAAGGATGATCCAATAGATGATACACCTGCAAACACCATAATTATAGAAAACGGAGGAACTTTAACTGGTTCGTACACACAAAACGTTATAGTTAGAGGTACAAATCCTACCATTACGCTTAAAGGTTATACATATTTCACTAGTGGTACTACTTTAACAATTCCAGCAGGAACTACGATTAAATCTGATATTACTGATAAAGGAGCTCTTTGTATTGAAAGAGGTGCTAGAATTATTGCTGAGGGTACAGCAACTCAGCCTATCGTATTTACATCTGGTAAAGCAGTTGGTCAAAGAAATCCTGGTGATTGGGGTGGGATTTTAATTTTAGGAAAGGCTAGAACCAATAGATCTACAGAACCTACTATTGAGGGTGGTATTGGTAGACCTTACGGAGGTACGGATGACACTGACAATTCAGGTGTAATGAAGTTTGTACGTATAGAATTTGGTGGAATTGTTGCGCAACCGGGTTCAGAAATTAATGGTTTAACATTAGGAGCTGTTGGTTCAGGTACTGTTTTAGAAAATATTCAAGTTACCTATGGTAATGATGATGCTTTTGAATTTTTTGGTGGTACCGTTAACGCAAAGAATTTAGTTTCATTTTCAAATGCTGATGATGATTTTGATTTTGACTTTGGTTATACAGGTAGAATACAATTTGGAGTTGCTTTAAGAGATCCGGATTTTGTTGACTCTAATGACGCTGGAAATGGTGTAGAGTGTGATAACGATGGTTCAGGAAGTAATGCTACTCCTACCACAAAACCAGTTTTATCAAACTTCACTTTTGTAGGGTCAGGCGTAACAACTTTGGGTTTTCATAATTTTGGTAACAGATGGAGAAGAGCTACAAATTTCGTGTTAAACAATTCAGTAATGTTAAATTGGGCAAAAGGCGGTTTTTCTATGGAATCTGACGCTACAGTTACTTCTTACAATACAGGTACTTCTGAATTTAAGAATAATATTGTTCACGCTTTAGTTGACCCATATCGTTCAGGTTCTACAGTTTTAACTGCTGCTCAAGTTAGAACAAAAGCTGAATCAGAAGGCGTAACTACTGCATCAACTGCTGCTGATGTGAGATTAACTTCGTTAACATTAACGTCTCCTAATTTAATACCTCAAACTGGTTCGCCAGCTTTAACTGGTGCTTCTTTTGGAGCAAGTTTACCAAGTTCTTTCTTTACAGCTACTACATATAGAGGAGCTTTCGGAACAACTAACTGGATGGCAGGATGGACTAATTTTAATTTTCCTAAAACAACTACTGGTTATTAAGAACTTTTAAATTTATCATAAAAAGGGTATCCTTCTCGGGATACCCTTTTTTATTTAACAAAAACTTCATATTGAAGTTGTATCAGTTTTCTTTATAAAAGAGTATTAGTTATAAATTAATTTATATCATATGAAAACAAATTACATCAGCATTTTATCTTTACTAGCTATTTTAAGCTTTAACGCTTGTAACAAACCCGATGTTGAAGAACCTGAAGTAATAACTTGTATTTTAGAAGATGGTTTTAAAGGTGAATACTTTAACTCTTCAAGTTTAGAGAGTAACTATCAAATTAATGAGGGAAATGATAAAGTATTTGTAGCAAGTAAGACGGAAACTAGCTGGGAAAAGAGATTCTACTTTATTACTCCAAATAATAGCAAATCTTTTACATTGAATGGTAATGACATCAAAAATGGTTTGGTTAAATATTTATTTATTTGCCCTGTTTGTAATTTTATTAATCAATACCCAATTGATGGTTTTGTAAAAGGGGAAAACATAACTCCTGAAAAACCTATTAACGAAACTACCTGGATGGTTGAAGCAAAAATTATTTTAACTACTGATTTATCTCAACCTAATAATTCAAAATTTAGAGATACGGTTTGTATCAAACAAGCTTTTTATCCAAATAAAATAAATCAAACTCCTTAATAATATTTTTAAAAAAGATATTGATGGTTTTTTTAATGCTATCTCTTAGCATTAGTGGTGGAAGCGACACCCACACATCCGCCAGCTGGCGGAGTTGAGCGAGGAGTATAGCGGACAACGCGACCCGCCTTTAAGCGGGCAATGTCCAACATCTACTTAAAAGTTATGGTAGCAAATAATGTGAAATTATCATTTTAAATAGAAAGTTAGTTAAAACATCTATCTTAATAATAAAAATTACGCATTAACAACTTAATGTTATCCGCTCATTTACCTTACATTAAATTTCCGCTATGAAACTTCACCTACTTAATATTAAATCAACAATTTAATTTCAAAATTTTCACTCCTAATTAAAGCCTAGTTTATTTGTCAAGCTCATTTTTGTGGTTTAAATCCACAAAACATGAAAAGAATTTTATTAAAAGTATTTATCTTATTAATATGCGTTTTTTGCATTAATAAAGGTTTTTCTCAATCAACAGATGCTACCATATCTGGTTCTGTAGTAGACAACAAAGGAGTTTCAATTCCAGGTGTATCTGTTTCTATTAAAAACGAGTCGACAGGTTTTCAATCAACCTCTATGACAAATGCTGAGGGAAAATATTTTTTTAGACAGTTACCACTTGGCAAACCATATACTGTAAAAGCATCATTTATAGGTTTTGCCACACAAGTGAAAAATGATTTAGCTTTAAATTTAGGAGATCAATTAGTTATCAATTTCAAATTAACTGATGCTACAACAGATTTAAGAGAGGTGGTTATTACAGATAAAGCTATTAATAGTAGAATAGACAGACTTGGGGGAAGTACTTCCATTACAGCAGAAAACATTCAACAAATTCCTGCTCAAAATAGAAGCTTTACAAACCTATCTGCTTTAGCGCCAACTACCAATGGTGGAAATATTGGTGGCCAATTATTTTCATCAACCAACTATTTAATTGATGGAGTGAGTGCTAGAAACAATTTAACATCGGGAGAAATTGGTAGAGGACCATTTACTTTATCTATTGAAGCCATTAGAGAGTTTGAGGTAATTACCAATGTTTATGATGTAACACAAGGCCGACAAGGAGGAGGAGCAATTAGTGCGGTTACAAAATCAGGTACAAACGAATTTACCGCCACTGTGTTTGATTACTTTAGATCAGATTTTTTGGCAAGCCCTTTTGATATTAGAGGTAACAGAAGAAATCAACAATTTACTACAAACCAATATGGCTTTAGCGCAGGTGGAGCAATTATAAAAGATAAACTACACTTTTTTACTGCTTTAGATAGGCAAGACCAATCACAACCATTATTTATTGCTGATATACAAAATAATGACGATGCTAATGCACTTAGAATTAGTAAAGGTGCCTTAGATAGTTTAATAAACATTGGAAGAGCAAAATATGGTTTAGGAAGCGGACAACAGGTTGGAGAATTTGGTTTAAAAACATTAGCAAATACATTTTTTGTTCGTTTAGACTGGCAAATTAATCCAAAAAATAGATTAACCCTAAGAAACAACTATACTGATTGGATTAACCCAAGCAGTACAAATGACAATTCTCCAATTAACTTATTTGAGGTTTATGGAGATTTTAAATCGAGCGAAAACAGCACTCTAGCTTCATTAAGAACTCAAATAAAACCTAATCTTCTAAATGAGTTAAAGGTGCAATACCAGCATGCAACTAGAAACTTTGTGCCAAGTAATCAATTGCCTGCTGCAAATATTCCAAGAGCAATTGTTACTGTTCGTTCAACTTTACCTAATGGGTCTTTAGGAAATACTCAGGTACAATTAGGTGGTCAAAGGTTTACTCCCGAAGATAATTTGGAAAACCAGCTTCAATTAGTAAATACTACTTACCTTACTAAAGGTAAATACAACTTTACTTTTGGAACCGACAATACCTTAACTTATTTAGATACCTACATTTCTAATGAGCAAAACGGTAGGTTTGTTTTTAATAGCCTCGCCGAGTTTAACAACTTAAATCCAGTAAGATACGCCAGAGAGGTTCCTTTAAAAGGAAAACCATCTGTTCAGCAGTATGTTTTGAACGCCTCGCTTTTTGGCCAAGTTCAATTTTTACCATTTAAAAATGTTGATGCAACTTTTGGATTAAGATACGATATAACAAGTTACTTAACAGCAGCAGAAAACAATCCTGTGGTTGAAAGAACACTTGGTTTTAGAACGGATTATAATCCTACAGATTGGAATAACATTCAACCTCGTTTACAATTAACTTGGGATGTTAAAGGTAAAAAAACAGACATTATAAGATTTGGAGCAGGTATATTCTCTGCAAACCCAATTACCTATGCTCAAGTAAATAACATTCAAAATACAGGAACTAAAGTTGCCGCTATAGATGTTACCAGACCTACAAATGGAAGTCCAAATCTAGTTCCAGTACCCAATTTCCCATCTTACAGACAAGATCCAAGTAAAGCTCCTGGTTTAATTGCTGGCGTACCTACTGTATCAACCATTAATTTTAATGATGATAATTTACAAGTGCCATCCATTTATAAAGCAAATATTAGCTACAATAAACTTTTTAGTAATTGGCTAAGGATAGGTGTAAACGCTTTATACTCAAATACACAAAATAATTATGTTTATTTAGACAGAAACTTAGTAGACCAACCATTTTTCACATTATCTAACGAAGCTTACAGAGCTGTTTATGTACCGGCAAATACAATTAGTAGTGCGGGTATTACCAATAACGTTTTGGGAAGAAAAACCCAAGAAGTAGGAAGAGCATTAATATTTACAAACGGTGCAAAACTTAGAACATTTACAGCTATTGTTGATGCAGATGTAAGGTATTATAAAGATGGCTACTTAAATATAAGTTATACCTTAAACGATGCGAGAGATAATACATCGTACAATGGAAATGTGGCTAACACCGCAACGTTTAGACCCATTAAATCAGACCCTAGAGATTTATCAGAAATTAATTATTCTGATGCTCAATTTAGAAGAAAATTAGTGTTTTTTAGTTCGGCTCCAAGCTATAAAGGCTTTATGTTAAGTGGTAGATTTACTGGTTTGGGTGGTTCAAGATACTCGCTAACTATAGATGCAGATATTAATGGAGATTTTGTGGGTGGCCCAGGTAATGATAACGATTTAGCTTTTGTTTTTGACCCTAACGACCCAAATACCCCGGCAACAATTAAAGCTGCAATGGAGCGTGTTTTAAACAACCCCGATAATAGAGCTAAAGAATATATACAGAAAAGTTTAGGGAAAATTGCAGATAGAAATGGTGGTGAAAATCCTTTTGCAGGGACTTTTGATTTAAGACTTGCAAAAACTTTTAAAACCTACAAAAAGCAAGCTTTAACCTTAAGTGTAGATGTTTTTAACTTTGCAAACTTACTAGACAAGAACAAAGGTGTTAATTATAATTTAGGTAGTCAAAACTTACTATTTGTTACTGGTTTTAATCAAACCACACGCCAATACAGTTATAGAGTAAATGAAAATGTGGGTGTAACACAAAGAAACGGTACACCTTATCAAATCCAAATTGGAGGACGTTACTCATTTTAATTAAAACCGCTATGAGAAAAATAATTTTATTATTGTGCCTTGGGTTTACGTTTTTTCAAAGTAGATCTCAAGAAAAAAAGTATGTTATCATTATTAGTATTGATGGTTTTAGACCCGATTTTTACAGAGAAGATAAATGGGCAACTCCAATTTTGCATCATTTAGCAAAAAATGGAGTAAGTGCAGATGGGGTAAGAGGAGTTTTTCCTAGTGTAACTTATCCATCACATACTACTATAATCACTGGAAAAATGCCTTTAGAACATGGCATTTATTACAATTCTCCGTTTGAACCCGATGGTGCAACAGGCAAATGGTATTGGGAAAGCGATTTAATTAAAACACCAACACTATGGAGTTTAGCTAAAAATGCCGGATTAAAAACAGCATCAGTTTTTTGGCCAGTTTCTGTTGGTGCGCCAGTTGACTATAACATCCCTGAATTTTGGTCGCTAGATAAATCTATTGATAGAATTTCACCAATTAGAGAAAACGCTAAACCAAAAGGGCTTTTTGAAGAAATAGAGCAAAATGCCACAGGTAAATTAACCGCTATTGATCTAAATAGCGATTTTTTAAGTGCCGATGAGAATGGGAGTAGAATGGTAGCATATTTGATTAAAAAGTACCACCCTAATTTACTAACATTTCATATTTATAGTGTAGATCATGCTTCGCATGCTGAGGGTAGAGATGGAGAAATGGTTAGACGAGCTGTTGCAGGCGCAGACCACGCGGTAGGAAACATTTTAGAAGCTATTGAGCAAGCTGGAATTAAAGAAAATACAACCTTAATTATTACAGGAGACCATGGTTTTGTGAACATCTATAAAAGCCTAAATCCAAATGTATTATTAGCACAAAATGGCGTAATTGCTGATACAGCTGCAAAAGCTAATTGGAAAGCTAAATTTCACACTTCTGGAGCAGCAGCTTTTTTACACTTAAATCAAACAAACGATGTGAAAACTGTAAATAAAGTTAGAAGTTTGTTAAAGGCTTTACCCGAAGAGCAAAAAAGTTTATTTAGGATTGTAGAACGAAAAGAGCTTGATGAAATTGGTACCGACCCAAATGTTGCTTTAGCTTTAGCTCCAATTGAAGGTTACAGTATGGGTGTATCTACAAAAGGAGATTTTATAAAATCTGCCAAAGGCGGAACACATGGCTTTTTTCCCGATTTCAAAAATATTGAAACTGGATTTATTGCTTATGGCGCCATTTTTAAAAAAGAAGTTGTTATCCCCTCAATGGGATTGGAAGATATTGCTCCAATAGTTTCTAAAATCTTAAACTTAAAGATGATAACTGTTAAACCGAGTTTGGAAAAACAAATTTTTTTAACAATTGGTGATTAATGAAAGAATTTAATATTTAGAAAAATCATGTTTTAAAACATTATGAATCTTAATAGCATTATGGGTTTCCATAATGCTATTTTTATGTAAAACTTTTATATACCACATATTATTAAAGTATATGATATAACTTCTAATAAATAAATTAACTGATTTTGTCCCCTGCTTAGAACAATTAGGTTAATATTTAATTTCTAAATTAAGCATTAGCGGTGGAAGTGGCACCCCACAGCACCGCTTATTGGGCGGGGTGAGGAGTATAGCGGACAACGCGACCCCGTTTTTTTTAAGGGGTAATGCACTATTTATTTTTTTTTAAAATCACGTATTTAGTCCTCAACACTATGATTACTGATAGTGCAAAATTAGGAAAACAAGGCTGCTGTCCCAATCCTTTGATGTCTACCTTAATGGAAAGTAGTCCTAGAATATTACGATGAAAACAAAAATGATGCTTAACAAATCGATAATGTTTTTAGCAATTTTAATCCTCAATTTGTGTTAACTCTTCGATTAAAACATCAATTTGATCTATTACCTTACCAAAACTTAACTTAAACATCCACTTGGCTAAAAAGTAACATAATAGAGTTAACACTAAAATACAAGCAATTAAAGCATATATAATTACTGGTTTAACTAACAATTCATCTACAGATTTACCCGAGCCTACTACACCACCTACAAAGTAACCAGCTGATGCACTAATTGGATAGATGAATAAAGCAACTTTTGATTGTACAGTCATCCATTGATTTAAAGTGGTTTTTACCCTCATCAGTTCAGACAATAAGTTATTAGCACTTACATTACTTTGAATACTTTGATGCAATTTGATGGCAGTATAAATAGCCCAAATGGTAAACAGTAGGGTAATAGCCAGTAGTAACTGTATTTGCCAGTAGTTATAAATCACAATAATTGGTATATAAACTATTGCTATAATAATACCCCAAATTATATTTTGTAAAAGTCTTTTCTTAGCAAGTTTTAGTGGATTTTTAAGTCCCTTAGATTTAATCTCTTTTATACTATTAATTTGTGGCAACTGTTGTTTAGATGGCTCTGCTGCATTCCATATATCTTTTAAATCCATCTATATTTGTTTTAAAAAGGTTTGCAATTGGTTTTTGATTCTGTATAACTTAACGCCTACATAATTTGCACTTATACCTAAAATATCGGCAATTTCTGGATTTTCGTATCCTTCTAAATGTAGCGTGATGATGATTCTGTCGGTCTCTACTAGTTTTCTAATAGCTTGGTAAAGTCTTTGTACATCTTCTCTTTTTTCTACTTGTGGCGCAACGGGTACAATTAAGTCTTCAATATCGTTTTGCTTCCCTGAAGATTTTTTACTTGTTCTGTTATAAGTAAAAATAGTATTGAGCGCAACCTGATAAAGCCATGTGCTAAATTTTGATTTCCCTTGAAAAGATTTGATACCACGCCAAGCATTAAATAAAATCTCTTGGTAAATATCATTACGGTCTGCCAAAGAATAAGCGTATAAGCCAATTAATTTCAAAATTAACCCTTTACAATTATCAATTTCTTTGATGAATTCTTGCTCTTTCAAACTTTATATTTATTTACCAAAAAGTAATATCGAAAATAAAATAAACACAGCAATTGTATGAACAATAAGCCATGTCCTTTGCCATAAAGGTCGCTTTTTGAAAGTTACTGTTTGGTCAAAAGGGTCAAAAACTAAAGATAAACCTGAAAAAATGGTAGCTTGAGACCAGTCTTTCAGAAACAAAAATACCATAGCTACCATAAGCATAGCGATATAGGCTGTACGATTAAACAAAATAGACTGAGCTTGAATTTGTGATTGTATCTCTTTAATTTCCATTGTTATTTCATTTCACCAATAAGTAACAACTATGGTCTTAATATTACAAAAAAATACTTTTTAATTTTTAACATCTAGTTTCAATACCACAAGAATTACTTTAACTGTGACTAAAAAAGTATGGGGGGGCATTTATTTCTTCAAAATTAAGGGTCTAATCTTCAAATAAAGCGGTAATTATATCTGATGAAATACTTTTAACATCATTTATTTCAATATTAAAATAGTTGAAGTATTGGCCCATCAAATTTGACTAAACAATTATCAGTACCAAACCAATTAAATCCATTTATTGATTGTGAATCATATTTCTTTTTATTGTTCGAAAGCTCGTCTTTTATTGATAATTTTTAAAATGAGCGGCTGTATTATGTCTATAAACTAATTGAACTGAAATGAAAAGTTGGAGAACCAAAAAAACAAAAATATCTTCCTTATAAATAATTTAGATAGTAAAGTTAATGACAAAAATTAATCATAAATTTTTCCCTAATTTATCTAGCATATCTTCTGGTACGTTTTCTAGATTTAAAACTAAGAAACCATCTAAACAATCAGAAAATTTTGGGTCTATGTTAAAACAAATAATTTTGGCGTTTAAAGCCATGTATTGCCTCAACAAAACAGGCACTTTAATGTGAGTTGTTTCGATTTCAGATATTAAAGCATCTAAATTTTTTAAAGATTTACTACTAGATGTTAAAACATCCGCGTCTATTTGAGAAAAATCTACTTTAAATTTCTTTCGTGGCTTTACCATCTGTGCCATCTCACTATCGAAATGATTTTGATAAATAAAATTTACAATCAAAGATTTAGAAAACTGACTAAACGAATTACTTATAGAAACTGGTCCATACAAATATTGATATTGGAGATTATCTATTAAATATTTTAAAATACCTTTCCATAACAAAAATAAGGGCAAAGGTTTTTGCTGATATTCTTTTCTAATCCAGCTGCGTCCAAGCTCCAATCCTTTTCTTAAAACTGGATAAATCTGTGACTTTATTTTAAAAAGCTCGTTAACGTAAAAGCCTTTTTTACCGTAACTATAAAAAATTTCGTCTCCTTTACCAATCCTATATGCCCCTACAATCATTTTAGTAACATGATCCCAAATAAATAAATGATGATAATAAATATCGTACCTATCTAAATCAATTGCTTTGTTGGTTCCCTCTCCTACTTCTCTAAACGTAATTTCTCTCAGCCTGCCAATTTCTTTAATCACATTAGGTATTACAGCTGTTGGAACTACAAAAACTTCATAATTTTTTTCTGTCCAAACTTTATAAACGTCATCTAACCTATTAATCTCATCTTCTAAAATAGTTGAATTTATCTTAACAACTATTGCTTCTGGCTGTTTTTGAATTTTAAATAAATTTCTAGGGTTAAAAATTTTCTTTTCATTTTCTAATCCCACCCCTAAAGCGTAAGTTTTCGCCCTTAGATAAGCCAATAAACTATTGTTATCTTCTTTATTTGGTATATCGTTATACTTAATAAGTTTTCCTATCCTAACCTTTATTACGTGTCCCTTTTTATTAAAAAGTTCTGATGGAAGTTTTGCTGTTCTTAATGTTGGATGTATTAACGATAAAAGATTAAAAAGTAAACCATTATTTCCATGAAAATAAATAGGGACAATTGGCACTTTAGATTTTGATATTAATTTACCCACCACAGGGTGCCACAATTTATCAGTTACTTGCAATTGCCCTAGTTTGTAAGTAGATACCTCGCCAGCTGGGAAAATTCCGATAGGCACACCAGAATTTAATAAGCTTAACGTTGTTTTTATACCACTAATGCTAGATGAATGTTCTACATTTTCAAAAGGATTTACTGCAACAAAAAAATCACTTAGGTTTGGTATTTTCTTTAGAATAAAATTAGCCATAACCTTAGCCTCTGGCCTTACAGTACATAAAATTTTGATTAAAATTAAGCCCTCAATACCACCATAGGGATGATTGGCTATAGCGGTAAAAGCCCCATCTAATGGTATATTTTTAAAATCGCTTTCGCTGATTTCTAATCTAACACCTATTAATCTTAAAATTTCGTCAACAAAGGCAACGCCCTCAAACTCTTCTGCTTTTTCAAAAGTATCGTTAATATCATTAATTTTCATAATCTCCATCAATAATGAGGCTAAACCTGGTAATGGTAGCTTATCAAGCTTAGTTGCTTTAGCAAACTCTTTAGATGTGATTATTTTCATTGAAGCTTTTAATAGTTTTAAATACCTTTATTATGTAAAATTAAATATTAAATCTAAAATACAATCCATAAATTAACGGCTAAATAATTAACCTACATGAAAAAGCAATTAATTAAGTATTTAAATGTTTCGCCAAGAGAGTTTAGAGGTTTTATAGTTGTTTTGATTATCGTTCTGATAATCTATATTACCCCTATCATTTATCAAAAATTAACCTATCAGCCTTTAAAAATATCTATAGAAGTTTTAGAACCAAAAATTAAAGAAATAGAAAACTTGGACAATAAAAATAATTACTCACAAAAATTTAACCCAGAAAAAAATTCAGAAGCCGTACTATTTAATTTTGACCCTAATAATTTACCTCTAGAAGATTGGGTGAAGCTTGGTTTATCAGAAAGACAAGCTAAAATCATTAAAAACTACGAATCTAAGGGTGGAAAATTTAAATCTAAAGAAGATGTAAAAAAAATGTACTCCATTACTGCTCAACAGTATCAGCAGTTAGAACCTTATATTCAAATTCCAGATAAACAAGTTTATTCAAACAACCAAAACCTAAGTAAAAACTTTAACAGCAATGCTAAACCTATTAAAAATGTAATTTTAGTAGAAATAAACGAGGCTGATTCCATAACGCTTACAACTGTTAAAGGAATTGGGCCTTCATTTGCAAGTAGAATTATTAAATATCGCAACCGACTTGGCGGTTATATATCACTAAATCAGTTGAAAGAAGTTTTTGGAATTGATTCTACAAAATTTGCTCAAATTTTACCACAGCTAAAATTATCAAATCCAACAATCAAGCAAATCAATATTAATACTTGCACATTTGATGAACTTAAAAACTTTCCATACCTATCTTATAAACAAATGAACGCTATAATAGCCTACAGAAAACAACATGGCAATTATAAAAGCGAAAAAGATTTATCAAAAATTTTAATCATCAATTCAGAAACAATAGAAAAAATCAAACCATATATTTCCTTTTAAATGATAGAAGAACTTATAAAATCAAACATTAGAGATGTACCTAATTTCCCTAAGGAAGGCATTATTTTTAAAGACATTACTCCAATTTTAAAAAATCAAAAACTATGTGCAGAAATTGTTGAAGCGTTTATAGAAAAATTAAAAGGAACAGAATTTGATGCAATTGCAGGAATAGAAAGTAGAGGTTTTTTATTTGGTTTAATGCTTGCTAATAAGCTTAATAAACCATTTATCCCTATCAGAAAGGCGGGTAAATTACCTTATAAAACAATACAACAAAGCTATGATTTAGAATATGGGTCTGCAACTATAGAAATTCACGAGGATGCCTTTGCTAAAAACTCTAAAATTCTAATTCATGATGATTTATTAGCCACAGGCGGCACTGTAAAAGCAAGTAGTGAATTAATTTACAAGCTTGGAGGTTCTATTGCTGGGTTTACTTTTCTAATAAGTTTAGATTTCTTAGATGGCGCAACTCAATTAAAAAAATATTCTAAAAATATTATCTCTCTGGCTTCATACTAATAAATTGGTTTAGATTTTGGTTATCAAAATATTTAGACTTAAAACCATTTTAGTAAATATTAATTAATAAAATTATTACATTAAAATGGAGTAATAATTTCTAAATTGTCAAAAACCAATTAAAAAAAATGAACCAAATTAATAATTCAGCAACTACAGAGTACAACTTTTCACATTCAGAAAATCACGGCATGATTGGCCAAATGGTAAAAGACTTTACCTTAAAAAACATCAAGCCACATGTTATGGAATGGGACGAGGCTCAAATCTTCCCAGTAGAAATATTTAAGGAGTTAGGAAAATTAGGGTTAATGGGGGTTTTAGTACCTGAGGAATATGGAGGATCTGGCTTAGGATATTTTGAGTATGTCAAAATAATTGAAGAAATAGCAAAAGTTTGCGGCTCCATTGGGCTTTCAGTAGCTGCTCATAATTCTTTATGTACTGGCCACATCATGTATTTTGGTAACGAAGAGCAAAAGAAAAAATGGCTTCCAAAATTAGCAACTGCCGAGTGGATTGGTGCTTGGGGGTTAACAGAGGCAAACACAGGTTCAGATGCCTTAGGAATGAATACAACTGCTGTTTTAGATGGAGATCACTATATCGTTAACGGATCTAAAAACTGGATTACTCATGGTAAATCAGGAGATGTGGCTGTAGTAATGGTTAGAACTGGAGAAAAAGGAGATTCAAAAGGAATTTCGGCCATCGTAATTGAAAAAGGTACTCCTGGTTTTACACATGGAAAAAAAGAGAATAAATTAGGAATGAGAGCATCAGAAACAACCGAGTTGATTTTTGATAATGTTAAAGTCCCAAAAGAAAATTTATTAGGTGTAGAAGGCGAAGGCTTTAAGCAAGCAATGAAAATTTTAGATGGTGGCCGCATCTCAATAGCAGCACTTTCTCTAGGTATTGCTAAAGGAGCTTACGAGGCTGCTCTAGCTTATTCAAAAGAACGTCATCAGTTCGGGCAAGCTATTTCTAACTTTCAAGCTATCGCATTTAAACTAGCAGATTTGGCTACAGAGATAGAAGCATCAGAACTATTAATCTATCAAGCTGCTGATATGAAAAATAGAGGTGTAAAAATGACTAAACAGGCCGCTATGGCTAAGTATTTTGCTTCAGAAGTATGTGTAAAAGCAGCAACAGAGGCTATTCAGATATTCGGCGGATATGGCTACACTAAAGATTTTCCAGTAGAAAAATTTTATAGAGATAGCAAGCTTTGCACCATTGGCGAAGGAACATCAGAAATACAAAAAGTAGTTATTGCTAGAGAAATTTTAAAATAAAATTAATTTTTGGGCATTTTAACACGCTATCCACTGTATCTTTTTTTGCAACCTACAAAACCGTAATAAGCAAAAAAGGATGCCGTTGCTATCGTTAATGCGCAGCTTAAAAATTGCTTATACTTAGTTAAAAGCCTCAAAGACAAATAAAAAGAATTATAATTTTTAGATTATCAAAATATAATTATCTTTGCAACCCCGAGCGAAATTTTAAAAGGGATAGAAAGGTGGTATTTAACAAATGATTATTATCAACGTAAAAGACGGAGAATCAATTGACAGAGCATTAAAACGCTTCAAGAAGAAATTCGAAAAAACTGGTGTTTTAAGAGAACTTCGTAGTCGTCAAGCTTATGAGAAGAAATCAGTAGCAAGACGTATGGAAGTGAAACACGCCATCTACGTACAAGGCATGAATCAAGAATCTTAAACTTTTTAGTTTAAAAATTCTTCAACATAAAAAAACTATTTGTATATTCACTTCTCGGTGATATCAAATAGTTTTTATGTTTTTAGAGCAATTTTTAAAATATTTGAAATTTGAAAAACGGTATTCCCACCATACTGTTACAGCTTACGAAAATGATATCCTCCAGTTTTCAAGCTTCTTAACTTCAATAGATCAAAACTTTTCAACAGCAAATCATCAATCCGTAAGAGCGTGGATAGTTAATTTAATGGATGATGGTTTAGAAAGTAAAAGTGTAAATAGGAAAATATCATCTCTTCGATCGTTTTATAAATATTTATTAAAAGAAGATATTGTTTCTAAAAACCCTATTACCAAAGTACAACCTCCAAAAGTTGCTAAAAAACTACCTGCTTTTGTGTCTGAAGAAAAACTTAGTTCACTTTTAAATCATAATACATTTAACAACGAGTTTGAAAGTGTTAGAGACAAACTTATTCTTGAATTACTTTTTGGTACTGGAATCAGATTAAACGAACTCCTACAGCTAAAACTTTATGATATTCACTTTTCTGAAAAAACCATAAAAGTTTTAGGTAAAAGAAATAAAGAAAGAATAATCCCCATACACCAAGCTCTAATTGACAATCTTATCCAATACATTAATGTAAAACAAAATCAAAATTTTGAATCATCAACTGATATATTAATTGTAACAGATAAAGGGAAAGCTGCATATACTAAATTAATTTACCGTACAGTACACCGGTACTTATCGCTAATTACTACTCAAGACAAAAAAAGTCCACACATTCTAAGACACACATTTGCTACCAGTTTATTAAATAAAGGTGCTGATATAAATGCTATTAAAGATTTATTAGGTCACGCCAATCTTGCAGCAACGCAAATATACACGCACAACTCAATAGATAGACTTAAATCAATTTATAAACTAGCGCATCCAAAAGCGTAAAAAAAAGGAGGAAAAATGAAAATCGGAATTCAATCAATTCACTTTGATGCTGATCAAAAACTATTAGCATTCATTCAAAGAAAGGTAAACAAGTTAGATCAATTCTTTGACAAGATAATTAGCGGCGAAGTTTACCTTAAACTAAACAATGTCACAGAAGAAAACAATAAGATTGTTGAGATTAAGCTAATGATCCCTGGAAATACCCTTTTTGCAAAAGAAGAATGTAAAAGTTTTGAAGAAGCAACAGACTTATCTGTAGAAGGTTTAAGAAAACAAATTAAAAAAAGAAAAGACAAAATTAAATCTCATGACAGCAATCATAAGGATTTAATTGTTAATCTAATAGTTAACTAATTAAAATAAAAATTAGTTTAAGTATAAACGTCTAAAAATTATCTTAAAATCAATGAATTAAAAATTCATTGATTTTTTTTTGAAAAAAATTTTGTTCGAGTATTAATTTTCGTAGTTTTGCAGTCCCTTAAGCAAAAGACGTTTGCCAAAAGGAAAAAAGTTCTTTAATTTAATATTAAAAGCCTCCTTAGCTCAGCTGGTAGAGCAACTGACTTGTAATCAGTAGGTCATTGGTTCGATCCCGATAGGAGGCTCTTTTTTGTGTATAGTTTAATTATAAAGCACAAAAGATGGGGGGATTCCAGAGCGGTCAAATGGGACGGACTGTAAATCCGTTACTTCGGTTTCGAAGGTTCGAATCCTTCTCCCCCCACTGGAATTAATGGATGAATGAGTGAATTATAAAAGGTAGATTAATCTATTTATCATTCAATCCTTCAGCATTAAAAATTGCGGAAGTAGCTCAGTTGGTAGAGCGATAGCCTTCCAAGCTATAGGTCGCGAGTTCGAACCTCGTCTTCCGCTCAAATGAGTTAGTAAAGGCACTAGATTAACTGAGGCTTGAGAGTCTTAGTATTTTTTGTTTATAAGCCGAAGTAGCTCAGCGGTAGAGCACTTCCTTGGTAAGGAAGAGGTCGTGGGTTCAAGTCCCATCTTTGGCTCGCAAAGGAAGTTTAAAATAAAAATAAAAATTAACCTAGTAATAAGTAAAAATCATGGCAAAAGAAAAATTTGACCGTAGTAAGCCACACTTAAACATCGGTACAATCGGTCACGTTGACCACGGTAAAACTACATTAACTGCAGCTATCACTAAAGTATTAGCAGATGCAGGTTTCTCAGAAGCTCGTTCATTTGCTTCTATTGACTCTGCTCCAGAAGAAAAAGAAAGAGGTATTACAATTAACACGGCTCACGTTGAATACTCAACAGCTAACCGCCACTATGCTCACGTTGACTGTCCAGGTCACGCGGATTATGTGAAGAACATGGTTACTGGTGCTGCTCAGATGGACGGTGCAATAATCGTAGTTGCTTCTACTGATGGTCCTATGCCTCAAACTCGTGAGCACATATTATTAGCTCGCCAAGTAGGTGTTCCTTCATTAGTTGTATTCATGAACAAAGTGGATATGGTTGATGATCCTGAATTATTAGAGTTAGTTGAAATGGAAATTCGTGAATTATTATCTTTCTACGATTTCCCTGGAGATGATATTCCTGTAATTCAAGGTTCTGCACTAGGCGGATTAAACGGAGATGCTAAATGGGTAGGAAAAATCATGGAATTAATGGATGCTGTAGATAGCTATATTCCAATTCCTCCACGCTTAACTGAACTTCCTTTCTTAATGCCAGTTGAAGACGTTTTCTCAATTACTGGTCGTGGTACAGTTGCTACAGGTCGTATTGAAAGAGGTGTAATCAACTCAGGTGAAGGTGTTGATATCTTAGGTATGGGTGCTGAGAACTTAAAGTCTACAGTAACTGGAGTTGAGATGTTCCGTAAAATATTAGACAGAGGTGAAGCAGGTGATAACGTAGGTTTATTGTTACGTGGAATTGAAAAAACTGATATCCGTCGTGGTATGGTTATTTGTAAGCCAGGTTCAGTAACTCCTCATACAGATTTCAAAGCTGAGGTTTACGTGTTATCAAAGGCCGAAGGTGGTCGTCACACTCCATTCTTCAACAAATACCGTCCACAATTCTATTTCAGAACTACAGACGTAACAGGAGAAATCACGTTACAAGAAGGTATTGAGATGGTTATGCCAGGTGATAACGTTACCATCAATGTTAAATTGATTAACGCAATCGCAATGGAAAAAGGTCTACGTTTCGCTATCCGTGAAGGTGGTAGAACTGTAGGTGCTGGTCAGGTTACTGAAATTGTAGCATAAAATACCAATTCAATATTTTTGAATTGAATTAAAAAGTACTTAGGAAAAAGTTCCTAAGTACTTTTTATCTAATAATAAATTTCATATTCAGAATTATCTGAATAAATATAAACGGGAATAGTTCAACGGTAGAATAGAGGTCTCCAAAACCTTTGATCAGGGTTCGAATCCTTGTTCCCGTGCTAACGCGAAAATAAGAATGGCTAATTTTGCAGAGTATATCAAAGAATCATATATAGAGTTAACCGAGAAGGTATCTTGGCCAACATGGAGTGAATTACAAAATAGTGCTGTAATTACTCTAGTAGCATCTTTAATCATTGCTCTAATTATTTTAGCAATGGATGAATCAGCCGGTAACTTATTAAAGTTAATGTACAAATCATTTGCATAATATATAAAAGAATGAGTGATCAGTTGAAATGGTATGTAGTTAGAGCGGTAAGTGGGAAAGAAAAAAAAGTTAAGCAATATATTGATGCGGAAATAAGTCGTTTGGGTTTAACTCATTTGGTACCACAGGTATTAATACCTATGGAGAAATATTACCAAATGAAAGACGGAAAAAAAATAGCCAAAGAAAGAAATTTTTATCCTGGTTATGTTCTTATAGAAACTGCATTAAATGCAGAGTTAGAACAGATAATTAAATCTATCAACAGTGTTATTGGATTTTTAGGAGATAAAAGCGGAAATGCAGTTCCGTTGAGGCCAGCTGAAGTTAACAGAATTTTAGGTAAAGTTGATGAAATGGCTGAGCAAGGTGAAATGATGAATGTACCATATTATGTTGGTGAAAACATCAAAGTAATGGATGGTCCTTTCAACGGTTTTTCTGGTGTTATTGAAGAGGTAAACGAAGAGAAGAAAAAATTAAAAGTTATGGTTAAGATATTTGGACGTAGAACTCCTTTAGAACTTAACTATATGCAAGTAGAAAAAGAATAATTATAAAGTAGCAAGATTTTTAGTAGTAAGTAGTAAGATACTTTTGTCTTCATACTTGATACTCATTACTTGATACTAACAAGATCTTAAATGTTACAAATGCTTCCACATTATTAACGTTGAGAAATAAATAAATAAAAAATGGCAAAAGAAGTCAGTGCGTTAATCAAATTACAAATCAAAGGAGGAGCGGCAAATCCATCTCCACCAGTAGGGCCTGCCTTAGGTGCTAAGGGTGTAAACATTATGGAATTTTGTAAGCAGTTTAACGCTCGTACTCAGGACAAAGCTGGTAAAATACTTCCTGTTGTAATTACTGTTTATGCAGACAAATCTTTCGAATTTATCATTAAAAACCCACCAGTTGCAATCCAATTAATGGAGGTAACTAATATTAAAAGTGGATCGGCAGAATCTAATCGTAAAAAAGTTGCTAAAGTAACTTGGGAACAAGTAGAGGTTATTGCTAAAGATAAAATGAGTGATTTAAATGCATTCACGGTAGAAGCAGCAATGAAGATGGTTGCAGGCACAGCCCGCAGTATGGGAATAAACGTTACGGGAGATGCTCCTTGGAATAATTAATTAACAAATAAGTAAAAGACAGTGGCAAGATTAACAAAAAATCAAAAGACGGCACTTTCCAAACTTGATGCTGGTAAAGCTTACTCTTTAAAAGATGCAGCTGCCCTAGTTAAAGAAGTTACTACTACTAAATTCGATTCATCTGTAGATATAGATGTAAGATTAGGAGTAGATCCACGTAAAGCCAATCAAATGGTACGTGGTATTGCTACTTTACCTCATGGTACCGGTAAAACAGTACGCGTTTTAGCTTTGGTAACTCCTGATAAGGAAGAAGAAGCAAAAGCAGCGGGTGCTGATTATGTAGGTTTGGACGAGTATATAGCTAAGATTGAGAGTGGGTGGACAGATGTCGATATTATTATAACTACACCTAGCTGTATGGCTAAAGTAGGTAAATTAGGTCGTATTTTGGGTCCTCGTAATTTGATGCCAAATCCTAAATCAGGAACTGTAACCATGAATGTGGGACAAGCAGTAACAGATGTTAAGGGTGGTAAAATCGACTTTAAAGTTGATAAAACAGGTATCATTCATTGCTCAATAGGTAAAGTATCTTTCCCTTCTGATAAGATTTATGAAAATGCTTTGGAGGTTCTTCAAGTGATTTCTAAATTGAAACCATCAGCTGCAAAAGGAACATATTTTAAGAGTGTACATATCTCTTCTACAATGTCTCCAGGAATAGAAATTGAAACTAAATCAGTAGCGGGAATTTAATATTATGAGAAAAGAAGAAAAACACGAAGTTGTTTCTGCTTTAGTTGATAGGCTAAAAGAATCTGGTAATTTTTATATTACCGATACTTCAAGTTTATCAGTTGCAAAAATCAATAATATTCGCCGTAAATGTTTTGAGAACAATATTGGAATTCAGGTAGTAAAAAATACGCTAATCAGAAAAGCTCTAGAGCAATTAGACGGCGAAATTACTCCATTATTTGATGTTCTTAAAGGTCCATCTTCTATCATGTTTTCAACTAATGCTAATGCTCCGGCTAAGCTTATTAAAGAGTTGAGAAAAGGAAAAGAAGAGAAACCAGTTTTAAAGGCAGCTTATGTAGAATCAGCTGTTTTCATTGGCGATAACCAATTAGAAGCATTAGTTAATCTTAAATCAAAAGAGCAACTTATTGGCGAAATCATTGGATTATTACAGTCTCCGGCGAAAAATGTTATTTCAGCATTATCGTCTGGCGGAAACAAATTGGCAGGGATTGTCAAAACTTTACAAGAAAGAGAAGGTTAACCAAACACCTAAAGTTTGGATGTAAACAATTAATTAGTAAAATTTAAAAATTAAATATAATGGCGGATTTAAAAGCGTTTGCTGAACAATTAGTAAACTTAACAGTTAAAGAAGTTAACGAGTTAGCTCAAATCTTAAAAGACGAGTACGGTATTGAGCCTGCTGCTGCTGCAGTTGCTATTGCTGCTGCTCCTGCTGCTGGTGGCGAAGCTGCTGTTGAAGAGAAAACATCGTTTGATGTAATCTTAAAAGAAGCTGGTGGTCAAAAATTAGCTGTAGTAAAGTTAGTTAAAGACTTAACTGGTTTAGGATTAAAAGAAGCAAAAGATTTAGTTGATGGTGCACCAAAAGAATTAAAGGCTGGTGTTGCTAAAGACGAAGCTGAAGCATTAAAAAAGCAGCTTGAAGAAGCTGGAGCAGTTGTTGAGATTAAGTAATTAATTACACCTCAATATTTTTAGCCATAAACTCCATCCGCAAAAAGCGGACGGAGTTTACGGCTTTTGGTGTATAACACCATATTAACGCTAAATAAAAATTTAGCAAATTAATCGAATAGTCGGTTTAACTTAAAATTTAAGACCCTTGGCAAACAAAAGCAATCAAAGGATAAATTTTGCTACTAGTAAGCATGTATTAGATTATCCTGATTTTCTGGATGTACAAATCCAATCGTTCAAGGAATTCTTTCAGCTAGAAACTACTTCAGATAACCGTCATACAGAAGGTTTATTTCAGGTATTTGCTGAAAACTTTCCGATCTCTGATTCAAGAAACATTTTCGTTTTAGAATTTTTGGATTATTTCATAGATCCACCTCGCTACGACATTCATGAATGTATAGAGCGTGGCCTAACTTACAGCGTACCTTTAAAGGCAAAACTACGCTTATCGTGTAATGATGAAGAACACGAAGATTTCGAAACAATAGTTCAAGATGTTTATTTGGGCACAATCCCTTATATGACTCCAAAAGGCACCTTTGTAATTAATGGTGCGGAGCGTGTTATTGTATCGCAACTACACCGTTCTCCTGGAGTATTTTTCGGAGTGAGTCGTCATACTAATGGTAGTAAGCTATATTCTGCTAGAGTTATCCCATTTAAGGGTTCATGGATAGAGTTTGCAACAGACGTAAATAACGTCATGTATGCATACATAGACAGAAAAAAGAAATTCCCAGTTACTACCCTACTAAGAGCAATAGGTTACGATTCTGATAAAGATATATTAGAATTATTTGACCTTGCTGATGAAGTAAAAGTTAGTAAGTCTGGATTAAAAAAATATGTTGGTCGTAAATTAGCAGCTAGAGTTTTAAAGACTTGGGTTGAAGATTTTGTTGATGAGGACACTGGTGAAGTAGTTTCAATTCCTAGAAATGAAATTATTTTTGAACGTGAAACCATCCTAGAAGACGATCACATTGATATGATTGTAGATGCTGGTGTTAAAACCTTAATTCTTTCTAAAGAAGACGGTAACTCTGGTGATTATACCATCATTTATAACACTTTGCAAAAAGACACTTCCAATTCTGAAAAAGAAGCGGTAGAACACATATATAGACAATTACGTAACGCAGAACCACCTGATGAAGAAACTGCTCGTGGTATCATCGATCGTTTATTCTTTTCAGATAAACGTTATGATTTAGGTGATGTTGGTCGTTACAGAATCAATCGTAAATTAAAAATGGATACTCCAGTTGAAACAAAAGTTTTAACTAAGTTAGACATTATTGCGATTGTAAAATATTTAATCAAATTAATCAACTCTAAAGAAGATGTTGATGATATTGACCACTTATCAAACAGAAGAGTAAGAACTGTTGGAGAGCAATTATATGCACAATTTGGTGTTGGCTTAGCTCGTATGGCTAGAACAATCAGAGAGCGTATGAACATTCGTGACAACGAAGTGTTCACACCAACTGATTTAATTAATGCCCGTACTTTGTCATCAGTAATAAATTCATTCTTTGGAACTAATCAGTTATCTCAGTTCATGGATCAAACCAATCCATTAGCAGAGATTACTCACAAACGTCGTTTGTCTGCATTAGGTCCCGGTGGTTTATCTAGAGAAAGAGCAGGGTTTGAGGTTCGTGATGTTCACTACACGCATTACGGTCGTTTATGTACAATTGAAACTCCAGAAGGTCCAAACATTGGTTTAATATCTTCTCTTTGTGTCCATGCTAAGATTAATAACCTAGGTTTTATCGAAACTCCATATCGTAAAGTAAATGACGGTAAAGTAGTAACTGATGAACCTGTTACCTATTTAAGTGCTGAAGACGAAGACGGTATGACCATTGCTCAAGCCAATGCTCAATATAGCGATAAGGGTGTTTTTGAAAATGACAAAGTTAAAGCTAGATACGAAGGTGACTTCCCTGTAATTGAACCAGAAAAATTAGATTACATAGATATTGCACCAAATCAAATAACTTCGATTGCCGCTTCATTAATTCCATTCTTAGAACATGATGATGCGAACAGAGCCCTAATGGGATCTAACATGCAACGTCAGGCTGTTCCTTTATTACGTCCACAAGCTCCAATTGTTGGAACAGGATTAGAGGGGAGAGTTGCTCGTGATTCAAGAACTTTAATAAATGCTGAAGGAAACGGAGTGGTTGAGTATGTTGATGCTAATAAGATAACTATTCGTTACGACAGAAATGATGACGATAGATTGGTGTCATTTGATGGCGAATCTAAATCATACAACTTAATTAAATTTAAGAAAACAAACCAAAGCACTTGTATTAACTTAAAACCAATCGTTAAGAAAGGTCAAAAAGTAGAAAAAGGACAGGTTCTTTGCGAAGGTTACGCTACTCAAGACGGAGAATTAGCACTGGGTATTAACTTAAAAGTTGCATTTATGCCTTGGCAAGGATACAACTTTGAAGATGCTATAGTAATTTCTGAAAGAGTTGTATCTCAAGATATTTTCACATCACTTCATATTGAAGAATTTGAATTAGAAGTAAGAGACACTAAACGCGGAGAAGAGGAATTAACACCTGACATTCCAAACGTTTCTGAAGAAGCTACTAAAGATTTAGATGAAAACGGAATTATCAGAGTTGGTGCTGACGTTCAAGAAGGTGACATCTTAATTGGTAAGATAACTCCTAAAGGAGAATCAGATCCATCTCCAGAAGAAAAATTACTAAGAGCAATTTTTGGTGATAAAGCTGGTGATGTTAAAGATGCATCTTTAAAAACTCCTCCATCTATCAAAGGTGTAGTAATTGATACTAAATTATTCTCTAGAGCAAAGAAAACTTCTAAAGCAGAAGAAAAAGCTTTAATTGAAAAATTAGATGCTAAACATGAAAAAGCCGTAAGAGAATTAAGAGAAAGCTTAGTGGAAAAATTATTCACTATAGTAAACGGAAAGACTTCTCAAGGTGTTTACAACGTATATAAAGAATTATTAATTGCGAAGGGTGTTAAATTCACTCAAAAGATTTTAATGGAATTAGATTATAATCATATTAATCCTACAAAATGGACTACTGATGATGATAAGAACGATTTAATTAAAACATTACTACACAACTTTGGTATCAAAACTAACGAAGAGTTAGGCGCATACAGAAGAGATAAGTTTGCGATAAGTGTAGGTGATGAGCTTCCATCTGGTATTGTACAAATGGCAAAAGTTTACGTGGCTAAGAAGCGTAAATTAAAAGTAGGTGATAAAATGGCTGGTAGACATGGTAATAAAGGTATCGTGGCTCGTATAGTAAGAGACGAGGATATGCCTTTCTTAGCTGATGGAACACCAGTTGACATTGTATTGAACCCACTTGGTGTGCCTTCTCGTATGAACTTAGGGCAGATATACGAAACTGTTTTAGGATGGGCTGGTAAAGAACTTGGTTTAAAATTTGCTACTCCAATTTTCGATGGAGCATCGCATGATGAAGTTGAAGATTATGTAAAACAAGCAGGAGTTCCAGAATCTGGAAGAACTTATTTGTATAATGGTTTAACAGGTGATCGTTTTGACCAACCAACTACAGTAGGTATTATTTACATGCTTAAGTTAGGTCACATGGTCGATGACAAAATGCATGCTCGTTCTATTGGGCCGTACTCATTAATTACACAACAACCATTAGGTGGTAAAGCACAATTTGGTGGTCAGCGTTTTGGTGAGATGGAGGTATGGGCATTAGAAGCATTTGGTGCATCAAACATCTTACAAGAAATCTTAACAGTTAAATCTGATGATGTTGTAGGTAGAGCTAAAACTTACGAGGCTATCGTAAAAGGCGAAAACTTACCAACTCCAGGTGTTCCAGAATCATTCAACGTATTGGTTCACGAACTTAGAGGATTAGGATTAGATATTACATTAGACTAAATGAATGAAAGATTGAATGAATGATAGAATACTGATTCTGTCATTCATTCATTCAATCCTTTAAACATTAAATAAAGAATATGTCTTACAAAAAGGATAGTAAAATAAAAAGTAATTTCACTTCGATAACCATTAGTTTATCTTCTCCAGAGGCAATTTTGGAGCGTTCTAGCGGCGAGGTGTTAAAGCCAGAAACCATTAATTACAGAACTTATAAGCCAGAACGTGACGGTTTATTTTGTGAAAGAATTTTTGGTCCGGTTAAAGATTACGAATGCCATTGCGGTAAATACAAAAGAATCCGTTACAAAGGGATTGTTTGTGACCGTTGCGGTGTAGAAGTTACCGAGAAAAAAGTACGTCGTGAGCGAATGGGACACATTAATTTGGTAGTTCCTGTTGCTCACATTTGGTATTTCAGATCATTACCTAACAAAATTGGATACCTTTTAGGTTTGCCTACTAAGCGTTTAGATTTAATTATCTATTACGAAAGATATGCAGTTATCCAAGCAGGTATGATGGCAGATGAAGGAATCAATTATATGGATTTCTTAACTGAGGAAGAATACCTAGATATTTTAGATAAATTACCAAAAGAAAATCAATACCTAGACGATAAAGACCCTAATAAGTTTATTGCTAAAATGGGTGCTGATGCTTTAGAAGATTTATTAAAAAGATTAGACTTAGATCAATTATCTTATGATTTACGTCACCAAGCAGCTAACGAAACTTCACAACAACGTAAAAACGAAGCGTTAAAGCGTTTACAAGTTGTAGAAGCCTTCCGTGATTCTAAAACAAGAATAGAGAATAACCCAGAGTGGATGATTGTTAAAATTGTTCCAGTTATTCCACCAGAATTACGTCCGTTAGTACCACTAGAAGGTGGTAGATTTGCAACGTCTGATTTAAATGATTTATACAGAAGAGTTATCATCCGTAACAATCGTTTAAAAAGATTGATGGAAATTAAAGCTCCAGAAGTTATTTTACGTAACGAGAAGCGTATGCTTCAAGAAGCTGTAGACTCTTTATTTGATAACTCACGTAAAGTTAATGCAGTAAAAACTGAAGGTAACAGAGCATTAAAATCATTATCAGATATTTTAAAAGGTAAACAAGGTCGTTTCCGTCAAAACTTATTAGGTAAACGTGTGGATTATTCTGGACGTTCTGTAATTGTGGTAGGTCCTACCCTTAAATTACACGAGTGTGGTTTACCAAAAGATATGGCGGCAGAACTTTTCAAACCGTTTATCATTCGTAAAATGATAGAAAGAGGTGTTGTAAAGACTGTAAAATCTGCAAAGAAAATTGTAGACAGAAAAGATCCATTGGTTTGGGATATTTTAGAAAACGTATTGAAAGGACACCCTGTGTTATTAAACAGAGCGCCGACATTACACCGTTTGGGTATCCAATCTTTCCAACCAAAATTAGTAGAAGGAAAAGCAATACAATTACACCCGTTAGTATGTACTGCATTTAACGCGGATTTTGACGGTGACCAGATGGCAGTTCACGTACCACTAGGTAACGCGGCAGTATTGGAAGCCCAAATTTTAATGCTTGCTTCTCACAATATTTTAAACCCTGCAAACGGAACACCAGTAACAGTGCCTTCTCAGGATATGGTTTTGGGTCTATATTACATGACCAAAGGCCGTAAAACAGAAGAAGGACACATTGTTAAAGGTGAAGGTCAAACTTTCTATTCTTCAGAAGAAGTAATTATTGCTTACAATGAGAGGAAAATTGACTTACATGCTTTCATTAAAGTTAAAGCCTTAATAAAAGATAAAGACGGGGTATTGGTTGAAAAAATAATTGATACCACTGTAGGTAGAGTTTTATTTAACGAAGTTGTTCCAAAAACAGTAGGTTATATTAACGAATTATTAACCAAGAAATCATTACGTGATATTATTGGGGAAGTAGTTAAAGTTACTGGTATGGCTGGAGCTGCTAATTTCTTAGATGAAATTAAAACTTTAGGTTTCCAATCTGCATTTAGAGGTGGTTTATCTTTCAACTTGAAAGACTTAAACATCCCTACAGAGAAACATACTTTATTAGAACAAGCTAGAAAAGAGGTTGATGAAGTAATGAGTAACTATAATATGGGTTTCATTACTAATAACGAACGTTACAACCAAATCATCGATATCTGGACTCGTATCAATAATAGGTTAACTTCTCATGTAATGAATCAGTTAACTAACGATAACCAAGGATTTAACTCTGTTTACATGATGTTAGATTCTGGAGCTCGTGGTTCTAAAGAACAAATCCGTCAATTATGCGGAATGAGAGGTTTGATGGCTAAGCCGCAAAAATCTGGTTCTGGTGGTGAGATTATTGAAAACCCAATTCTTTCTAACTTTAAAGAAGGTTTATCGGTATTAGAATACTTTATTTCTACTCACGGTGCTCGTAAAGGTTTGGCCGATACTGCATTAAAAACTGCCGATGCTGGATACCTAACTCGTCGTTTACATGATGTTGCTCAAGATATGGTTATTAAACACCATGATTGTGGAACATTAAGAGGTATGTTTACTACAGCATTAAAAGATCAAGAAGATATTATTGAGCCATTATACGATAGAATATTAGGTCGTACATCTTTACATGATGTTTATGATCCAATTACTAACGAACTTTATGTAAAGGCAGATCAAGATATTACTGAAGAAATTGCTAAGAAAATTGAAGAATCTCCATTAGAAGGTATAGAAATTCGTTCTGTATTAACTTGTGAAGCTTCTAGAGGTGTTTGTGCATTATGTTACGGTCGTAACCTTGCATCGGGTAAACCGGTTCAAATGGGAGAAGCTGTAGGTGTAATTGCAGCACAATCTATTGGTGAGCCTGGAACACAGTTAACATTACGTACATTCCACGTGGGTGGTACCGCATCAAACATTGCAGCAGAATCTCAAATTAACGCAAAATTTGATGGTATAATCGAGTTTGAAAATTTAAGAACAGTAACTAAACAAACAGAAGACGGTGAAGTTGAAGTTGTATTAGGTCGTTCTGGAGAGTTCAAAATTACTGATTCAAATTCTGGAAGAGTAATCATGACTAATAATATCCCTTACGGATCTTTCTTATTTGTTAAAGAAGGAGATAAAGTAACCAAAGGAGATAAGTTATGTTCTTGGGATCCATATAATGCTGTAATTATTTCTGAATTTACTGGTAAGGTTGAGTTTGAATCTGTTATTGAAGGTGTAACCTTCCGTGAAGAATCTGACGAGCAAACTGGTCACAGAGAGAAAGTAATTATCGATACAAGAGATAAAACTAAAAACCCTGTTGTTAAAATTGTTGACAAAAAAGGTGGTTCTATTAGAGAATACAACATTCCAGTAGGAGCACACGTAGTTGTTGATGAAGGCGACGAAATGAAAATGGGTGAGATTTTAGTAAAAATCCCTCGTACAACTGGTAAAACTAGAGATATTACAGGTGGTTTACCTCGTGTAACCGAATTATTTGAAGCTAGAAACCCATCTAACCCTGCCGTTGTAACAGAGATTGATGGTGTAGTAACTTTAGGTGGTGTTAAGCGTGGTAACCGTGAGGTAACTATCGAATCTAGAGATGGTCAAGTTAAGAAATACTTAGTACCACTTTCTAAGCACATCTTAGTTCAAGATAACGATTTTGTTAAAGCCGGTATGCCTTTGTCTGATGGTGCTATTTCTCCAGGAGATATATTATCTATTAAAGGTCCAGCAGCTGTACAAGAGTACTTGGTTAACGGAATTCAAGAAGTTTACCGTTTACAAGGTGTGAAAATTAACGATAAGCATTTTGAGACTATCGTTCACCAAATGATGCAGAAAGTGTTAATTGAAGATGCTGGTGATACTAGTTTCTTAGAAAAACAAGCTGTAGATCGTTTCGATTTCTCTATAGAGAATGACGAAATTTACGATAAAATGGTTGTTGAAGACGCAGGTGATTCTAACGTATTAAAATCTGGTCAGATTGTTTCTGTACGTAAATTGCGTGATGAAAACTCACAACTGAAACGTAAAGATTTGAAACTAGTTACTGCAAGAGAAGCAAGAGCAGCTACAGCAAGCCCAATGTTGCAAGGTATTACTAGAGCATCATTAGGAACTAAATCTTTCATTTCGGCAGCATCTTTCCAAGAGACTACTAAAGTGTTAAACGAAGCAGCAATTGCTGGTAAGCGAGATCATTTATTAGGCTTAAAAGAGAACGTTATTGTAGGTCACTTAATTCCATCAGGAACTGGTTTACGTGATTACGAAAGAATCATTGTAGGTTCACAAGAAGAGTACGATAAGTTAATGGCTTCTAAAGAAGAAGAGGAAGAAGTTGGAGCTTAAGCTTTAACCCATTTAAAACTCTTATAATTATTTTTAAAAGTCCTCCTTTTACGGGAGGACTTTTTTATTTTTACTTTTAAATTTAGCTTTAGAGTTTTAAAAGCACAGGCTTAAACAAATTGAAACATAACTTAGGTAAGATTTTTAAGGGGGACAATTCCTTCCAGCAAGAAAGCCATTCTGGCTATAAACTCCAATTGAATAAAATTTCATCTGTTTGGAATGGCAAAACACAACATGATTATGGAATTTTAAGAGTTTTTAGATTAACTATAGTTTCTTCATTATTACTGTTTCCAGGAGTTTTTATTGATCAAATTTTTATGAAATCATCAACTGTATCAAGGAAATTGATAGTGGAAACCTATGTGATTTTTAAGATGATTTTCCCGGTCTTGATTTTATTAAACCATCTTTATAACAATTCGTTTATTTTATATTTTGCTATATACTTACTAATAGAAACCTACGTCTATTTGTTTAGCAAGATTTTTTTGGGAGATCAGCATTCCAAAACATCAAATATGAGAACCTTAATGCTGTTAATAATCAATTTTTTAGAGTCATCATTTACTTTTGCAGTGATATATCTATCGGGAAATTATCTAAACATTAAACCAAACAACGTAATTGATGCCGTTTATTATTCTTTTGTAACAAGTGCTACAATTGGATATGGAGATATTTTTCCAAACACCAGTGAAGGAAAATTAATAGTGATATTGCAGATTTTGAGTTCTGTTTCATTTATTGTTTTGTTTTTCAACTTTTTCTCTGGAAAAGCACATCAACAAACTCCACAAGCATAGCTTCTATATTTGCATATTATTTAATCCAAAGTAATTGGACTATTTAATTAAGAAACTAAATCTTTACATTTTATACCCCTCTAAACTAACGAATCTTTTATAAGGATAAAAAGATCCCTGCAAGGTTATTGTTTTGTTGAACCACCCATTTTCTTCACTTAAATCTATTTTATAATATACAATAGATGACTTGCCTTAAGCAAGGTCTTTTGATGAAAATTCTATAGTTGTACATGAACAATCACCAGAAATACTTAATTCCGTTAAATCGTAATTACCAATATTTTTTACTTTAAACTCACCTTCAATCTCATTACCTTTCAATGTACCTAATTCGATTACAGAAGGTAATTCAATTCTTGTAATTTGTTTTTGATCATATTTAGTTGCTAAACTTGGTTTTACTTTTTTTAAATCTAATTTAGAATCATGATACATTGCTAAGAAAAATTGGTTTATAATATAAATCACCAAGAACGCACCTAAATATTTGATTATCTTCATTTTAATTAATTTATTATTTCCAAAGCAAACAAAACATAAGTTAAATTGGATACCCTCCATCCAAACTTATCAGTGTAATATAATGAGATATGATTATCATTAATGGACTTGGTAGAGTTAACAGTTCCAATCTTAGGACCGAAAAAAGTATAAACTTTTTTCCTAGTAACATTTCTATAATGATATTTAACTGGATCAAAAACCCAATTAATTCCATAGAAAAGCTTTCCATTAATCTTAGATAAATCAATGCCTTTAAGACTTACCTTATTCCATCCTAAATCATAATTTTTAATTGCCAATTTATAAAATGGTAGATTATCTGGAAGACCAGAGGAGTTTTGAGAAAAGAATATTATTTCTAATGTTGCTCTATCAACAGATTTAGAATAATTGTCATCTTTAGCAATATAAAATAAAAAAGATTCGATTTCTTCACCATTGTATTTAAATGAATTAACCACTTTAAGTTTGTGATCAATTTTATCAATTGAATTAACCAAAACATTCAACGATTTCTTCTTATAGTTTCCAATAATAGAATATTCATTAGATTTACTAGTTACTATAACTTCACCTAAATGTACAATATTTGTAATCAAAAATATAACTGTATCACTTTTTGGGAAAATATGATCAGTTTTTTTATAACCTAAAGATTTTATACTAATTATTTTCTTAAATTCTGTTTGGTCTAAATCAAAAGATCCATCTTCATTTGACACGTATTCATTTTTTCCATCACTAATTATACAATAAGGGATATTACTTTTGGTAAGTGAATCTAAAATTATAATTCTTTGAGCAAAAGAATTTGAACAAATGAAAATGCAAAAAACAAAAATTATAGTTATTCTTTGCATTTTTTAATGCTAATCAATTGTTTCAACAGGAACACTATCACCATAACTAGTTGAACAAGAATGTCTAACCCAAAAAGTATGTTGACAATACTTTTTATAACCATTAACTGGATCTGTACATTCTGTTGTTCCGAACATAGAAGAAGGTGTTTCACAATTTACTTCATCTAGTTCTGGAGTAAAAGCATAAGCACTCATAAAAGCTCCGACTGCAATTAAAACAGTCAAGACAATACTTTTTAATTTTTTCATATATTTAATTTTAAAAGTTAAATGAAATCTCACTATGAGAATTCAATAGGTAAAGACTTTCTGATCAGGTAAATCCGCTGTGAATATACCCCCCCCCATTTATATTAACAAAATAATTACATTAAAACTTACTAATATTTTTTCCACAAATTATTTTATTACAAATTATTGAACATAAATAAATTTAAAGCAGCAGTTAATTATAATACTTTTAATAAGTACCATACACAGCTATTGATTACTAATGTTTTAAGAATATTTTTCTAACCAAAACTTTCTTTTTAGTAAAATTTTTATTTACCTTTTAAAAAATCTTTTAAACATGAAACTTTCTATAAACTCTCTCTCTAAAACTTATCCAAACGGGACTAAAGCATTACAAAATATTTCATTAGAAATTGGAACAGGTATGTTTGGCTTATTAGGCCCAAATGGTGCTGGTAAATCATCTCTCATGAGAACCTTGGCTACTTTACAAGAAGCAGACTCAGGTTCAGTGTTTTTAGATGAAATTGATGTTTTAAAGGATAAAGAATATGTACGTAGAAATTTAGGTTACCTACCACAAGATTTTGGTGTTTATCCCAAAATAAAGGCAGAGCAAATGTTAGATCATATTGCGCAGCTAAAAGGTATTTCTAATGCTAAAGAGCGTAAAGAAACTGTAGCTTATTTATTGGAGAAAGTAAATTTAAACTCGCATAAAGGAAAAAACTTAGGGACTTACTCTGGCGGTATGAAACAACGTTTTGGTATAGCGCAAGCGCTTTTAGGTAATCCCAAATTAATTATTGTTGATGAACCTACTGCTGGACTTGATCCTGCAGAAAGAAATAGATTTTACAACTTATTAAGCCAAATTGGAGAGAATACTATCGTTATTTTATCCACTCATATTGTAGAGGACGTTAGAACGCTATGTTCTGACTTTGCAATTATTTGTCAAGGCGAGCTACTTTATAAAGGACAACCAGAAGAAGCCATTAACTTGGTAGAAGGCAAAGTTTACAACAAATCTATTGATAAAGCAGATGTACTATTGTATAAAGAGAAATACAACTTGATTTCCACACAGTTAAAAAGTGGAGCTTTAAACGTAAGAATTGTAAGCGACACCAATCCTGGGGATGGTTTTGTAAGCTCTCCCGCTGTACTGGAAGACGTTTATTTCCACACCATTGCTAAAAAAACTGATGTTGTAACCCTTTAATCTATATATATTATGTTTTGGCAAATATTTGTTTTCGAATTAAAGTATAGGATTAAGAGACCGGCAACCTATATCTATTTTATTATTTTTTTATTGATTGCTTTTTTATCGGTAGCTACTGGCTCAACACCTGCAACCGAAAAAGTTTTTCATAATTCGACTTTTGTAATTGCAGAAGGTAATGTGCTTTTCAGCATGATTATGATGCTAGTTTGTTCAGCAATTATGGGAGTTCCTTTGTATAGAGATATAGAGCATCATACAAAAAATTATTACCTCACCTACCCTATTACCAAATCAGGATATTTTTGGGGACGTTATTTTGGCTCTTTTATTTTTGTAGCCATTATTGGTCTTTCAGTTTCTTTAGGCCTGTATTTAGGATCGGTAGTAGGTCCGCTTTTTGGATGGGTTCCCGCAGAAAGAATGGGACCAAACCACTTTGTCAACTACATTTATCCATACTTTACCTTAGCATTACCTAACCTATTTTTAGCATCATCTATTTTCTTTGGCTTAGTAGCTTTTTTCAAAAATGTAAAAGTTATTTATACGGGTAGCATTTTACTTTTTATTGCCTATTTACTATCTAATTTTTTAACAAGAGATATTGATAACAAAGATTTAGTAAAAATATTAGATGCATTTGCAGTTAATACTTTTAATTTAGAAACACGCTTTTTTACCCCTGTAGAAAAAAATACATTATTAGTCCCAATTAAAGGCTTGTTTTTATTAAACCGATTATTATGGGCTGGTTTAGGTTTAATCATTCTATTAATAACCTACTTTACTTTTAGTTTCGAAAGATTTTTCTCATCTAATTCTTCTAAAAAACTAGCTGTTAACGATGAGGAAAAGGACAAGTTTTTTGGAGCCAAGTTCCCTGAGATTAACATCAGTTTTGAAACAGGTTATTATAGGAAAATTATGTTCAATCTTTCTAAGATTGAGTTTTTAAACATTGTAAGAGATAATTACTTTAAGGCCATTTTACTTGGAGCTATTATATTTTTAGGAGTTGATTTCTGGATTGGAGTCACTACTTATGGTGTATCGGCACTGCCTCTTACCGTTAATTTAATGCAGTATAAAAACTTTGATTATGTATTGTTTATTTTCATCATCATCATATTTTATACCGGAGAAGCTATACACCGTGAGAAAGCAAGCGGCTTTGGTTTAATAAACGATGCTTTACCTACCCCAGATTGGGTTTTATACGGTTCAAAATTATTAGGATTAACAGGATTGGCGTTTTTACTAGCTACTTTCCCAATGATTATGGGCGTAATTGTTCAGGTTTTAAAAGGCTATTTCGACTTCAATTTCCCAGTTTATTTAAAAGAACTTTACCTTATTAGCTTCCCGCAATACATGCAAATAGTATTTTTATCTTTTGCCGTACACATTTTTGTGAACAACAAATTTGCAGGCCATGCAGTAGGTTTACTAATATGGATTGTGATGTTTCTGCTTCGCTCTTTTGGCGAGATGAATTATAATCTATTTTTCTACTCATACTACCCTACTTATCAATGGTCTGATATGGACGGAATTAACAGCGCTATAAAAGGCATATTTTGGTTTAATTTATACTGGATGATGTTTGGTGCTTTTATCATGACAATCGCAGCATTATTCTTTAATCGTGGGGCATTATCTGGGCGAAAAGAACGATGGAAAATGGCCAAACAAAGATTTACTGGTTTTGTGCCTTATGCCATGACAATCTTTTTTATTGGATTTGTAGTTTCTGGAATTTACACCTATTACAATGTAAGCGTGGTAAATAATTATTTAACCGTAGATGAAGGTAGGTATCGCCAAGCTGAATACGAGAAAAAACTTAAGAAATACGAAAACATCATACAACCAAAAATTACAGCAATTAAAGTTAGTATAGATGTTTATCCCAATACACGTACAACACATACCAATGCTGCTTTAAATATTATTAACAAAAGTAATCAACCTATTAGCGATATACATTTAAATGGTAGTTCTTTAGATTCTTTCACAGTTAAATACAACAACCAATCTTTAGCAGATATTAAATATCCATTAGTTTATAAAAGAGGGAAATTTAACTTTTTTCGTCCAAGTACTGATACCGCAAATTACCGTATCTATCATTTATCACAGCCGTTAATGCCGCAAGATTCTGCCATTTTAGAAATCCATTCGGTAAACACCAATAAAGGTTTTACTAATGAACAATCTGGAACAGATATCCTTCAGAACGGAACATTTTTCTCTGGTGGTTTACCTTCTTTTGGTTACGATTCGCAAGGAGAATTAGCTAGCGATGAAAAGCGTAAAAAGTTTGGTTTACCTAAAAAAGACGACGAATTACCTCCATACAATGATAAAAAAGGTTTAAGTACTTTATTATTTAACAAAGATGCAGATTTGGTATCTATGGATATTACCGTAAGTACCATCAAAGGACAAACTGCCATTGCTCCAGGTAAAAAAGTTAAAACTTGGGAAACAGACGGTAGAGTTTACACTCAGTTTGTACAGAACTCGCCTAAAGTAGATTTGTTTTTTGATGTTGTCTCGGCAGAGTATTTAGAAAAGATGGATAACCAAAAACTGCCTAATGGGCAAAATGTAGCATTAGAGTTGTATTACCAAAAAGGACATGATAAAAACTTAAACCGCTTTATGGATGCTTTTAAAGATGGTTTGGATTATTATTCTAAATCTTATAGCAATTACCAATTTGAGCAACTCAGGTTATTAGAATTTCCAAAATACCGAAGCTTTGCACAATCCTTTCCAAACACCATCTCTTACTCAGAGTCGTTTGGTTATACTGCAGATTTTAAACCATCAGATTTTGATTATGGATACTTTGTAACTGCACACGAGTTAGCTCACCAGTGGTGGGGACACCAAGTAGTTCCTAGCCGTACCAAAGGGGCAAACTTAATTTCAGAAGCATTGGCAGAATACACCGCCTTAATATTATGCGAAAGAAAATATGGCCGAGATAACATGAAACGCTTTTTAAAACAAGAATTAGATGGTTATTTATCAGGCCGAGCAAATGAAGCCAAAAAAGAGAACTTGTTTATAGATTGTAATCGACCTTACCAATGGTATCAAAAAGGCTCTCTGATCCTATATGGTCTACGCGATTTAATAGGCGAAGACGAGCTAAATACAGCTTTAAAGGAATTTGCTCAAGAGTGGGCGTTTAAAGAAAATCCTCCGTTTGCATCCAGTCATGATTTGTATAACGCCATTGACAAACACGTCCCAGATTCGCTTAAATACTATTTAGTTGATACTTGGAAAAAGATTACGCTTTACGAGAACAAGGTGTTAGACGTGAAAGTAGAGCCCACCAAAATAAAAGGCCAAAGTAAAATCACCTTAAAAGTATTTACCCGTAAAATGTATGCAGATAGCAAAGGAAATGAAAAACCCGCTAGTATAATGGATGATTATATTGATATAGGTATTTTTGCGGCAGATTCTAAAGATAAAGAAGGAAGAACGATTACTAACCCAATTTATCTTAAAAAACACAAGCTAGCAGCTGGAGAGCACACCTTTACTTTAACCGTAAAAGGCGATCCTAGCAAAGTAGGGATAGATCCTTATGTAAAATTAATTGATAGAATTCCAGATGATAATGTGAAGGATATTTAGAAACTATTTAAAATTAGGGCGTTACCTTTCCCAAAACTCAAGTCCAAAACACAGGTCGGGTTGTACATTCATACGGCTTCAGGCCTTAAGCTCGAGGCCGGTATCCACTTCCAACCCTAACGCAAAAAAGCATCAGATTTAATTAATCTGATGCTTTTTTTATATTAATTATAGTGAAATAGCAAGTTTTTGCATTAGGGATTGTAGCGTATACCGGCCTTGTGAATAATGCCTTGTGTGCGTATGAGCAAAAAGCCCGACTCCCTATTTTTTTATAGGGAGGAATGCCCAAATCAATTAGAATCTATCCAATAGAATCGAAACCAGTATATGGCACCAAACATGCTGGTACTTTAATGCCATCTTCGGTTTGATAATTCTCTAAAATTGAAGCCAAAATACGCGGCAATGCTAAAGCACTTCCATTTAGAGTATGAGGTAATTGTGTTTTACCTTCTTTGCCTTTAAACCGTAATTTTAAGCGGTTACTTTGGAAGGTCTCGAAGTTAGAGACAGAAGATACTTCTAACCAGCGTTCTTGTGCAGCGCTATAAACTTCCATATCATAAGTTAGCGCAGATGCAAAGCTCATATCGCCACCACAAAGACGTAAAACGCGATATTCTAAACCTAATTTTTGTAATAAACTTTGCACATAAGCACTCATTTGCTCTAAAACTTCGTAAGATTTTGAAGGCTCAGCAATTTGTACAATTTCTACCTTATCAAATTGATGTAAGCGGTTTAAACCACGCACATGAGCTCCGTACGAGCCTGCCTCTCTGCGGAAACATGGTGTATAACCACAATTTTTTACAGGTAATTCTTCTTCTTTTAAAATAACATCTCGGTATAAATTAGTAACCGGAACCTCTGCTGTAGGAATTAAATATAAATTATCTATACCTACATGGTACATTTGGCCTTCCTTATCGGGTAATTGTCCGGTACCAAAGCCAGATGCTTCGTTAACTAAATGAGGAACCATCATTTCATCATAACCAGCTTTATCAGCTTCGGCTAAGAAGAAGTTGATTAATGCTCTTTGTAATTTCGCACCTTTACCTTTATAAACTGGAAAACCAGCGCCTGTAATTTTTACTCCTAATTCAAAATCTATCAAATTATATTTGGCAGCAAGCTCCCAATGAGGTAAAGCGTTAGCTGGTAAATTTGGTCTTTCACCGTTACTTAAAACAACTTCGTTTTCTTCTGGAGTTTTACCTTTTGGTACACTGCTATGGGGTAAATTAGGTAATAAAACTAATTTATGATAAAGTTGATTTTCTATACCTGTCAAATCTTCTTGTAGTTGCTTAATTAAATCCTTAGAAAGTGTTGTTTCAGATTTAATTGCCTCTGCCTCCTCTTTTTTACCATTTCGCATTAACTCGCCAATTTGTTTAGCAGCAGCATTTGCCTTAGCCAAAAGCTCATCTGCTTGGGCTTGGGTGCTTTTTCGGGAATCATCTAATGCAATAATTTCATCAACCAATTGGGTATTGTTAAAATTTTTAACGCTCAATCGGTTTAAAACCTCCTCCTTATTTTCACGGATATAATTAACTTGCAACATTATTTTAAATTTTGTACAAAGATAAGACGATTTACCAAATACATTTTACGATTTTAGATTTAAGTTAATTTTTTAATCAGAAAATCGTTTTCAACAAAATATTACGAAACCCATAAAAATGACAGGCAAACTTTACTTAGTACCTACACCAATAGGAAATTTAGAAGATATTACTTTAAGGGCTTTGCGCATTTTAAAAGAGGTAGATTTAATTTTGGCCGAGGATACACGTACTTCTGCTCCAATGCTTAAACATTTTGGTATTGATAAAAAGGTTTATGCTCATCATCAACATAATGAACATAAAGCGGTTGCAGAAATTATCAAGTTTTTAAAAGAAGGCCAGCAAATTGCATTAATATCTGATGCGGGTACACCTGCCATATCTGACCCTGGTTTTTTATTGGTGAGAGAAGTATTAAAAGAAAATTTACCTGTAGAATGTTTACCCGGAGCAACGGCTTTTGTGCCTGCACTCGTAAACTCGGGCTTACCAAACGATCGTTTTTGTTTTGAAGGTTTTTTGCCTGTTAAAAAAGGTAGACAAACACGTTTAAAAGAATTAATTTACGAAAGTAGAACGATGATATTTTACGAATCGCCACACCGTTTAATTAAAACTTTAGAAGAATTTGCTGAGTTTTTTGGGCCTGATAGGCAGGCTGCTATTTCTAGAGAATTGACCAAAATGTTTGAAGAAAATGTACGTGGAACGCTTACAGAAATTAAACAACATTTTACCGAGAATACTTTAAAAGGAGAATTTGTAATTATTGTTGCAGGTAGCGATACTCCTGCGCCTAAAAAAGACGAGAAATACTACAAAAAATGAAAAGACAAATTTGGTTAGCCCTTCTTTCGGCTGCGTTACTTTGGTTAGCTTGGCCACCGTTTAGTTTCACCTCTCCTATTTTATTAATTGCTTTTTTACCCTTGTTGATCGCTTTATATGAAGTTGAGCAATCTTCATTACAAAAAAAAGGGAAAAAGATTTTCTTATTAAGTGGTTTAACATTTTTGGTTTGGAATACAGCTTCAATTTATTGGGTATTTAACTCGTTAAATGCTGTAATGGATGTTTTTACAGCCAGTTTACTTTCTTTAATTCCATTTTGCTTAGGTGCTTTTTTAATGACCCTGAGTTTTTGGCTTTACCAAAAATTAGCACAAAAAACAAAACCTATCATAGCTGATTTAAGCTTGATTAGCTTTTGGGTAAGCTATGAATATTTGCATCAATCTTGGGACTTAAAATTCCCCTGGATGACTTTAGGAAATGGTTTTGCTGCATCGCCACAGTTAATACAATGGTATGAGTATACTGGTGTTTATGGAGGTTCATTATGGGTATTAGTTGCAAATTTACTGCTATTTAGACTTTATTTAGAGTTGAAAGGTGGAAGTTTAAAGGTGAATGGCGAAAGTTTGAAGCCAAAAGCTAGAAGCTTAAAGATTAAGGCTTTTGCTTTAGCAGTTTGGATTGTGGTACCAATTAGCTTATCAATTTTAATGTATACAACTTATGAAGAAGAAGTCAACCCTTCTAATGTTGTAGTAGTACAGCCTAATATAGACCCTTATAGTAAAAACTTTACTTATTCTGCAACAGAACAACTTGATAAATTGGTTAAGCTAAGTAAGCAACAAGCGCAGGTAAATACCGAATTTTTTATTTGGCCAGAAACTGCATTAATTGGCTTTACAGAAGAAAAAGATTTTAGAAATACCTCAAATTTTAAAACCACCACTCAATTTTTATATAGTTTTAAAAATGCAACTGTTATAACTGGGGCCGAAACATATAACATTTATCAAAAACAAGAAACATTATCGGCAAGATATAGTAAAGAAAATAATATTTGGTGGGATAGCTATAATACAGCAGTTGCAATTGAGCAATCGGCTAAATTACAGTTCTATCATAAATCTAAATTAGTGCCTGGGGTAGAAAAAATGCCTTTTCCTGAATTGTTATCTTTTCTAAATCCATTATTCGAAAAGTTTGGAGGGACTACTGGAGGTTATGGCAGTCAAACGGAGCCAAGTAACTTATATTCAGCCAGTGGAATTGGTGTGGTACCTGCAATTTGTTATGAGTCTATTTGGGGCGATTGGGTGGCACAATCAGTAAATCAAGGTGCACAATTTGTTGCGGTAATTACAAACGATGGCTGGTGGGGAAATACATCAGGCAAAGACCAACATTTAGATTATGCCCGTTTAAGAGCTATAGAAAACCGTAGATGGGTTGCCCGATCGGCAAATACTGGCATTTCAGCATTTATTAACCAACGTGGTGATATTGTACAAAAAACAGAATGGTGGAAAGATGCTGTAATTAAACAGGATATCAATTTAAACTCTGAATTAACATTTTATACCCAACATCAAGATTGGCTGGTTAAAATATTTCTACTTTTTGCGGTATTGGGTCTAATATTTATCATTTTTAGCAAATTTTTAATCAAATTAAGCATCTTCAAAAGATAAAGCAAATAGAATATAAAGAACTAAAGCGAGTGTTAATAAACTTTAAAGATTAATTTAATTTTCGCAATAACACCCCAAATAATTCTTGCCACTCAAGCGTGAGCTCTTTTAAGTTAGCTAACCTTTCCAATTCAATTTTATTGTTGCTATCGTGGTAACGAATGTGATTAACATGCATTATAGAGATTTTCGCAGGATGACTGCTTAAATGCACCAAACTATCACCTGGTTTAACTATTCCTTCTTTGATAGTTCTTAAATAAAACCCTGTAAAACCAGTATCCTGACAAAGTTTTGCAAATGGTTTATAATTGTATCTAATTCCAATAATATAACAAGGTCCTCTTGGCTCAGAAACCTCAACTATAGCTTCTCCAAGTTGATATCTATCACCAATAAATACATTTTCTTCTAAACTTGCATCACCCGTAAGAGTTAAATTTTCACCAAACGCACTAGGTACTAAATCAAAATTGAGTTCCTTTTTCCAATGGTCAAATCTATCGGCGCTGTAGCAACAAATTGCTTTATCATTACCACCATGGTGCTTTTTATCATAAACTATATCACCCTCAAAACCTGTAAGCGTTAAATAAACTTGCGAAGTTTTGATAGGCTCTTTCCTAAATGCTGTAGTTGTAGACTGATGATCAGCAACTAATTTCTCTGCTTCTCCTCTAATGTTGATGGATTGTATGTTAATACTTTTGCTCATGCTTTGTAAAGATGGTTTTAAAATCGAAAATAAATTTAAAGTTTAAACATAATATAAAATCAATTCCTAAATTAGACATTATGGAAGAACAAAACGAAAATCAGATAAATATTGAATTATCAGAAGATATGGCTGAGGGAACTTATGCCAATTTAGCGATCATCACACACTCTAATAGCGAGTTTGTGCTTGACTTTATTAGGGTTATGCCCGGTGTACCAAAAGCAAAAGTAAAAAGCAGAATTGTTTTAACACCAGACCACGCTAAAAGATTATTAAATGCTTTGGAAGATAATATTGCGAAGTTTGAAATGATTAATGGCGCAATAAAATTTGGTGGAAATGAAAATGGAGGTATGCCATTTAATTTTGGTGGGCCTACGGCGCAAGCTTAAAGTTAGAAGTGATATATTAGATTCAAGAAGTAAGGGTTAAGAGTCGATGACTTTTATCAAATTATAAGTAAATTAAAATATAACAATAATGAAAAAAATATTGACTTTAATATTTACGGGAATTGCCCTAAATACTTTTGCGCAAAGTGATGCTTTAAAACAAAAAGTATCTACAAAAACTGATGCTATTGAAAAAAAAATAATTGAATGGCGCAGGGATTTTCATGAGCACCCAGAGCTTGGAAATCAAGAGTTTAGATCGGCAGAAATTATTGCTAAACATCTAAAATCTTTAGGAATTGAAGTAAAAACTGGTGTAGCAAAAACCGGAGTTGTAGGAATTTTAAAGGGGGGTAAACCAGGACCAGTGGTTGCTTTAAGAGCAGATATGGATGGCTTGCCAGTACCTGAGCGTACATCAGTGCCTTTTGCTAGTAAAGTTAAAGCGCAATTCAATGGCGAGCAGGTTAACGTGATGCATGCTTGCGGACATGATACACACATGTCCATTTTAATGGGTGTAGCCGAAGTAATGGCAAGTATGAAAAACGACATTAAAGGAACAGTTAAATTTATATTTCAACCAGCAGAAGAAGGCCCTCCCTTTGGTGAACAAGGTGGTGCAGAATTAATGGTAAAAGAAGGGGTATTAGAAAACCCTAAAGTTGATGCTATTTTTGGTTTGCATATTAATGCGCAAACCGAAGTTGGAAAAATTACTTACCGCCCAGGCGGTACCATGGCCGCTGTGAACGACATGAAAATTACCGTAAAAGGTCAGCAAGCACATGGCGCTTACCCTTGGTCTTCTATAGATCCTGTTGTTGTTTCGGCACAAATTATTAATTCTTTGCAAACTATTGTGAGTAGGAATTTAGATGTTACAGAAAATGCTGGTGTGGTCACCATTGGTTCTATACATGGTGGAGTACGCTCTAATATTATTCCAGAAGAAGTGGTGATGATGGGAACTGTACGTAATTTGAGTAAAGATGATGAAGCCTTATTTATTAATCGTATTAAAACCATTGTAACCAAAACTGCGGAAGCTGCTGGCGCCACAGCCGAAGTTAAAATACCTTTTAGTGTACACTATCCTGTTACTTATAACGATCCTGCTCTTACCGCAAAAATGCTTCCTACTTTAGAAGCTGTAGCAGGTAAAAATAATGTATTGTTAAAGCCAGCTGTTACTGGCGCAGAGGATTTCTCCTTTTTTCAAGAAAAAGTACCTGGGTTATTTATCTTTTTAGGAGGAATGCCTAAAGGTCAGGATCCATTAAAAACGGCTTCTCATCATACTCCAGATTTCTTTATTGATGAAAGTGGATTTACATTAGGAGTAAAGGCTTTGGCTAATTTAACTTTGGATTATATGAATATGAGTAAGTAGGACTGCTTGTTTGAGGCAACAGAAAACTAAAAAGTTTATAAAGATATAATTCGTGTATTCGTGGTTATTAAATTTTTTAATTGCCACGAATACACGATTTTTTTTGATTAAAATTTTAATACTGAATTGTAATCTAATTCGCTACAACATCCTTTTTTCTTAAATATTGATCAAAGAATATCAAAGCAACGGCAATATCAAACATTAAGAAACCATATAATAAGTAACTTTTAAAAGGAGTAGAAAATTGTAAAGATTGAGAGATTGAACCTATTTGATCATCAATGTTTAAAGAAAAATCCGCACCCGCCGACCAGTTAATTTCACCTAAAACGATAATAACGCAACTCAGCATCGCTAAACCAAAAAAACCGCCAATTGCATAAATAATACGTTTGTCTATACTTGCTTTTTTACTTAAAGGAGCATTTATTTCTCTCATAATGTTTGCAGAGAAAGACATAGAAGGCTCATCCAGCTCTAAATCTTTAAAATCAACATTTAGCATACTTAACTCTTCAAACTGTTGTTGTGCTAAGGGATTCTGACTCAAAAAAGCTTCTAACTCTTCACGCTCTTGCTGGCTTGCTAAACCATCAATATAATCCCATATTTTTTCTTCTAAATTTATCATATCAAATCCTTTACTTCATCTTGTAATAGAAATTCTAATTTTTGTTTTAACCGATGCCTTGCCCTATGCAATTTAACTTTTACAGTATTTGCTTCCATATTCATTACTTGAGCTATTTCTTCTAAAGATTGCTCATTTTGATAAAAAAGCGTAATGATAGTCGCATCGTCTGGTAATAGCATATTTATTGCCTCGTTCACGTAAAAACTTCTGGATTTACGTTCCATCGAGTTTTGATCATTAAAATTACCTATATTTTCTAACTGTATTGCATTATTCTCATCATCTATAGAACTTATATTTAAATTCTTCTTTCTTAAATGTGTCATGGCGGTGTGATATACAATAGTGTATAACCAAGTTGTAAACTTTCCCTCCATTTTATAACCCGGCAAAGATTTAAATGCTTTAATGAAAGCATCTTGAGCAACTTCTTCTGCTTCTTCTCTTTTTCTGGTAAAACGCATGGCTAAAGTAAAAACGTAAGATTGATGGCGTTTAACTAAATGCGCAAATTGGTTGTTTTGCCCACTTAATATAGCCTCAATAATTTCGTTATCAGAATTCTTACTTTGCATGTATAATCACTAAGACTACAAGCGGATAAGTTAGGTTACAGTTTTTAATTATAATTTTAAAACGATTAATAATTATTTGAGCCTATTTGAATTCCCATACTTGCACATCTAATTTTATATTTAAAAACTAGCGCTAAATTAATTAACCCAAATTCTTCTTTAATTAATTAAAAAAAGATGAGCTAGATTTACCTATCATAATTTTAAAAAAGCTAAAGTTATGTGGACTCAATCATAGTTTAAGCTACTCTATGAAATAAATTTTGTAATCAAGTGTAACCTGATTTAAAATGTGATAGTCTTAGCTTACAAATCACGAAGATTTACAATTTGGTTTCACAATTAAAAAATAAAGAACATGAACAACGCAGCAGAAGTATTAATTCCGATTACATTTTTTATATCAACATTTGCAGCCATTTTTGGCTTGCGCTACATGGCAAACAAAGAACGTATGGCGATGATTGAAAAAGGTATAGATATTGGCACTATTAAGGCACAACCGCAGCCTTACAAGAATTTAAAGTGGGGGCTTTTATTAATTGGTTTAGGCTTAGGCTTATTTATAGCCTATTTATTAGACTTTACAGTTTTTAATTCTACTAACGAAGAGCTAAATGATAAAGTAGGATTTATTTATTTTGCTTTGATGGCTATTTTTGGTGGATTAGGTTTATTTATATCTTACTTAATAGAAAAAAAAGAAACATTAAACTAAAAACATTAATAACTATATAAACAGAAGGGAGATTTGGAGTCTCCCTTTTTTGTTTAGAAAAAACTCAAAATAAAAAAAGGTCATCTAACAAAAGATAACCTTAGTTGAGAATGTTAATTTAATTTTAAATATTTATTGTTGCTCTAGTACCAGCAACTAAAAGTTTTTTGTTGTATAGTTTTTTGTTAGCATAAACAGAAATGGTGTAAATTCCAGCAGGAACATTACCGAAAACAAATTTGAATACATTTTTTCCTTGAGATGCTGTATACTCTTGAATATTTAGTGGCTGACCCCACATATCAATAATAGAAATTTTAGCACCATCGTTATCAATTAAGCTCAATTCTATATTGGTAAAATCTACCGCTGGATTAGGAAAAGTTTTTAATGCATTAAACTCAATCTCTGGCTCTAAAAAATTACTAGGATTATTTATCTCATTATTGGTATTTGTTGGTTGAACGAAGCCTTGGGTTAAGTAAGTACCAGTATTATTTGTTAATGTACCAGTAAAGAAGGGCTGACCAATAGTAAACTCTACAGATTCATTGATTGCAGATGTAGCTGAACCATTACCAGATGATATTACAACTCTTTCCAAGCTCTGAGCTATTGAGTTAATTGCTAAACCTAATGTTAAAACCGAAAGTAAAATAATTCTTTTCATGCTTAGACATAGACAAGTCTTAAGCCATTTAAAAAGTGGGGTGCTTTTATCCCACCTAAAAACCAATATAATGAAGGAATAATTTTATTAATTGACTACAAAAGGCCATAAAAACCCTTTAAAAGCACTTTTACTTTGAATAAATTTATTTATTAATTTTTAGTAAAAAAATTATGATTAGCAAGACAACTGGTAATAATTGGGGAAATAAAATTTTATGGGCAATTTAATTCCACAATATGTAGAATTATTTTCCTCACTATTAATTTAAAAATATTAAATACTCAAAAAAAGTTAATTATTTTTAAAGGAAGCGCCTTATACGGATGAATCATCCATAAGTTACAAATAAAAAATATTATTTGTAGAATTAATTACTCAGTTAGGGTTTTATTGGGTAAAAAAAAAGGAGAAGCTAAATAGCTTCTCCTTTTTTTTGAAAGTTTACCAACCTTAATAAGAACTGATTTCATTAACGTCTTGAAACCAACCTGATGTTTGAGAAGGTTTTCTCCAGAACACTCGAAGTGCTTCTTGTCCGGCAAATTCCTGTATTCTTGCTCTTATATTGTATTTAACACCTGCCGTTAGGCTAATTGTTCCAGTATTAGAACCGAGCGGGGATACTGCTTTTCCTCCATAGTGTCTAGCTACGTTAATTCCATTTACAAATAAATCCACGGCATCATCGCCTTCACATGTGAAACTATATGTTCCAGTTTCTGAGGGTATAAAATATCCTGAAGCCACAATACCAAAATTTTCGCCATTACTAGTTACATTAATACCAGCGTTATTAAGTGTTGTTCTATTTACAAAATCTACAATAACCCCAATATTTGCGGTGCCTGTTTGAATCACATTAGCATAACCATGTTGTATTTGAGAATCCATTTCTGCTTCATTATCTGCGTATTGACCGCCGGGTATACTTAAAGTAACAAAATTTAATCTGCCATCTTTGGGGGTACTACCCCCATCGGTAGTGATAAAAACTACGTTCTTACCATAAATGGTTCGGCCATTAATAGTTACAAAAGCCCTTGCATAAAAGGTTCTATTTCTTCTGATATTAGTTGAAGATAAAGTTAAGTTAAAAGTTAAATTAGTACCGTTGTAATAAGCTACATCATCATTTATTGTTGGGTTTTGTACATCTCTTGTCCAACATACACCAGCAGTACTTCTACCTGTTGTTGATCTGGATAGTCGAACAAATGCTTTAGCATCATTCTGAGAAACTTCAGTAATTGATGTAATTTCTACCTCAATAGGAACATAAGAACTAGGCTGCAATGTTGGCAGTACTATTTGTGCATTAAGCTTTAAAGTTATCAGCAAAAAAACACTTAAAAAAGTAATATAAATTTTAATATTTTTCAAAACTCTATGGATTAAAATGTAAGCCTATTGCATATCCCCTGATGTAATAAAACGGTTAGAACCAATGTTTAGGACAGTTGCTATTGCGTAAATACCAGCTGTTCTGGTGCTTCCGCTTCTATTTAAAATTACACTACCTCCAGAACTTGTGAAAGTAACTGTACCTAAGTCAAGTTGAACAATCATACAGTTAAAACCAGCAGGTAAATTATTTGGTAAAGTACAATTCACATTTGAACCTGATGCAAAAGTTATTACCCTGCCGTTATCCGCTGCAGTAAGAGTATAAGAAGCAGTTTTAGCTACATTAGTTGTGCTAAAGCCAGATATAGTTGTTCCAGCTGAGGCCGTTGTAGTGCCATTTAAACTTCCTGCTGATCCAATTGTAACATTACCTCCAACACCTACTCCTCCTGTTACGGTTAATGCTCCTGTTGTTGCGCTAGTTGATGCTGTACTATTTGTAATTGATGTTGCACCAGAAATACTTACTGCAGTTCCAGTATTATTGATATTAGTGTTATTTACCCATGTGGTACCATTCCAATATGGGGTTGCTCCTGTAGCTGATCCATTAGTAAAGCCACTTCCTGCGGCGCCAGTTGCTCCTGTTGCACCTGTAGCACCAGTTGCTCCTACAGCACCAGTTGCACCATTAGTTCCATTTGTACCTGCAATTCCTTGTGGACCTGTTGCTCCGGTTTCTCCTATAGCACCAGTTGCACCGTTGGCACCATTTGTTCCAGCTATACCTTGTGGACCAGTTGCGCCTGTTTCTCCTTTTACTCCTGCTACACCTTGTATACCTTGAGAGCCTGTTGCTCCAGTTTCTCCTTTTGCTCCAGTTGCTCCATTAGTTCCATTTGTACCTGAAATTCCTTGTGGACCTGTTGCTCCATTAGTACCATTTGTTCCAGCTATACCTTGTGGACCAGTTGCTCCAGTTGCACCTTGTGGACCAGTTACTCCAGTATCTCCTTTTGCTCCAGTTGCACCGTTGGTTCCATTTGTTCCTGCTATACCTTGTAATCCTTGCGCTCCTGTTGCTCCGGTGTTTCCTATTGGACCTTGAAGACCTTGAGGACCTTGTGCTCCTGTATCGCCTTTCGCTCCAGTTGCTCCGGCTACTCCTTGTAATCCTTGTGCTCCTGTTGCTCCAGTATTTCCTATTGGACCTTGAAGACCTTGTGCTCCAGTATCACCTTTGTCGCCTTTCGCTCCGGTTGCTCCTGCTACTCCCTGTAATCCTTGTGCTCCTGTTGCTCCAGTATTTCCTATTGGACCTTGAAGACCTTGTGCTCCAGTATCACCTTTGTCGCCTTTCGCTCCGGTTGCTCCTGCTACTCCCTGTAATCCTTGTGCGCCTGTTGCTCCGGTATTTCCTATTGGACCTTGCGCTCCAGTATCACCCTTGTCGCCTTTCGCTCCGGTTGCTCCTGCTACTCCCTGTAATCCTTGTGCTCCTGTTGCTCCAGTATTTCCTATTGGGCCTTGAAGACCTTGAGTACCTTGTGCTCCTGTATCGCCTTTCGCTCCAGTTGCTCCTGCTACTCCTTGAAGACCTTGTGCTCCAGTATCACCTTTGTCGCCATTCGCTCCGGTTGCACCTGCTACTCCCTGTAATCCTTGTGCGCCTGTTGCTCCAGTATTTCCTATTGGACCTTGCGCTCCAGTATCACCCTTGTCGCCTTTCACTCCGGTTGCTCCTGCTACTCCCTGTAATCCTTGTGCTCCTGTTGCTCCAGTATTTCCTATTGGGCCTTGAAGACCTTGAGGACCTTGTGCTCCTGTATCGCCTTTCGCTCCAGTTGCTCCTGCTACTCCTTGTAATCCTTGTGCTCCTGTTGCTCCGGTATTTCCTATTGGACCTTGAAGACCTTGTGCTCCTGTATCGCCTTTCGCTCCAGTTGCTCCTGCTACTCCTTGTAATCCTTGTGCGCCTGTTGCTCCAGTATTTCCTATTGGACCTTGCGCTCCTGTATCGCCTTTCGCTCCAGTTGCTCCTGCTACTCCTTGTAGACCCTGAGGACCAGTTGCTCCGGTTTCGCCCTTATCTCCTTTTGCTCCGTCAATTCCAGCTACTCCTTGTAATCCTTGTGGGCCGGTTGCACCTGCTACGCCTTGTAATCCTTGTGCTCCTGTTGCTCCGGTATTTCCTATTGGACCTTGTGCTCCTGTATCGCCTTTCGCTCCAGTTGCTCCTGCTACTCCTTGTAATCCTTGTGCTCCTGTCGCTCCCGTATTTCCCATTGGACCTTGTGCTCCAGTATCTCCTTTGTCGCCTTTCGCTCCGGTTGCACCTGCTACTCCCTGTAATCCTTGTGCACCAGTATCTCCTTTGTCGCCTTTCGCTCCAGTTGCTCCTGCTAAACCTTGTATTCCTTGTGGAC
>JBIKIN010000006.1:0-160110 GCA_044361595.1 Pelobium sp. | reverse complement strand
AGTTTAAATGAGTTTGTATAATTTGTTAAGATTTCTAGGTTTTAATAATCAAATAGTGTTATTAATCAATGCTGATTTTTGGTTTTCTCTTGTAATTATTTTATGTCTTTTTATTCTCTATTAATTTTAATTCCCTATTTCTTGTTTAATAAACAATTATTCTAAATTTAAAAAATCATTATTTTTATTATGAAAGTTTATCAAAAGCTATTATTAGGTGTTTCTTTATTTTCAGTATTAACTATTGCTTTAGCTTTAATAATTCCTCTTTTATTTAAAAGTAAAATTACAACTAAGCTTAAATATTCAATAAATTCTAATTTAAATGCTCAAGTTAATTTTAGTGAGGTTGATCTTAGTTTGATTTCTTCTTTTCCAGATTTGCGTGTTGGTATAAATGATTTATTAATTGTTGGAATTGATAGTTTTAAAAACGATACGCTGTTAAAATCTGATTTTATTGCCTTAGACTTAAATTTAATGAGTGTATTTAAGGGCGACACATATGAAATAAATAATATTAATCTTAATGGAGCAAATATTTTTGCTAAAGTTTTACCAAGTGGTTTATCCAATTGGAATATAATTAAAATTGATTCTTCCCAAGTTGAAGCGTTTGATACTAGTAAAACAGTATTTAAAGCAAATCTGAAATCATATAGTTTAATGAATTCTAAAATTACCTATGATGATGCAGTTTTAGGCTTTTATCTAGAAATTGATAGCCTTAATCATTCTGGTTCTGGAGATTTTACTCAAGATTTTTTTAAATTAAGTACTATTTCTAATATTAATGCATTAACTGTAAAGTATGGAGGCATAAATTATATAAATAGAGCTAAAGTTTCTGGGGAAATCCCTATTGATATCGATTTAAAAAAAATGAAGTTTTCTTTATCGGATAATAATATTCTAATTAATGATTTGAGCCTTAACACATCGGGTAGTTTAGCCATGCCTAATGATTCAGATATGGTTATTGATTTTAAGTTTGATGCCAAGCAATCCGAATTAAAAAATTTCTTGTCCTTAATTCCTGGTGTTTATTCGTCAAGTTTTGTTGATATGAAGGCAAAAGGTAAATTTGCATTTAATGGTTTTGCAAAGGGAATTTATAATGATAATTCTTTGCCTGCTTTTGAGGTTAATCTACTTATTGCTGATGGTAAAATGAATTATAAAGGGTTACCGTCTTCTATTAATAATATCAACGTAAATGCTAAAATTGAAAATCCTAATGGATTAATAGACCATACCATAGTCAACATTCCAAAATTTAGTCTTGTATTTGATAAAACTCCGGTAAATGGTCGTTTCTTACTTAAAACACCTTTATCTGATCCATTTATAGATTTTGGATTAATAGGTAAATTAGATTTAAAACAATTAACTACAATCTTCCCACTGAAGGATGTTGTTTTGAGTGGGTTTATAGATGTTGATGTAAATGCCAAAGGAAATAAATCTACTATAGATAATAGCAACTATAATAACTTTAATGCTAGTGGTAAAATGATTGCCTCTAATATTAACTATAGTGGCGCTAGTGTGCCAAAGCCATTATATATTTCTACTGCTATTTTAGATATTAATCCAAAAAATATAGTTGTTAACAATGTTAAGGTTAAGATTGGTAAAAGTGATTTTAATGCTTCCGGCACTTTAAATAATTATTTGGCTTATTTTTTCAAAAAGAATCAATTACTAAGTGGCACTTTTAAGATGAATTCTAATTTAATTGATGTTAACGAATTAATGGGGCCTTCCAACACAGTTATAAGTACTACAGATACAGTTAAATTAACTTTAATAAAAGTTCCTGCTCATGTTAATTTTTTAACAAGCATATCTGCAAATAGAGTTCTTTATGATAACTACGATATATCTAATGCCAAGGGAGAGTTGCAAATTAAGGATGAAACCGCTACATTTAAAAACATGTCTATGGGTATATTAGATGGACAAGTAAATATGAGCGGTTATTACTCAACCATCAGCAATCAAAAACCAAAGATTAAACTGGATTTTGGATTGCAAAAAATCAATATTCAAAAAGCGTTTAATACTTTTAATACTGTTAAATTATTAGCACCTGTTGCTCAATATACAAGTGGACAAATATCAACCGATTTAAAATTTGATTCTGAAATTGGACAGGATATGATGCCTATTTATTCCACTATAAATGCAAGTGGTTTAGCAAATATTATTCAAGCAGTGGTAGATGGTTTTGAACCCTTAAATAAGTTGGCAAATAATTTAAATAGAGGTGAACTTAAAAAACTAGAGCTTAAAGATGTTTTAGCAAAATTTAAAATTGTTGATGGCAGATTATTGATTGCGCCTTTTAATATAAAAAAGGATGATATATTAATGAACATTGAAGGTTCTAATGGTTTAGATCAATCCATCGCTTATTTAATGACCATTAATATTCCGAGAGCTAAACTAGGTAAGTTAAATGAAAGCACAAACTCAATGCTTGCTAGTTTAAATAAAAAAATCGGGTCTGATGTAGCCTTAAATGAAAAAGTGAAAGTTAATGCAGTTTTTGGAGGAACTATTACAAAGCCTACTTTAAAATTGGATTTAATTGGAGAAACTAAGAACGAGGTTAAGTCAATTGCTAATCAATTGATAAGCGATAAAAAAACTGAATTAAAGTTAAAAGCCACTGAAGAAGCAGGTAAGCTAAAAGAGCAAGCAAAAAAACAAATTACTCAAAATGTAGATACTGTAAAAAAGAAAGTAGAACAAAAGGCAAAAGAAGAAATTAAAAATAAATTGAATAACTTTTTAAAAAAGAAAGAGGTTAACAATTAACCCTCTTCTAAAATTTCTTGAACACGGCCAACTTGTCCATCATCAAGCATTACTTTAATTCCGCGGTGGTGTTTCGGAGAACTGGTTAAAATTCGCTTTACAATACCTTCGGTAAGTTCGCCGCTTCTTTGGTCTTTTTTTAAAACGATGTTAACCAAAGCGCCAATTTTTATATTACTTCTAACTGTTCCGTCCATAGTTTAAATAATTAGCCTTATTCCACCATTCTCCGCAGGTGTTATTAATCATTTAAAAGTTTTTGAATAAGTTCTTGTCCAAATTTAGCTATCTTTTTTTTATAATAACAGTAAATTAGTTGTAGTGTATTAATGACACAAAATACAAACAAAATTCATTGCTTTCCTTTATCTTTAGGCGATTTAACAAATCAGTCCTTTTCAGGATATTTTTACTAGATACATTATAAAATAAAACACATGTCAAACTCATCAAAAATTATCTATACCAAAACAGACGAGGCTCCATTGTTAGCTACTTACTCATTTTTACCAATAGTTCAAGCTTTTACAGCATCAGCAGGTATTGAGGTAGAAACAAGAGATATCTCTTTAGCAGGAAGAATTTTAGCAAACTTTCCTGAGTTTTTAAAAGATGATCAAAAAATTGGTGATGCTTTAGGTGAGCTGGGTTTATTAGCAACAACTCCAGAAGCCAATATTATCAAATTACCTAACGTTTCTGCTTCGATTCCTCAACTTAAAGATGCAATTACCGAATTACAATCTCAAGGGTATGCATTGCCTATTTATCCTGAGGATGCTAAAACAGATGAAGAAAAAGCTATCAAATTAAAATATTCAAAAGTATTGGGTTCTGCTGTAAACCCAGTTTTACGTGAAGGTAATTCAGATCGTAGAGCACCAAAAGCAGTTAAAAATTATGTAAAAGCTAACCCGCACTCTATGGGTGCTTGGTCTGCCGATTCTAAAACAAAAGTAGCTAGCATGAGTGAGGGCGACTTTTACGATTCTGAAAAATCTACAACTGTAGAAGGCGAATCGAAATTTAAAATCGAGTTTGTAGCTGCAGACGGAAGTGTTACAGAATTGAAAGGTTTTGCTAACTTAAAAGCAGGAGAGGTTATTGATAGCTCAGTATTGAGTCTTTCTAAATTAAAAACTTTTGTTGCTGGTGCAATCAAAGATGCTAAAGATGCTGGAGTGTTACTTTCAGCTCACTTAAAAGCAACCATGATGAAGGTTTCAGACCCTATCATTTTTGGAGCTATAGTTGAAGTTTACTTTGCAACTGTTTTTGAGAAATACTCCGATCTTTTCAAAACTTTAGGTGTTGATACGAGCAACGGTTTGGGCGATGTTTATGCAAAAATTGCTGGCCATGCACAAGAGGCAGAAGTGAAAGCAGCAATTGATGCCGCTATTGCTAATGGTCCAGCCTTAGCCATGGTAAATTCTGATAAGGGAATTACTAATTTACACGTTACTTCTGATGTTATTGTTGATGCTTCTATGCCTGCAATGATCCGTACTTCTGGTCAAATGTGGAATAAAGAAGGTAAAGCACAAGATACATTAGCAATCATACCAGATAGATGTTATGCAGGCGTTTATACCGCAACTATTGATGATTGCAAGAAAAATGGCGCATTAGATCCAAAAACAATTGGCTCTGTGCCAAACGTAGGTTTAATGGCTCAAAAGGCAGAAGAATATGGTTCTCATGATAAAACTTTCCAAGCTGCCGCTAACGGAACTATCCGTGTAATTGATGAAGCTGGTAACGTGTTTTTTGATCAGTCGGTAGAAAAAGGAGATATTTTCCGCATGTGCCAAGCTAAAGATGCACCAATCCAAGATTGGGTTAAACTAGCCGTTAACAGAGCTCGCTTATCAAATACACCGGCAGTTTTCTGGTTAGATGATAACAGAGCACATGATAGAGAAATCATCAAAAAAGTAAATAAATATTTACCAACCTTTGATACTAAAGGTTTAGATATCCGTATCCTTTCTCCAATTGAAGCTACTAAATTTACTTTAGAGCGCATCCGTAAAGGAGAAGATACCATTTCTGTGACTGGAAACGTATTACGTGATTATTTAACCGACTTATTCCCAATTTTAGAGCTAGGTACATCGGCAAAAATGCTATCAATTGTACCTTTAATGAATGGTGGAGGTTTGTTTGAAACTGGTGCAGGTGGATCGGCACCAAAACACGTAGAGCAATTTGTTAAAGAAGGCTATTTACGCTGGGATTCTTTAGGCGAATTCTTAGCATTGCAAGCCTCTTTAGAGCATTTAGCTCAAACTCAAAACAATAGCAAGGCACAAGTTTTGGCTGATGCTTTAGATGAAGCAAATGCCAAATTCTTAGCAGAAGATAAATCTCCGGGCAGAAAATTAGGAACCATTGATAACAGAGGTTCTCATTTTTATTTAGCTTTATACTGGGCACAGGCTTTGGCTAAACAAACAAAAGATGCAGAATTAAAGGCAAGATTTGAGCCATTGGCAAAAATATTAGCAGAAAACGAAACAAAAATCACTAGCGAGTTAATCGAATCACAAGGAAAACCTCAAGACATTGGTGGTTACTATCATCCTAACGATGATTTAGCTTTCAACGCTATGCGCCCAAGTGCTACTTTAAACCATGCTTTAGCAAGTTTATAGTTCCCTGTTATAGATTATAAAAGAATTTCAAGAGTATATCACAAACCGTTTAAGCGTTAGTTTAAACGGTTTTTTTATGCTTATTCTGTAATTTAAGTTCTAATAAAATTTAGTTTTTGGGCGTTTAAACACGCTATCCGTTCATACGCACACAGGCATTAGGCGCTTGGCCGGTATCCACTGCTATCGTTAACGCTCTCATATCATCTTATAAAATATTGGCATGTTTCTGGCTTCTATGATAGTAAATCAAATTATAACAAGATGAAAAATCAAGATAATAACAACGAAAGTTTGGAAAGAAACTCAAAATCTAATTTAAAAGGTAATGGAGCAAAAAATTTAAAATACAACGACGAAGAAAATAGCTATGAATTAGATGTAGAAAGTGATGTAAAAGAATATCAGCACCTAGACCCTTATGATACTGCCGCAGATAATGGGGATGATATGAATTCTGATTATGATGAGGCAAACCCATATGTTGGTGATGAATATGAAAAACACTCACTTAAGGACGATATCAATAAATTAGGAATGCATGCTACTGATGCGGATCATTTAAAAATGAGTAAAAGTGATGAGAAAAATAGTCATGTACCAGAAGATGACAGAAAAGATTTAGATGCAGAGGGTTATCCTAAAAAGGATTAAGCTTTTTAGGATTATCGCATTTAAATTTCGTAGAATTCTATAGGCGCTTCATCTGGATCTTTTATAAATGTAAATTTTTTACCAGTAGTTGAATCTATTCTAATTACTTCTGCAGGTATTTGATGACGTTCTAAATCTTTAATTACCGCTTCAATATTTATTACTTCAAATGCAAGATGCCTTAAGCCTAAAGCCTCTGGACTTGATAGCCTTTTTGGTGGATTAGGAAAAGAAAATAACTCAACAATATAGATACCATTTAAAGCTAAATCTAATTTATACGATTTCCTTTCTTTTCTATAAGTTTCATTAAGAATTTCTAGATTTAATATTTGTGTATAGAAATATTTAGATTTTTGATAATCAGAACAAATTATCGCAACATGGTGAATTTTTTCTAGTTTTATCATCAATCCAAATCCAAATTAAAAACCTTTCTAAACTCATCTAATTTGGGGTTTTTAGCGACTAAATGTTGGTACTTATCGCGAGAGGTATATAATTTTTTTTCTTGAACTTGTTCTACAATAATAGGTTCGAGCATGATTTTGAAATTTTTAAGCTGAGTTCTGACGTGGTTCATCAAATCAACTTTCTCATAAATCAGTTCGTCTACCAAAATTTTACTTTCTACTTGAAGTTCTACCAAAAAGTTATCCTTTACAATAGGAGTGTAGTTATCCATTAAGGCAGAAAGCTTCATTTTATTAGCAGCTCTCATTTGTGACGAGTATTTAGACCAAACTTCTAAAAACTCTTCTTGAGTAAAAGGATTTTGCTCGGTTCCGGTTAACTCTATTTTTTCTTCATCTTTTTCCTCTTCAGTTTTAATACTGTTAGGGTCTTTTAAATTTGGAATAAGTGAGTTAGAAATTTTAGGAATAAATGATTTTTTTACAACTGATTTTTCAGCATCAGATTTTTCAACGATTGGTTTTTGCAGTTCTTGCTGTGGTTCAGCAACTTTTGGAGTTATAGACTCCTCGATATTTTGAGGAGTAGATTCTTTAATAGGCTTAATAACAACTATCTCTTCTTGTGGTTGTTGCTTTAAAACGGTGTTATTTGCTAAATTTTCAGGTTTTTTTTTTAGTTGTTCGGCTAATTGCTGAACATTTTCTGATTGATTGAAGGCTAAAGCCTGATTGATATGACTTATTTTAATCAGCGTAAGCTCTACTTGTAAACGTTGATTTTTACTTGTCCTATAATTGATATCACATTGATTGGCAATATTTAAGGCAGAGATAAGAAACGACGCTGATGATTTTTGAGCTTGGGTTAAATATTTTTGTTTAATATTTTCGCTCACTTCTAATAACTTAACGGTATTAGCATCTTTACAAACCAGTACATTTCTAAAGTGTGTGGCCAAACCTGTTATGAAATGATTTCCGTCAAAGCCATTATTTAAAATCTCATCAAATAAAAGTAAACTGCTTGATGTGTCTTGCTGAAGAAAAAAATCGGTAAGTTTAAAATAGTAATCGTAATCTAAAATGTTTAAATTGTCTATTACAGCTTGGTAGCTTAACTCCTTATTAGAGAAACTCACAATCTGATCAAACATAGATAAAGCATCTCTTAAACCACCGTCTGCTTTTTGAGCGATGAGGTGTAAGCCGTCATTATCATATTTTACATCTTCTTTTTGCGCTATTTTGGCTAAATGATTAGCCATATCCTCCACTCTTATTCTATTGAAATCAAAAATCTGACAACGAGATAAAATAGTAGGTAATATTTTATGTTTTTCTGTAGTGGCTAAAATAAATATAGCGTAAGAAGGCGGTTCTTCTAATGTTTTTAAAAATGCGTTAAATGCACTCTGCGAAAGCATGTGCACTTCATCTATAATATAAACTTTGTACTTACCAGCTTGTGGAGGTATGCGCACTTGTTCAATTAAACTTCTGATATCATCTACCGAGTTGTTTGATGCAGCATCTAATTCGTGAAAATTAAAGGAGTTTCCGTTTTGAAACGATATACAGCTATCACAGGTGCCACAAGCCTCGTGTTGTGGAGTTAAGTTTGTACAGTTGATAGTTTTAGCCAATATGCGGGCGCAAGTAGTTTTTCCTACTCCACGTGGACCACAAAATAAGAATGCTTGTGCTAGCTGATTGTTTTTGATGGCATTTTTTAGCGTATTTGTAATGTGTTGCTGACCAACTACACTATCAAATAAAACTGGGCGATACTTTCTTGCAGAAACTATAAAATTTTCCATCGATGCTAAAATAGAAAGATGTTACCGTATGTGCAATTATTAAAATGTTTTGTGGATAAAAGTTACTACCAGTTTCTTGGTATTTTTAAAATATACCCACTTACCCTGATACATTTCAATAAAAAATTTTGCAATTTTAAAGAGTAAATAATTGAAAATGTAGGTTTTCTGTTTAGTGTTTTGCTCTCCAAAAGACAATTAGTCTTTTATTTAATCAAATAGGTGTGTTAATTAAGCGGATAGGTCTCCCAAACCTTTTCCGCTTTTTTTAATCATAAAACTTCCAGCTTACACCAAATTTAGCCAAAGAAAATGGCATAGGGTATTGGTTTACCGTATAATAGCCATTGTTAAAAAGGCCTTTATTGGCGTAATCGTATTTTAGGAACAGGTTTGCTCTTTTCCAATTTGTTCTAGCCCATAAATCAACAATGGGTGCTGTATCAAATCGTACATTTTCTTGATTATAAAACTGCCCAATAGCAACAGCATAAGATGGGGCGGTGTATTTTCCAAAATAAGTAATATCAAATCCAAAAGACGCTTTTAGCACTTTAAAAAAGGTATTGGTGAAGTAAAAGCTGTGGAAAGTGTAAATTTCTGGTGTACGCAATATATTTTCGAAATCTGTTTTTTGATAAACTATAAAATTATCAAAACTGAATTTTTTGAATTTAAAGTTTTTCTTTAGCGTAAACTTAAAAAGGTTAATGTTTGAGCTAAATTGCGCTGGTATGGCATCTCCGGTTGCATCTGCATTAAAGTAAAGATGGTTGCTTCTTAAAAAATACTCGGCTTTAACCTTAAAATTGTATTTAGGAATTAAATAACTGAAGGCTAAGTTTTGAGTTTTAGTTTTTTGGAAGTTTAAATTCCACTGATAATGGTTACTTATTTGTCTTTCGTAGATTAAAGCAGGACTTTGATTTTGAGAATATCCCTCTAAAAGTATGCTCCCAATTTTATTGCCTAGTTTAATTTCTGATTGTGCTTGATATAAAAAATCGCCAAAATTACGACCTTGTATAATTTGTGTAAGGTTAATATTTAAGCTTGCTTTATCATTAAAACTATAATCAGCAGTACCTAATAGAGAAACATTCTGAAACTTTAAATCGGTTGTAAACTGATTAAAATGATAATAATCATGTCTTATCCCCACGTTTGCTTTTAATTCGTTCTTTAAAAACGATACACTTTTACCTCTCAAATAGAAATTATAGTTAAACTCGTTTTGTAAATGATTAATGGCGGTAGAATCTGCTGTTCTAGAGGAATCGGTAAAAATATAGTAATTTTTTAGTAATCCTGAAGCGTCAAAATCATCATTTTTAAACGTAAATTTTTGGGTTTGATAGGATAAGGAATAGCTTATACGCTGAGTAGGTAAAACAGCCGATTCACCATCAATGAGTTTTTGTTTACCAATATTATAGAATTGTTTGATGTAAATGGTGTTATTGCGCCAATCGTGTTTAGCGTTGCTTAATCTAGATTGTTCAAATTCTGGCGAAATATTAGTAGGAACAGTGAAAATAGAATCATTTAATATAGAACCGTTGTCTAAACCCTTTAAGGTATTAAAAGTTCCATTTGCTAATAAATTATAGCGCTTATTTTTAGATTCAAACCATGTCCATATTGCTGCATTTAAATGACCAGCAACTAAAACATCACCTTGTTGCCCGGGTGCACCATAAAAAGCTCGAGAACCTTTGGTGGCGTAGCTTGCACCAACATTCCAATTAGGTTTTATGTTTTGTGCATGTTCCGCTAAAAACATTTGTTCTGTGAGTCTGCCAAAAGCAGGCGTCATATAAAACAAATTGGTGTATTGAGTTCTGGCTCTGTAATATTTTATGTCTTCTGGTTTAATTAAATACCTATCGTAATAGTGATAACCTGCATCAAAGCCAATCGTTTTTGCAGGATCAAAAAGCATATCTCGGTAAGCTAAACCATTTAAACCTAAGTTTATACTTGGGTTTTCTGGCTGATCTAAAACCCGATAACGGTGAAAGCCATTTGTAGTGGTGTCTAATGGAAAAAGCCTTACACTATCTCTTAAAAACTCTTCTTTAGTGTATTTTATATATGTAGCATTATAAATAACAGAATCTTTTTTGGCATCAAGATTTTTTCTAAGAGAATCTAAATCTTCTGCCCCAGCGTTTTCTTGTTTATTTTGAGATTGAGGTGTATTAAGTGGTTTTGTGCCTCTGCTTTGCTCAAATTGTGCGTATGTTATTACGCCATAAAACATCAATAAAGAAAGAAAAATTAATTTTTTCAATTTTATAGTTGTAAAATTAACTCTTTTAAAATGGAGGTTAATTGTGGTTCGGCTTCGCTTGCAATTTTAATAATTTCTTCAACAGAAACAGGTTGTAAATCTTCGGGGAAACCTTCGTCTGTTAAAACAGAAATAGCAAAAACGGGTAATCCCATATGATTTGCTACGATAACCTCTGGTACAGTACTCATTCCTACGGCATCTGCACCAATAATTCTTAAATATTTATATTCTGCTTTGGTTTCTAAATTTGGCCCCGTAACAGATACGTAAACTCCTTTATGACAGGTGATGTTTTTTTCTTTAGCAATGGCAATTGCTTTATTGATCAAGTCTTTTTGGTAAGGCTGGCTCATGTCTGGAAAGCGAGGGCCTAATTCTTGATAATTTGTACCAATTAAAGGATTATCAGGTTGTAGGTTAATATGATCTTCAATAATCATTAAATCGCCTTTTTTATAATCAGGATTTAAAGAACCGCTAGCGTTAGAAACAAAAAGCTTTTGAATTCCTAAAAGTTTTAATGCCCTAACAGGAAAAGTAATTTGTTGCATATTATACCCTTCGTAAAAGTGTAAGCGGCCTTGCATGGCTACTACTTTTTTACCTGATAAAGTACCAAATATTAATTTTCCTGAATGAAATTCTAAAGTTGATATTGGAAAGTTAGGAATATTAGAGTACATTAATTGGTGCTCTATTTGTATTTCAGAAACTAAACCACCTAAGCCTGTGCCTAAAATTATTCCTATTTCTGGGTTAAATTCACCTACACGATTTTTAATATAATCAACTGATTCTTTAATTTGACCGAGCATACTCTGTTATTAGTTTTTCAAAATTTATTTTATCCTGTTGCGCAAATTCTACTTGTATTGGCCAATAATAAATAGGTACCTTTTCAAGTATCGCTTTAAACTCGACAGTGTTTAAACGCACAGCATCTTTTTCTGTTGTGATGACGATTTTTTTAGCATTTTTTAGGCTTCCAAAATCGTTTGCAAGTTTAAGCATATTTTTTGGTGTAAAAATATGATGATCTAAATATTGATGGTGTATGATATGATTAGTGATTTTCTTGAGTTCATTAACTAAGGGTTTTGGTTTTGCAATACCTGTTAACAAAACAACATCAGTTTCTTTATTAATTTGATTTATAGGTAAGGTATGACTGCTAAAAACACTTTTTAATTCTTGCTGATAACTAATGATACTAAAAAAAACTTTTTGAGATAATTTTGGATTAAGGTGTTTAATGATTTCTTCTTTTTCTTGATCTTTTAAATCGGTAGGACACTTACTTACAATCATTATATCTGCTCTGTATTTTCCGCTTTTTAATTCTCTGTAATTTCCAGCTGGTAACAAGATAGCAGACTTGTATAAAGTTTGATAATCAAACAATAAAATGCTTAGGCCCGGTTCAACTGCCCTGTGTTGATAGGCATCATCCATTAAAATAAGATTGTACTGTTTCTGAATTTCTTTAATACCAATTACTCTATTTTCTGAAACCGCAACTCCAATGTATTTAAACTTCTGTTTAATTTGTAATGGTTCATCTCCGCTGTTTTTTGCTAAATCATCGGGTTTAACCCATCTAAACCCTTTGGTTTGCCTTCCATAACCTCTACTTAAAGTAGCAACTTTATAATTAGTGGATAAGAATTTGATTAAATATTCTACCATCGGTGTTTTTCCAGAACCGCCAACTTCTAAATTACCAATAGATATTATAGGTATTTGAAATGACTCGCTTTTAAAAATACCCCAATCGTATAATTTATTACGACAATAGGTTATTAAGCCGTATAGAACAGAGATTGGGAAAAGTAAAAGGCGAAGAAAAGGCATCAAGCTTTCTTAAGTTATAATTTGTAAAATTAAGTAAAAGATTATGATGCGAAATGAAATTATTGGATTTAAAGTTGAGCTAGAACCCCAATAATATTATTACTTTACTCAAATTAAAATAAAAAAGCTATTTGAAGTTTATTCAAATAGCTTTAAGAAAAAAATCAAAGGCTTATTTCAATGTATCTAATACTTGTTGCGAAGCATTTTTAGTATCTACTTTATCTATAATGGCTATAATATTTTGGTTTTCGTCTATGATAAAGGTTTTTCTTGCAGTTCCCATATATTTTTTACCATACATGCTTTTTTCTACCCATACGCCATATTTTTTTACAATCGCTTTATCGGTATCTGCTATTAAAGTAAATGGTAATTCAAACTTGGTTTCAAATTTTTTATGAGATTTTTCATCATCTGTACTTACACCCACCACTTCAAATTCTTGGCTTGTTAAAAATTGGTAGTTATCTTTAAAACTACATGCCTCGGCATTGCAACCAGGTGTGTTGTCTTTTGGATAAAAATATAATACTACTTTTTTGCCAGTAAAATCGGTTAAAGAAACTGCTTCGCTATTCTGATTATTTGCTGTAAAATTTGGGGCTTTATCGCCAATGTTTAATTCAACCATTTTTTTATCTATAAAAGTTAACCAAATATGTTTTAATGTTATCTCTATTATCGGTAACAACTAATTTAAAAGTATGTTTACCAAAGCCTGTTTTTTCATCAAAAGTATGCCAAACATTGCCATTCTTGAATTCATATTCGGCTAAAACCCATCTATTGTCTATGTAGGCATTAAAACTTTTAATACCAGATAAAGCATCAGCAATTTTTAGTTTGATAGATTTTTGAGTTCCTAAATTTATTCCTTCACTTATATTTATGGGTAAGATAGTAGGGGCGATGCTATCATATCGTAAATAAAAATCACCAAATACTTTTGGATTAGCAACAAGGTCCCCGCTTTCTAGTTTAGTTTCTTGATAACCTGCCGTGGTATGGTAAATAAATAATTTATCTAGGTTTTTTAGACTTGTGTCTGGCTTAATACCGATTTTAAAAGTGTTATGTAATGGTGTTAACCTATTCTGTATTTTATAAATTTTAGAAACACCGGTAGCGGGTTTTGCTACTTCTGATACTTTAAAGTCTAAATCGTTGTATAAAGTGCCTTTTGCGATAAATATGTTTAAGTTGTTTTTTTGATAAACAAAATCTTCTAAGCAGTTTATAAGATTTGAGGTTTTAGCGGCACTTTTAACAATCAAATTAGGATTGTTTTTAACCTTAAATTTTAAAACCGATTGATTTCCTTTAATGTCACTTACGATATATTCAATCTCATGTAATTCATCATCCGTAAGGATGATTAAGCCGTTATTAACCAGTTTGTTATAAAACTTTACTTTAGGGTTTTGAGCTGTAAATCCTTTTTGAATAACAATTCCGCTATTTAGTTTGGCAGCATAATCTATGTATGCATTTACTGCTCTTGTATTATCAAATGAAAATTTACTAATGATGGTTTCATAAATGATGTTTTCATCTAATTTAATGATGGTAGAAAATAAGCCGTTTCTATTGGATGTACCGTCTTGCAAATCGTAACTAGAAATTCCTAAACCAAACTCGCCGTTAACACTAATTAAAGCGTTGTTGCTTAGGCTATAATTTCCGCCTGCACCTTTAACAGCATAAAATTGCTTAGGTGTGAATTCATTAAAAACATTGTTGTGATTTTGATATACATATAAACTATTGATTACAGGTTTAATGTGGTCTTTCACATCAAAACCAAAAATTAAGGGATTAATGGTTTCTTCGGTTTGGCTATCTCTAATTTCGAAATGTAAATGAGGACCAGCAGAACCGCCAGAATTGCCACTATAAGCAATAATTTCTCCTTTTTTAATTGGAATTTCTATAGGGGTAAGCGCAAAATCTTGAGCAAAAGATTGCTCTCTGTATTGGTTTTGTAAAAGTGCTAACGCTATACGTGGATTAAATTTTTGCAAATGAGCATAAACGCTAGTTAAACCGTTTGGATGACTAACGTATAATGCGTTTCCAAATCCTCCAATCTGTACTCTTATTCTAGAAATGTAGCCATCGGCAACAGCATATACTGGGTAGCCTTCTCTTTGGTTAGTTTTAATATCTAAACCCGAGTGAAAATGATTTGGTCTTATTTCGCCAAAAGAGCCTGCTAAATATAAGGGGATATCTAAAGGACTTCTAAAATAGTTATTTGATAAGGATGGTATGGTACTTTCTTGACCATTTGCAATCGAAGAAATAAATAATACTAATAATATTACCGATTTTATTTTTCTAAACATTTGTTTTAAACTATTTAATTTCAAAGTTTAAAAACTCTTCTTGGTTTAGAAAGCCTTTTATGCGATCTCCGATATTTACTTTACCCACTCCAGACGGTGTGCCTGTAAATATTAAATCTCCCTTTTTTAAAGTGAAAAATTGCGAGGCGTAGGAAATCAATTGATTAAAATTGAAAATCATATCTTTTGTATTTCCGTTTTGCTTCACATCATCATTTATAGATAAACTAAAATCTAAATTGTTTAAATCTTCAAAGTTTGTTTTAGGAACAAAAGAACTGATAGGAGCAGAGTGGTCAAAAGCTTTTGCTATTTCCCAAGGTAATCCTTTTGATTTTTGGATAGCTTGTACGTCCCTTGCTGTAAAATCAACGCCTAAACCTATTTCTTCGAAATATTTATGTGCAAATTTTTCTTGTATAAACTTCCCTTCCTTACAAATTTTAAGCACTATTTCAATCTCGTGGTGTATGTCTTGAGAGAACGAAGGATGATAAAATGCCTTATTATCTTTTAGTAAGGCAGTATCAGGTTTAAGAAATAAAACTGGTGCAGAAGGTAATGGATTATTTAGTTCTTTAGCATGCTCTGCATAATTTCTGCCAATGGCTATAATTTTCATGTCTCTAATTTTTTGTGAAAATAAAAAAGCCCTGATGAAAAAAATCATCAGGGCTGTAATTTTTTTATTGTTTTTTATAAAACGGAAATCCTTTTAATGATAGAATCTGACCCGGCAGATAATCTTACAAAATAAAAGCCACTACTTAATTTGGTTTCTATCAAAAACTTATTGTATTGTTCTCCTGCATCCATTTTTTTAGACATCAAAACAAGAACCTCATTGCCTAGTAAATCCATAATTTTAACGGTTACTATACTTTCTTTTTTAAGAGAATATGTTAAGTTAATCTGATTGGAAACTGGATTAGGGTAAATTTTAACATTATCTAACGGTTTAACCTGCTCTAGATTAACGTTAGAAATATTTTTACTTACTAAAGTTTTATTGCTCGTAGATAAACTTTTAGAACTTAATTTAATTGAAGTTTTATTGGTAAGAGGTTCAAATTTTGTTGGTAAAGCGCTAAAATAAACAGGTCGATTTGGTCTATTATCTTTAAATTTTAAAGAAGTTTTAACGCTGTCTCTCCTTAAACTAATATTTTTTGATAAAGCAGGTAATATTGTAGCAAAGTTTGCTATCAATAACATAATTACTAGCGATATTTTAAAATAATTGGTTTTCATTTTTATCTACTCCAAAAGTATAAATAAATTTTAGCAATTTTTATAATTAATAATTAATAAATCCTTTTTAACAATCTTTAACAAAAAATACGCCAATTTAATACTTAGACGATTATTATCAAGAAAGGTTGCATTGCTGTAAAAATGATTTATTTTTGCAATCTAATATTAGGTTAATGTCTAATCAAAATAATTTAAATAAACTTTCTGCGGCAGGTTTATTAATCAGTTTAGGTATCATTTATGGCGATATTGGTACCTCCCCATTATATGTTTTTAAAGCAATTATTGGTACTAGCACTATTAGTGAGCAATTAATACTTGGTGGCTTGAGCTGTGTTTTTTGGACACTAACACTTCAAACTACTATTAAATATGTTTTGATTACGCTTAAAGCTGATAATAAGGGTGAAGGCGGTATTTTTTCTCTTTATTCTTTGGTTAAAAGAAAAAGTAAGTGGCTAATTATACCTGCAATTATTGGAGGCTGTGCGCTACTTGCCGATGGTATTATTACCCCGCCAATTACTATTTCTGCGGCAATAGAAGGTTTAGAGATATTCTACCCAGGCTTGCAAACAATTCCTATAGTACTTATTATCATTACTATTTTATTTGTTATACAGCAGTTTGGAACTTCTTTAGTGGGTAAGGCTTTTGGACCAATTATGTTTATTTGGTTTACCATGATGGGGGTTTTAGGTATAAGTTATATTATACAATATCCTATTATTTTAAGAGCATTAAACCCTTATTATGCTTACGATTTGCTAGTTAATAGTCCGGGTTCTTTAGCAATTTTAGGGGCTGTCTTTTTGTGTACAACAGGTGCAGAGGCTTTGTATTCAGACCTTGGGCATTGCGGTAGAAAGAATATTAGAATTAGCTGGATTTATGTTAAAACTTGTTTATTGCTTAACTATTTTGGTCAGGGGGTTTATTTATGGCAAATTCAAGGTCAGCTGTTAGATGATCGTAATCCTTTTTATAGAATGATGCCCGAGTGGTTTCTTATTTTCGGAATCTCCATCGCTACTGCAGCAGCTGTGATTGCTAGTCAAGCTTTAATTTCTGGTTCTTTTACTTTAATATCAGAAGCTGTAAGATTAAATATTTGGCCTAAAGTAAAAATCAATTATCCATCAGAAGAAAAAGGGCAACTTTATGTGCCTAGTATGAATTGGTTGCTTTGGATAGGGTGTGTTGCCGTTGTTTACATTTTTGAACGGTCTGAAGAGATGGAGGCAGCATATGGTCTTTCTATTACTCTTGCCATGTTAATGACCACCATTTTGGTAGCTGTGTATTTACGTAAAAAGAAATATCCAAGTTATATTGTTGCTATTTTTCTTGTTGTATATGGTTCTCTAGAATTGCTATTTTTTTCGGGAAACATTCTTAAGATTTTACATGGTGGCTGGTTTACTGTCTTAATTGGCGCTATTTTGTTTACTGTGATGTGGGCTTGGTTTAATGCCAGAAAAATTAAGAATAGGTATTTGAAATTTGTTGAGATAGAAAAGTACTATGATATCATTACCGCTTTGAGTAATGATCAATCGGTCCCTAAATTTGCGTCTCAGTTGGTTTATTTAACAAGTGCGAATTTCTCCTCAGAAATTGAGGCTAAAATCATCTATTCAATCACACAAAAGAAGCCTAAAAGAGCGGATGTTTATTGGTTAGTACACGTTGATGTAGTTGACGAGCCTTATACAAGTGAATATAAAATAGAGCATTTAATAGAAGGCAAACTCATTAGAATAGACTTTAAATTAGGCTTTAGGGTTGAGCAAAAAATATCATTGTTATTTAGAAAAGTTGTTGAAGATTTAGTGCAGAGCAACGAAGTTAGTATTACTAGCCAATATGAATCGTTAAAAAAGTTTAATATCATCGGCGATTTTAGGTTTGTGGTATTAGAGAAAGTGATCTCTAGAAGTAGTAAGTTTTCGTTTTTTGAGAAAATAATTTTAGATTATTACTTACTATTAAAGCATTTTAGCTTATCAGAAGAAAAAGGTTTTGGTTTAGATTTAAGTTTTGTAACGGTAGAGAAAGTACCGTTAATGGTTAGCGATGCCGAGCAAATTACCTTAGATAGGGTTTATTAAATCTCAACGATGAAAGCAGGAGATAAGCCTTATTTTGAAGATAAACAATTTATAGACGAGGATTTTGCCTTAAAATCTTTTACGAAAGGCGAGTACGAGAATTGCGTTTTTAAAAATTGCAATTTTAGTAAAACAGATTTGTTTGGTGTTGTTTTTCTAGATGTAAAGTTTGTGAATTGTGACTTGAGTTTAGCTAATTTAGCAACAACAGCTTTTAGAAACGTTTCTTTTAGTAATTGTAAACTCCTTGGCTTACAATTTGCGCATTGTAATGATTTCTTGTTTGAGGTAACCTTTAATAATTGTAACCTTACTTTAGCCTCCTTTTACCAAAAAAAGATGCGAAAAACAATTTTTGATGATTGTTTGCTTAAAGAAGTTGATTTTATTGAATGTGATTTAAACGAAGCTAAATTCATCAATTGCGATTTAACAAGCGCCAAGTTTGAGCAAACCAATCTAGAAAAAGCCGACTTTTCTATAGCCTATAATTTCACCCTCGACCCTGAAATAAATCAAATAAAAAAAGCGAAATTTAGTTCTTTTGGCTTGCCGGGTTTGTTGGTTAAATATCAATTAGAAATTAAAGATTAGCCTACACTATTTTTAAGCACAATACTTTTCATTACCGCTCTAATTTCATTGTAGGTAATTTCTTCTGGTAAAGCAGCTTTTGCATCGTTAAGTCCGGTGGTAGGGTTTTGAATTAAATAATCTTCTATAATGTTTATATATTCTTGAGTGACAAAATCTTTAACATCCATTTGGCCATTTTCTATGTAATGGATTAAATGCGTTTCTATGGTTGATGTAGAAAAGCTTCTTTCTGCGGCAATTTCTGGTATGCTTTTTCCGGTTTTAAATAAGTTAAAACTGATTTCTTTGGTATCAATCTTAGGTTTACTGTTTGTTTTAATTAATTGTTGAAACGGAGTTCTAGAAATATCCATCCGCTCGCAATAATTTGCAATGATGGTTAATATCTCATTACCATACATTTTCACTTTAATTTTGCCAATCCCTTTAATACTTTCTAATTCTTCAAAGTTAGAAGGTAAAGCTTTCACCAAATCTGCTAAGGTTTTTTGAGGTAAAATCTGATAAACAGGTCCGCCATTTTCTGCAGCTAAATTATCTCGCCAAGCTTTTAGCTCTAGATATAAATCTCCGTTTTCGGTTCCTTTAGGGGCTTTTGCCGGAGTAGTTTTGGTTGCTGTTTCTTTTTTGATGTTTGTAAAATCAATTTCGGCATTGGCTTTGGTTTTTAAATAAGCCAGCACTTCAAAACCATTTACACAAAGTTTTAAAGCATTATCCTTTATAAAAAGTTGTTTATTTAAATTTTCTTGTGCCTCTGTGATTGCCTTTTTAACCGATTTATTATCGGCATCAAAATTCACCTTTTCTAGTTCGGTAACTATTTTATTGAGTTCATTGATAAAGTAATGGCAAGCTTTTTTTACACGTTCTTGCAACTCTTCATTTTCTTCGGGTAATGATTGTTGCACTAATTGCGTATTTAATTGTCTTTTAAACTTATCGGCAACTTCATAAATATGTTTTTCTACCATATCCATGGTTTGGGTTAAGTTGTCTAAAAAACCTAAACTAATGATATGATGATTTTCTTGAGCGATTTTTCTAAGCGTAAAGAAGCTTATTTTTAAGTTTCTGAAATCAAATAAATCGAACAATAAATTTTGTTGAAACTTAATTTTAGAATCAATTAAATGATTTTCTGTGGGAGCATTTTCCTCAGCATTTTTGGTGTAGGTAGCCACTGTTCCATCGGTTCTAATGCTGTTATTAGAAATGGGTGTTCTTAAAACTAAGCCCTCAAAACTTTTACATCGGCTTAAAGCCACATACACTTGGCCATGTGCAAAAGATGAATTGGCATCTATAATTGCTTTCTCAAATGTTAATCCTTGGCTTTTGTGTATGGTTATGGCCCAAGCTAATTTAATAGGGTATTGAAAAAACGAGCCTACCTTAGTCTCCTCAATTTCTTTGGTTTGTGGGTTTAACTCAAATTTTTTGTTTTCCCACTCGGTTTTACCTACGCCAATTTCTTGGTAATCGCCTGGGCATTTTACATAAACAACGCCATCTTTAATTTTAGTTATTTTGCCAATTTTACCGTTGTAATAAAGTTTTTCTCGGTTAATGTCGTTTTTAACAAACATTACCTGTGCCCCTTCTTTAAAAACCAATTCGTAAGCATTTGGGTATAAAAACTCTGGAAAATCTCCATTAACCTCTGCTTCAAATGTGTAAGCTTTGGTGGTCAATTCTTTTAGTTTTTCCTCGTTAATTTGGTTTGCTGTTTGGTTGTGCGAGCTCAAAGTAATGTAACCTTCGTCTTCATGCGGATTAAAATTAGGGATGTAACGGGCGTTTAGTTTCTCTAAAACGTCATCGTTTATTTTATTTTCTCTAACTGCATTTAAAATATCAATAAAGTAAGTATCGCTTTGTCTATAAATATGTTTTAGCTCAATACTGATGGGTTGCGATGCTCTTAATGCCGCACTGTTAAAGAAATATAAATTTGGGTAGTAATCTTTTAAAATACGCCAATCATCATCTTTTACCACGGGCGATAGCTGATGCAAATCGCCAATCATTAGTAATTGCACACCGCCAAAAGGTTTTTCTCTATCGCGGTAGCGACGTAAAACTTCATCAATGCCGTCTAAAGTATCAGCCCGCACCATACTAATTTCATCAATAACCAATAGGTCTAAACTTTTAATAAGGTTAATTTTCTCTCGGTTCATTTTACGCACATGGTTGCTTTTATCACTATGCGGATTTAACGAAGTCGCTACAAAAGGACCAAAAGGCAATTGAAAAAAAGAGTGAATAGTGCTTCCACCCGCATTAATAGCCGCAACACCAGTAGGTGCAACAACCACCATTCTTTTGGGGCAAGTTTTACGTAAGTTGTGTAAAAAAGTAGTTTTTCCTGTACCCGCTTTACCAGTTAAGAAAATGTTACGGTCTGTAAATTGAACAAATTCTGAAGCTAGTTTGAGTTGCGGGTTTGTTTCCATGGAAGTAGATGTTTTTTTGATTTGATTGCTAAAATATCAGAATTTGGGCGTTTTATCACGTCATCAGCTAAAGTTTTTTGTTATTTGCTTAGTCGCTATATCATAAACTTATAGATGTATTATTAATGCCTGAAATTATTTACGTAATTATAAGTGTTTTTTGTTTTCCGAATCAGAATTAAATAAAAAGCAACTGAAAATCAATACTTTGTACTAAAAATAAATTTTAAAATTAAATAAAAAATAAACTTGTCCGAATTCTAATTAAATAAAAAATTATTGATAATCAGTCATTTATGCTTAAATGGAGTTTTTGAATTAAATAAAAAATTACGCCCAATATGGTACATATAAACTAAATTTTTTAGACTCGTTTTGAGGGTCTTTAGGTTTTATTTTTCCTTCATCCGTTGCATCTTTAATAAATAGCGATATTTGAGAAGCTTGTTTATCATGCATTCCAAATCTCTTTCTTAATGATGTATTATTAAAACCACCATTACCATAATACTCTATAATGCTGTTGTTAGCACCAGTTATTATTTTATTCTTTTAAAAATTCGTATTCGTAAATTTTTGGTTTTATTTTATCGGCTAAAAAGTTGAGTTTGTTTCTCAGTTCACTAATTAACTCCATATATTTTTCGTCGTTACTTTTAGCGTTCATTCTACCTTGTTCGTTTCTGCCTTGGAAATACGCTCTAATATCATAGAAACTTGCATTTACATTTACATTAGGTTGTTTATGGTAGTATTTCCAAAGCTCTCTACCAGCATCAAATACTGCGGTTGCTTCTGCTGAAAATATTTTTTTGTCTGAACCTAGATTTGTAAGATTATTTTGATTTGCTTGATTTTGAAATAACTCTAAGCTTTCTTTTTCTTCTGTTTTGATTTTACCGTTAATAAAATCTGACATAAAATGGCTCTCAAACCTATTTTGGGCATTCACTTCTTGTTCTGTAAATGGAATCCAATGGTTATACCCTATAGAACCAGTAATTCTATTTTGTCCATTGAAGAGTGTATAAGCCAAACAATCATTCTGAAATTCTTTGTCCGCATTCCAATTTTCATTTGGGTATAAGAATTGATCGCGATCATTGAGCCAATTGGACTCAAAGCAAAACCGCACTGCGATGTAAATTGACATTTCTATCAAGTTTTTAGAAGTTATTGTTTGAATCCTAGACTCTTTTATATCACTTTGCTTTGGTTCGCTGGTTACATAAACACCTGAATTTGCTTGAAAATCTGGACCTACAAATCTTAAATAACCAATTAAATTATTTTTGTCATAATAGTTTCTAAGCCAATCATTTATAACCTCTCCTTTTTTTACAGCAACAAATTTTTTAAATCCTTCAAGGTCTCCATAATTGCTTATTACATCGCAAACAATTTCCTCAATTTCTTTTTTTGTTTCTAAATTCCAAATTAGAAAACTTATAGGAAAATTTCCCTTGACATTATCGAAAGTGTTCGCTCTACAAACAAACCCGTTTATATATTCTGCTTTAAAATAAGTTCTAAACTTTGCAAAGTTAGAAGCGGTAATAAATTTCAGCTTGCTAAATGCCCCAAGTTTACTTCCTGGGATTTCTTTATAAATTCTAGCAAAGAATTGAGAGAATAATTCATTCACTGCAAAACTTATAGTTTCTTTAAATTGAATATATGTTTTAGTAGCGCTTATGCCATCTTTACTATTTCCGTATTGCGCAGCCTCCGCATAAGGCGGATTAATATAGATAACTAATTTTTTACGCTTCTCCTCATCATTAATAATGTCTTGTAAACTTTGGGGAAGTTTGGTAAAATCATCATTCAAAAAATCGAACTGAAAAACATGGTTTTTTAAAAGATTTGCGCCGTGATCTATACGTTCGTGTATTACGTTTACATCAGCCATGTCTAAAGTACTTGCGTAAATGTTATACTTGTTTGTTAAACCAGCCAAAAGGTTTCCCGTACCTGAGGCGCAATCCCAAACATAATAATCGTCTTGCCAGTTTTCGCCCAAATAATCAGTAATGTATTTTTGAGAAAGTTCTACCCATTTACGTGGCGTAAAAAAGGCGCCTTTTCGTTCTCTAATATCTTGTGGAACTAGTAAATCTCTACGCTCTATGATATAATCTTGAAACTCTTTTACTGGAGGTCTTTTATAAAGCTTCCAAAATTGTAAATATGCATCTTTATTTTTGATGTATATGGTTGCATCAAACATTTGTTTAATGTTTTCTTTGGCTATTTTGTAACCTTGGTTTTGGTAAACTACAAAAAGACTATCACGTATAGTTGTATCGTCAGCAATGTTTTGCGTGTCTTTATCATCCACAAAAAGATCGGCCAAATAAAAATCGCTATCTAAAATGCTGGCACTTTTAAGTTGTTCCCAATTTACATCTATAATTGGTTTTACAACTTCTAACCATCGTAAATAAATAGGGACGAAGTTGTTTTTGTCAATTTTTATTTTGCTTTTGCTTGTGGCATTAGCTACGTTATTTTTTATGAAAGTATGGAGTTCTTTTTCGTCTTTTTGGTAATCAAAAATGTAGGTTTTAGATTTTAAAATACTTTCTATTCGCTCTTTAATTAATTTAAATTCTTTTGTTTCGTGATTGCTTGGTGTAACGTTCCAATTAAAATCGTTGAGGTAAAAAATATCTTGGATGTTTACATAATCAACAAAAGCAATTTTCTTAAAGTCGAAGGCGCCTAAAAAAGCAGGAGGTAATGTTTTATCAAAAGTGCGGGCTTTACCAATGGTTAAAATTAGTTGCACAAACATGGTAGGAATATCAAAGTTTCCAGTTTTTGCTTCGGCCCATAATAAAGGTGTTCTTCCAAATAAACTATCTTGTTTTGGAAAAACGGTAAAGTCAATATTTCCTAAAATCTCGGTGGTGTCAAATTGTTTAAACCAGTCGGCACCTACTTTATTTTTTAGTTCTTCTTCTCGTATATTTTTGTATTTCATTGATTGATTTATCCTGTTTTTGAAGCTTTTCTAAAATATAATTTAACGGTTAAAAGATATAATACACCTCAGTTTGATCCAAATTATTATGAATTCGAGGAATTTGAAACCTTTCTGTAGCTACTAATATATAATTTTTGATTTTCGATTTCGTTTTTTAACTTAATTAATGGCGTTAAAGAATGCCCCATGCCTGCAATAATAGCTTGTTTAACTGTTCAATAAATTTTGTTCTAATTCTTCAATGGTTGGCAAAGCAGATTTTAAATTTTCAGGTAAAATATTTGTTAATTCAAATTCACTTATCCCTATGGGTTTATTAATGTCTCGTAAGGCAAATTCTGCTTCTAAATTGTTTTTCTCGCGGCACAAAAGAATGCCTATTGTTGGTTTATCTTCTCCTTCTTTTAGTAAAGAATCTACCGCTGATAGGTAAAAGTTAAGTTTTCCTGCATATTCAGGAATAAAAGCTGTGTTTTTTAGTTCGATAACTACATAGCATTTGAGCTTAATATGGTAAAAAAGTAAATCGATGTAATAATCTTTATCAGCAATTTCAAGATGGTATTGTTGTCCTACAAAAGCAAAGCCTTTACCTAGTTCTAACAGAAATTTTTTGATGTGATTTACTAATTGATTTTCAATATCTTTTTCTTTATAACCTTCAGTTAACTGTAAAAAGTCAAATATATAGGGGTCTTTGAGTGTTTGTTGTGCTAAATCAGAAAAAGATTCTGGTAGCGTATTAGAGAAGTTTGTTATGGCAGAGCCACTTCTTTGGAATAAGTTTGACTTAATTTGCAAGGCTAGCACATCTCTGCTCCAGTTGTTTTCTTTAGTTTTTTGAATGTAGAATAGAGCTTCTTTAACTGAATTAGCTTTAGAAAATATTTGGATATTATGACCCCAAGGAATTTGGGCAACAAGTTGTTGCCTAATTATATATTCATCAGTCATTTGGGCAACAGACTGTTGCCCAATTGATAGCGTGTAAAACTCGAAAAAAAACCTGCAATATTTTAAATTACGCTCAGAAAACCCTTTCATTTCAGGAAACTCATCTTTCAAGTCCTTTGAAACGACCTCGAGAACCTTTTCTCCCCAATTGCTTGCTTTTATCTTTTCTGAAAGCATGGCACCCAAATCCCAATAAAAAAGAATTAACTCTTTATTTACTGCAATTGCTGCTTTTATTTGAGTAGAACGTACTTTATGTTTGAGTTCAGCAATCCAAGAGGCGTATTCTGAATTTTTTATTGTTTCCATTATAAAAATGATTCTGAAATTACTATTTGAGGTTTGGCAAGTTCATACTGCAATAGCTTTAAAGCATTATTTGCGTCAGCTTGTATAAACATAATTAATTTGTATTAAAGGAACAAAAGTAGTTTAGCCACTTTTGTGAAAAATATTATTGTAAATAATTATACCATCAGTAAAAACCTAACAATCAAGATATGAAACATTATTATTTATCGGTTCGATGACAAAATTGGTTCTTATTGAACTACAATTCTTTTCAAAAGCGAAAAATGACTTAAACCTCACACCTTACACCTCAACGCTCCATCAATACTTCTCGTACCAATCAAAAGTCTTCTTAATAATATGTTCTTTTTCTTGGGTAATAAAATCTAAATAGGCTTGGGCTACAGGAGAATGTTTCTTCCCTTTTAACCAAATTAAACTCCAATTGGTACATATTGGAAAACCTTTAACCGGTATGATGTGTAAATCTTGATTATCTAATTCGTTTTTAAGACCAATTAGTGGCATAATAGAGTATCCCATACCTGCAATAATAGCTTGTTTTACTGCCTCATTGGTAGATAACTCCATTTTTTTTATAATCGGAATTTGATGATACTCTATAAATTTTTGCATGGTTTGCCTCGTTCCCGATCCTTTTTCTCTAAATATTAAGGGCAGGTCTTTAAATATATCTTTGTTTTGTATAGTTTCACTAACTTGATGATTTCTACCACCAACTAAGTATAGTTTGTTTTGTAATAGATCAAGGTTCTCTACTGCAATGGTACTTGGAATAATAGAAACTAAAGAGAAATCTACTTCATTGTTTTCTAAATTATCTAGCACTGTGTTTTTATTAGTCACATCCATTTGTAATTGTACCGCTGGATTTTGATTAATAAAATCTGACAAGAAAAATGGCATCACATATTTGCCTGTAGAAACAACCGAAAGTTTAAGTTTACCTGTTAATTGCCCTTTATAGGCATCTTTTTTAAAGTTAATGGCATAAACTTGGTTAATGATATTCTCTGCGGCGTGAGCTATCTCTTTTCCAAAATCTGTAATGTAGATTTTTCTTCCAATTACTTCTGTTAAGGGAATATCAAACTGTGCTTGTAAATTTTTAAGTTGTATAGATACCGCTGGCTGTGTTAAATGAAGCTCTTCGGCTGCCTTGGTTACACTTTGAGTCTCGGCAATCTTTAAAAATATTTGTAATTGGCTTAGGGTATAATTCATAAATATATTTTATGTATTTCATTACAAACATATATAAAAATTTATTAATAACTATTAACAAATTTGCGGCAACAAAAAACTTATAAATATGATACATGTAACACTTGCCAAAGGAGACGGAATAGGTCCCGAGATTATGGATGCTACTTTAGATATTATTAAAGCAGCCGGAGTAGATGTACAATTTGATGAGATTGAAATAGGAGAGAAGGTTTATTTATCAGGTAATACATCTGGTATAGCCAAAGAATCTTGGGATATCATCAGGAAAAATAAAGTATTTTTAAAAGCTCCAATCACAACTCCACAAGGTGGTGGATATAAAAGTTTAAATGTTTCTATTAGAAAGTCTTTGGGTTTATACGCCAATGTAAGACCATGTTATAGCCTACATCCATTTATAAAAACCAAACATCCGGTTATGGATATGGTGATTATTAGAGAAAACGAAGAAGATTTATATGCTGGTATAGAGCATCAACAAACAGATGAGGTTGTACAATGCTTAAAGTTAATTAGTAGACCGGGTTGCGAAAAAATTGTTCGATACGCTTTTGAATACGCGAAGCAGTATGGTAGAAAAAAAGTGACTTGCTTCACTAAAGATAATATCATGAAACAAACAGATGGTTTATTTCACCAAGTGTTTAATGAGATTGCTAAAGAATATCCAGAGATAGAAAACGAACATTGGATTGTAGATATAGGCGGTGCTAAAATAGCCGATACTCCTGAAGTTTTTGATGTAATTGTGATGCCTAATTTATATGGCGATATGTTATCTGATGTGGCTGCGCAAATTACAGGTTCTGTAGGTTTGGCAGGTTCATCAAACATTGGCGAAGAGTGCGCCATGTTTGAAGCTATTCATGGTTCGGCTCCAGATATCGCCGGTAAAAATATTGCAAATCCGTCTGGATTATTACAAGGTGCGGTTTTAATGTTAAAGCATTTAGGAAAAGGTACTGCTGCTAAGAAAATACAGAATGCATGGTTAAAAACTTTAGAAGAGGGTATTCATACTCCGGATATTTATAAGGAAGGTATTAGCACTAAAAAAGTAGGCACAAAAGAATTTGCCGATGCTGTAATTGCCAATTTGGGTAAAAAGCCCGAGGTTTTAAAAGAAGCTAACTTTAACGAGAATGGTCACTTAGTATTACCTAAATATGTGAGAAAGCCAGCTAAAAACAAGCAATTGGTAGGTGTAGACTTATTTGTTCACTGGAATGGTTTAGATGCTAATGAGCTTGCAGAGAAATTAACCGCTTTAGGTTTAGATAGTAATAAACTTACTATGATTACTAACAGAGGTATTAAAGTTTGGCCACAAGGTTTTAAAGAAACTTTTTGTACCGACCATTGGAGATGCCGTTTTACTGCTAATGAAGGAGTAGCATTTAGTAAAAGCGATATTGTTAACATGCTTGCTAAAGCTGTAGACCATAATATAGATGTAATTAAAACAGAAAACTTATACGAGTTTGATGGTAAAGCCGCATTCTCTTTGGGGCAAGGACAATAAGTTTAAGATTTAGATAGATTATAAGCTATGGAAAATATAAAAAATCAAGTTTTTGTTTCAATTTTATTAATTGCATTAATTTCTTTAGTTACTTTAGCATATAACACAGACGATGTAATTATGAATAAACTATTTTCTGGTTTTTCTGTAATCTCTGGGTTATTAGTTTTAAAATTATTAAGTAATAAATCGATAAAAGAAAAAGATGAACAATTTTAAATTAGTAGAAGGAGAATTTACCGCGGCTGATGCTAAAGAAATTTTATTGCGATTAATAGAGCAAAAAATTAGTTTCCATAACCTAAAATCTTTTAGTCACGAAGTACGATATGGAGTTAAAGATCAGCATTCTTTAGAGCGTATAGAAGAGCTTAACCAAACTAAAGAGAAATTAATTTTACTAATCAATCAAGCGCAAATGGACGGCGATTTATTAGCTATTCATTCTTCTATTGATGTTGGGGTAGTTAAAGCTAAATAAATTAATTAATGAGTATAATCACTAAGGACTTGGATAAAGCTATCCAAGTCCTTAATCAAAATGATGTTGTTGCCATACCTACAGAAACCGTTTATGGTTTAGCGGCAAATGCATTTGATGAAAATGCGGTTAAGAAGATTTTTGAGATTAAGAACCGCCCTTTTTTTAATCCATTAATTGTGCACATTAAATCTAAATCGTATTTAGAGCAGGTGGCACAAAACATTCCTGATAAAGCATACCAACTTATCGAAGCATTTTGGCCAGGTTCATTAACGTTAATTTTAGATAAGAAGGCTCATATTCCTGATTTGGTAACTGCAGGTAAAAATACGGTTGCTGTGCGTATGCCTAATCATTTACTCACTTTAGAGTTGCTATCTAAATTAGACTATCCTTTGGCCGCACCAAGTGCCAATCCTTTTAAAGGCATCAGCTCGACCAATGCAGCTCATGTTTATGCTTATTTTAAGTATAGTTTAAAATGTATTCTAGACGGCGGTAATTGCCAAAAGGGTTTAGAGTCTACCATTATCGGTTTTGATGGAGATTCGCCAATTTTATATCGTCACGGTGCAATTGCTATAGAAGATATTGAAAAAGTTATTGGGCCTTTAAAAACAATTACGCAAGAAGAGCATTCGCCTGCAGCACCAGGCATGTTATTGAAACATTACTCTCCTAAAACTAAGCTTATTCTTACGGATAATATTCCCGATGCTGTAGCACAAAACAGCCATCTAAAAATTGCAGTTTTAGAGTTCTTCCCAAATGGTTATTCAAATTACGTACATCATCATTTTTTGTCAGAAATAGATAGTTTAGACCAAGCAGCAAGTAATTTATATAACAAATTACACGAATTAGATACACTACAGCTAGATCTAATTATAGCTCAAAAATTTCCAAATATTGGTTTAGGAAAAACCATTAACGATCGTTTAACAAGAGCATCAGCTTAATTATAAATAACAATTAAACCCATTGTATGGATTTACACTTACTTATAGATAATTTAACAAACCCTGCCTTACTTTTTTTTATTTTAGGAATTATTGCCGTTTACCTTAAAAGTGATTTAGAAATACCTGCAAATTCTTCCAAATTTATATCTCTTTATTTACTGTTTTCTATTGGTTTTAAAGGAGGTCAGGAGTTATCTCATGAAGTATTTGATAGCGAAATTATCTGGTCTATGGTGTTTGGAGTAGCCATAGCTTTTATTATACCTATTTACACATTTTTTATTCTTAAAAGTAGATTTAGTGTTTATGACGCTGGAGCGATAGCCGCTGCTTATGGCTCTGTTAGTGCGGTTACTTTTGTTACTGCGGTTTCTTATTTAGAAGCGCAACAACTCACCTTACATGGGCATATGGTTGCTATTATGGCTTTAATGGAGTCGCCAGCAATTATTGCCGGATTGGTTCTAATCTCTATTTTTAATAAAGAAAAAAACACCAAAATAAAGAAGAGTACGGCAATTCATCATTCTTTAACCAATGGTAGCGTATTGCTAATTTTAGGATGCTTATTGATTGGTTTTATGGCTAATGCTAAACAAGCTGAGGGTATAAAACCATTTACTGATGATATTTTTAAAGGATTTTTAGCCATATTTTTATTAGATATGGGAATTGTGAGTGGTAAAAAATTAAACGATTTAGTGAATAAAGGATGGTTTCCTTTTGTTTTTGCAATTTTAATTCCACTATTTAACGGTTGCTTAGTGGCTTACTTAAGTGGCTTTGTGACTGATGAGGTTACAAACAGATTTATATTTGCCGTATTAGGAGCAAGCGCATCTTATATTGCTGTACCTGCCGCTATGAAAATTACTGTTCCAAAAGCTAATCCGGGTTTATTTTTACCCATGGCTTTAGCAGTAACTTTTCCTGTAAATATTACTATCGGAATGCCTTTGTATTTTTATGTTGTACAACAGTTTTAGATAAATGGTTTATTTGAGGATTTAAATATGTTTTCCGCAGTAGTCCCGATGAAAAACCGGTTCCGGAGTGGAGTCATTTGTATAATCATCAACGCTGTTTATTTTGTGAAAAGAGATTAACTCGGTCTGTTTTCTCAGAGACAGAAACTTTTGTACTTTTAAGATGAGAAGCTGAAATGAATTGAGCTTGACTTACAGGTTTGATTTATTATTTCTTCATCTAATCTACATTTCCCCACCAATTTTTAGAATAATTAGCTAAAGTAAAGAAATAAATCTCGCCAATTTGTGGCGTTAATATTTCTATTGAATTTTCATCTTGCTTTTGAATTTGGACAAGCTGGTTGATGGGGTCTTTCCATCCATGAGTAGATAAACTAAATTTAGCCCAATGGACGGGGAACAATTTTTTTGCACCTAACAGTTTAGCCACCGAATACGTTTCTGATGGAGTCATATGAATATTTGGCCAGTACTTACCATATTGTCCGCATTCTAGAAAAGCAATATCAAACGGACCGTAATTTTTTCCAATTTCTTCAAAATGAGTATCAAAACCAGAATCTCCGCCAAGGTAAATATTAAAATTAGGCGTTTTTATAGCAAAAGAGCTCCATAAAGTTTCGCCACGTTTAAATTTACGTCCAGAGAAATGCCTAGCCGGTAATGCCGTAAAATTAAAATCATCAAAAGTTTTGTTTTGATGCCAGCTTAAAGAAGAAATTTGGTCTTCTTTTGCTCCCCAGGGCATTATATGAGCCTCAATTCCAGCAGAAACAATAAATTGCTTTACTTGTGGAATTATTTTTTTGATGAACTGATAATCAAGATGGTCGTAATGATCATGAGTGAGCACCAAATAATCTATTTCAGGAAAATGCCTTGCATCATAATCAAAACTCATAGGGAAGGGTTTTCCAAATAAAGGAATTGGTGAGGCTCGGTTAAAAACAGGATCTACCAAAATAGATTTTCCATCTAAATTTAAAATATAACTAGAATGGCCAAACCAGGTTATGGAAGGGTTTTTGGGTAAATTTTTTAAATCAGATGCTATTACTGGGATAACATCTTTTGGCTCGTTTTCTTTTGATTTGTTAAGCCATTCTCCCAAAACTTTAAAGAACGAGCCATCTTTACTCATCACGTTAGTTTCAGATTGATTATGAAATACTCCGTCTTTGAAATTAGGGATATTTTCGTAATCTGCTGTTTTTGGTTTAGTACCAAAAACAGCAGCGTTGAAAAAACTTAAAACTATAAAAGCCAAAACGGCAATGGCCAAGCCCGTATAAATTAACATATTTTATAAGCCAGCATCGTTAGAAACACCTCCAGAAATTCCTTCTACCCAATCGCTTTCACTTTTACCATTAGCCATTGCACTTAACAATCGGTTGTAAACCAAATTTAAAAGTGGAGCTGGCATTTGTGCGTCTAAGGCCATTTTACTAGCTAATCGGGCATCTTTAAAACCTAGTTTTGCTTTAAAACCCACAGGTTGATAGGCTTTTTTAGCTATTAGGGTTCCGTAATTTTTATAGATTGGGGCATTAAAAACAGTAGCGCCAAAGAAATCAGCTACTTGCTCTCTGTCTAAACCATGTTTTTCTGCTAAGGTAAATGCCTCGGCCATAGTTTCCATAGAAGCCATAATCATAAAATTACCTGTTAACTTAACCACATTTGCCGCACCTGGTTCTTCCCCAAAATCATCTACTTTTTGTCCCATTAAATTTAAAATAGGTTTTACTTTTTCTTTAATTTCAGAATCTCCAGAAACGCAAATAAATAATTGAGCACTAGCTGCCGCTAATGGCCTACCAAATACTGGGGCTGTTAGGTAATGAGTATTTGCAGCTTTATGTTGTTGATATAAATCTCTAGAAGTATCTGGCGAAATGGTACTCATGCTGATGTGAATTGCATCTTTTTTCATCGCATTTAAAAAACCGTTTTCGCCAGTTACGGCTTCGTATAAAACACTATCTTCTGATAACATGGTTATTACCAAATCTGCATTATCAACAGCCTCTTTAGGTGTTTTTGCTGTATCGTATACTCCAGTTAAGTCGTTTGCTTTTTCTAAGGTTCTATTGTAAACAGTTAAATGATGGCCGGCATTAATTAAATTTTGTGCCATACCTAAGCCCATATTCCCTAAACCTATAAAAGCAATCTTTAATCTCTCCATGTTTATATTATGCTATTTCTACTTTAAATAATTTCTGAATGGTATCTGGATAAGTCATTAAATAAGTATTTATACCCATTTCTGTGGCAGTTTTTAAGTGCTGAGGACTATCATCAATAAACAAAGTTTCTTCTTTTAATAAGTTATTTTCAGTTAAAACCTGTTCAAATATTTCTTGATTTGGCTTGCGTTTACCTACCAAATGTGAGTAGTAAATTCTCTCAAAAAAAACTTCGTTACCCTCTAGATTAAAATTTGATTTAAGGTATTTATTGATGAATGCTAAGTGTATTTCGTTGATATTACTTAATAGATATATACGAAACTTAGCTTTTAATGCTAGTAATAAATCATGATTTCCATCTGGAATACCAATTAATAAAGAGTTCCAAGCATCATCAATTTCATCATCGGTAAGATTAGGATTTTGAGCGTAATTTCTAATCCCATCTCTAAATTGTTCAGCAGAGATTTTACCTATTTCAAAATCATCAAATAAAGAATTATGTCCTTTATGTGCAAAAAACGATTCTACGTTAGGGATGCCTAAATCTTTAAAAGCTTGTTGTGTTCTTTCAAAGTTAATAGTAAAGATTACGTTACCGTAGTCAAAAATGATGTTTTTAATGTTTTTAAGCATTTATATATAATGGATTGTTTGCAAAAAAAAAAGCCATCTCTTTTAGAAATGGCTTTTTAAAATTAATATTTTTATTATTTACCTGCCTCTGCAATAACTTCACCTTTAATGTATAGCATTTTAGTAGGTGTTTTAGAGTTTGATGTAATTTTAACAAACTTGTTAAATGGCGCAGCAACTGCAGCATTGTAGGTTAAGGTAATAGAACCTGATTGTCCTTTTAAAACCGGAGTACCTTGTTTAGGCTCTACACTTGGGACAGTACAACCGCAAGTAGATTCAACTGCTGTTATGATTAAAGGCTCATCACCAACGTTTGAATATTTAAAAGTGAAAGAAACTGGCTTACCAACAGGTACTTTTCCAAAATCGTGGGTTTCTTCAACAAATTTAAACTCACCTTTATTATCATTCATTGCAGAAAGAGCGAAAAAACCTATTACTGCAAAACATAAAATTAAAATCTTTTTCATTTTGTTTATATTTATTAATCAAATATAGTTATTTCAATAACTGTTCCAAAGATTTTTTAAAACCATTTGGAATGAATAAAACGAAATGTAAGCATAGTGGAAATTTTAAACCTGACATATTTTCTTACTACGGAATAAATTTTAAAACAATTAGTGGCTAAGAGTGATTTAAAATAAAACTATAAACATGAGAATCAGTGTAATCATAATTTTGTGTTTGATGCTTTGTGAGATGGCTTGTACACAAACAGTCAATCAAAAATCCGCATCTAAAATTGATAGTGTTTATCAATACAAATCGCCAAGCAGAGATGGTATTGGTAAAGTTTATCAAGGCCGTGAAATTTCTTTTGTAATGGATGCCGCAGGGGCAGGATGGCTTGAGCGAAATAATAGAAATGAGGAAGAGAACACCAGCTTAGCTATTGATAAATTACCCATCAACAGTAAAAGCATAATTGCCGATATTGGTGCTGGTAGTGGTTATTATACTTTTAAAATAGCACAGAAAGTTACCGAAGGAAAAGTTTATGCGGTGGAGATTCAGGATGAATTTATTCAGATTTTAAAACAAAATAAAATTCAAAAGGGAGTTAAGAACGTTGAGATTGTAAAAGGAAGTGAACAAAATCCAAACTTACTGGTCAATTCAATTGATTTAGCCATTATGGTTGATGTTTACCATGAGCTGGCTTACCCGCAAGAAATGTTATCGGCCTTAGCCAAAGCTTTAAAAGCTGATGGAAAAATATTACTTCTTGAATATAGGACCGAAGACCCTGATGTTGCGATAAAAGAGCTTCATAAAATGAGTGTGAAACAAGTAAATAAAGAAATGGAAGCGAATGGCTTTAAGCTTTATAAACAAGAAGATTTCTTGCCTATTCAGCATTTTTTGGTTTATGAGAAAGCAAAATAAAATTATTTATATCCTTTCAAATCCACGAAATACTCGTTAGGTAGCCAATCTAGAAAAGCTAATTGCTCATTTTTGGTACAAAGAAAAACCAAAAGCTCGTTTTTATTTAAAATTTTGTTTTCTGTTAAAATGGATGGAATTGGAAATTCCAAATTTAATGACCTTAAACACTCTAAAGGTTCAAAATCCATATTGGTTTTAACAGTTGCAAACTCTTCAATGTAAAAATTAATATTTGGCTTTTTTTGATAAATCATCACCTGCTTTTGTGGTAATGGTATATGAGTTAAAGTAACTTTTCGGTCGGTTTTAAAAAAATCTGTTAGGCGTTTAACTTCCAAACTATCGTTATTAAACTTAAACTTTTTTAAATGTTTACCGCTATCATCAGCGTAAGCAACTATAACCCTACCACTTTTTTCGATTAAAATAAAATCTATCATTTCCTCCCCAAATCCATAATCTTTTGGAGTTAATAAAAATGTATTGCTTATAATATCTAGATAAATCGAAATCGTACCAGAGAAATTCTCTGTTTGTGTTTGCTTTTGATAATGCCAAGTTATTGCATTCGAGAAGTAGTATTTGCCATTTTGAGGTTGCCAATTTTCATTTCTATAACTACCATCCTCTTGAGCAAAAATGTTTGTAACCAGCAGTAAAAGAGCCAGATACAAACCTATTTTGATTGTTGACATTTAGCTAAAATTAATTTAGCAGCCTCAATTGCTTTACCCTTATTAAAGTTGGTATCGTCACTTAAATCAGCTGTTACTTGAAACTTTACTCCGTTTTTTAAAACATATAATCTTTGTTCAAAAGTATTCCATGATGCTGCATCAGCGAGGTTTTCTACAGGTTGATAGGCCTTAAGGACTTTTGAAAAAGCATTATCCTGCATATTGCCGGTTATGGCTTTTACATCTTCTTTAATTTGGCCCATTTCTTTCACTTTTGCCATCGCTTTATTTGCAGTTTCGCTTTCTGATTTTCCTTCATAAGCATCGTCCACGGCTTTGTTCATGTTTTTGTTCATTTCGGTAATTTCCGCGTCAGTTTTAAGGCTAAAATCTCTTTTAAAAGCTTCTGCTGTTTTAGCTTCTATCCCGCTTACTTCTATCAAATTTTTCATTGGTACTTTCACCTCCATATTTGCCACTTTTACCATCTTTATTCTAGTGCTTTCCCATTTGTAAGAAATATCATGATAAGTATTGTTTTTCATGATTTTGCTGTACTCAGTTTCTACATCAGCTTTAGTAAAACCAGTAATTTTAACTGCATCATCCAAAGTAAAAAGCTCATCATATTTATCGGCGTAAGCCATTAAACAAGTATTATCTTCACCATTATTTTCTTTGAGAATGATTTCAGACAATTCTTTTTCGCCTTCATTAACTTTTGGATTATTACAACTTATTACAATTGATGTTACCGCTAGTACAAGAATTTTGATTTTATTCTTCATGATTTTTGTTTAAAACAACTGACTAGGGCATTACTAATCAGCTATTGTTTTTAAGACAAATGATTAATTAACAGGTTTAATGCTATAATAAACTCCAAAGCTTCTAGAATCCTTTCTAAAAAATAAGAATCCGTTACCAGCAGAGGATCTCATCTGACTAGCTACTGTTTTAGTCACAAAATTTATATTAGCATCTTTTAAAAAGACGATAGATTCTGATTTGCCAAAAATTTCATCATTATTAAATCCTTTAATTTTTACTTCAGCAACGATTTTAAAGTAGGCATTATCATATAAGTCTGCTAAAGTTTTGTAACCATATTTGATAGGTTCAAATTGAAAGCGGACAAACGAATTCATAATAGGTTTTGCTGTATAATTATTCATTTCATATGCTCCACTTCTACTTACTTCATATACACGTCCATAATTACCTATATATGAAAATCCAGTAGGTAATATTTGATCATCTTTACCGGTAGTTTTATTTTTAACAAACAAACGGCAGTAACCAATGCTCATTACGTCTTCTTTGCTCGCATCTAAAAGGTTTACTTTATAAGCAGATAACCAATCAAACTTGAAATCGTATTTTAAGGTTTGTGGTATATTTTGGGCAAAAGAGTTTGCCGTTGCAATTAAAATTGCAATCAAAGTGATTTTTAAATTTTTCATGATTTTCTGTTTAAATATTAATTTTTAGGTGGGGTTAAATTGTTCATCATTTGGTTTCCGTTTACCCAATTGTAGCCCTCAACAGATATAGATACAGGAGCAGTAATTTTTTGGACGCTTTCTGCAATCATTTCAGTATTACCATCAGCACTTGTGGTGTTAAAAGCAAGGAAAAATCCCAATAAATCATTTCCATAAACGTTCTTATAAATCGCTCTTTCAGCTTCTACATATTTTGCGCCTGGCATAATATAGCTACCTGATTTCAGGCTGTAACTTATCCAAATTTTTATCGGATTTCCTTCATCATCTTTACTAGAAAACTCTTGAGCTAAATAACCTGCTATGGTTTTAGATTTACCTGTTGGTGTTAATTTATACTTCTGAATCTCGGCTAAACTTGGTGTAAAATCACCATACATACTTTTCTGATTGGCATTCATATCCATAGTTAGAACCATACCTTGAGCCACATTGTAAATTTTTTTTTCGTTAGCTTTATAAATGGCATAAAACTTTTGTCCTGTTTCTGGATCTTTTGCGCTGATGGTATAATTTGGACTTGTATCTGATAAATACATCTCTATCCTGTTGGTTGTGCCGTTTTCTTTAATCAAATAAGTGATCTTATAACCCGCCGGGATCTCTAAATTTTTAATGTTTGGCTTTTTCTCCCCTATTTCTACACCTTTTTCTTCCTTTATCTCTTCAGAAGTTTCTGATTGAGGAGTAGTTGAGGTCCCGCCTGTTTTTAAGATTTGAGCATATTCTTTACAAGCTTTTATCTGCCCATCTAATGATGCTCTTATCTCTTTTAATTGACTTTCGGTAAGTGTTTTTCTATCTAAAGCTTCGTATTGTTTATCTAATGTTTTCTTTAAAGAATCGCAATTGAGTGCCATGCTAGCTTGCTTTAAATACTCTTTTTGCATTTTCTCAAACTCGGCTGGGGTTTGTGCTTTTAAAATGCTGATAGAAAAAATAGTGATTAGGATTAAAATTAATTTTTTCATGATGATTGGCTAATTAATTTTAGTGATTCTGATTTTAACACCTAATGTTGTGTCTTCACCATCGCCATTTCTTTCTTTTCTTAAGTTAATTGTGATCGTGTTTTCACCGGGATAGGCATCGGAAAACTTAAAAATCTCTTCTTTAATACCATCTCTATCTTTTAAATAAAAACCTTGAATTAGATTAAATTCCCCAACAACAACAAATCTGTGATTTTCTATCAACCTACCATTTAACACCAAATAATATTCAGGTAATTTATCTTGCGGAACTGTAAACTCGATAACGTGAGTTAAACTTATGGGGTTATTCTTTTTTAGGATGTAAGAATTGCCTTGACTATTAGCGTTGTCGAAAATAGATTTTTCTGGCAAGATGATGTTATTTTGTGCGTTTTTTATGGTATATCCTATATGACCAAGAATCTCTAACTCTAGCTCTTTGTCTTCTTTATCAGTATTGATGTTATCTCTATCACCTTTAATATTTTGAATACCTAAAAATTCAATTTTGTATTTAGTACCACCAAAAAATTCTCTTCTTTCTTTAAAATCACCTGCAATCTTGTCTAATGCTGGATTTCTAGTATCTACTATTGTTGGAGAACTTAGTGAAGGATTTAGTGATTTATTAATTACCGCTTTTTCAAATAAAATACTATCTAAAGTTGGATTAGCATTAAGCAAAACACCATTTCTATCGTACTCATAAATTTTTCTGACAACTCTTAGTTTATTGTTTTGATTATAAAGGCGAACAAATACTTTTTTAGCGTCATATCCATATATCTTTTTAATCTCAATAGGTAAAAGAGTTTCTAAACCACCGTTAGCAATAGATTTTAGATTAAAAACTACATGGTTATTATTCGCATCTGAAATTTTAGCTTGATTGTTAGATGTTATATTTACAAATGTGATGTTAGTATACTGAGACAAATTTGATGGTGTACTTGGTCGCCACGTACCAAATAAGGCTGTAAAATTTTGCCCATAACTTAACTCTACTCCTGTCATCATTACTATAACAATGATCATTAATTTGATGATTTTTTTCATTTCGTTTTTTATTTGATTCTATTGTTTTGAGCCTTTAATTGATAGCTCACTACTTTGGTTAATTTTTGATCTACTTGGTATTTAATTTCGGCGTTCATGGCCGTTCTATTATCTGTTAAACTGATGGTTAACTGCTTTTTTATATCGCCCATGGCATAAGAAGCGGTAATGGTATTGTTCTTTTGCTGGTAACTGGCAATCCCCCAATCGCAATCTTTTGGTACACAACTCTCCCAAACCTTCAGCTTCTTGTGTTCTGTATCAATAATGATTTTGGTAATACCAGTATTACTTTTGCTAGTCACCAAATAGGTGTTAGCTAAAGTTTCTACAAAGCCTTCATCTTGCAAAAGCAATGAAAAATTAAAGCAGATAAAAAGCAGTAATTTAGTACCCATTACTATAACTTGATAAATTCTACTCGCCTGTTATTTGCTTTGCCTTGCGGAGTTGTGTTTGGCTCTGATGGTTGGGTAGCGCCTTTTCCATCAGTTTCTAGTCGATTTGCATTCACACCAAAAACAGTACTTAGAGCATTTTTTACTGCTGCAGAGCGGCGTTTAGATAAATCGAGATTTAAGGCAGCGTCGCCGTCACTATCTGTATGACCAATTATTTTTACTTTAACTGTTGGGTTTTCTTGTAAAACAGTTGCAATTTCTTTTAGAACCCCATTTGATTCTGGCTTAATCTGATCAGAGTTTAAATCAAACAAAATTCCACGAGTTACAAATTTACCTTCAGTAATTAATTTGCTTCTGGTATCGGCAGGTGCAATAGCATATTTAATATTACCTAAAAACACATTACACTCGTTGAAAAAATTCCTAAAAAAGGCAAAATCATATACTTGGTTTTCGGTGAAAAAACGAGGGATATCAATCAATTTATCTTGGTCTACATAAACTCTTAACCTTCCTTTTTGTCTCCAAATAGAAACTTTAGCAAATGTTTTGTTATTTACATCCCACTGTGGCATTGGTATTTCGTTAGAAATATCGATTCCTTGGGTTGGAATAATAGAGATAGCAGCTTGTGCTGCTCCGGGGTGTAAGTAAACTAAAGATGTTCCTTTAGAAAAAAACATATCTTTAAAAAGTTCATCGTTGTTTATGTTAAAGTTTAATCCCAACCCCGAGTAATTATTTGATGGGTCTTTATCAATCCCGACCTCAAACTCTAGCGTAAAATTTTCAGGAAGTTTTTTAATATTGTCAGGGATAAAAGCTCCGTTTTTGGTCATGTTTAGCCATTTACCTTCTTTACCTTCAAGTGTTACCACTTCGCCACTGGCATTGGTGTTAATATCAGCTGGAAAATCACCTACATTTACTCTTGAAAAATCATCATAATACAAAACCTTTTCACCAGAAATAAAATCAAATTTTGATATAGCTGATAATTTTACGGGGCCATTTGCAACAGTCTTTTCAACCGGCTTTTCGCTATTATGATTAATTGTTTGATTTGTATTCTCTTGATTTGACTCATTTGAAGCAGGCTTTTCTTTTGTTACTTTTTCTTCTTTCTCTTTTTTGCTCAAAGCCTTGTTAACTTTTCCGTCAATCTTTTCCTCGGTTTTGTTTAAAATATTATCAATTGTTTTTTCGGTTTTACGCTCTTTAGCTTCTTCTAATTTGCGTTTAAGTTTGTCTTTTAATGCTTCTGTTTGCGCTTGTGCAATAATTACAAATAACATTAAAGTGGTTAGTAAAGTCAGTTTTTTCATTTGAGTATAATTTGTTTATTAACCCAAAATTATGTTGTTGGTAGCCTGTAAAAACAGCGAGTAAGAATTTGGAGATTTCTGGATAGGATTTAACCTTGTTGAGTAAGTATTTGATTTTTAGCTCAAAATATCGGTTTAAGGCCTAGTTGTAAGCATTTCTTAAAACCGCCTAAATACTAATTCAAATGCTTCATATACTCATTTGCTATTGTTATTATTGAAAAAATCATTTACTTTAATGGCATGATCAAATGGATAATTCCGTTTATTTTTTGCCTATTTAGTTTGGTAAGTTTTGCGAAAAACAGGCAAAACGCAATCCAACTTTCAACACTAAAAGGATATACCTATTTTTTTGATATGCCTAATGTTCAAGTTCTAGAAACAGAAAAAGGGGCAAGCATAAAAGCAATTAGTAAACAATTATTTACGAATGAAAAACGGAATCTAAAAATCAATCATCAAAATGCATATTGGTTTAAACTTAACTTACATAACAATATTGATAGCTATAATGAATGGTACATTTACACTGGCAACAATGATTATGCAGATATTTACCTTTTGGACGGTAATATTTTAAAATTAAAAGGAAAAACAGGTACTTATTGCCCAACACCTCAACTGCAAATACCTAATATTGCTAACTATGTAAATTTCAAAATTGAGCCTCAAAAAACTCAACAGATCTATTTAAAGGTTTATAATAAGAAAAATATTAATCCTGATTTAAACATTACTATCGAAGATAAAGCAACTTATAACGAGGAGATATATAAGGCCCAAAAAGCTAAATTAAAAGAAACCTTTATCGTGATTTTGTTTGTAGGATCTATAGGTTTTATTTTCCTATTCATGATATTTTTATATTTCAAAAGCTACCAAAAGCTTTATTTATATTATTCATTATACCTCTTGGGAACCATCATTTATGCGCTTACCCGGTTAAATAGAATCACTTGGATAGGTAGCATGATTGATTATTATCCACTTATGCGGTCGTACATAAATGAGCCTATTCAATTTCTATTTTTTGCAGTTTACAATTGGTTTGTGATTGAGCTTTTAAATATTGGAGACTATGATACAAAGCTTGTTAGATTTCTAAAAATATTAAGCTATTGCTATATGATTTATGCCGGGCTTAATCTTTTAATGATGATTACCTTATTTGATTTCCAACTCAGAAATATCCTTTTTATTGGCACCAGAATTATTTTATTTCCATTAAATATTGGCTTAATTATTTGGTTTTACATCAAAGTGAAATCACCAATTATAAATTACTTTTTTTTAGGAGTATTCTTTTATTTAACTGGTGGAATTATAGCGGCTTTAGCAGATACTAACTTTAGGTTATTTGGCGATTATCAAATTGGATTAACAGCTGCTAACATTTTTCAATTAGGGATTTTAGCCGAAGTTTTATGCTTTTCATTAGCAATTGGTTATAGAATTAAACTTAATGAAGACGAAAAGAAGGAAAGTAAAGATGCTTTAATAAACCAATTACAAATCAATCAGAAATTGATAAAAAATTCTAATGATGAATTAGAGCAAAAAATCAAAATTAGAACGGAAGAAATCATCCAAAAAAAACAAGAAATAGAAATAGAAAAAATAACCACGCTACAAATAAACTATGAGAAAAAACTAGCTGAAGCTGAAATGATGGCTTTACGTTCTCAAATGAATCCTCATTTCTTATTTAATAGCTTAAGCTCTATCCGTTATTTCATATTAAGTAACCAAAATGATAAAGCAGCTGATTATTTAAACAAGTTTTCTAAACTGATTCGTTTAGTTTTAGAACATAGCAAAAAAGAATTAGTTAGCTTAAACAGCGAGTTAGAAGCGCTTTCCTTGTATTTGGCTATTGAAGCTAACCGCTTTAATGATCAATTTTTCTATAAAATAAACGTTGTTAGTGGAGTAGATACCAACGAAATATTTATCCCGCCACTACTGCTTCAACCTTTTGTAGAAAATGCAATTTGGCATGGTTTATTACCGAGTTTAAATCCAACAAAAACATTAAACATAACTATAGAAAGTAATCCTGAAAAGCATAATTCTTATCATTTTATCATTGAGGACAATGGAATTGGCAGAGCTCAATCGGCTTTGCAAAAAGATAAAACCCTAAAAAAACATAAATCATATGGAATGGATTTAACCAAAGAAAGAATAAAACTTTATAACCAAAATTTTAGTAATTGTATTGTATGCGAAATTAGTGACAAGTATGATGATGGAATTGCTACAGGTACTAAAATAATATTTACCATTAGTTAAATTTAGTGATGATTAAAATTGTACTAGTTGATGACGAATTGCATTGTACAGAATCTTTAGAAATTATTCTAAAGAGTTTGGCAAAACCTATTCAAATTATTGGGAAATTTAACAATGCTGAAGAAGCACTATCTTTTATTAAGACAGTAGAATTTGATATTTTATTTTTGGATATTGAAATGCCTGGCTTAAACGGATTTGAACTTTTAGGGCAAATTACAAACTTTACATTTGATGTCGTTTTTACCACCGCTTATGATCAATATGCTATTAAAGCATTTAAATATAGCGCTCTAAGCTACTTGCTAAAACCGGTAGACAATCAAGAACTTTTGGAGTGTTTAGATAAGTGGGAAAGTAAATCTCAAAAAAATCTTCCATCAGATCAATTCAATTTTCTTATGGATATTTTGCAAAACTCGCAAAAAAACCGTTATAAAATTGCCTTACCCACCACCTATGGTTTAGAGTTTATAGCGATAAGTGATATTATCAGATGCCAATCTGATAGTAATTACACCCATTTTTACTTAAAAACCAAAGAAACATTTTTGATTTGCCGTACCTTAAAAGAAGTAGAAAGTTTACTGACTACCAATGGTTTTATTAGAATTCATCAATCTCACTTAATTAATCCTTTGTTTTTGAAAAAGTTTTTAAGAATTGATGGCGGTTATGTAGTAATGGAAGATGGCGAAAAAATAAGCGTATCTAAAAACAATAAAGATAAAATTACTGAGATATTTAATCAAATTGAACGTAACTAAGCCAAACTAAATTTTATAGTAACTAAATTTTCAGTTTTTTGAGCATCTAAAACGCTTTTATCATCAATCTCTAATGTTATTGTTTGTTCTAGTAAGTTGTTTCATTGCAGTAAATATTTTTTTGTAATTTCTGTAGTTCTTAATTTATATTCGGATGGTGTTAAGTTTAAATATTGATTTACAGCAACATTGTAATCATCAATTAATACGGTTAAACTATTTTGATTTTCGGTAAAAGAAATCTCAATTTTTTTGTCAACATTTTGGTTTTTAAACGCATATTTCACTGCATTTTCTGCAAATGGCTGTATCAACATTGGAGGAATAAAAATAGAATCGCTGTGTTGTGTAAGGTTTTTAATAATTTGATAATTTATAGTTTCATTAAACCTTAAATTTTCCATTGCCAAATACATCTATAAATAGTTGATATTATCTGTTAAACTTACTTGCTTTTGCATCGATTTTTCTAAGGTAAGCCTATGCAATTTTGAAAATTTTAACACGTAATTTGATGTTTTATCGTTTTGATTTTGAAGCACTAAATTTCTGTTAGCATTTAAACAATTAAATGAAAAATGAGGATTCATTTGCGCTTGCAAAGCCATTATTTGTACTTCTAAAACCTGCTTTTAGTACTTAATTTTCTCTCTGCTTTCTTCAATCATTTTACCGCCTAAGCCTAACGAGAAAAAGCAAAGCTCAATAAATGTCCCAATTTGTGTTTAATTATTTGGGAACAAACCCAAAAACTTCTAGCCAAAAATTTGACTTAAAGTTCCACCAATATTACCTAAACAAAAAAACAGTATTCCCCATAAAATATATTTTTAACAATTATGATGTCGAGCCTTAAACAATTTATAAATAATAAAAGCATAATACGAAATAACCGCAAAAAGTAAAACACTATTTACCTTAAAATCAACATTTTGAAATTGTAAATTGGTTGATAATAATAGGATAACATTAATTAAAACTTTAATTTTCAAAATCGGGATTTTTATAAACTAAAATAAGTTATTTTTTTTTAAGCTAATTATTAAGCAAAAAAAATCCTGTAATCTTATTTGTTAAAGATTACAGGATTAACGATTTAGATAACTTTAAGAAATTACTTATAAATACTGTTCAAATATCCAGCTAGTCTTATTCCAGCTTTTTGAATTTGTTCTTTATAAATTTCTGCATGTTTAGGGTAATAAGTATAATCTAAACTATCCTCATTTTTTACTTCGCTGTATAATTTGCTCGCAATGCTGTAAGATTCAAATAGCCAAACGGTAACATCATCATTTTGCCACTTCGCAATTTGTGCGGGGCTAACATTATCTAATGCAGTTGCCATTTCTGTGAAGGTAAAACCATTATATTCTACCAATCCACTATCCCAAAGGCTATGTAAATTGGTTTCGCGACCCATAAATTTTAATTTTATCTTATTACCACCTTGGTCTTCTCCTTTACCCACATGAAAAGGTTGATGTAAATCTCCAATAAAATGAATAATCATCTTTAATGCAAATGTTTTATCTTCCTTAGTAGATTTTGGGTTTTTTAAATCAGCTGTTAATTTCAACAAAGCGTTATAAACGTTTGCACTAGTATCGGCCTTTAAAGCTTCACTAAACTCTTTATAGTTTAAGCCCGGTGTTAAATTTACATAATGCCATGGTGCAGTATATCTAAATTTAGACGATGATCTAATCTCATCTGCATAGGTACTCACTAAAGGCATTTCTTCTGTGCCTAATAAATTTTTAACAGCCAATTTCGCTTTTGGTGTTAAGTGATTGTGTGCAATTTTAGCAACCGAACGATGCGCAATAACACCCCACGATATTAAGGAAAGAGCAAAAATTACAAATGCAAATGGAATAATTTTCTTGAACATAAATTTTTATTAGACTTCAAATATAGTAATGCTAATTGCAAAATTTATTGATTGCATATTAGATAACAATCTATTTACAAAAGGTTAATAACTGATAGTATATAATTATTTTGATTGGCCTTTCGGCATTTTAGGTTGTTTTATCGATTGTTCAGAGGACTCCTTTAGAGAAGCGGTATCTTGCATCCGTCAACTAGTGGAGAGGAGTAGAGCGAAAAGTGAAGTCTGTACCGATTTTTGATCGGGATTTAAAAACCCAAATTATTTAAATTTCTCTCATTATTTTGACACAAACCTCAAATCCTTTTAAAACTAAAACCCTTATCTTTATCCCAAATACAAAATCGCTAATTTTATGCTTAAAGGATTTTTTAAAGTACCCACACCTATAAACGAGCCTATATATTCTTACGCTCCAAATACCAAAGAGAGAGATTTATTGCAAAAAGCAATTGCTAACGCTAGAAGCAAAATGGTGGATATACCTATGTACATTGGTAGTGAAGAAATAATAACGGAGAATAAAAAAACGGTGAGTCCACCTCATGATCATCAACATATATTGGCACATTTTAGTTATGGGAACAAAAGTCATGTGCAAAAAGCAATAGATGCTGCTTTGGTGGCTAAAAAAGATTGGGAAAATTTAGCTTGGGAACATAGAGCAGCTATTTTTTTAAAAGCGGCCGACTTAATAGCCAACAAATATCGATACGATCTTAATGCTGCAACTATGCTTGGGCAGTCTAAAAATGCTTTTCAAGCAGAAATAGATGCAGCTTGCGAGTTTATAGATTTTCTACGCTTTAACGTAAGTTATATGGCTGATATTTATGCTCAGCAACCACCTGTTTCGCCAGATGGAGTTTGGAACCGTTTAGAGCAACGCCCTTTAGAAGGATTTATATTTGCACTAACACCATTTAATTTTACCGCAATTGCTGGTAATTTACCTGCTTCTTGTGCCATGATGGGTAACGTAGTGGTTTGGAAACCGGCAGATACACAAGTTTATGCGGCTAACCTTACCATGAAAATTTTTAAAGAAGCAGGTTTGCCCGATGGTGTAATTAATTTGATTTATGCTGATGGACCTGAGGTAGGAGATGTTGTTTTTAATCATCCAGATTTTGCTGGTATTCATTTTACAGGTTCAACAGCGGTGTTTCAACATATTTGGAAAACTATTGGTAACAATATTCATAAATATAAAAGCTATCCAAGAATCGTAGGGGAAACTGGAGGTAAAGATTTTATTTTAGTTCATCCATCAGCAGATGTGAAAGCGGCATCGACAGGAATTGTTAGAGGCGCATTCGAGTACCAAGGTCAAAAGTGCTCTGCCGCTTCTCGTACCTATATTCCAAAATCTTTATGGCCGCAAATTAAAGGCATAATGATGAAAGACATTGCTTCTTTTAAAATGGGAGGTACTGAGGATTTCTCTAACTTTATAAATGCCGTTATTGATGAGAAATCTTTTAATAAACTCGCTAAATACATAGACCAAGCTAAATTAGATAGTAATGTAGAGATTATTTGTGGTGGTGGATATGATAAATCTGTAGGTTATTTTATAGAACCAACGGTTGTTGTAACCCAAGACCCTAAATATACAACCATGTGCGAAGAACTTTTTGGTCCGGTATTAACTATTTATGTTTATGATGATGCTGAATTTGATGCTACTTTAAAACTGATTGATGAAACTTCTCCTTACGCTTTAACTGGTGCAATTTTCTCTCAAGATAGATACGCCATAGAGCAGGCTTCAGTTGCTTTAAGAAACTCGGCAGGAAACTTCTACATTAATGATAAATGTACTGGAGCTGTAGTAGGGCAGCAACCATTTGGTGGTGCAAGAGGCTCGGGAACTAATGATAAAGCAGGTGCTATGCTTAACTTATTAAGATGGGTTTCTCCGCGTACCATTAAAGAAACATTTAACCCGCCTGTTGATTATCGTTATCCATTTTTGGGTTAACATTTTTAGATATTTTATTTAAAGGGAAGCATTAACGCCTCCCTTTTTTGTTGCGTAATATTTGCCATTTTATAGGGGCTTTAGGGATTGAAGAGATATTCTATTTTGCCTCTTATCAGCATATAAACGACAAAAAAATTTAGCGTAAAGCTTGCACCGATTATAAGAGGGAAAGCAAAAAAAAAGTCCTGCTTAAATTAAAAACAGGACTTTTGAAATTTATTTTTAATATTTAAACCAATACATCCATTTCATACTCCTCAATTGGTGGGCAAGTACAAATTAGAGTTCTATCTCCAAAAGTATCATTCACTCTACCAACAGATGGCCAAAACTTATTAGCCGCAACATAAGGTAAAGGGAATCCAGCTTTTTGGCGAGTATAAGGTTTATCCCACTCGTTACCAGTAATTACCGCTGCTGTGTGCGGAGCATTTTTAAGTGGGTTATTTACTTTATCTAATAAACCTGATTCTACATCAGAAATCTCGTTTCTAATCGCAATTAAAGCATCGCAAAAACGATCTAATTCATGCTTAGGTTCAGATTCTGTAGGCTCTACCATTACAGTTCCTGCAACAGGGAAAGAAACCGTAGGAGCGTGGAAGCCATAATCCATCAATCGCTTGGCGATATCTGTTACCTCAATTCCAAAATTTTTGAAACTACGGCAATCTAAAATCATTTCGTGAGCACAACGTCCGTTAGCGCCAGCATATAAAACTGGGTAATGGCCTTCTAATCTTTCTTTAATATAGTTAGCATTTAAAATAGCGATTTTAGTTGCATTTGTTAATCCTTTTTCGCCCATCATAGCTATGTAGGCATGAGAAATTAACAATATTGATGCTGAACCCCAAGGAGCCGCCGATACTGCCGAAATAGATTTTTCGCCACCCATATCTATCACTGAATGACCTGGTAAAAACGGAACTAAATGCGCAGCTACGCCAATTGGACCCATTCCAGGGCCTCCACCACCATGCGGAATACAGAATGTTTTGTGCAAGTTTAAGTGGCATACATCGGCTCCAATATTAGCCGGTGAGGTTAAACCTACTTGTGCGTTCATGTTTGCTCCATCCATATAAACTTGGCCACCATGCTGGTGGATAATATCGCAAATTTCTATGATTGACTCTTCAAAAACACCATGCGTTGATGGATAAGTTACCATTAAGCAACTTAAATTAGCCGAGTGTTCCTCTGCTTTTGCTTTTAAATCGGCAACATCAATATTTCCTTTATCATCGCATTTGGTTACTATAATTTTCATACCTGCCATAGATGCAGAAGCTGGATTTGTACCATGTGCCGATGATGGAATTAAAGCGATGTTTCTGTGGAAATCGCCTCTATCTTGATGATACGCTCTAATCACCATTAAACCTGCGTACTCGCCTTGTGCGCCTGCATTTGGTTGTAAACTCATGGCTGCAAAACCTGTAATTTCGCTTAACCATTTGTTCAACTCAGCCATTATTTGCATATAACCGCCGGTTTGATCTATTGGCGCAAATGGATGCAAGTTTCCAAACTCTGGCCAAGTAACCGGAATCATCTCGGTTGTTGCATTCAACTTCATGGTACAAGACCCTAAAGCAATCATAGAGTGGCAAAGCGATAAATCTTTTGCCTCTAAAGATTTGATGTAACGCAACATTTCATGTTCTGAGTGATGCTTGTTAAATACAGGATGAGTTAAAAATGCTGTCTGGCGAACTAACTCAGCAGGAATCACACTATTTAAATCCGCTTTTAGCGTATCTAAATTAACATCGTTAACATTTTTACCTTTAACTTTTCCAAAAACTTTAAGTAAGACTTCAATATCATGTAAACGAGTTGTTTCATCTATTGAAATAGTAATGGTCTCACCATCGTAATTTAAATTTAACTCGTTGTTTAAAGCTTCAGAATGAATTGGATTTACCAAATCGCCTACGTTAAACTTAACCGTATCAAAGTAAGCTGTATTTAATTGTTCGTAACCAAACTCGGCTAAAGCCTTACTTAGCAAAATGGCAAACCCATGTATTCTATCAGCAATCGCTTTAATTCCTTTTGGCCCGTGGTAAGTAGCATACATTCCAGCCATAATAGCTAATAGAGCCTGTGCTGTACAAATGTTAGAAGTAGCTTTATCTCTACGAATGTGCTGCTCTCTAGTTTGTAACGCCATACGTAATGCATAATTATCATGTGAATCTATGGTAACACCAATAATTCTGCCCGGCATACTGCGTTTGTACTCCTCTTTTGTTGCAAAAAAAGCAGCATGCGGACCACCAAAGCCCATCGGAATACCAAATCTTTGCGTAGTACCTACCACAATATCAGCTCCCCACTCGCCCGGAGGCGTTAATAATGCTAAGCTCATGATATCAGCCGCAACAGTTAACTTGATGTCTTTAGCGTGTGCAGCATCGGCGAAAGCCTTGTAATTATAAACCTCACCTTTACCAGCTGGGTATTGTACCAAAGCACCAAACATATCATCAGTTAACTCTATATTTTGGTGGTTACCAATAATTAAATTTATACCGTAAGGTTGCGCTCTTGTTTTTAAAATATCTATGGTTTGAGGGAAAACCTCTTCTGAAACAAAGTAAGATTTCGCGTCTGTTTTTTTGCGTAAACTGTATTGCATAAACATAGCCTCGGCAGCCGCAGTTCCTTCGTCTAATAAAGAAGCATTTGCAATTTGCATTCCGGTTAAATCCAAAACCATTGTTTGGAAGTTTAACAAAGCTTGCAATCTACCTTGTGCAATTTCTGCTTGGTAGGGAGTATATTGTGTATACCATCCCGGATTTTCTAAAATATTCCTTTGTATTACGCCAGGTACAATTACACCGTAGTAACCTTGACCTATGTATGATTTAAAAACCCTGTTTTTTGAAGCCGTTATGCGTAAATCATTTAAATATTCAAACTCACTTTTGGCAGCTGGCAAATCCATAGGTGCTTTTAACCTAATATTAGCCGGTACAGTTTGGTCTATTAATTCATCAATAGAATTCACACCAACTTTTTTAAGCATAGCCTGTGTATCTTGCTCATTTGGGGCAATGTGTCGGTGCTCAAACTGCTCTTTAAAATCTACATTTAACTTCATTAGAAAAGGATATTTTTAAAAAATTTAATCGGGATAAAACTTGTTAAAGTTCAAGCTTATTTTAAGCTGCAAAATTAGGAAATTAATTAATTTCTTTGCTCATTAAACACCATGATTATTGTAAAGTTTTTAGTGTTAAAAAAATATTTTATCAATAACTAAATTAGGGCAATTCCTTTTGCCAAAACACAAGGCTAAAACACAGGTCGGGCTGCTTTGTGGTTCCGTAATTTATTTGTTTTTGTTTTAAAGAAAACAAATAAATGCACCAAGCACTCGCATCCCTATTGCGTTAAACAGTTTAATGTATCAGAAAAAATAAAATCTATTTCTTTATTTTGCTTTACTAAATTTGAAGCATGCTTAAGCACACTTTTGTTATACCAGCCTACAAAGAGTCGCCGTACTTAGAGGCTTGTATTCAAAATTTACTCAAACAAACGATAAAAAGTGAAATTTTAATTACCACCTCTACACCTTGTTTGTTTATAGAAAATATAGCGTCAAAGTATAGATTAGCTTATGTAGTCAATCGGAAAAATGATACTTCAATTGCAAATGATTGGAATTTTGCTTTAGCGCAAGCTCAAACATCCTTTGTAACTATAGCACACCAAGACGATGTTTACGAAGAAAATTATACTCAAGAATTTCTAAACAAGTTAGAAAAGTATCCCAATACTTCAATTGCGTTTTCTGATTACAGCGATATTGTTAATGGAACAATTAAAAAGCAATCGTTAAACAAATTAATTAAACACCTATTGTTGTTGCCTTTTAAGTTTAAACCAGCTTATAAAACTAAATTTATCAAAAAACTGATTTTGAGTTTTGGCAGTCCTATTTGTTGCCCTTCTGTTACTTATAATTTAAAGATGCTGACAGATTTTAAATTTAACAATGATTATGTTGTGGCTTTAGATTGGCTTGGGTGGTTGCAAATTGCCAATCAGGATGGTATGTTTTTATATATCAATAAAGATTTGGTTAAGCATAGAATTCATCAAGAGTCTGAAACCACTGTTCAGTTAAATAATGGTAAGCGCACAAAAGAAGAGTTTAAAATTTTAACCCAAATTTGGGGCGGCTTTTTTGGGTTCATTATTTCTAAATTTTATGCTTTTGGGCAAAAAGGAAATCAGGTTTAAGTTTCATATTTCTTCATAAATTTAATTTAAAGTTTCAATAAAATTAATCACCTTGCGCTATAAGAGCTAAGTATTTAACATGCAAACACTAAATTACACGCCTACCGAGAGAATAACTGTTAATAAAACAGTAAACCGCTTAGATTATATAGTTAGTAAATGCCTAGGTAAAGTTGTTTTAGATTTGGGTTGTTTTGATGAAACTGCAACGGTTAAAGAGAACTCGGGAAATTATTTGTTCGAAGAAATTTCTAAAGTTTCTAAAACTCATATTGGGGTTGATAACTCTACACTTTTACCACCAAATGGAATAAAATTTGGAGAAAATGCCGAAATACTTTTTGGTAGTGTTTATGATTTGGATAAAATCCCTGAGCTAGAAAAGTATAATTTTGACATTATTATAGCAGGGGAGTTGATAGAACATTTGCCAGATTCATTAAGGTTTTTAACTGATATGAAAAAGCTATATCCTGGCAAAAAGTTAATATGCTCTACACCAAATACTACCTCACTTTCTAATATGATACTTTCTTTATTTAATAGAGAATCTTGTCATAAAGATCATTTACAGGTTTATTCCTACAAATCACTTTCAACCTTATGCCGTGTTGCTGGGTTTAAACAGTGGACTATTTTTCCTTATCATGTAAAATATACCGAAATGATAATGGCAGCTAAGCAACCACAAAAAGCAATAGTACAAGCTTCAGAAAGTATTATAAATGTTTTAGAAAATATATTTCCGATGACTGCAGGAGGTTATATTTTAGAAATAGACTTATAATATAACCGTTAATAAAAACAGTTACTTTTTTTGCTTCGCTAACTCGTCTTTAGCCCAATTTAAATTCCCAATAACCAATTTATTTTTAGGGTCTATTTTCTCGGCCATTTTTAGATATTTTATGGCAACTTCCCATTTTTTTAAGGCATTATTGGCTGCTCCAATATTAATTAATGCTTCAATTCTGTTTGGTTCTAGTTCAAGAGCTTTGAAACAATTATCAATACAGGCTTGGTAATCTCCTTGATTATAATTTGCTAAACTTTGGTTGATATAAAAATCGGCATTTGGCTTTTGCGCTAAAGTTTGATTTGGGTAATAAGGTGTCTTAGTTTCGCTTGCTTTTAAATAACTTTTAGCCAAATCGTTATTTGGTAATATGTTTAAATATTGATTACAAACGGAGTTTAATTTTATCCAATCTTGTTTTTGATTGTAAAGTTCAAATAACATTTCAAAAATATCTGCCGAGGTAGAATTTATAGATAAAGCTTTTTCAAGTGTTGCAATGGCTTCATCATATCGGTTATTATCTTTTAAATAGCGTCCATAGAACTGATACGGACGGTAAGAATTTGGCGCAAGCTCAATGGCTTTTTTAAAATAAGGTTCAGCTTCTGAAGTTTTGCCTAAGCCATTGGTTGCTATACCTAAATTAACATAATTAGAACTGTAATATGGAAGTAATTCGCTGGCTTTATTAAAATAATTTATGGCGTTTTGATAATTACCAATAGCCATTTCTGTAAGGCCGTAGTTCATAAACCCTCTACCATTTAGAGGACTTTTTTGTGTAACATCTAACCAAAGGGTAGCCTCTGTTTTCCAAACTTTATTTCTTTGGTAAACCCCATAAGCGTTTAAACCTAATACCAGCATAATTAGGGTAGAAATACCAATTCTGCTTAGCATACTATCCTTTATGTTATTCTGATATTTCTGATAAATTAAACCAAAGAATGTAACTACGCTTAAAGACAATCCAATAAACGGAAAGAACATCCTATGATCATTTGTTACCTCTGCAAAAGGAGCTAACGAAGTTGGAAGTAAAGCAGCGCCAAACCAAATTAAACCAAATGCAATAGGCTTAGTTTCCTTCTTTTTAGATGTTTTAAAAATGGTGATGATGTAAGCAATTAAGAATATAACGCCTATAATTATTCTTGGATCACTAAAGTTGCTAATTACTGTCCAATCACTATCCGCACTTAAATTTAAGGGGATAAAAAAAGTAATAAAATATCTTAACCATACATAAGTTTGGGTTAACAAGTATTCTAAAAAAGGATTACTTATTCCAGGGATTGATTTTACAGCCGACAGGGTATAAAATTGAACCGCTATAATGACAATGGTGATTGGTAGCAGTTTTAAAATGGTATTACCAATGGTTTTTAATTTTTTTATGGTAAATAAGTCTGCAATAGATAAATTTTCTTCAAAAAGTAAAAGGTAGAAAAACAGTAATATTACCAATACAAGAACTGTTTCTTTTGCAAAAACACCAATAATTGCAGGTAAAACGTATAGGTAATATTTTCGCTTTTGCGGATATACAATGTATATCAGAAACGAGGCTACGATTAGAAAAGTAGATTGTACGTCTGACCTTGATATTACATAATTAATTGTTTCTGCATTAGCAGTATGTAGTAAATACCACGAAGTTGCAAGAATTGCTATATATGGTGTTAATTCCTTCGAAATAGATTTTTGAAGTAAATTTTTGTACATGTAAAACATTAGCACACCCAAAATTATAAACCATAGAAAAGTAGATAAATGAAAGTAAAACGGGTTTAAGCTATCGCCAAGCCAATAGTCTATAGCTAATGTGGTGGTCACTAATGGGCGCAATCCCCAATGGTCGGGGTCTACGCTAAACATTTTTGGATCGTGAAAAAAAGCAGGAATATTGCTTATTTTTCTAATAAAAAGATTTTCTTCTATGGTATGCCAATCATCAAAATGAAAGCCATTTTGAAAATGATTACTATATGCTAAACAAAGCGTAATAAGAGTTAAAAATGCAAAAATGAAAACGTTTTTATTAGTATTACTCATTGGGTTTAATCAATTTTATTTGGTTGCAATTATAATTTAAATTGGATGAATTTAATTAATATCAAAATTAAAAAAACCTTTTAAATTAATCTATAGTTACAATAATTACCTCTCAAATTTTATCAAATAGCAACAAATGATAAGTTAATAAGACAAAAAATAGTTAAATTGATTACATAACTTCAATCCATTTCCCTTCAACTTTCTCTTTTAACTCACCAAAGCAAATACAGTTTTCTTCTGAAATTCCATTTTCCTTTAAAAGTGTTTCAAATTCTTGAGTAAACTGAGGCTCAACAGCAACTAATAAACCGCCACTAGTTTGAGGGTCGGCTAAAATATGTTTTTGTCTTTCTGTAATCTCTCCAATTTTATGACCGTAACTTGCCCAGTTTCTATTGGTTCCACCTGGAATAGATTGTTGTTCTAAATATTCATCAATTACTTTTAGTTTAGGCACTTTATCAAACTCAATCTCAGCTTGTAAATTACTGCCCTCGCACATTTCAGACAAATGCCCTAAAAGACCAAATCCAGTAACATCTGTCATGGCTTTTACATAGTTTAATTTGCCAATCACTTCACCAATTTTATTCAATTTAGACATTGATTTTGGAGCAATATCTGCGTGTTCTACTTTTAATATTCCTTTCTTTTGTGCGGTTGTTAAAATGCCTACACCTAAGTTTTTGGTTAAATAGAGTTTGCATCCTGCTGTTGCGGTACTGTTTTGCTTTAAATTTTTAATATCTACAATTCCGTTTACGGCTAAACCAAAAACAGGTTCGGGGCAATCAATACTATGTCCACCTGCTAAAGTTATCCCAGCTTCAGCACATATGGAACGAGCACCTTCTAAAACTTTTTGTGCTACTTCTGGCGCTAATTTATCAATTGGCCAGCCCAAAATTGCTATAGCTAGAACGGGTTTTCCACCCATGGCATAAACATCAGAAATGGCATTTGCCGATGCTATTCTTCCAAAATCAAAGGCATCATCAACAATGGGCATAAAAAAATCGGTAGTAGAAATTAAAGCTGTTCCATTACCTAAATCGTAAGCAGCGGCATCATCTCTAGTATCATTACCTACCAAAAGGTTTTTGTCGGCTTCGTATTTAATCCCGCTATGTAAAATTTTATCTAAAACCGCTGGAGATATTTTGCATCCACAACCAGCGCCGTGAGAGTATTGTGTTAATTTTATGTTTTCCATTTTTTACTTATTTTGATTGAGTATAGCTTTTGCGTTTTCTTTTGGATTTATATGACTACAAATCAGCTTTTTTATTAAATCTTGATCTCTATGATTTATACCTTTTTGATAGGTTTTATCGTAATAAACTAAGACCTGAGTAATAAAATCTTTCATCCTATCTTCATCAATGGCTTGCAATGTAAGCTTAGTTTCTAAAGGGCCTAGTTTTTTTGAAATCCCTAGAACTGCGGCTTTTAAAAAATCTTTATCTAAAGCACCATACTGAGAAGTTAAAAATGTAATCCTTTCAGATTTGGGAATTTCTAATTTTAATACTTCTGTATTTCTCATCTGCTCCCATATTGGTTTTGGTATCACTCTTTTACCAATGGTTACACTTTCGTCTTCAAGCCAAATGGTTTTTGAGCTGTCCATCTCTTGAAGTTTTACAGCAAACAAATTCTCAAATTGTTCTTGACTGGGTTGTATTAATTTTCCCATCGAGCCAAAAGACGAACCTTGATGCTGTGCCAAATCCTCTAAATCTATTACTTGTTCGCCTAAATTTTTTAATTCTGCTAATGTTTCCGTTTTTGCCGATCCTGTTCCTCCGCTTAGTATTCTAAAATTATATTTATTTGAAAAGGAGCTGATATTTGCTCCTCTAAAAGCTTTGTAGCCACCCTTAAGTGTGGCTACTTCAAAACCGTATAAATCAAAAGCCCAAGCCATAGCTCCACTACGCATTCCTCCACGCCAGCAATGAACCAAAACTTTTTTATCGGGAGCTAACTCCTCCGCCTGACGGATAAAATCTGCCCATTTTGGTCCAGTTAATTCAAAGCCTAAAAGAATTGCAGGTTGTCGTCCTTTTTGTTTATAAGTTGTACCTACAATAACTCTTTCCTCGTTAGTGAAAATGGGAATGTTTACGGCGCCCGGTATGTGACCTTGAACAAATTCTAAAGGCGTACGAACATCAATAACGACAGTACTTTTTGCTTTTTCTAAAAAATCGGGAAGGGAATATTGTTTTACCATGATCAAATCCTATTTAAGTTTTGGATTTCTTTTGGTGTGGAAGATGGAGGTTATAATTATCTCTTCTCTTCTTTCACTAATCTTATAAACAATTACAAAAGGATATTTTTTAACAACAAATTCTCTTAATGAGATTGTTTTTAGAGGATGATGGTTTGGATTAAGTTGAATCTTATTTATTGAAATCTGGATCTCTTCGCTAAATTTATCTCCTAAACCTTCTTGTTGTTCTTCATACCAGTCAAAAGCATCAAAGACTTCTTTTCTAGCCTTTATTAATACTCTAACCTTATATTTGCTCACTTATTTTGTTTTTTCGTTTTGTGAGCTCTTCTTTCACTTCCTCAAAAGTAAAAGCTTTATCAGTTCCTTCTTCATATCTTTTTACTCGATCATCTAATTCTGCTACAAACTTTTCATCTTCCCACCAATTATATTTCTCTTCCATATCACCCTCAACCAAAGTAAAAATAGCTTTGATTTTTTTATCATCAGCTGTTTTAATATAATCTTGTAATTTATCTCTAATTGCTTTTGTTGTCATGGCGATTAATTTTTTACTAACCCAAATATAATTATTTCAATTGATACAAATACCGCTGAATGGTATTCTCTAAACCTAGGTACAAAGCGTCGCAAATTAAAGCATGCCCAATGCTCACTTCTAATAAATTATGAATGTGTTGAGCAAAATATTTTAGATTTTGTAAATCTAAGTCGTGGCCAGCATTTATACCTAAACCTACTTTATTTGCTGTTTGTGCCGCTAAAATATAAGGCGCAATTGCTTCTTCTTTATCGTGATGATAATTAGATGCATAAGCTTCGGTGTATAGTTCAATACGATCAGTTCCGGTAGTTTTTGCGGCCTCAATCATTTCTGGATTTGGATCTACAAAAATGGAAACTCGAATATTTTCCGCCTTAAAAACAGCAATAATATCTTGTAAATAATTTTGGTGTTTAATGGTGTCCCAGCCATGGTTAGAGGTAATTTGTCCTAAAACATCTGGCACCAAGGTAACTTGAGCAGGCTTGTTTGCCAAAACCAATTTTACAAATTTATCTTCTTGGCAATTACCTTCAATATTAAATTCAGTACTGATTTTAGCTTTTAAGTCATAAACATCTTGATAACGAATATGGCGTTCATCTGGCCTTGGGTGCACCGTTATTCCTTGTGCGCCAAAACGCTCACAATCTAATGCGGTTTTTACAAGATTTGGATTATCGCCACCTCTAGAGTTACGTAAAGTGGCTATTTTATTAATATTGACAGAAAGTTTTGCTTGAGACATATACAAATATAAGAATGCTCAAGCTTTTAAATTGTTTTTACTAATCTTTCAGTAATTTAAATTCCGACGCTTTAAATCTACCTTTTATAATTTCTCCTTTTACACTAGCTTTAGAAATTGCATTACAAAAACCTTCATCGGCGTGGGCGTTGCCATGGTCGTCTATGTTACTTCCATCAACAAAATAAGCTTTACCATCAATTCTTACAGCTAAATCACAACCTTTTTGAGTTTTTAATTTGAAATTACATTGCCCGCAAGATGCTTCTACTACTTTGTTAATTGCAGTTGTTTTTTTGGCTGATTTTGGATTTTCCTGATTACAAGATATTAGAACTATAAAAGAAATAAAAACTAGTAAGCATTTTTTCATGGTATAAATATAATGTTTTGAGCGTTCTGGCGGGCTTTACATTACAATATTTTTGGTTGTCAGTCAGAGTGTAGTCGAAGGCAAGCAAAAAGGATTTTCATTTCTCCTGGGGAGTCTGAAGGACAATCCCTAACGCAAAAAAAAATTAAGCTGTTGCCACTAATTTGCTAGTACTTCTATAAACGTACTCGTTAAAAATATGTCGTCTTGCAAATCTTCCTCTGCTATCTGCATTAACTAATTTCACATAAACAGCTTTTGGCACATCAAAATATTCGTAAGTGTTTCCATCGTAAAAATCAACAGTTAAAACTTGCGATTTGTACTCAAAATCTTGAATATTTGAATTGGTGATGGTTTCAGTATAAGCTGTTAAATTTTGCTCACGAGTTTCTGGCGCAATACTTACCAAAAAATGGTAGGCTTCAATCATTTTGGTACTGGTTTCTTCGGCATTTGCTTTTTCTACCTCGTCTTGAAATTTATCTGGGTGATATGTTTTCATCAAGCTTCGGTAAACCGATTTTAACTCAGCTAAAGTTGCAGTTTCACTAACTTCTAATAATTTTCTATAATCAGTTATCTTTTTCATTTTATTTAATTTTTGAGAGATAATTAATTATTCAATTGTGCTTTAATTATCAGAATTTTGGCGCAAAGGTAAGGTTTTAAAATTCTCTTTTATAGTATGTTTCAAATATTTAGGTAATCTCCTTTTAAAAACTCTTCTAAACTGATAATTAATACTCCTTCTTTTGATGTTACTTTTTTAGAATTTGGTGTGATTATAAAATTATTTTCAGTTGCTAAATCCGATATGCTTTCGTAATAACCACGAGAGAGAACTGGAGCGTTAGAATATTTAATTTCTATGGTTGCCACGGGTTTTATACCTTTTACTAAAATTAAATCAACTTCTGCACCATGGTGTGTACGGTAATAATATAAGTCAACATCTTTTGGTTTTGCGGCATGTATTTGTTCTACAACGTAACCTTCCCAAGACGCACCTAAAGCTGGGTTTATTTGCAGTTGATTATAAGTGCTTATTTGCAATAGATGGTGTAAAACACCCCAAGTACGCACATAAAGTTTAGGCGATTTTACCAAACGCTTTCCATTATTTTGATGCCAAGGTGCCAAGCGCCTAATTAAATAAGCACCCTCCATATAGTCTAAATACTTTTTTGCGCTAGTACCAGTAATCCCTAAAGAACGTCCCAAATCTTGCATATTTTCTATACTACCATTTAAGTGTGCTAACATACTCCACATTTTAGAGATTATTTGCGGACTTAAATTAATACCAAATAGCAAATTAATATCTCTAAATATATAAGTCTGGATAAAGCTTTGTGTCCACTCGGTCCACATCTTATCAGATTTTAACTGTAACGCTTCTGGAAAACCTCCTCTAAACCAATGTTGTTCTAAAGAAACGTTTTGTGCCGAAGCCTCTAGCAATGTAATCTGATTAATTTCTTTGTAAATAACTCTCCCTGCTAAACTTTCAGAAACGCCAGTTACTAATTGAGGATCGGCAGAGCCTAATAAAATAAACCTTCCTGCAATACGATGTTCGTCGATGATAGAGCGTAGCGAAGAGAGCAGTTGAGGATAAAGCTGTACTTCGTCTAAAATCACTAAATCATCTTTTAGGCTCATCAAAAATTCATGAGCATTTGTTTTTAAGGGAAAAGCATCACTTTCTTTTTCTAGATCGAAATAATGAGTCTTTTTTGAAAAGTTGTTCCCAATACTTTTTGCAATGGTTGTTTTTCCTATTTGTCTTGGTCCATAAAGCATTACTGATGGAAAATTTTCCAGTAGTTCTATAATATCCTCAATTACTTTGCGGCCAAACATCATCAAATATATATTTTAACCGTGAAATATTCAAATATTAATTTAAATTTTCACTATTAAAAAATAAATTAACCGTGAAATATTCAATTAGTAATTGAATATTTCACGGTTAATTTTATAAAAAAATCAATGTTTTACATCTCAAAACTACTGATAAAGATGATTTAAATTTCAAGGAAACAACAATAGAAATGCTGTTATTGTATATTTTGGTAGGTTTTTATTAAAAATCAAAATATTTCAAGTCATAAAAAAAACCGTTCTGAGATAATCAGAACGGTCTTGATACTTAAATCTTAATACTTAGTATCTGTAAGAATCAGATTTAAACGGACCTTCAACTGTTACACCAATGTACTCAGCTTGATCATTACGTAATTCTTCTAATTCTACACCAATCTTAGCTAAGTGTAAACGAGCAACTTTCTCGTCTAAAGTTTTTGGTAATACATACACCTTATTTTCATAAGCTGCAGCATTTGTCCAAAGCTCCATTTGCGCTAAAGTTTGGTTAGTAAATGAGTTAGACATTACAAAAGATGGGTGACCAGTTGCACAACCTAAGTTTACTAATCTACCTTCGGCTAAAACAATAACATCTTTACCTTCTATAGTGTATTTATCTACTTGTGGTTTAATTTCGATTTTTGATGCACCGTGGTTTTTGTTTAACCAAGCCATGTCAATTTCGTTATCAAAGTGACCAATGTTACAAACGATAGCTTTGTCTTTTAAAGCTTCAAAATGTTCGCCCCTAACAATGTCTTTATTTCCAGTTGCTGTAACAACAATATCAGCTTCTTTAATAGCAGTAGTTAATTTTTTAACTTCAAAACCTTCCATTGCAGCTTGTAAAGCACAAATTGGATCAATTTCAGTTACAATAACTCTTACTCCTGCATTTTTTAATGAATCTGCAGAACCTTTACCCACATCACCATAACCGCAAACAACAGCCACTTTTCCAGCCATCATAACGTCGGTTGCTCTACGGATAGCATCAACTAAAGACTCTCTACATCCATATTTGTTATCAAATTTAGATTTAGTTACAGAATCGTTGATGTTGATAGCAGGCATTGGTAAAGTTCCTTTTTTAACACGGTCGTGTAAACGTAGAACGCCAGTGGTAGTTTCTTCAGAAATTCCTTTAATGCCAGCTGCTAATTCAGGATATCTATCCAATACCATGTTGGTTAAATCGCCACCATCATCTAAAATCATGTTTAATGGCTCGCGGTTTTCACCAAAAAACAAAGTTTGTTCAATACACCAATCAAATTCTTCTTCGTTTAAGCCTTTCCAAGCATAAACTGGAATTCCAGCCGCTGCAATAGCTGCCGCTGCATGGTCTTGAGTCGAAAAAATGTTACAAGAAGACCAAGTAACATCAGCTCCAAGAGCTACTAAAGTTTCAATTAAAACTGCAGTTTGGATGGTCATGTGTAAACATCCTGCAATTCTTGCACCTTTAAGTGGTTGACTAGCGCCAAACTCTTCTCTAAGTGCCATTAAACCAGGCATTTCTGCTTCGGCTAATTCAATTTCTTTTCTTCCCCATTCTGCAAGGGAAATGTCCTTCACTTTGTAAGGTACGTAAGTTGTCTCTACTGATGACATAGTTATTTATTTAGTGAATTGCAAAGGTAAGGTTTAGGCTTGTGAATGTCAAATTGTTAATGTTAGGGAAATGTTATGTTTGATTTATGACATCAACTTGATACTCAAATTTACCAATCAGAACATAAAAGATTAATTTTGTATTGTTGAATTTAAAACTTTCAACTTATTACTTTGAACTTTTAACTCAAAAACATGTATCCAGAATATTTAGTTGCCCCAATGCGTACAGATTTAACAAGCGTGGGATTTGAAGAATTAAAAAATGCGGAAGAAGTTGCAAACGCTATCAATAGCGAAGGAACTACTTTTGTTGTCGTAAACTCTGTTTGTGGTTGCGCAGCAGCAAATGCTCGTCCGGCTGCAAAAATTGCCGTTCAAGAAGGTAAAAGACCTAGTAAAATTGTAACTGTTTTTGCCGGTATGGAAAAAGAAGCGGTAGATGCAGCAAGGAATCACATGTTGCCTTATCCTCCATCTTCTCCATCAATGGCGTTGTTTAAAGATGGTAAATTGGTGCATATCATAGAGCGTCATCAAATAGAAGGTCGCCCGGCACAAATGATTGCCGATAACCTAATTGGTGCTTTTGATCAATTTTGTTAGTCTAAGTTTTAAAAACAATCACAAAATATTAAACCGACTGGGATAACACTCATGTCGGTTTTTTTTTGGGGTGTTCCCCCGATGAAAAATCGGGGTCGCGTGTTGCAGGGCTACGCTTCGCTACGGTTTTTTTCCGAAGAAAAATCAGAAAAAGAACAAACCCTTTCACCCGCTAACACAAAAAATTTAACCGATAATTAATTACGGTATTAAATTTGTTTATAGGTTTGTATTAAATAAAGAATAATGAAAAAAGTAATATACTTAGCTACAATAACTAGCTGTTTAATTTTGATAAATAGTTGTGCCGTAAATCCGGTAACTGGTAAAAAGCAAGTTGTTTTGATGAGCGAAGCCCAAGAGATACAAATGGGTAAAGAGGCAGATCCGCAAATTATTGCCGAGTATGGATTGTATGAAAATAAACAACTACAAGACTTTATTAATAACAAAGGAAAGCAAATGGCCGCGATATCGCACCGTCCAAATTTAGAGTACAATTTTAAAATTGTTGACTCTGAAGTCGTAAATGCTTTTGCAGTACCTGGAGGCTATGTTTATTTTACCAGAGGGATTATGGCTAATTTTAACAATGAAGCCGAATTTGCTGGTGTTTTGGGACATGAAATAGGACACATTACTGCTAGGCATACGGTTTCGCAACAAACTAAAGCTACACTTGGCCAAGTGGGTTTATTAGCAGGAATGGTGATTTCTCCTACATTGGCAAAATTTGGACAACAAGCTTCAGAAGGTTTAGGTTTATTGTTTTTGAAATTTGGAAGAGATGCCGAAAGACAATCTGATGAATTAGGCGTGGAATACTCGACCAAAATAAAATATGATGCTAACGAAATGGCAAACTTCTTTGGAACTTTAGAAAGACTTTCTGCCAATAATGAAAATCAATTACCTGATTTTTTATCTACTCACCCCAATCCTTCAGATCGTAAGGCAACAGTTAAAAATTTAGCTGCAGAATGGAAGCAGAAAGAAAAATTAACCAATGCCATTATCAATAGAAATAATTATTTAAAAATGATAGATGGTCTAGTTTATGGAGCTGATCCTAAACAAGGTTTCGTAGAAAACAGTATGTTTTATCATCCCGTACTTAAATTTCAATTACCGGTACCAGCAAATTGGAAGCATAACAATAGCCCACAATCTTTTCAAATGTCATCATCTGATGGTAAAGGTATCATGATATTGGCTTTAGCACAAGGCAAAACATTGCAAGAAGCAGCAAACACAACCATGCAAAAATATGGTTTAACGGTTGTGCAAAGCAACCCGCAAACTATTAATGGTTTATCAGTATTACAAGTAACTGCAGACCAGCCAGAAAATGTGCAACAACAATCTCCTGCTTTAAGAACAATTTCTCATTTTATACAATATGGAGATTTAGTTTATCATATTATTGGGGTTAGTTCTATTGCCGATTTTAACAATTATAGTAATGTTTTTAATAGTACTTTATCTGGCTTTAAGCAGTTAACAGATCAATTAATTATTAACCGCAAGCCAAACAGAATTAAAATTATTACGGCTACTCAAAATACGACATTGCAACAGTTACTATCTATCAGAAACGAAAAGGACCCCAAAAAGCAAAATGAAATTGCTATTTTAAATGGGATGACATTAACTGAAAGTGTACCAAAAGGTATGATGATTAAGGTTATTGCACAATAAGTAGGAAATTCAGTTCAATTTACATTAAAACAAAATGGCTTAAATTTATAATTTAAGCCATTTTGTTTTCTATTTATTTTTTTTTAAGCTCTATTTAAATACTTGTTTTGCAATTTTACAACACCATAAAAAACAATAATTGATATAAGAATTAAAGGAAAACTACTTCTTAACGTTTCTGCCAAATATGCTTGCGAAAGAATTATTCCAATTCCTATTAACCCTATAAATATTCTGAATTTTATTAATATTTGCTGTTTAGAATCGCTAAAATTCACTCTTCTAATGATTAGGTAAAATAATGTTGCCAAAATAATGGGTAATCCAAATGTTATTAATTTTTCCATAGCTTTTTTCTTCTAATGTACTTATTCTTTGTGATAGAAAATGTAATCTGGAAAGTAAGTTTAAATATCAAGTTTCAAAAATTCCAAATATATAAATTGCATTAACGATTGTAGTGGCATCCTTTTTGGCTTTTTCTGACAAAAAGATATAGCGAAAAGCGTGGTAGAAGGCCCAAAAATTTATTAGTTATTTGTTATTTAAGCTTTGCAATTACTTTAAACTTTTCAAAAACTTTTTCGGTGTGTGGAGCATCTTTAAGTTCATCAGTTAAATCTTGTCCGGCCCAATGTTCGTAATGTTTTCCATTTCGCCATAATCTACTCTCAGTAACATCGTAAATAAAACCCAAATAAGCAACCCAAATTTGTGGTTTATCTTGCCCATTACGTAATGCTAATTGAGATTTAGAATACTCGGGTAAATTATCCATTTGCGCTTTTTCTATTTCTAAAATATTCGAAAAACAAAAGATTCAATAAAATTAATGACATGGAATAGAAGTGGTCTTCAAATGGAATTGTTCCTACTCTAAAACTCATGTTTTCGGCGTTATTGTACATCACAATGGGCACTGCTGTTAGTATTCCATTAACAATATAAAACGGAATGAGCGATACAGCATATGCTATGTAGAAATTGCCCATATTTAGTTTTGGGCTTTTAAGTAGTGTGTAAATGAGTATAACAGCTAATGTAGTAAAGTTTATAAGGCTATACAATCTATCCACGTAAATTACGCCTAAAATCAAACAGAGTGTGATTAATAGGATTGAAATGGCATTGTAAAAACGCTTTGGAATTTTAAAACTAAAATAACAAATCAAACACTCGTAAATAAAAATACAGGCAAAAGGTACTGTGATAAAAAATAGAATTTCTTCTAAGGGTAGTTCAAAGAAAGAAATGCCTAAAATATAATTTTGGTTAAAAGACCAAACCTGATTAACAGTAAACAAATAATCCCATAGTAAATAAAGCAGCCCACTAATCAATAAGCCAGGGAAAATGAATTTCCATTTAGAGAAAAAGGCTACTTTTTTATCAAACGATAAAACAATAGGAAAGAAAATAGTAGCTACATTAATAAATAAGTAATAATACTTGGTATCCATTTAAGACAATACTTTTTTAAGGATATCAAGTTCTTGCTCGGTACATTTTTTACTATCAACCATAAAAACAATCATGTTTTGAAGTATTTTTTTTTCAATGTTTAATTTAATAGGTTCGGTTGTTTTGATGATATGAACGATTTTGTTTTTATCGGTCATTAGATTTTTGCTGTACCCTAAAAAAGCCGGTACGTAATACTGTAAACTAAAGCGCAAAAACCTAACCTCTAAATTATTAGGGTCTTTTGCTACGGCTTGATTAATAATTTCAAATCCTTTACCCAAATAGCTCATTTTATTAACCGGATTCCAAGCATGTTTAGCTTTGATAGCTTGTACTGAACCTAAATAGGCCATTTCTAAGGCACTAGGGTTTTTAATTTTTTCTAATTGTGTACAAAGTTTATCTGCTTTTTCGCTATTTTCTATAGCAGTAATATAGTCTCGTCTTATTTGGTCTAAATCATTTGCCTTGTTAATAAATGGTAGCATTATGATAAATGCGAATATTAAAATTAATTTTTTCATGCTTATTTTGTTTTTAAAGGTATAAACGAAGTAAGTTTAAACATAGTTTAATTTATTTTTAATCATTGCTTGTGCCATTAAAACAATCTTTTTTGAATCGGAAACTCTAATTCTTTCTTTAGCAATGGTATTGGCGGGAGTATTTTTTATTTTTTTAAATAATTCTAAATAATATACAAAAGCAATATATACGCCAAGTTTGGCCCCATCGGGTAAATTTTTAATTCCTTCGTAAGCTTCATCAAAATCTATTTTAATGTCGGCTTCTATAAGTGATTTATCGGTTTCGGTAAAATTTTGAAAATCAACTTTTGGGAAATAGGTTCTTCCCCGCTCATCGTAATCAGATTTTATGTCTCTTAAGAAGTTGATTTTTTGAAAAGCAGATCCTAAACTTCTAGCGCTGGGTAGTAGCTCTTCATATTGTTTAGCATTTCGGTTACAAAATATCCTCAAACACATTAAACCCACTACTTCTGCCGAACCGTAGATGTATTCTTTATAGCTATCATCTGTGTAGCTTGTTTTATCTAAATCCATCTCCATAGATTTTAGAAATGCATCTATTAAATCAAACTCAATATCATATCCATTAACCACTTCTTGGAAAGCATGTAAAACCGGATTAAGACTAACTTTTTGTTCAATAGCCTCAACAGTGTCTGCTCTAAATTTTTTAATGAGGTAATTTTTATCTTGATCATGAAAAGTGTCAACAATTTCGTCGGCAAATCTTACAAAACCATAAATTGCATAAATTGGATTTTGCAATTCTTTGCTAAATGCTTTAATACCTAAACTAAAGGAAGTACTGTAATTATTGGTAATTATTTTACTGCAATCAAAACAAGTTTTGGTATATAGAGTCATATTTACGAGATGTTTTTTCAAAATTACATTATTGTAAGCATTTTGTTTTGCTTTGGCTCAAACAAATTAGCTATTTTTATGATTTTTACACCATGCAACAAAATAAAAGCATTCATATAATAGGTTCAGGTTTCTCTGGATTAGCCGCTGCTGCTTTATTAGCTAAACAAGGCTTTAACGTTACAGTTTTAGAAAAAAATGATCAAGTAGGAGGTAGAGCAAGACTTTGGGAAAAGGATGGTTTTACTTTTGATATGGGACCAAGCTGGTATTGGATGCCCGATGTTTTTGAAAACTATTTTGCCCTATTTGGTAAAAAGGTGTCGGATTTTTATGATTTAAAAAGATTAGACCCTGGTTACCGTGTTTATTTTGGCCAGAATGATCATATCAATATTCCTGCTAATATGGAAGAGTTAGAAGCCATTTTTGAAAACATTGAAGCGGGAAGTGCAGTAGGATTAAGGGCTTTTATGAAGCAGGCAGCCTATAAATATAAAGTTGCCATGGGCGATTATGTTTTTAGACCATCGCACCAAATCACAGAGTTTATTGATTTAAAGTTGATGATTGAAAGTTTACGCATTCAAATGCTTAAACCCATGAGCAAGCATGTGCGTAAATATTTCAAAAATTCTAAATTGATACAGCTTTTAGAATTTCCAGTTTTATTTTTAGGCGCAACTGCACAAAAAATACCGGCAATGTATAGTTTAATGAACTTTGCCGATTTATCTTTAGGTACATGGTATCCAATTGGGGGAATGTATCAAATTGTAAGGGCAATGAAAAAGATTGCTGTAGAACAAGGTGTAAAATTTGAACTCAATTCCGAAGTAACAAAGATTAATATAGAAAACGGTGTTATAGAAACTATAGCAGTAAATGGCAAAAATATAAAAACAGATTTTGTAGTTGCCTCTGGCGATTATCATCATATAGAACAAAATTTACTCGACAAAGAATATCGAAATTATGATGAAAATTATTGGCAAAAGCGAGTAATGTCTCCATCTTCTTTACTTTTTTATGTAGGTTTAGATAAAAAAGTAGAAGGGATAGAGCATCATAATTTATTTTTTGATGAGGATTTAGACTTGCATGCTCACGAAATTTATACCAATCCGAAATGGCCTACAAAACCACTTTTCTATGTCTCTTGTGTTTCAAAAACTGATTTATCATCAGCACCAGAAGGTAAAGAGAACTTATTCTTTTTAATTCCTTTAGCTGCGGGTTTAACTGATAACCATGAAATGCGTGAAAAATACTATCAAATTATGATGGATAGATTTGAGCGTTTAACTGGTCAGAAAATAAGAGGTCACGAGTTGGTTAAAAGAAGTTATGCCATGCAAGATTTTGAAACCGACTATCATTCTTTTAAAGGCAATGCTTATGGTTTGGCAAATGTACTTTCACAAACAGCATTTTTTAAACCGGCTATGCGAGCAAAAAAAGTTAAAAATTTATTGTTTACTGGGCAGTTAACTGTTCCTGGGCCTGGAGTGCCACCTTCCATAATTTCGGGCCAAGTGGTTGCCAAAGAGGTTTCGAAAGTTATTAGTAAGTTATAAATTTTATTTTAAATTAATTTTAAATAGTTTAGATTAAAAAAATATTTAAAATGATATGAAAGCTCTAAAAATTATTGCTACCGTAATTTTGTCTATTGTATTAATTTTATACTTGGTTAGTTTCTATTTACCAACAATCACAAGAGTAGAACGTTCTATAAATGTTGGAGTTAATGACACTATTGCATATAACTACATAAAGGATTTTTCCAAGTTTGATGAGTGGAATCCTTGGAATGATATTGATTCTACTAGTAGAACCTATTTGGATGGAGAAATGGGGGAAGTGGGTTCTTTATATGGATGGAAGGGTAAAGAAGTTGGTGAAGGAAACATGAAAATTGTTTATTTAAAGTCTTACAGCATGATACACCAAAAGTTATCATTTGTTGAACCTTTTGCTAGCATAGCCGATAATGATTTTACAGTTGAATCAATTGGTGATTCTACTAAAGTTACTTGGATTTATTATGGATATAACAAGGGCATTATTGAGAAATGGATGGGATTAACCATGGATAGTTTTATTGGAAAAGATTACGAAAAGGGTTTAGCAAAACTTAAAGCTAAGTTAGAGCAATAGCTAACTCATACACTAAAGTTTATAAAAAAAGCCTTAAGATTATCTTAAGGCTTTCTGTTATATATGATGGGAAATTTGTTTTAAGCGGCTATTAGATTTTCGTTAGACACAGTCTCTTTTTTATCGTATACTTTTAAATCTTTCTTTAATAGCTTTCTAGCAACGTGTATTCTAGTTTTAACTGTTCCAATTGGAATATCTAAGTGGTCTGCAATTTCATGGTACTTATAACCTTCAAAATACATCGTAAATGGCACATAATATTCTTCTTGTAAATTTGATAAAGCCGATTTAATATCGTCCATAACAAATTTTTGCTCACCGCCATTTAATGTAGCACTATATGATAATTGCGAAGATGAGATGTCATCTGTCTTGGTTACAAAAGAACTTATCTTAACAAACCTACGATAGTTGTTTATGAAAGTGTTTTTCATAATGGTGTATAACCATCCCTTTAAATTTGTGCCCTCTTTAAATTTGTTGTAATAGGTAATCGCTTTTAATAAAGTGTCTTGCACTAAATCGTTGGCATCATCTGCGTCGTGTGTGAAACGTAGGGCGTAAGTTTTTAATGAACTTGCTTGGCGTAATACTAAAGTGTTGAATTCTATCTTAGTCATTTTGTTTAACTTTTGTGATGAATAACTTAAACAAATGTAAAGACTAGTTTTATTAAATCCAAATTTTGTTTAACTATTTTTTAATTTAGTTAAACAAAAAATATTCCTAAGCTTATTTATGCCCTTTAGGTAATTAAAATGATACTTTTTTACTTGTTTTATAAGATGTTTACTTCTCTTTCTAATTCAACATTAAACTTTTGTTTAACAGATTGAATGATTTGTTCTGACAAAAGATAAATCTCTTTACCAGTTGCACCACCATGATTAACCAAGACTAAAGCCTGATTTTTCCAAGTTCCAGTATGTCCAACAACTTTGCCTTTCCAGCCGCATTGCTCTATTAACCAGCCTGCTGCTAGCTTAATGCCATCTTTAACTATAAAATGTACCATGTTTGGGAATTTTTGATGGATGCTTTCAAACTCTGAAATAGTAATTACTGGGTTTTTAAAAAAGGAGCCTGCATTACCTATGGTAGAAGGATCTGGAAGTTTAGAAACACGAATTGCCGATACAACCTTAGAAACATCTTTAATTGTAGGGCTAGTTATTTCTCTTTTAATCAATTCATCAGCTATAGCACCGTAGCTAATATTTAAATGTGCTAAAACAGATAATTTAAATTTAACAGATGTAATGATATACTTGCCTTTCAAAGATTGTTTGAAAACACTTTCGCGGTAATCAAATTGGCAAGCGTCTTTTTCAAAGGTTTTAAAAGTTTTGGTTTCTATTTCAAAAGCCTCACAACTTTCAAAAACATCTTTGAGTTCTACACCATAGGCGCCAATGTTTTGAACAGGAGATGCACCTACAGAACCCGGAATTAAACTCAAGTTTTCCATTCCAGCAAATCCCCAATCTACACAGTAATTCACTAAATCGTTCCAAACTTCGCCTGCGCCACTTTCTACAAAAACTTCTTCATGGTTAATTCTATGCTCAATACCTCTGATATTGATTTTGACAACCAAACCTTCGAAATTTTGTGTAAAAAGCATATTACTTCCTCCGCCAATAATTAGTCTATGGGTTTTATCATGCCATTTAGGGTCTTTAAATAGTTCGACTAGTTCTTCTTTATGGTTAATTTCTACAAAGTATCTGGCATAGGCTTCAATACCAAAGGTGTTGAAATTTTTTAAAGAGACGTTTTCGTGGACTTGAAGCATATTATTAATAAGTGAAGGACTGAGTTTTGAAGGAATGAATTAAATTAAAAGAATAAAATTATTAAATGGAATCAGTTATTCCATCCAATCATTGAAAATTAATTACTTAAAGTACTTTCTATTAGCTATTAGTAATCCAAACTCTTGTGAGCCTTCTTTTTCTGTTGATTTATGATGGATTTTATGCGCTCTTCTAATTCCTTTTAAATATTTGTTTTCTGATTTGAAAGCCTTTAAGCGGTTATGGATAAACCAATCATGAAAGATGAAATAAATAGTACCATACAAAGATATGCCTGTACCTATCCAGAATTTATAATTAAAATTCTGATGTCCTTGCCACATTAACCAAAGAGCGAGTGCCGCAAAACCTAGACTAAAAACATCATTTAATTCAAAAAAACCATGCCTTTGCTGATGATGCGTTTTATGGATAAACCATAAAGGTCCATGAAAAAGATATTTATGTATAGCCCAAGAGATTGTTTCCATCCCAATGATGGTGGTAAAGATGATGGATATGTTGATGAGAATTTGCATGGTTTATATGTCGGTAGTCGGCGGACTTTAAACCGCCGACTGCTGACGCTTTAAATATGTATAGCCCTGTTAGCAGTAGCAGCTAAAGCAGCTTCTTTAAAAGATTCTGTAAAAGTAGGGTGAGCATGACTAATGCGGCCAATATCTTCGGCACTGGCTCTAAATTCCATCGCAACAACAGCTTCGGCAATCATATCTGCACAACGTGGACCAATCATATGAACACCTAAAATTTCGTCAGTTTCGGCATCAGCTAAGACTTTTACTAAACCATCGGTATCCATACTTGCTCTCGCCCTTCCACTTGCTTTAAAAGGAAAAGCACCCATTTTATATTTTTTACCACTTTCTTTCAATTGCTCCTCGGTATAACCTACAGATGCAACTTCGGGCCAAGTATAAACCACACCCGGAATTAAATTATAATTGATATGCGGTTTTTGTCCGGCAATAATTTCGGCTACAAAAGTACCTTCTTCTTCAGCTTTGTGAGCTAGCATAGCTCCTTTAATCACATCACCAATGGCATAAATACCTTTAACAGATGTTTCTAAATGATCGTTTACGGTGATTTTTTTTCCTCTTTCTTCTACCGTAATACCAATATTTTCTAAACCTAAACCTTCAGTATAAGCAGTACGTCCTACAGCAACTAGGCAGTAATCTCCTTCTAATACTACTTTTTCTCCTTTTGGCGAGTCAGCTGTTACGGTAACTTTTTTACCTTTTACTTCGGCTCCAGTAACTTTATGACTTAATAAAAACTTCACACCAAGCTTTGCCATAGATTTTTGAAGCTCTTTACCCATTGTGCTATCCATAGTTGGGATAATTGAACTCGCAAATTCAACAACGGTAACTTCTGAACCTAAACGAGCATACACAGAACCTAATTCTAAGCCAATAACTCCACCACCAATTAAAATCAAGTGTTTAGGCACTTCGCTCATGTTTAAAGCCTCTGTTGATGTGATGATACGTTTGCCATCTGTTTTCAAAAACGGCAATTCGGTAGGTTTACTTCCAGTTGCAATAATGATGTTTTTACCAGTAATTTCTTGCTCGCCACCTTTTGTTAATGCAATTTTAATCGTATTCTTATCTTTAAAAGAACCTAAGCCTTCAAAAGTGTCAACTTTATTTTTCTTCATTAAAAAAGTGATGCCAGCAGTAGTGTCAGATACTACTTTGTTTTTACGAGCAATCATTTGTTTTAAATTAACTTTTACATCTTTTACATCAATACCATGCTCGGTAAAAGTATGGGTAGCGTTATGGTAATGCTCGCTAGAATCAAGCAAAGCTTTGGAAGGGATACAACCTACATTTAAACAAGTACCGCCAAAAGTGGCGTATTTCTCAATCATTGCAGTTTTTAAACCTAACTGCGCACATCTGATGGCGGCAACATATCCACCCGGACCAGAACCTATCACGATAACGTCGTATTGCATTTTACTTTTTTTTGTTTGCGCTAAATTAAGTAAACTATTTTGGGGATAGAAGGGATGTTTTTAATTTAATTGTTAGTTTTTTTATTGAGACTTTTTTTGAAGCTTAATCCAGCTTTTCATTCATACGCCTGCAAGGCCTTAGGCTCTTGGCCGGTATCCCTGCCTGCGGCAGGCAGGCATTCCAATCTGGGCTATTAATTATGTTGTAGTTTCAATAATACTTCAAATGTTTACATTTGGGTAAATCGTAAAATAATTGAAAAACTCGAAATCCGCCATTATCACAGGCATTATTTTCATTTTAGCAGGTATTAACCACTTTATAATGCCTGATTTCTACCTACAAATTATGCCACCTTATTTGGTATTTCCATTAACATTAGTTTATGCTAGTGGCTTTGCCGAGATGATTTGTGGAGCACTATTAATTCCTCAAAAAACTAGAAAATTGGGAGTTTGGTTAACTATCGCATTATTGATAGCTGTTTTTCCTGCAAATTTGCAAATGAGCTTTAACGAGTATGAAAATTGCGGCTTACTATTTTACGCATCATTAATTCGACTACCACTCCAATTCTTGTTAATTTATTGGGTTTACAGATTAATAAAGTGAACGTTTTAGCAAAAGCAATTGTTAAATAAACGGGGGTGAAGCGGCATCTTTTTTGGCTATTTACCATTTAGTAAATGCCAAAAAAACACAGCATAAAACCCGTAATCGGTACTTTGAAATACAGCTGATACTTTTCTAAAAAAAAATTAGCTCATCATACTCACAAAATCATCAAATAAATATCTAGAATCGTGTGGACCCGGAGAAGATTCTGGGTGGTATTGTACCGAGAAGGCTTTTTTACCTTTTACTCTAATACCTTCTATTGATTTATCGTTTAAGTTGATGTGCGTAATTTCTACTTTTTCTGATTTTGCAATATCATCGGCAATGACTCCGAAACCATGGTTTTGTGAAGTTACTTCGCAATGGTCTTTAATGATATTTTTAACCGGATGATTTAATCCACGGTGACCGTTAAACATTTTTAAAGTCCCTATGCCATTAGCTTGAGCCAATAACTGATGACCTAAGCAAATGCCAAACAAAGGTTTATCGGTAGCTAAAATTTCTTTTACGGTATCAATTGCATAAGGCATTGCAGCAGGGTCGCCTGGGCCATTTGAAATAAAATAACCATTGGGCTGCCATTTTTCCATTTCAGCGTAAGTTGTTTTTGCCGGGAAAACCTTAGCATAAACATTTCTTTCAGTAAAGTTTCTTAAGATGTTTTTCTTAACTCCAAGATCTAAAACGGCTACTTTAATGGGGGCATTTTCATCACCTACAAAATAAGGTTCTTTGGTGCTTACTTGTGACGAAAGCTCTAATCCATCCATTGATGGAACTTCAGCTAGTTTTTTCTTTAATTCTTCAATATCCAAAATCTCGGACGAGATGATGGCATTCATAGCGCCTTTATCTCTAATATGACGTACTATTTCTCTTGTATCAACATCAGAAATGCCTACAATATGCTCGTCTTGAAAATAATCTTGTATAGATTGATTGGCTTGTTTTCTACTAAATGGAATGTTAAAATTTTTACAAACTAAGCCAGCAATTTTAATGCTGTCAGACTCTATTTCCTCATCACTAATTCCATAATTACCAATGTGGGCGTTGGTAGTAACCATTATTTGACCAAAGTACGAGGGATCTGTAAAAACCTCTTGATAACCTGTCATTCCTGTATTGAAGCAAATTTCGCCAGTGGTAGTTCCAATTTTTCCGGCAGCTTTACCATGGTAAACAGTTCCATCGGCTAATAAAAGTACTGCAGGTAATTTAGTGTAAGTTACGCTCATGCTTGGATTAAGATTTTTAGTTTGAATAAAAAATAAAGGAAATAAGGAGGAGCTAGTAGGAATTTACTTTTTGTAAATAAATAAAACAAGATTGTTTGAATGCTCATCTTGGGATGCAAAAGTAGAATTTTTAATCAAAATAAACTATCAATTCCTATAAAAAACAATCATTTTTTTAACTTTACCGTATTCTAATTTTAAAATCACAGCAAATGTCTGTTCACAAGGAGATTAAAAGAATTACCACTCACATTTTGCAAGAAATGAAAAATCGTGGCGAGAAGATAGCTATGCTAACCGCTTACGATTATTCTATGGCTAAAGTTGTAGATAGTGGTGGAATAGACATTATTTTAGTTGGCGATTCTGCCTCTATGGTGATGGCAGGACATGAAACTACGTTGCCTATTACTTTAGACCAAATGATATATCATGCTGCATCTGTTATTAGAGGTGCATCTAGAGCATTGGTGGTAGTAGATTTACCTTTTGGATCTTATCAAGGGAACTCAAAAGAAGCCTTAAATTCGGCCATTCGGATTATGAAAGAATCTGGCGCTCATGCCGTAAAATTAGAAGGTGGTTCAGAAATTGCAGAATCTGTGGAGCGAATTATTGCTGCCGGTATCCCCGTTATGGGGCACTTAGGGTTAACGCCTCAATCTATTTATAAGTTTGGAACTTATACCGTTAGAGCCAAGGAAGAAGCTGAGGCCGATAAACTAAAATCAGATATTTTACGATTGCAGGATGCTGGATGTTTTTCTGTGGTTTTAGAAAAAATACCTGCTCAATTAGCTAAGGAAGTTAGTGAGAGTGTTTTAATTCCTACTATTGGTATTGGTGCTGGACCACATTGCGATGGACAAGTTTTGGTTGTTAATGATATGGTTGGCTTAACTAAAGGTTTTACCCCTCGTTTTTTACGTCAGTATTTAAATTTATTTGATGAAATTAATGGTGCTGTACAATCCTATATTAAAGATGTGAAGAGTGGCGATTTCCCAAATAATAAAGAGCAGTATTAGTTTCTTAGTTTGTTAAGAGTTTAGTTTGTTAGTTCATTGGTTGAAACAGTTCATTAGGTTCGAATGGGTGGTTTTACCGTTTAAATAATATTGAAATCTTAAATCTAACCTCTTGCGTCTAATGTCTCAAATCTCACGTCTCAAATCTCAATACTTACACTTCAATACTCACTAAATGGATGAATTTTACAAAATAACCGATAGAGATATTCTTTATGAGGATAATCATTTAATTGCGGTTTATAAAAAAGCGGGATGGATTGTGCAGGTTGATGAAACTGGTGACCCGTCTTTAGACGAAATGGTGAAAACCTATATTGCCGAAAAGTATAACAAACCAAATGGTGCTTTTTTGGGAGTGGTTCATCGCTTAGACCGACCAGTGAGCGGTGTAATTTTATTTGCTAAAACTTCTAAAGCTTTAGATCGCATTAACAAAATGTTTAAAGAGCGAGATATGCACAAAACATATTGGGCTGTGGTTAGGCAAAAACCATCCATGATGGAAGGTAATTTGGTACATTACTTAGTTAAAAACCCCAAAAAAAATATCACTACTCCTTACAATACCGAGATTAAAGGGAGCCAAAGAGCAGAACTTAATTTTAAAGTTTTGGGTTACCAGAACGAATATTATTTAATTGAAGTTGACCCGATAACTGGTCGCCCACATCAAATTAGGGTGCAAATTTCTACTTTGGGTAGTCCAATTGTTGGTGATAATAAATATGGTTATCCTCGTGGAAGCCGAAAGAAGAGTATTGCGTTACATGCTTTGCGTTTGCAATTTATTCACCCGGTTAAAAAGGAAAAAGTTGAAATTTTTGCTCCTTTACCTCGCGATGGTTTTTGGGAGAAATTTGATAATTTTTTGAGCTAGGCGATGGTATTTATTGCCACAGATACACAGATTAAAATTTAAAAGATTTTTTTGCACTAAAAAACCAAAAATCAGCTTTAATTATTTGATATTACTTTGAATCACTAACCAATGATTGGTGTGGTTAGTGATTAAATCCTTTTTAATTTCTTCGTTTTTTGTTCCTAAATAATGATAAACTTTTAAAGGAATACTATTAGGATAAGTATTTAAACCATCTAAAACTTCTTTTTTTGCTTCTTCAATTTTTTGTGCACTTTCTAATGCTTCGGAGCCATAAATAAATAAGATCGCCGGAGTAATACCATACAATTCCGTAAAATCGTTTTTTAGTTTTTTCATCGCAGCAACTTGAAAATCGGCATTTGTTTTTAAGTTCTTTGCCGCTGTTTCGCTAATGTGTTGTAAATACATTAAAAAAATCTCTATTAGGTATTTGTTTTTTGCATCGGGAGAAGTCATGAATTTTTGCAATTTATTGATGGTGTTGCTCCCTAATTCTCCTTTATCAGATTGTAATACATCATGATAAAAATTATTAATAATTTCTAATGATGTGGTATCACTTTTATCAATTTTTGATTTTGATTTTAAATCGTCAAAAGTTTTTAAATAGCTATCATTATTGTTTTGAGCATTTGCTATAGAACAAGTTAGCGTAAGAATAATGATCAAAAGTTTTCTCATAGCATACTTCTTATCGTCTTTAAATATATTTTAATGATTAAGACAGGAAATTTAATCTAATTTATCTAATTCTGCTTTCACAAAATCCATTAATTCTTTAATATAAGAAGCGCTAAAATCAAATTTAATACCTGCCGTTTCGTAAATGGTTTTCATGTCTTTGGTATAGCCCAATTTTAAAGCCGCTATGTAATTGGCTAAACCTTTTTCTGGATTCTCTTTATAATTTTTCCAAACTGCAATGGCGCCTAATTGTGCTATGGCGTATTCAACATAATAAAAAGGGACTTCAAAAATATGTAATTGCTTTTGCCATAGATTTTCCATTGCTTCTTGATGTTCACTCCAATCAACAAAATTAGCTCCAAAACGGGTGAAAATTTTAGAAAATTCTGCTGTTCTTTCTTCTGAGGTATGATTTGGATGAGTATAAATCCAGTGCTGAAAAGAATCAACTACAGCAACCCATGGTAAGGTTTTTAAAACATCTCTTAGCTGATAGCGTTTGGCTCTTTTAAGGTCTTCATCATTATCAAAAAACTCATCCCAGTAATCCATAGAGATTAATTCCATACTCATAGAAGCCAGCTCTGCAACTTCGGATGGGCAATGTTTAAAATCGTTTAACTCTAAATTGGCAGTTAAAAAAGTGTGCACCGCATGGCCACCTTCGTGTACCATGGTAGTTAAATCTCTAAACGAGTTAGCCGAGTTCATGAAAATAAACGGAGCGCCGGTTTCGGCCAATGGATAATTATACCCTCCGGGTGCTTTACCTTTTCTACTTTCTACATCAAACAAGCCATTTTCTCTCATGATCTCTAATCGAGAGCCTAAAAAACTGTCTAGTTTGTTAAAGCATCGGATAGATTTTTCTATTAACTCTGCACCGCTATTAAAAGGGATTAAAGGTGCTTTTCCCGAGCTATCAACTTCAGTATCCCAAGGTTTTAAAGTTTGTAATCCAAGTAAATTTTTTCTTTCTTCCGCTTGCGCTGATAATAATGGAACTACTTCTTTTTCAATAGCATCGTGAAAATCGAAACAGTCTTGTGGGGTATAATCAAATCGGCCTAAAGCCGCAAACATATAATCTCTGAAATTGCTAAAACCAGCATTTTGCGCTACTTGATGACGTAAAGATTTTAATTTATTAAATAATTCGTCTAGTTGATTTTTATCGGTTAATCTTCTAGCAGTGATGGTTTCCCAAGCTTGCTGACGAGTCGCTCTATTTAAATCTTTTAAGAAATTAGATGCTTGCTCTAAAGTATACTCTTGTCCGTTTAAGGTAACAGACATAGCGCCAGTAATACCTTGGTATTTTTGTTGCTCAACTTGAAGCTCGGTTTGTAAAGGAATGTTTTCTTCTCTAAAAAGCTCTAAAGCCTTTTTTACTCCACGCAAGTAAATGAAATATTTATCCTGATCTAAATCCTTTAAGTAAGGAGATTCTATTAATTTTTTATTTAATTCGTTACCAATTGGAGCAATTTTAGGCTCAATTTCCATTGCAAAATATTGGAAAGATTGAACCAAATCTTCGTTTGCTGTATCGCAACTCATTTTAATGTATCGCCATGCAAAATCTTCCTCTAGCGCCGCTTCAATTTCACTCTTATCTTTTAACCATTTTTCAAGTTCTGTAACCGAGTTTATTTGTCTATCGCTTAACTCTTTAAAAATAGGTTCTAAAGTTGCCCATTCTATATTTAAATTGTTTGGAAGATAATTTCTTTTCGCTTTTTCTAAAATCATAACTGTGTACGGTAATAAATATCAAATAAAAAACATAATGAAAACGCTACAGATGCAATGCCATTGGTGGTCATAAAGGCAAAGTTTACCTTGCTTAAGTCGTTTGGCTTAACTAGTAAATGCTGGTAAATCAGCATCGAAATAAAAATAAGAAGACCTACATAATAAGGCCAAGCTAGTACAGTAAAAAATAAAGGTGCAATTACAAAAGCAGCTGCTAAAACATGTAAAAAATTACTCAACATGAGTGCATTTTTTTTACCCAAATAGGAGGGGATGGAATGTAAGTTTTCTGAACGATCGAAATCCTCATCTTGCAATGCATAAATAATATCGAAACCGCTAACCCAGCATAAAACTGCTAAAGAAAATAGGATGGGCAGTAAAGCAAATTCGCCGGTAACTACTAAATAAGCCCCAATAGGAGCTAAGGAAAGACCTAATCCTAACACCAGATGACATAAAGCTGTAAATCTTTTAGTGACGCTATAACCCAAAATAACTATTAACGCAATTGGCGAGAGGTAAAAACATAAGCTATTGATAAACCAAGTGGCTCCGATAAACAGTAAGCAATTAATGATCGTAAATATTAAAGCGTTTTTGGCTGGAATTCTTCCTGCTGGAATATCTCTTACCTTGGTGCGAGGATTTTTAGCGTCAATATCGCGGTCTAAATAACGATTAAACGCCATGGCGGCATTTCTTGCGAAAATCATACATAAAACCATGAGTGCTAATTTTAACCATGAAAATTGGTTACTTGTAGTATTTATAGCCAAGAAAAAGCCTATAAAGGCAAAAGGCATGGCAAAGATGGTATGTGAAAAGGTGACTAACGAAAGGTATTTTTTCATTTTGATTTTTATCCTAATTTATTTTGCTTATAAAGCCTTAAACTAAAAACGAATTATTTTAATACACCCTTAACAAAGTTTCTGCAAAATGTTCTGTTTTTCAAGCCACTCTCAAGAAAAAAAGAGTTTTATTTTAAAAAAATAATTACTCAAAAACTTTATAATCCTCTGGAACTATAAAGTTTTCATTTATGTAATGAATTAATTTGAGAACATCATCTTTACCCAAATGGTTTTCGGCCGAGGTCAAGATCATTTGCGGTACTTCTTCAAAAAAAGCAGCGAGTTCTTTTTTAAACGCAGCCATGTTTTGTTGCGATTTTGGTGCACCTTGCTTATCAGCTTTTGTAAATAATAAAATAAACGGAATTCCTTTTTCTCCTAAAGAGCAGCAAAACTCAATGTCAATTTTTTGTGGCTCTAAACGGCTATCAATCAAAACAAATACACATTGTAAGCTTTCTCTCTTTTCTAAGTAATGACGAATAAACTTGGCCCATTCTAAGCGGTTTGTTTTTGAACTTTTAGCGTAACCATAACCAGGTAAATCTACAATATACCAGCTTTTATTTATCAGAAAATGATTGATTAACTGTGTTTTACCCGGTTTTTGCGAAGTTTTTGCTAAACCTTTTGTACTCACCAGCATATTAATTAATGATGATTTTCCCACGTTAGATCGTCCGATGAAAGCATATTCGGGCATTAACGGAGGAGGTAATTTGCTTATTTTGGTATTACTTATGGTAAACTCAGCCGATTTTATAATCATTTTGCAAAGGTAAGGTTTTAGTCTTAATTAGTTTGTTAGGTGGTTGGTTTGTTAGGTGATTAGTTTCTTATTTAATATGATCAAATTAGAAAACTCAACTATTAATTTTCTAAATAAAAACTATATTTGCCATCCCTTCACTGTCCGGGTGGCGAAATTGGTAGACGCACCAGCTTGAGGGGCTGGCGCCCTTAAGGGTGTGGCAGTTCGAATCTGCTCTCGGACACTTTCCTTTCTATCCTAACCCAGTATTGTTTTTAAACATCTTAATAGCAATGGCTAGTAAAATTATTCCAAAAGCCTTTCTTAAAATGTGTAAGCCTGTAGGTCCAAAAAGTTTTTCTATTCTTAAAGAGTTTTTTAAAACGATATAAACGAAAATTAAATTAATTACAATCCCAAATAGTATGTTTATGGTGTCGTATTCAGCTTTTAACGATAGTAAAGTAGTCATAGTTCCAGCTCCTGCAATTAAAGGAAAAGCTAAAGGAACAATAGAAACCGCTGCAGGAATTTCTTCTTTAAAAAAGTTTACACCTAAAACCATTTCCATTGCAATAATAAAAATGACAATTGAACCAGCAATGGCAAAAGAAGAGACGTCTAAACCAATAATATTTAGTAATCCTTGTCCTAAAAACAGAAAGGTAACCATTAGCACTAAAGAAACTAAAGTGGCTTTTTCTGATTGAATATGTCCGCCTGCTTTTTTTCTAAGCTCAATAATAATCGGGATTGCCCCAATAATATCAATAATGGCAAATAAAATCATCGAAACTGAAAGAATTTCCTTAAAATTTAATAGATTTTTCATATTCAAAATTTAACGCAAATCTAAGTAATTGTTAACTATTTAGCATATTTATTAGTGTAATAGCGAAAGGTTAAAACTTATTGATTAGTAAACATTAAGTTAAAATTAGAAATCTATTTTTAAAAATAAGATTTACATTATGCTATCATTTATAAAATCAGTATTAAATAAAATCAAAGAAATTTTGTTTTTAAACAGGATGAAATCTTTGTTTTCTCATTAATATTTTTCTAAAAGCGTAATTCCACGTAATTTGCGGCTTTAGGCTTATTGTTAATGAGTGAACAACATGATGATTTTATTTCTTTAAATAAGAAAGATTTTGGGCCTACTTTTGAGTGGGGAGTTTCTGTCGCTGCCTATCAAATTGAAGGGGGCTACCAGCAAGATGGCAAAGGATTATCTATTTGGGATGTTTTTACTAATACCAAAGGAAAAATAAAAGACAATCAAAACGGAAATATTGCTTGTGACTTTTACAATCGTTACCAAATCGATATTGACTTAGTTAAGCAACTCAATATCCCAAATTTTAGATTTTCAATCTCGTGGTCACGCATATTGCCTAATGGAACGGGAGAGATTAATGAAGCCGGAATATCCTATTATAACAATTTAATCAACTATTGTTTAGCGCAAGGAGTTGTGCCTTGGATTACGCTTTACCACTGGGATTTGCCACACGCTTTAGAGCAAAAAGGTGGCTGGACCAATAGAAATGTAATTTCTTGGTTTGAAGAATTTGTAAGTGTTTGCGCAAAAAACTTTGGGGATAGGGTTAAAAATTGGATGGTAATGAACGAACCTGTTGTGTTTACAGGTGCAGGCTATTTTTTAGGATTACACGCTCCGGGGAAACGTGGGCTTAAAAATTTCCTTCCCGCTATACATCACGTTACTTTGTCTATTGCTGCTGGAGCAAAAGTTTTACGTCAAGAGGTTTCGGAAGCAAATATTGGAGTTACATTTTCTTGTTCTTATTTGCAACCTTACAGAAACATATCAAGAGATTTTAAAGCAGTAGAAAGAGTTAATGTTTTGTTAAACAGATTATTTATAGAGCCATTATTGGGTTTGGGTTATCCCGATGTTGACTTACCCGTTATAAAAGGACTGAAAAAATACCATAAGCCAGAAGATGATACCAATTTAAGTTTCGATTTTGATTTTATTGGGATACAAAATTATACTAGAGAGATTATTAAAAACTCTTGGTTGATTCCTTATGTAAGCGCTAGTTTAGTAAAAGCAGAGGAAAGAAATGTAAAACTTACAGAAATGAAGTGGGAAGTTTATCCCGAGGCGATGTACCAAATGATTAAGCAGTTTAATCAATACCCACAAATAAAAAGACTATTGATTACAGAAAATGGCGCTGCTTTTCCCGATGATTTGAAAAATGGAAATATTCACGATGTTGATAGAACTCAATATATACAAGATAATTTAAAGCAAGTTTTAAGAGCAAAAAAGGAGGGTTTAAAAGTTGATGGCTATTTTGTTTGGACTTTAACCGATAATTTTGAATGGGCAGAAGGTTACCATCCTCGATTTGGTTTAATTTATATCAATTTTGAAACCCAGCAGCGAATTATTAAAGATTCTGGGTATTGGTATCAGGAGTTTTTGGCTCAATAATGAGTTTATTAACTCAGCAGAAGCACAAACAAATATTAACCGGTAAATCCGCATTGTTTGTTGCGATTTGAATACAGAACATCTTGCAGAAACTTTGTAGCAACAAACGCAGCGGAGAGTTTTTGGTTACTTTTTGCGGAAAAAAGTGACTAGCCTTCTGCGGCAATGAGCAGTTTTAACTGTAAATCAAAAAAGAATCAAGATTTCATAAATATCCATTTAACAATCTTTTCTCAATCTAAATCAAGGTAAGAATTCCCAAATAGTGGTCATCGTCATCTTCAAAAACCACCTGCATTTTATAACCACACTCTTTAGCCACTTTGTTCATGAGCTTAGCATCGGCGTAAAGCCACGAAAACCATTCGCCTTTGTTTCCGTTGTATTCGTATTGGTAATCTACTTCGCCGTAATAACTGCCTTCTTCGGGCGGTTCATCATCATATAAATAGGCTACATCAGAAGAATCGAATATGATTTGTCCGTTAGGTTTTAGTAGTTTTTTTGCATGATTTAAAAAGGGCGTCAAATTATCTTCATACTGGCAAAAACCTATGCCGTTCATCATTAATAATAAGGTGTCAAATTTTTCGGTCTCAAAAGTCATCACATCTGTATTGATGACTTTATTAACGCCACGCATTTTCATCACTTCACATGCACCGGGCGATATTTCTAATGCGGTAGCATCGTAGCCAAATTTTTGTAAGAGTAAACAATGTGCGCCAGTGCCGGCTCCAATATCTAAAATTTTTCCTTTGCATAAGTTGAGGGCAAAAACTTCAATATCGGGCATGTATTCTTCTTTTCTAAAAAAGATTTCTACAGGCATATCTTCGGCAGGGCCGTAGTGGTTATGAAGTAAAACTTGTATTTGATGATTACCGGCATAATAATCTTTTAAAAAATTGCCGTATATATCTTTTATTATCAATTAGTTGGATTCTTTAAGTTTTATTAGATTATCTACTACTATGTCTATAACTTTGCTTTTTTTGCTAATCATTCTGTCAGCTAAAGCCATTAATTTTTTAATGTTTTTAGGGCTTGCGGCGTCTAAATTTTCTTCTACACTTTGTAAGTTATCGGGTTCTAATCTTAAATAATTATCAGGAATACCCAAAAAATTGAAAATCTGCATCATATAAAAATGACTAGTTTCTGTAGCGCCACTCATCATCATATCTAGTAGTGCAGGAACAACAAATAAAGCTTTGGTATCTCTTAATTGATCACTGTCATAAGACTTTTTTGATACCCCTGTCCCTAAAGAAAGAATGTATACATCTTTTGGAATTAACTCTTTTGGCGATCTTTTAATTTCCACAAATGCACTTAAAGAAGGATTGGTTGCAAAAATACCTCCGTCTAATAATGGGTATCTAACCCCAGCTAGAGAGTAAATCTCGGCTACACTAAAATAAGTTGGTGCAGCAGAAGTGGCTCTACAAACATCTCGGACATAAAAGTCTCTACTATCGCCTCTAATTTTAGCTACTTGTTGTCTAAAAAAATGTGCTTTTCTAAGTTCTATATTATAAGCTGTAATTATGCTAGGTTTAATAAGTTCACTTAGTTTTACGTCTTCAAAATAGGTTAATAGAATATCTTCTAAAACTTTAGCATCGTATTTTTCTGTTACCCAGCCAATGTTTGCTAAAATATTTTTTAATCCCTTTGAAGAAAATATTTTACTTCCGTTTTCTATATATAAGTTAAGTGCCTCTTTAGCCGAAAACCTGGGTTTTGATGGATCTGTTTTTGAAGGGCAGGTTAATAAACATGTTAAAATACCTCCAGTGCTAGTGCCTGCAAAGAAATCAAAATAATTTGCTAAATAAGCATCTGGGTTGGCAGTTCTAATTTTTAAACGATTTTCAATTTCTGCTAAAACCATCCCTGGTATAATTCCTTTTATACCGCCGCCATCTATTGATAGGATTGTTTTCATTGATAAAATTTTGAAAAGGTTTAAAGATTCTTGAATTTTAATCAAGTTTATTGGCAACTAAAATAGTGAATAGAAAACAAATAATTTAATCTTTAAAATTTTGAGTGACCATGATGCCGTGGATACCAGCATCTAAAATTCCTATTCCTATTTTACCAAATTTTGGATTTAATATATTAGCCTTATGACCAGGTGAGTTCATTAACCCTGTGTGGGCAATTTTTACTGATTGTGCGAAAGCTAAATTTTCGCCAGCGGTTTTATAGTTTATTCCAGCTTCTTTTATCCTATCAAATGGAGTTTTATAGTTTAAACTGATGTGCGAAAAGTAACCTTTTTTAAGCATATCGTTAGCATGTGCTCTTGCTACTTTTTTAAGTGCTATATCTCTTGCCAAAGGCTTTAAGCCTGTGTTTCTACGTTCTTTATTCACTAAAACCAATAGATGGTTTTCAAATTCTTCATTTGGGACTGCATCAGTAACTTTGAAATTTAAATAAACAGTTTCATTGGTTTCGGGCTCTATATTTAAATTACTAATTTGCTGCTTAAATTCTTCGCTATAATCTGATGCAATTTTATGGTCTAAAAACTCAATAGATTTGGTTAAATAATTTGCAAAGTAGCTTTCTTGTGCATGTTGAGTAAGGTTTGGTTCAATTGGAATATTTAGAAATAAAAAAGAAAAGAGTACAGTTATAAAGTATCCTTTAATTAAGCCTGGGATTATACCTGTTATTTGATTTTTACATAAAGTATGATTTACTGTTTTTATCATAATGTAATTAAACAACAATTGAAAAGTAACGAAAATCAAAAAGAAAGATAGCGGGTACAATATGCGCTCTTCCATTTTAACTACATTATTGTTAATAATTGTAGCTAAATAGGAATAAAAATAAAAAGCTGCTAGTAAACTAACAGCTAATATTAAAATACCTAATAAACTTTCCAAAAAGCCTATTCTATAATTCTGATAAATAATTAAAAAGAATAGAATTAACAGAATTGCATCTATGTAATTAAGCATAATAGTTTAATTACAAAAAGTAATCCAAAAATAAGTTAGTCTATATAGCTTTCTAAAATTTTAAAACCAGTATTGGTTACTAATTCTACTTTATGAGTAGTTGCTGGTAATAAAATGCAATCGCCCATATTCACTGGTAATTCTTCTATTCCGTATTTTAAAATGTATGATCCTTCTAAACAAACATGAATAACAAAACTATCTAGGTTTGTGTAATCCTTAGTGGTGTTTATTGTGAAATCTAAAATATTGGTTGTAAAATATTGACAAGTCACTAATTCAACTACTTCATTTTTTTGAGGTTGATACTGAGTTTTATAGTTATCATAAAACTGATAATCTATTGCAGCAAGCGCCTCCTCTACATGTAAATCTCTTTTATTCCCTTTATCGTCTACACGGTCAAAATCGTAGATTCTATAAGTAATATCTGATGTTTGTTGAATCTCTGCTATTAATAATCCTTTACCAATGGTATGCACCCTGCCGGCAGGCAAAAAGAAAACATCATCTTTTTTAACTTCCTCTTTATTTAATATTTCGGATAATTTACCGGAGTTAAATTTTTCTAAGTATTTATTTTCATCAACAGCTTGGTTAAATCCGGATATTAAAGAAGCTCCTTTATCTGCCTGTATAACGTACCACATTTCTGTTTTTCCAAAAGAATTATGGCGTTTTTTCGCTAGCTCATCATCAGGGTGAACTTGTATAGATAAATCATCATTGGCATCAATAAATTTAACTAATAATGGAAATTCATTTCCAAAACGCTGATAAACTTTTTCACCTACCAAATTAGCTTTTTCATCATCTAGTAATTGAGCTAATGAAATTCCATGAAGTGGCCCGTTTGCTATTACAGACACATCAGATTTTACCCCAGAAATTTCCCAAGTTTCTCCGCAATTAGATAAGGGCGAGAAATCTTTGTCCAATACTGTTTTAATTTTATTGCCGCCCCAAATTTTATCCTTAAAAATTGTATTAAATTTTAGTGGGTATAGTTTAGTATTATTCATATTTAACTTTTTAAAAAGTGCAATTTAATTAAATATTATCATCAATAATAAAGCAAGTTAAATTTCTTTTAGAGAAAAAATATTAATAAAAATGATAAATTAAATAAAAAGCTAGCGTTAAACGAATATATTTTCATCAAATTGATAATCTTTTTTGCTATTCAAATTATTTAATATAACTTTAAAAATACTATGCAAACATAGTAAACCAATTAATAACTAAAACACATTTCTAAATGACAAAATTAATACGATTAGGTATGCTATTGCTATGCCTTGTGTCTTTTGCCTTTCAATCATTTGCGCAAAATGTAAAAGGTAAAGTCACCACAAAAGATGGCGAACCAATTATTGGTGCTAGTGTTGTTTTACAAGGAAAATTTGTAGGCACCACAACCAATGTAAAAGGGGAGTTTGGTTTAAATTTAAATTTTGGTAGTACACCATTAGTTTTGGAAATCTCTTTCTTAGGTTTCGAATCGCAAAAAATCTCGTTAAGTGCTCCAAGTACTACACTAAACATCAAATTAGAAGAAAAAGTGTTAGCTTTTGGAGAAGTAATTGTATCTGCCTCTAGAGTAGAGGAGCGTATTTTAGAAGCTCCTGTTACGGTAACTAAGGTAAGTAGCAAGCAGTTATTAAACAGCGGTGGTACAGATTTGTATGCTAATTTGAGCAAATATCAAGGTATAGATATCAATAGTTCTTCTATGCTTTTAACATCGGTATCAACCAGAGGTTTTAATAGCCCAAAATCAGAAAGAATTATTCAATTAGCAGATTACGCTGATATTCAAGTACCTAGTTTAAATTTAAATGCAGGTAATATGTTAGGTGTTGCCGAGCTTGATATTAGTAACGTAGAAATTATACACGGACCTGCATCTGCACTTTATGGTGCTAATGCTTTTAATGGGGTAATATTAACAAATTCTAAAGATCCGTTTTACACCGAAGGTTTATCGGTAAAATTAAAAGGTGGTAACAGAAGTTTATTTGATGGACAATTAAGATATGCTACAAAAATAGGAGAAAAGGTCGCTTTTAAAATCAACGGTTCTTATTTTACAGCTGATGATTGGATGGCAAATAATTTTACTCCAAAACGTATTACTTCTGCAAAAAACTATCAGGCGGGTTCTGGTTTTGGTTATGATGCTTTAAATATCTATGGAGAAGTTAGTAGCGCACAAGCGGGCGCTAGTATTATTCCAAACGAAGTGATTTATACACCAGGTTGGTCCGAAGCAGGTTTAATTGCTGATGATAACAAAACTACAGCTTACCGTATTAATCCAAGTATTTCATTTTTAGTTACCGATAAATTAAAAGCTACTTTAGATTATAAAAGAGCTGGTGGTACAACTACTTATCAATCAACAAGTAGATACCGTTTAAAAAACTTATATGTAGACCAATTTAAGGCAGAATTGAAAAGTGATAATTGGTTTTTACGTGGTTATAGAACAGAAGATAATGGTAACGAATCTTACGATTTAAGCTTTTTAGGTGCTAGAATGGCAACTTTAAATCCTGTAGCAGCAGGTTTACCAGCTTTACCAATTAATCCAACTACTGGTCAACCTTACACTAGCCATACTCAACAATTTTTTACGACCTATGGAGGTGCTTTGCAACAAGGCTTAACACCAGTACAAGCTTATGCCGCAGCAAATGCAACATGGCCTAGAGAAGGTAGTCCGAGTTTTAACGCTTTAAGAAATTTTAATATCAATTTAAATCAGCCCGCTGGATCTCGTTTACCTGTAAACTCTATCATGACAGATGTGAGCGGACAGTATAATTTTAAATTTAAACCAGTAGATTTAATTGTGGGTGGTGCTTACAGAAAGTTTGGTTTAGCTTCTCAAGGTGCTGTGTTTGAAGACACACCAGGTGGCGAAAGAATTGATAACCACGAATATGGTTTTTATGGCCAAGCAGCTAAAACATTCTTTAAAGAAGCTTTAAAAATTCAAGTTGCTGGTCGTTTAGATAATTTCAAAAACTTTGATTCTAAATTCTCTCCAAGAGCATCTGCAGTTTATACTTTTGGCGAAAAGAGAGAGAATAACTTTAGAGCTAGTTACGGTACAGCCTTTAGAAGCCCTACTCAAATAGATCAGTTTATTAGATTAGATATTGGTAGCGCTTTATTACTAGGAAACGTAAGAAATGGCTTCCAAGGTTACTCAACATCTTTATTAACTCAGGGTAATCCAGCGGTTAACATTGGTGCCGTTGCAGGTGGTTCAACAGCCTTTAACTACAATGCTAATAAATTGGATTTAGAACAAGTAAATACTTTTGAAGTAGGTTACAAAACTATTTTAATGGATAAGTTATTCTTTGATGTTGCTTACTACAATAGCAAGTATAATAATTTTATTGGAGCACAACCTTTTGTGGGAAATACAGATGGCTCTCGTCCTTCTGTAGGGCAATTAGCTGTAGCAGTAGGTGCAGCGCCAGGTCCAGATACTCAGTTAAGAAACCGCTTAAGTGACCCAACAAGTCCAACCAGAATTATTCAAGTTTGGTTTAATAATACTCAAGAAGTAACAACTCAAGGTTTAAGCGCAGGTTTAAATTATAACTTTAAAAAGGAATTAAACTTTAGTGGTAACTACAGTTATAACAAAATTGGTGATGTACCAGCTGGTTTCTTAGCTTTCTACAACACGCCCGAAAATAAATTTAACTTAGGTATAGATGGCGAGTTGAAAAAGAAAATTAACTATAGTGTTAATTACAGATGGCAAGAACGTTTCTTTTACGAGTTCCCTTTTGATAACGGACCCGTAAATAACATTGGAACGCTAGACGCATCTTTAAGCTATAAGTTTGTAAAACAAAATTCTACCATTCAAATTGGTGGTACAAATTTAACCGACTCTTATAACACGCAAATTTGGGGTGGTCCACAATTAGGTCGCATGATTTTTGCAGGTATTTTAGTAGATATCAAATAAGATAATTTTTAATTGTGTTTGAAAAGGCTGTTTCAGAAATGAAGCAGCCTTTTTTGTTTTCAGATTAATAATAAGAGATTAGAAAGGTATTAGTATAAAAGCTTTTAGCTTTATGAATTTTGCTTTTAGCATAAATGGCAATTGCTCCAAAAAGAGCACCGGGCTTTCTCTCCAATCTTTTTGTTTCCCCACACAAATATTCCGATGCTCACAAAAAGGATTTCAGCACCAATCCCTATTGCAGCTTATTGAATATTAAAATTTATTTATATCGATAAATTATACCACTGTTTAGATAGTAGAATATATAAATAAAAAAGCGAGTTGAAAAAGTTAAATATAAAATAAAGCGCTTTACGGGATGCGTTAAAGATTGTCCAAAGGACACTACTTCGGAGAAATGACAAATCCTCTCCTGTTTTTCGGGCAGGAGTGTAAAAACGCACTTAAATGATGAATTAAATGCTTTAAAAAGCGTTTTCTTGTCCTTTAATAGTAACAACAACTGTTTTAATGATGATTTTTAAATCTAGCCAAATGCTCCAATTTTCTATATACCAAACATCATATTCAATTCTTTTAATCAATTGCTCTTCGGTTTTAATTTCTCCTCTAAATCCATTTACTTGAGCATAACCAGTTACACCTGGTTTTTGATAATGCCTAATCATGTATTTCATGATGATTGAAGAATATTCTTCGGTATGTTTTAACATATGCGGACGAGGCCCTACAACAGACATGTCGCCTTTTAAAACATTAAAAAACTGTGGCAACTCGTCTATACTAGATTTTCTTAAAAAACGACCTAGTTTGGTAATTCTGGTATCTCCTTTAGTCACTTGCTTAGAGTCCGACTCTTTATTTACTGCTAAGCTTCTAAATTTGATACATTTAAAAGGTTCGTTGTTTTTACCAGAACGGTCTTGTAAAAAGAAAACTGGGCCTTTAGAGTCTAATTTAATTAAAATAGCAATTATTGGCACTAACCAGCTTAATAATAAAACCGTTACTGTTAAACTAAAAACGATATCAAAAAAGCGTTTTTTTGTTTGTACACCAAAGTCTTCTAATGGTTCAGACCGTAGTGATAAAACAGGTATTTCGTCTATATTGTCAAAATAAACACTCTTATTTACAAAAAAATGAATGTCGGGAACAAATCTAAAACGCATGCAAAAGTTTTCTGCCGATTGAGCTATGTCATAAATTTCTGGAAAAATTTCTGGCGAAAGTGTAGAATAAATTTCTGTTACATTATTTTTTACAGCAAACTTGATGCAATCTTCTACTTTACCTAAATAAGGGAAATCTTGGTTGTTTTCTGGTCTAGGTTTTTCGGCAAAGCTGCCTAAAATTTCTACTGTTCTATTTACTGTTTTAAGCTTTAGAGCTAATTTTTGTGCAAAAGGGTTGTTCCCTAAAATAATTGTTTTGTTTAAAGATCTTTTTTTGCGTCCAATATAAGATGATATTTGTAAAAACAAATACCTGCTAATTACTAGAAAAAAGGCAAAAACAGAAAAACTAACAATTAGGTATTCTCTGTTAAATCTAAATCTTGTAAAGTATAAATAGATTAATAGTAAAACGAGATAAATTAAAAAACCTCTGGCTGTTCTTCTGGCAAACTTTTTAAAATTTAATATTCTATCGTTTATGTAAACCTCCGTTAAATAAGAACTTACTAGCCAAAAAATATTATTAACGATAAAAAATACAACATGACTGATATTTGCAGACTCTGAACTAAAGTTATAATTTAGCAAAAGCACCAAGTGTAAAACGGACAGAAACCCCAAGTCTGTAAACGCAAAAAATATCCTAAAGAAATTATCGTATCTGCTGTTCATTTAATTATTATTTCTTTGTTTTAAAATATGTGCAAAAAAAACAGGACCGTAATATAAATATCTTTTCCACATTCTTTTTGGCTCTTTTACAAGTCTTCCCAGCCATTCTAAACCTAAATTAATCCAAATACTACTCGGCCTCTCTACCGTACCTGCATAAAAATCAAATACAGCACCTATAGAACATATTAATTGAGCGTCTAGCTTTTTATGGTTAGCTGTTACCCATTTTTCTTGTTTTGGAGCAGTCATTCCTACAAATAACACATCAGGCTTAAAAGTATTAACTTTCTCAATCATTTCCGCATTTTCAGCATCGCTAAATTGAGGTTTAAAGGGTGGTGAAAAAGTTTCTACTTTAATATTTGGATATTCTAAAGCAATTTTGGATTTAATTTTTTCTAAAGTATGATTAGATGCGCCCAAATAAAAACATTTTCCTCCTTCTCTTTCTAGCTTTTTTAGACAGTATTCATGAATATCCGCACCTGCTATTTTGTTTATTTTTTTTCCGGTTACAAATTTTACTGCATAAACAATTGCAATACCATCTGGTAATAATACATCGGCAGTTTGAAGAGCGTTTTTAAAATCTTTATCGTTTTCTGCAACGCAGTAAGAGTATTGATTTAGCGTATGAACTATGGTTTGGTGTTTTTTGGGCAACTTATCTAAGCTAGCGGCAAAGATATTGTAACCCAAACTTGCTATGCTTAAATTATTATTGTCCATTAAAAAGTAATTGAAGTTGTTTTCTTTGTTTGTATTCCCCAGTTGATTTTAACTTTTTTAGTTGATCCCAAAAAGAGCCCAAAAACAATTTAATATCCAAAAATAGCATTTTCTCATTGTTAGAAACACCTATTCTTGGTACTCTCATGGTATTATTTTCCACACTAAAATTTTTAGCAATGGTAGAGAAGCAAATTTTAATATCATTCTTTATTAATAAATTTTGTTCTCTTTCGTCAAAATCGTATTTGTAAATACCGTTAGGGTATGAAAAGCATTTTATTTGATGACCTAAAATTTCATTCAACTCTTTAACAGAATTGTTAATTTCATAGGCGCTAGATGCATCATTTTCGTTCATTAAGATAGGATGATTCATAGTATGCGCACCAATTGTGATCAATCCACTAGCCTCAACTTCTTTAAGTTGCTCAATAGTCATGTTTTGGTACGGCTTTAAAGGAGTTTTTGTTTCTGCTCGGTACAAAGCCAAAAATTGATGAATTTCATCAATTTTAAAAGATTTTAGAATGGTAAAAACATCATAATTTGCTAAACTTTCAATGGCAACTTTGGTTTGGTTGGCAATTATTTTTTTTAGTACATCTGTATGGTAACCCTCAACCTCTTGAAACCAGTAATTTACCTTTTCTTTAAATACTTTTGGCGATACGTATAACGAGGCAGGTACTTGATGTTTTTTTAAGATAGGATAAATGATATTGTAAAAGGTTTGGTCGCCATCATCAACTGTAATATGGCAAGCGTTTGTTAAAGTAATTTCTCTGTTGTAATAGGCTATCAAAGTATCAATATCAACCATTTGATATTGCTTTTTTATTTTGGCAATGGTATGGTCAAACCAGTTGATATTGTCTACTAAATGAAAGTTTAAGATTTTATTCATAGTTGTAATAGCCATTTAAGCGCTCAATATATACTTCTGGATTGTATTTAGCAAAAACAGTTTCTTTAGCTTTTGAGCCTAATATGTTAATTTGAGCCATATCATTGTGTAACATTAATATTTTTTCAACAATATCATTCTCAGATTTTACTTTAACAAAATATCCGTTTTCATGGTCCGCTAAAACATATTTAATTGAGCCTACATTAGTGCAAATAGGTACTTGTTCATAAGCCATTGCTTCTAACAAAGAAATTGGTAAGCCTTCGTAAAAAGATGGTAATAAGAAAACGTTAGTTTCTTTTAAAATGGAGGTTTTTTCTTCACCAAATACAACACCTTTAAAAATAAAGTCGGGGCCTAATAACTTGGTAAACTTGTTTACATATTCTTGTTCATTTTCCCCTTTACCGGCCATATAAAATCTAAAATTTAGGTTGTAATTTTCTTTTAATAATTTAAAAGCTAGATAGATATATTCTAATCCTTTTGGCTTGCTTATTCTACCCAAGAATAAAAAATTAAGTTTTTTATTTGTTAATGCGGTTCTAGAGAATAATGATGCATCATCTAAATCAATACTATTAGGGAGAACATGCACATTTTCGCAATTAAATTTACTGATTAAGTTTTCCTTTTCCGTTTCACCTAGAACTAATTTTGGGTTTTTGCCTCTTAGCGTAATTTTTAAAAACCATTTAGCCCATGTAGGAATATTATCTTTTTGTATAAAAGCACCGCCATGTACGTGAATTATCATTTTTGTACCTAAGAGTTTTGTTAATAAAATTAAAGGACAATCCCTTAGTATGGCTTTGGTATCTAATGGAAAATTATAGTGAACTAATTTATTTTTAGTTTTACTTAAAAGATTTACCCACTTCATATAACTCCCTAAAATGGTTAAAATTCTATTAATTCCACCTTGCTCTTCATCGGTCTTGCCAATCTTAAAATGGATAAAATTATGAGCCTTATTTTTATGGATAATAAACTGAACAACAGCGGAAATGCCACTTACGTTAATTTTTGGATCTAAAGATGGAGCCGTGATAATGATGTTCATAAGGTTAGAATGTTTAAAAATAACTTATTCATCGTGAATGTATTGGTGTAATTTTAACTTTAAATAATGTTTCTAATGTCGAGAATTTTGTTTCAATAAGAACAAAAAACTTTATATTTATCATTATTTCAATAATATTTTAGTTTTGAGAATTAAGCTACTCCTTTTACTATCTATTTGTATAATAGTTACGTCTTGCAAAAGCAGATATAAAACTATACCATATTTTCAGAATCTTAAACTCACCAACCAAGCTAAAGAACGTATTGATAATTTTACGCCCATTACCATACAAAAAGATGATGTTTTAGGAATTTATATTACTAGTACTAGTCCAGCAGACGCCGTTGCGCCTTTTAATAACAAGTTAACTAGAGTAAACAGTAATAATGAAGATGTAACATCTAGTAATCCGATTAATCCATTTGAAGGATATCTAGTTGATTCTAATGGTGAAATTCAGTTTCCAAAACTAGGAGTAATTAAAGTTTTGGGTTTAACCACGGCTGAGCTTAGAAAGGTACTTGAAGAAAAATTAAAAGTATATTTATCAAATCCTGCTGTAAATGCAAGAATTATAAATTTCAAGATTTCTGTTTTTGGTGACGTGAATAGACCTGATGTTTTTCCTATCAAAAATGAGCGAATTACCATTTTAGAAGCTTTGGCTTTAGCAGGTGACTTATCTATAACCGCTAAACGTAAGGAGATATTGCTGGTAAGAGAGCAAAATGGAGAGCGTATCTACATACCAGTTGATTTAACTTCTAAAGCTTTATTTACATCAGATTATTATTATTTAAAATCTAATGATGTAATTTATGTACAGCCAGATAAAACTAAATATGCACCTTACGATATTGGTTATAGAAATGCAACTTTATTAGTTGCGGCACTATCTGTTATAGTTATTGGTCTTTCAACTGTGGTAAGATAAATGATGTTTGAGGAGAAAAACAGTTATCCAATTGTAAGGTCGTTTAGTCAAGACGAATCTTTTAAGCCTGGAGAGATACTTAAAAGGTATCTCTACCATTGGCCGCTATTTATAATTTGTGTGGGTATTTGTCTTTCTTTAGCAGTTGTTTATTTAAAAATCACAAAACCTACTTACGAGATCAAAGCTTCATTACTTATTAAGGAAGATAATCCTAATAATAGTAATGGTAGAAGTGGTATTGCCCTGCAAGAATTAAATATTGTTTCGCAAAGTAGAGTTGTAGATAACGAAGTTGAGGTTTTAAAATCTCGCCAGCTCATGGTTAAACTTGTTGATGATTTACAGCTTTGGGTAGATTATTTATCAAATAAAAAAATTGGAAAAACAAATTTATATGGCGAAAGTCCGGTTAAAATTACTTTTTCTAGATATGGCGAAAAGATAGATGGTCAGCAGGTAATTCTTTATATCAAAAATACAAGCACCTACTTTATAACTTTAGAAGGAAAAAAACCTGTAGAGTATTTATTTGATCAACCAGTTTCTAATGTTTTAGGCGATTTTACAGTTACTAAAACAGATTTTGTGAAAGACTATTACGATAAATCTATTATTCTAGCTTTTAAAGATTTCGAGGCTACCGTTAATAATTATCAAAATGGGATAGAAATTGCTGTCTTAAATAAAAAATCTCCTACCATTAGTTTAACCTTAACAGATGCGGTTAGGGTAAGAGGTAAAGACATTTTGAATCATTTAATCTCTATTTACAATGTAGCAAGCTTTGCAGAGAAGAATAGGCTTACTAAAACCACTATGAACTACATTGATAGCACCTTAATCTCAATTACCAAAGAGTTAAGTGATGTGGATGGCTTATCAGAGGAGTTTAAAAGCAAACGTGGAATTACTGATATATCTCTTGAATCTAGAATTGCGTTAGAAAAGGCTCAAGCAAATAATTATAATTTAAATGATGTTAACGTTTCTCTTAACGTAGTTGAAGGTATTTTAGATTACATCAATTCTGAGGCAAATAATAAAGAGGCTCCATCTACCTTGGGAATAGACGACCCAGGCTTGGTGAGTATGGTTGATAAATTACGTCAATTAGAATTAGAGAAATCTAGATTATTATCTACAACACCAGCACAAAACCCAATATTTGAGCCTCTAAACAGACAAATTAACGAGCTTAAACAGGCTATAAAAATTAATATTGGTAATGTAAAGCTGTCTTTGCAAAATTCTAAATCTAAATTAGAATCATTTAATACAGAGCTAAAGTCTAACATCAGCCAAATTCCAAAAGAAGAGAGACAATTAGTAGATATTTTAAGACAGCAAACTGTAAAGCAGGATTTATTTTTATACCTCTTAAAAAAGAAAGAAGAGATTTCTTTAAGTTATGCATCTACTCTAGCCGATGCTAGGATTATTGATGCTGCATATGCAGGTCCAATTAAATGGCCAAATAAATTATTGATTCTTGCATTTGCTATGATTGCCGGATTTGGATTACCTGTGGTTTTGCTAGTTGCCCGAAGATTATTTAACGATAAGATAAGAGGTGTTAGTAGCATCAAGAATGAAACCGATATTCCAGTTATTGCCGATGTAAGAGAGGTTTTAAGTAAAAATAACCTGATTATTTTTGATCCTCTTCAGCTCCATGCGGTAGAACAATTTAGATTTTTAAGAACGCAGTTAACTGCCGCACACTCAAATAATAAAAATGGGAGAGTTACCCTTGTTACTTCTAGCATCGCAAACGAGGGCAAAGCATTTATAAGTTCAAATTTAGGATTAAGTTTAGCTGCCTCTGGACGCAAAGTGGTGCTAATTGATCTCGATTTTAGAAAAAATAAATTCGCTAACCTTTTTGGGTTGCAAGAACAAAATAATGGTTTGATAGATTATTTAGAAGGAAGGGCAACTCAAGAACAAATAATTAAGAATTCTGACAAGCACTTTAATTTAAAAGTGATTACTAGCGGCGAGAGTAAGGAAATGATCTCGTCAGAATTTATAGAAAAAATAGAGCTTGAACTATTAATTAATTGGTTAAAACAACAGTTTGATGATGTAATCATTTACACACCACCAGTTAGGTTAGTTACCGATGCTATTATACTTTCTAAATTTAGTACTATCATATTATTTGTGGTAAGAAGTTTATATACAACAAAATCGCATCTTAAATTTTTAACCTATCTACAAAAAAGTGCTCAGTTTAATCAAATTAAAATTGTGATCAACTTTGCAAAACCTTTGGATGGAATCAGTCAGTTTAGAAAAGAATATTATCCTAAAAATATGCCTAAGTATAAACTTACGTTTAGGCAAAAATTAAGAGAGTTTAGTAAAAGATTTTAATGCTTTTTAAACGCAAATGAAAGCTGTTATACTCATTTTATTACCCTTAATAACGGCAGCACTCTTCTTGTACACCATGCTGAGTAGTAAGCAGCCTGCAAAAGATTATTTGCTTTTTGTAGTTTACTTTTATCCATTGGTTTTCTCTCCCGATTCTAACTACACAGTTTTCCAATTTATAACTTATGTGTATTTTATTTATTCGTTAAGAAACGATATCCCTCTTTTTAGTAATTCTAAAATATACGTCACATTTTATTTTGTTACTTGTATTTTTTTAAGTGCACTCAACTCTGAGTTTATTGGAAACTCGCTTATTGGTATTATTAAGTTTTTGCCTATTGTTATTTATCTTCAGATATTAATTACAGAGTGCAGTAAAAACCCTCAGTTTATATTTAGAATTGTAAAAGGCTTAAGATTTACCTTAGTAGTTTCTTTTGCATTCTTATTTTTACAACTTTTATTAGGTGTAGATTTTTCTTTAACTCTATTAGATAATCCTAATATTTCTTTTGAGGGCATCAGGTATCCAGGTATTTTTCAAGATCCGCAAAAACATGCTCAGTATTTATCTGCATTTAGTTTTATTGTTTTAATTAGCGTTCCTGGAGGTAAAAATTTATCTAAAATAAATTATCTAATGTTTGCAGGAACTGTTATTGCATTGTTTTTAACAGGCGGCAGAGCAGCATTACTTGGTTTAATATTAGGGGTATGTTTTATTGTTTTATTTAGTGACATCAAAGTTAAATTCTTAGGTGTTATTGGAATATTTTTAGTAGCGGCGATAGTAATAAGCTTTAGCGAATACCTCATTGTATTTAGCAGAGGAGAATCTTTGCAAGAATCTTATCAGATTCGTAACGCCATTTGGCAAGAGGCGTATAAGATATTTTTTAAACACCCATATTTGGGGATAGGAATAGATAATTACGCCAAATATGTAGAGGTGCATGCTCCAGATCAGTTTTGGTTAGTTAACGGCGAAAAGGTATTTTTCGATCATCCTGAAAGTGGGTATCTTAAATTTTTAACCGAGCTAGGTATTTTTGGCTTTCTAGGTATTTTTTTATTTATAATTGTTGCTATTGTAAAAGGCATCCAAGTATTTCTTTTTAAGGTAAAAGATTTCAATATTATTTTTTTAATATCAGCTTTGTTAAGCTGGTTTTTAGGCTTTTACTCGGTATACTCTTTTACAGATACACGAATAACCATTTTAATTGCCACCATAATAGGTTTGTTATACAGCTACGTTGCTTGGTATGATAAAGGAATGATAATTATTGAAGAAAAAATAGCTGATTAGCAATGACAAACAAAAAAAGTTTTTTACAAAATAGTGCTTGGGGCTTAGCTTCTAATATTCTTCAAAATCTCTTTCTAAGCGTATTTTTTGTAATTATTGTTAATAAACTTCCTTTACAAGATTATTCAAATTATCTCATTGCAAATTCATTGTATCAAGCGGTAGCATCTTTCTCTGCTTTAGGGTTAGGACAATGGTTTATAAGGCAGTTAAATGAAGAAAAAGATCTAGGCTTTTTCTTAAACAAATTTCTCAAAATCCAGATACTTGCGGGGCTGTTTTTTTATGCCTTTTACTTAGGGTTTATTTATTTGTTATATGATGATAACACCATTCGTATTTTAGGGATTTTAATTGGCGTTAACATCGTTTTTGATAATATTATTTATGGTGTAAAGCATCTAAACATCGCCCAGTTCGAGCAAAATAAAACTTTTATTGTTTTAATTATAGAAGCTGTGGCTAAGCTTTTGCTAGGTTTGGTTATTTATATTTATCCTTATACGGTTATAGAAATGACTGTAATTTTAGTTATTCTAAGAATCATAACTTTAAACTTGTTTCTAAAAATATCCACATCAAAATTAGCAAGTATACAATCTATCATTAGATTAAAAATAAGCTATTTCGATTTTAAAAAGTTAGTGATTGCAAATTGGCCTTTTATCATTGTAGGTAGTGTTGCCGTTATTTATTGGCGAATTGGCAGCGTATTAATTTCTAAATTTTTAAGTGTTACAGATGTAACTCTTTACGAAATTGGTTATAAATTTTTCTCTTTGGCCCAAGTTATTCCAGTTATTTTATCAGCCTCAGTTTTTCCCGAGCTACTTAAAACATACAATGAAAAAGGTTTAGAAGAATTTAAGAAAATGTACAAGCTTTTTTATAAGACTTACTTATTATTTGGCTTTATGGCATTCTCTTTTATGTATTCTTTTGCAAGTTTATTAATTAACTTGGCGTTTAAAGATAGCCTTAGTGAAGCCGGATTCTATACGCAAGAAATGTTTTTAACCATGTTAGTTTTTCCAACCGCATTATTGCAGGCTAATGTTTTGATTGTTTTAAAGCTAGAAAAAACCGATATGTGGTTTAATGTAATTAGCTTTATGGTTAACTTTTTATTGGCGTTTTTTGGCTTAATGTATTTTAAGTCACTTTCTATCATTAACCTTTCTATATTGGCCTCGTTTGTAGTTTTTCATCTTTTACAAGATAGTATTATGATTAAGTATAAAATATCATCAGTAACGCATGTGTTTTGGTCTTATCTTTTAATGGTTTTAGCGTGGCTAACTTATACTCAGCTATCTGTTTATGTTAACCAATATTTATTATTCTCTGTTTTTTGGAGTGTGGTGATAGGTGTTTTTGTTTTAACAGATAAACAGATACTGTCATTTATTAAACAAAAATTAGTTACAAAAACAGATTCATAAATGATGCTAACCGTTAATTACATCACCCGCCCTTGGTTTTTAGACGTAGCAGTAGAATTTATTAACGAGTTTAAGCATCAGGTTAATTTAAATGTTATACTAATTATTGCTCCTCAAACAGCTAGTTATTTAGGTATAAATCAAACCGATGCCGCAAAATATTTAAACAGAACTTTAAAAATTGAAGACGTTCTACATTGCGAGAATAGAGAACGTTTTTACCCCTATTTTAAAGGTGCAAATGTGTTTTGCAAATTTGAGCAGCATAAAGAAACTAGTTTGCACAATGCTTTAAGCTGGCATAAATTATTAAAAGAAAATAAAAATTTGGCTTTCGCCGATTTTAATGTGATAGAATCTTTAAGTCTTGCCGATTGGTATTTTCTTATCAGGTTTAGAAATAAAAGTTTGTATTACATCATGCATGATCCTGTTCCACATACTGGCGAAGAACGAGGACGTACGGCTAAAATCAATAACTTTTATTTTCCTTATATTAAAGGGTTTATAACCTATTCTAAGTTTGCTGCTAATCTATTTAAGAATTATTATCCTAAGTATGCGTCTAAACTATTTACATTTTCTTTACCTATTTACACTAGTGTTAATGTGAAGCCACATCAAACTATTGGAAAAAAAATGAATAAAGTAGTGTTTTTTGGGCGAATATCTCCATACAAGGGTGTGCAATTGTTTTATGACGCTGCAGCTAGCCTAATTAGCAAGTTTCCAAATACGCAGTTTTTTATAGCTGGTAAATCTACCGATGATTATCAACCAGATTTTCTATCAAAAAATAGCCATGCTAACATTATTATTTTGAACCAATTTATAGATTTAGACCAGCTTTATGCAATCATGAGTGATGCGCAATTTTGTGTTTTACCTTATACCGATGCTACACAAAGTGGTGTAATTATGACTTCTTATGCTTTTAATCTGCCAGTTTTGGTTTCTAATTGCGAAGGTTTATTAGAATATTGTTTTGACAAAGAAAATTTTTCTTTTCTAAATGGTAATGTAGATGATTTAGCTAAAAAGATAGAAAATTTACTAACTAATCAAATTCTTGTGCAAAACTATGAATTAGAGATAAAAAGTTTCAAGCTGCAAAATATAAATAAGCAAAACGTTAATATTTTGTTATCTGATTTTAATCATTTATAATGTGATATTAGTCATAATTAATTGTTAATGATATAGTTAAATTGCTTCATCGGTTCTAAATACAATTGTTCTTAAATGCAGCTATAATTAGTTGTTTTCTTTAAAAGAACGTAGATAGAAAACTAAAAAGCATTTAAACTATGAAACAATTTTTTGTTAAATGTTCTATTGCGTTTTTTCTAGTTTTTTTAATTTCTTGTAAGAAGAAATTAACAGAAATTAATCCTTACAATTTACCAGCCAAAGATACAATCACAAAGTATAGTAGAATAGATACCATAAATCAAACGTTAAGTATTTACATTCCAGAAAATTTAGAATTATTACTCAATCCTAATAAGGGATTTGTAAAATATTATAATTCAGAACAGCATATTTATACAAGTTTAAGTTCCACTAAGTATTTTAGGTTTGATTGGTCGGATATTCAGCCAGATTCAAATGCATATAACTGGAATTTAATCGATAGTAAAATAGCAGAATGTAAAATTGAAGGTAAAAAGTTTGCGTTTGGTGTAATGTGTGCAAATACTAATAGGTCTACCAATACTCCTGATAATGGCAAATATGTTACCCCAAAATGGATTTTTGATAATGGAGCGCAATCTAGATTAATAAGCGCAACTTATTGGGAAACAGGAAGAACTATCAAGCAAGTAATTCCAGTATGGACCGATGCTGTTTTTTTATCAAGACTACATAAATTTATAAAGGAGTTAGGTTCTAGATATAACGGCAATACAGATATTGCATTCATCGATATAAGATCTTATGGAAACTGGGGAGAGCAACACTTAAGCGAGATAGGAGGAATTGAAATAACTTCAGAACAACTAAAAACACAACATATAGAAGTTTATAAAAATGCTTTTCCTAAAACTCAATTGATAATTCCTTGGGGCGACTATTTATATAATGATACTTACTTATGGGCTGTAAATAATAAAATAGGTATGAGAAGAGATGGTATCTTTAAATTTTCTAATGGCCACGAGTTAGTTATTGCTGATGGCAAATCGCCAAGTGTTTTTGAATATACCGCAGGTTATGAGTGGCTTAAAAAAGAAGGTTTTTGGAAACCAGAAAATTTGTTGAATTTTATTGAGATAGGCAAGCCTAGTTATATTCAATTTGATGAATTAATGTATGAAGAAAATAGTGACTTATACATCCAAATTGCGAACCGAGTAGGTTATCATTTTGTAATTAAGAACATAAAAACACCAATACAAATTATTAAAGGTCAACAATTTAATTTTCAATTATCTATTTTAAATAAAGGAGTAACCAATATATACAATAATGCTAATTTAGCCATAGCACTATTGAATAGTAATGACCAAGTAGTACAAAAAATATTTTTAAATACCATAAATCCCAAAGCATGGGGCTCTGATCAATTGAATACTCAAAATTGTCAAATTTTATTTGATGATTTTGTAGAAGGAAATTATAAATTAGCTATTGGTTTGTTTAATAATCAATTTACTATAAATCCATCAGTTAAGTTTGCAAATAAACCTAATAACAGCTCCGGATGGACTATTATTCTTCCCTCTATTAAATGTAGAAATAACTAGTTTTTTATTTATAGATAGATAATCGATACGCTTAAACAATATGATTTTAACTAAATGATACATAAGGTAAACCTTTTTAAATACTTCTTTATAAAAATGTTCGGGCAATTGTCTATTCAAATTTTAGAAGTAATGAAGCAAGTTTTCGCTTTCATTAGTATTATATCATTAGCTATTTTAGTTTTATCGTTTCAAGAAAAAGATATTTTAGAACCTAATTCTTTTAGCAAAACTCAAAATAGTACATTATCAAATTCTACTTTAACTGATACATTAAACCAAATAGTAAGTTTTAATCCTCAAGAAAGCTATACGCTACTTCTAAACCCTGGCAAAGGCTTTATAAAATATTATACTTTAGAAGAACAGTATTCAAATGTTTACACCACAAAATACGTTCGTTTAGATTGGTCAGATTTACAGCCTACCGAGGGAAAAATCAATTGGTATTTAATTGATAGTCAAATTGCAGAATGTAAAAAGTTCGGGAAAAAGTTTGCATTTGGGGTTATGTGTACAAATACTAATAGATCTATTAATACACCAGATAGAGGTAAATATGTAACTCCAAAATGGGTTTTTGATGCTAAAGCAAAATCAAGAATTATTGATGCTACCTATTGGGAAACTGGTAAAACAATTAAGCAAGTTATTCCTGTATGGACCGATCCTATTTTTTTAGCAAAACTTCATCAATTTATTAAAGCCTTGGGCGCCAGATATAATGGTAACCCAGATATTGCCTTTATAGATATTAGATCTTATGGGAACTGGGGCGAACAACATTTATACGAGATTGGCGGAACAGATTTAACATCAGCACAATTAAAAGCGCAACATTTAGCGGTTTATAAAAACGCTTTTCCAAACACACAGTTAATTTCTCCTTGGGGTTCTCATCCTTATGATGACACCTATTTATGGGGTGTAAATAACGGAATTGGAATGCGTAGCGATGGCATTTTTAAATACTCAAATGGTTCAGAAGTTGCGATGGCGTATGGTAAAGCCCCAGTTGTTTTTGAATACACAGCCGGCTACGAGTGGCTTACTAAAGAAAATTATTGGAATGCCGATACCTTATTAAAGTATATAGAAATTGGAAAACCAAGTTATATTCAATTTGATAATTTAATGTATGAAGCCAATAAAGATTTATACACTAACATTGCCAATAGGGTAGGCTATCATTTTGTGATAAAAAATGTAAAAATACCTCTAACTATTAAAAACGGACAAGCATTTACCTTAGAAACCTCTATTTTAAACAAAGGCGTCACCAATATTTATCAAGATTATAAACTAGCAGTTGCGCTGTTAAATAGTAACGGCGCTGTTGTTAGGAAAATATTTTTAAATCAAGTTAACCCTAGAACTTGGAATTCTGATGTGATGAGTACCCAAAGCAACCAGGTTTTATTTGATGGAATTGCAATCGGAACTTATCAATTAGCATTAGGTTTATTAAGATCTCAAGAAGATGCAAAACCAGTTGTTAAATTTGCTAATAATAGTAATAATATAAACGGATGGTGTGTAGTTTCTGATGCAATTAAATTCTAATCAGCTTAATATTAAGTAAATTTTGTTACTAATATTAACCCACTTTTAATCCATTTTTCACTTCCTGCATAACACTTAATAGCGTAACAGTGTTGTTTTCGTTAATAGTACCAAGCACCAAACACTCACTCATAAAGTTGGCAATTTGTTTTGGTTCAAAGTTTATAATAGCTATTATTTGTTGTCCAATAAGATTTTCTACTTTGTATAAAACGGTAATTTGTGCCGATGTTTTTTTAATACCTACCTCGCCAAAATCTATCCATAATTTATAAGCAGGTTTTTTCGCTTCTTCAAATACCTCGGCTTTAATGATAGTCCCTACTCGTATATCAATTTTTGCGAAATCGGACCAATTGATGTTTTCATTAATCATGCTAATTGTAATTTTTCAATAATTTCTCAAAAAAATCTAATATGATGAATGTTTTTATACTTAAAGCATCGGTAGCTAAACTTTCCACTTTAAAATCAATACCAAACAGCTATTTCTTCTAAATTTTTTCTTTCTATAACTGGCACTTTAGCATCCTCAGAAGCATAACCTATTGGAAGCAATAAAAATGGTTTTTCATTTATTGGCCTATTTAAAACTTTAGCTAAAAAATTCATAGGACTTGGTGTGTGAGTTAAGGTAACCAAACCCGCATGGTGAATTGCTGTAATTAACATTCCTGCTGCAATTCCAACAGATTCTTGTACGTAATAATTGGTATGTTTATCCCCATCACTGTCTAAATCATAAATCTTCTTAAATAAGACGATTAAATAGGGTGCTTTTTCTAAAAAAGGTTTTTCCCAATTGGTAGCAAATTTTTCTAAATCTTTTAACCATTCATCACTCATACGATTCTCGTAACTTTCTTTCTCCTCTGTTTCGGCGGCTATTCTAATTTGTTTTTTGATCCCTGGGTTAGAAACTACACAAAATGTCCAAGGTTGTTTATGTGCGCCAGAAGGAGCAGTAGAAGCTGTTTTGATGATGTTTTCTATTACTTCTTTAGCTACTGGTTTTTCGCTAAACTCTCTTATAGATCTACGCTTATTCATTAACGCAAAAAAGCCTTTACTTTTCTCTAGCATTTCTTGCTCGGGATAAGTAAAAGCTTCAAACTTTTTAAATTGATGTGGCATTTATTCGTTTCGTTTTAAACCAAATTTTTCAATTTTACTGTATAAATGACTACGCTGAATATCAATATCCTCGGCAGTTTTAGATACATTCCAATTGTTTTTTTCTAATTTATATTTAATAAATTCCATTTCTGCATAGTCTTTAAAATCTTGAAATTTAGAAAATTCATCGAATTTAAAACCTTTATTGTCAACTTCAAAAGAGTTAGTTGGATTATAAATACTTCCACTAGGATTAGCGAAAGCTTTAACATCATCTTCCGTTATCGTTTTATCGCTTAAAATTATTAATCGTTCTATCACGTTTCTTAGCTCACGGATATTACCCGTCCAAGGAAGTGCCTTTAAAACATCATGAGCACCATTGGTTATTTTCTTTATAGGAATACCATAATCTGTGCAAATTTCTTCGCAAAAAGTATCAGAGAGCATAGTGATGTCATCTTTTCTTTCTACTAATGGTGCAACATGGATGTGAATTACGTTTAATCTGTGGTATAAATCCATACGAAAATTTCCAGCCTCAATCTCTTTTAAAAGATCTTTATTAGTGGCCGAAATTACTCTTACATTCACTTCAATTTCTTTCTCGCCACCTACACGGGTAATTTTATTTTCTTGTAAAGCCCTAAGTACTTTGGCTTGCGCCGATGAGCTCATGTCGCCAATCTCATCTAGAAAGATGGTTCCGCCGTTTGCTTGTTCAAACTTTCCTATACGTTGTTTTATAGCCGATGTAAATGAACCTTTTTCATGACCAAAAAGTTCTGATTCTATTAATTCTGAAGGTATTGCTGCGCAATTAACCTCTATTAATGGCCCACTTGCTCTATTAGATTTTTCATGTAGCCATCTTGCTACTAATTCTTTACCACTTCCGTTTGCTCCTGTAATTAAAACTCTAGCGTCTGTTGGCGCAACACGATCTATGGTTTCTTTAACTTTAGATATTGCTGTAGAATTACCTAAAATTTCTCTAGTCTTAGATTTGCTAACCTTTTGTTTTAATACTTTAGTTTCTGTAACTAATAAACCTCTTTCTAAAGCGTTTCTAACTGTTATTAAAAGTTTGTTTAAATCAGGTGGTTTTGAGATAAAATCAAAAGCTCCTTTTTTTGAAGCTTCTACAGCCGTTTCTACTGTCCCGTGACCAGAAATCATGATAAATGGCAAATCTGGATGGCTTTGTTGAGCAGAAGTAAGAACTTCTAAGCCATCCATACGGTTCATTTTAATGTCGCAAAGCACTAAATCGTAGCCAATGTTTTTGATCATTTCTAAGCCATCGGTTCCATTATCGATATCATCAACTTTAAAATCTTCGTATTCTAAAATTTCTCGTAATGTATTTCTAATTGCTCTTTCGTCGTCTATTATTAAAATCTTTGCCATTATAATTTTGTATACTATAAGTGTAGTGAAAAATAGACAGTTTTTAAAATAAAAAAGTCCTGCGATTACAGCAGGACTTTTAATTGCTTATTTGGTGCAAATTTGTAAGCCGGGTTCTGTCATCCTGATGTTAATCAGAATGTCTCTATCATTTATCTTGCCATAATATTGCTATTATGATCTAGCAGTCTACCCATCCAAATAGTGTTAAAAACACATGAAGCGAGCAACTTCAAAATTGGGACTTATTTGACCTTTCAACCCCTGAGGTTTACCACGATGCATGTCGCCATACAAAGTCGTGAGCTCTTACCTCACGTTTTCACCTTTTCCGCCAATTGCTTGACGGTAGTTTATTTTCTGTAGCACTTTCTGTACTCGTTAGCAAAACGAGCCCTTCCCGTTAGGAAGCAAGGCGCTCTGTGTTGCCCGGACTTTCCTCTCTCCCGATAAATCGGGACAGCGATAGAGCAATTTGCTTTGCAAAGGTAATAATTATATAAAGCTTAAAACAAAATGCTTAAAGCAAAAAGCTTTTATTTATTGCAATTTTTAAGATTAGCTTCCACTTCGGTAACATCATAAATTCCTTGCTGGTTGCCGTAACTATTAGTGATATAAGTTAATACTTTAGCTAAATCTATTGCGGGTAGATGCTTCTCTGCAGGCATTTGCCCTTGGTATTCTTGGTTATTTACTACAATTGTATCTTTTAGGCCATAAACAATGAAACAGGCTAATTTTTCACGGTTTTTACGGAGATATGTGGTGTCTGTTAATGGTGGAATTAGTGCGGCTAAGCCTTTTCCATCATCCATGTGGCAATTGGCACAGTGTACTTTATAAAGCTGTGAGCCATCTGCATAATAACGCTGATATTTAATGCTATTTTCATCGCCGCAGGCAGAAAGAATAGTGAGAATAACCGTAACCGAAAAGATAGTAAGCAGCAGTATTTTTCTCATTAATCTGTTGTTTTATATTCGGCCAATAAAATATCTATGTCTTTATTTAGCAATTCTACCTGGTTTTTATCGGTACCATCATAAGCGCCTCTAATGCGTTTTTGTTTATCAACTAAGATAAAATAACCAGAGTGCTCAAAACCGCCGGGTATATTTGCGTTTTCTTTAGCGTAGTTCATGTATCCATCTTTTGCCATGTGATAAATTGAATCTCTATTGCCTAATAAAAAGCTCCATTGAGTGCCTTTAACCCCTAATTTGTTTGCGTATTTTTTTAATATAGGAATGGTATCATGCCTAGGGTCTATAGAATGAGAGAGGAATCTAACTTCTGGATTACCCATGTATTCCTCATAAATACCTAGCATATTCTTACTCATAATTGGGCAAATAGAAGGGCATGAGGTGAAAAAGAAACTAGCAACGTAAATGCTATTGTTTAACGAATCTTGATTTATAATTACTGAATCTTGATTAACGAAACTAAAATTTGGTATTGTTTGATATATGGTGTCTATAACTGTTTTTCCATTTACTGTTTTTTCTACCGGTTCTCTGCTACCTAATATTGGTAATTTTTTATTGGAAGTATTGCAACCAAAAAAAGCAATAATTGCTACTAGGAATGTTAGTCCTCTTAATTTTTTCATTTATTGATATTTTGTAATGATGCTATCACTTATAGAAAGAGAATTTTTAAATAATGTTTTAACTTCTTCTATTTTAGTTTTCTGATTTTTTAGGTAAACCTCAACTTCTTGTTCTGATTTATTAGTGTAATCTGGATTAAAGCCATTCATCCAGTCCATCATAGCGTCATCTGCTTTTGTTAATGATAGTTTAGCATCAAAAATTGTTGTTTTTAAATTTGAGGTATCTAAACTAGATTGAGCAGTTTTGATACTATCTAAATTGGAGATTATAGCAGTTAACTTAGTTTTTCTATCGCTTAATTTACCCATATCCATCATCAGTGAATCGTGAACTGCCATTACTTCGGTATGTAAACTTTCCTGATTTTTTTTAGGGGGTTGACAAGCAATAATTAAGATAGAAAATAGGATGATTAGCGAATATTTCATGATTAATAAATTTTTTACAAAGTTAACATTAACACTTTATCTAGCCCACAAAATATAATCTGTTTGAGGTAAAATCTCTCTTTCTGGTTTAAGTAGTTGAACTATTTGACCACGATGATAAGTCTTATGATCTGGGTCTCTTTTTTGGATTTTGACGATTATCAAAAACAGAGATTATGATTATTTTCTTTTTTATTACTTTAAAAAATAGGGAAGTTTGCTTTGTAACCACGCATTTATGAATTTGTTTGGACTTAACACTTACTGGGAATTGATTTGGCGACGCTGCGATTCTATTTATTGCAATAGTTACTTTTTCAATGATTTCTTCAGTAATTGTTAATCCCCAGTTTGTTAACAAATAATCAATCAGCTTATTATATTCTAAATCTGCTCTTTCAGACCAAATAACATTTTCGTTAACTGGCATTAGATTTAAAGTTTTTGAGTTTTAGTTTGATATTACTCATTACTTCTTCATGAGAAATAATTCGTCCTTCTTCAATATCTTTAAGCCCTGCCTTAATTCCTTCAATTTCAAGCTCACTTAAATTTCCCCAATTATTATCTTCAACTTTAAAGTTTAAACCTAATCTATTGAATAAAGCTTCTAAGGCTGGAAGATCTTTTTCTTTATCAATTGTTACAGTTATGGTTGTCATAATCAAATTTAGTATTATAAACTCACTATAACCAAAAAATGCTTCTGAATTTTCGGAAGCATTTTTTAGAATTTTAATTTAAAATATTTTAAACCTCCAAATCACTCATGATTTGATTTACTTTTTCTTCTAGCTCTCCATCCACTTTATCAAAATCTGTTTTTGATGCTAATGGCGCATTTACACTACAATAGAATTTAATTTTCGGCTCGGTACCACTTGGGCGAGCAGAAATGATACAACCATCCTCAGTAATAAACTGCAAAACATCAGATTTAGGAAAGTCTAATGCTATTGAAGTTTTTGTAGTTAAATCTGTTTCTTTTTGTAATGCATAATCTTTTAATTGCACTACTTTAGAACCACCTAAACTAACCGGTGGGTTATTTCTAAAACGTTCCATCATGGCAACAATTTCTTCGGCACCACTTTTTCCTTTTTTAGTAATAGAAACTAATTTCTCTTTGTAGAAACCATATTTTACGTACATATCAATCATGGCGTTGTATAAACTACTTCCTTGATCTTTGTAAAAGGCGGTCATTTCGGCTATAAAGGCAGCAGAAACCACAGCATCTTTATCTCTAACAAATTCGCCTACTAAATAGCCATAGCTTTCTTCTCCACCTACTATAAAGGTTTCTTTACCTTGTTTTTCGGTCATAATCTGACCAATAAATTTAAAGCCGGTTAAAGTATTATAGCAAGTTACTTTTTTGCTAGCAGCTATTTTATCTATCAAATAAGAAGTAACAATCGTTTTAATTACATACTCTTTACCAGTAAATTTGCCTTCTTTTTCCCACGCCTCAAGCATATAATTAACCAATAAAGATCCCGTTTGGTTACCATTTAAAAGCACAAACTCGCCATTGTTATTTTTTACTGCAATACCTACACGGTCGGCATCTGGGTCGGTTGCTAAAACTAAATCAGCATCAACTTCTTTAGCTTTTTTAAGTGCTAAAGTAAGAGCTTCTTTTTCTTCTGGGTTTGGATAAACAACGGTAGGGAAGTTACCATCTGGAGTAGTTTGTTCATCAACCAAAATCACGTTTTCAAAACCAAATCTTTCTAATGCTTGCGGTACTAGGGTTATTCCAGTACCATGAATAGGAGAGAACACTATTTTTAAATCTTTTTGTCTCTTAATAGCATCGGGTGAAACTGATAAAGAAGCTATTTTTTGTAAATAATTTTCATCTATTTCTTCACCTATTAAAGTGATGTTTTCTGGTTTAGCATTAAATTTAACATCATCTACAGATAAAACTTTAGCCACTTCTTGCATCACTAATTTATCATCAGGCGCAACAAACTGACCACCATCTGCTCCATAAGCTTTGTAGCCGTTATACTCTTTCGGATTATGAGATGCTGTAAGCATTATGCCGCTTTTACAGCCTAATTCACGTACCGCAAAAGATAATTCTGGGGTAGGTCTTAATGCTTTAAAAAAGTAAACCTGAATATCGTTTGCAGATAAAACATCTGCTGTAATTTTACCTAAAACATCAGAATTATTACGACTATCATGCGCTATAGCAACTTTAATTTTTTCGTTAGGGTATTTATTAATGAGGTAATTAGCTAAACCTTGCGTTGCTGCACCAATTGTATATTTGTTCACACGATTGCTGCCTGCACCCATAATACCACGTAAACCTCCAGTGCCAAATTCTAAATCTCTGTAAAAAGCATCAGTTAGGTCTGTATATGCTTTATTGTCAACTAATTTCTGAATTTCTGCTTTGGTCTCTTTGTCGTAGTTGCCGTTAAGCCATATATTTACTTTATCAGCAACGCTTTTTTCTAATTCTTGCATTTTTTTTGGATATAATGTTTTTATACTAGTGTTTTTAATTAGGCAATTTTCTGAAAAACTCGGTTATGCCCAACATTTAATATGTTTTTAAATATTTTAGGATCTATTTCTTCTGTAGCTCTAGAAACTTCTTCAATCCCTTTAAAGAATTTTGTTCCTGGGATTAAATTTGCAGCATCATCCATAATTAAAAAGCCTTCGGGTTTAACTAATACCGCATAATTTTCTATATCTTCTTTACAAACTTTATAGCTATGGTCGCCATCAATATAAACCAAATCAAAAGTTTTAAAGGCAACTTGTTTAACAACTTCAGGATTGTTAGAGTATCCTTTTATCAGATTAATATCTTTCAACTCTAATCCCGAGTTTTTAAACATTTTATCTATATGCCCCACAAAATCTTCTTGTATATGGATATTGCCATCTCTAAAATCTCTTCTAATTGACGGAACCATATAAGAGAGTATTTTTCTGATATAGTAATTTCTAAACAAACTATTATTAGGGTAATTGCCTTCTAATGGCGAAATGCCAGTGATATTAGTTTTTAATCCAATCTTTTTTCCTATTAATGCCAATAAAGAAATTACTTGGCCTTTAAAAACTCCTATTTCTAGACAATCTACTTCTTGCTTTCTTTCTTTTATATCTTTTAATAATAAATACCACATAAAATGGAAAGCTCTTTCGCCAAAGCCAGCTTGTTTTTCTTCTACATAATCACGGTGTTTTTTAAGAAAATCTGTCGAATTCACTTGCTCAGTAAAATGCTCGTAAACATAATCGTTATAAACAGCGGTGTTTTTGTAATTTTCTTTGTAAAAGGTTAAGGTTTCCATTAATTTATATTAGTATTTATTTGATGCATGAAATATAGGGATAATTTTAAATAGCTTTTAATTTATCAAACAAAAACCTCATCGGCAACGCTTAAAGCTTTGGCAAATTCATTTTCATCAATAGAAATATTTCCTTTAATCTGTTTCAAGTAAGTTATCACATTTTCCGTAGCAATGTTGCCTGTTAAATCATCAGCTGCCATGGGGCAGCCTCCAAAGCCTTTAATAGCACTATCAAACCGAGTGCAACCACTAGTAAAAGCAGCTTGAATTTTCTCTAAACTTTGTTGCGGAGTGCTGTGTAAATGTATTCCCCATTCTATTGTTGGGTATTTTTGTGTTAAGTAGGGATAAATCTCATTTATTTTTGTTGATGTAGAAACTCCAATGGTATCAGCGAGTGATAATATTTCTACATCTAAATCAATTAGTTTTTCTGTCCAATGGCTCAAAATTTCTAAATTCCAAGTATCTCCGTAAGGGTTTCCAAAACCCATGGATAAGTATAAAACTGCTTTTTTGTTATTTTTAGCACATAAATTCTGAATTTCTTCTACTTTAACCAAAGATTCTTGAATGCTAGAATTGGTGTTTCTTTGTTGAAAAGTTTCTGATACAGAAAAAGGAAAACCTAAATAGTTTATCTCTTCAAATTGGCAAGCGTCTTGGGCGCCACGAGTATTGGCTACAATGGCTAACAGCTTACTTTTTGTATTAGTTAAGTCTAATTTTTTAACAAGCTCTGCTGTGTCTTTTAATTGCGGTATGGCTTTCGCCGATACAAAACTGCCAAAGTCTATGGTATCAAAACCTACTTTTAATAACGCATTAATATATTTTGCTTTTAAATCTGTAGGAATAAATTCATGAATTCCCTGCATAGCATCTCTAGGGCATTCTATTAATTTGATAGTTTGAGACATGGTTTTGTTTGGCTTTTTTTAAAAATACAGATTTGATTGGATTAATGAAATCTAATCGGTTAATTTAGAAATGAAATTCAATTTACAACCGATTTTAAAGAATGAAAAAGTAATTCTATATCCTTTAAACGAAGATGATTTTGAAGGTCTATTTTCTGTCGCATCCTACCCTAAAGTTTGGGAGCAACATCCAAATAAAGACCGTTATAAGCAAGATGTTTTTAAAACTTTTTTTGAAGGAGCTATAAAAAGCAATGGAGCTTTTAAAATTACAGATAGAGAAACTGGTGAAATTATTGGAAGTACTCGATTTTATGACTACAATCCAGAATCTGAAAGTATTTTAATTGGCTATACTTTTTATGCTGTAAAATGCTGGGGAAAGGGATATAACCATACTGTGAAAACAATCATGTTGAATTATATTTTTCAATTTGTGGCCAAAGTTATATTCCATGTAGGTGCTCAAAATATCCGTTCGCAAAAAGCGATGGAAAAGTTAGGAGCTGAAAAAATTGCTGAACAAGAGGTGGCTTATTTTGGCGAAACAACTAAATTGAATTTTGTTTATGAGATTGGAAGAGGAAATTGGTTGAAGAACTTAGTTTAAACTAAAAATGTAAATGGATAAATCCATTAATTATCGTTTTATAAACATAGCCTATGGTTTAAACCATAGGCTATGTTGTTTTTCAAGTATTTTTAATCGTTTTAACGATTTCTAATCTAAATTACCATGAACAAATTTTCGTAAACATTATAATTGTTTATTTACGTCTTTTTATAGGTGTTGCTACAGTACCTTTTCTAATAAAAATTCTATTTAGCCACCATTTCCTCAGTCATCAGCTCTCTGTTAAACTTTCTGATAATTACTCTAGAACCTCTATCGTAACTAAAATAATTTACAATCCAGTTGATTAGCGTAACAGCCTTATTTCTAAATCCTACCAAAAATAGAAGATGAATAAACATCCATGTTAGCCAAGCAAAAAATCCCTGAAATTTCCAAAATTTTAAATCGACTACCGCTTTATTTCTTCCTACAGTAGCCATACTTCCTTTATCAAAATAGTTGAATGGTTTTGGGGTTTCTTTATTGATAATTTTGATCAGGTTTGCTGCTAATTGTTGCCCTTGTTGTATGGCTGTTTGAGCCACTCCGGGGTGACCTTGAGGCCATTCTGGCGTTTCCATATAGGCTAAATCGCCTATGGCAAAAATATTTTCATAACCTTCTAGTAAGTTGTAATTAGTGGTTTTTAATCTACCGCCACGTACTATTTCTGCTTTATCTAAACCTGGGATAGTTGCTCCTGTAACACCTGCGCTCCAAATTACACCTTTGGTATTGATTACTTCTGTGGTGTTATAAGTTACTTTTTCTCCGTCGTAATGGTTTACTCTAGAATTTTCTATAACATGAACACCCATGTCTTCTAGAAAATCTTTTGCTTTTGCCGATGCTTGTAAAGAAAATGGCTCTAAAACACGTTCGCTTCCTTCTATTAAGTAAATTTTCATGTTCTCGATATTCAATTCTGGATAATCGTTTACCAAAACATGATTTTTTAATTCGGCCAATGCGCCAGCAGTTTCTACCCCTGTTGGTCCTCCACCTACCACTACAAAAGACATTAATGCATCTTTTTTGATAGGGTCTTTTTCTCTTAAAGCTTCTTCAAAATTTTGAAGAATAAGTGAACGAAGATTTAATGCCTCGGGAACAGTTTTCATGGGCATGGCATAATGCTCAATCTCTTTTTGACCAAAAAAGTTGGTTTTAGAACCTGTGGCTACTACCAAATAATCATAGAAAAATTCGCCAATATCCGTGGTCACGCTATTTTGTTCTGTATTGATTTTTTGTACATCTGCAACTCTAAAATTAAAGTTTTTTTGATGCTTGAAAACCTTACGAAGCGGGAAAGCGATAGAATCGGGTTCTAAACCACCAGTTGCAACTTGATACAATAAAGGCTGAAATGTGTGATAGTTGTGCTTATCTAGCATCAACACATCAACTTCTTTATCTTTTAGTTTTTTTGCAATTTGTATTCCTCCAAAACCACCACCTATAATGATCACTTTTGGAAACTGATTGGGATTATTTTTCATGATTTTTTATTTTTTGAACCAGTAGGCTGTCGGCTTTGAGCTTTCAGCCTTCTGCATTAAGCTTTCAGGCTAATAAATCGCCTCTAATTTTAATCTTTATACCTTCTAGCTTTTCATTAACACGCAATTGACATGCCAGCCTGCTATCAAAACCAGCATCTGGTAAAGTATCTAACATGTCTAACTCTGCATCTTGTGCTTCGGGTAAATTTTCTAAACCTTCTAAAACTTGTACATGGCAAGTTGCGCAAAGAGCCATGCCGCCGCAAGTTGCTAAAACATCATAATCAGATGCTTTAAGCACCTCCATTAAATTAAGGTTTATTTCTTCTGGTATTTCAATCTCTTGTTCTGTCTCGTCTCTATCAACAACGGTTAACTTAATCATATTTAAAAGCTATTTACACCGTAAACGGTAGTGTATTTAAAGGATAATTTTTGCTCAGGATATACATGTTTAAAAGCACTTTGGCACATTAATGCTGCCTCGTGAAAGCCACTTAATATCAATTTTAATTTACCTGGATAGGTATTGATATCGCCAATGGCATAAATTCCAGCTACGTTTGTGCTATAATCTTCGGTGTTTACCACAATAGCCGATTTATCAATTGTTAAGCCCCAATCTGCAATAGGTCCTAATTTTGGACTTAACCCAAATAACGGAATCAGATAATCAGTTTCTAAAGTACTTTCCTCTTTGGCTTTGTTTATTATATTAACTTCTTTTAATACACCGTTACCATTTATTTTGGTGATGTGAGATGATAAAATCAAATTTATTTTACCCATTTCTGCCAATTGAAAAACTTTTTCTGCCGAGTCTGGTGCACCTCTAAAAGTATCTCCTCTGTGTACTAAAGTAACTTCTTTAGCTACATTTGCCAGAAATATTGTCCAGTCTAAAGCCGAGTCGCCACCGCCAGCTAAAACAATTTTTTTATCTCGGTAAACTTCTGGATCTTTTACCATATAACTCACTCCTTTTCCTTCAAATCGCTCTAAATTTTCAACTTCGGGTTTTCTTGGTTCAAAGCAACCTAAGCCTCCAGCAATCACCACCGCCTTACAATGGATTTGGGTTTTGTCACTTGTGGATACAATAAAGTTGCCTTCTTCGTCTTTTTGTAATTGTTCTACGCGTTCGCCTAATGTAAAGCCTGGATTAAAAGGTTTGATTTGCTCCATCAAGTTATCTACTAACTCTTGAGCTTTAATTTCTGGAAAACCCGGGATATCATAAATTGGTTTATGCGGATAAATTTCTGAAAGCTGTCCGCCAATTTGAGGTAAAGCATCTATTAAGTGACAACGCATTTTAAGTAAGCCTGCTTCAAATACAGCAAATAAACCTACTGGGCCTGCTCCAATAATACATAAATCGGTGTGAATTATATTTTGAGTATTCATGATAAAGATTGATAAATGGTGTTCAAAATTCTTTTTAAGTCTTCGTAATCTTGCTCGCTTAAGTTTTCCCAAGCTTTAGTTCTTATTTGAGCCACAATAGGAGCCCATTCTTTTTGTTTTTGTATTCCGTGGTCTGTTAGATGGATGATAAAGCTTCTTCTATCTGTTGCCGAAGTTCTTCTTTCTACTAAGTTTTTTTTACACAGTAAATCTAGAATGCGGGTTAGGGTAGGGTGATCTTTACCAGTTAGATCTGCTAGCTGACTTTGATTTTGATCGTTATTAATACTTAGGTTTTTTAAAATTAACCATTGGTCTACCGTTATATCAAAGTCTTTTTCTTTAAATTTTTGTTGTGCGTATTGCTTAATCTTTCGGTTAGTTCTGTCTAACAGGTAAGAATATGTGCTAAATTTTTCTGTTGCCATAATAATAATTAGTACAACAAATATAAGTATAATAAGTTTTGAGTGATGATAAAGAAGTTTTTAAAAATTAGATTATTTTTTAATGTAATCGAACCATTTACTATGCTTCTCTTGAGGCTGAAAAGTCCATGCTAGCATTCTGCTTATTTTATTGCCTTGCCCCATGGTTAAGGTTTTAACATCAAGCGCTTCAACCTCTTTTAAATAATGGTATGCGCCTTTTAAATTAGCTTGGTTTGAAACTAAAGTAGTAAACCAAAGGCAAGAGTTTTGGTAAGGTTTACTTTGATAAATCATGTCTTTTAGAAATTTACCTTCTCCGCCATGTGTCCACAATTCGCGGTTTTGACCGCCAAAGTTTTGCTTAACTTCAGTTACTTTTTCCTCGCTTAAGTTGTTTAATTTTTTTAGAGTAGCGTTTTTTGCTTCATCAATAGAAGCATAAAATGGAGGATTACATATTGTTGCGTGATAACGCTCTGTTAACTCAAATACCCCAGGAAAAATATTTTTGTTATTGGTTTGATGCCTGAATTTAATAAGACCTTTTAAATTTGCATTTGCATCAACAATTTTGGTGGCATTTTCTAGCGCAACTTCATCAATGTCTGCACCTGTAAATGTCCATCCGTATTCACTATTCCCAATTAATGGGTAAACACAATTTGCGCCTACACCAATATCTAAACATTTTACTTGGCTACCTTTAGGTATTTGAAAATGGTTGCTTGAGGCTAATAAATCGGCTAAATTGTGAATATAATCTGCTCGACCTGGTATTGGCGGACAAAGGTAATTTGCAGGTATTTCCCAATGTTCTACTCCGTAATGATGTTTTAATAAAGCTTTGTTTAATGCTTTTACAGCTTCTGGGTTTGCAAAATCTATGGTTTCTATTTCATATTGATTTACAAAAATGAAATCAGATAAGTCTGGCGAGGTAATAGCTAATTCTTGTAATTGATAGCGCCCATGATGCTTATTGCGGGCATGTAATTTTGCTTTAGATTTTTCTTTAGCGTTTCGCTTTTTCTTCTTGATTTGCATAATTGTTTTAAAAAGCTGCAATTTATTGATAATAATGCAGGTTTGTGAATTACATGGGGTTTTAAATTATTTAAGTGCAAGAATAATAGGTTAGCACAATAGAATTTTGTGTTTTTTGTAATTTAATTTCTTGTACGGCATCTGCACCAATCATATCTTTTACTATCAGCCAATAAACTTCGTTAAAGGAGATGTTTTTGAATGTTTGCTTAACATCCCAGCAACCATCAAAAGCTGTTTCTTCTTCAATTAAATAGTTTGAATAATATTTAATAGTGGTTTCAATAGGATATTTGATGCCTTTAATAGGTTTGGTCATTTTTTTCATAACCTCTACTTTTGGTTTTCCAAATACATCATCATAATTAAACCAATTGCCAGATTTAGTATCATAAAATTTTGTTAACATCCCATCAAATACATATCCTAAATGGTTGCCGTATTTAATTTTAACCCAGTGTCCGTATAGCTTAATTTGTTTATTTTCTATAATTCCCTTAACCCATAACTCAATTGGATTTAGCAATAAAGAGTCATCAACTATTTCTATTTTGGAGTTGTAATTTAGGTTAATTAATATTTTTGAATCTAAGGATTTTGATTCTCGCAAGTTCAAACCATTAAAGTTTGCCACAAACAATTTATCACCTTTCTTGTAATTTTCTGCTGCGTGTGTAACACTTGAACATGTTGAAGTTATTATTAGCATTAATAAGAGTTTTATCATTAGTCTCATAAAATTTTATTTTCTCATTAGTTAATTATATTTAAAAATCAAATAGTTGTGATATTTATCTAATTAATAACTTTGGTGTTTAAAATTGATTTTTTAATACTTAGTCTCTGAAAGTAATTAAAAATTTATCTAGGTATTTGTTTTAAATTCTAGCTAAAAGTTCCAAAACCCTTTCTTTAATCTCGTCTCTTACTTTGTTAAATTCTTCGCCTTCCATATGACGAGGATCTGGTAGTTGCCAATCTTCACGGTTTTTTGCATTCACAAAAGGGCACTCATCTCCGCAGCCCAGGGTAATGGCATATTCGTATTCTATTTGTGGTATTTCGTCTAGTGATTTAGAATCATGACTGGTTAAATCATAACCTAATTCTCCCATGGCGGCAATGGCTTTAGGGTTTATTTTTCCTGATGGTTTAGAGCCAGAACTATAGGCTTTTACTTTTTCTGAGCCGTAAATTGTGGCGAATGCTTGCGCCATTTGGCTACGATTGGAGTTTTCTATACAAACAAATAGGATATTTTTCATTGTTTAATTATTTAATGATTGAATGAGGGATTGAATGAATAAGAGAATAAATTATTTAATTAGATAAGTTTTGCGCTAGGGATTGTCCAAAGGACTTCTTCGGAGAAACAGCATCCTTTTTTTGTGCCTTTGACTCCGCTCTGGCTGACAAAAAAAAGATATAGTGTAAAGCCTGTTTAAGCGCCCATATTTTAATGTATTTTAAATTTATGTTGTTGTTTTAATGCAAATTTAACTAACAATATTAATACTGGGACTTCTATTAAGGGGCCAATTACTGCTGCAAAGGCTACTCCTGAGTTGATACCAAAAACGCCTATGGCAACTGCAATTCCTAGCTCAAAATTATTACCTGCTGCTGTAAATGCCAATGAAGTTGATTTAGCATAACCTGCATTTGCTTTTTTTGCAATGTAAAATGCGGCAAAAAACATAATGCTGAAATATAAAACTAAGGGTATAGCAATGCGAACAACATCTAATGGTAAGGCTATAATTTGATTACCTTTTAAACTAAACATTACCAAGATGGTAAAAAGCAACGCTATGAGCGTTATTAGGCTGATTATAGGGATAAACTTTTCTTCGAACCAGACTTTTCCTTTTATTTTGGTGATTAAAAATCGGGATATAAATCCCATTAAAAATGGAATACCTAAATAAATAAAAACACTTATAGCGATTTCTGATATTGAAATATTGATATCAAAACCTGTTAAACCAAAAACTGGTGGTAGTTTGGTTACAAAAATCCAAGCGTAAAAGCTGTAAAAGAATACTTGAAAGATAGAGTTAAAAGCTACCAAGCCTGCTGCGTACAGATTGTCGCCTTTAGCTAAGTCATTCCAAACAATAACCATTGCAATGCAGCGAGCTATGCCTATCATAATTAATCCCGTCATGTATTCTGGCTGATCACGTAAAAAAATGATGGCCAATATAAACATCAAAATAGGACCAATTAACCAGTTTTGAACTAACGATATTCCTAATATATTTTTGTTTTGGAATACTTTAGGCAGCTCTTCGTATTTTACTTTGGCTAATGGTGGGTACATCATCAAAATTAAACCTATGGCAATAGGAACATTAGTAGAACCGTAGTTAAATTGGTTGATGAAAATTTCTACCGATGGAAACAAAAAGCCAATAGCAACGCCTATTGCTATGGCTAGAAATATCCACAATGTGAGGTTTCTGTCTAAATAAGATAGTTTTTTCATTACTGGATGATTTTACTTCTTTTTTCGAAAAGGGTAATGTTAAACCATTGATTATTTATTTCCCCTATTTTCTCACGGTACCCCACTTTTCTAAATCCGGCTTTTTCATGCAATCTGATACTTGCCTTATTTTGCTCAAAGATGTTAGCTTGTAAAGTCCAAATTCCATTTTCTTCGCTTTGGCTGATGACACTATCTAATAATACAAAGCCCATACCGACGCCTTTAAATGATGGATGAATATAAATACTGATTTCGGCCACTCCATTATATACCTGTCTAGTTGAGGCGGCAGATAGCGCTACCCAGCCAGCTACACGTTCATCTATTAAACAAACAAAACGTGAGTGGGATAGGTGGTTTTTGTTCCATGTTTCCCAATCTGGCACCTGAGTTTCTAGTGTTGCAATGCCAGTTGCAATTCCTAATTCGTAAATTTTTTTTACCGCTTCCCAATGTTGCGGAAGCATTTTTTTTATAACCATAATTTTTTAACAACAGCCTGCACCAGGTTCACAAATTGCTTTTTCTGCATAAACGGTTATGCTTAAAATTCCTGTATTACTATTTTTAAAATCTTCAATTTCTTTCGTATTTAAGTAATTGGCTAATATCTCGTCTGGAATAATAATGGCTTTTTCTTTTTGAATAGAGATGTTTTTAAACTGGTTTAGTTTGATGATTTCTAGATAAACATCTTTTTGTAAAGCGCCAGAAACACATCCTGCATACATTTCTGCCGCATTTCTTAAATTTTCTGGTAATTTACCTTGAAGCACTACGTCAGAAATACTAAAGTGCCCGCCTGGTTTTAAAACTCTATTTATCTCTGCAATAGCTTGATGTTTATTAGGCACTAAATTTAAAACACAATTGCTCACCACTACATCTACTACATTAGAGGTTATTGGAAGGTTTTCTATGTCTCCTTGTCTAAATTCTACATTATGAAAGCCAAGTTTTTCGGCATTTTCTCTTGCTTTTGCAATCATTGCGGGTGTAAAGTCTACGCCAATTACTTTTCCCTCTGGTCCAGTTTCATGTCTAGCAACAAAACAATCGTTTCCAGCTCCCGATCCTAAATCTAGTACAACATCACCTTTTTTAATTTTGGCAAATTGTGTTGGTAAACCACAGCCTAACCCTAAATCTGCATCAACATTGTATCCGTTTAATTCATCATAATTTTCACTCATAATGTTATAAACTTCGGTTTTGCAGCTATTGGTTGCGCCACAGCAAGAGGCACTGTTGATTTCTTTGTCTTGTAAAGCAATTTCACTATACTTTTGCTTTACCATTTCTTTGATATTTTCTGAATTTTCCATGATTATATATTTAATAATATTTAACAACAAGTTTGATTCTGATTATCTAATTGAATGAACAAGGCATTAAAAGCAGCTTGAAATTTGATAAACTTATCACCATTTATACAATAGCATGATTTAGGACCCGAAATAGTCCCCTGAATCAGCCCCGCTTTTTTAAGTTCTTTTAAATGTTGTGATACTGTGGATTGAGCAAGCGGGAGTTCGTCTACAATTTCGCCACAGATACAAGTTTCTTTACTAGCTAAAAATTTTAAAATAGCAATACGGGCAGGATGCGCAATGGCTTTTGCAAATTCTGCAAGTTCTTGGTCTATAAAGTCAAAATCTTCTTTTCTGTTAAACGCCATATCTTTAATTACATATCGTAAATATACGATTAAGTAAATCATAAAACAAATAATAAATATGCTTTTTTTACTATTTTTATTTATCACTAAATATCTTCTCAATCAAATTCTAAAAACTAATAAAAATTGCTAGATTAACTTTGATTATTAACAAGTAAAAAATGAAGATCAGTAAAAAGCTGCAATTTGCTTATCGTAAGGCTAATTTTGGTATTATATTTAAGGAGTTTTTTTATATCACTGCTGGTATTATTAGTGCTAGTTTTGGTTTAAAAAGCTTTTTATTACCCAATCATTTTTTAGATGGCGGCGCCATGGGAATTTCTTTGCTTCTTAATATTACCACTGGTTATGCATTAAGTGCATTTGTAATTTTGGTAAATATTCCTTTTGTTCTATTAGGGCTAAAGCAAATTTCTAAAATGTTTGCTTTTAAAACCATATTAGCAATTGCTGGCTTGGCTTTAATGCTAACTTTTGATTTTTATCCTTTAATTACCTCAGACAAATTATTAATCGCCGTTTTTGGTGGATTTTTTTTAGGAGTAGGTATAGGTTTGGCTATTAGAGGAGGAGCAGTTATTGATGGGACAGAGGTTTTAGCATTATTTATATCAAAAAAGATGAGCATCAGTGTGGGTGATGTAATTTTGCTTTTTAACATCATTATTTTTGGAGTTGCAGCTTGGGTCATCAATATTAATACCGCATTATATGCTATATTAACTTATTTGGCGGCATCTAAAACGGTAGATTTTATTATTCATGGTATTGAGGAATATATTGGAGTAACCATTATTTCTTCTGAAAACGAAGAAGTGAGACAAGCCATTATTAAAATTTTGGGTAGGGCAGTAACCATTTATAAAGGCGAAAGAGGGTATGTTAAGAATTTAGCACCAGAGGAAATTGATATGAAAATTGTGTTTACGGTTGTAACCCGCTTAGAAGTATCTAGATTAAAGAATTTGGTTAAAAATATAGATGATAAGGCTTTTATTATTATGCATACTGTAGATGACACTTATGGAGGGATGGTTAAACAAAGACCATTACATGGTTAATTTATTTCAAAGCCATTAAAACAGCCTCAACATCTTTTGGCACATCAATAGCCAAACTCTCTGTTTTTGTAATAGCTGCTTTTATTTTAAAGCCATTTTCAATCCAGCGTAGTTGCTCCAACATTTCTGCTTTCTCTAAATTGCTAACCTTAAGCTTAGAAATTATACCTAAAGTAGTTGTTCTGTAACCGTAAATGCCAATATGCTTGTAGAATGTGTAATGATTTAAGAAATCCTCAGGTGCTATATTTTTTAAATAAGGAATTACTTGTCGGCTAAAGTAAATAGCTTCTGATTTTTTATTAAGTAAAACTTTTGGTGTATTGTAATTAAATAATTCTTCCTTTTTGTCTATTTTTTTTACTAAAGTAGCAAGCTCGGTATCTATGTCGTTAAAACAATTAGCTACTAAATTAATTTGTTTTGGATCAATTAAAGGTTCATCTCCTTGTATATTAATGATGACATCATAACCGATTAGTTTTTTAGAAACTTCGGCACATCTATCGGTTCCGCTTTGGTGTTTTTTAGAAGTTAGAATGACATCACCTTTAAAAGCTTTAACAGTATCAAAAATTCTTTGATCATCGGTGGCCACTACAACATCAGACAAAGCATTAGATTTTTTAACTTGGCTGTAAACTCTTTCTATCATAGTTCTACCGGCAAGATCTATTAACGGTTTGCCCGGAAACCTAGTTGAATCAAACCTTGCTGGAATAATACCTAATATCTTCAAAAGTTAAAAATTAAAATAAACCGTTAATTTCTCTTTCTATACTGTCTATAACAATTCCTAAATCCTCTGGATTGTTCGCGAAATCTAATCTGTCTTTATCTAAAACCAGTAGTTTCCCTTCTTTATATCCTTTAATCCACTTATCGTATTTTTCGTTTAGCTTTTGTAAATAATCAATACGTATGCCTGCTTCGTAATCACGACCTCTTCTTTGTATGTTTTCTACCAAGGTAGGTACAGATGCTTTTAAATAAATTACTAAATGTGGAGGATTAATATATGATGTGATATTATCAAAAATAGAACGATAATTTTCATAATCGCGAGTAGTCATTAAACCCATTTCATGTAGATTCTCGGCAAAAATATGAGCGTCTTCATAAATAGTTCTGTCTTGTACAATGTCTTTAGAACCTTTCTGAATTTCTTTAATTTGTTGAAAACGACTATTTAGAAAATAGATTTGAAGGTTAAAACTCCATCTTTTCATATCGCTATAAAAATCCTCTAAATATGGGTTTTGGTCTACAGCCTCATACATGGGTTCCCAGCCATAATTTTTGGCTAAAAGTTCGGTAAGTGTAGTTTTTCCAGCTCCTATGTTTCCAACAACTGCTATATGCATAATTTTAATTAATTTATTGAATTCTAAATCTAAAATTAAAACGATTTAAAACCAATTATTTCTCTAACTTCTTTAATTGTTTTTGCTGCACTTTCGCGAGCTTTAATTGCGCCGTGTTTAGCAACTTGTCTTAATAAACGTGTATCGGCAGATATTTCTTCAATTTTTTCTCTTATTGGTGCTGTTGCAATAATTATATCTTCAGCTATAGTTTTTTTAAAATCTCCATATCTGATATTGCAACTTTTATATAAATCTTCAAAGTGTGTTAAAGTATCAGGGGTAGAAACAACCTTCATTAAATCAAAAAGGTTTTGTATTTCTTGTGGCTTTGGCTGGTTTTCTTGAGTAGGGCCGCCGTCTGTTACTGCCTTCATTACTTTTTTTCTAATAATTTCTGGCGAATCTGATAGGTAAACAGCATTATTTTCCCCTTCTGATTTCCCCATTTTACCCTTACCGTCTAAACCAGGTATTTTAACTAAATCTGATGTGTAATTAAACGCATAAGGTTCTTTAAAATAATCTGTTTGGTATAAATTGTTAAATCTGTTACCAAAAGTACGGCTCATTTCTAAATGTTGTTCTTGGTCTTTACCAACTGGTACTTTTGTGGCATGGTGAATCAAAATATCAGCAGCCATTAAAACTGGGTAGGTTAATAATCCAGCGTTTACATTGTTTGGGTTTGCTCTAATTTTATCTTTAAATGAAGCACTTCTTTCTAATTCGCCTAAATAGGCGTTCATGTTCATATAAAGGTATAATTCGGCAATTTCTGGAACATCAGATTGAATATATAAAGTAGTTTTTTCTGGGTCTAAACCAGCTGCCAAGTACTCTACTAAAACCTGTTTAATGTTTCCATGCAAATCTGCAGGAGTAGGGTGAGTGGTTAATGAGTGATAATCTGCAATAAAGAAAAAGCAATTATACTCATTTTGCATTTTAACAAAATTGCTTACTGCACCATAGTAATTCCCTAGGTGTAATTTTCCGGTCGATCGAATTCCGCTAACAACAGTTTCCATAATGTGGCGAAAGTACAGAAAATTTCTATTTTTGAAGCGCATGAATATACTTTTGAGAAAAGCATTGAAATTTTGGTACTTATTAATGGTGGGTTTAATTTTTATTTGTACCTATCCATTTGTTTATTATTTCTCAAGAAAACCAAGTCGCTATCCTACACTTAATTTTTTCAGGAAAGTATGCGCCTTTTTTCCATCGGCCATGAGTGGGGTTTACTATAAATTTAATTACGAAGAGCCAATAGACTGGAGCAAACAATATATCGTTTGCCCTAACCATGCTTCAAACCTTGATATTTTCACCATGAGCTTACTGATGAAGAACAACTTCTTCTTTTTAGGTAAGGAGGATTTACTTAAAAATCCAGTGACACGAGTTTTTTTTAAAACTATTGATATACCAATTAATAGAGATAGCAAAATGTCTTCCTACAGGGCTTTTAAGCAAACATCAGAAAGAATAGCCATGGGTATGTCGCCAGTAATTTTTCCTGAGGGCAAAATTGGAGATGAGTATCCTCCGCTTTTGCATGACTTTAAAAGCGGCCCATTTAGGTTAGCAATCGAACATAAAATTTCTATTTTACCTGTTTCTATTCAAGATAATTGGAAAGTTTGTTGGGATAATGGAGATAGATTTGGATTAATGCCAGGAGTTTCTAATGTTTATATTCACAAACCTATAGAAGTTAGTAGTTTTAGTTTAGCAGACGACGACGCTTTAAGAGAATTGGTTTATGACAAAATAAAATCTAAATTAGACTATAATTGATAATAGCATAAACATGCAAATAGATAAAGAAACTGTAGATAAGATTGCGCATTTAGCAAGATTAGAACTAACCGATAAGGAAAAAGAGCGCTCTATTGAAGAATTGAGTGAGATTTTAAGCTTTATGGCAAAATTAAATGAATTAGATACCGATGGCGTTGAGCCACTAATTTACATGAATGATGCTGTGAATGTTTTAAGAGCAGATGAAGTGAAACATGATATTACCCGTGAAGAAGCATTATTAAATGCGCCTTTAAAAAACGATGAATATTTTAAAGTTTCTAAAGTAATCCAGAAAAACTAAATTTTTTGATCTAAGCTGTAACAAAGTAAGTGTTTAGCTTGTCAAAGTTCCAAATTAATAAAGATGCAACCATTAATAACTATAAAAGATTTAGGTAGAAAATATGTAATTGGAGCAGAAACCATTCATGCATTAAAATCGGTATCGTTAACTATTAATAAGGGAGAGTTTGTTGCTTTAATGGGGCCTTCAGGATCAGGAAAATCTACCCTAATGAATCTTTTAGGTTGTTTAGATACGCCTACAAAAGGAGAATATATTTTAAATGGTATTAATGTTAGTCAGATGACTGACAGCGAATTAGCTGAAGTTAGAAATAAAGAAATAGGTTTCGTTTTTCAAACGTTTAATTTGTTACCAAGGTCTTCTGCTCAAGATAATGTTGCTTTACCTTTAATTTACGCTGGTGTTAAAAAGAAAGAGCGAGATATTAGGTCAATACAAGCATTAGAGAATGTGGGTTTAGGAAATAGGGTACATCATAAGCCAAACGAGCTTTCTGGTGGGCAGCGCCAAAGAGTTGCAGTAGCAAGAGCACTAATTAATAATCCATCTATTATTTTAGCTGACGAACCTACGGGTAACTTAGATACTAAAACATCTATAGAAATTATGGGGTTGATAGAAGATATACACGCCAAAGGAAATACCATTATAATTGTTACCCACGAGGAAGACATTGCACAACACGCCCACAGAATTGTAAGAATGCGAGATGGTTTGATAGAAGAGGACTATTTGAACAAAGATATTAGAACAGTTTCTTCTAAATTGGCTGAACATTAGGCTCAAAAAAATATTTTTTTTAGTTTAAGGGCGAGCTTTTAATTAAGTTCGCCTTTTTTATTAAACAATTTCACCAAAATGGTGTATTTGATATACAACAATTCAAATTTAAACTAATGAAAATTTATACCAAAACAGGAGATAAAGGATTAACATCTTTAATAGGTGGTACAAGAGTCCCCAAACATCATTTAAGGATTGAGTCCTATGGTACTGTGGATGAATTAAATTCTTACATAGGTTTAATTAGAGACCAAGATATACAACCTGAAGACAAAGACACTTTAAAAGAGATTCAAGACAGACTTTTTACTGTAGGGGCATTACTGGCATCAGAACCGGAAAAATCTAGAATGAAGGTTCCAGATTTACATGAAGAGGATATTGTTTTGTTAGAGAATGAAATGGATAGAATGAATGAGGTTTTGCCACCATTAAAGCATTTTGTTTTACCTGGCGGAAATAGTATTTCTTCCTTTTGTCATGTTGCCAGATGCGTATGCAGAAGAGCAGAAAGAAATGTGGTGCATTTGAATGAAGAGGAGTATGTGAATGAAAACGTAATTGTTTATTTAAATCGTTTATCTGATTATCTTTTTACCTTAAGTAGAAAAGTAGTTTTTGATAATAAGAGCGAAGAAAATAAGTGGTTTCCAAGAGTTTAAATTTGTTGAAAACTTTTTTAGTTATAGTAAAATATTCAATTACTTTTGCAAAATAATAAAATAAATATCTGAGATTATGTATTGGACCTTAGAATTAGCATCTCACTTAGAAGATGCGCCGTGGCCAGCTACCAAAGACGAATTAATTGATTACGGAATTCGCTCTGGTGCACCTGTAGAAGTTATAGAAAATCTACAAGCATTAGAAGATGATGGCGAGCCTTATGAAAATATCGAAGAGATTTGGCCAGATTATCCAACAAAGGATGACTTCTTCTTTAATGAAGATGAATATTAAAAAAGAAGACTCAAATTTATTTGGGTCTTTTTTTTGTCTTAATTAACCTACAAATCTTTTTTTAATTAGTGCTTTTTAAATTACTCTTAGAGGCATTACTTGAATTGGTGCGGTTTTAGATATACCATGATTACAAATTTTAAAAATAGAAATCATGGGAAATTTACTTTATTTAATTGCAGTAGTATTGGTTATATTATGGGTTTTAGGTTTTTTTGTTTCGCCATTTGGCGGGAATTTAATCCATATCTTATTAGTAATAGCAGTAATTGCAGTGCTGTTTAGAATAATAAAGGGCACATAGAGACTTTTTGAAATTAAAGCTAAATTAGGTGGTGAATTATAATTTATTTTATCTTTTCTTTAAGAAACATTTAAATTATTTATGATTTACCATTTCTATAAATTGATGAAAATGATGACTTTACAAATGTCTTGATTTTAAGAATTAAGTAGCGCCTCGGCAAGAGTTAAATCTTCTTTAAAGGTAATTTTAAAGTTAAATTCGTCTCCGTTTTCTAAATTAATTGTAAATCCAGCCTTTTCAACTACAGACGCATCATCTGTAAAAAACGACTCGAAGTTTTGGTTATAAGCTACATTTAGTTGTTGATAGGTAAACGTCTGCGGTGTTTGTACCAAATAAATTTCACTTCTGTTTAAAGCCTTACTTTTTTGGTTTACTAAGCTTCTAACTGAATCTTTTGACGGAATTGCTGAAATTGCATTACCGTTTTTTAATGCGTTTATAAAGCAATTAGTTATTGTTTTTTGAGAAACTAGGGGTCTAACTGCATCATGTATCGCTATAATTGCGTTTTTATTTGTTATAGTCTTTAACCCATTATGTACCGAATGAAACCTTTCTTTACCACCAATTACTATTTGGTGTGGTACACCAAACTGATATTGTTTGATTAAAGTTTGCCAGCGTTCTTCATCGGCTTTAGCCAAAACTAAAATGATATGAGGTTTAGTCTCGTTTTGATAGAAAGCTTTAATGGTATGCATTAAAATAGGTGTTCCACTAAGATTTAAAAACTGTTTCGGAATTTCACTATTCATTCTGTTGCCACTTCCGCCTGCAACAATTATTGCATAATAATCACTCATGAAGTAAAATTAGCTTATAAATAAAAAAAGACCGAACATTCGGTCTTTTTTTTCTAATATATTTTTGTTAGATAATTAACATGGCATCGCCATAGCTATAAAATCTGTATTTTTCTTTAACAGCTTGTTCGTAAGCATTCATTACGTAATCATAATCTCCAAAAGCAGCTACCATCATTAATAATGTAGATTCTGGTGTATGGAAATTAGTAACCATAGAATTAGCTATACTAAAGTCGTATGGAGGGAAAATGAATTTTGAAGTCCAATCGTTAACTGCTTTTAAATGATGATCAGCAGAAACTGCCGATTCTATAGAGCGCATTACAGTTGTACCAATTGCACAAACTCTTCTTTTCTCATCGATGGCTTTATTCACCAAATCAGCATCTTTTTGTTCGATGATGAATTGTTCTGAATCCATTTTGTGCTTGGTTAAGTCTTCAACCTCTACTTGTCTAAAAGTACCTAAACCAATATGTAGTGTTACTTCTGCAAAATCTACTCCTTTAAGCTCTAGTCTCTTCATTAACTCACGGCTAAAGTGTAAACCAGCGGTTGGAGCCGCAACAGCACCTTCGTTTTTTGCGAAAATAGTTTGGTAACGATCTTTATCTTCTAAAGTAGGCTTTCTTTTAATGTATTTAGGTAGTGGAGTTTCTCCTAATATTTCAATATTTTGTCTAAACTCTTCGTCAGTACCGTCAAATAAGAAACGAATGGTTCTACCTCTAGAAGTAGTATTGTCTACAACTTCGGCAACTAATAAATCATCATCACCAAAGTAAAGTTTATTACCTACTCTAATTTTACGAGCTGGGTCTACTAAAACATCCCATAAGCGTAGTTCTTTATTTAATTCTCTTAACAAAAACACCTCTATGGTTGCGCCTGTTTTTTCTTTATTACCATATAATCTGGCTGGAAAAACTTTTGTGTTGTTTAAAATCATCACGTCTTTTTCGTCAAAATATCCAAGAATATCTTTGAAAATTTTGTGCTCTATTTTACCAGTTTTTCTGTCTAAAACCATTAAACGAGATTCGTCACGTTGTTCTGATGGGGTATGAGCAATTAAAGACTCAGGTAAATGAAATTTAAATTGTGATAACTTCATGCTTTTATTCAATAATTTGGAGCGCAAAGTTATGAAAAATAAAATCAAAAATTTAATCAGTAATTTTATACTTTATTTATATTAAAGTTAAGCAGTTAAGTGTTATGTTATTAATGTGTAAAATGCTGAAAATTAGTTGTTTAATTTAATCTATTGCTTTTGTATACCTATAATCATCAAAATAAATGTTTGGGTCTAAATTTCATTAATTTATATTATGTATTTGACCATGAAAATTTTACAACTGCTCAAATTAATTTTACTTAGCTTGTAACTTAATTTTATAATTGTTGTCTTATTATCAACTATGCTGTTTTTCAAACTATTTAAAGAAAGTTTCATTTTTGCTTTTGATGCATTAAGGCAAAATAGAACTAGAACCTTTTTGTCTTTATTAGGCATTACTATAGGTATATTCACCATTATTAGTGTGTTTTCTGGAGTAGATACCTTTAGAAATAATCTACAATCTAGTGTAGATAAATTAGGTAGTAAAACCATTTATATACAGCAACGGCCATGGGTTTTTGGTCCTGGTACACCTTGGTGGAAATTTTTACAACGGCCAGATATTACCTTAAGAGATTATGAATCTTTAAAAGGCAGGCTTACCACAGCTGAAGGGATATCTTATCAAATAGGACTTTCTAACCGTACATTAAAATATAAAAGTAATAGTGTGCAAGGTGCAGGAGTAACGGCCGCAACACATGAATATGATAAAACATTTAATTTTGATTTAGCCGAAGGTAGATATTTTACAGAAAATGAATCGGAGAGAGGGGCACCAGTTTGTTTAATTGGTTTTTCTGTTGCTGAGGGTTTGTTTCCTAATCAAATTGCAGTAGGAAAAAGTATTAAAGTATTAGGAAGAAAAGTGCAAATTATTGGCGTTTTTGCAAAAGAAGGAGAAGATTTATTAGGAACTTCTTCTGATAATACTTTGTTACTGCCATTAAACTATGCTAGAAATTTAGTTGATGTGGAAGGCGATCGATTTGGCCCAACTATAGTTGTAAAAGGAAGCGAAAAGTTTGAGTTAGATGGCTTAGAGAATGAGTTAAGAGGCGTAATGCGTTCGATAAGAAAAATAAGACCCGTTGATGAAGACAACTTTGCTTTAAATAAAACAACGCTGATATCGGCTCAATTAGATTTATTATTTGGCATTGTTGATGTTGCTGGATGGATTATTGGTGGTTTTTCTATTTTGGTAGGGGGTTTTGGTATTGCAAACATCATGTTTGTTTCTGTAAAAGAGCGAACAAATATCATAGGGATTCAAAAATCTTTAGGAGCAAAAAATTACTTTATTTTAATGCAATTTTTGTTTGAAGCCATTGTTTTATGTTTAATTGGGGGACTATTTGGCTTAGCTTTAGTTTATATTGGTACTTTAATTGCTACCTATGTTTTTGATTTTGAACTGGTATTATTTGCAAGTAATATTATTTTAGGGGTTTCTATTTCTGTAATAATTGGAGTTATATCTGGTTTTTGGCCAGCGTTTTCTGCATCTAGATTAGATCCAGTAGAAGCCATTAGGTCTAAATAGGTTTAAGCCAATTGTTCAGATATTCTTTTGTAAATAAATTCTAAAAGCCTTTTATTAATCTCTTTCTGATTGTTAAAATAGATTTCTAATTCTTTGGAGGTTAAAATGCCTTTAACTATGCCAATAAGATCTTTTTTTAGAGCGATATCGTTTTTTAAGCTTTTATAAAAAAGGTCTTTTTTAACAGTAAAATCTAAATGATCAAATCCTTTGTGTTTGGTATTTAGAAAGTTTTTAATATTTAATAATAGAATATCATTTTGAAATTTTAAAGTTTGCCTAAGCACTTCTTGAAATTTTTCTAATGGCTGTGGAATTTCGCCAAAATCAATAATTGGTCTAATACTTAATATTCGTTCATCTCTATCCATAATTTATTACTAACCTGTCAAATATCCTTTTGTTTAACAATATTATAAAAGAAGTTTATTAGAAAGTGTTCTAAATCTAAAATAGAGTAAACTTGCAGCAACGGTTAAGGCTATAGAAAGGGAAATCCAGATACCAATTGGCCCCATATTAAAGGTAAATCCCAAGATATATCCTACTGGTAAACCAACCACCCAATAGGCAATTAAAGTAATAATAGTTGGAGTTTTAACGTCTGACAATCCTCTTAAAATTCCAGCACCAACAACTTGCACACCGTCTGATAGTTGAAAAAAAGCAGCAACAATTAATAACTGAGACGCAATCGAAATTACAGCTTCATCTTTTATATATAATACAGGTAATAAGGTATTGCAACTTAAAAATATTAAAGCTGTAACTATCATGTAGCCAATTACTAAATGATAGGAGCTTATTGCAGATAATTTAAGCTCTGTAAAATCTTTCTTTCCCAAAGCACTGCCTGCTTTAATGGTTGCTGCAGTGCCAATACCGCTTGCCCCCATGTAAGTAAAAGCTGCTAAATTGATGGCAATTTGATGCGCTGCTAATTCTGGAGCCCCTATCCATCCAACCATAATTGCTGCTCCAGAAAATGCACCAATCTCGAAAAAGTATTGTAAACCAATTGGGATACCCAAACTGAGTATATCCTTAATTTTACTCCATTGCGGTAAGTGAATTTTGAATTGATAAAGATATGGCTTAAACAGTTTAGACTTCAAAACAAAATAACTCATGCCAATCGCCATAAAAACCCTAGATAACAATGTTCCGTACCCTGCTCCAACTAAGCCTAATACTGGTAATCCAAACCAGCCATACATCAGGATAAAATTAAATAGCACATTTAGAATATTACCGCCAATAGAAATATACATTGCTTGTTTGGTATAGGCTAATCCTTCTGAGAATTGTCTAAACATTTGAAATACCATAAGTGGTAAAATAGACGAGCCAATGATGATCAAATATTCTTTTGATGCGATTTCTACATCAATTGGTTGTGCTAAAATATTTAAATTCTGTGCAATCAATAAAACTATACCAAACAACAATAAACCAGATACAATACTAATTACAAAGCCTTGCTCTAAGTATTGGCCGCATATAGTTTTGTTATTTTTTCCGTTTTCTTGTGCTATAAGTGGTGTTAAACCTTGTGATATCCCGATGCCAAATACCATAAAAATATTAGCAATTACATTACCCAATGCACAAGCCGCTAAAGGAATAGTGCCTAATTGACCAACCATTACGCTATCGGCAACAGCCGTTAACATAAAACTAAGTTGAGAAATAACAACAGGATATGCCAATATGAAGTTGCTACGGTAAAATGGTTTATATTTTATGAAGTTGTTTAACATTATTTAAAAGAGAAGAAAAGCAAAGGTTGGAAATAAAATTAGCTTGCTGTATAAAATTCTTCTTTTTCTGTGGTGTGTATTCTTATTACTCCAGCTAAAATTAAATCTACCATAATTCTTGATGCTCTTCTTCTAGAAAGGTTAAGCATAGCTGCGTATTCCTTTAAAGTTATCCTTTCGTTTTTTTCTAGATACTCTAATAAGGCTTTTTCTTTAGATGAGTAATTAATTAATACGCCTTCTTCTTGATATTCTTTTCTTAAAACATCAACTACAATTTTACTAGCTAAAACACTTTTATCTTTTACCCTAATATAGACCCACCATTTTTTGTCTTCACCTAGAGAGTAATGAGGTTTTTGATCACTTTTAAGAATATCTACAACTAAAACTAGCTTTTCGTCAATATAAATCTCTTCAAAAATTGGTTCTAGCATGGGTTTGGCGTAAAATGTTGCAGCCTTTTCAATCATGTACTTTTCTTCGTCTTCAGATTTTACACCTTTAATCAATCCGTCGTCTGCAACGCCTATAAATAGTCTACCACCTTTGTTATTTGCAAATGAAACCATGGTTTTGGCAATTTTCTCAAAAGATGTGATGGTTCTCTTAAAATCTAAGTTTACACTTTCACCTTCCAAAATCATTTGTTTAACCTGATAGGCTTTTAGTCTATTCATGATTGATAGGGATTAAAAATTTGCATAAATCTTTGAGGGTTTTTTAAACTCACAAAACCAAATTGTTGATACAATTGATGTGCATCGGCGGTAGCCAATAGCCATCTTCTTAAATTCTTTAATTCAGGATGATCAATAATGGTTTGAATTAGCCATTTTGATAATCCTTTTTTTCTATATGTTTTATCCACAAAAACATCAGCCAAATAGGCAAATGTTGCATAATCTGTAATCACTCGGGCAAAACCAATTTGTTTATCATTGTGATAAACGCCAAAACATAAAGAGTTTGTTATAGATTTTAAGAAAACATCCTTTCGTATACCTTTAGCCCAATAAGATTCTTTATTTAAAAATTGATAGGTGTATTCTAAATCTAATTTAGTCCGATCAGAACTTAAAGTAAATCCTCTTTTTAAGTAAACATCATCGTTAATATAAGTTTTCATTAATATGCAACTTTATCTTCTTCGCCTTTATGTATATTTCTAATATAAACTTCATTACTCACTAAAGCACAAATTTCACCTCTTTTGTTATAGATTTCTAAAGGAAATGCTTTTACATATTTTCCATTGGTTTCTAAAACATGTACAGCTTCCTCAATTTCATGGTCTGTTATTGATATTTTAAAATAAAGATGTTCTCGTCCGGGTTTTAAGTATTGGATATGAGCACTTTTAAGCCAAACCCTAGTTTTAAATCCTTTTATTTTTAAAATTTGATCAAATAAGATGGCATAAAATGGATCTGATGCAGCGTAAATAGTGCCTCCAAAAATAGAGTTGTTAAAATTGGTATTCATTAAACTCTTAAAAATCTTAACCTCTACACTTTTAAAATCTTTGTCAAATTTCCGAATCCAAATTCTTTGGAAGAATAAAGGAGGGTAAAACCTCAATACCCATTTTAATACTTTTGGCGATACTTTCATGTTTTGATAAATATCTAAATTTATCTGTTTAAAAAAAATTTAAAGCCTACAATGTGCCAAATATGATATTTATGTTATCTGAATTAAATTTTAACACATCATTAAAGTCAAAAGCATTTTAATAATCTAATTTAAAATAGCTTTTAGGTTGAAAATTTGATAATAATTTGATTAAATCAATAATTTATCCTTAATTAAATTATATTTGAAAAATCACAAATAAAACCACATTTTATAGCTATTTTAATAAAAAAATGGAAGTTATTTTAAATAAATCGGAACTATACGAGCCAGTTATTGGCTTAGAGGTCCATGTTCAACTATCCACCGCTTCCAAAGCTTTTTGTTCAGATTCGGCACAGTTTGGCAATCAACCTAACCAAAATATAAGCACAGTTTCTTTAGGCTTACCTGGTGCATTGCCCTTAAGTAACCAAAAAGTAATTAGCTATGCAGTTAAATTGGGTTTAGCTATAAACAGTAAAATAAACAAGTACAATTTTTTTGATAGAAAGAATTATTTCTATGCCGATTTGCCAAAAGGATATCAAATTACGCAAGATAATAAGCCAATATGTATTGGTGGATCTCTTAAAATTAAATTATCAAACGGCGATGAAAAGGAAATTATATTAAACAGAATACACATGGAAGAGGATGCTGGTAAAAGCATTCATGATATGCATGACGAATATTCTTTTATAGATTTGAACAGGGCCGGTGTACCACTTTTAGAAGTGGTTACAGAACCAATGATATCTTCTGGCGAGGAAGCCGCAGCCTACCTAGCCGAGTTGAGAAAATTAGTACGTTATTTAGGCATTTGCGATGGTAACATGGAAGAAGGATCTATGCGTTGCGATGCCAATATTTCTATCAGAAAGAAAGGGGATACCAAATTAGGTAACCGATGCGAGGTTAAGAATTTAAACTCCATCAAAAATGTACAAAAAGCAATTGAACATGAAATTGCTCGTCAGATTGAACTGGTTGAAAAAGGTGAAATTATAAGTCAAAACACTTTAAATTTTGATGCAGTAACTGGTAAAACTTCTCCTTTAAGATCAAAAGAAATGGCTAATGATTACAGGTATTTTCCTGAGCCTGATTTATTACCAATCCAAATTTCTGATAGTTATTTAGAAGAAATTAAAGCTTCTTTACCAGCTTTGCCTCAACAACTTTTCTTAAAGTTTACTAAAGAGTTTTTGTTGCCACATTATGATGCTGATTTTTTAATATCAGATAAAGCCATGTCTGATTATTATTTAGCAATTGTTGAACATACAAACGACTACAAATTGGCATCCAATTGGGTGATGGGCCCAATAAAATCGTATCTAAACGAAACGCAAATTTCTTTCCAAGATTTTAAAGTTCCGGCTGAAGAGATAGCGGCTATCATAAATTTAATAAATTCAGAAAAAATCAATAACCATCAAGCCAAAGAACAATTATTCAATAGTTTGGTTAAAAATCCTAGTCAGAAGGTTAAAGACTTAATAAAAAATTTAGAAATAGCTACCCAAGTTGTAGAAACCGAATTGGAAAGCTTTATTTTAGCGGCTTTAAATAAGTTCCCTGATAAAGTTAAAGAATACCATAACGGGAAAAAAGGAGTTTTAGGTTTGTTTATGGGCGAGGTAATGAAGCAGTCTAAAGGCAAAATAGATCCTAAAACTACGAACATATTGATTATTGAGAAATTGGAGAGTTTAAAATGAGAAGTTTAAGTGCAATTGCATTATTTTGGTTTATCATATTTACATCATGTAAAAATAGAAATGAGATAAGAATTAACGGTGAGGTTACCGAAATTGGAGATGCGAAAAAAGTCTATTTATACAAGGCCGACTCTTTGGGGCAGCTTGTACCCGTAGACTCTACTTTTTTAAACGAAAACCAGAAGTTTGAAATTAAAACAGAAAGTGTACAAACAGATTTTTTCCAATTATTAATTGGTAAAAGGTCTTTTTTTATCATCGCAAAAAATGGGGATGAAATAGAATTTTCGGCAAATTTATCTGATGCGGGGGGGAATTACACCATCAAAGGAAGTGAAGATGCCGAAAAAGTAACAGAATATAACAAAATTACAAGTGACTATAGTAAGCAAACAGGTTTATTGGCCGAGCGTTACAGTGCAATGATTGCTACTATGCCTAATCAAAGAGATAGCATTATTAGTGTATTTAATCAAGAATCTGAAAAATTAAATAAGCCATTTATAGAAAATTCACTTCAGTTTATTGCTAATAATCAAGAATCTTTATCAGCTTTTTTTGCAGCTAATATTGTTTCTGGGATGAATTCCACTCCTTACGAGAACAAATTAATAGAATATAGTAAGGTAGCTTTAAAGAACTTTCCAGTAAATAAATCGGTGCAATCTTTTGCAGAGCAAATGAAAGCAGCAGAAAGAGTTGCCATTGGGAAAACTGCTTCAGAAATTGTGGCTTTTTCGCCAGAAGGTAAATTAATCAAGCTGTCTGATTTTAGAGGTAAATATGTTTTATTAGATTTTTGGGCATCGTGGTGTGCACCTTGTAGAAAAGAGAATCCTAACATTGTTAAGGCCTTTAACCAGTTCAAAAATAAAAACTTCACCGTTTTAGGGTTTTCTTTAGATGATGATAAAGATGCTTGGATTAAAGCTATAAAAGCTGATGGATTAGCTTGGGGACATTTTTCTGAGTTAAAACAATGGGATGCTAATGCCGCAAAAGCTTATAATGTTGGGCAAATTCCTTCTTCTTTTATTTTAGACCCTAACGGAAAAATAATAGCTAAAAATTTACAAGGTAAAGAACTAGTAGACTTTTTAACTAAAACGCTTTAAGCGTAGTTATTAAAAAGAAAATATTAACATTACCTTTCATGTAATTTCAGAAATTGTTAAGATATTGTGAATCTTAACAATTTATTAATATTATTTTAACCGATATTGCAAGTTAAACGCTCTAAATTCGTAACAAAATAAATTTATGAGTACAAATAAACCTAAAATATTAATTGTAGATGATGAACCAGATATTCTGGAATTGATAGAATACAATCTAAAAAAAGAAGGTTATCAGGTTTATACGGCAAGCAATGGTCAAGAGGCTGTTCAAGAAGCTCGTAAGGCATTACCCGACCTCATTATTTTAGATATTATGATGCCTAAGATGGATGGTATTGAGGCTTGTAGAATTATGAGAGCAATGCCAGAATTTAAAAATACCTTCATGGTTTTTTTAACTGCCCGTAGCGAAGAGTATTCAGAAATTGCAGGTTTTAACGTAGGTGCTGATGATTATATAGCAAAACCAATTAAGCCAAGAGCATTAATTAGTAGGATAAACGCTATTTTAAGGAGAAATGCTCAAACTGAAGAAGAGGTAGAAAATAAAGTAGAGATTGGTGATTTGGTAATTGATCGAGAATCTTTTTTAGTGTACCAAGGTGGCGAAAAAGTTGTTTTAGCAAAAAAAGAATTTGAACTTCTATACCTATTAGCTTCTAAACCAGGAAAGGTTTACACCAGAGAAGTAATACTAAAAAACATTTGGGAAGATTCTGTAGTGGTTACCAATAGAACAATTGATGTACACATCAGAAAATTAAGAGAGAAATTAGGCGATACTTACGTAACTACTGTAAAGGGTGTAGGTTATAAGTTCGAATTGTAATTTCAGTTTGTTAATATTTTTAAAGGTTGGATTTGTTATCCGACCTTTTTTATTTTGGGGAGGTTTCGAGCTATAATAAATGATAAAATAAGCTTGTTATGTAGTAAGATTTAATTTAGAACTGGGAGATTTTTTTGCGTTAATGATTAAAGCGGCAGCTTCTGATTTTTCAACGGGACTAAAGTGTAGGTTTGTAAAAACGCTATTCATATTTCTAAGTAAATTATATCTGTTAATGTAAATAGGTTTATTTCCTATTCTTTAATTGATAAATTTATTTTGAATCTTGTTTAGTATTTATTTAAAATGGCGAGTAATTATAATCCAAAAATTCATCATCGTAAATCTATTCGTTTAAAAGGATACGATTATTCGCAAGCGGGTTTATATTTTATAACCATTTGTTGTTTTGAGAAGGCATGTTTATTTGGAAAAATTGAAACAGCAAATAAGGATGGTTCCGCCAAAATGATTTTAAATGATGCAGGTGAAATTGCCAAAAATTATTGGTTAGAAATTCCAAATCATTTTCCAAATGTTATTTTACATAGGCATATTGTTATGCCAAATCATATTCATGGTATTATTGAAATGTTAGGGGCGAATAAACATTCGCCCGATAATACGAATAAACATTCGCCCGATAATTTGTCCGATATACAAATTGCAAATTCATTTAAAAATGAATTTGGGGAAATTGGGGCGAAAAATGTTTCGCCCCTACCAAGCTCTCCATCTAAAACAATTGGTTCTATTGTACGTGGTTTTAAAATTGGTGTAACCAAATGGTTTCGGAATAATACCCAAATTGAAACCGTTTGGCAGCGTAATTATTACGAAAATATCATTCGTAATGAACAATCATATCAAATCATATCAAATTACATCGAAAATAATCCATCAAAGTGGGCGGCAGATAAATTTCATAAATAAAATTATAGTCTAATTGCATCCAAATATTTACCAATAGAAAAGGTTCGAGATTTTAAAATCCCGAACCTTTTCTATTTCATGTAAAGCCTATTTTTACGCCTTACCTTCTTCTATATTTTTTCTTACTATCGAGTGTTTTTTACCATAACTAAAGTAAATGATCACACCCAAGGCCATCCAAATTGCAAGACGTATCCAGCTTTCGCCAGGAAGAGAATACATTAAGTAAACACATACAGCAATACCTGCAATTGGTACAAATGGTACAAAAGGAGTTTTGAACGGGCGAGGTAAATCTGGAGAAGATTTTCTCATAACCATAACACCTACACATACTAACACAAAAGCAAATAAAGTTCCGATAGAAACCATGTGACCTAAGTCAGATACTGGTACAAATCCTGCAAAAATACTTACAAATCCCATAAAGAATAAGTTTGTTTTCCAAGGAGTATTAAACTTTTTGTGAATAGAGCTAAAGAATTTAGGTAGTAATCCGTCTTTAGACATGGTGTAAAATACCCTTGATTGTCCCATCAACATCACTAAAATTACAGAGGTATAACCTGCTAATATGGCAATAATTAGAGCATCTTGTAAGAAGGTGTAACCTGTAACAGCAAAAGCAGTTGCGGCAGGTTTTGCATCGCCAGCAAAGTCTTTGTAGTTAACTAAACCAGTCATTACATGTGCAAATAGAACATATAATATAGTACAAACAATTAAAGAACCTAAAATTCCAATTGGCATGCCTTTTTGCGGGTTTTTTGCTTCTTGTGCTGCAGTAGAAACGGCATCAAAACCAATAAATGCAAAAAATACAACGGCTGCACCAGTTGCTATACCTGTAAAACCAAATTGCTCGTAAACGCCAGTATTTTCTGGAATATAAGGTGTGTAATTATCAGGATTAATATGAGACCATCCTAGCGTAATAAACATTAATACCACCGCAACTTTTACAATTACTAGTACATTGTTCATTGTGGCCGATTCTTTGGTTCCTCTCATTAAAACCAGCGACAACATACAAACAATAAATATAGCTGGTAAGTTTATTAATCCTCCTTCTATCACCGTTCCATCACCTAATTTTAATGTTTCAAATGGCGATACGATGAGTTGATGTGGTAAATCTAAATTGTATTTATGTAAGAATTCTAGCAAATATCTTGACCAAGAAACAGATACTGTTGCGGCACCTAAAGCATATTCCAATACCAAATCCCATCCAATAATCCAAGCCATAAATTCTCCCATGGTGGCATAAGAATAAGTATAAGCAGAACCTGCAACAGGAATCATACTAGCAAACTCGGCGTAGCAAAGTCCTGCGAAAGCACAAGCAAAAGCAGCTAAAATGAATGAAAGTGTTACTGCAGGACCCGCGTTTTCTGCGGCTGCAATTCCGGTTAATGAAAATAGACCTGCGCCAATAATTGCTCCAATACCTAAAGCAACTAGGTTGAAGCTAGATAAGGTTCGTTTTAAGCTACCTTCGCCAGTTTCTGCAGCTTCTCTAAGAAGCACATCTAACGGTTTTTTATAATTCATAAAATGTTTAAATAAAAATTAAATTGTTTTAAAATTTTTTAAATAAAAGTCTAAGTAAGGTATTTTGTGCCATATTCTTTGTATTTTTTTTATTCTTAATTGCAATTTTTTTTTGGGATATAGTTTGACAGGGTTTACTAAAGTCTCCATTACAAATTTGCTAATTCTTATTAATTTGAAGATATCCTTCACTTTCACCAATAAATAAATACATGATAATTAATTTGAATAAATTTTTTTTAGAATTTTTTATGATAGAATTCGTTTCAAATTTTACTTATGCTATTAAAGCAATTGATAAAAAAAATATTAATTTATTTATACCAGTTGCTGATCAATGGGAAAGCTTTGTTTTGACGGTTATTCCTGTTAATGAAAATATAAGTATACCTAAAATATAAAGAAGGCCCTTTTTTTATTGCAACTGCTCTGCTTTTTAAACCCGATTGAGCGGCATGTTTGAGCTCTTTTTTATTTTCCTTTTTTTGGGAAATAAAAAAAGCGAGTAGCGAAAGCGGGACTATCGGTATTGTTGTGCAAAGGTTTTGCTTTTCTAAAAAATAAATAATCATAATTTAGCCTAACATTACAAGTGCATGAGAGATATTACCAGTAAGCAAATTACTTTAAGAACGGCTAAGGCAGTCGGTGTGATTTATTGTATGCCGAAAACCATTGATTTAATTAAAAATAATGCGTTGCCAAAAGGTAATTTGTTTGATGTTGCTAAGGCGGCAGGTTTTATTGGCGCAAAATTAACACCTCAGTTGTTACCTCATTGCCATCCTGTACAAATAGATGGAATGGATTTGAATTTCGAGTTCTTAAATAAAGAAAAACATGGTGATATTTTTAATAAAGATACTTTTAATAGAACCGGGATTGTAATTTTTGGCGAAGCAAAATCTATTGGCCGAACAGGAATTGAAATGGAAATGCTCACGGCAGTATCTGTAGCTGCATTAGAGATTTATGATATGCTAAAGCCAATAGACACTGATTTAGAAATTGGAAATATTCGTTTGTTAGAAAAAAAAGGTGGCAAAAGCGATAGAAACAAATTTATAACCGAAAAACCAATTTGTGCAATTTTGGTGTGTTCTGATACTACTGCGGCAGGTAAAAGAGAAGATGTGTCTGGCTTATTGATGAAGCAAATGTTAGAAAAAGTAAATGCTAACATTAAGTTTTTTGAAGTTGTGATGGATGATAAATCTAAAATTCAGGATCAAATATTGGCTTGGGTTAACGAAGATGTTGAGTTTATATTTACTACCGGTGGTACGGGATTAGGCCCTAGAGATGTTACCGTTGAAGCAGTACAAGAAATTTTAGAGCGAAATGCAAGTGGTATTGCCGAAGCTATGCGTAGTTTTGGTCAGCAACGTACTCCTTTGGCTATGATGAGTAGGGCAGTAGCGGGGGTTATTGCAAATACTTTGATTGTTACTTTGCCTGGAAGTGTAAAAGGTGTAAAAGAAGGTTTAGAGTCTATTATTCCCGCGGTTTTTCATGCTAGAGCAATGATGATGGGTGGGGGGCATTGATTGGTTTATTTTATATAATTGTTATTAATTCATGATTTCATTTCAAGAAGCTCGTTCAATAATACTTTCAAAAGCTCATTCTTTTGGAGTTGAATCCGTTGATTTAGAAAACGCATTAGAAAGAGTTTTGGCGCAAGATATTTACGCGTCACGAGACTTTCCGCCATTTAATAGGTCTATGATGGATGGCATTGCTATTAACATTGATGATTTTCAAAACGACATTAAGCAATTTAAATGTGTTGAAACTGTTTTAGCTGGAAGTATTAGCAACAAGGAATTAAAACAAGGCGAATGTTATAAAATTATGACTGGCGCCGCTGTGCCGGCAAGTGCAAATGCAGTTATAAAAATAGAAGATTTATCGTTTAAAGATGACATTTATGCAATAATGGTTGAGGGCGTCATCCGTCACCAAAATATTGCAAATCAAGGGCAAGATGTAAAAAAGGATAATTTAGCCATTAAAAAGGGCACTTTAGTAAGAGCTGCAACCATTGGATTTTTAGCTTCTTTGGGTTTAGCAAAAGTATGTGTAGAAATATTACCTAAAGTAAAATTAATTACCACTGGCAACGAAGTTTTAGATTTAGGTCAGGAAGTTATGCCTACGCATATCTACAACAGTAATAAATACGTAATAAAGGCACTTTTAAATCAAAATCAAATTAGTTTATCAGGAAATTTACATGTTTTAGATGATGTTGAAGCTTTAGAGTTAAATATTCATCAGAATTTATTAGATACAGATATTTTAATCATTTCCGGAGGGGTTTCTGCAGGTGAGGTAGATTATATTCCTTCCATTTTAGAAGATTTAGGATTACATAAACTATTTCACAAAATAGCTATAAAACCTGGAAAGCCAATTTGGTGTGGTATTTTTGAAAACAAAACCATGGTATTTGCCTTACCTGGCAATCCTTATTCTTGCTTGGTAACCTTTAAATTGTTTATAGAGTTTTACATTAATGCTTGTTTAAATAAGAGCAATTTAGAGATGATTCCTTTGCCTTTAAATTTTAATAGACAAAAACCATCAAATTTAGATGAATTTTTTCCTATAGATTTTACTGATGGAGGGTTAAATAAAATCGCAATAAATGGTTCGGGCGATGTAAGATTGGGGTTTGAAGCTAATGCTTTGGCATTACAAATTGCCGAAAGAAAAGAGATTAAAAAAGGAGAATTGGTGCCTTGTATTTTACTTTAGTTAATCTTCTTCTTTAGAAAATGCAATCAATTTTTCTTCATCTATTAGCCTAATACTTCTTTTATCTACTTCAATTGCTTTGTTTTCTGTTAATTCATTTAATATTCTAAATAATGTCTCGTAAGTAGCGCCTACGTATGATGAAATATCTTGTTTAGAAAGTTCTATTTTCAAAGCTTTTTTTTCATCTATACCAAATTGTGCTTTAAAGGAAAGAAGGGCTCGGCAAAGTCTTCCTTTTACACTCATATGCGCAAGGTTTCTCATTTTCTTTTCCGACTCTTGTAATTCGTCTGCAAAAAACATTAATAATTTTATAGAAAACTCTGGGTTTACCTTTAAGGTGCTAATAAAAAAATCAAGAGAAATAAAGCCAACGGCACCATTTTCTAACGCTGTTGCAGTTATTGGAAAGATGTTATTGTTAGTGCTTAAGCCCCTATGGCCTAGAATTGAGCCTGATTTGGCAAATCTTAAAATTAGTTCTTTATCTCCCCATTTCTTATGAACTTTTACCTTCCCGTCATAAACAAAGTAAATTCCTTCAACCACATCACCTTCTTTAAAAATGGTATCTCCTTTTTTAAATTCATATACTTTTTTATTTGCGTCTATAGCAGGAAGCCACTCTTTTAAACTGTTTTTACTCAGATAGCAATTCTCTATATTAAATTTTTTTTTGCTTATTTTCATTATAAATATTGTTTTTTTTGCTATTTGGTAATTATTAGTCAAAAAAGTATTAATCAGGTTTTATTATTTAGTATAATTTATAAAAATAAGAGAAAATAAATTTAAAATCAGCAAAAAATTAAAAAAGGTTAAATAGTATTTAATTACAGATTTAAATTTAAGTTAGAATTATCATTTTTATCTATTTTTTTGGTTGATTATCAATTTTTATTAAGGATTAGCTTTTAAAACTTCTAAAATTAGTTGTAATTAAAATTATTTTAGGTAAAATTTAATTTTGAACTAGTTATATTTCTTAAGCTATGTGAGCAAAGCTTGAGGATAAAATTTTATATTTACTTTTTAACAAACGCATCTAAATTTTAAATGCCAATAGAATTTATTATTGCTGGATTCCTTTTTGTTTTAGGATTTTTATATGCTAGCGTAGGGCATGGTGGTGCAAGTGGTTATATTGCAGTTTTTTCGCTTTCAGGGATTGCCGCTGGTGTATATAAGCCTTTAGTGTTGCTGCTTAATATAATTGTTTCTGGATCTGCTTTTTTGCAATTTAAGAAGGCTGGCTTTTTTAAGTGGAAACTGATTTTTCCTTTTTTAATAACCTCTATTCCTTGTGCTTATATAGGCGCTCAATTTCCATTAAAAGCAAATATCTACAATCTTTTATTAGGCTTAGCCTTGATTTTTCCAATAGCTAGGTTATTACAAATAAACCCTATTGATAAAGAAAATAGAAAAGAGATTTCATTACTTGCAGGCTTAGTAACAGGTGCAATTTTGGGTTTTGCAGCAGGATTATTAAATATTGGTGGAGGAATATTTTTAAGTCCAGTTTTAATTTTAATGGGCTGGACAAATGCTAAAGAATCAGCGGCAGCTTCTGCATTTTTTATATTTTGCAATTCTATTGCCGGCTTGTTATCCATTAAAGGGCAGTCTTTTTTTGTTCAAGATTATAGTTACTTATGGTTTTTTACTTCCATTTCTGGCGGAATGATTGGCGCATATTTTGGAAGTAAATTGTATCAAAATAAGACAATAAGGTATGTTTTAGCCTCTGTAATGAGTATAGCTTGCTTAAAATTATTATTCTTTTAATAAATGATTGAAGATAACCTTGGTAGAACATTTAAGAATTTAAGAATCAGCTTGCTTGATACTTGTAATTTTGCTTGTATTTATTGTACAGAAGAAGATTATTTAGCTCATCAAGCTAAGCCGCAACTTTTAAGTTTTAAAAGATTATTAGGGCTTGTTTCTAAATTACATGCCCAATTGGATTTACAATCTGTTAGGTTAACAGGCGGAGAACCTTTATTGTATCCCCAATTAGAAGAGGTAATTTCCGGTTTAACCGATATTGGAATAAAAAATATCAAAATGACAAGCAATGGTTTTTTGTTAGCCAAAAAAGCCGATGATTTAAAGGCCGCAGGACTAAAGGAAATTAATATTTCACTAGACGCTGCCGAAGATATTGCTTTCATTAAAATGACTAAACGAGATAAGCTCAAAGAAGTGAAAAACGGAATTGATGCAGCATTAATTAGCGGGATAAAGGTTAAGCTAAATGCGGTAATTATGAAAGGAAAAAACGATAATCAGATTATTCCTTTAATTCAATATGCAAAATTTAAAAATATAACTATTCGTTTTTTAGAAGTAATGGCTATGGGTCATTTGCATCAAAATGAACAAGATTTTTTCTTTTCACAGGATGAGATTTTAAAGGTAATAGCCAATCATTTTGAGTTTAAACCTTTACCTCGTAATATATCGGCAACAGCCAATTACTGGGATACTAATTGTGGTCTCAAATTTGGTATAATAGCCAACACCAGCACACCATTTTGTAAAGATTGCAACCGACTGAGATTAGATCATCAAGGAAATATTTATGGTTGTTTAAGCATAAATGAACCAATTAATATCAATAATTTATCCCTTCCAGAATTGGAAAACAATTTGAATAAAGCTTTAAATCAAAAGCAGCAGATGAGCTTTATAGGAAGTGAGTTAGGAATGATGGAAATTGGAGGGTAGCACTGCTATTATTTTAGGATTTAAATGATATAATTGACAACTTGGGTGTTCTTTTAAACCATTACTTCGAAATGATCATAAAAACGTATGCCATATTAAAAGATTATTTTCCGCCTCAAGCGGATTTTAATAGCAAAGCCAAAACCATTAGAGATTTAAAGGAAGAGCTGATTGCTCAAAATCCATTGGCGAAAGCCATACTAGACATTTCTAGATTTGCTGTTGATGATATTTTTGTAGAATTAGATAATGAGCTAAATGGAACCGAGTTAGTTTCTATTATTCCACCAAGTAGCGGAGGTTAATGATGTATATTACAGATCAAAAAATAGATGTTTATAAGTTGATAGAAGAGCACCAAGACCATGAAGCTGGTGCCGTGGTTATGTTTAATGGCACAGTTCGTAGGCAAAGTTTTGGCTTAGAGGTATCACACTTATTTTATGAAGCGGCTGAAGAAATAGCCGAGAAAATGATGTTAGAAATTATTTCCGAAGCAAAGATGAAATGGAATTTATCTAGCGTTTTTGCTATTCATAGAATTGGAGAAGTTAAAATAGGAGAGAGCGCTGTTTTAGTGATAACGGCAACTCCGCACCGTAAAGAAGCTTATGAAGCAAATAGATTTATCATTGAAAAAATTAAACACGAGTTACCACTTTGGAAATGCGAATATTTCTTAGATGGTACCAAAAAGTGGGGAGGTAATTGTAATTGCCATGAGGTTACGGGAGATGCAAGCAAGCATATTTATGAAAATAAATAATTAATGATTTTACTACCCCGTTTCATATTGAAGTCATCTGTATTTTACATACATAAACTGTTTAAATAAATAAACTATATTTGTGTACATTGATATTTTAATAATTAATTTTTGACTTTTCAAGATTTTAACTTTGTTTCTTCTTTACAAGAAGGACTAGATACCATGGGTTTCACCAAGCCTACACCCATACAGCAAGAGGCTATTCCAGTTGTTTTAGAAGGTAAAGATATGATTGCTTGCGCCCAAACAGGTACTGGCAAAACAGCATCATACTTATTGCCTTTGTTGCATAAAATTGAGCAAGACGACAAGAGTCACATAGATACTTTAATTTTATCGCCAACTAGAGAATTGGCCTTGCAAATAGATCAGCAAATTATGGGTTTAGCTTATTTTACAGGCTGTACTTCTATTGCGGTTTATGGCGGTGGAGATGGTTTTAGTTACGAGCAGCAAAAGCGCTCTTTAACTGATGGGGTTAATATTGTTGTGGCAACGCCAGGGCGATTAATTGCTCATTTAACATCTAAGGCCATTAATTTAGATCATTTAAAACATTTGGTTTTAGACGAGGCTGATAGGATGATGGATATGGGTTTTTACGAAGATATTGTAAGGATTATTAGTTATTTGCCTAAAAAACGTCAAAATTTGTTATTCTCGGCTACCATGCCTCCTAAAATACGGTCGCTATCTAAAAAGATTTTACATAACCCTGTAGAGATTAATATAGCTATTTCTAAACCTTCGGCAGGTATCTTACAGCAGGCTTATTTAGTTTTTGATGATCAGAAAATTGATTTATTGAAAAATATTCTAGCCAATGCCGAGTTTAAAAGTGTTATTGTTTTTGCATCGAGAAAAGAAACAGTTAAGAAGTTGAATAGTGCTTTAAACCGACAAGGGATTTTAAGCGAAGCCTTCCATTCTGATTTAGATCAAGATAGCCGAGAAGATATTATGGTGCGTTTTAAAGGTAAAAAGTTAGCCGTTTTAATTGGTACCGATGTTATTTCTAGAGGTATTGATGTGGAAGCAATAAGTTTAGTGGTTAATTTTGATGTCCCACCAGACCCAGAAGATTATATCCACAGAATTGGTAGAACTGCAAGAGCAGAAACTACCGGTACAGCAATTACTTTCATTAATGATAAAGATCAGTTCCAATTTGGTAGAATTGAAGAAATGATTGGAAGCGAAGTGCCAAAACTACCTCTTCCGGAAGGATTAAAAGAAGGACCAGAATATAAGCCTTCAATTAGGTTTAAAAAGAAGTTTAACGGGAACTCTAACTGGAAGAAAAAGAAAAATTTTAAAAAGCCTAATCCTTAAACCGATCTGCTGAGTAGGTGATATGTGTTTTACCATGTGGAACGGGGTTGAAATTCTCGTCTATGTTTACAAACACAATCTTATCTATAGTTAAAATACTTTGTCGGGTTATTTTATTTCTTACTTCGCAAAACAGGGTAATAGAGGTTGTTCCAAACTGTGTAGCAATAATTCCCATTTCTATAATATCTCCTTGTACTGCCGAGCTTAAAAAATTAATCTCCGACATATATTTAGTCACTACTCTTTTATTATCAAGCTGGCAAATGGCATAAATGGCTGCCTCTTCGTCTATCCATTTTAATAAACTACCACCAAATAAAGTTCCAGTAGGGTTTAAATCTTCTGGTTTTACCCATTTACGGGTATGAAAATTCATTTTTGGTTTGGTGTTCATAGTGTTTACTTTTACAGATGTTTTATATTAGGCTCAAAATAGAATTTATAAAATTAATTACAAACAAATTTAGAGAACAGGTGTAAAAGATATATGTCTAAAAAAGAAAAATCTGTCATTATTATTGGAGCAGGAATAGCTGGACTAACAGCAGCAAAATTTTTAAAGCAGTTTGGATTTAGTGTAAAAGTTTTTGAAGCTAGTGACGGAGTAGGGGGTAGAGTAAGAACATTTAAAAAGGATGGATTTTTAATGGATAAAGGCTTTCAAGTTCTTTTAGGTGCTTATCCGTTAGCGAAAGAGATTTTAGATTATGACGCTCTTAAACTAAAACCGTTTTTATCTGGCGCAAAAGTTTTTCATGCTAATGGAGTGCATAATGTTGTTGACCCTTTAAGGCAACCCAGTGGCTTATTGGAAACTTTATTTTCTCCAATTGGCAATCTAAAGGATAAATTATTAATGCTAAAACTTAAGCTGGCTTTAAAAAGCAAGACTGTTGATCAGATTTTTAAAGAAAAAGAGCAAAGTACCTTACAATTTCTAAACCAATATGGTTTTAGCGAAAGAATGATTACTGTTTTCTTTAAACCATTTCTAGGAGGAATCTTTTTAGAAAAGGAATTAACAACTTCTAGCCGCATGTTTAATTTTGTGTTTAAGATGTTTGGCGAAGGGGAGGCACTTTTACCAGAAGATGGTATTCAAGCCATACCTAATCAACTAGCTAAAGATTTAAAAGCTAATGAACTTTTTTTAAATACAAGAGTAGCCCACATTAATAAAGATGAGATTACTTTAGAAGATGGAACAACTTTTAAAGCAAATGACATTTTAATTGCTACTAACGAATTGAACTTACCCTCTTTTAAGATTAAACAATCAGGTCAACACCGTAAAGTTCTGAACTTATATTTTAAGACTAAAACTAAACCTTTTAATGAAGCGCTGATTGGTTTGGTTGCAAAACCAAATTGTTTGGTTAATAATGTGGCGGTTTTAAATAATATTTGCGATAACTTTTCAACTTCTGATCATTATTTAGTCTCTATTTCTATTATAGAATATAATTTTAATATTTCCTTAGACGATATTATTAAAAAAAGCAAAGATGAATTATCTTTTTGGTTTAAAACAACAGACTGGGAATATTTAGAAAGTTTTGAAATAGATTACGCTTTGCCAAATCAAGACTCGGTAAAATACATGCCTGATGAGGAAGATTTTATAATTGATACAAACCTTTATAAATGTGGCGATTATCTTACAAATGGCTCTTTAAATGCGGCTATGTTAAATGGTAAAATGGTAGCCGAATTAATATATCGTAATAAATTAAATATTAACTAATTATTTAGTTTAATTTAAATATTACTCTTGTTAATTAAATTAATTGCTTAAAAATTCAATAGTTGTAGTTTAAATAATGATGTAGAATAATTTATTTTTATTTTTTTTTAAAATAATTTGTTTAAACAATTAAAATGTTTCTATATTTGTAGGGCCCTCCCAAAGGGCATGTTTTTCATAGGTAGATGTAGGGTCGAATATTTATATTCGGCCCTTTTTTTTGCTTACAACTTTTAATCAAATTGTTTGTTACAGTGATATGAAGAAAAAAGTGGTTGTTGCAATTACCGGTGCCAGTGGTGCTATATATGCTAAAGTCTTACTAAATAAATTAAAAGATCTTTCTGCGCAAATAAAAGAAGTAGGAGTAGTAATGTCTGATAATGCTAAAGATGTTTGGCGTTATGAATTAGATGAATCTACTTATCAAGATTTTGATTTCAATTTTTACGATAAAAATGATTTTATGGCGCCTTTTGCATCTGGTTCTGCGCATTTTGATACCATGATCATAGTGCCCTGCTCTATGGGAACTATGGGACGGATCGCATCAGGGATTTCTAACGATTTAACCACTAGAGCAGCTGATGTTATCTTGAAAGAGAGAAGAAAATTAATTTTAGTTGCTAGAGATACTCCTTTTAATTTAATTCACATCAATAACATGAAAACCATAACCGAAGCAGGTGGAATTATTTGTCCGGCGGTACCTTCTTTTTACAGTAAACCTAAAACAATAGAAGAAGTTGCGGCAACTGTGGTCAACAGGGTGTTAGATTTGGCTGGTTTCGATACCAATTCTTACCAATGGGGTCAATAACGAACAGCTTTTTTGTATAAAATGCTTATCTTCGCAGCCAAGTAAATTATGAATAAAAAAGTTGCTTTTTACACTTTAGGCTGCAAGCTTAACTATTCAGAAACATCAACCATTGGGCGTTTGTTTAATGACGCTGGTTTTGAGACTGTTAATTTTACAGATGCTGCAGATGTTTACATCATCAACACTTGCTCTGTAACGGAGAATGCTGATAAAAAATGTAGAAAAGTTGTTAAAGAAGCTTTAAAACATTCACCAAACGCTTACGTAACTATTGTAGGTTGCTACGCTCAACTTAAACCACAAGAAATTTCTGAAATTGAAGGTGTTGATATGGTTCTGGGCGCTGCAGAAAAATTCAGGATTGTTGAATTTATATCAGATTTAACTAAAAATCCTAAAGCCGTAATTCATAATAGCCCAATCGAAGAAACTAATCAATTTATTGCTTCTTATTCTTATGGCGATAGAACAAGAACTTTTTTAAAAGTTCAGGATGGTTGCGATTACTCTTGTACTTTTTGTACTATTCCACTAGCAAGAGGAAAAAGCAGAAGTGCTTTAATTCCAAATATCGTTCAACAAGCAGAAGAAATTGCCGCCTCAGGCGTAAAAGAAATTGTATTAACCGGCGTTAATATTGGCGACTTTGGATTAAGAAACGGAGTAAGAGAAGATAAATTTATTGATTTAGTAAAAGTATTAGACCAAGTAGAAGGTATAGATCGTTTCAGGATATCATCTATAGAACCTAATTTGCTTACTAACGAAATAATAGAGTTTGTGGCCACTTCCAAGCGTTTTGTTCCACATTTTCATATTCCATTGCAATCTGGATCTAATAAAATTTTGGGTTTAATGCGCAGAAGGTATAAAAGAGAGTTGTATGTAGATAGGGTAAATACCATTAAAGAAATTATGCCAAATGCCTGTATTGGTGTTGATGTAATTGTAGGCTTTCCAGGTGAAACGAGAGAAGATTTCATAGATACCTACAATTTTTTAAACGAATTACCAATCTCTTATTTACACGTTTTTACCTATTCTGAGCGGGAAAATACGCCAGCTGCAGAAATGGAAGGAACAGTGCCGGGATCGCAAAGGGCAGATAGAAGCAAAATGCTTCATATTTTATCAGACAAAAAACGAAGAGCTTTTTACCAAACACAATTAGGAAAATCATACCCTGTTTTATTTGAAGCTGATCATAAAGAAGGTTTTATGCATGGTTTTACCTCCAATTATGTGAAGGTAAAAGTAAAATACGATCCCGTTTTGGTTAACGAGCTTAAAACAATTAAACTATTAGAAATTTTGCCCGATGGTGATGTCAGTATTGCTGAGTCGGAAGAAGTTTTACAACATCATTAATACCTCAAACCATGTTTCCAACCCTTTCTCATCTTATAGAATATTTAACGGGTATTCACATTCCATTACCTATTCAAACTTTTGGTTTTTTTGTTGCCATGGCTTTTATTGCTGGTTATTGGGGCTTTTCTCAAGAATTAAAGCGAAGAGAAAAGTTAGGGCAAGTGCATCCGGTAAAGCAAGATATTATTGTAGGTAAGCCAGCATCAGTTAGCGAGCTATTTTTTAATGGTTTGTTTGGTTTTTTAGTGGGGTACAAAATTATTTATGGTTTGCTTAACTACAGAGCTTTTGTAGATAATCCTCAAGAATTTTTACTCTCTACCAAAGGCAATTTATTTGCGGGTTTAGTAGTAGGAGGGATATTTGCTTATTTAGCCTACGCCGATAAAAAGAAAACACAACTACCACAGCCCAAAAAAGAAACCATTATAGTTCACCCATATCAAATGATGGGAACTTTTATCGCCTATGCAGCTATTGCAGGTATTATTGGGGCCAAGGTATTTGATAATTTAGAATATTGGGACAGATTTATGGCTAATCCTATAGAAAGTTTACTTTCTTTTAGTGGTTTAACTTTTTATGGAGGATTAATTTGTGGTGCTATTGCAGTATTGTATATTTCTAGAAAAAACGGAATTAAATCTATTCACATGATTGATGTTTCTGCCCCAGGTTTAATGTTAGCTTATGGTGTAGGACGTATTGGTTGCCAGTTATCTGGTGATGGTGATTGGGGAATTAACAACCTTAACCCAAAACCAAATTGGTTAAGCTGGGCTCCAGATTGGGTTTGGTCTTACAAATACCCACACAATGTATTAGACGAGGGCGAAGTTTTGATTAACGGTTGTCAAGGTAGATATTGTCATGAGTTAGCCGTAGGTGTTTATCCAACACCTTTGTATGAAGCTGTGGCTTGTATCTTACTTTTTGCCTTTTTGTGGTCAATCAGAAAGCAAATCAAAACGCCCGGTGTTTTATTTTGCATCTATTTAATTTTAAATGGTTTGGAGCGTTTCTTTATCGAGATGATAAGAGTAAATTCTAAATACCATATTGGTACTTTCGCTTTTACTCAAGCCGAGTTAATTTCTTCTTTATTGGTTGTTGGTGGAACAGTAGGAATATTTTTAGCTTACCGAGCAGATCAAAGCAGAAAGGTTAGTGTTTAGTGAATACAAACGCCTCAACGTCGTCAATTGCAGCAAGGTTTGTTAATCATACGGTAGTTAAATTTTTTCTTTCTGCTGGAGTAGCCTTTTTGGTTGATGTTTTAGTTTATTATATTCTGGTAAATTTTGTTTTCGAAAACGAAAAAGTTTACTATTTCGGTAAATATCATAGTCCTAATAATATTTCATTGGCAATTTCTTACAGTTTAGGTGTAATTGTAAACTTCTTCATCTCTAAATATGCAGTTTTTTCAGAATCGAAACTGAAAGGGCGAAAACAGTTTTTAAGATTTATTGGAGTTGCCGCACTAGGTTTTTTAGCTAACTACGCTTTATTGCGCTTTTTTATCGAGTATTTAGATTTTTATCCTACACTTTCAAGAATTGCCTCGGCTTTAAGCTTAGGGGTAGCTAGTTTTTTTGTACATAAATTTTTTACGTTTAAAGTTAAATCTACCACACCATGAATTTTCAAGAACTTACCCAACAAGTGGTTTTTATAGCCAAAGAAGTAGGTACATTTATTTTGCAAGAAGCCAAGTCTTTTAGTGCCGACCGCATAGAATACAAGGGGGTAAATGACATGGTTTCCTACGTAGATAAAACTGCCGAAGAACGTATCATCAAAGCTTTATCAGAGCTTATTCCAAGCGCTGGATTTATCGCAGAGGAAGGTACTTCGACCAAAATTGGAGAAGAATTTAACTGGATTATTGATCCTTTAGATGGAACCACTAATTTTATACATGGTATACCTGCTTTTGCCGTAAGTATTGCGTTAAAGCAAAATAGCGAATTGGTTATTGGCGTTATTTACGAAATTAACCAAGACGAGTGTTTTTATGCTTGGAAAGATAGTAAAGCCTATCTAAATGGTAAAGAAATTAGCGTGTCTGATAAGCCCGATTTAGCTACCAGCTTAGTAGCAACTGGCTTCCCTTATTATGATTTTAAGCGTCAGAATGCCTACATGCAGCTGTTTACAGAAGTGATGCAAAAGTGCCATGGCTTAAGAAGAATTGGGGCGGCATCAGTAGATTTAGCATATACCGCTTGCGGAAGGTTTGAAGCCTATTTTGAATATAATTTAAAACCTTGGGATATTGCGGCAGGTTTATTGATTATAGAAAGAGCCGGCGGTGAATATTTTGATTTTGATGGTGGTAAAAATGCACTAGAAACTTGCGATATTGTGGCGACTAACGGCAAGGTTTCGGCCGAATTGAATGAAATAATTAGTAAACATTTTAAAAACTAACACATGATTAAGAAAATTTTATTAGCCCTTTTGGTAATATTGGTTATTATTCAGTTTATTAAACCCGATAAAAATGTAAGTGCCGGAGAGCAACCCAATGCTATTGCTACTAAATATACTGTTCCTGATACCGTTGCCAGTTTATTAGCTGTAGCTTGTGAAGATTGTCATTCTAACAACACTAAATATCCATGGTATAGCGAGGTTCAGCCGGTGGCTTGGTGGTTAAATGATCACGTAGTTGATGGTAAAAAACATTTTAACTTAGATGAGTTTACCGCTTATTCTTTAAAAAGACAAGATCATAAATTAGAAGAATTGATAGAATCGCAAGAAGATCATTGGATGCCGCTAGAGTCTTATACTTTTGTACACCGCGACGCTAAATTAAGCGATAGTCAGAAAAAGATATTGATTGATTGGGCTAAAGATTTGAGAACTCAAATACAAGCTGATAGTTTATTTAGTGTAGAGGTTAAGAAGTAGGGATTTCACAACCTTTAAAAAAGCAGAGTCTTCCAAATAGAGACTCTGCTTCAGTAAAGAATTCACATCTATAACAGTTTTTTACTTGGTATTTCTACCATTTTTCCTTTGCCAAATCAGGCCAAATATATTGCTCATATATTTTTTTAATGGCATCTCTTTGTTCCACTGATAAATCAGCTTGTTTACTTGCTATGATATTTGCTAAAGCCTGAGCCGGATTAGATGCCCCAGGAATCACACAACTTACTTCTTTAAACATTAAAATCCATTTTAAAGCTATTGCAGCTAAATCCGCATCTGCTGGAAAAAGTTTTTTGATTTCCTCTACAGCGGCTAGCCCCTTGGTATAATCTATTCCCGAGAATGTTTCTCCTTTATCAAATGCTTCTCCATTTCTGTTAAACGTACGATGATCGTCTTTACCAAAGGTGGTTGTATGTGAGAATTTTCCAGATAAAAGCCCGCTAGCTAATGGCACACGGACAATTATTCCAACATTATTCTTGGCAGCTTGAGCAAAAAAATCTTCGGCGGGACGTTGTCTTAGCATATTGAAAATAAGCTGCACAGTAGTCACATTTTCATACTGAATGGCTTTTTGTGCTTCTTCAATCTTCTCTACACTAACGCCCAAGTTTAGTATTTTCCCTTCCTCTTTTAATTGACTAAACAATTCAAATATTTCGGGCCGATCGTAAGTTTGGGTAGGAGGACAGTGTAGTTGAATGAGATCTAAAGTTTCTAATCCCATATTTTTTAAACTATCCTCTACAAATTTGCGCAGTGTTTTAGTTTGGTAAGCAGCATCAATATGTGGAGATAATTTTCTGCCACATTTTGTAGCTACATAAATCCTCTCACTTCTAGAACGTAAAAAACGGCCTATCGCTTTTTCACTTTCTCCATCACTATATACATCTGCGGTATCAATAAAATTGACCCCACTATCTATTGCCGAGTTTAAGATTAAATCGGCATTTTGATGGTTAAAAACAGAACCCCATTTTCCTCCAACTTGCCAGGTTCCTAAGCCAATTTCGGTAATTTCAAATCCTGTTTTCCCAAGTATTCTTTTTTTCATTTCTGTTTTGATTAATGATATTGATGAAATATTTTCCTTTTGCTGAGCCAATTTTGGTTTTCAAAAGTCTTATCAGTGTTTTTAAGTAATTTCTTTTATGTTACGGATTATCAAAGTCTTTCTAACTTACCTTTCTTTTTAACCAAGTCTTTATAGTTCCATTGTATTTCTCTTGATTTTTGAAGCCAAAAAATCAGTTCTTTTGTATTTACTTCGCTTACATGGTTATAAAAAATGGAAGCATCTTTAAATTTTTGTCCTTTTACATTTAGGTTTTCTACGTCAAAGTCGGCACCGCTCCAAAACATTAATCTGATGCCTTTTTTCTCTTTACTGTAACCCACGGTAGGGTTACTGTTTAAAAACCAAACTGGGTGAGCATGCCAAATTTTACTTTCTGCCTCGGTTAATTCCTTGTTAATTGTTTGGGCTAGTAAATCGCAAATTTCTTGGTCTGATACTGTTTGTTGCTGGTTGTATAGCTTAATTTCTTCGCTCAATGTATTGATATTTAACATAAAAACTACCTTCCGTTTATTTAAAAAAACCTAATTTTTTTTAAATGCGCCTAACTAATAGGTTAATTCACTTCTACATACTTTTTAAAATTGTTAAGTATGGCTTGCCATCCATTTTGCTGCATTTCTATTGGGTTTTCTGTCTCAGGATCAAACTCAATAATTACTTCGGTCTGATCGTTAAGCTTTTCAAAAGACACATGAACAGTTCTTCCACCAAAGGTATATTCAAATGATTCACCTTCTATAATTTCAGTATAAACTGCTTCAAAATCGAAACCAAAACTTCCGTCTCTGGCTTCCATTCTTGCTAAATAAGTGCCTCCCAATTTCATATCGTTACTAGCACTAGGGCAATGCCAGCTTGGGTCTGCAAAATTCCAATTTACAATATGTTTAGGGTTTGTATAATAATACCAAACTTTTTTTAGGTCTGTGTTGATGGTTGCGCTAACCGTAACTTTTTGATTCATTTTGTTTTTTAGAGTCTATTTTATGGATTTATCATGATTTTAGAAAATTAGATTAAAAGTTGCTAACGGTTTCGGGCTTGGCGAAGGTGGCGATTTTCACCACAAATGTTAATGCGGAGAACCAAACTTTGATTAACCACAAATGTGTCTGCGGAGCACCGAACCGCCACTTTTGCCAAACCCGTGTGTGCGCCTTGAATGGTAAATATAGTTTTTTAAATGTAAAAATTAAAGAATCCCAGAGGGTGCAAGTCCCTTATTCGCTGGGTCAACGCCTGGAAGAATTAGCAAGTCGCAAGCTGGTTTGAAGT
>JBIKIN010000028.1:0-48844 GCA_044361595.1 Pelobium sp. | reverse complement strand
TTTAAAAATGAATATCGCTGATACTGCCGCCATGTTGAATCCGTATGCTAAACAAGCTGCGACTTTAGCTGGCTTAAATACTAAGGTAAATGTTGCTGATACTGCTTCAATGCTAAATCCTTATGCTAAAGCTGCTGCAACTAATTCTGCAATTGTTTTAAAAATGAATATCGCTGATACAGCTTCAATGTTGAATCCTTATGCTAAACAAGCTGCGACTTTAGCTGGCTTAAATACTAAAGTAAACATCGCTGATACAGCTGCAATGCTAAATCCGTATGCTAAACAAGCTACCACTTTAGCTGGTTTAAATACTAAAGTAAATAATGCTGATACCGCAGCCATGTTGAATCCGTATGCTAAACAAGCTTCTACTTTAGCTGGTTTAAATACTAAAGTAAACATCGCTGATACAGCTTCAATGTTAAATCGTTATGCTAAAGCTGCTTCAACTAATTCTGCAATTGCTTTAAAAGTAAACATCGCTGATACAGCTTCAATGTTGAATCCTTACGCTAAACAAGCCGCTACTTTAGCTGGTTTAAATACTAAAGTAAACATCGCTGATACAGCTTCAATGTTGAATCCTTATGCTAAACAAGCCGCTACTTTAGCTGGTTTAAATACTAAAGTAAACATCGCTGATACAGCTGCAATGTTAAATCCTTACGCCAAAGCTGCTGCGACTAATTCTGCAACAGCTTTAAAAGTAAACATCGCTGATACAGCTGCAATGTTATCTCCTTATGCAAAAACTGCTACAACTAATTCTGCAATCGCTTTAAAAGCTCCAATAGAATCACCAACCTTTACAGGAACTTTAACAGCAACAACAATTGTTAAATCTGGAGGCACCTCATCACAATATTTAATGGCAGATGGAAGTGTTTCTACAGGCCCAAGCTCTTCAGGAAGTTCAGCTTTGGTTAGAGAAGTTGCAGATGAGTTTTCTGCAGCAGCATCCCAAACTAGCTTTACTTTAACTCAAACACCAGCTACAAATAGTAAAGTAAAAATGTATATCAACGGAATTAGAATTAGTAATACTGCTTATTCTTTTTCTGGGACTACATTAACCTATAATCCATCAAATAATGGAGGTTATACTTTAACTGCTAATGATAGAATTCAATTCGATTTTTATTACTAAATTATTCATGTTTTAACTTAATTAGTGTAAAAATGAAGTACTATATCTTAATAACAGCCTGTATATTATTAGCTTGTGTTGAGGCAAAAGCTCAGAATATATCTACTTTTTTAACTATGAGTTCTAATAATCAAGTGAGATCTCTTATTTCGGATCATCAAGGAAATTTATTCTACATAGATCAAAGCAATTGGCCTTTTGTAATTAAAAAGGTGACCTCTAACGGTACGGTTTCTACATTTATAAGTGGGGATTACTACTTTAATAATATAACAGCAGATGGCAGCGGAAATTTATATTTCTTTGATGAAAACACCTATGAAATTAAGAAGGTAAGTTCAGCAGGAGAGGTAAATACTTATTATATGGCAAATAATATTTATCCTACTAATTTAACTTCTGATTTAGACGGGAATCTATATTTCTTTGATCAATACGAATATGCTGTTAGAAAACTATCACAAACAGCAGATTTAACCACTATTTCTTACGATGGCTTTAATAATACTTCTTTTGCAATAGATAATAATGGTAATGTATTTTACACCAATTATATGGAGATAAGAAAAGTTGATAACAATGGAACTGAGACTAGTTTTAAATATGGCGATTTTTATGAAAGCAAAATGGCCATTGATGCTGATGGTAACTTTTATTACACCGAGTATGGTGAGTTAAAAATGATTGATAGTAATGGAAACGAATCTAATATTACTTATGATATTTCTAATGATACAAACTTAGCAGTAGACGCATTAAAAAATTTATTCTTTAGCTATGAGGATTATTCAAGTGGAAATTCTAAGATAAAAGTTTTAATAATAGACAATTCTATTTGTTTACAACCTGCAGACCCAACGGCAGATAATGTTGAAATTTGCTCAGGTATTACCGCTAATTTAACTGCTACTAATTTAATTGGCGATTTGGAATGGTATGATGCGGCCACAAATGGGAATTTACTTTTTACTGGAACTACATTTACTACACCTACTTTAAATAGTTCTATTACTTATTATGTAAGGTCTAAATTTTGTACTCAAACATCTCAATTTATAGCTGTAAATGTAAATGTATTAGCAAGACCAATTGCAGCAATTACAGGAGATTTAACTGGAAACGATTTTGTTAGAATTACAGCTTCTGGCGGAAACACTTATCTCTGGAACGGTGGTAGTGCCGCAACATCTGGTATAAACGTTTTTAATAGGTCTGGAAATTACACGGTTACAGTTTCAAATACTAACGGTTGTACAGATGTTATATCGTTTAATGTTACCATAACCAAATATGGCGTTAGTAAAACCGGCAAATTAACAACAGATTTCTCTGGAAAAATAACAAGTACCGGAGATTTGAATGCGAATACTACTTTAAACAGGTTTGGTAAAGTATTATCTACATATACTGCAGATGGTATTTTAACTTATAAAGTCTTTACTAGCCCAGGAAGCCACCCATATAATGCAACTCAGCTAGATGCCTATGTTAATCCAGCAAACCAAACTAGTACAGGAACATATTCTGCAAATACCTTAATAAATTGGACTGTAAAAGACCAATTAACAGCTGTGGGTATTTCTATACCAAATGGTGGCGATCGTTTTTCTGTTCAAGTTGATGGCTTTTTTATACCTGAAGAATCTGGTGTTTATACCTTTACATGTGAAGGCGATGATGCAGTAGATTTGTTTATAAACGGAATAAATGTTGCTAATCATTATGGAGGCCATGGAATTAATGCATTGGGTACACACACTGGAACAATTAATCTTACTGCAGGTGAAAGATATAACCTTAGAGCAAGAATGCAAGAAAATGGTGGGGGCGAGGGATTGAGAGTGTTTTGGCGTAGACCGTCCGAAACTTCTGGGTGGAATTTATACCCATCAGAAATATCGTCTCAATAAAATAGCTAGATCTTTAAAAAAACAAAAAACGCCCAAATCTTGATGAGATTTGGGCGTTTTCTTTAAGATTATAAACCTATTTCTTCTCTGGTAAAAGGATAAACTTTTTAAAGTTTTTGTTATTTAAATACTGGTTTGCAGTAGCCTTTGTACTTGCCACAGAAACCTGATCTAATGTTTTTAAATAGCTTAAAACATCAACAGGATTTTTACCTGTGGTGTAAGCATTCTGTAAATAACCTAACCAAAAACCATTTTCTCTTTGTTGCAATTCAAACTGGCGGGCTTCTTCTGCCTTAAATTTCTGGATATCTTCTGCCGTAGCTCCATTTTGTCTTAGCTTATTTACTTCATCTTCTGCGGCAGCAATTAACTTATCTACATTGGCAGATGCACAACTGAAATAAATTCCCATGCTATAATTAGGTTTAGGCTCATCGTTATAATCAACCCCTACGCCTGGGCTATAAACGCCACTTTCTTTTTCTCTTAAACGCTCTGTAATTTTAATGTCTAAAATTGCTTTAAGCGCATCTAACTGTAAATTCTCTTTATCAGAGTAGTTATAATTACCATGGTATAACAAAGTAACATTGGCTTTATCTTCTAAACCTTTGTAAACTTTTTTAGTAATAGCGCCATTTAAAGGTTCTAAACCTAATTGTTTAAAGTTTTCGGCAGTTCCTGTGCTTGGTAAACCCCCTAAATACATAGCTAATAAAGGCTTAATTTCTTCAACCTTAAAGTTACCTACAAAAGTGAAAGTGAAATCGCCAGCGTTAGCAAATCTAGACTGGTAAAAACTGATGGCTTTGTCTAAATTAATTAGACTTAAATCCTCTGTTTTTAAAGGCTCGGCTCTTTTGTTATAACTATTTAATACTGCTGAAACAGTATCTTGAAAAACCGACGTTGGTTGTGTACTACGATTTGCTAATACGGTTTTCATTTCCTCTAAACTGGTTTGTAAAACTTTAGGATCTTTACGCGGAGCAGTAAAATAGAGGTTTACCAATTGCAAAGCAGTTTCTAAATCTTTTGGAGATGCTGAACCACTAATTCCTTCACGGTATGTACCAATATAAGGATTAACGCCTACCGATTTTCCTGTTAGCAATTTACCCAATTGAGTTTGGTCGAATTCTGAAATTCCAGAACCACCAACCAATTGACTAGCCATTTCTGCTGATCTAAAATCTTGATCTGCCGCTAAAGAAGTACCACCTTTACTAGTTGCAGAAAAAATGATTTGATCGTTTTTGAAATCTGTTGGTTTTAAAACCACTTTAATACCGTTAGATAAAGTTAACTCGGTAACACCAATTGCCTCTATTTTCTTTTCGGCGGTTACGGTTCCTGCTTTAGGTTTAACTACCATTAATGGTTTGGTTACCACGTTATCTACGTAAGGTGTAACATCTGCCCCTGCAGCTGTAATCCAAGTTAGCAAAGTTGCCTCGCTTGGTAAATTTGCTTTTTCTTTTTCTGGTGCTTGTACAACAGCAATCATGTTTTTATCGGTAATAAAACCTGCTGCCATTTTATTAATATCGGCTAAAGCCAAATTATTTAAATTCTCATTGTAAAACTGATACGTGAAATCTAAACTTGGTATTGCTGTACCATCTAAAAAGTTGTTTACATATTTTTGAACAAAAGCAGCTGATTTTGTCTTGTCTTTTTCCTTAAACTGCTTATCCATACCGGTCATCATGTTGGTTTTAGCTCGCTCTAGTTCGGTATTGGTAAAACCAAATTTCTTCATTCTTACGTTTTCTGCAAGTACAGCTTTTAAAGCAGCCTCTAAACCAGCCGCATCTTTAGATACAGCTACACTAGAAAAGGCATCTAAATCTATTAAACCTCCCTGAAAAGCACCATAATTACTTTGCGCAAAAATAAAAGGTGCACCACCTTTTTGGGTAATTTCTGTTAAACGATTAGCTAACATGTTATTGATTAGGCTAACCATCATTTTATTTTTTAAGTTATCCTCTGTTTTTAGTGCTTCTGTTTTGTGTTTATAGGTTATGTTAGCAATGTTATATGGAAACTCAGGGTCGGTAACAATTTTTGCCAATGGTTCTATATTGTCGGGAATAATATACTGTTCTCTTTTGCGTGGATTTTCTGGGTTTTTAAGCTCAGAGAAATTAGCTTTAATTAACTCTTCAACTTTAGCAACGTCAAAATCACCTACGGCAACTACTGCTTGCAAATTTGGGCGATACCAATCTTTATAAAACTGTCTGATGGTTTCATATTTAAAGTTTTGTAAAATATCTATTTTACCAATTGGAATACGCTCGGCATATCTGGAGTTTGCCAATAAAACAGGTAGCAATTGCTTGCTCATACGCTCTTGAGCATTCTTACCCCTTTGGCGATCTTCTTCTACAATTACACCACGTTCTTGGTCTATTTCTTTATCCTCAAAAGTTACCATTCCTGCCCAATTGGCTAAAATGTCGAAACCTTTCTCAAAAACAGCCACACTATCTGTTGGCAATGGTAACTGATAAACAGTTTGATTAAATCCTGTGTAAGCATTTAAATCGGCACCAAAACGTACTCCTGCTTTTTGTAAATAGCTTACTAAATCATTTTTAGGAAAATCTCTGGTACCATTAAAGGCCATATGCTCGGTAAAGTGAGCCAAACCTTGTTGGTCATCGTTTTCAACTATAGAACCAATTTTATTGACCAAATATAATTCGGCTCTGTTTTTTGGCTCTACATTTTTACGGATGTAGTAAGTTAAACCGTTTGGTAAGGTTCCAATTTTTACATCGGCATCTACAGGTAGTACCTTTTCCGATGCTGTGGTAACCACTGTGTCTTGTTTTACATTTGTTGTTTTGGGGCTACAAGCAGCAATAAATAGTGCTATGCTGAGCGTTGACAAAAGATATTTATGTCTCATATTTTAGTTAATGGTTTAAATGTGTAAATTAAAGAATGCAGAATTTTTAAAGATATGACCTATTTGATGCTAAAAAAAGGATTTGATTACAAAAAAAAGAAATTTAACAATAATTTAACTTTACAAACTGGCGGCTAAAAAATTATCAATGGCATTTATTGCGTTTTGTAGCCGATTTTCCTGTCCGCCTACTTCTACATATTTTGCATTTAATACGTTAAGTTCATTACGCCAAACATCCATAAAATAATCGCCCATGTTTTCAAAATCTCTTAACGGATCGGGCTCCCAAGGGATATCGTTTTTTAATAGAACATAAAAATCGTAATGATGGTTTTTGAGGGCGTCTAAAACTATTTGAGGGGTTTGGCCTAGCTGATAATCGCTCCATATTTTTACAGTTAAAAAAGTGGTATCGCAAATGAGTACGTTGTTTGTAGCCACTACTTCCATAGATTTCTCTAAAGCAATTTGCCCATAGAACATATTCAATTCGTCTTGTAAAGTACAAGGTTCTGTTAATCCCTCGCAATAATAACGGGCATACTCGGGCACCCAAACGGTGTTATAATGTTTGGCTAAAGCCGATGATACGGTAGATTTTCCGGTAGACTCGGGACCCACAACCGCTATCCTAATTAGTTTCTTATCCATGAGCTAACTCTTTTCGTAGAGATTTTTTCCAATCCATATATCCTTTAGCAGCAATAAACAAGAAAATAAAATATAAAACTGCCGTAGCCAATAAATCTTTATGGATATAAAGTGGAATATAAATAATGTCTACCACAATCCAAATGATCCAATTTTCTATAATTTTTCTGGTGAGCAAATATTGTGCAATTAAACTTCCTACAGTGCAAAAAGCATCAATATAAGGTACGTCTGTATCGGTTTTTGTATCCAAATAATAACCACCTATTAAAAACAAAACAATTTGCAAAACAGCTATAATTAACCATTCTTTAGATTTGAGAGAAGTAACTGGACGCTCAACTTGGGTGTTTTTGGGTTTTCCGTAAGTCCAGAAATACCAGCCATAAATACAAGTGGCTAAGAAATAGACTTGCAAAAAGGTATCGCCGTAAAGTTGTGCGTTAAAAAAAATATAAATATAAGTGGTAACGCTTAAGATGGCTATTGGCCAATTCCAGATGCTTTCTTTGGCAGCTAAATAAACACATAAAGCACCTGTAATGGTGCCAAACCACTCTACCCATGTAGTGGCTTTAAATTGTGTAAGTATTTCTTGTACGAGGTTTTCCAATAGCTGTATTTAAAGAATTGGAAAGATGGCAATAAGATTTTAGGGTACAAAATAATGTTTGAGATTTTGTGGGTTATTTGATAAGTTTATGCGGCTATGGAAAAACCACTATTAACATTAAATGCTATTGCACCTTTAAATTTGGCTTTAGAAAAAGCTATTCAAGAAAACCTTAAGAAAACTCATCTTTTTAAGAAAGATTTTTTAGCTAAAGAAGGACAAGTTTCTAAAAGCATCTACTTTTTAGAAAAAGGAACCTGCCGAGCTTTTTATTTCTCCGAAGAAAAAGAAATAACCAATTGGTTTATGAGTGATGGAGATATTGTAATTTCTGTTTACAGTTTTTTTACACAAAGCCCGTCTTTAGAAAATATTCAGTTATTAGAAGACGCCACTGTTTATTCCCTTTCTTATCAACAGTTGCAAGAAATCTATTTACGCTTCCCACAATTTAATTTACATGGCCGCATCATAACCGAGCAATATTATATGTTAAGCGAACAACGAAACTTTGCCTTAAAAAAACAAAGTGCTAAACAACGGTACGATTTATTGCTGAAACAATATCCTCACATTTTACAAAAAGCCAGTTTAGGGCATATTGCTAGCTATTTAGGTATTACCCAAGAAACTTTAAGTAGAATTAGAGCACAAAAATAATTTTTTGATAAATGTCAAAAATTTTGATTGATGAATGAAATAGATTTGGTTTAATCAAAACTTAAAACATGAAAAAAATTATTATTGCTATGCTGCTTGTTATTTTCTTTATTGGGTGTAAAAAAGAAAATAAAGAAAAACTTACTAAAGAAGAAAAAGGCGTAACAGTTAAAGATGCAAAGGCGTTTCTTGCCAATTTAAGCGATTTAAAAACCGATTCTGAAAATGGCTCCGGTTTTAATCCAAAATCTTTATTAGAAAAAATTGATTGGAAAAATGCTTCTCAAATAGATAGCGGTAAAACACTAATTGGAAAATTTGATGGCGCTCCTACCGAAAATGGAACTAAATTAGGCTTTAGAAAAGCTGTTTTTAACCACAATAGTGACGGTAGCTTATCACTTTACATTTTAGAGTTTATTCCAGATATTTTTCATTTATGGAAGTATAATGGAATTAACAATAAATCTTTTGACGGCAAAATTATAATTTACGACCAAAATTATAAATTGATACATGGTTATAAACTAATAGCAGGAAAGATTACTGGCGAAATATTGCCTGCTCAACAATCATTATTAAAAGTAGATAGCGACATAAAAAACGATATAGCGATTACTACTTGTACATCAGAAAGCTATGTTTACACTAATGCACAAGGTATGTATGAAGCTGGAATTATATTAAGCTGCCAAACAGAATTTTTATTTATAAGTTATAATCCTAATTTACAGAACGAACAAGTTGAAAGTGAATTGGTTGATGATATGATTAGTAGTGGAGGTGGTGTAACCGAAGTACCTGTACCGCCAATGATAATACCAGGACAGGAAAACGACCCTATTGATGTTAAAAAATTTACCAAGTGCTTTGAAGTTCCACATCAGTTGCTAGATGAATATAAATTTAGTTTGTATGTTGATCAACCTGTAAATGGAAGTACTGCCTCATCTTATGCTGGAAATGTTGGTCACACTTTTATTGGAATTACAAAAATAAGTGCTGGAACTACTTTTACTCAATATATTGGTTTTATCCAGAGAATAGTTTAACGGGCTTTATGCCTATGGGACATAAGTTCGTAAATAATAGTAATTATTCATACGATGTAAGTATTACTTTAAATATGACAAGTAATCAAATGCAATTATTAATAAATGCAATAAATGGTTATAATAGCGAATATGATGTTTGGACTAACAATTGTACAAATTTTGCATTAGATATGGCATCAGCAGCGGGTTTATATATACCAAATTCACAAGGTAATTCTTTTATTTCAAGAACACCAGGTCAATTAGGGGAAGATTTAAGAGCATATAATAGACAATGGCCTGGTGTAGGCGTGAACGAGAATGGAGGCATAACAGGAAAATCAAAAGGTGAATGTAACTAAACGATAACATGAAAATTTTAAATAAAACAATAAAAATCATATCAATAGTGTTTTTTGTATCGATAACTATAACAAATCTTCCAATATTTAGAATTTTCTTCTCTGAGAGTTTCTACTACTCAAACAAAAGTGGAACTTTTAGAGAGTTTGAAATGCATATAAAAGGACGAGATTATGCATTTATTCAACGTAGATTAAAATCTTTTAAAGATGAGAATCCTAATGATTTAGATACAATGTTATATTTAAATGATAAAAAAAATTATTTAAAATTTTGGAACTGGTATGACTATGGAGATCACCCAAGATGGGAGCTTCCGTACAGGCCTACAGATTCTTTAGAATACAATTATAATGGCTCTAAAAAGTAAAATTATTTACTCAATTATTGGTTTTGTTTGTTTCGTTTTAGTAATAAACTATGTTCCATTCATGAGGATATTTATTAGAGAGAATTGGTATTATTCTAATTATGATGGTAGTTTCAGAGATGATGAAATTATAAGTAAAGGAAGAACATTAAAAAGTGTAAAAGAAAGATTTGATGGTTTCTTAGAAACACATCCAGAAAAAAGAATAGACACCACGCTGTATATAAATGACAAAAAGAACTACTTAAAATTTTGGAATTTTAGAGATTATGGAGATCACCCTAGGTGGGATTTGCCTTATAAAAGTTTAGATTCTTTAAAAAAGTAAGTTTTAAAATGAAGAATAAATATTATTTGTTGATGACCCTTTTAGGGCTTATTATCCTCATATCAAATTCACCTCCGTTGCGTTATTTGTTAGATTATATTATTGATGATAAGCATTATAGATATAGTTCTTATGATGGTGAATTTTCAATTATTGATAGAGGTGGTAGCAACGTAGACGGTTTGCTAATGTCTTTTAAAGATTACAGTGAAAATAACAATCTAAAAAATAAAAATTTATACCGCTTATTTTACAAAAATCCATTCGCTTTTTGGAGGTGGTATAGTTATTTTAGTAATGACCCACGTTACCAATTACCTTATATGAATTGGAACGAAATTAAAAAAAGACGTGTTAAGAAAAATGATGATTATCAGGATTTTTGATGCAAGTTTTAATAGAAAACAAACAACAATTATTGTATTTATATATCCCCATGTTAATTGCTATAACGTGGGGATTTGTCTCTCATTTTTTAAATTGGAATGATAAACATTTTGATACATTACTTGCAGTTTATCCTTTGGTAGGTGCTTCTTCAATTTTTTATTTTGGCTTTTTGCATTATAAAGGAAAGCAAATAGGTTTTTTAATTACTGGACTTGCCTATTTAATTATTTTATCAATTTGTTATTTCAATAATATTCTACCTATCAAAATTGAAGATAATACAACTGTAATACTGTTAAGTTTCTATAGTATCTTATACTTCCTTTCTATTATCGTTTGCCTTTTAAATAAAAAATGGGTTTTTACATTTACACTTCTATTTTATAATATAATGCTTATTTCGATAATTCCATTTGCATTATTGGGCTACTTAACAATATTAACAAGCTTATTAGGCCTAGTTTATTCGTTCTTTTAAATGATAGCTGTCAAAAAGAAAATTTTGTATTCATTAATTGGCTTTGTCACTTTTGTTCTCATTATAAACTACGTACCGTTTATGGGGATATTTATTGGAGAGAATTGGTATTATTCTAATTATGATGGTAGTTTTAGAGATGAGGAAATGATGAGATATGGTTTTGATTACACACAGGTAAGATACAGATATAAAAAATTCTTAGAAAGACATCCAGAAAAAAGAATAGACACCACACTTTATATAAATGACAAAAAGAACTACTTAAAATTTTGGAATTATAGAGATTATGGAGTTCACCCAAGGTGGGATTTGCCTTACAAAAGTTTAGATTCTTTAAAAACTGAAATTTCAAATTGATTATGTTAAAGCATAAACTACTAATCCTTTTGAGCTACTCCATCATTATCAATTATTTTGGCGAAGGATTCGAGAAAATACCTCAACTATTCGCACCAATAATTTATATCGGTTTTGGTGGAAGTTTATGGAGTCTGCTTAATGGAGTGCTGTTAATATTAGTTTTCCTTTATTTGATGTTTTCATCCTTCCTATTTCCTTACCATCAACATAAAAATTTGCTTTTGGGTATATTTGCCTTTTTACATGTGAGTTTAATTCCCTCTTTATTAAATATCAATCAATTCCCAAACTCATCAAAAATTAGTTTTGTAATCACTTATGTATTGTTTATTTCAGCAAGTGTTTACGTTTTTCTAAAAACAAAAAGCCTTCAAACCAAAGTTTGAAGGCTTTAAACTAACACTATATAAAATCTTAGTTTGTAGCAGGGCTGGTATTAAATCCTAAACTCGCTCTAACACTTAAATCAACACTTAATCCGTTTTGCAATACATAATCCATTCTTACTCTAACATCTCCAGATTTCACATATTCATCTAAAAACTTACTATCATCAATATCCAAAACCAAAGAGTTACCTGTAGTTGTAGAAACATCGTTTCTTGATGCAACTAAAGTTTGGTTGCTACCATTTAATAAATAAATTCTAATGGATTTAAAAACACCCAAGTTTTGAGTTGATGGACTGATGGCCTCAATTTTTGCGGAAGACATTCTCACTTGGCTAATCTGACTAGTATTTGAGCCACTTCCAGTAAAAATTTGATCTATACTACTGGCCGAACTGGTAGCAGAAAACGTTTTCCCAGTTTGACTAGAAGCAGGAATTATTAATGTAGAAGTGTAAGGGAAGGTAGATTTTACAATTGATTGTAGTGTAGAGCAACTAACTAGTATAAAAGTTAATATGCCTAATGTTCCTATTATTTTTTTCATGATTCTATTTTTTTATAGAATAAATATCAAAAGGTATTCCATAAAATAATCTTAAACCCTACTTTAGTTAAAAATTCTATATACCAATGAAAATCTTACTCTCTATCCTATTAATAATATTTACACTAAACACTCAAGCTCAAAAAAAACGAAACGTTTATTCTATGGACGTTAATGAAAAAGTAACCACCAATAAAGAAAAGATTGCTTTTATTCGTGTAATTGAAGAGCCAGACTCGGGAAGTGTGTACTATAAAATGTATGAGTATTACCCTAACGGTGAGAAAAAGAGAATGGCATTATTATTTGATTTTGAACCCGTTTTAAATTTTGGTGAAGGTAGTATTGTTAGTTATTACACTAATGGAAATATGAAATCCTCTCGGTATTATGGTCATGGTAATTATCATAACAAAAGCTTTTTTTATTATCCAAATGGAAAACATAAATCAACTTTAAAGTATTTTTACCGTGACGGTAAGCTTCGTCAATCTGCAATTCAAATATCTGATATAGACGGAAAAGACTATTTGGACGATAAGGGAAGTGGAATGGTTTCAATCAATGATTTTGATGGTGAAGAAGTTAATGGAAAATATAAAAAAGGACTTCAAACTGGAGTTTGGACTTATTTAAATAAAGCCGAGGGAACTGATGTAAAAGAAAATTACAAAAGAGGAGAGTTGAAAAACGGTTTAAACACCGATAAAGATGGTAATGTTTTTACCTATAAATACCAAAACGTTGGGCCATCTCTAAGCCCTAAAGAAATAGAGCAAACTCCTGGTAGGATGAAAAACAATTTTTTTGAATTAAAAAATAAGAGAATTGATAAAATTGGAACTGCTAGAATCTGTTTTGATTTAAATGAATTAGGTGAACCACAAAATTTAGAGATTATTAAAAGTCTATCAACAGCATCTGACGAAGAAGCAATTAATCTCATTAAAAGTAAAAAATGGTATCCAGCGAAATTTAGAGGTAAAGCCATAAATACTTATAATTTAATTATGGATGTTAATTTTTAATCTTCCTTAACAACATAATCTGATTAAACCTAATTTCACTATTGAATGAAACATCTGTTATTACTACTTCTAGCAACAATAACTTTAAGCGCACAAGCCCAAAAACAACAAAAAATTTATTATGTAAATTCTAAAGGAAAATTTGTAGCAGATTTAGATAGTGCGCTTTATATTAGAATTATACAAGAACCAGATTCTGGATCTAATCTTTATTCGTTAAAAGAATTTTATAAAAACGAACGAAGAAAAAGAGTTGGAATGGTAACCCAGTTTAACCCTAGCCCTTCTTTTGAAGGTTCTGTTATCAGTTTTTTTGAAAATGGAGCCAAAGAATCAGTAGAAACTTACTTATATGGTGTTAGAAATGGAGATTGCTATTATTATTATCCAAATGGAACTCTAAAGGAATTTGTAAAATACGATTATCTAACAGCATCAATTAAAACAATTAATGTATCTGATTCATTGGGTAATCCATTTTTAGATGAAAAAGGGAATGGGAGAGTTTTAATAAGCACCAAAGAAACCGAAGAATCGGGTAATTATAAAAAAGGGTTTAAAGATGGTATTTGGATAACCAAAGACTTAATAAATAACTGCGTTTACACAGAAACATATTCAAGTGGAACCCTAAAAAAAGGTGAGCTTATTGATAATTTAGGTAATAAGAATACATATAGTAAGCATATTGTGCAGCCTTATCTTTTGCATAAAAAGGGTTTCAATATTTTCAATATCCATAATATTGTTTTTTTTAGGCATATAGATAGTGTTGGGAGGGTTGCACTAATTTTAGATATTGATAAATTTGGGAACCCTCAAAATATTAACGTTTTTAAATCATTATCTCAAAAATCTGATGCTTTTGCTATTGAAACAATTAAAAAGCTACTTTGGAAACCTAAAATTTATAGAGGAAAACCGGTTGAAACAATTTCTGCCTTTTGCTTTGTAGACTTTAGATAAACCGATAATTAAAGTTTAATAAAAAAAATAAACCCTAGAATATAAAATTGGATTTTATATTTTAATTAATAATCTAATCAATGAAATACCTAATCATCTTACTATGCTTTTTTTCTTTTAAGCAAAGTGAAGCCCAAAAAAAGAAAAATGTTTATACACTCGATATTAATGAGAAAGTAACCACCAATAAGGAAGATATATTTTTTTACAGGGTGATTGAAGAACCAGACACAGTAAATTCTTATTTTAAGATGACCGAATACTATAAAAACGGGCAGATAAAGAGAATAGCAAATTTATTTAATTTTGATCCTTTTATAGTTTATGGTGAAGGCACTGTTATGTGCTATTATCCAAACGGAGCAAAGCAATCATTGGTCTTTCACACACATTTAAAACAAGATTTTAAGAACTTTTATTTTTATCCAAACGGAAAACACAAAGAAACAAATAGTAGCTACGTTAAAGCAGGTACTTCAACTTTTAAGACAGAACAAGTTTCGGACACATCTGGTGTAGACTTTTTAGATGAAAAAGGAAATGGAACCGTTTTAATTAACGATTTTGATGGTGTAGAAACTAAAGGAAAATATAGAAAGGGATATAAAAAAGGTTTATGGACGTATAAAAATAATACTGATGGCAGTATTGTTAAGGAAACTTATAAAAATGGCAAGCTATTTCTGGGAGAGAATACTACTAAAGAGGGTATTACATACAACTATAAATTTGAGTTAACTTACCCTTCAACTAACTTAATTGAAAGAGAAAAACGTGATAAAACTATTTTGGGTTCATATTTTGAATTTTCAACAGAAATACTGGATAAAAAAGGAATTGTAAAATTACTTTTTGACTTAACTGAGGAAGGTGAAATTAAAGATTTAAAAGTTTTTAGAAGTCTCTCAGAGCTATCTGATGAAAAAGCAATAAATATCGTAAAAAACAAAAAGTGGTATCCGGCAAAATTAAGGGGTAAACCAATTAATAGTTATTTAGTGCAAACAACAATTTACTTTCAATAAAATTTATTTAAACTGTCTATACAAACTTTAAACAAATGAAATATTTACTATTACTATTATATATAACCTTTACTTTAAACCTGCAAGCCCAAAAAAAACAAAACATTTATTATGTAAATGCCTCAGAAAAATTTGTTGCAGACTTAGATAGTGCGCTTTACATTAGAATTATACAGGAACCAGATTCTGGATCTAATCTTTATTCGTTAAAAGAATTTTATAAAAACAAGAAAATAAAAAGAGTTGGTATGGTATTTAAATTTGAGCCAATTCCATTTTTTGAAGGTTCGGTTATCAGTTTTTTTGAAAATGGGAAAAAAAAATCCATCGAGAACTTTAAAAATGAGCGTTTATTAGGTTTTTATTACAGTTATTATCCAAATGGTAATTTAAAAGAACATAGAGAATATGTTGAGAAACCACAGATCAATAAATATGGAGAATATCTACCCTATAAAATTATTCAAATAGCAGATTCGCTTGGAAATAAATACTTAGATGAAGATGCTACTGGCACATTTAAATTGGAATTAGATAATGGAAATGTTGAAGAAGGTTCATATGTAAAAGGAGAAAAGAATGGTACTTGGACTTACTTTATAAAAAAATTAAAAGAGACATATATTGAAGAATATAAAGTAGGAAAGTTTTTAAGTGGAAAAACTATAGATAAGAATAATCATATTTATGAATACAAAGAGAGACAAACTAAGCCATATTACATTGGTGGGGACGTGGCTTTTAGTAACTATTTAAATAGAGAGCTTAAAAACTCTTCAAAAATTCTAAACCTTTTTTCGGATGAAAATTTAGTTTTCAATTTTTATGTAAATGAAGACAATTCTATCTCAGATTTAAGAATCAATAAATCGTTCTCTCAAGATGTGGCAGACGAGGTATTTATGATTTTAAAAAAATCTAAATGGGTTTGCGCCAAAGAACGGGGAAAACCAGTTAGCCGGCGTGTTATTCTGCCAGTTAATATTATGGTGAACTAACAAAAAATGATTTCAAATTAAATCTCCAAAAAACCCTTTCAATTCCTATCCTTGTATCCCGAACAAGCATTCGGAATTTAATTATTCAAGGAAAAGTTTATGATTAATTTAAATGGGATTTTGTCTGATTTTGAAATATTAAAATGGGTTGCATAAAATAATCTTAAACCTTATTTTAGTTTAAAATTCTATCCTTTATGAAAAATTTCTTGTTTATTCTATTACTAAATATCGCATTGAGCGTACAAGCTCAAAAAAGACAAAACGTTTATTACTTTAATCAGCAAAATGTTGAAGTTTTAAATCCAGATAGCTCTTATTATTCTAGAGTAATTCAGGAGCCAGATTCTGGTTCAACTTTCTACAATTTAATAGAAATTTATAAAAATGGTAAAATAAAAACTAGAGGAAAAGTAAGCGATTTTAACCCTAATTTAATTTATCAAGAAGCCTTAGTTAGAAACTATGAAAATGGTAGAAAAGCTTCCATATCAAATTATAAAAATAACGTCTTAATAGGTTCGGAGTATTTGTATTACGAAAACGGTTTGCTAAAAGAAGAACGTTTATATCTAGAAAACAAAGAAAAAACTTTTAATCCTAAGCGAATAGTCTACAAAACTATTTCTTTTAATAACCCACAAGGACAGACGTTCTTAGATGAAAGTGGTACAGGCACTTTTAACTTAGAACACGAAAACGGTAATTGGGAGAAAGGGACCTATTTAAATGGACTAAAAGTAGGCACTTAGCAAGCATACGATAAAAAAGAAAATGAAACCTATGCTGACGAATATAAAGAAGGTGTTTACATTTCGGGAAAAACCACCAAAGCAAATGGAGAAGTCTTAACCTATCAAGAAATAGAAAAACTCCCCGAATTTAATGGCGGGCTGAACGATTTTGGAAGGTTTTTGGGGGGAAATTTAAGGTATCCACCTAATTCACGAGATTTAGGTATACAAGGAAGAGTTTATGTTCAATTTACAGTTAATTTAGATGGAACATTGTCTGATTTTAAAATATTAAAAGGAGTTACAAATGATATAGACCAGGAAGCTTTAAGGGTAATGACGCTTTCGCCAAATTGGATTCCGGCAATAAAAAGAGGGATTTCATACAAGACAAATTATACCATTCCTATATTTTTTCAATTAGGACGTTAATTAAAAACAAACTTTAGTTTAAATTACTAATCAATACTCAACACTATTTTACCAAACTGCTTTGCGTTTTCCATAGCTAAAAACGCATCGTTAATATCATTTAATTTAAAAACCTCATCTACAATGGGTATAATTTTATGCTTATTAATAAACTCAACCATGGCATAAAATTCTTTAGCATTACCCATAGTTGTGCCTAGTATTTGAATTTGCTTCCAAAAAATTACTCTTGGATTTAAAGACGGTAAATCTCCGGCCGTTGCGCCAAAGAAAACTATTCTTGCACCAGGGTTTGTGTATTTAAAGTGCTGTTCAAAACCATCGCCTAAAGCACTATCAATAATCACATCTATACCGTTTGATAAACTTTTAATTTCATCGGCCCAACCTTCAGTTTTATAATTAACACCACCTTTGGCACCTAAAGTAATGGCTTGTTTAATTTTTTCGTCGCTGCTTGATGTTACGTAAACTTGTGCACCAGCGTTAATTGCCCAAAGCATAGCAAAAGTTGCTGCTCCGCCGCCTACTCCAGCAATTAGAACCTTTTCATTTGGTTGCAAATTAGCCTTTGTAAACAAAGCCCTAAACGCTGTTAAACCAGCTAGAGGAAAAGCAGCTGCTTGCTCAAAACTTAAGTGGTTTGGCTTTAAAAATAACTGTGTTTCCTTTACTTTTACAAACTGAGCAAAGGTACCATTATTGGGTAAACCCAGTATTTCAAACTCTGGACCTTGGAAATTATCATGATCTCCCCAATTCATACTTGGATTTATAACAACCTCTTTACCTATCCAATGTCGGTCATCATCATTAAAAGCTTCTACTACTATTCCTGCGCCATCAGAACCTAAAATAATAGGAAATTTTAATCCTGCATACTTACCTTTTCTAATCCAATTATCTCTATGGTTTAATGCAGCGGCTTTAATATTGACAAGCACCTCTCCTTTTTCTAATTGTGGCTTAGGAGCTTCTACAATCTCCAGCTTTTGGTATACTCCCTTTAATTCTGCTGCTAACATTTTACTTTTTAAACTTGAAATAAATAAGGCCTACTATAAAAAGAATAAATACAACAATGAAAATGCCTACGTAATATCCAGCTTTAAAAACACCCTCTATAGCAGAGCAACTTGATAAGAATAAACATATAGTAACGAAGCTACTTAATGAAAAATAATTTTTCATGATTATAAAAAAAACGGGAAGATAAATTTCTCCCCGTTTTATATCAATTAAAATAATGCCAAAATTATTTTGCCGCAGCATATAACTCGGCTACTGCATCCCAGTTTACTACATTAAAAAATGCAGCAATATAATCTGGACGCTTATTTTGATACTTTAAATAATAAGCATGCTCCCAAACATCCATTCCTAAAACTGGAGTTCCTTTTACTTCTGCAATATCCATTAACGGATTGTCTTGATTTGGGGTAGATGTTACTGCTAATTTACCATCAGCACCTACAATTAACCAAGCCCAGCCAGAACCAAAACGGGTTGCACCAGCTTGCGAAAATGCTTTCTTAAAATCCTCAAAAGAACCAAAAGCTTCGTCTATTGCCGTAGCTAAATCTCCTGTAGGTAAGCCCCCAGCATTTGGACCCATCACTTTCCAAAATAAAGAATGGTTAAAATGGCCACCACCATTATTTCTTACCGCTGGCGGGTAGCTAGAAATGCTTTTACAAATATCTTCGATAGATTTAGTTTCTCCTTTACCCTCTAAAGCAGCATTTAAGTTAGTTACATAAGCTGCATGATGTTTACCATGATGGATTTCCATGGTGGTTTGATCAATATTTGGTTCTAAAGCGTTTGTTGCGTATGATAACGCTGGTAATTCAAATGACATTATATTTAAATTTTAAAAGGTTAACAAATAATTTCTATAAATATAAGTACCTAAACCGGTACTTTGTTCAGATTAATGTTAAGATTTATTTCTTTTACTCATAAAAAACTCCTTTAGCAATATGCTACACTTGTTTTCTAATATCCCGCCAATTAACTCTGTTTTGGGATGTAAAACAGGCGCATTTAATTTACTAAAACCACGCTGAGTATCATAAGCACCAAACACAACTTTACTAATTTGTGTCCAAAAAGCGGCGCCAGCACACATTACACAAGGCTCTAAAGTAACATACAAAGTGCAATTGGTTAAATATTTAGCTCCCAAAAAATTAGTTGCTGCCGTAAAAGCTTGCATTTCTGCATGTGCAGTTACATCGTTTAATCTTTGTGTTAAGTTATGTCCTCTACCAATAATTCTACCATTTGCAACAATAATTGCGCCAACAGGAATTTCGTCTGCCTCCATAGCCAAATTTGCCTCTTTAAGCGCTTCTTGCATAAAAAACTCGTCGGGTGTTATAGATGGTTCATCAGTAAAGCTGTAATATTTCATCAGGGTAATTTGCAAATTTTTGATTGTTTGCTGGCTAAATTCTAAAAATTTAATTTGAATATGATATATTGAAGGCTTAAAATTTGAGAAAATATTAGTGAGTATGATCAATAAAATTAAAACTGGATTAATGGCTTATGGGATGTCTGGCAAGGTATTTCATGCGCCATTTTTAGACACAAATAGTGGTTTTGAACTTGTTGCAATAGTAGAAAGAACTAAAAAAGACGCTGTAAAAGACTATCCAAATGTTAAAACATACGCTAACAACGAAGAATTACTTGCTCAAGACGAATTAGAGTTAATTGTAGTAAACACGCCAAACTTTACTCATTTTGAATATGCAAAAGCTGCTTTAAATGCTAATAAACACATACTAATAGAAAAACCTTTCTCTGTAACTGTAGGAGAAGCAAAAACCTTATTTAAACTGGCTAAACAAAAGGGTAAAAAAGTATTGGCCTACCAAAATAGAAGATTTGATAGTGATTTTTTAGCCGTTAAAAAAATTGTTGACCAAGGTATTTTAGGTAATCTGATAGAAGTTCATATTCGTTTTGATAGGTATAGAAACGAAATAAGTACTAAATCTTTTAAGGAAGAAGAAGTGCCTGGAACTGGCATTTTTTATGATTTAGGAGCACATATTTTAGACCAAGCTATTGCTCTTTTTGGAAGTCCAAAATCTTTTACCAAAACCTATGGTAAATTTAGAGCAAATACTAAAGTAGATGATTATGCGCAAGCACATTTAAAATATGCTAATGGCTTACAAGTATTTACAACTGCAAATATGCTTGTAGCAAAGCCACAACCTGCTTTTACACTAATAGGTGTTAACGGAACCCTATTTAAACATAGAACAGATATACAAGAACCGCAACTATTAAAAGGTATTAAGCCAAATGCTGAAGGTTATGGAATTGAAGATGGCTCACAAGAAGGTGAGCTTTATTTAGTATTGCCTAACGGCGATGTCAAAGTCACCAAAGTTGCACCCGAAAAAGGAGATTACACCCTGTTATTTGATGCTGTTTATGAAACCATAAGAAACGGAAAAGAATACTTTGTTAAAGAAGAAGATATTTTAACACAACTTTCTATTTTGGAGAATTAAAAAGCTAATAATTAGGTGAATATACCTGCTATTTGTATAAACTTTTACTATCAATAAACTCCAATACTTCGTCGGGTAAGAAATATTTTACGTTTTTATTTTCGGCAATAGATTTTCTAATAAAAGTAGATGATATCTCCATTAATGGCGTATTGGTAACCGTAACAGATGGATGATCTTCTAAATCTGTATGGGTAGAACCCGACCTTGGGTAAACATAAATTTGATAATCTCTTAAAATGAGTTCGTAATTTTTCCATTTTTTTAACGATTTCAAATTATCAGCACCCATAATCAATACAAAATGATGTTCGGGGTATGAATCTCTTAGGAGCGTAAGTGTGTCTATGGTGTAAGATGGTTGAGCAAGTTTTAACTCCACATCGCTTACAGTAATATTTAGTGCTTTTTCTGTAGCAAGTTTAGCCATCTCTAATCGATCATAAACCTGTATTAAATCCTTTTTATCTTTTAATGGATTGTGTGGAGATACTACCAACCACACTTTATCTAAACTAGTATGGTTAGCCATATAGTTTGCAATGATCAAATGCCCCACATGAATAGGGTTAAAAGAACCAAAAAACAATCCTATTTTCATTATTCTTTGTCTGTTTTAGCTTTCCTAATTATTTTACTGGCTTTCTCCTCATCATCAAAATGAATATGTAAATCTGTTTGTGGAAAAGGGATTTTAATATCTTGCTTGTAAAACTCTTCAAAAATAGTACTCATTAAAACACTTTTAATAGTTAGCCAATTATCAATATCAGAAACCCAACACAAAATTCTAAAGTTTAATGAGCTATCTCCAAAATTATCTAATAAAATGAGTGGCGCTGGTGTTTTTATCACTTCACTATTGGCATCAATAATTGATTTAAAAATCGACTTTACTTTTTCTACATCTGTCCCGTAAGCAACCCCAACTTCTAAAGAAATTCTTTTATGTGTATTGCTAAGTGTCCAGTTAATCAAATTTTCTGATAGAATGTCTCCATTAGGGATAATCACTTCAGACCCTTCTAAAGTTAAAATTTTACTAGCTCTAATACCCATAGCGCTCACTGTGCCTGTTTTTCCGCCTACTTCTACCAAATCGCCAACTTGTATGGGTTTTTCAAATACCATAACAATTCCAGAAACCACATTATTCACAATGTTTTGTAAACCAAAGCCAATACCTACGCCTAAAGCACCAATTATAATGGTTATTTTATCTAAAGGCACACCCGATGCTGCAATGGCAATTAAAAACCCGATGATCCAAATGGTTAATCTCACTAAAAGTATAGATGAACTGTACTTTGCCTTTCTAGATGTTTTTAGAGCGTGTTCATCGGCAAATTCTAAGAAATAGCTTATTATTTTAGAAATTACAGAGGCTAAATAAATAATAAATACAAAAAGAAAGAAACCAACAAAAGTAAAAGTAGTGCTTCCAATTTTTCGCTCTAGCAATAAAAATTCAATAATTTGGTTGTAAATAGAATCAAAAACATTTAAGTTTTGAGTAAAGTAAACCAATATTAAAAAAACAGAAACAATTCTTAAAAAATTTCCAATCCTGTTCTTTAGGTTTTTAAAATCTAGGTAAGATGATATTCTATTGATATGTATTTTTCCAACTTCCATTTGTAAAAAAATACCTTCAGTTATTATTTTAACAAATAAAATTAAACAAGTTGTTTCTACCAATGTAAATAAAGCAGTTGTACCGGCAATTTTTGCAATACTATATCGGCCAAAAACATTACCTAAAATGGCGGTAATTAATAGCGCAAAATAAAGGTAAGATACCAATACCGCCCACGACTTATACTTTTCTGGAATTTGATACAAATGGTTTTTGTAAATTTTGATAGAGGTGTAAAAAATTAGAGAAGACATAAAAAAGAATAAAATTCTTTCGCTACCAAACACCTGAAAATATAGATTACCAAAACTATAAAGTATGACAAAAACTAAGAATAAAAACCAATTTCTAATAATCCAACCTCGATAAATTCTACGCATTAATATGCCTACACAAATCATTAACGTTACCAAATAAATTTGGTTAAGAACTATAGGCGGGTGATAGTAAAAAAATGGGCCTAAGGTACAGGTTACTGTTAAAGCTGCAATAATTGGATACTTTGATACAAGCTTAGCTTGTTTAAAAGCACCGTTATCTTTATCGTAAGTTTTTAATAAAGTGTTTCTATTGTTTTTGAGCCAAACTGCCAATATGATAAAGAGCAATAAGTTAATGATATGCACCTTATAGCTGTATTTAAGATAATTGGCTAAAATTCTACTATTAATTCTTATGGTAGAGGTAATACCTTCTTGTAAATCAGACCAAAAAGAATTTATTTTAATATCCCACAGGTAATCATATTCTTTTGTAAAGGTTTTATCATTTAATCTCTTTAAACTTAAAACAACCTCGTCATTAAAATCGTCTACTTTAGCTTTTAGGGTAGAGACTCTCCCCTGCAAAAAGCTAATTTTTAAAGCAGCCTCGCCACTTATAGAGTCTAATTTATGCCACTTGCCTCCTAAATCGTTAAGTCGGGCAAAAAAACGATTTCTTAACAAACTATCGGTAGGGAATTTTTGAAAAGTAGAATCTGTTGTTAAACCGGTAATTAATTCTCGCATTTCTACTAAAGAACCGCTATACAAGCTTAACTTTTGATCCCATTTATTAAGCTGCTTTTGGGTTGTGGCAAAGTAATCTGAAAGGGTGTTTAACGACCTGTAAGTTAAAAGCTTATAGCCATCTGCATCTTGTACTCTTTTTTCTATTGACGGTAAATTCTCACTAATCTCTAGGGTGTCGAACCCGCTATTTAGCTCTTTAGAAATATCGTTAAATGACGCGGTGTAATAATCAATCCTCTTCATTAACGCATTAAAAGAAGTGTCAACATCTGCAGTTAAACCGCTTTTGTTAGCATTATTGGTGTTTATTTGTTTTAATAAACTATCAGAAATATTTTGCCCATAGCTGGGTAAATTAAAGGCAAAACCTAAAACAGCTATAAAGAAATAAAGAAATGATTTTTTATGCATTAAGCTTATCAATTAATGCCCAATAAATTAAAAAGGCAATCTACTAACTATTTAAAAAGTTTTCTAGTAAATAATCTGCCTCTTTACAAGCAGTTGCTAAATCATAGTTTTTTAATATCACGTCAAACTTATCGGCGTAAGCTAATTCTTTTTTGGCCTTAGCTATTCTTTCTGATACTTTATCCTCGCTTTCTGTTCCTCTATTTGTTAATCTTTGAATTAAAACTTCTAATGATGGTGGCTGTACAAAAATTGCTAAAGCATTTTTTCCATACTTTTTCTTTAAACGTAAGCCCCCTTCTACATCTAAATCAAAAATTACTGTTTTGCCTAGGTCCCAAATTCGGTCAATTTCACTATTTAATGTCCCGTAAAATGTACCGGCATAAACTTCTTCAAACTCAACAAATTCGTGTTTAGCAACTTTATGTAAAAACTCTTCTTTAGAGATAAAATAGTAATCAGTTTCATGCTTTTCTTCGCCCCTTGCTGGGCGAGTAGTTGCCGAGATAGAGAATGAAATCTTATCTGGAAATTTATTTAGTAAATGATGAACAATTGTTGTTTTGCCCGCACCAGAAGGTGCCGAAAATATAATGAGTTTACCTTTATTCATGCTTAAAATTGCTAAGTTTTTTGCTTTTAGCTTATCGCCTTAAGCCTAAATGCTTATAATACGTTTAACAATTGTTCTTTAATTTTTTCTAACTCTTCTTTCATGCCCACAACATAACGTTGTATGTTTGCATCATTTGCCTTAGAGCCCATGGTATTAATCTCGCGACCTATTTCTTGAGAAATAAAACCTAACTTTTTGCCGTTTGCATCTTTATTTTTTAGGGTTTCTAAAAAATAATCACAATGACTTTTAAGCCTTACTTTCTCCTCGGTAATGTCTAGTTTATCAATATAATAAATCAATTCCTGCTCTAAACGATTTTGATCGACATTATCTTTACCCACAGCATCCGCTAAAAGCGCATTAATTTTTTCCTTGATAATAGGAATGCGAGTAGTTTCGTCTTTAACCACAAATTCCATTAAGCTTAAGATGGTTTCGATACGGCCTATTAAGTCTTTTTCCAAAACAGCACCTTCATCAAATCTAAATTTATCAAAATCTGCAACGGCATCGTTAAAAGTATCTAACATTAATTTCCATTCTTCTTCAGAAACAGAATTTTCATCGTACTTAACAACTTCGGGTAAACTTAATGCCGTTTTTATAAGATTAGTGGTGTCTTCCCCAAGTTCTTGTGCAACTTGTTTAATTTCTTGATAATAGAACTTAAGCAAATCTTTATTTATGGTGGCCGCTTTTGCATTAGCTTCAGAAGTTTCTGCAGTAATGGTTAACATTACCTTACCACGCTCCAAACGTTTGCTACACTCGTTTCTAAGAAAAAATTCTTTGTCAGAAAATGCTTTGGGTAATTTTAAATTCAGTTCTAGAAACTTACTATTTAAAGATTTGATCTCTACAGTGTATTTTCCGTTTTCCAAATTTTTTGTGCTGGTACCATAACCAGTCATAGATTTAATCATTTGCAAAGATAAAATTTAAAGACAAATTATAGCGTTGTTAATTTAGATGTTAAAAAAGCCTAAAAATAAAACTAGATGATAAAAATTGAAGATATTTAACTTTTTATGAGAAAACTACTGTTTCTAATTTTTATTTGTTCAACAAGCGGTGCATTTGCTCAAAATAACTTTTTGATTAAGGGTTTAGTGTTTGAAACAGGGACTAGCAATCGTTTAGCACAGGTTTATGTAACCAATAAAAATAATAAAGAGGTTAAACTAAGTGATGAATGGGGGAATTTCAATATAACCGTTAGCCTTGGCGATACGCTAATTTTTGCGAAAAATGGCTATCAAGAGCAGTACAAATCGATTATAGCGAAACAAAATTTGATTATTTATTTAGGTAAGGCTATTATCTTAGAGGAGGTAGTTGTAAAACAGCAAACCAAAAAAGCGCAACAACAAGAAATTTTAGATGGTTACCGAAGTAAAGGTGTTTTTTACAATGGTAAACCACCGCTTTTAGCTTACTTTTTTACTCCACTTACCGCATTAAACGAATTAATTGGAAAAGACGCTAATAATGCCCGACGATTTGGAAACTACATTGCAAATGAAAACGCTGAAGCACGTGTTGATAATCATTTTAACGAGCGAATTATTAAAGAAAGCGTCAAAATTAAAGATAATGAGCTAGCAGAGTTTATGTACTTACATCGTCCTAAACCTGAAGATGTAATTTACCGTAATCATTATGATGATATGGCTTACATCCGCAAGGCTTATCAAGAGTATCTAAAAAACAAAAAGCCAATATTTTAAAAAGATAAGAAGCGGTACTGTTGTGCAAATAACTCAACATAGTATAGCTATACATTCTGCTTTTTGCTTGCTTAGGTAGGGCAAAAGAGCGTTTTGACGCTTTTTGTCTAAGGCTTTTAAAAGATGTTTACTTTATATGAAAAACCAAAAAACAGCACTATGGATATCATATTTTAAATTCAATATCCATTATTCAAACTCATTTAGATTTATGATAGCGGAAACTCTATAATGAATTCTGTTCCTTTATTGACTTCACTATTAACCGTAATTGCACCCCCAATTGTTTCTACCTGGGTTTTTACCATAAACAAGCCCACACCTTTTCCTTCTGCATAATCTGTATGAAAACGTTTGTATAAACCAAAAAGCGTGTTTTTCTGTTTTATAAGGTCAATCCCCATACCATTATCTTTAAAAAGCAAAATAATCTTATTATCTATTAGCTCACTTTTAATTTCTATTAATAATGGAACATGCTTTTGTCTGTACTTTAAACTATTAGAAATAAGATTGTAAAAAATGCTATGAATGTAACTTTTAATAGTCAACATTTCTGGTGCTTGTTTAAAGTCCCAATTTATTGTGGCATTATCACTTTTGATTTGTTTATCGATACTATAATTAATGTCTGCCGTAAGGTTTGCAAAGTTTACTAGCTCTTTCTTTTCGGAGATATTATTTTTAACCTGAAGTATTTCGTTCAGATTTTTTATAACATCGTCTAATTTATTAGCAGAAGCACAAATAGAGCTATTAATAAAATCTATTGTTTCTTTGGGCGCATCTTTTTCATCTAACAAAGATATTAGTCCAAGGATGTTGGCTACCGGTGCTCTTAAGTTATGAGAAATGATATAAGAAAACTGTTCAAGGTTTTTGTTTCGGTGTAAAATATCTTTTACCAACTTTTCTTCTTGTAATTGGGCTTCTTTTTGTTTGGTAAGATCTGACATTGCGCCTACCATTCTTGTTGCTTTTCCATCACAATTTCTAATAATTAAGCCCCTATCTACTACATAACCAACATTTTTATCTTTATCAAATATTAGGTATTCTAATTCCCAGTTTGTTACAGAAGGATTGGCAATAGCTTCCTCAATAAATTTTTTGTTTTTCTCAATTTCATCTGGATGAAAATTTTCTTGCCAGAATTCATGTAGTTTGGATAGGTTGCTTGGGTCAATTCCAAAAAATTTTTCAAATACTTTAGACCTGTAAATCGTGTTATTTTCTAGGTCCCAATCCCATATCGCATCATTGGTAGCTTCAGTTACTTTTTCAAATCTTTCATTGGCTTTAATCAAGCTTGCTTTAGCTTTTTTACGTTCAGTGATGTTTACGTTTATTCCTAAATACCCAATAAATTCATTTTTTTCATTAAACAATTCTTTTGCCGTACCATCTACCCATATGGTTTCACCCATTTTATTGATAAACCTATATTCGTAATGCCATTTACCATTTGCTTTTACAGATTTGTACCAGCCATCACCAACTCTTTGTAAATCATCTGGGTGTAAAGCGTTCATCCATCCTTTACCTAAGATATCATTTAAACTTAGGCCAAGCAAGTCTAAATAAGTTTGGTTCGCATAAACACAATCGCCATTAACATCTGTAGTATACATAGCTACTGGTGATTGTTCTGTGTAGGCTTTAAATTTAATTTCACTCTCCTCCGCTTTTTCTTTTGCTTTTATAAGTTCTAATTCTGTTTTTTTACTAACTGTAATGTCTTGAAAGCTACCATATATTTTTGTGCATCTGTTTTTAATTGTTTCGCTTTTACCAATTACCCTAGCCCATCTTTTTTCTCCTAGAGCGGTAATAAACTTTAATTCAACATCAAATTTTACTCCATCTTTAATTAAATGCCTAACCGCGTTGTTTAAAATTTCTTTACTTTCTCCATGGCAAAATTCTAATCCAGAATTTAAAGTTGAATGATAGTCTTGGCCAACACCAATAATTTGCTTTGCCATAGGCGACCAGTACATGTTATCAGATTCTGGGTTTATTAAATCCATCTCCCAACTTCCAATACTTGCCATTTCGCTAACTTGGTTTAGCAACTCTTCATTTTTAGCTTCCTCGGTGATATCCAGCACTATTGAATTGAATAAAATTGTTCCGTCTGCTAGGAAAATAGGAGTACCATTACCTAAATTAAATTTTAATTCACCACTTGGCATTACATACTTAAAACGAGATGACCACCTAGTTTTTGTTTGAATGGCGCTTAACACATTTGCTTGAACTTCATTATAGTCGCCGCCTGCCTTTATTTGGTCCCAAACCAAATTCACATTACCTAATACTTCATTTGCGGTAAATCCCCATATTTGTTCAACAGCCCCAGCCACATAAGTTAATGCATCTGTTCCATCTGGGTTAATTTTATACTGGTAAACCAAACCCGGTAAATTTTCTGATAGTGATAATAATTTAGATTCAGCCTCCTTTAAATCATCAATATCTTGGAAACTGCCATAAATACGTTTACAAACGCCATCTACAAATTCTGCATTTCCTATAGATCGTACCCATAACTCTCTTTTTTTGGCAGTAACTAAAACCGCTTCAAAATCAAATGGCTCGCCTGTGTTGATACAATTTTTTATACTTTTTTGAACAATTTCTTTAAAATCTTTTCGGTAAAAATTGATTCCAGACACTAAATCTGGAGCAAAGGAGCTTGGATTGGTTTCATGTAATTGATGAACCTCATCAGACCAAAAAATTCTATTGTTAACTAAGTCAACTTCCCAACTTCCTATTTTTGCTAATTTGTTAGTTTTACGATTTAACTCTTTTAATCTTTTTTCTTCCGTTACATCTCTAGAATTAGCTACAATGCCATTTATAGCTGGGTTATCAAGCATGTTAGTTAATATAGACTCCATCCATTGCCACTCTCCTTTGCTATTTAGAAATCTTACCGCATCTACAATGACCTTTTTTTCTGTCTTAATTTTTTTTAAACATTCCGAAGCTTTCTCCCTGTCATCTGGGTGAATAAAGTCTAAAGGGTGTTTTCCAATAAAATATTCTGGCTCAAAGCCAAGAATAGACTTGCTTGTGGGACTTACGTATAAAAAATTACCTTTTTGGTCTAATATTCTAATTAAGTCTGAACCTTCTTGTACTAACGTTTTAAAGCGAAGTTCACTTTGTTGAATAATTTCTTGCTTTTCTATAGTTTCTTTTTCTATAGTTTCTTTACAATCTCTAGCTACACAATACATCAGTTTGGCTGTATCATCCCACCTAACCGACCATAAATTATAGGCAATACCACCGTCTTTTTTCTTATACCGATTAACAAATGCTGTAATTTCTTGTCCGTTAAAAATCGCAGCAGCTATTTCGGTAGTTTTGGAAACATCGTCCTCGAAAATTAAATCTTGGTAAGCCATGCCAACAAGTTCTTGAGGTAAATATCCCCAATGGTTAACAGCAGCGGCACTTACATAAACAAATTTACCATCCTCATTAATGGTGCAAAAAACATCTAATGAAGAGTCCATCAAATGATTTTTTTCTGATTTTTGATTTACTAAGCGAGTAATATCTTTAGATTGACATGATACAGCAAACACCCTACCCGCTTCATCAGTAAGGGGTTCAAAAGTAGTTTGTCCGTAATTTATTTCGTTTGTTGCTGGATTAAAATGATGTTCTTCTACCTCAAAGGATTCTCCATTAAGCGCCTGGCTATAATAGCCTTTCCATTTTTTTATATAATCTTCACCAAATGATTCTAAAAAGGCAGACTCTTGGAGTTGATGTTCTTTGCCTGTTAATATTTTTATGGTATTTAAATATTTCTTATTGGCATATATCAATTTATAATCTAGATCAATAATCCAAATTAAGTCTTTACTTTGATCCAATAATTTGTGCTTTAATTCAGACTGTTTCATGGTAGAAATTAGTTTTGGTTAAGCTTTTTTAATTATAAGTTTCTCTATAACTATGGTTTATTATGAGTTAAATATAAAATTAAGTTTTGACTTTATTGATATTTATTTAATTGAAAGTTAATTGCTAAAGTGGCTTATAATCACTTTCTTATTTTGCTTATTCAATGGTAATTGTAAATTTATAAAATCTAAATTATAAATAATAACCTTTATAATTGATGTTTTTTTTGAGGGGGAGAAGGAGCTTAATAGTAATATACATTGTAAGTTATTAAGGCTTAAAATATGAATAATAAAAAAGATTTCTCTTTATTTAATTAGCAACCTTATTTCTGTTATTTATGCATAAACCAGCACAAATCATTAGGCGTATAGCTCTTAAAAACAGAATTAACTGGAGAACCGTGAATTAGTTGATGGTTATATTTTGTTCTAACGAGGTAGTTAAATGCGCCCATATCGCCGGTAAAAAGTGTGTTATTATCAACATTGTACTGCTCATGAATATTCCACAATAGGGTAATAAAAGGTTTAATGATAGAGATATTTCCACCAAATATTCCACAATTTAGTAGTGTTTCTGATTTGAATTGATTTTCGTAAGTAGTATAATCTGATATTTTAATTCGTAAATGTTTAGAGTGATTTTGCATCCATTCGTTTTCTAAAACTTCCGGCTCATCGCCACAGAAAACCTTATTGATATTATTTAAAAATAGTGGTTGTACAAATGGATTTTTTAAAACAGTAACATCAGAAATATCTGTAAAAAATATATTTTCAATATCTTTAAAATAAGAATTTAAAAACTGACGATAAACAAAATACCTAAATACATTGGGATTATAGTTTGGGTTATAATCCACTTTTACAAAGTTGATTTGCTTGCTTTGATTAGCTTTACAAGTAGCCTCCGAGAAGTTGTTATGAAAAATAATTCCGTTTAAACCTAGCTCGGTGATAGATTTTACCCAATTGGCAACTAAAGAAAAATCATCGTTAGCTAAAGTTGTGCTTCTATTAACATCGTAAATACCTGTGATGTGACACGCAACTATTACGTTGTTAGCTATTTTAAAATCAATTTTCAAGCAGCGCTTTGGTTTTAATTTTAGCGGTTAAACTCTCTAAATTGTTTCTGTAGTAAACATAGGTTCTTAAATCAAGCTTTTTAACGGCGTATTTCTCCTCTGCTCGTTCGTAAAAATTAGCATCTGCGGCGTACATATTTGTGAAATTTAGCTTGGTAAAAACTTCCTTTTTTCCAAATAGCGTGGCAAATAAAATACAGTTATCTACGTGTATTACTTGTTTGTTATCAAAACGATCGGGAACATAATAATCTGACTCTTCGTTTACGATGGTATGGGTAGTAGAGGCAATTAAATCAAGTGTTTTAATTTCTGATAAACAAGTGCTTAAATGATTGGGTTTGTACTCATCATCTGCATCTATCACAGTAATAAACTCACTATTGCTGATTAGCATTCCTCTGTTTATAGACTCTGCCTGACTGCGGTTTTTATGACGTAAATAGGTTATTTTATCTTCGTATTGGATAGCGTAATTTAAAATTTGACTGTGGGTCTCGTTATTACTACCGTCATCAACAATAATTAGCTCAAAGTCTTGAAAATCTTGACTCAAAACAGAGTCTATTGCTCTTTTTACAAGCTGAAAAGACGTGTTATAAACAGACATTATAACCGCAATTCTATTTTTAAAATGCATTATTAACTAGTATAAAATAATTGACGCAAGTTAAACCTTCTTTTTGGGAGTTATGTCACATTTGTTTTAATAAATTGTGACCTTTTTGTTTTGTTGTAAAGCTTACAATAGAAATTCATTTTGGATTTAATAATTTGCTGTTGTTTTAAAACTTCTAAAAAATAAAAGCCTCGCTATTTTATAATCGGTAAATATTTATTCCAATTCAAGTACATTACCCAGCCATAAATTGCTAATAAAACTGCAACAATTGGCAAACCACTTGTATCAACAAAATTGGCTAATATGATACCTAGCATTACTGGAAACAAAATAAGTACAGCTAATGCTCTAGTTTTAGTGATAATAAAAAGTAGACCACCTACAATTTCTACGACTGCTATAAGTGGCATGAGCCATGCAATTTCTACCATCGCAGCAAAGTCCTTTACAGATTCTGCGGGCATGCTTTCAGGCAAGGGCATATAATTAAAAAATTTATTTAAGCCGGCGTTAATGAACATTAAGCCAAATAAAAGGGCAGCAATAAATAGAATTTTACTCTTCATAATTTTACTTTGGTTTTGTAATGAAGAATAAATTTAAGCAAAAATTAATTAAAAATTAGTTTAACTTAAAAGGCGCAATTAAGGTAAACTCGGGTATTTTAACTTCAAAAAGCTCATAATCTACCAAGCGTCTCATTTGATAAGTCCCTTTCATGCTACCAATATCCGTTTTTAAGTTACACCCACTTACATATTCGTGAGATCTACCAGGCTCTATAATAGGTTGTAAACCCACAACACCCTCACCTTCAACAACTCTAGTAGTGCCGTTAGAATCAAAAATATCCCAACGTCTGCTCATTAATTGTACGCTATAACTACCTAAGTTTTCTATTCTTATCTTGTAAGCAAACATAAAATGCTCATTAGCCGGATTAGAATATTCTGGCTGGTAGGTTGTTTCTACAGAAACTTTAACACCTTCGGTTATTTTTGCTACCATGTTTTTGTAAGATTTTGTCTCAATTTATTAGAAAAATTTCTAATTCACAATTATTAAACGAATTCTAACTCAAATTTGTTTCCAATATCGTTTAATACATCCTCAATCTGAGCTTCCGTTTCTAAAGAAACTAGTTTAATACGATACTCTTTAAAATTTGCAATTCCTTTAAAATAATTAGCATAATGCCTACGCATTTCATAAATACCTGTTTTAGGGCCTTTCCACTCTATAGATTTTTGTAAATGAGTACGACAAGTGTCTATTCGTTCTTGTAAAGTTGGCCCTGCTAAATATTCGCCTGTTTCAAAAAAATGTTTTACTTCCCTAAAAATCCAAGGGTAACCAATGGCGGCTCTACCTATCATAATACCATCTACTTCGTATTCCAATCGCCAATTGGCTGCTTTCTCTGGCGAGTCTACATCGCCATTGCCAAAAATTGGAATTTTTATGCGTGGGTTTCTTTTAATTTGTTTAATTAACGTCCAGTCTGCACTGCCTTTATACATTTGAGAACGAGTACGCCCATGTATGGTTAGGGCTTGTATGCCTACGTCTTGTAAGCGTTCGGCAACTTCATAAACGTTTTTGGTATTATCGTCCCAGCCTAAACGGGTTTTAACGGTTACCGGTAAATGAGTTGCGTTTACCACAGCAGCAGTCATTTTTACCATTTTATCTATGTCTTGCAATAAACTTGCACCAGCACCTTTACAAGCCACATTTTTTACGGGACAACCGTAGTTTATATCAATTAAATCTGGACCAGCTGCACTTGATATTTCTGCGGCTTGACGCATATGGTCTATCTCCGAGCCAAAAATTTGTATGCCAATAGGTCTTTCGTACTCAAAAATATCTAGCTTTTGACGACTTTTTGCTGCATCTCTTATTAAACCTTCAGAAGATATAAACTCGGTGTACATCATATCTACCCCATTTTGTTTGCAAACAAAACGGAACGGGGGATCGCTCACGTCTTCCATTGGCGCAAGCAAAAGCGGAAAGTTTCCTAAATCTATATTTCCTATTTTAACCGACATTCAAAAATCTATTGATAATTTAGCTGCAAATTTATTAAAAAGTATTGATTATGATTGACATGCAAAAGTCAACAGCTTACCCCATTATCATTCAGTTTTTATTTCTGATTCTTTTGGCCATTGCTGGAGCGGTTATTTTCACCATTATATTGTTAATTGTTTGGTTTGTAACTAGTAAGGGGCCAATAAGTTTAGATGCAATATCAAGTAATAACCCTATGCTCATGGATATTAATTTATTAAGGGCTTTACAAATAGGTAGTTCAATTGGTTTATTTGTTGCTGCGCCAATTGCGTTTTCTTATGTGGTAGAAAAAAAACCAAAAAAATATTTGTATTTCGATAATCCAATAAAATTAAATCTTTTCTTTTTAGCCATCATCTTGATGTTTTGCGCTATGCCCTTATTAGAATTTAGCACAATAGTTAATCAAGAATTAAAATTACCGGCTGCTTTTAAAGATTTAGAAGTATGGATGAAAAACAGCGAAGAACAAGCCGCATTGCTCACCAAAAAGCTATTGCAAATGAACAACCTTAGTGATTTAGCTATTAATCTATTAATGATTGCCGTGATCCCGGCCATTGGCGAAGAACTATTTTTTAGAGGTGGCTTGCAGAATATTTTAGGGCAATGGTTTAAAAACCATCATGCTGCCATTTGGGTAACCGCCATTGTTTTTAGCAGTATACATTTACAGTTTTATGGCTTTTTACCTCGTATGCTTTTAGGTGCCCTGTTTGGATATTTATTAATTTACAGCAAAAATATGTGGTTGCCAATTTTAGGGCATTTCATCAATAACGGAAGCGCAGTAGTTATGGCCTATGTTTACCAAAAGCAAGGAAAAAACCTAGACGATTTAGATAATGCCACCACATTTAATAATTTCGGATATGCAATTAGTGCTGTATTAACCATTGTTTTACTGTACTTCTTTTTTAAATTAGCAAAATTGGGCAAAGCAACAATCAATCATGAACAGCAATTGGGTTAAAATTTACACTTCTAGTCAGTTTTTTAAGTCAGAGATTGTAAAACAAGTTTTGATTGACCACGAGATTGATGCCATTATCCTAAACAAACAAGACTCGTCATATAAGTTTGGAGAAGTAGAAGTGCACATCCACCAAGATAATTTTGATAAAGCACTTGCTATTATTTTAGAGAACGATTTATAATGAAAACTAGAGCAATTACAGGTGCCATTTTTGTTTTAGTAATGCTCATAGCTTTGCTTAGCGGAGCCTATGTTTTTACAGGATTTTTTATGTTTTTAAGCTTGGTTTGTTTAATAGAGTTTTTTACTTTGGTAAAAACCACAGGTATTAGGCCCCATCGCACCATTGGCTACATTGCTGCCGTAATTATTTTTGCATCAGTAGCGGGTAGGTATTTTATCGCATTTGAAACCAAGTGGCTTTTAATTAATATTCCCTTATTTTTTGGCATTTTTATCCGCGAGTTGTACAAAAAAAGCTCCATACCTTTTAGTAACATTGCTTATACTTTTTTAGGCCTATTTTATACTGTTGTTCCATTTATTTTCTATGTGTCCATTGCTTTTATAACCGGTACATATAACTTTCATTTGGCATTAAGTTTCTTCTTAATGCTATGGGCTAATGATACTGGGGCTTATCTTTTTGGGGTAAAATTCGGCAAAACAAGACTATTTGAAAGGCACTCGCCCAAAAAATCATGGGAAGGTTTTATTGGCGGTATTTTTACCAGTTTGGTAGTAGCTTATATTATCTCCATATATTTTAAAGACTACGCTTATTTTCATTGGTTAATCATGGCATTCATCATTTCTACCTTTGGCACCCTTGGCGATTTGGTAGAATCTATGTTTAAACGCAGTATAGATATTAAAGATTCTGGCTCCATTTTACCGGGCCATGGTGGTGTATTAGATCGCTTCGATGGACTCTTGCTATCTGCGCCAGTTATATTCGTATATCTTTATTTAATTACTTATTAGTAATTTCGCATCAAATATTAAAAATCATGACCATCCACAAAGAAGGCTACACCTCACTCGCACTTTGCATCCTTTTTATCGCAATCACAAACGCTATTATCCATTATTATATTCCAGATGCTATGTGGTTTGTTTATTTGTGGTATGCTTTTTCCACTTTTTTATTCATCACCATATTGCAGTTTTTTAGAAGCCCATCTAGAAAATTAACCACTAACGATAGACAAGTAATTTGCCCTGCCGATGGTAAAGTTGTTGTAATAGAAGAAACTATAGAAACAGAATATTTAAAAGATAAAAGAGTACAATTATCTGTATTTATGTCGCCTGTAAATGTGCATGTAAACCGCAACCCAATTGCGGGCGTAGTAAAATATTTTAAATATCACCCAGGAAAATATTTAGTAGCTTGGGATCCAAAATCTAGTACCGAGAACGAGCGTACTACCACAGTAGTAGAACACGCAAAGGGAATAAATATTTTATATCGTCAAATTGCAGGTGCATTAGCTCGTCGTATAGTTTGGTATGTAAAAGAAGGCGATGTGGTAGAACAAAGTAAAGAGTTTGGCTTTATTAAATTTGGCTCGAGAGTAGATCTTTATTTGCCACTAGGCTCTCAAATACATGTTAATTTAAACGAGGTGGTAAAAGGCGGAGTCACCGTTTTAGCTACTTTACCAAATAATTAATAAGAAAATAAGGGCGTTACCCCGATGAAAAATCGGGTCGGGCTTTACGCTAAATCTTTTTTGGTGTTATCCTGAGCGGAGTCGAAGGACAACCAAAAAAGGATACCGCTTCTCCGAAGGAGTCCTTTGGGCAATCCCTAACGCAAAATCAAGTATAGACGGTCATTCAGTCTATCAAAATGCTGATTGAAATACCATCTGCGCATCTGTGGCAAAAAATTGAATGGTCTGTGAGGACACAGACCATGGATCTAATATAGTTAGATGGTCATGCTGAACTTGTTTCAGCATCTCATTTAAAAGTAATCTCATCATGTAAAAACTCATTCCCAAATGGAAACCAATAAAAACATAGAAAGCACCATCGCATTTGTACAAAAAGAATTACAAAACGCAGAAGCGGGGCATGATTGGTGGCATATCCAAAGAGTTTACAAACTAGCATTAAATATCGCTCAAGAAGAAAAAGTCAATCTAGAAGTTGTAGCCTACGCAGCGTTGTTACATGATATTGCCGATGCAAAATTCCATAACGGCGACGAAGAAATTGGTCCGCAAAAAGCTGGTGATTTTTTAGAATCCATCGGCGAAAGCCAAGAAACGATAGCGCATGTTCAGCAAATTATCAGAAACATGTCTTTCAAAAGTAGCTTAGGCGAAATAAATTTCAGTTCGCCAGAAATGCTGGTCGTACAAGATGCCGATAGGATAGACGCCATTGGCGCCATTGGCATAGCCCGAGCGTTTACTTATGGAGGTTTTAAAAACCGCGAATTATACAACCCAGCCATTAAGCCGGCTATTAACCAAAGTAAAGAGGCCTACAAAAATACTACAGCACCAACTATTAATCATTTCTACGAGAAGTTGTTATTGCTAAAAGATAAAATGAATACCCAAAAAGGTAAGGCTATAGCCGAAGAACGCCATCAATTTATGGAGCACTATTTAGAGCAGTTTTATAAGGAATGGGAAGGTTTGGGGTAAACTCATAAAATTAGATTCGTAAATCTAATACGCTTTAGATAATAAAATGGATACCTAATAGCAGCGCAGGGTCCTCCGCAAGAAAGACCCTATGTAGACAAATATTGTATGAAAATCTAAAAAGGTAAATCGTCTTCGTTGATGTCTTTTTTGTAAGCCTCAACAATTTCTTCTTTCTCTTCTGCTTCTACTGTAGTGCTATTAGTTGTTTTAGGTTCAAAATCAGAGTTTCTTCCCAATAGCTTAAAGCTTTCGGCAACTACTTCTGTACTGTATCTTTTATGTCCTTCTTTATCTTCGTAAGAACGGGTTCTTAATTTTCCCTCTATATAAACTAGCTTGCCTTTGGTAAGGTATTTCTGAGCAACATCGGCCAAACCACGCCACATGACAATGTTATGCCACTCGGTTTGTTCAATTCTTTTATTTTCTTTTACGTAAGATTCTGAGGTGGCTAAAGGAAAACTAGCAACGCTAACGTTTCCGTCTAAGTGCCTAACTTCTGGGTCTTTACCTAAATGACCCACTAAAATTACTTTGTTTACTCCAGACATAATAAATTGGCTAAATTTTAACTCAATTTAAGAATTTATTCATGAACTCAAAAATTAATTTTGGCATTCCGTATTTGCCAATGGCGTGTTTATCTATCCAAAAAGTAGGGTCAATTTGTACCGAAGATGGCTGATTAACTTCTATATGGATAAACCGAGCAAATAAGCGCTGATGCGTTAATATATGTTTGATTTGAGGCGAAACAGACTTTATAGTAAACTCGGTTTGCAACCAATTATATTCTGTGGTTTGATTCAAAACATCATCAATACTGGTTTCTTTTTCAAATTCTAATAGCGGAAAATCGTGAAGGCCAGCCCAAATATCTGTATTATCTCTTCTTTTGATGAGTATTTGATTTTGATTGCTGATAATGAAATAGTAAAAATAGCGATGTTTAATTTTGATGGTTTTAAGCTTAACAGGTAATTGCTGCACCATTTTATTTTTGTATGCATAGCAACTGCCCATAAACGGACATTGCGAGCAATCGGGGTTTTTAGGTTTACACTGTAATGCACCAAACTCGATTATGGCTTGATTATGTTCACCAGCATTATTGGTATCTAATAGCTCATCCGCAACTTCTTGAAACTGCTTTTTACCCAAAGTAGAATTAATAGGTGTATCTATACCAAAATAACGAGCCAATAACCTGTAAACATTTCCATCTACCACTGCCTTGGCCTCATTACTAGAAAATGAAGAAATTGCGGCAGCCGTATATTCTCCAATTCCGGTTAGTTTAATTAAGTCTTTATATTGATGAGGAAAAACACCATTCATATGCTCTTGAATGTGCTTAGCTGTTTTTAACATGTTTCTTCCACGAGAATAATAACCCAAGCCTTGCCAAAGATGTAAAATTTGATCTTCGGAAGCATTTGCAAAGCTACTAACGGTAGGAAATTGTTCTAAAAATTTAAAATAATAAGGTAATCCCTGCTCAACACGGGTTTGCTGAAGTATAATTTCTGATAACCATATTTGATAAGGGTTATTGATATTGCGCCAAGGCAAATCTCTTTTATGCTTTCTATACCAGGCAATTAAGTCGTTTTTAAAACTCATTTATGTTTTTTTGAAGTCAAATTTGAGGGTTAAATATGCTTAATACTTGTTTATAAAGGGGTTAAAATAAAAAATTGAGTATTTATTTCCCGTTTTCAACTAAAAGCAATACTTTTGCAACCCCAAATCTTCGCAGTGCAAGATAAATTTTAAAAGAAAATAAATAAAATGACAAAAGCAGAAATTATTGCAGAAATTGCTAACAAAACCGGAATAGAAAAGGTTGATGTGCAAGAAACGGTTGAAGCGTTTTTTAAAGTAGTGAAAAACTCTATGGTAAGCGGAGAGAATGTTTACGTGAGAGGGTTTGGTAGTTTTGTTGTGAAGAAAAGAGCAAAGAAAACTGCTAGAAATATTTCTAAGAATACAGCTATCATCATTCCAGAACATTTTGTTCCTAGTTTTAAACCAGCAAAAGTATTTGTTGATAAAGTAAAAACAGGTAATAAAGAGTCTGTTTAATCATAAATCATGTTAAAAACTAAACAATATATATTAATTGGTGGTGTTGCTGTTTTAATGGCGGCATTATACAGCTTAGATATTAAAGGTTTAGTTAAAGAAGAAGAAGCTAACGGTATGGAAAATACTGTTACAGCTAATAAAGAAGGGCAAACTGCTGAAGTTGTAACTGCAGATAATGTTTGGCTATTCTCTAAAAACTTAATTAACCCTAGCTTAGCTACAGAAATTGAAAATTTAGAGAAACAATTAAAAAGCGCTAGCGGATCAGACGCTTTAGCCATTCAAAAACAATTAGCACAAAAGTGGGACGATGTAAATATGCCTGCTGCTGCTGCTTTTTCTTATGAGGCTATAGCCAAAGAAAATACTGACTACAGTAACTGGTTAATTACTGGAGATAGATTTACAGAAGGTTATCAAAATTATAGAGACACCACTGCTATTGCCGGGCTATTAAACAAAGCGATTTTTGCTTATCAAAAAGCATTAGAATTTAATCCAAAAAGTTTAGACGCACAAACCGGCTTAGGAATAGCTTATGTAACAGGTACACAAAACCCAATGAAAGGTATACAAATGTTACTTGCAGTGGTTAAAGAAGACCCAAAAAACATTAAAGCTAACATGAATTTAGGTATGTTCTCAATGAAATCAGGGCAGTTTCAAAAAGCTGTAGATCGTTTTAAAACAATTAACGCTATACAGCCTAGTCCAGAATCTTGGTTTTATTTAGCTACTAGTTACGAAAACTTAGGTCAAAAACCAGAAGCTGTTTTAGCTTACCAAAAGGCCAAGGAGTTGGCTGCAGATCCTAATCTATCAGCTTTTATAGATAGGAAAATTAATGAATTGAAGAATTAATCAATAAGTAAAACATTTAAATTATAAAATTATGCCAAGCGGTAAAAAAAGAAAAAGACATAAAATGGCTACTCACAAGCGTAAAAAGCGCTTAAGAAAGAACAGACACAAGAAAAAATAATTTATTTTTTCTAAATTTTTAAAGTATCTATTTCTGGCTAAGAGATAGGTACTTTTGCTGTTATTTCTATTTTCAATTATTCCTCATAACATAAAAAGGACATATACCTTTTTTAAAAAAAGTAGCTGTTGGTAAAAGAGTTAATCATTAATTCGACCCCAGGTGGGGTTACAATTGCATTATTGCAAGACAAGCAACTTGTAGAAATTAACAAAGAGCAAATTAACAACAACTATGCTGTTGGTGATATTTATTTAGGCCGGATTAAGAAAATTATGCCTGGTTTAAATGCTGCTTTTGTTGATGTAGGCTACGAGAAGGATGCTTTTTTGCATTATTTAGACTTAGGGCCACAAGTCCAGTCCTTGCAAAAATTAACAAAACAAGTTCGTGGAAATGCCCATAAAGACCATCTTTTAGATCATTTCAAAAAAGAAGCAGATATTGATAAAGCAGGGAAAATTTCTTCTGTTTTAACAAAAGGCCAGTTTTTACCGGTTCAAATTGCTAAAGAACCCATTTCTACAAAAGGCCCTCGTTTAAGTTCAGATTTATCTATAGCAGGTAGATTTGTGGTATTAGTGCCTTTTTCTGATGTCATTTCTATCTCTAAAAAAATAAGAAGCAATACCGAGCGAACCAGATTAAAGAAAATTGTGGAAGGTATTAAACCTGCTAATTTTGGGGTTATTATAAGAACAGTTTCTGAACAAAAGGGGGTTGCCGAAATTCAAAAAGATTTATTAGACCTGATTAGTAAGTGGGAAACTTTTATGAAAAAGTTACCTCAAACAGATCCGTCTAAAAGAATTTTAGGCGAAATGGGAAGGGCTTCTACTATTTTAAGAGACTTACTTAACGATGAGTTTACTCATGTTTATGTGAACGATCAATCTATTTACGAAGAAGTAAAATCTTACGTTCACGAAATCTCGCCAGAGCTAGAGAAAATTGTAAAGCTTTACAAAGGGAAAGAAGAAATTTTCGAACATTTTGGTATAGAAAAGCAAATTAAAAGTTCTTTTGGTAAAACGGTAAATCTTGCGGGTGGTGCTTATTTAGTGGTGGAACATACAGAAGCTTTACACGTAATTGATGTAAATAGTGGCAATAGAAATGCAAGCCCAGAAAACCAAGAGGAAAATGCCTTTATGGTGAACAAGGAAGCTGCCAAAGAAATTGCTCGCCAATTACGCTTAAGAGATATGGGTGGTATTGTAGTTGTTGATTTTATAGACATGCACAAAGCACCTAACAGAAAAGACTTGTTTGACTATCTTAGATCAGAAATGAATTATGATAGGGCAAAGCACACCATTTTGCCTCCAAGTAAATTTGGCTTAGTACAAATTACTCGCCAAAGAGTTAGGCCAGAAATGAATATCGTAACAAACGAGAAGTGTCCGGCTTGTGATGGTACTGGAGAAATTAAAGCCAGCATTGTATTACTAGATGATATTGTAGCTAATTTAGATTATATATTAAATGAACAGGCAGAAAAGGGAATTACCCTTTGTGTTCATCCGTATGTAGGTGCTTACATTAGAAAAGGATTAATTTCTATGCAAATAAAGTGGTTCTTTAAATACAATCAATGGATTAAGCTTAAGGAGGTGTCTAGTTATCACCTAACAGAGTATCACTTTTTAAGTGCTAAAGAAGAAGAAATTAAATTATAGTTGTTTTAATGCTATGGTTTTTAAGATGCCCAATGAGAATTGGGCATTTTTTGTTGGTGGGATTATAGAATTTGTTAATAATACTGTTCTATTCTTTTCAAATAAAAAGCGTTTGTCATGTTGAACTTGTTTCAACATCTCATTACGAAGGCTATTCAATATTAAAAACGAAAAAACCGCAACAATTGATTGCTGCGGTTTTCTATTTAATATCCTTACTATTCTATTTACCCCCCGGAGGGCAATTTTCTATTAAAAATTTAGTATAAGTAGAGGCCAAGTGTTTTGATGTGCCTTGTCCTTCAGAAATGCTATGGCTACGGTTTGGGTAACTCATTAATTGAAACGTTTTATTGTATTTGATCAATTCGTTAATCATTTGCTCAGCGTTATTATAATGTACATTATCATCACCGGTGCCATGTATCAGCAGTAAATTTCCTTTTAAATTTTTAGCATGTGCTAATGGCGAGTTGTCAACAAAATAGTGTTTATCTTCTGGTAAAATACCCATGTAACGCTCTTGGTATATATTGTCATAATTTAATTGGTTATCTACCGCAGCAATTGAAATACCCGTTTGGTAAATTTCAGGATACTGCATCAATAAATTTAAAGTGGTTGAGCCTCCTCCGCTCCATCCCCAAACGGCAATACGATTTTTGTCTACAAAATCCCACTTTAAAATTTCTTTAGCAGCCATAGCCTGATCTCTAATATTTATATTTCCAATGTTATGGTAAATAGATTTTCGCCATTCTCTGCCCTTTGGAGCTGGTGCGCCACGCCCTTCTACAGCCATATAGATATAACCGTCTTTTTGCATGTTGCCAGCATATAAACGATTAAAACCTGTACCAAATCTATCTACAACAGTTTGTGTTGCTGGTTCGCCATAAACATAGAAAACGACAGGATAATTCTTTTTAGGATCAAAATTATCTGGCTTAACCATCCAACCGTCCATTTCTATACCGTCTTGGGTTTTTACTTTAAAAAACTCTACTTTGGGAGCATTAAAATTTGAGTTGCTTTTTGAACCACTCAAAATTTTATGCGATGGTAACTCTACCACATCTCTTACTGGGTAAACAGCACTACTAGAAAAATTATGAAAGGCTAATTTTCCATTAGGAGATATGTCATAACCGTGTGTGCCTTGCTGTTCGTTTGGCGATACTTTAACCGCATTACCCCCTTTAATACTTACTCTATATAAATATTTTTGAGTAGCATTATTTGGAGATGCCGTAAAATAAATGTTTCCTCCTTTTTCATCAACTAACTCTAAACTAATGGCATCAAATGCATCTTTCGTAAGTAGGGTTTCTTTACCACTTAAATCTATGCTGTAGATATGTCTCCAGCCATCTTTCTCGGTTAACCAAATAAACTTTTTGCCACCCTCAATCCATGTCCAACCTGTAGCTTCTGCTTTGGCGTCAATCCAAGCTTTTTCTACTTCCGCATAAATTACTTTTGTGGTATTAGCATCTACGTTTACCAGTATAATTTTACTTTCGTTTTGTTTTCTATTTAGTTGTTGTAGAATTAACTGATTGGCGTTATTTGCCCACTCCATACGTGGAATATAATGTTGTACTGCGTCTCCAGGAACATTCATCCACTTAGTTTTTGAGGTTTCTACATCAACTACACCAATTTTACATGAGCTTGGATCTTCACCAACTACAGGATACTCAACCGGAATTGTAAATGGATAAAGAGAATCGGTTGTGTTGAGCATCAAATAGTTTTTAATTTTACGAGCATCAATTTGCCAATAAGCTATTGATTTACTGTCTGGAGACCATCTAAAACCATCTCTACAATCAAATTCCTCTTCATAAACCCAATCAAAAGTTCCATTGATTAAACGCAAAGTTCCATCTGTAGTTAAAGCCTTAGATTGTCCGCTGGCTAAATCTTCTACATAAACATTATGCTCAAAAACGTAGGCTACCTTTTTAGCATCAGGGGAAAATTTGGCAAACATTAATGAAGAAGCAGACTTGTCTTTACCAATTTGTTTTAAAGTTTTTGCTTGTGTATCATAAACCCAAAAATCACCTTTGGTATCGTAACGCCAAACTTTTTTAGTATTTGTATTAATTAAAACTTTTTGGTTATCGTCCGAAAAGGCAAATCTAACCACATTTAAGGGTTTCCCATTAACTGGGGTAAGCATTGCTTCGGATATAATAGTGGTTTGTTTAGATTGATCTTTAGCGTCTACAGCAATTATTTTGCCTCCATCGGCTTCCATAATTTGGTTACCGTCTAAAGTCCAATAGGTGCCTTGGCCCCATTGCGCAAATGTTGTTGAACTTAAGCAAATGAATAGGACGAATAGGATTTGTTGTTTAATGGTTTTAGTCATGATGTTTTGTTAATAATAATTTGGGCGTTTTAACAGTCCGACGAGGCGGATATATCTTTTTTTGTCTTATTTCTTCGACTTCCTCTTCGACTCCGCTCGGAGTGACATTACTCAGAATAATAAAAAAGTGCACCTGCCCCAAAGGAGTCCTATGGACTTTCCTTAACGCAAACTTAAATTGTACTACTTCACCCCCGTAACTCTTGTTGGTGTGTCTTTACCAGCAATAATTGATGTTGAACTTATCGCTATCGCTTTAATAATTTCTGTAATATTGCCAATATCCATAGATTCAAATTCGTCATCTACCGAGTGGTACAATTTATCAGTATCTATTTGGTCTGATGAAATGGTATGTGCAGGCACCCCTAAACGAGCTAAGGTTGCATTGTCAGAACGATAAAATAAATTTTGCGCTGGGTATGGGTCTGGATAAAATTTAAAAGCAGTACCATCTAAGTTTTTCTGTAATATTTTACCAAAATCAGACCGCTCGTAACCCGTTATAAAGGCGTTATTTTTACCAAATTTAGATTCTTTACCAATCATTTCTATATTAAACATCGCAACAACCTTATCTGGGTTTAATTGCTTAGAAAAATGCTGCGAACCAAAACCGCCAATTTCTTCGGCAGTAAAAGCTACAAAAATTATGGTTCGTTCGTTATTTCCTATTTTACTAAAATACTTTGCCAATTCAATTACCGCCGTTGTTCCACTGGCATCATCGTCAGCACCATTGGCTATAGAATCTTGGTTCACTACTTTTTTAATGATCCCTAAATGATCATAATGTGCCGAGAAAATAACAAACTCGTCTTTTAAAGATTTTCCAGGTAAAACGCCTACCACATTAAACATAGGATAACTTTTACCTCTACGGGTAGTTTCGAAATTTTGCATGTAGCTATCTAAACCGTTAAAGTAGGATAGGCCTGCCTTTTTAAATTCCTGACTAATAAAATCGGCTGATTTTTTTATCTCATCTGGTTTTAATGCGCTTCTGCCCATCATCTCATCAGATGATAGTGTTTTTAAAACTCTAGAAACTTCCTCGCTTGATATTTTAGGTGCCTTTTTTGATTGAGCAGCACAAGATTGAGCGCCCCATATGCCAATAGCTAATGCTATAATTTTGATTTTATTCATGTTTTTAATTTATTGCTTTACTGTTTAACCAACTTTTTCTAAATTCTATTACTGATGATTCAATGGTTTTACCCACTTCTTCAAAAGAAACCACTTGTAAATTAGGATCGCTTAGGGTTGTGATTTTACTCGTTAATACTTCGCCATTTCTTTCAAAAGTAATTGAAAATGTACTTCCTAAGGGTGCGTTTGATATTTCTTGTAGCGCTAAGTTGCTATCCATTATTTTATCGTTTATTTTTAAAATAGCATCTCCACTTTCTAAACCTGCTAAATAAAGAGGACTACCAATTATTGCTGCAGATGAAATTATCAATTTACCATCTTTAGGTATCAAACGTTCATCGCCAATCCACGATTTTCCATTATTCACCCGTTGCAATTCATATCCTGCTTTTGATAACAAGGATTTAAAATCTGCTTTTTCTGATCCAAAGATATACTTAGAGAAAAATTGCTTCGCAAACTCTGGGTTTTGTGTAAACTCTGCCAAAGCTAATTGCAAATCAGAAATTTGATAGGCCTTTTCTGTTTTTCCATGCTTTTGCCAAACCAATTTCATATAATCATCTAAAGATTTACCAAACTGAACCCTAAGTGTTAAATCTAAAGCCAAGGCGGTTACATCGCCATAAATGTAGTACGAACTGTAAATATTACTATTATTGTTTTGATCTATAGCCACACCGGCATCAACAAAAACAGCTCTTTGGCTCATAAAAATTGGTGAATACTTATTTGCCCCTGGCGAGTTTAAAACTGAGTTTAAATACGCTCCTTGTGTTTTCACAAACTCTAATTCCGATTTAATTTTTGCTCTAGTCAGAATTAAATTACCATAATATTGGGTAAAGCCTTCGGCAAACCAAAGCCCATCGCTCATGTTAGATTTCTCGAAATTAAAGGGCTCTATGGTTTCAGGTCTAATACGTTCTACATTCCAAGCATGAAAAAACTCGTGGGCAACTGTTCCAAGTAAACGATCGGCAGATTTTTCTAAACTCTCACCTCTGTTTGTAATCACCGTTGAGTTTCTGTGTTCCATACCATCACCTGCATTTGTAGGTAAAACATCAATTAAAAACTGATATTTCCCAAAATCAAATTTTGGCAATTCGCCAAAAATGCCTTGCGCCTCGTTAACAATAAGTTTTACGTTACTCTCAAAAGCATTTAATGTTTGTTCCTCGGTTTTACCATGGTAAACTACATTAATTTGCTGTTTTAAACCATCTTTATTGGCTACTTCCCATGCTTTTAAATTATAATTAGATATTTCTACCGGGCTATCCATAAAATAGTGCAAGTTTGGCGCAGTATAAAGTCCGTTCTCTTCTTTCAATTGCGTTGCAATTTTCCAATTGGCGGGTAAAATAAATTTAACCGCTACAGCTTGATTTTGATGTTTTGGAGACCATAAAAAAGAAGCTGGTATATTTAAATGAGCATGCTTACTGTCTATACCAGTATAGGTTCCATCAACCCAGTTACCAAATAATGTATAGGCTATTTTAACACTACCTTGGTGTTTTGGAATTTCATAAACATCGCCATCTATTTGATTAATCGTGATTTCTTTACCGTCAGAACCGTAAGCGTGGATATCGTAAATGTTTTTTCCAAACTCATGTGTGGCATATCTTCCAGGCGAAGACCTACTCATTCTAACCTGTAATGGTTCGGCATTTAGATTAGAAAAAAATGCCGTTACATAAGCTTCGTGATGGACTGCATTTTCGAAGGAAATGGTGTACAAAATAGGTTGTTGTGCTTTTGCGGCAAAGCCTAAAAAAAAGAATATGAACAGTGTAAATTTTATTTTCATTAATTATTTTATTTGAGGAACTGAATTTAAGTAATATAAATTAGACCGAAGTGCTACTCTGTTAAAAACTGATGTAACTGCTCTGTAGGGTAGCCATCTTTTAGTAAAAAATTAATATAATCTCTTTCTAAATCGCCATCTAGTTGGTTGTTGCCATATTTAAATATTGCTTTTTTATTTTCTTGGGCCATTGCTTTGGTTACAAACCCCATTAGTAATGCTTTAGGGGCGTGTTTTATAAACGCGTTTACAAAATCTTGTCGTTTGTAGATTTGATGTTTTTCTTTGAGATCATCGTCTGCCAGTAATTCCATATCAGAAAAGAAGTTTTTACCTTCCTCATTTTCAAAAACATAAAACACCTGAACTATAATATCAGCAAACTCTTTTTGGGGATAAATGATAAAACGCCTTTTCTCTAATAAATTCTCTATTTCTGAGCTGTGTTTCTCTATGGATGATTTTACCTCTATGATGATTTGATGATGCTTCAAATCAAATTCATCGGGTTTATTAAAATTATCTGTTCTAATTTGATCGTAATCTATTACAGTAATATGTTGTTGCTTTAGCCAATTTCTAACTAAATTTTTAGCCAAATCGCCTGCAAATAAATCTGTAAATTTCCTAAATCCCGACCGGTTTTTTTGCCAAGTATTGGCCGTATTTCTGTTGATACTTTTTTGATAGGCAGTATAATAGGCAAAATCTATTTCATCTTTTATAGATGCTAGTTCTATGGCTATAACATTTAATGCCTGTATCATTAAACAAGATTTTTAATGGTCTCGTCGCCAGCAATATTTCTAATTTTTAACCTTAAAGGCTTTTGCTTGGCTGTAATTTTACCATCCCAAAGTTGTTTGGTTTTTTCTCCGTTTCGAGTAATAAAGCCTGTTTTATCAATTTTTATTTCACTACTACTATGCCAGCTTCCTATTGCGTTTTGGCAATCTAAAGAAATATATTCTATCAGTTCTAGACCGCTTTCGCTGATTTGGAGCGGTTTAAAGTTTTTGTTTTGTAATGCTTTCTTTTGGTTAAACTCATCAATTTTTTGTGTTAACCTATCGCTTAAAAAGCT
>JBIKIN010000026.1:0-49402 GCA_044361595.1 Pelobium sp. | reverse complement strand
GATTATTATTATTATTCTATTAAAGATAAAAAAGGATTATTATATGAATGGGAGAACTCTTTTAGTATACCTTTAAAATTTGATGTTGATTCCTTTAAACAAGCTGATATGTATGGTAGTTTAACCGACACTAAGCTAATTGATCCAAAATATGATTCTTTAGTTGATGAAATTAGGGATACTAATAATAGTGTTATAATTAAAAGGTATGTTAATGGATTAAAGAAGGATGATTCGTTTCCAGACTCTACATATTTGTTTTTTGATAAAAACTTGACAGAAATTCCATTTTCTTTCAGCAAAAATTTAGACTCTTTAAATAAGTCCAAGCTATTTAAAATAGAATTTGTTTTTCCTATACCTGAAAAAGTTAAATCAAATACTGGAAGAATAAATAGGCACTTTAATATAAATTTTGAAAAAATAAAAAACTTCAACACAGATACTATTATTATGATTTATGATAAGTTCAAAAAAGATCGAATGACTTTATTGAAATAAACACTGTGAAATAATTTTAAGGGCACTACAATGTGCCCTTTTTTATTTCTTCAAATTCCCTAACATTTCTGATGTTATTTTAGAGATATCAAAAGATGGTTTCCAATTCCAATCTAGCTGTGCAACAGTATCATCAATAGAAGCAGGCCAGCTATTTGCAATTTTCTGTCTTGGGTCGTTTGCTGTATAGCTTAACACAAAATTTGGAATATGCTTTCTAATTTCTGAGGCTAAATCTTCTGGATTAAAACTTACACCTGCAAAGTTATAACTAGAGCGTATGCTTATTTGTTCTGCCGGCGCTTCCATCAATTCTATAGTTCCCCGTATGGCATCATCCATATACATCATTGGTAACTCGGTTTCTGCAGATAAGAAAGAAGAATAGCTTCCTTTTTTTAAAGCATCGTGAAAAATATGGATAGCATAATCTGTTGTTCCACCACCGGGCATTGCTTTCCAGCTAATTAATCCTGGATAACGGATACTTCGCACATCTAAACCATATTTTTGAAAATAATATTCGCACCATCTTTCGCCAGCTAATTTACTAATCCCGTAGACCGTATTTGGGTCCATTGTACAAAATTGTGGAGTTTGTTGTTTAGGCGAATTTGGACCAAAAACAGCAATAGAACTTGGCCAATAGACTCTTTTAACTCCGTAATCTATGGCAAAATCTAGTACATTTAGTAATCCATTCATATTTAAATCCCAAGCTAGCTTAGGGTTTTGCTCGCCCGTAGCTGATAATAATGCAGCTAATAAGTATACTTGAGTAGGCTTATATTTAGAGAAAATAGCTTTTAGATTTTCTTTATCCAAAACGTTTACAAACTCAAAAGGACCACCGTTTTTTATATCATAATCAGGGCGGCGAATATCACAGGCCACAACATTACTTTCACCATTTATTTTTCTTAACTCGGTGACTAATTCTGTTCCTATTTGTCCGTTAGAACCAATTACTAAAATATTTTCTGCCATATTTTCGAAAGATTTTTAAAAAGCTAAATTAGGTATTTGAGTTGAGAGCTTAAAGGATTTTATGCTCAAATAGCAATGAATAAATTAGAATAGTTGATTTGGATTTATGCTTAAAAACTCTTCCCAAGCAATTCCACCATCACCAATCATTAATATTTGATATGGACTATGCATTTTTTTAAAGGCATTCATACCGCCTGTATTAGCAATTGAGTTTGTTTTAACCTCTAAACCAATAACTTTTCCTCTTTTTTCTAACACAAAATCTATTTCATCACTTCTATGCCGCCAATAGTAAACTTTAAAATTATGTTCTAAACCAGAGTTAATTAAATGCGCCCCAATTGCTGATTCTACTAGCCGACCCCATTCTTGCTTGTTAGTTGTAATTTCTGAAAACACTTCGTTTCTTTGAGCACTAACCAAAGCCATATTGTGTACCTGAAATTTAGGACTCGATGAGCGTTTCCTAATCACATCAGCTGCATATTTTTCTATGCCCGCTAATAAACCTGCCGTATCTAACAAATCTAAATAATTTGAAAGTGTGGTTGTATTGCCAGCATCTTGTAGCTGTCCAATAATTTTGGTGAGAGATAAAATCTGTCCGGAGTATAGGCAACCCAATTCAAATAAACGTTTCATTAAGGCCGGTTTATCTACTCTGGTTAACATCAATATATCTTTAGAAATACTAGTTTCAATCAAAGAATTATTGATATAGTTTTTCCATCTTTCCTCATCATTAATTAAGGCAACCGATCCGGGATATGCCCCAAACCATACATATTCCTGAGGAGTAAAATCAAAAGCAGCTTTCATCTCGCTATAACTCCAATGCCCAATATAAGTACTCTCAAACCTACCAGCCAAAGATTCTGTTAACCCTTGCTGTAAAAGCAACCTTGAAGAACCTAAAAGCACAACTTTGATGTTGATGTTATTTTTTACATCCTCGTCCCATAGTTTCTTAACAATCTCGCTCCAATTATCAATTTTTTGGATTTCATCTATAATCAGTAAAAATTCATTTAAGTTTTCAGCTTTAACTTTTACTCTAGCTTTATTCCATAACGCATTAATCCATACGCTATCACTTGCTGCAACTGCATCTGCCGATTCAAAAATATAATCTACTTTTAGTTTGGCTATTAATTGACCAGTTAACGTGGTTTTGCCCACTTGCCTTGGACCCATTAACACCTGAATAAATCTTTTTGGTTCTTTCAGCCTCGTTATAAGTTGTTGTAAATAAACTCTTTCGAACATAATAAACAAATTACTCAATGTATTGAGTAAAATTACTCAATACATTGAGTAAAATGAAAATAATTAAGAATTAATTTTGGAAATGATTTGAATAAGAAAATTAAAAGCGAACAAAATCGGCGCAAGTCAAACAAACTTCTTCTAAATCTTTGGGCAATTTTTCATTTGAATAGGGGTGAGATGCACCAAAAACATGGTTAGCACCTTCAACAATCATTAATTTAGATTTTAGCTGTTGTTCATGAAAGTTTTGGGCAACTTCTGTTTTAACGGCGGGGTCTTCTGTTCCCTGCGCAATTAGCCAAGGTTGATTAATTTTTTTTGAAGCTTCGGTTATGTTAAAGCTAGACTCGTTTTCTAAAACATCGTTTAGCAATTCAACATTTAAAGGCATTTTTTCGCCTGTGCGGCCATTTAAAACATAGTTAACACCTGTTTTTTTCCAATTCTCTTCGTCTTCTTGTTTCCATAAATTTCTAAACGAAGCTATAGAGGCCCAAGTAATTAATTTAATCACACGTTTATCTTTTGCTGCTTGTAAAATACTAAGTGCACCTCCTCTGCTGTGTCCTAATAAAACAATTTGCAAGTGTGGAAACTTATTCGCCGCAAAAGAAATAACTTGCTCTAAATCAAATAATTCTTTAGATGGTGTGTTTTTAGAAAAAAGTTCTAAGTCGTTGATATCTGACAAATTATTGGGGCTAACCCCGCTATGCGAAAAATTAAACTTTAGAAAATAGATGCTATTATTGGCAAAGAAATTAGCTGTTAATTGATGCGTTCCCCAATCTTTAAAGCCCTTAAACCCATGAACAAAAATGACCAAATAATCGGGGTAGGTGTTAGCATAGGTAATGTCTCCTTTAATGGGTAGATTGCCAAATCCCTTTATCTCAAAATCTTCAACTATAAACATTACTTGAAATGTAGGCATTTTTTGGAATAGAATGCTAAAAAATAATTCTCAAAAATCTATTCAAATTCAAACTGATGAGATTTATTGATATTTAGCTGTTTATATAGTTTTCTAAATTCTTGATGGTTTGTTTTTGATCCTCGATGATAGATTTAACCACATCGCCAATAGAAATCATCCCGCTTAGTATTCCATCTTTTTTAACGGGTAAATGACGAATGTGTTTTTCAGTCATTATTTGCATACAAAGTTCTAAACTATCTTCTGGTGAAATAGAAATAGGTGAAGGGGTCATTACATCAGAAATTTTAACTTCTTTAGATGATTTTCCTTTTAAAACTACTTTTCTGGCATAATCACGCTCTGTAAAAATACCTTCTAAATCATCCCCATTGGTAATTAAAATGGCACTAATGTTAAAGTTATTCATGATTTCTAAGGCATCGTAAACCATGGCATCTGCCTTTATTGTAATTAAGCGGCTCTCTTTCTGTTTTAAGATTTGTTGTACAAGAATCATGGCTGTGAGATTTGGTTATTCTAAAATACTTATAATTTATCTATAAAACCAAATGATAAGGTATTTTACTAATTGAAATAAATTTTAACTATTGTTTATAACTGATTAGTCTGCTTGCCATTCCGTTAAAAATAAATAAGTGAAATGGCCACATGAGCCACCAATAAACTCTTCCCCACAAACCGCTTGGTCTAAATGTTGCCACTTGACTTAAAAACTTTTGATTTCCTCTGTCTATAATTTTAAACTCTAGCCATGCCTCTCCTGGAAGTTTCATTTCTGCATAAAGTAATAGTCTTCCATTTTTTTTATCGGCTAAAATTACTCGCCAAAAATCTATAGCATCACCAGCACTTATCAAATTATCACTTCTTCTACCTCTTCTGGTGCCTACACCGCCCACAAATTGGTCTATTAAACCTCTTAAATCCCACAAAAAGTCTAAATAATACCATCCTCTACTACCGCCAATAGCCCAAATATTATCTAAAACAGAAATACTGTCTTTGTAAAATCTCTTTTTTACCTTATAACTTAAAGTGCCATTTTGTGGGACTTTAACTTGGTCCATAAAGCTTGTACTTAGATAGCCTTTGTTAAGCGCATCTCGCCAGCTAGAAACAATAGCATGCTGTTCTATTTTTATGAAAGTCAGATTTAACGCTTCTGCATAAGAAAAACACCTGAGGGGAACTACTTCTTTAATATGATCGTTTTTACAAACTACTTCATTTTTCATACTTTCTACCAAACTGCTGGCAATATTATAATTAACTGATGTTACAATATTTAACCAATAAGAGGATAGTCTAGGCGTTAAAACAGGAACGGTTATTATCCAGCGTTTAAGTTTACGGGCTTTTGCATAACCCAGTAACATTTCTTTGTAGGTTAAGATATCGGGCCCACCAATATCAAATGTTTGATTTAATGCTTTTTTATTGCCTAGTACTCCTTTTAAGTAAAATAATACATCTCTAATAGCAATGGGCTGGCATCTTGTTTTTAACCATTTGGGGGCTACCATTACAGGGAGTTTTTCTGTTAAATCTCTAATAATTTCAAAAGAGGCACTACCAGATCCAATGATAATGGCCGCCCTTAGAAAAGTGTAGGGTATTTTACTTTGTTTTAAAATGTTTTCTACGCTTAATCTTGAGCTTAGGTGTTTAGATAAGGTATCGTCGTTTACAATCCCGGTTAAATAAACGATTTGTTTGCAGTTGGTTTTTTCTACCCCTAACACAAAGTTTTTTGCAGAAAGTTCTTCCAAAGCTTTAAAATCTATATTAGCATTTCCCATAGAGTGAACTAGGTAATAAGCTGCATCTATATCTTTTGGGAAAACATTTAATGATTCCTCTTGTAATAAGTCACCTGTTATGACATGAACATTTGGACCTAGTTCATTTTCTTCTTTTAATCTTCGTTTATCTCTTACAAGGCAATAAATTTGGTGACCTGCTGATTGCAATGTTTGCAATAGTCTTGTTCCGATATAACCGTTTGCGCCTGTAAGTAATATATTCATATAAATAGTAACTAGATAAAATCAATTCGGTTTTAATTTGAAAAAGTTAAAGTCAATGCATTGATTTTATTAGTATAAAGATAATCTTTATAAATGCATTAATGGTAGAAATGCCCGCCAGAACGGAATGGGCAGTGATACCGGCTTTGTGGCTAAGGCCTAGTGCAGTATAAATGGATAGCGTGTTTAAATGCCTAAAAAAATTAATTTATTTTTAAAAAGAAAAAGCGAAGACAATTGTATGTCTCCGCTTAATCTAATCTAAATTAACGCTCTCGAGATTGTATACGTTTAATAATGTACCAAGGTTTCAAAAAAAATAAATTATTTTATTATTTCTGGTAACAGCCTATTGTAGAGGGAAATATTCTGTTTTTTCCGCTAATATCTTTGTTGATAAAACTGGTAAAGTAAATATTAGCAGATAAATCTTGGCCTTTTTCGTGAGCGTTACTGTTACTTGGTAGTAAGTAATTTTCTCTTCTCGGGTTTAAAAACAGAGGGTCTAAATTGTAAAAATTTGTATTACCTAGATTTTGTACATCAGTTTTAATGGTATTAAATTTAAAATCTTGCACAAATGCTAAGTTTCCTTTCTTATCAAACTCTATTTCTTTAGTTAAACTTCCAAAAATAATATTGTTTGTAAACTGTGTATTTAAAGGATATACCTTCGCCGCGTTTCCTTCTAAATTGTCTGAAAAATATAATGAAGGACTTCTTCTAGGAAAATTAAAGTTGTAATTGGCAAAAGTGTTCTGATAAAAATTATAATTACCACCATAAAGTCCAATTAATAAGTATTGACCACAATTATATACTAAATTATTAATACCCGTAATACTCGCGGTGTAACCTAAAATACCTGCAACTTCGTGGTTTTTTATAATGGAATTGGTTAATAAAAGTTTTGGATTGCTGTTATTACTTAAAGAATCTACCCTTATGCCAGCTAGGGCATTTTTAATAACTGCATAGTTAATTTTGTTATCGAAACTATTTCTTAAAAAATGTAAACCTTCCCATTGGCCTGGTTCGTCATCGTAAATTCTTTCAGTCCTATCACTTGTAAATGTTATACTATCGGTAAGTGCTCCATTTGCTTGTAAAGAACCAGAAATAAAAAGCTTAGCATTTTTATGAAAGTAAACTCTTGCTCCAGAATTAATATTTAATGTTACTCCAGAATTAACAATTGCATAATCGTAAATAATGTAAGGCTTACCTTTTACAAAGGTTGTGTTTGTATTTAAAATAGCTTTATTTAAATAAACAGCATTTTGCCCATAAGCCGCAATAGGTATTTTATTTTGATTACCATTTAAATCTATCTGCAATTCATCTTCAACTAAAAAAGGGCTATTATTGTTATTTGGATCAATAAATGCTTTTACAAATACATAGATAGAGTCGTTACCTCTAATTTTAATATTGCTAAGCTCGTTAACTGCAGCTCCGTTAATGTTTATTTTGAAAGTAGAACTATTACCACCTTTTAGTTTAATAGATGATAATAGCACAGTGTTTTTATTATAATTAAAAATTTTTAATACCTTATTTGTACTTCCTGCGTTTGTAAATACGGTATCAAAAAGGATAGAGTCTGTAGAAAACTGAAGTGTAGCATTTGTACTATTATCAATAATCTCTGTTTTGCGACAAGCAAAAACAACTAAAGAAATAAACAGTAATACAAAATAATAATTCTTCATTCTTTGCAAATATGCGGTTATTAATTAGGCTGTAAAAGCTATGCCTGCAATATTTATATTTTTAATACCTACTTCTTGTAAAGCTAATGTACAAGCTTCTAACGTTGCACCCGTAGTGATGGTATCGTCTACTAATAAGATATTTTCAAATTCTTCTAATGGTTTATTGGCTTTAAAAACAGTTTTCATATTGTCAAAACGATTAGATCTAGATTTGGAAGTTTGACTTTCTTTAAATTCTGCTCTGTATAAAATATCGGTATAAGTTTTAATTCCTAAACCTTCTGATAAGCCTATAGCAAACTGTTCGCTTTGATTATAACCTCTTTTCTTTTGTTTTTTTGGATGTAATGGAACAGGGATAATTGCAGTTATATTTTCACATTTATTGGTTTCTAATAAATGCTTGGCATATAAATTACCCAACAACACGCCAATTTGAGGTTGATTATTATATTTTAGTTGATGCATTAAGTTTTGAACCTTGCCACCTTTATTGAAATACAAAAAAGCCATAGCAGATTTAACATTAACTCTTCCCCAAAACTGTTTGGCTAATTTGTTATCAGGCTCTAAATGAAAGTTTGTAAAAGGTAACTGATGAAGGCAAGCAGTGCAAATTAATGATTCGGATTGAACTAAAGAATCGCCACAGGCATAGCAAATTTCAGGAAAAAATAGGGTTAAGAAATCTGATAAATACCTATTAACAATACTCATTTTATCTATTTACTTTCTTTAACTGCAAGTTGTCCACATGCTGCATCAATATCTTTTCCTCTACTCCTCCTTATGTTGGTATTTATACCTTGCTTTTTTAAATAATTAGCAAAAATTTCTATTTTATCAACATCGGCATTGGTAAAATCGGCAAACGAAATAGGATTATATTCTATAATGTTAACCTTACAAGGCACATGCTTACAAAATTTAGCTAAATCTACTGCGTCTTCTAATCCATCATTAAAATTATTAAAAACAATATACTCGTAAGTAATAGGGTTCTTGGTTTTAGCAAAATAATATTTCAAAGCCTCGGCTAATGCGTTAAGCGAGTTTTGCTCGTTTATAGGCATAATTTCATTACGCTTTGTATCATTAGCTGCATGTAATGAAAGCGCCAAATTAAATTTAACCTCATCATCGCCAAGTTTTTTTATCATTTTGGCAATGCCTGCGGTAGATACTGTAATTCTTTTAGAGGCCATATGTAAGCCGTCTTCTGCAGTAATTCTATCAATAGATTTTAAAACATTTGCATAGTTTAATAAAGGTTCGCCCATACCCATATAAACTATGTTTGTAAGCGGTATGTTATAATTTTCTAATGCTTGTTTGTTAATTAAAACTACTTGATCGTATATTTCATCGGCATTTAGATTTCTTTTTCTATCCATATAACCAGTAGCACAAAACTTACAAGTTAAACTACAACCTACTTGAGACGATACACAAGCGGTCATACGTTCTGTTGTAGGGATTAAAACACCCTCAATTAAATGAGTATCGTGAAGACTGAAGGTATTTTTAATGGTTCTATCGCTACTAAATTGAGAGCTATTAATTTTAACGGCATTTATCACAAAATGATTGTTTAAAGCCTCACGCAATGGCTTAGATAAATTGCTCATTTCCTCAAAACTTACTGCCGATTTTTTCCAAATCCACTCGTAAACTTGGTTTGCTCTAAATGCTTTTTCGCCCATATCATTAAATACAGATTTTAGTTGATCTAGGCTTAAAGCTCTGATGTCTTTTTTAGTATTACTTTCCATTATTTAGGCAAAAATAACATTAAATGAAGCTATTAAGAATTTTATACTAAATTAGCCATAGGTAGCATTCGTAATTTTACAGTTATTTAATTATTTAGGTGATATTTGGGGTTATAATGGGTGTTTTTAAATTTTATGAGACGTTTTAGTGCTGATTATATTTATACATTAGATGGTGATGCAATAGAAAATGGAGTTGTTGTTACAGATGATAATGGTAAAATTTTAGCAATTACAGATGAAGGATTTGCTTTAGACCCAAATATAGAGCGACATCAGGGAGTAATTGTGCCTGGTTTCATAAATACGCATTGTCATTTAGAACTTTCTCATTTATTAGGTAAAATACCTCAAAAAACTGGTCTTATACCATTTATTAAAAATGTTATCAAACAAAGACAAGAAAACGAAGATGTAATTTTACACGCCATGAAGGTTGCCGATGAGCAAATGTGGCAAAACGGAATAGTTGCTGTAGGTGACATTTCTAATCAAGCAATATCTACCCAAATTAAAGAATACAGTAAAATTAAATACCACACTTTTATAGAAATGCTTGGCTTTGATAAAGATTATGCAAATGATATTTTTGATAAAGCATTAAATTTAAAAGCTAATTTTAGTACTACTTCTAGTTCTTTAACAGTACATGCACCTTATTCTTGCTCAAAAGATTTATTAAAAAAATTAAAAACCTATTGCAAAGAACAGGAGAATAAGATTTCTATTCATATGCAAGAAAGTGAAGACGAGAATGCATTATATGGTTATAAACAAGGTGCATTTTTAGATTTTTATAAAGAGTTTAAAATTAATGTAGATTATTTTAAAGCCTCGGCAAGAACATCTATTCAAACTATTGTACCAATTTTACCTAAAAGACAAGATGTATTATTAGTACATAACACTTACACAAAAGTTAAAGATATTTTCTTTGTTAATAGGTTAAACTATCAGATTAGCTGGTGTTTTTGTCCAAATGCGAACTTATATATTGAAAATAAAGTTCCGGCTTTTGAGAATTTTCTGCAAAGCAATTGTGCTATTACTTTAGGTACCGATAGTCTTGCCTCCAATAAGCAACTTTGTATTCTATCTGAAATGATAGTTATTAAAGAGCACATGAAAAATGTCGACTTGCAACTCTTATTAAAATGGGCTTGCTTGAACGGAGCTAAATTTTTAGGTATTGATGATAATTATGGTAGTATTACTATTGGTAAAAAACCTGGATTAAACTTATTACAAAATTTAACTAATAATCATATTTCAGCTAATACAACCGTCAAAAAACTTATTTAACTTTAATTTATTATAATGCTTAAATCAATAATAAATTGATTGATAAAAAAGCCCTCAAATTTAAATTTGAGGGCTTTTACATTACTTTTTATCTTTCTTTTGGTCTCCTGCAGGTCTAGAAATAGACTCTCGCATATCCGTATCTGCTTGTATATTTTGCATCCGGTAATAATCCATAATGCCCAAATTACCACTTCTAAAAGACTCGGCAATTGCTAAAGGCACTTGAGCTTCGGCTTCAATAACTTTTGCTCTAGCGTCTTGTGCTTTTGCTTTCATTTCTTGCTCAAAAGCTACTGCTATTGCCCTACGTTCTTCGGCTTTTGCGTTTGCAACTTTTAAATCTGCCTCTGCTTGGTCGGTTTGCAACTTAGCTCCAATGTTATCGCCTATATCAATATCAGCAATATCTATAGATAAAATTTCAAAAGCTGTTCCAGAGTCTAAACCTTTAGAAAGTACAACTTTAGAAATCTTGTCAGGGTTTTCTAAAACTTCTTTATGGCTTACTGCTGATCCGATTGTGGTTACAATACCTTCACCAACTCTAGCCAGAATGGTTTCTTCACCAGCACCACCAACCAATTGGTTAATGTTAGCTCTTACGGTTACTCTTGCCTTTGCAATGAGTTGAATACCATCTTTGGCAACAGCAGCAACAGGAGGGGTGTTTATTACACGAGGGTTTACAGATAATTGTACCGCCTCAAACACATCTCTACCCGCTAAATCTATGGCAGTTGCCAATTTAAAATCAAGTGGAATATTTGCTTTATCAGCAGATATGAGTGCTTTAATTACATTATTTACATGCCCTCCAGCTAAAAAGTGGGTTTCAATCTCGTTAGAGGTAATATTTAAACCTGCTTTTGTAGAGGTAATCATTGCATTAACCACTAACGAAGGTGGTACCCTTCTCAATCTCATTAAAACTAAATTTAAGAGGTTTATTCTTACTCCAGATAACTGCGCTGTAAACCAAAGGTTAACTGGCAAAATGTAAAACAGTAAAAATAGGGCTATGATACTCCCTACGATTACAAAAATTGGACTAAACTCACTCATATCATTAAATTTATTGTTTTACAATATCGTTAATTGCTTTGAAATTAGGTAGGTCTCCGGCCGATTCTAATACTTCTGCATAAATAACCTCATGCTTTTCATTCAAAACAAAAGCAGCTCTTTTAGAAACACCTTTTAAATTGAAAACAAACTCTTCGTAAATAGAGCCATAAGCAGTAGAAACCTCTTTATTAAAGTCTGAAAGAAGCGGGAACTGATAATTGTTATCTTCTTTAAATTTGGCCAAGGTAAAAGGCGAGTCTACAGAAATACCAAGTACTTGTGCCCCTAAACCTTCATAAAAGCCAAAATTATCTCTCATAGTACATAACTGGGTAGTGCACACACCTGTAAATGCCATCGGAAAAAAATGAATAATTACTTTTTTACCTGAAAAATCTTTTAAACTTACTTCTTTTAACTCCGAGCTAAAGAGTGTGAATTCTGGAGCTTGTGTACCTATTTTTACTGACATCATATTGATTTTTTATTTTTAAAATTTGATTGATTAAATATATAAACTAAACCTAAGAATTATGAATTAGTTTGTAACTGTTTTACTTGAGCTTCCATAATTTTCATCCCCTCGGTAAAAGAGTGAGGAGCATATCCCAGTTCTTTAATTGATTTATCTAAAATAAAACCAGTTTTTACAGGTCGTTTTGCAACTTGGTTTAAAGAAGCAGAACTAATTGGATTGATTAATGATTTGTCTAATCCATAAAAATCAGCAACCTGTTCTACCAATTCCATAATACTCATCATGTCTTTTCCGCTAGCATTAAATACACCTTTTGCTCTTTTTTCAACAGCTAATAAGCAAATCTCCGCCAAATCTTCGGCTAGGGTAGGCATACGCCATTGGTCGTTAACAATATTAATTGGATTTCCTTTTTCTAAAGCACCTTTTGCCCAAAGCACAATATTGCTTCGGCTCATATCATTTACAATTCCATAAACTATAATCGTTCTTAAAACTGTCCAATCAATATCAGATTCTTTTAGTAGTATTTCTGCGGCTAATTTAGATTCTCCGTAAAAAGAAACAGGACAAGGTAAATCATCTTCTTTGTAAGGTCCCGCTAAGCCATCAAAAATAAAATCGGTAGATAAATGCACCAATTGCACATCATTGGCTTTGCAAGCCTTAATCAAATACTCGACAGATTTTACATTTAAACCCCAGCAAGCTTCTTTTTCAACTTCACAGGTATCAACATTGGTCATTGCGGCTGTATTAATCACAGCATCTGGCTGGTATTTACTAATAACATGCATCACGTTAGCCTCGTCTAAAATATCCATTTCAGCATAAATATAACCTTCTTTTATGCTATATCTATTTTGCCCTTTAGCTGTAGCTATCAACTCAAAATCATTTTTAGCTAATATTCTTTCTGTTAATTTTTGGCCTAAAAGACCATTGCTACCTGTTACTAATACTTTTTTCATCCTGCCCGAAAATACTTTTTTAATTTTAATCAGCTATAAAAATTTTAATTATTTGGGTGTTCCCTTTTTCTCTAGCTCAAAGCCATAGCATAGGTCGGGCTTTACAAGGCTTCATTTCATTACGGCCTTTCGGTCTATCGTTGCACTCCACCTTTTGCCAAAGGCATCCATTCGTGACAATCCTTAACACAAAAAAACAAAAAAAAAGATGATAACCTTCGGCTATCATCTTCATCACAATTAAAAAAAGATTATTTTAATTAAATCTCAGGAAGGTGTAATTTCCTAAGTTTACTCTAGGTAATGTAGAGCCATATTTTAAATTAATTTGCGTCATCATTTCATTAGCAACTACAGCATAGCCCATAGGTGTTAGGTGAACGCCATCTAAAGAGAAAACTTTACCTTGTATAAAAGAAGTATTTAATGTTACGCCATCAATTGTTCTACCTGCTCCTCTTAACGAGTTTAAATACTCAAATGCATCAAAAATAGCTAAGCCTTTTGCGTTTGCCAATGTTTTAATACTATTGTTGTAGCTACTCACAAAGTCTCTAACGGTTGCAACTTCATCTTTATCTAAAATAAATCTGCTTTCTATAGGATTATTTGGATGCAAACCATAAGGAAAAGGAGCTCCAGGCCCAGTAGAAGAACTGCCGATTGACGAGGTTGATAAAGTTAAAGTTACTAAGTCTTCTGCTGTTCCGGCTCTAACCCCACTTGCGGTTTGTATAAAAATTGCAGTTACTGAAGGCGCAGATCTCTGAACGTTGGCTAATATTACTGGCAACGTAACTGTATTAAAGTAGGGTATAGCAGAAACATCTGGAATTGTTCCTACAATCCCTTTTGCTCCATTTGCAGTTAATCTATCTAATAGTTCTGAGTACATAGCGTTGAAATCAGCTTTAGGAGTTAAAACATCTCCTGCACCTCCGCTGGTAGCATAACCTAAAACATCATTATTACCTAACCAATTAGAAAAAAATGTAAACGGTTTTGCAGTTACAAAATCTAAGTATGTTGTTGAATTAGTACCTGCATTGCCCGGTAATAAACGCTCATAGTAGCCATTAACATTTCCGTAAACAGCTAATTTAATGTCACGTAATTTTATTCCAGGTACGCCATAGTTGTTGATGTCTGTTGTGTATTTTGTATATAAGGTTACGTTTCCAAAACCTGGGATGGTAGCCACGCCTCTAATTCCTAAGTTGCTTGTTACTGAGATTAAATTTGGAGTTCCTGCGGTTGTTAAACCTCCGTATCTTAAATATCCCGATCCATTTTTTTGTGCTTCAGTAAATAAGGGTTGTAAGTACTCGCCACCACCAGCTAATTTCATTTGCTGAGCCATAATTGATGGGAAAGAATTTTGCTGACCTGATAAATACAATCCTCCGTCTGCAAATCCTGCAGTTAGAGAGTTTCCTACAGAAATAAATCTAGAGAAATTTGCAGTACCTGCCTGAGGGGCTACTGTAGTTTCGTCATTAATTTCTGATTTACAGCCTACAATCAGCGTAAATGTCGCTAGAAAGCAAAAATGGATGATATTTTTAAAATTCATTTTAGTTTAGTTTAAAATAATTAATTGGTTTAATGGGCTTAGATTCCACTATATTATGCAAGCATAGGAAATATTTTGCTTTTTTCCTATTTTCAAATTAAAAATATTTTTTAATCATTTTTATTAAAAACAAATTTTTTTGTACTATTTGTTTTTTGACTAATAAACTGTAATTTCGCACACTCAAAAAATTGAACAAAAAGAGTCACAACTCATTAATACATAATTAAATTTCAAGATGCCAAACATTGGAAAAATAGCGCAAATCATTGGTCCAGTAATCGACGTAAGTTTTGCAGCAGAGAATTCGAAATTACCTAAGATTTTTGATGCATTAGTCATTACAAAAGAAAACGGTCAAAGAATTGTTTTAGAGGTTCAACAACACTTAGGCGAAGACAGGGTAAGAGCTGTTGCCATGGATTCTACCGATGGTTTAGTAAGAGGAATGGATGTTGTTGATAGTGGCGCTCCAATTAAAATGCCTATAGGCGATGCTATCAAGGGTCGTGTTTTTAATGTGGTAGGTGATGCTATTGATGGTATTGAAAATTTAGACAATTCTAACGGTAAATCAATTCATAATCAACCTCCTCGTTTCGAAGATTTATCTACTGAAAACGAAATTTTATTTACAGGTATTAAGGTAATCGATTTGTTAGAGCCTTATGCAAAAGGTGGTAAAATTGGATTATTTGGTGGTGCTGGTGTTGGTAAAACAGTATTAATTCAAGAATTAATTAACAACATTGCAAAAGCATACGATGGTTTATCGGTATTTGCTGGTGTAGGCGAGCGTACACGCGAAGGTAATGACCTTTTGCGTGAGATGATTGAAGCTGGTATCATCAAGTATGGTGATGAGTTTAAGCATTCAATGGAAGAAGGTGGCTGGGATTTATCAAAAATTGATAAAGAAGCATTAAAAGATTCTAAAGCAACATTCGTATTTGGTCAAATGAATGAGCCTCCTGGTGCTAGAGCTCGTGTAGCTTTATCAGGATTAACAATTGCAGAATATTACAGAGATGGTGAAGCTGATGGTCAAGGAAAGGATATACTTTTCTTTATTGATAACATTTTCCGTTTCACTCAGGCAGGTTCTGAGGTATCAGCCCTATTAGGCCGTATGCCGTCTGCGGTAGGTTACCAGCCAACTTTGGCAACAGAGATGGGAACCATGCAAGAACGTATTACTTCAACCAAAAGAGGCTCAATTACTTCGGTACAAGCTGTTTATGTGCCTGCGGATGATTTAACTGACCCTGCACCGGCTACAACTTTTGCTCACTTAGATGCTACAACAGTATTATCTCGTAAAATTGCTGAGTTAGGTATTTATCCTGCGGTAGATCCATTAGATTCTACATCAAGAATTTTAACGCCAACAGTTGTTGGAGACGAACATTATTCTTGTGCTCAAAATGTTAAAGAAATATTACAACGTTATAAAGAATTACAAGATATTATTGCAATTCTAGGTATGGACGAATTATCTGAAGAAGATAAGTTAACCGTTTCCAGAGCAAGAAGAGTTCAACGTTTCTTATCACAACCTTTCCATGTAGCAGAGCAGTTTACAGGTTTAAAAGGTGTTTTAGTTGATATTAAGGATACTATTAAAGGCTTTAATATGATTATGGCTGGTGAGGTTGATGAATATCCAGAAGCAGCATTTAACTTAGTAGGTAGTATTGAAGAAGCTATTGAAAAAGGTAAAAAAATATTAGCCGAAGCAAACGCTTAAGAGATGTGAGAAGTTAGATATGAGAAGTGAGAAAAGACTTTACAGGTCTTAAATCTCAAATCTCTTATCTCAAATCTAAAAAATAATGAAATTAGAAATATTAACTCCAGATAAAAAAGTTTTCGAAGGTGAAGTAACATCTGTTACGGTTCCCGGCGCACAAGGTTCTTTTGAAATATTAAGTAATCACGCTCCAATAATTTCTGCTTTAGATAATGGAAAAGTTATAGTTAGAACTAGTTCAAAGGTTCAAAATTTTTATACTAACGGAGGTGTTGTAGAAGTTATCGGCAACAAAATTATTTTACTTGCCGAAGGTATTTCTGAAAAATAAATTAAACTATTTAAAATTTAAAAGAACCAGCTCAAAAGGCTGGTTTTTTTTTGCGCTGAATATTTATGAATTTTAAATAATATTGATTTACCCATTGCTTTTAAGCAGAAATTTGCTCAATGCTATGCTTGCATACTAAATTATACTAAAAACCAATTCGTTGTTTAGTCTAAATATTTGGAAATTAAAGCCTAATTAAAGAAAATTAAGTAAAATTATATTTTGTATTAACTCAGTATTTAAAATTAAATTTTTTTTGAATTTAATTTTATAAAGTATTGTTAGCGTCAAAAGCATACCTTATCTTGAGGTAATTAAAACTTAAACTTAAACCCAATCATGTTAAATATTATTCACAAGCCAATTATTAGCTTGCTTCTAATAAGCAACAATAAGAAGGTGTGTGTAAAATAAAAGAATAAAAATTTACAAAACGCCTTCCCAAAAAGAAGGCGTTTCTTATATAAAAGAAATTGGTAACAAGGGAAATGGAAGAAATAAAAGACAATAAAATAGTTTATCAAAATGGAAAGTTTATTTCTCAATCTAAAGCAGATTTTAATTTTGCTAGTCAAACTATTCATTATGGTTTAGGTGCTTTTGAGGGTATCAGATCTTACGAAACTGTTAACGGTATAAAAATTTTTAAGGCTAAAGAACATTTTGAGCGCTTAAGATTGTCTTGTCAAAAAATTAACCTTCCATTTAATTGGGATATTAAAGCCTTAATTAAGGACACTTACACTCTTTTAGAGCAAAATAACCTAAAGAATGCCTACATCCGTCCAATTATTTATGCAGGCAGTGGAATGGATATGGTTACTTCAACAGATGCTCATTTGGTGATTATGGCTTGGGAATGGAATAGTTTTTATGGCGATGATTTATTAAAATCCTGTATTTCTAGTTTCGAAAAGCCAAACCCAAACTCAACGCCTTTAGATGTAAAAATAACTGGAAATTATCTTAACTCGGCTTTAGCTATCACCGAAGCAAGGAAGAAAGGTTTTGACGAAGCAATATTGATGGATATGAATGGATATGTTGCGGAATCAACATCTGCAAACATATTTATAGAAAAGGACGGGAAGCTATACACCCCAAAAACAGACAACATTATGCCTGGTATAACCCGTGGTATTGTTATGCAAATTGCCAAACAATTAGATTTTGAAGTTATGGAGAAAAACATCACTCAGCAAGATTTAATTCATGCAGATTCTGCATTTTTATGTGGAACAGCTGTAGAAATTATCGGAATCGAATCTGTAGGTGATGCCGTTTTTCCTTTTTCCTTCTCAGAAAGTATTGGCTCCACTATTCAAAGAGTTTATAAAAGTTTGGTATTAGATAAGTTAAGCTTTGAAGTAATAATATAAATGGAATTAAATAAATATAGTAAGACGTTAACGCAAGACCCTACACAGCCTGCTTCACAAGCTATGTTATACGGGATTGGTTTAACTAAGGCTGATTTGGCCAAAGCACAAGTAGGTATTGTGAGCATGGGTTACGATGGTAATACTTGCAATATGCACCTTAACGATTTAGCCGCGATAGTAAAAAAAGGTGTTTGGCAAAATGATTTAGTAGGCTTAATGTTTCATACCATTGGTATTTCTGATGGAATTACGAATGGAACTGATGGGATGCGTTTTTCGCTAGTTTCTCGTGATTTAATTGCCGATTCTATTGAAACTGTATGTGGCGGTCATTATTATGATAGTGTGATTGCTTTACCAGGATGCGATAAAAATATGCCAGGTGCAATTATGGCAATGGGGCGTTTAAATCGCCCTGCGATTATGGTTTACGGAGGAAGTATTCACTCAGGTCATTATAAAGGGCAATCTTTAAATATTGTTTCTGCTTTTGAAGCATTAGGGCAAAAATTGGCTGGAAACATTTCTGATGAGGATTATGAAGGCGTCATTCAAAACTCTTGCCCTGGCGCTGGTGCTTGTGGCGGGATGTATACCGCAAATACAATGGCTTCAGCTATTGAGGCATTAGGCATGAGTTTGCCTTATAGTTCCTCTTACCCTGCTTTAAGTGATGAAAAGAAAAACGAATGTTTAGAAGCGGGTAAATATATTAGGGTTCTATTAGAGAAGGATATCAAACCACGTGATATCATGACCGAAAAAGCATTTCATAATGCTGTGGTTATGGTGATGGTTTTAGGCGGTTCTACCAATGCCGTATTGCATTTAATTGCCATGGCAAAATCTGTAGGAATTACTTTAACTCTAAAAGATTTCCAAAACATTAGTGACAATACTCCTGTAATTGCCGATTTAAAACCAAGTGGTACTTACATGATGGAAGATGTACATCTAATGGGTGGCATTCCCTCTATTATGAAGTATTTATTAAAAAAGGGATTATTACATGGAGATTGTTTAACCGTAACTGGAAAGACTTTAGCCGAAAATGTGGAACAAGCCATAGACTTAGATTTTGATGCTCAAAAAGTTATTTTTCCAATAGAAAATCCAATTAAAGAAACCGGTCATTTACAAATGCTTTATGGCAACATTGCAACAATGGGTTCGGTAGCTAAAATTAGTGGTAAAGAGGGAGAATCTTTTACGGGTCCGGCCAGAGTTTTTGACGGCGAGTATGAATTGATTCATGGTATTTCATCAGGTAAGGTAAAAGCGGGAGATGTGGTGGTGATTAAAAATGCAGGTCCAAAAGGTGCTCCCGGAATGCCTGAGATGCTAAAACCTACATCAGCTATTTATGGTGCTGGTTTAGGTGCGTCGGTAGCTTTGATCACTGATGGTCGTTTTTCTGGCGGAACACATGGGTTTGTAGTAGGACATATTACACCAGAAGCTGTTGAAGGCGGGAACATTGGTATTATCCAAGATAACGACATGATTGAAATTAGTGCGGTTACAAACACCATTAATTTAATGGTAAGCGAGGATGAAATTGCAAAACGTAGAGCAAACTGGATTAAACCAGAAGCACCTGTTAAAAGTGGTGTACTGTATAAATATTATAAATTAGTTAAAAATGCAACAGAAGGTTGCGTTACGGATGCGGAATAAAGGTTTGCGTTAACGATAGCAGCGGCATCCTTTTTTGTCATCCTGAGCGGAGTTGAAGGATAAGGCAAAAAAGATATAGCGGATAGCGTGTTAAAACGCCCAATAAATAGAATAAAAAAATAAAAGTGATGAGTACACTTGATTTAAAAGATAAAAACACAGATGAATTGGTTGCAGTTGCAACTGAGGTATTATCAGGATCGGAGATTTTGCTAAAAGGATTAATTGAAGAAGGTGTTGAAACCATTTTTGGTTATCCTGGAGGGGCAATTATGCCAATTTATGATGCGCTTTACGATTATAAGGAAGAACTTAACCATGTTTTGGTTCGTCATGAGCAAGGTGCTACTCATGCTGCTCAAGGATATGCTCGTTCATCAGGCAGAGTAGGGGTTGTATTTGCAACAAGTGGTCCTGGTGCTACAAACTTAATTACCGGAATTGCAGATGCGCAAATAGATAGTACGCCAATGGTTTGTATTACAGGTCAAGTTTTTGCTCATTTATTAGGTACTGATGCTTTTCAAGAAACTGATGTAATTAACATTACTACGCCAATAACCAAGTGGAATTATCAAGTAACGGATGCATCAGAGATACCAGAGGTTTTGGCAAAAGCATTTTACATTGCAAAATCTGGTCGTCCGGGTCCTGTTTTAATTGATATTACCAAGAATGCACAAATTCAGAAAGTTGAGTTTGAAGGGTATAAAAAATGTGATCATATCCGTAGCTACCGTCCTTATCCTATTGTTAGAAATAAATATATAGAGCAAGCTGCAGAATTAATTAATAGTGCCAAAAAGCCTTTTGTTTTATTTGGACAAGGCATTTTGTTAGGTAATGCCGAGAAAGAATTTAAAGCGTTTGTAGAAAAAGCAGGAATTCCGGCAGCATGGACAATTTTAGGGGCTGGTGCTATTGCTACAGACCACCCATTAAATGTAGGAATGTTAGGCATGCATGGAAATTACGGACCAAATGTTTTAACAAACGAGTGTGATGTTTTAATTGCTATTGGGATGCGCTTTGATGACCGCGTAACTGGTCGTTTAGATAAATATGCAAAGCAGGCCAAAGTGATTCATTTAGATATAGACCCTGCCGAGATTGATAAGAATGTAAAAACAACTGTTCCAGTTTGGGGCGATTGTAAAGAGACATTACCTTTATTAACTTCTTTGGTAGATAAAAAATCTCATCCCGAGTGGTTAGCCAAATTTAGAGAATATACGCAAGCAGAAATTGACCAAGTTATTGATGCCGAATGTAATCCGAAAGAAGGAGAATTGACCATGGGCGAAGTGATTAATCAATTGAATATTTTAACCAAAGGAGAAGCCATCATTGTTACTGATGTTGGCCAGCACCAAATGGTAGCTTGCAGATATGCTAAACTAAATAATACTCGAAGTAATATTACTAGCGGTGGTTTAGGCACAATGGGTTTTGCTTTGCCAGCTGCTATTGGTGCAAAATTTGGAGCGCAAGATAAAACGGTAGTTGCAGTAATAGGCGACGGCGGTTTCCAAATGACTATCCAAGAATTGGGGACCATTATGCAAAGCGGAATTGATGTTAAAATCATGATTTTAAATAATCAATTCTTAGGTATGGTGCGCCAATGGCAAGAGTTGTTTAACGAAAGAAGATACTCTTTTGTAGATATTACCAGTCCTGATTTTGTTGCCGTTGCCAAAGGTTATTACATAGAAGGCCAAAAAGTTTCGGAACGAGAAAATTTGGTTGAAGCTTTGAAAACGATGTTAAACCACAAAGGCTCTTACCTTTTAGAAGTAATGGTTACCAAAGAAAACAACGTTTTTCCAATGGTACCTCAAGGTTGTAGTGTATCAGAAATTAGATTAAAATAAGCCCTTCAAATCATCATAAAATGGAATCAAATATAGAAAAGAAGGAATTTAACATCACGGTTTATACCGAAAACCATGTTGGTCTTTTAAACAGAATTGCGATAATCTTTAGTCGAAGGAAACTAAATATAGAAAGTATGAATACTTCACCTTCTGAGGTTGAAAGTATTCATCGTTTTAATATTGTTTTAAAAGAAACGGAAGATGTGGTTAGAAAAGTAGCTCGCCAATTAGAAAAACAGGTAGAGGTTTTGAAAGTGTATTTTAATACCAATGATGATATCATCTGGCAAGAACTAGCTCTTTATAAAGTGCCTACAGATGTTATTGCAGAAAAAGCAAGTGTTGAACGCCTTTTACGTCAATACGGGGCAAGAGCAGTTGTTATAAGAAAAGATTACACGGTTTTTGAAACTACCGGACACAGAGAGGAAACAGATGCTTTAGTAGAAGTGCTACAACCTTATGGTTTGATAGAATTTGTGAGAAGTGCAAGAGTTGCTATTATCAAAAAATCTGATGGTTTCCACGCTAAACTTAGAGAGTTTGAAAGGTTAAAACCTGGCGAAGCAGAATTAGGGAATGAATATTTGAATCAAGGAGATAAGATTTTTACGATGTAAGAAGGTCCAATGTCGGAAGACCACAGACCGCACTTTAAAATTCATAAAAAAAATAAAATTATAAACTAACGATAATATAATCCGACATCGGTCTTCCGACTTCGGACTTAAAACAAAAAAAAATGTCAAATTATTTCAACACGTTGCCACTTAGAGAGCAATTAAACCAATTAGGCGTATGCGAGTTTATGGATATCAGCGAGTTTGCCGATGGTGTAACCGTATTAAAAGGTAAAAAACTAGTTATTATTGGTTGCGGAGCACAAGGTCTAAACCAAGGCTTAAATTTACGCGATAGTGGTTTAGATGTAAGCTATACTTTACGTAAGGAAGCCATCGAAGGTAAAAGAGATTCTTGGAAAAATGCAACTGAAAATAATTTTAAAGTTGGCACTTACGAAGAATTGATTCCGACAGCTGATATTTTAATCAACTTAACTCCAGATAAACAACATACTTCTGTGGTAACTGCTGTAATGCCTTTAATGAAACAAGGTGCTACGCTTTCTTATTCTCACGGCTTTAATATTGTGGAAGAAGGCATGCAAATCCGGAAAGATATTACGGTAATTATGGTTGCGCCAAAATGCCCAGGTAGCGAGGTAAGAGCAGAATATGTAAGAGGTTTTGGTGTTCCTACCTTAATTGCAGTACACCCTGAAAACGACCCAGAAGGAAAAGGTTTGGCACAAGCTAAAGCTTATGCTGTGGGTACAGGCGGGCATAAAGCTGGTGTTTTACTATCTTCTTTTGTAGCTGAAGTAAAATCTGATTTAATGGGCGAGCAAACCATTCTTTGTGGTTTATTACAAACTGGTTCTATTTTATCTTTTGATAAAATGGTAGAGAAAGGCGTTGATGCTGGCTACGCTTCTAAATTAGTACAGTATGGAGTTGAGGTAATTACCGAAGCTTTAAAACAAGGTGGTATAACAGCCATGATGGACCGCTTAAGCAATCCAGCTAAAATCAAAGCTTTCGAAATTTCTGAAGAAATGAAAGACATTATGCGTCCCTTGTTTCAAAAACATCAGGACGATATCATGAGTGGCGAGTTTAGTAAAACCATGATGGAAGATTGGGCTAGTGGGGATAAAAATTTGTTGAAATGGAGAGCCGAGACAGGTGAAACCGCTTTTGAGAAAACGCCTGCTGGTGATGTTAAAATTGCAGAACAAGAATATTTTGATAACTATACTTTAATGGTTGCTTTCGTAAGAGCTGGAGTAGAATTGGCTTTCGAAACCATGGTACAAGCAGGGATTAAGCCAGAATCTGCTTATTACGAGTCTTTACACGAAACACCTTTAATTGCAAATACCATTGCTCGTAAAAAGTTATTTGAAATGAACCGAGTAATTTCTGATACAGCAGAATATGGTTGCTATTTATTTGACCAAGCTTGTAAACCATTATTAGCCGATTTTATGAAGAAAGTAGATACTGATTTAGTAGGTAAAAATTTTAACGCAGGTAAAGATGGCGGTGTTGATAACCGTAAATTGATTGAAGTGAACGAAGCAATCCGTACACACCAAGTAGAAAAAGTAGGTGCTGTTTTGCGTCAAGCGATGACGGCTATGAAAGCAATTAAGACAGCATAGGAGAATGTCACACTGAGCGGAGCCGAAATGTAGACTTCGACTTCGCTTAGCCTGACAGCCAAAAAATAAAAAATGAAACAACCCATTGTTCATATCCAAAATTTAAACTTTCAATACCAGCAAAAACTGGTTTTGAAGGATTTTAATTGGACTATTATGAACGGTGAAAATTGGTTGCTTTCTGGCATCAGCGGAAGCGGAAAAACTACTTTAGCTAAAGTTATTTTGGGCTTACAAAATGCAATTGGAGAAGTCGAAATCAATTTAGATAGTTCTTCAAAACTACCCGCTCAAGTTTTATTAGTCGAAAGTTGGTATCAATTTAAAAACGTGGAAGGTGTTGCAAATTTTTATTATCAGCAACGTTATACAGCGCAACAAGCTAAAGATACTTTAACTGTAAATGCAGAATTAGCACACTACGGTAAGGAGAATAATTTGGCTTTCGCCGATGTTGAGCCAATCTTAAAAGCCTTAGGTTTTTCAGATTTAAAAGATTCTCAATTGATAGAATTATCAAGTGGAGAGCATAAAAAGTTGCAATTGGTAAAAGCATTATGGTTAAAACCTCAGTTTTTAATTATCGATCAGCCTTTTGTAGGTTTAGATGTAAAGTCTAGAGAGAAATTAAACATTTTATTAGATCAGGCTTGCGCCGATGGTGTTCAATTCATCTTAATTTCTAACGAAGACGAATTACCAAAAAGCATCAATCGTTTTGCGAAAATTGAAAACGGGAAATTAGTAGTTCTTGAATCTCAACCACAATCTGCCGCTTTTACTAAATCAGATATAGGCCAAGTTCCAGAATTTTTAAAACAAGCTCCTGTTTATTCTTCAGATTTAATCGCTAAGATGGTTGATGTAAATATCAGTTATGGCGAAAAGCAAGTATTGAAGAATATCAATTGGGATGTTAAATCGGGAGAAAGGTGGTTGTTACAAGGACCAAATGGTTCTGGTAAATCTACTTTGCTCAGTTTAATCAATGGCGATCATCCACAATCTTATGCTAATGAATTGTATTTATTTGGCAAAAAGAGAGGCAGCGGCGAGAGTATTTGGGACATTAAACAACATATTGGTTTAATCTCGCCAGAATTTCATTGGTATTTTGATGCAAACGCAACCGTTTGGGAAAGTATAGCTTCTGGCTTATACGATTCGGTAGGTTTATTTAAAACCTTACCCTATTCTAAAAAATTACAGGTTGATGAGTTAGTGGAATATTTCGGCTTAACCGAAAATAAAAACGACTTATTAAATACGCTTCCATTAGGCAAACAGAGATTAGTTTTATTGGCAAGAACCATCATTAAAAATCCAGAATTATTGGTTTTGGACGAACCATGCCAAGGTTTAGATCAACATCAAACCGCATATTTTAACCAATTGATAGATGCTCTTTGCAATAACGGTATGACGGTAATTTACGTCGGCCATTACGAATCACAATTGCCAATTTCTTTAAACAAGCGTATTGTTTTAGAAAACGGAACCGTAAAAACGATTGAAAATATCAATCCAAAAAGACAAAATATTAAGGTGCCTTTGCACCTAGAATTAATAGATTAAGCATGTTACACGATCCTAATAGAATATATATTTTCGATACCACTTTGCGTGATGGAGAACAAGTACCCGGCTGCCAATTAACAACTTCTGAGAAGATAGAAATTGCATTGCGATTGGAAGCTTTAGGTGTGGATGTGATTGAAGCCGGCTTTCCGGTATCTAGTCCGGGTGATTTTAAAAGTGTAGTAGAACTTTCTAAGGCAGTAACAGAACCTATTATTTGCGCACTAACTAGAGCCAATAAAAATGATATTGATGTAGCTGCCGATTCTTTGAAATATGCAAAAAGACCACGTATTCATACTGGTATTGGGGCATCGGATATGCACATTAAATACAAATTTAACAGCACCCGAGAAGATATTTTGCAACGCGGAGTTGATGCAGTGAAGTATGCAAAAAAGTATGTAGAAGATATTGAGTTTTACGCTGAGGATGCCGGAAGAGCAGATAATGCTTTTTTAGCTCAGATGGTAGAAGCTGTAATTGCTGCTGGAGCTACGGTAGTGAATATTCCAGATACTAATGGTTATTGCCTACCCGACCAATATGGTGCGAAAATTAAATATTTGATGGATAATGTAAAAAACATTGACCAAGCGATCATCTCTGTTCACTGCCATAACGATTTAGGTTTGGCAACTGCTAATACCATTGCAGGTATTCAAAACGGAGCTAGACAGGCAGAGTGTACCATAAACGGTATTGGCGAAAGAGCCGGTAATACTTCTTTAGAGGAAGTTGCCATGATTTTAAGAACTCATCAAACTTTAAATAAGCATACAAAAATCAATTCGAAACATTTTTACGAGTTAAGCGGAATGGTAAGCCGAATGATGCGAATGCCTGTTCAACCTAATAAAGCTATTGTTGGTAAAAATGCTTTTGCACATAGTTCTGGAATCCATCAAGATGGGGTGTTAAAACATCGTGAAAACTACGAAATCATCAATCCTGAGGATGTAGGTATAGATCAATCGGCTATTATTTTAACGGCTAGAAGTGGCCGACATGCCCTTAAGCACCATTTAGAAAGATTGGGTTATGTGATTGACAAAATCAACTTAGATGATGTTTACGAACGTTTTTTAACCATTGCCGATAGCAAAAAGGAAATTAAGGATGATGATTTATTATCATTAATGAGTGATGGTACCGAGCGAAATTACAAAGAAGGTGTAACTGTAAAGCTATTACAAGTGATGTGTGGCGATCCGCTAATTCCTACATCTATGATTAAGTTAGACGTAAACGGAACTTTACACGAAGCAGTTTCTTCTGGTAATGGACCGGTAGATGCCACCATAAAAGCCATCAATTCTATTTTAGGAAAAGAAATTTGCATCAAAGAGTTTCATATAGATGCCATAGAAGGCGGAAGCGATGATGTAAGTAAAGTAAATATGCGCATTCAATATTTAGATAAACGTTATAATGGCTACGGTTTTAGTACAGATATTGTACAGGCATCGGCCAAAGCATATTTAGATGCGGTAAATAAATTTATATAAACAATATCGTCACCTCGAGTAACGAGAGGTCTCATAAATAGGTTTTCTCTTAGAATGGAAACTTTTGCAGATGAGATGTCTCCTAAATTCGACGTGACGAAGTGGTGAGTTTGCGTTAACGATAGTATCGGCATCTTTTTTTGTCATCCTGAGCGGAGTCGAAGGATTAGGACAAAAAAGATATAGCGAATAGCGTGTTAAAACGCCAAAAAAATATAAAATGAGATGCTGAAACAAGTTCAGCATGGCAGAAAAAGAATTAAAACAAATAAAAATGAGCAAAACATTATTTGACAAGGTGTGGGACGGCCACGTAGTTAGAAAGATTGAAGGAGGACCAGATGTGTTATTTATTGACCGTCATTTGATACACGAAGTAACCAGTCCGGTTGCTTTTTTGGGCCTAAAAAGCAGAGGGATTAAGGTTTTATATCCAGAACGTACCTTTGCAACTGCCGATCATAACACGCCTACCATCAATCAGCATTTGCCGGTAGAAGATCCACTTTCTGCAAATCAGCTTAAAGCTTTAGAATCTAATTCTAATGAATACGGAATTTCCCACTGGGGTTTGGGGCACCAAAAAAATGGAATTGTACACGTGGTAGGTCCAGAATATGGAATTACTCAACCTGGTGCAACCATTGTTTGTGGCGACTCGCATACCTCTACTCATGGCGCTTTTGGAGCCATTGCTTTTGGTATTGGAACCTCAGAGGTTGAAATGGTTTTGGCAACGCAATGTATTATGCAGCCTAAGCCTCAAAAAATGAGAATCAATATTACGGGTTCTTTAGGTTATGGTGTTACGCCGAAAGATGTGGCTTTATTCATTATTTCTCAGTTAACTACGTCTGGTGCTACGGGTTATTTTGTAGAATATGCCGGTAAAGTTTTTGAAGAAATGACGATGGAAGGCCGTATGACGGTTTGTAATTTATCTATAGAAATGGGCGCAAGAGGAGGAATGATTGCACCTGATGAAACCACAATTAATTATGTTAAAGGTAGAGAGTTTTCGCCAAAAGGTGAGTCTTGGGATAAAGCATTAGCCTATTATAAAACTTTAAAAACTGATGATGATGCGGTTTTTGATAAAGAGTACACTTTTGATGGTTCGCTAATTGAGCCAATGATTACTTACGGAACCAACCCAGGTATGGGAATTGGTATCAGTAAAGATATTCCAGATGCTACAGATGTAGAGGGCGGAGTGGCAACTTATGAAAAATCGCTAAACTACATGGGTTTTGAAGAAGGTGAAGCGATGATTGGTAAACCTATCGATTATGTTTTTATTGGAAGTTGCACAAATGGTAGGATAGAAGATTTTAGAGCTTTTGCATCTATTGTTAAGGGACGTAAAAAAGCGGATAACGTAACCGCTTGGTTAGTTCCAGGTTCTCACATTGTTGAGGCTGCTATCAAAGAAGAAGGGTTATTAGATATTTTCACCGAAGCAGGTTTTGTATTGCGTCAGCCTGGTTGTTCGGCTTGTTTAGCCATGAATGATGATAAAATTCCGGCTGGAAAATATGCAGTAAGTACCTCTAACAGAAATTTTGAAGGTAGACAAGGTCCAGGTTCAAGAACTTTATTAGCTAGTCCGTTAGTAGCAGCAGCAGCAGCGGTAACTGGAAAAGTAACAGATCCAAGGGAATTACTTTAAGCCGAAGGCGGAAAGCAAAAAGCTTAAAGCGTCTTGCGGAGGTTTTAGCCATGCAAGTATTTAGCCTTTTGCTTTAAGCTTTTAGCAATTAACACATTTAACAAGATAACAATGGCATACGATAAATTCGAAATATTAAAAAGTACAGCGGTTCCACTTCCAATAGAGAATGTGGATACCGACCAAATCATTCCAGCTCGTTACTTAAAAGCAACAGAACGTGTGGGTTTTGGAGATAATTTATTTAGAGATTGGAGATACAATACAGACGGTTCGCCAAAGACCGATTTTGTATTGAACAATCCTACCTACAAAGGAAAGATCCTTTTAGGAGGTAAAAACTTTGGTTCTGGTTCTTCGCGTGAGCATGCTGCTTGGGCAATTTATGATTACGGTTTTAGAGCCGTGGTATCTAGTTTCTTTGCGGATATTTTTAGAGGAAACTGCTTAAACATAGGCGTTTTACCGGTACAAATTAGTGCAGCATTTTTAGATAATATTTTTACCGAAGTTCATAAAAACCCAACGGCAGAAATTGAAATTGATTTAGCCACACAAACTATTACACTTTTAGCTACTGGCGAAAAGGAAAGTTTTGATATCAGCTCTTATAAAAAAGATAACATGATGAATGGTTTTGATGATATCGATTATTTACAAAATATCAAATCAGAGATACAGGAATTTGCAGGCAAATTGCCTTTTTAAATTTTTAACAAAACGCTCTTTAGCATGAAAACGAGAAAGATAGAAATCATGGATACTACCCTGAGAGATGGAGAACAAACCTCAGGAGTTTCATTTTCTGTTGCCGAGAAATTAACTATTTCTCAGCTACTTTTAGACGAGTTAAAAGTTGACCGAATTGAAATTGCTTCGGCAAGAGTTTCTGAAGGGGAGCTTTGTGCTGTTCAAGCAGTTAGTAAATGGGCTGCTGATAATGGCTACTTAGACAAAGTAGAAGTTTTAACTTTTGTTGACAATGGTGTTTCTATAGATTGGATGTTGCAAGCTGGCGTAAAGGTTCAAAATTTATTGACCAAAGGTTCGCTAAATCACTTAACGCATCAATTAAAGAAAACTCCAGAACAGCATTTTGCTGAAATCAAAAATATAATTGAATTAGCGGCAAAAGAGGGGATTAAAACCAACGTTTATTTAGAGGATTGGAGTAACGGAATGCGCAATTCGCCCGATTACGTTTTTCAATACTTAGATTTTTTGGTTGAACAACCAATCGAAAGAATTTTATTACCTGATACATTGGGTGTACTAACACCTCACGAAACTTATAAATTTTTAAAAGATATTAAGCTAAAATATCCTATTACTCATTTTGATTTTCATGCTCATAATGATTACGATTTGGGTACCGCAAACGCTCTAGAAGCTGTGAAAGCTGGAATAGACGGTTTACATTTAACCGTAAACGGAATGGGCGAAAGAGCAGGAAATGCCCCAATGGCCAGCGTTATAGCTGTAATTAATGACTTTTTACCTGAAGTAGAGATTCGTTTAAAGGAGTCTTCTATTTATAAAGTGAGTAAGCTAGTCGAAACTTTTTCAGGTGTTCGAATACCAGCTAATAAACCCATTGTAGGCGAAAATGTGTTTACCCAAACTGCGGGTATCCATGCCGATGGTGACAATAAAAACAACCTTTATTTTAACGATTTATTACCTGAGCGTTTTGGTAGAAAACGTACTTATGCTTTAGGGAAAACATCGGGAAAGGCTAATATCGAGAAAAATTTACAAGAGCTAGGTTTAAAGCTTAATGATGCTGATTTAAAGAAAGTTACCCAACGTGTGATTGAGTTAGGCGATTTAAAAGAAACCGTTACTCAGGATGATTTACCTTACATCATTTCCGATGTATTGGATAATAAAATATCTCATGAAAGGGTAAAAGTAGAGTCCTTTGCGCTTTCACACAGTAAAGGTTTACGTCCTTCGGCAACTATTGCGGTGAGGTTTAATGGCGAGTTATTTGAACAACAAGCTCAAGGCGACGGACAGTTTGATGCATTTATGCTAGCTTTGAGCTACATATATAAAGCTCAAGGCCGAATTTTACCTGCTTTAATTGATTACGCTGTACATATTGCGCCTGGCAGTAGCTCTGATGCGCTTTGTGAAACAACCATCACTTGGCAAACGCCCGAAAAAACTTTCACCACTCGTGGTTTAGACTCAGACCAAACGGTTTGCGCCATTAAAGCCACAGAAAAGATGCTTAATATTATGGAGAGCAAGAGCCAAGATTTAAGAAGTAAGAATCAAGACTCTTTGAAGTATCAAGATGCTTCGGAGAAACAAGATCCAAGTATCAAAAAGCAAGAAAATTATATATCAATAAAATAAAAATTTAAGAGTAATAGTACCAAACCTGCAAAGGTCTTGATACTTGATACTCACTACTCAATACTATAAAAAATGAAACTAAACATTGCCCTGCTTGCAGGAGACGGAATTGGACCAGAAGTTATCAATCAGGCTGTAAAAGTGATTGATGCTATTGCAGTAAAATATAATCATGAAATCAATTATACATCGGCATTAACGGGTGCTTGCGCTATTGATGATTGTGGGGAGCCTTATCCAGACAGTACCCACGAAATTTGTTTGGCTGCTGATGCCGTACTTTTTGGAGCCATTGGCGATCCAAAATACGATAACGACCCTAAAGCACAAGTTCGTCCGGAGCAAGGATTATTAAAAATGCGTCAGAAATTAGGATTATTTGCCAACGTTCGTCCAACTTTTACTTTCCCATCTTTAATTGATAATTCTCCGCTAAAAAGAGAAAGAATTGAAGGAACAGATTTAATCATTCTACGTGAATTAACTGGTGGAATTTACTTTGGCGAAAGAGGTAGAAAAGACGATGGCAACACCGCTTTTGATACTTGTACTTATACCAGAGCAGAAATTCAGCGATTGGCTAAGTTAGGTTTTGAATTAGCCATGACTCGTGGTAAAAGATTGTGCTGTGTAGATAAAGCTAACGTTTTAGAAACCTCTCGTTTATGGAGAGAAACCGTTCAGGATATGGAAAAAGATTATCCAGAAATAACAGTCAGTTACGAATTTGTTGATGCAGTTGCAATGCGTTTGGTGCAATGGCCAAATTCGTACGATGTAATGATTACAGAAAATCTTTTTGGCGATATTTTAACCGATGAAGCATCCGTAATTTCTGGCTCTATGGGATTAATGCCGTCAGCTTCAAAAGGATTACATACTTCTTTATACGAACCCATTCATGGTTCTTATCCTCAAGCAGCAGGAAAAGATATTGCCAATCCATTAGCAACAGTTTTATCAGCAGCTATGATGTTTGAAGATGCTTTTGGTTTACAAGCCGAAGCTGATGCGATTAGAGCAGTAGTGAATAAATCTTTAGCCGAAGGAATTGTAACCGAAGATTTATCAGGAAAAAATAAAGCTTACAAAACCAGCGAAGTAGGCGACTGGTTAGCGAAAAATATTTAATAGAAATTTACCAACCAACCTAAACACGTGAGGCCGGCGATGAGTAATCGTCGGTTTTTTTGTTTTTGATCAAATAGGTGTTCTGTTTATGGTTTGATGAGTAATGGACATTTTGGAGGGTAAAACTAATATAAGTCACAAATAATCACTTGTCTTTCATAAGTGTTCTTACTTTAAAGACTTTTATAATCAATTTTAATACGCATGTTTAAAAACTTTCCATTATCAAAATCTTTATACCATGATTTATCTTTTCTAAAAAAAGTATTCGCGTAATTATCTTTATTAAAGTTTATAATTAAATTTTGGGAAGCATTTTGTGATGGTGTTACTTCAATAGAAAATAAATAATGTCCGCTAGAGAGGATTATTCCATCTGGCAGTGAAAATGTTAAATTTCTTTGTGGGTCTGGATAAGTATCTTTTAGTTCTAGACTATAAATTTCTTTACTTGTGTTTAAATAATTTTGATAGATAGAAGCGTTTAATTTATCACCATCATAATCAATCTTGTAAAGCCTTAATCTTACAAACTGATTATTTTCATTACCAAATATTTTAGCATCAATAGATACTTTCTTTATTTCATTGAAAGTGTCTCTAAACTGTATCAAACGAGCAATCTTATTTTTATAATTTGATGATTTAGAATATTTATATGCAAAAACTGATATTGGATTATTTTTAGATTTATAGGTTTTATATTTAAAGTTTTTTGTTTTGGAACTTACTACAACCTCATTTAAATTAATTGCATTTGGTTGTAAAAAAACTATAGAATCCTTATTAACTTGAATCGTTTTTTTTTCATACCCAAGTATTTCTAATATTATTTTTCTCGGCTCAGAAAAATTAAATAAAAAATTACCAGTCGAATCAGAAATGTACCATTTATTTGTTTCAAAATCAAATGCGGAAACATAAGGAATTGGATTAGATGTGTTTGCTTGTTTTATAGTTACTTTTTGAGCAAGTGAGTTATTAGAATAAATAATGCCCATGAAAATTATAATAAAAGTTAAATAAAATATTTTCATGGGCAAAATAAAATTAATATGGATACCAATCATTTAACGGATCTCCAGTATTGCAATCAACTGCTCTTTCTACTGGAACATCATTTTGAATTCTAATTCCCAAGAAGTATTTGTCTTGAAATGCATGTTCAACGCATTGACCTGGTAATTCCAAACGATCAGGTTCACTATCAATTTGTTTACCAAATAGCCTCCAAGAGCTCAGCGTAATTACGGCTACAAACATAGCCAAAGACATGATAAATAAATTTCTTTTTTTCATTGTTTAAAAATTTTAGGGTTTAAAAATTGCTTAAATAAATAAGCTTAATACTTTAAAGATTTTCTGATCAGGCAAATCAATATTCAAATTTACCCCCCCCAATTAATATCCAAATATTTTCGTTAAAACTTACTAACAACTTTTCCATAATATTATACATTTTGCTATTTGGTTTAGATTTTATCCGTTATTCTAATGTTCGAAGATGCTTTTGGCTTACAAGCCGAAGCTGATGCTATTAGAGAGGTAGTTAATAAATCTTTAGCAGAAGGAATTGTTACCGAAGATTTATCGGGCAAAAACAAAGCTTATAAAACCAGTGAAGTTGGCGACTGGTTAGCTAAGAATATTTAGTTGTTATTAAGCTAAAAGCTAAAAGCAGAAGGCTGAAAGCTAAATGCTTACTGATTTTTAAAAAAGAAATTTACCAACCAACCTAAACACGTTAGGCCGGCGATGAATAATCGTCGTTTTTTTTTGTTTGAAATTAAATATACGTATGATTTAATTTTATGCGTACATTTATGTTATGAAAACTAAAGTTAATTTAACAATAGAACATGATGTATTGATAAGAGCTAAACAATACGCTATGGAAGCGAACGAAAGCTTGTCTGGCTTGGTTGAGGATTATTTAAGAAGTTTAGAAAAATCGAAAAACACGAAAAGCTTTGTTGAATATGTTGAAAATCTAGAAGTTCCTTCAATTGCTGCAAATTTTGATTTTAAAAAGGAATACTACCAAGATAAGTCTGAAAAATATGGTAAATAAAGTTTTTGTGGATGCTAATGTAATTTTAGATTTTGTTTTAAAAAGAAAACAATTTGAGTCGGCTAAAATCTTATTCGAATTAGCAGAACGTAATCGAATTAGACTTTTTATTAGTTCATCCGTACTTCATATTATAGCCCATTGGCTTACTAAATATTTAGGTTCAGATATTTCAAAAACAACTATGCTTTCATTACTTAATCTAGTTAAAGTTGTAGAGGGGAATCATGAATGTGCGGTTCAAGCTTTAGAATCTAAATTTGTTGACATTGAAGATGGATTTCAATATTTTATTGCTTTAATAAATAAAATGGATTACATAGTCAGTTTTGATAAGGGTTTTCAAAAGTATAATTCAGAAAAACTACTTATTATTAACATAGATGAATACTTGAGAATTTCCGGGAATAAGTAGTGTTTTTAATTAGATGTATAAAGCCGACGATGAATAATCGTCGGTTTTTTAGTTTTATAAAATACCCTAAAATAGGTATTGATTTGTATATTGATAATCAATATTTTAGTTATAAATTAAACACATGTCTTTATGAAAATGACCGCATTTATAGCAGGAGCTTTATCCATTATGATTATTGGATTTGGATTGATTTTTAACATCCTTCATTTGCCAGGGAGCCAATTAATTATTTCCATAGGATTGTTTCTGTTTTCGATATTGTTTGTGCCTACCATGTTCAAATATATGTACGATAGGTCTAATTAAAGTTTAGGTTTTTCTGATCAATTTTAATCACAAATAAGAACATAAAAAAAGTCCGCAATAAACATTGCGGACTATATTGTAATAAAGGATTTTTGAACTTACAAACTGTTAAGCCATTTTACAGCTTCGTCTCTAGTTTTTCCAGTTTTTTGCTGCACTTTACCTAACATTTCATCTTCTTTTCCTTCGGCATACATTAAATCGTCGTCGGTTAAATCTGCGTAAGCTTGTTTTGCTTTACCCTTAACTTCGTTCCATGCTCCCTTTATTGCTAGCTTATCCATTGTATTTTGTTTTAAGATTAATAACTTTATTAATCATCCTTACAAAAACAAGTATTGTGCCAGTTATAACTTATTATTTTTGATATCTTCTACCACATTTGGGTCTAAAAGGGTAGAGGTATCGCCTAAATTATTCACATCACCTTCGGCAATTTTTCTTAAAATACGACGCATAATTTTTCCCGATCTTGTTTTTGGTAAACCTTTAACAAACTGAATTTTCTCTGGCCTAGCAATGGCTCCAATAATCCTACTTACCGTCATAGCGATATCTTTACGAGTCAATTCTTCGTCCTCAGAATCGTGATTTAAAATCACATAAGCATAAATTCCTTGCCCTTTAATTTCGTGAGGATATCCTACCACTGCAGATTCTACCACATCGGTAAACATGTTTATCGCATTTTCAACTTCGGCAGTTCCAATTCTATGGCCAGAGACATTAATTACATCATCTACCCTGCCTGTAATTCTGTAATATCCATCCTCATCTCGTAAACAGCCATCCCCAGTAAAATATTTATTAGGATAGGTGGCAAAGTAAGTTTGTTTACAGCGTTCATGGTCGCCATAGGTTGTTCTAATCATACCAGGCCACGGAAAATTGATACATAAATTTCCCGAAACATCGTTTCCTTCAATAATATTGCCATTTTCATCCACTAATTGTAGCTGAATACCGGGCAAAGGTAAAGTTGCAAAGCAAGGTTTAGTTGGAGTGATATGGGCTAGCGGCGAAATCATGATACCACCGGTTTCTGTTTGCCACCAAGTATCTACAATTGGGCATTTTCCTTTACCAATATGTTCGTTATACCAGTTCCAAGCTTCCTCATTTATAGGTTCGCCTACCGAGCCTAAGACTTTTAACGATGATAAATCTTTATCCTTTACATAGTCTAATCCCGATTGCATTAAAGAGCGAATGGCTGTTGGTGCGGTGTATAAAATATTGACTTTATATTTATCTACAATATCCCAAAAACGGCCAGCATCTGGATAAGTGGGTACACCTTCAAACATTAAAGTAGTTGCGCCTTGTGCTAATGGGCCATAAATAATATAAGAATGTCCGGTTATCCAGCCTACATCTGCAGTACAGAAATAAATATCTTCTGGCTGGTATTGAAACACATTTTGAAAAGTATAAGCTGTATAAACCATATAACCTGCACAGGTATGCACTACACCTTTTGGTTTGCCGGTAGAACCAGAAGTATACAAAATAAATAGCTCGTCCTCAGCATCCATTTCTTCGGCAGGGCAATCAATTAAGCCTAAGGTTTCTACTTTATGAATTTCATCTATCCACCATTTATCACGTCCCTTAATCATTGATATTGGCGTTCTTGTTCTAGTTAAAACAATAACTGTTTTTACTGTAGGGCATTGTACTAGTGCATCGTCAATAACATTTTTAAGCGGAACATCTTTGGTTCCTCTAAAACCGCCATCGGCTGTAATTACCATTTCGCATTTTGCATCATTAATTCTATCTGCGATTGATTGTGCAGAAAAACCTCCAAATACAACAGAATGAATAGCTCCAATTCTAGCACAAGCCAAAACAGCAATGGCTAACTCGGGAACCATTGGCATATAGATACAAACTCGGTCTCCTTTTTTTACCCCATTATTTTTTAGAACATTGGCAAAAAGACAAACTTTTTGATGCAGCTGTTTATAGCTTAAAACACGGTGATGCTCTAAGGGGTCATTAGATTCCCAAATAATTGCAGGTTGATCTGCCTTATCTACTAAATGTCTATCTAAACAATTTTCGGTAATGTTAAGCTTGGCGCCTTTAAACCATTCTATTTTTGGCTCTGTAAAGTTCCAATCTAGTACTTTATCCCACTTTTTTTTCCATGTAAAATTACTAGCAATATTTGCCCAAAATGCTTCGGGATTATCTACACTTTCTTGGTAAGATTTTTTATAATCTGCTAAAGAATTTATTTTAAAGCTCATTGTTTTGGTTGATAATTGATTTGAGTTGTGAAAATAGGATTTTAATATGAATGATTTTAATAAAAAATAATTTGGGCGTTTATACGGGCTATGCACTGTAGTTTTTTTGGCTGTCATCCTGAGCGGAGACGAAGGACAGCCAAAAAAAGCTGCCGTTTCTATCCCTAACGCAATTTAGGAGGCGCTTTTAGGTCATGCTGTTAGCCTGCTGGTTAATTAGCATTTCATCTAACCACTTCGTTATGTCCACGGTAGGAGACATCTCACAAATAGGTTAACAAAAATACATCCTTCTAGTGAGACCTCTCGTTACCTCGAGGTAACGGAAAGGATATTAGATGATAACGAAACTTTTCAAATAAAACACTAAACTCTTTGCGAAGCTTTTATCCTTAAATACGCATTTATGGTGTTTACGGTCAGGTTCTTAGGCTCGGTTAATAAGGCGGTAATACCATGCTGTTTTAATTCTTTAACAATTTGTTTTTTCTCGGTTACAAATTGCTCGGCAATGGTTTTAAAATAAATGTCTTGTGTGTTTTTTGTTTGCATATCTAGTACAGAACTAATCTCGGTATTTTCAAAAAACACCACCAATAATAAATGAAATTTGGCTATTTTTTTGAAATAAGGTAACTGACGATGCATTGCGCTAAGGCTTTCGAAATTGGTGAAAAACACCAATAAGCTGCGCTGCTTTATTTTTTTACGGATGGTAAGGTATAATTGCTCTGAGTTGAGTTCTAAATATTTAGTTTTTTCTTGATATAAAACGTCTAAAATTTTATTGAGGTGAATTGGTTTACGGTCTGATTGTACAATGGCACCTTCGGTATCGCTCATGGTAATTAAACCTGCTTTATCTTCTTTTAAAAGCGCAATATTACTTAGTGCTAGAGTTGCATTAATGGCGTAATCTAAAAGGCTTAGACCATCAAAAGGGCTTTTCATTACTCTAGATTTATCTATAATACAAAACAAGTGTTGCGATTTTTCATCAATATAATTGTTGATCATCAAATCGCCTCGGCGAGCTGTGGCTTTCCAATTGATGTGACGGTAATCATCACCCGGGACATAGTTTTTAATTTGATCGAACTCGCTGCTATGCCCAATTTTTCTAATTTTCTTAATGCCAATATCAGTCAGTTTATTAGAGATGGCCATAATCTCGAACTGTCGCATTTGTAGGTAAGATGGGTAAACGGCAACCTCTTTTTCTGCTTCAATAGTGTATCTTCTTTCCGCTAGTTTTAAAATGCTTGATGCAAAGATTTGTAAATCTCCAAACTTGTAAATCCCTCTTTTTAAAGGCCTTAACTGATAAGTAAAATCGTGTTTTTGATTTGGTGATAGTTGTGTGGTGTATTTAAAATCTCTAATTTGAAACTGAGCAGGAAGCTCGTCAATAAAAGTAATTTCAACCTTAAAAGGGTAACTGCTCTTTATCCAAACGCTAATGGTGTTATCATCGCTATTGCTCATTCTAGGGCCAGTAATGCGCTTAGCTGTTATTTTGCTGCCTTGGTATAAGATAAAAATATCTAATAATGCAGTAACTATAACTGAGGCTGTTATTATAAAAGCAAAACCTAAAAATGCATTAGTTATAAAGCTGATTATAAATAAAAAGACTAAAAGCCCCATCAAAGTGTAAAACCTTGGGGTAAAACTTAATGATAAATAAAAGTTTTTGAGCTTTTTCAAATTTAACGAGGTACTTCTATTTTATGAATAATTTGTTTAATCACTTCGTCTGTGGTTATACCTTCCATTTCTCTATCAGGGGTTAGCATCATACGATGACGAAGCACTGGCGTAGCTACAAAAACGATATCATCTGGAGTTACAAAGTCTCTTCCGTTTATAGCGGCTATGGCTTTTGCAGATGAAATAATGGCTAGAGAAGCTCGAGGCGAAGCACCCAAATAAATAGATTTGTTGTTTCTAGTTTCATGTACAATACTAGCTGCAAAATCTAATAATTTATCTTCTATATGTATTTCTCTAATCATTTTACGAGCCTCTAATATTTGTTTGATGCTCAATACCGGAGCTATATTTTCTACTTCTGTAGAGCGTACATTTTTATGCAAACTTTTTAAGATTTGAATTTCTTCTTCTTTAGTAGGATATCCAACTTCTATTTTAAATAAAAAGCGATCTAATTGTGCCTCGGGTAAACGATAAGTTCCTTCTTGTTCTATTGGATTTTGTGTTGCCATTACCATAAATGGAGCACTTAATGGATAGGTATGTCCGTCAAAAGTGATTTGCCTTTCTTCCATGGCTTCAAATAAGGCAGCTTGTGTTTTTGCTGGGGCTCGGTTTATTTCATCAATTAAAATGATGTTCCCAAAAATTGGTCCTTTTTTGAATTCAAAACTTGCTTTTTGAGGATGAAAAACACTAGTACCTAATACGTCTGATGGCATTAAATCTGGTGTAAATTGGATTCGAGAAAAATCGGCATCGATACTTTTAGCTAAAAGTTTAGCTATTAAAGTTTTGGCTACGCCGGGCACTCCTTCTATCAAAACATGTCCATCGGCTAAAAGGCCAGCTATTAACAACTCTAACATTTGTTGCTGCCCAACAATAATTTGCCCCACAGATAATTTTAATTGCTCTACAGCGCTTTTTATTTCGCTTAGGTTTGTACGGGGATTTTGGTTTTCTGGATTATACTGCGTTTCCATAAAATTTATCTATAAGGTTAGAAATTTCTATCAATTGTATTTCTGTAATGGTTTGTTTCTTTTTAATTTTCTCTGATAGGATGATAATTTTGGTCACCACCTCTTCATCTACTCCAGATTTTGCACTTAGTTGTTCAATAAACTGGATATTATTATTTTGTTGTAAACGATACTTTTGCTTTACAAACTCTAAAAAATGGTAAATCTTTTTTTGCGTTAATTGAGTGTGATCTTTTTGTTGAAAATAAATTTGAGCAATGGTGCTCACAAAATTTAAGCTAGTATTTTGTAATGGAGTAACTACAGGAATAGCTCTTTGTTTACGTTTTACATTTGCTAAAATATAGATTATCAATGTAATTAAGGCGATATAATAAGCCCATTTTAGCTCGGTAAATTTAAATAGGGTTGTTAAAATGGATTCGTTGTCTACGCTATTATAGAGGTAATAATTGGTTAGGATTAACGGTTTTTTAGCTGATAAGTAGGATAACATATTAGATGCTACTTTCCTATTTTTAGTATCTATTAGATTATAATTACTAAATATTAGTGGGTTTGGACAAACATAAATGGCTCCTTTTTTAAGATTTATAGCTATAAAATTGGTGTTGCCATTTCCGTCTTTAGCTAAAGAAGTTTGATTTTTAGCTATTCGATTAATAAAAAAAATATTTACAGAATTTTTAGTAAAAATGTATTTCTCTTTATTTAGAATTGGGTTTGTAAATTTTAAATCAACGTTTTCATCGGGCATGGCGAAGCCAAATTTTAATTTAAAATAGTTGGTAAAATTATCATCTATATTATAAGCAGCTATAAATATTTTGTTCCCTTTTTCTACCCAATTTACCAATCTTTCAACCTCGGCTTTGCCAATTTTAAAAGATTTTGAAATAATTAATATCTGGCTATTTTTTGTGCTGTCTTCTTTAATTAATCTATAAACATCTAACCTACTTTCATTAATTTTCTGATTTGGGAATAGCTTGTTTATGTTTTGGTTTAGAACATAGGTGCCAAATGGTATTTTATCTTCTTTTGCTAAGGTTATTTTCCAATCTATTTCTTTTGGCTGATTGTAAATAGCTATAGCTGTTAAGAAAATTATTGCTAAAATAATACCAATATAGAGCTTAAATCCTTTCATATAATTTCTTTATAAAAGGATGAAAACTGTGACTGCGTGATGTTAAAATCGTTTGGAGTTACAGGCAAATTACCATACCAAGCGTATTCAAATTTATAGGTAAGGTTTATAAATTGATTTTTCAAATCGGGGTTTTGTATTTCTTGGTAATACTGACTATTTGTTTTACTCACATCCCAATTAATATATTCTTTATCGCTTAAAATTTTTAAAGCTTTTAAATACATCAGCCTTAAGGCTAACCTGTAATTTAATGTGGCTAATGCTTTATTAATTTCTACATCAAAATTTATGGCATTAATGTTTTCTATATTTTGAAAAGCTAAGTCTGGGTTCTCTATAGCAGTTTCGCTCGTCAAAGAGCCTTTATTTAATTTAATTACCTTGTATACTATTATGCTAATTAATATTATTCCTAAAATAATATAGATGTATTGCCTGGTCGCATAGGTTTCACTACCAAAAAATAATCTGCTAATTTGAAACCAAAAGAAGTTCCAAAACCTATCCCAAAGGCTAGCCGTTTCATTGATGATATTATCTTTATAATTGAAATCGGGTAATTTTTTTAAACTGTCAATTTTAGCGCTATCAAACTGGCGAATATTTAGGGTATTATCTTTTTGGACACCAAAAATTTGGGTGCTGTAAAGTGTAATAAATAAAAAAAGGATGTAATACGTGAATTTATTCAAAACTAAAATTCTTCTGTTGGCTCTTGGCTATTAGATTGATTATGGTTTAAATCGTTAATACGATCTAACAAACCTTCGCTTTCTTTCTTTTCTACTAAAGAGTAGAATAGTATGCAATTTCCTATAATCACAATTACATAACTATAAACAGAAATGCTGGATATGATACTTTGAATGATGATGGCATAAACCGGTCTGGTTAGATTAGGCGTAAATAAGCTTGCACTGCCACCTAAGATCATAGATGGTAAAGCAAGGGTAATTACAAATGCATATAATATCATGATTAAAATCATTAGCGTACCAAAGCTCATCCACCAATCTTGCTTAATTAAAGTAAACGCTCTGCCAATGGCATTAAAAGCACCTCTGTTTTCTAATACAACTGCTGCTACAGTTAAAGAAACTATGGGCATTAGATATATACCTGGTAAAAGGCAAAGCATAAATCCTAATACTAAACCAATTGCAGTTAATAGTCTGATGCCAATGTATCTGAAAAAATAGTATTTAAAAAAGCCCCAAACTTGTGCCATTTCAGGTGTTTCTGACTTATTCTCTATGTAAACTGCTACATAACAATAGGTGGTTAGTGCCACAATAAAATACACCATAGAACCAAATAAACCTGTTATAAAACTTGTAACCAGTGTTTTATTAATTAGTCCGCTTACATTATTGCCACCATTTTCTTTAACTAAATCTTGTAAACTAATTATCTGAAATGTTGAAAGCACAATGTTTGCAACAACAAACAAAATAGATATTGGGATAAGAATTTTAAATAAAGGCTTAAAGTTTTGTTTTAAAAAAATAAAGGTGTCGTTAATTACTTCGCCAAAATCTCTTACTTTTTTTAAATTTAGTTTAGGTTGTTCCATTAATATGTTTTTTGTTGATTAAATATGGATAAATTATAAAATACCAAATGACAAATGCGAAAGATGTTATAAGGACCGTTGCGCTCAAGAATTTAGGCATTTGGGTATAGCGTGTAAAAAAACTTTCAATAAATGCGGCTATTAAAAATAATGGCACCAAGCCTATTACTATTTTAATTCCGTTTTTTGCAGCGTTAAATACGGCTGTTTTACGAGGTAATGTGCCAGGAAATAAAATGCTGTTTCCTAAAACTAAACCAGCGGCTCCGGCAATTACAATAGATGTAATTTCTATGGTTCCATGTAACCAAATAACCAATAAAGAGGCTAATCCTAAGTTTTTGCTGTAAAAGAAATATTGAAAAGAACCTAGCATAATGCCGTTTCTAAAAAGTAAACTTACAGTACCTATTGAGCAAAAAATGCCAAAAATAAACGCTAAGAAAGAGACTCTGATGTTGTTAGTTGCAATTTGTAAAAACATGAGTATTTCGTTAGTCTGTTTATAAACTGCAAAAGGGTCGCCTTTGGCTATGTTTTCGTTTGTCATGTTAACATAGCCATCTCCCAAAATTAAGCGTACAAAATCATCATTATATTTTGCAGATACTGCGCCAATTACAATAGCAATCATAAAAAACAAAAAGGCATATAATATTTGTTTTCTCTCTTGGTAGAAGATAAGTGGTAATTCTTGGGTCCAAAAAGTGATGAATCTGCTTTTCTTCTCTTTTTTGTTTTTATAAATTGATTGATGAAAGCTAGATGTTAAGCCGTTTAAATATTTTGTTGTTGTAGACTTTGGGAAAAATGTTTTTGAAAAAGCAAGGTCGTCAGTTAATTCTATATATTTTTTTGCTAGTTCATCAGTAGTTAGGTCTTGTTGTTGTTCATATTGCCTCCATTTATCAGCATTTCTTTTAACAAATAAGGCTTCTTTCATAAATTTTAAATAGACAGGTTTAAATTAGTAAGAAATTCTTTAATTGCAAATCAATTTTATATTTGTAAGCACATATGTCTACTGTTAAAATCAAAACCAATCAAAATATTGATATCGATTTCGAGATTGCTGGTATCGCCGAAAGAATTTGGGCAAGGTTAATTGATTTAGGTATTTTTATACTGCTCATCTTTTTTCTTATAGCTATTGATTCTATGGCAAATCCTTTTAGGGGGGGCGGTTTTAATTATGTTTTCATTATCTACTTGATTGTTGCATTTTCTTACCCTTTAGTGATGGAGTTATTTTTTAACGGACAAAGCTTTGGAAAAATGGCACTCAAGATTAAGGTTATCAGTTTAGATGGCAGTCAGCCTTCGCTTGGGCAATACCTAATTAGATGGATAGCTAGGCTTGTAGATTTTACCATAAGCACAGGAGCAATTGGTTTGGTTACTACTGCATTAACAGAAAATAATCAACGTGTGGGAGATTTATTGGCAGGAACAACTGTAATTAAAGTAAAGCCTAGAACCACACTAGAAGATTTAACTTTTGTAAACCAAGAGTACGAGGCTTATGAGCCAATTATTTTTGAAGCAAGGTTAATCAGTAATGATGATATCTATTTAATTCAAGATGTATTAAAGACCTATGTCAAAACCAATAATTATAAATTGGTTACCACATTAGAAAAAAAGCTGAAGGATAAATACGAGATTAAATCTTTAGATAAGATAAACGGAGAATTATTTTTAAAAACAATTTTAAAAGACCATCACTATTATGTAACCCAAAAATTATAAATAGTTTTTGGATTAGGTTTAAAATTAATTACCTAAGCTTAACTATTATATTTGCTCTATTTGAGTTAAATATGAGTAGATAGTAATAATTTTTCGATTATTTTAGATTGGTATATTTCTTAATATGTAGTTAATCAATTAATTGTATTTATTCTATTTACGCTATCATGGTAAATAAAAGTACAATTTTCTGCAAGTTTTTTATTAAAAAAAACTAATCTTGCTTGTAATAAAAAAGTATGTAAGGCTTAGGCTTACATACTTTTTTGATTAGATATTACAAAATGATATTAAGTATAAACTAATGTATTATTGAGTAACATTAGCTTTTAGCGAAGGTGTTGATTTAAATTCTTGATAAGCGTTACCTATTGGCGTTAATTTCCCATCTTTTATTGGTAATAAAGCAGGAGGGAAGAAATAAGCGTATCGTTCAACCCTAACATCAGATTCTAAGTAAGGCAAGGCTAATTTCATAAAAGCCAAATGGGTAGCTTCTGAAGTGTTTCTATTGGCGTTAAATTCGGTTATCCAAATTGGTTTTTGATAGCGTTCGTATATCTTATCAATATAAGCCTTAAACCTTTTGAATACTCTTTCTGGGTCTGGCTCTAAATCTTTGTTTTGAAACCATCCGCCCCAATCGTACCAATGAATTGCAATAAAATCTATGTTTAATTTTTCAGATTCAGTGGCAATATAAAAATCCGAAAGCCATTTAGTAGCTTGCCCTTCTGTTGTAGCTGGAGAACCCATTCTAAAACCCATACTTAATAAATTACTGTACGGCTCAACAGCATCTATAACCGGGATATTTGATTGGTCTTTACCATCTGGTTCGTTAAAAGATAAAAAGTTTGTGATTTCTTTTTTTGCAGCATATGTGTCGATATTTTCTATACCAGCTGATTTTTTCCCCCAAGCCATAGGTACAAATTCGCTTATTGCAGTACTTTCGGATTTTGGTCCCCAGTTGTAATACCAAGAAACATTTAAGCTATCAATAACTTTTTTATCTATATAACCCCCGCCTTTTTTTAATACATTGCGAATAGGCAATACTCTTATAAAAGATACATTATTTTTAAGCTTAGCATTTAAATTAACCTCTAAATCACTAACGGCCGCTATAAAAGAAAAGCGTTCTCCAGTACCTTCCAAATTTTGAGCTAAAGTAGCCATGTATCCTTTTTTTAAGGTTAAAGAAGCAATTTGTTTATTTAATTTACCTGGGATACTTTTTCCGGTATAAATTTCGCCTACTGCACACGTTGCGCTAGCTCCTTTTTGACTACTTTCTTTATAAATTTGTAGTTGAGCCTGCCCATATTTTATTTGAAAGCAGATAACTAGGGTTAGCAATATTAATTTTTTCATCCTTTAAAAATTTAGTTAATACGAACGTAGTTAAAATTTGAAATGGATTTAGGGAAATTCCAGTCAAGTAGAGGGTGTACTTAAGTCAAAAATTGATAATTATTTTAGGCAATATTTAAAGTTCTTTATTCAAAATTATGAGGTTAAAACTTTTTCGTAAGCTCTTCTAGCACTTCCTCTAAAATATACTTCGCCACAATATTGGTAGCCTAATTTTTCAAATAGTTTAAGCATGGCTTGGTTGTCAAAATTGGTATCGGCTCTTGCACTTTTAATGCCTTTTTCTGCTGCGTATTGATGGATACTTTCTATCATTACTTTGGCAAAACCTTTACCTAAATAATCCTCGGCTAAAGCCACACGATGATACACCACAAAATCTCCAGCAGTTAACCACTTACCTTCAATATTTGCATATTCAGGCTCATCATTAATTAAAACTGCACAATAACCAATGATGTTTTCTCCATCAGTTAAAACAAAGCCTACTTCATTATCAACATCTGTTTCGATGCTTTTTTGGTTAGGGTAACCATCTTGCCATTGCTTGCTGCCATCGGCTTTTCTTCTTGCAATTGCTTTTAGGATAATTTCCCAAATTTGAGGGATTTCTTGTAAAGTGGCTTTTCTGAATTGGGTTTGCATGGGGTTGATTGAAAAATATATTTTAATAAATATACGATTGATGATGAAAATATGAGATTGCAATTTTAGTTCTGTAAAGAAAATTGAAAAATCTTTACATAAGGTTTTGGGTGTGTATAGTTTTCTGATTTTTCTTTACAGAGTGTGGTTATTAGCTTGGGATTTAACAAGTCTGAAGACTCTTTTTTATTATCGAATCCGTAGAGAGCGCTACGCTAAACTCTACGGACAGTCCAGGGGAAACGCCCCAATAATTTATCATATCAATCCATCTCCCATCAAATACTCCGCAATTTGTACAACATAGGTAGATGCGTCTTTTCTTTAGTTATCGGCAACGTACCACATGTTTAGGGTATTATCTTGGGGGATAGCAGGGCATTTTTTAATCTATTTTTCTTATTCCTTTGGTTGCTTGCTGAGATACCGAAAAATGGCAAATGGATGGATTCCCGTTCGACTTTATAATTTTTAACCTAATTTTTTCTGCTTTAATTTCCTCGGGTAAGCGGATGATTTTACAAGCGCCAATTAAATCGCCAGTATAAAAAGTATCCCATTTACCATCAGTAAAAGATTGCAATTCATATTCTGCTATTCTAAAAGTTCTAATTTTAGAAAAATTATCTCCTAAATCTTTCAATTCAGCATTTTCAAACAATACCACACGGTCGAAAGTGATTTTATTTTCAAAAGCTATTTCCAAATCAGCAGCAGGGCTATTGGCTGACCAATAAGTGTCTAAGCTAAAATCATTCGCTTTATTGGCGGTATGCGCATCTAACTCGCTACTGGCTAAAGTCTTCTGATTAAAGGTTAAATTTATGGGGCCAGATGGTAATTTACTTTTGCCGTCTCTAATCCCTAAACGATCTGCCAATTCTAAAATTCTATTTTTCTCATTAGTTCTAATTTGCCCAGTTTGATCAGGTGGGATGTTGATGATCATGATGTTATCATTCGCTGTTCCCCAATAAAAAAGTTCTTCTAATTCATCTACTGGCCTCGCAGCTATTACATCTTTCTTCTGAAACCAATTCCATCTGTCAGATAAACAAATGGTATGCTCGAAAGGTAAATAATGCATTTTTCCCTCAAATTGATAATATTTAGGATCATCCCATCGAGCAAAATCAGGGTCTTTAATCCTAAAATCGATAGGATAATACCTGATGCTATCGCCATAAGCATAATTTGTTGGTTTAATTATTTTACCTTTTTTACCTATAGAATGATTAACGGTAATTAAACAATTGGGCTGCATGGCTTTTACATATTTGTAAATCTCTGGAATCTTCCAATCCGCATCATTTCTATTCCAACCGCCATCAAACCATAATTCGCAAATTTCTCCATAATTGGTCATCAACTCGGTGAGTTGATTTTTCATAAATAGATTGTATTTCCCATAATCTTTATCAGAACGTTCATGCCTGTCCCAAAGCGAATAATATAGCCCTAATTTGATTCCGTACTTTTTGCAAGCTTTGGCTACACTTGCCACCACATCGGTTTTTACTGGCGACGATGCTACATCATAATCAGTGTATTTACTATCCCAAAGCGAAAAACCATCGTGATGTTTAGTTACTAAAATTACATACCTAAAACCAGCATCTTTTGCCACCTTTACCCATTGGTCGCAATCTAAATTAGTGGGGTTGTAAGATGATGCAGGTAATTTCCCGTCAGACCACTCTATTTGGTTAAAAGTATTTACCCCAAAATGAATAAACATGCCATAGCCACGTTTAATTTGGTCTATTTGTGTAGGGCTAAGGTCTTTACTAAGGTTTTGTGAAAAGGCACTGATACTGATTAATAATAATATTACGATAGATTTGACTCTCATCATCATGGGATTATAATTTTTTAGAAATTTCTAATTTGGTTCGATACGAATTTAGCCATAATTTGAAGATGGGCAAGGGTAAATTGAATCAATAAAAGGGTATTGAGATGTCAAAAGTTGTTCGTGAAAGTTAGATGAGTTAAAGGATTATGTATGTTCAATGCGTTCAAAACTCTTTTTTATTGTTAAACTTGGTATTGTGGTTGAAGCTCACATTACTGAAAGTTAAATTTTATAGGTAAAGAAAATTGAAAAAACTTTACCGAAGCTTTGAAGTGGGTAAAGATTATTGAATTTCTTACATATTTAAGAATAGAAATATTTTCTTAAAAAACTACTTTTTATCCCTGAGTCTTCAACGAGGCTATGCTTAATACTAAGGGAAGAATATGGATTTATTAGAATAATATCAAGAGTTATCTTCAATCCATTTCCAAAATTCATTTTTATCTACACCCATAGACTTTAGATTGGTATGTATATGTAATGCTGGAATGTCTTTATCGTTTTCTCTATGAATTATTGATCTGGTGCAACCCGGACATTTATACTTATCGTGTGAAGCTTTAGTTGAAACATACTTACACCCTTTTGATTCCAAAAATCGCACCCAAAGAGATATTTTAACTGGGCGATGCGACATTTAACAAACCTCCATTATAGATTCCTCTATAATAGCATTTTCAGATATATCAAAGTCTTTTAATAAGCCTTCTTTGTCTATGTATGATGTTCTACTAAGTTCCTTTGCAAAAAACGGACTATTAGACCATCCCAAGGAGTGTAGTTCTTTTAATATTTCTGGCAAAGGTAAAGCCATTAAAGTTTCACAAAAATCGTTAAGCACAATTTTTTCCATCATTTCTCTGGCCTCATCATGAGTTTCTCCATAAGATGATAGATTAAGGGAGGGAATAATAAGGACAAAATTGTCATGATCCTTAACAGTAATAGCCCGTAAATGCATTTTAACTTTTTTACGACTTTTACTATGATGCAGATTAATCCAGTCTTGACGTTGTGAATTCATGATATTTTTATTGTTTTCAAATATAAATCATTAAAACCAAAATTTTAACAAATTCATGTTCAATTGTAAGCTTCCCCAAATTAAGACCAATTAAAAGTAGAATTGTAGCCCGAGTGAAACGAGGCTATTTTAATAACTTTAAAATTAATTGGTAAAATGAAAAGGATAAAATTTACA